>NZ_JACHJB010000002.1:0-1200000 GCF_014207745.1 Nonomuraea muscovyensis
GCCTGCGGCAACACGCCTACTTTGTGGCTCATCGCACCGACCCGAGCGGAGGGCCCGGTGAACCCGCCTTCCACAGTCACTGAAAAAGTGATATCACTTTGCTATCAAGGCGAAGTCACGGAGAAGGGACGGACGATGGCGAACACATCGGGCGAGGCCGCACTTGAGGCCGCCGTCGTGGACATGCCCGCACCGCACACGGGCGAGCATCCGGTGCGGGCGGCCAACGGGTTCGTGATGCTGGGGGTGGCGACGGCGCTGGACCTGGCCGGGATCGCGCTGCTCGTCGTGGGAATCGTCAGCCTCGCCTCGGGAGCCGGGCAGGGCGGCATGTGGGTGGTCATCGTGAGCGGCCTGATGATCCTGCTCGGGTCCTTCATGTACTTCGGCCTCACCGCGGTGGCGCCGGGCGAGGCCAGGGTGGTGCAGTTGCTCGGCCGGTACGTCGGCACCCTGCGCACCCCCGGCTTCCAGTGGGTCAACCCGATCACGGTGCGCCGGCGGGTGTCCACGAGGATCCGCAACCACGAGACGGACGTGACGAAGGTCAACGACGCGGACGGCAACCCGATCCAGATCGCGACCGTGGTGGTCTGGCAGGTGCAGGACACCGCGCAGGCGGTCTTCGAGGTGGACGACTTCGTGGAGTTCGTGGCCATCCAGGCGGAGACGGCCGTGCGGCACATCGCGGGCAGCTATCCGTATGACGCGCACGGCGAGCCCAGGCTGTCCCTGCGGGACAACGCCGACGAGATCAACGAGCGGCTGTCCACGGAGATCGCGGCCAGGGTGTCGTCCGCCGGGGTGAAGGTCATCGAGTCCCGCATCATCCACCTGGCGTACGCGCCCGAGATCGCCCACGCCATGCTGCGCCGCCAGCAGGCGGGCGCGGTGGTGGCGGCGCGGCAGCGGATCGTCGAGGGGGCGGTCGGCATGGTGGAGATGGCCCTGGCCAGGCTCGCCGAGCACGACGTGGTCGAGCTGGACGAGGAGCGCAAGGCGGCCATGGTGAGCAACCTGCTCGTGGTGCTGGTCGGTGACCGCGACACCCAGCCCGTGGTCAACACGGGCACGCTCTACCAGTAATCACCGTGGAGCGGAAGAAGATCCTGCTGCGGCTTGACCCGGTGGTTCACGACGCGCTGGCCAGGTGGGCGTCCGACGAGCTGCGCAGCACGAACTCCCAGATCGAGTTCCTGCTGCGCAGGGCCCTGTCCGAGGCCGGACGCCTGCCCGACGGGGTTGGGCGGATGCGCCCACGCGGACGGCCGAGGAAGGCGCCGCAGGACGGCACAGGGGACGACACAGATCAGGACGAAGAAGAGGAGCGGGCGGATGGAGACGCAAGTGAAGCAGGGTGAGTCACTGACCCGATCGGCCTTCCTGCTGGCCTTCGACCTGCGGAAGGAGAAGCTGACCCAGCGGGGGGAGCTGGGCTACCTGCTGCGCGCGGCCACCCTCGCCGAGCTGCTGCTGGCGGGCAACCTGGCGGACGAGTCGGGCAAGGCGCGAGCTCTCACCGCCCCGGCCGCCGAGCCGGGTTCCCTGCGGGCCGTGGTCTGGGAGCAGATCTCGAACTCGCCGCCCCGCTCGTGGCGGCGGTGGGTGCAGAAGGACCACGGCAAGGCGGTCCGCGTGGTACGCGACGAGCTGGAGGCCGCCCGGATGATCAGCGTGGAGCGGCGCCGGATCCTGCTGTTCCCACTCGAGCGGATCACGCCGCGCAAGGCGTACCTGTCGCGCAGGCTGGCCGAGCGTGTCGGCCGGGCCATCCGCGGCGGCCAGCCGGTCGGGCGCCTGGACGAGGACGTCCGCGTCCTGGCGGCGCTGGCCACGGCGGCCCGGCTCAAGACGGTGGTTCCCTCCTGGCGGGAGAGGCGTCTGCGCCGGGACCGGATCCAGCAGCTGTCCGTGCCCGTCGAGCCGATCGCGACCGCATTGCGCAAGAGCGTCGAGGCTGCCAGGTCGGCGGCGAGCGAAGTCGGCTGACACGACGGATCCCGGCGGCTCTCACCGCCGGCTCTCGGAGGAGATCACTTGACCACGTCGATCGAAGCACGGCCCGGCCCCGCACCATCGAGCACATGATTTCCATGACTACCAGGGCGAACGGCTCGGAAGCCACGATTGACCCATAGCGAAGGAGAGGACCTGATGATCGAGATCAGCGAGCTCCGCAAGCGCTTCGCGGGCGGCCCCGACGCTCCCGACGGCAAGCTCGCCCTGGATGGGATCAGTTTCTTCGTACGGCCGGGGGAGATGTTCGGGTTCGTCGGCGCGAACGGCGCGGGCAAGACGACGACCATGCGCATCGTGATGGGTGTGCTCCAGGCCGATTCCGGCTCGGTGAGCCGGCAGGGCCGCCAGCTCGGCTACGACGACCGGCGCCGCTTCGGCTACATGCCGGAAGAACGTGGCCTCTACCAGAAGATGTGGGTCGCCGAGCAGATCGAATACTTCGGGCCGCCTGCACGGGATGAGCGCCGCGGCCGCCAAGAAGGCCACCGAGGACCTTATGAAGCGGCTGGGTGTGGCCGAGCGCAGGAACGACCCGGTGCAGGCGCTCTCGCTGGGCAACCGGCAGCGCGTGCAGCTGGTGCACGACCCCGAGGTGCTGGTGCTGGACGAGCCGTTCTCCGGGCTCGACCCGATCGCGGTGGACGCGCTGGCCGCCGCTCTGCAGGAGCGGTGCATGTCGAGCACTTCGGCCACGAGCAGCCGACACTCACCGAGATCTTCAAGGAGGCCGTGGCGTGAACGGATTGATGCTGGTCGCCCGTCGCGAGATCGTGACGCAGATCCGCACGAAGGCGTTCGTCGTCGGCCCGCATTCCCGCCCGGCGTTCCTGGCCTGGTGGCCGGGGTGCTGGTCTGGTTCGTCCTCGGGTACGCCTTCTTCGCCACCCTTTCGGCCTCGTTCGCCTCGCTGGTCTCGCGCCAGGAGGAGGTGGACACCGTGCTGACGCCACCGGTCATGACCGTCTTGGTCACGTGCTTCGTGGCCTTCTGCGCCACTGACGAGCCCACCGGCACGCTGGCCACGGTCATGTCGTACGTGCCGCCGTTCTCCTCGATGGTCATGGCGGTACGGGTGGCCGCGACCGAGGTGCCGCTGTGGCAGGCGGGGCTCTCGATCGCGGCGATGGTGGCGGCGGTGCTCGCGGCGCTGGCCTTCGGCGCCAAGGTGTACCAGCGGGCGGTGCTGCGGACGGGCGCCCGGGTCAAGCTCGGCGACGTGGTGCGCGTGCGGCAAATGGACGATCTCAAGCGGGCGCGGCGCCTCACCTGAAAGATGCTGATCATCGGCTTCGGCGTGTTGTGGTTGCTCATCGCGGTAGGAAGCGTGATCGCGGTCGGCGAGGGAATGCTTCCGTGCACGCCTCGTGCCCGAGTTGATCACCGCGGCCGCCCTCACCCGGCTCGGCTGGCGGCTCACCGAGGAGGTGATGGACCGCCCACCCCGTCAGGACGGTCGAGGATGGCGCGGATCTGCTCGGCCCGGTCGGGCTCGATTTCGAGGATCACGCTCGCCCTGACCTTCCTCGCAGTCACCCAGGCCGCCTTACCCGATGAATGCGGTGGAGCAGCGCGAAGCCGGCCCGGCCGGGCATCTGGCGCATGATCCGCTTGCTCCTGGTGTTCACGCCTTCTGTGCCGCTGTTGTGGAGGGGCACGGTGACGGCCGCGCGGACGGCGTCGCGGTCCTGGTCGAGGCCGCGGAATCCGTCACCACCGAATCCGCGACAGACCCCGTTCTTCTTACGGTCCGCACCCTCCAGCCGGATCTTCGGAGAGGTAGAGGTACGGGACTGAACCTCGCGCAGCAGATACCCCGCTGTGCCCGCAGGGGGCAAGGGTGCGGCCGGCACCGTGGTGTCGTCGGCTGTCAGGTGGTCGTTTCCTGGACGGCGGTGGTGGTGGCGGTGATGGCGCGGGTCAGGAAGCGGGCGATGATCTCGCGTTCGTCCGGGGTGAACTCGTCGATGGCGGCCGTCAGGTGGCGGCCGAGGGGGGCGAAGAAGCGGCCGGCCAGGCGGACGGCGGGCTCGTTCACGGCGATCTCGATCTTGCGGCGGTCCGTGGTGCTGCGGCGGCGTTCGACGTGGCCGGCCTGTTCGAGCCGGTTGACGAGGGCGCTGGTGGCCGGTGGGCTGAGGTTGAGTGCGGCGCCCAGCTCGCCGGGGGTGGGGTGGCGGCCGGCGTTGGCGGCGTCGAGGATGACCACCAGGGCGTTCAGGTCGGTGCGGTGCAGGCCGTGCAGGACGGCGAACCGTTCGATGAACCGGTCGCTCTCCATGTTGAGCCGGCGTATCGCGACCATCAGCTCGTAGGCGGTCGGGGGCGGGGCGTCCTGCGTCACGTTCCTCCTCGTCCCGGCGCGGGTGAGCAGGTCTATTGTTCCATGCTAGAAATGTTCCATCATGGAAAGACTTGCGTGGACGCGGACGCTGACCCCGGCGCGGACGCTCGCCCTCGGCGTGGCCGCCAGTGCCCTGCTGACCGGGATGGTGTGGCTGCTCGGCCGGCGGCTGGCGGGCATCGAGTTGCTGCCCGACCAGGGCGCCTCCTGGTACTACTGGAAGCTGCCCGAGCCGACGTTGTGGACCCGGCTGACGGCCTGGGCGGGGTACGCGGCGCACCAGGTGGCGTTCTGGGGGCTGATCTACTACGCGCAGACCCGGGTCCGCCGCTACGCCACCGGGCTGCACCCGGTCAACGTCGTCGCGCTGGCGGTCAACGCCGGGTTCATCGCGCTGCACACGGTGCAGACGCACCTGTTCTACGACGGGCTCGCCCAGGACGTGTCGATCTTCAGCTCGCAGGGCTCGGTGGTGCTGCTGCTGGTCGTCGTGCTGCTGATGGAGAACCGGCGGCGCGGGATGTTCGCCGGCAAGCCGCTGCCGCTCGGCCGGCAGGTGGTCGACGCCGCCCGGCGCTACCACGGCTACCTCTTCAGCTGGGCCGCGGTCTACACCTTCTGGTACCACCCGATGGAGGCGACCAGTGGCCACCTCATCGGCTTCTTCTACATGTTCCTCCTGCTGCTGCAGGGCAGCCTGTTCCTGACCAGGGCGCACACCGCGCGCTGGTGGACGGTCAGCCTGGAGTTGACGGTCGCGGTGCACGGCACGCTGGTGGCGGTGATGACGTCGGGGCCGGACGGGGCGTGGCCGATGTTCCTGTTCGGCTTCCTCGGGGTCTTCGTCCTCACCCAGATGCACGGGCTGGGGCTGTCCGCCGGGGTGCGGTGGATGCTCGCCGCCGCCTACGTGGGCGCGGTGGTGGTCGTGTACGCGCTGCGCGGCGAGGTGGGGGCCGCCCTCGGTGAGGTGGTCAGGATCCCCCTGATCGAGTACGCCCTGGTCGGGGTGCTGGCCTTGCTGGTCTGGCTGCTCCTGTCGGCCGTGGCACGCGTTCGCGGGCGGCGGACACGGGAGCGCGGTCTGCCGGTGCCCTGACGGATCCCGAAGTCCCTCGCAAGACTGTTGGCAGCGCCTGCGCGCGGTCCTGCCAGGTGGGCTGCCGCCGCCGACGCCCTCGAGTTCTCCCGCGCTGTAGTGGACTCTTCCCGCATCAGGTCAGGCGCGCCTGATCTGTCGACTCGCCTCGTTGCGTTCGGTGCTCTGAGCAACAGCGTCCGGGGAGGTGGAGCGGCTGTCGTAGGTGTCGCGGGCGGCGGCGACCTGTTCGATGTGGGTCTCGGCCCAGTCCTTGATGGCCTGCATCACGGGCAGCAGGCTGACGCCCAGCGAGGTGAGGGAGTAATCGACCCGAACCGGGACCGAAGGCGTGACGGAGCGGGATATCAGGCCGTCGCGTTCCAAGGTGCGCAGGGTCTGGGTGAGCATCTTCTGACTGACACCGGCGATGGTACGGGACAGACCGCTGTAGCGCTGCGGGCCGTCGGCGAGCGCGGTGAGCAGGAGACTCACCCATTTGTCGCTGATCCGGTCGAGGAGTTGCCGGGCCGGGCAGGTCGCGAGGTAGGCGTCGTAGGCGATGCGCGCCTGCTCGCGCTGCTGAGCGGTGGTGCGGGTCGTCATCGCGCTCCTGTCCGTACGATAGGCACCTTGAAGTGCGTACTTCCCGTGAGAGAGTAGCTCTCCATACGGTTGTTCCTCAAGTTCTGAATCCTTGCGGAACGACGAGGAGATCTCATGCGCGCAGTTGTCGTCCGTGCTTTCGGCGGACCCGAGGTTCTGCAGATCGCGGACGTGCCGATGCCGGTTGCGGCACAAGGGCAGGTCCGCATCCGGGTGGAGGCAGCGACGGTAAACCCGGTCGATCTGGCCACTCGGTCCGGTGCGCTCACCGAGGCGGGCTTGCTGCCGGCGCGGGACGTGATCGGCATCGGGTGGGATGTCGCGGGAACCGTCGAACAGACGGGCCCAGGGGTCACCGGCATCAAGCGCGGGGACCAGGTGATCGGCCTGTCCGACCGGCTGGACGTGCCGATCGGCACCCAGGCCGAACATGTCGTGCTCGACGCGGATGCGGTCACAGCCGCGCCTGCGGGCGTCTCACCCGCACCAGCCGCCACGCTGCCCCTGAACGGTCTCACCGCCGCGCAAGCGCTCGACGGACTCGACCTGAACCCCGGGCAGACGCTGCTGGTGACCGGGGCGGCCGGTGCCGTCGGCGGCTTCGCGATCCAACTGGCCGTCGCGCGCGGGCTCCGGGTGGTCGCGGTCGCCGGAGCCGATGACGAACCGCTCGTCCGCGGGCTCGGCGCCGAACTGTTCGTGCCACGCACGGCACGGCTGGGCGAGGCGGTCCGTTCCCTCGTTCCGGGCGGTGTGCACGCGGCACTGGACGCTGCCGTGGTCGGAGCGGCCGCCCTCGACGCGGTGCGGTCGGGGGGCGCCTTCGCCGCGCTGGTGGCGGGAGGAGCGCCGATTCCGCTGCGCGGCATCCGGGTCTTCAACCACTGGATCCGCGCCGACGGCGCCCTCCTCTCCAGGCTCGCCGCCCTGGTCGAAGCAGGCTCCCTCACCCTACGCGTAGCCGGGACCATGCCCATCGACCAGGTCGCCACCGCCCACCGGCGCCTCGCCGGAGGCGGCCTCCGCGGTCGCCTCGTCCTCACTCCTTGAGATCACTCTTTCAGGAGTTTCCGGCCGAGGTGCCGGGCGAAGAACCGCAGCGCGTTGTCGGTCTCGAACGCGGGGATTCCCCCGTGGTCGCCGGGGTTGGCGTGCAGCGTCTTGTCGGTCGAGCCCAGGGCGTCGAACAGCGCCAAGGCCTGGTCCCTGGGCACCCGCGTATCGTCCCACTGGAGCAGGAACTGCACCGGCACGGTGACCCGGGCGGCGGGTGCGGCCAGCGTGTGCACGCCGAGCAGGCCCAGCACCGCGGCGCGGATCCGGGGTTCGGCGGCGAGCAGCGGCACACCGAGCCCGCAGCCCATCGACACCCCCCAATAGCCGACCGGGCCGGCGCCCACGTGGCCGAGTTCCTGCACCGCGGTCAGGACGGCCTGCCAGTCGGCGACGGCCTGCCCGGCCAGCAGGTCGTGCATGGCCGCGACCAGCCCGGCCGGATCCTCTCCGGCGGCCATGCGGGCCCGCATGGCGCCCGCGAACTGGAGGAACTGCTCATCTTTCGGCCGGTCGCCGTGGTTGGGGGCATCGATCGCGGCGACGGCGAAACCCCCCTCGGCGGCGAACCGGTGCGCGCCGGCGAGGACGGCGGGGGCCTTCTTGTGCTGACCGCCGCCGTGTCCCATCAGGATCAGCGGGCGGGGACCGGTGGCGCCTTGCGGCGTGAACAGCACGCCGGTGATCTCGCCGAGGGTGAAGGACTGTTCGGTGACGCCGTCGGTCGACGTCTGGGAGGTCAAGCTGAAGCGCATGGCGTTTCGAAGCCTTTCGGGGGTGCCTTGTGCGGGCGCTCCCTAGACCATGCACGGGAGGGAGCCCCGATCTGTCATCACAGCGTTGATCGGTCTCACCTCCTCCAGTCGTAGTGCTGCACGGCGTCGCCGAAGATATCACACACGCCTTGCCGGTCCGGCTGCTCCGGCACCGCAGGCTCGACTACCTCGTGCTCGCGCGCAGGCCGTGATGTACGGGGGTCGTCGGCGCTGCGCGCGAGGCGGCTTCACGGTGAGGCCAGGCGGCGACACTCCTCCAGGGTGTGGCGGGACAGCTCGTCCCGTACGGCCGGTACGCAGACCGGGGCCATGGACAGGCTCGTCACGCCCAAGCCCACCAGCAGCGGGGCCAGCAGCGGGTCGCCGGCCGCCTCGCCGCACACGCCGACCGGCTTGCCCGCCGCGTGGCCGGCCTCCGTGCACAGGGCGATGAGCTTCAGCAGCGCCGGCTGGCGCGGGTCCAGGAGGTCGGCGAGGCCCGGGTGCTGGCGGTCGGCGGCGAAGGTGTACTGGCTGAGGTCGTTGGTGCCGATGCTGAGGAAGTCGAGCTCCGCCAGCAGCTCCTCGGCCTGCAGGGCGGCGGCCGGCACCTCGATCATGGCGCCGACCTGGGTGAGTCCGCGGGAGCGGGCGCGACGGGCGAAGTCGGCGGCCTCGGCGACGGTGGTCACCATGGGGGCCATCACCCACGGCGTGCCGCCCGTGGTGCGGGCCGCCTCGGCGATGGCGTCGAGCTGCGTGTCCAGGACGCCGGGCAGCACCCGGTCCACGCGCAGGCCGCGGATGCCGAGAGCGGGGTTCGGCTCCGGCGGGAGACCCAGGAAGGGGAGGGGCTTGTCCGTGCCCGCGTCGAGCGTCCGCACCACCACCAGGGGCGTCCGGGCGAACACCTCCGCATAGGCCGCCACCTGCTCCTCGAAGGACGGCGGCTGCCTGCGGTTCAGGTACAGGAACTCGGTGCGGAACAGCCCCACCCCCTCGGCGTCGGCGGCGTCCGGCCCGAGGTCGGCGGCCGAGCCGATGTTGAGCAGCAGCTTGACTGGGTGGCCGTCCGCGGTCCGGCCGGGCCCCTTGCTGCCCGCGAGCCGGTCGCGTTCGCGGCGGTCGCGTTCGACGACGTCCGCAGCGTCCTGCGGGGTCAGGCCGACGGTGACGTCGCCGGTGCGGCCGTCAACGGCGACGACGGTGCCGTCCGGCACGTCGAGGACGCCGCGGCAGGCGACCACCGCGGGCAGCCCCCGGCTGCGCGCCAGGATCGCGGTGTGGCTGGTCGGGCCGCCCCGCTCCGTCACCAGCGCCAGCACCTCCGCGCCGAGTCCCGCCGTGTCGGCGGGGGACAGGTCCTCGGCGACGAGCACGTACGGGTGGCCGGGGGAGGGGATGCCCGGCATGGGCAGGCCCAGGGCGGCGGCCACCGCCCGGTACTTCAGATCGTCCAGGTCGGCGGCCCGTTCGGCCAGGTAGCCGCCGAGCGCCGCGAGCGTCTCGCGGTGGGCGCCGAACGCCGCGTCCAGGGCGTGGGGGGCGTCGAGGCCGTCCTGGGCGTGCCGTTCGGCGTCCTCGCGCAGCATCGGGTCCTCGGCCATCATGGCCAGCGCGTCGAGCACCTCCGCCGCGGTGGTGTCGGAGGTCCCCTCGGCGCGGCGCCGCAGGTCGGCCGCCACCGCCTCCAGCGCCTTGGCGATCGTCGCCACCTCCGCGGCCGGGTCGGTGACCGGCCGGGCCGCGGGCAGCGCGGGCGGGCCGGCCATGCGGACGAGCGGGCCGGCCGAGCGGCCCGGGCTGACGCCCAGACCGCTCAGACGCTGCCGGGGCGGGCGGGCCGGGTCAGGCATCAAGGGTCTCCTCCGCGTCGAGGTCGCGTGCGAGCAGTGCGGCCAGCGCGTCCAGCGCCTCCTCCGCGCCGGGCGCGTCCGACTCCAGTGTCACCTCCGTACCCCGGGAGGCGCCCAGCGACAGCACCCCGAGCATGCTGGTGGCCGGGACGGTCCGCTCGCCGGCGCGGATCCGCACCGGCACGCCCAGCCGCACGGCCTCCTGCACGAACAGTTTGGCGGGACGGGCGTGCAGGCCGCTGGCCGAGGCCACGATCACCGTTCGGTGTACCAGACCCATGACGAAGCCTCCTCAGGGCTCGATCGTGACCTTGATGGCCGCGCCCCGACTGACGAGGTCGATCCCGTCGAGCACCTGGGTGAGCGGCAGCCGGTGGGTGATGAGATCCGCCACCGGCACCCGGCCGTCCGCGATCAGGCGGAGGGCCTCGGCGTTGTGCGCCGGGCTGGAGCCGTTCGCGCCGACGATCGTCAGCTCGCGGTAGTGCACCAGGTTGGAGTCCAGCCGGATGATCGGGTCGTCCTTGGGCAGCCCGCCGAAGAAGCTGATCCGCCCCTGCCGGGCCGCCATCCGTACGGCCTGCTCCTGCGCGGCGCCCGAGGCCGCCGCGGTGATCACCACGTCGGCGCCGCGGCCGCCGGTGAGCTTGAGCACCTGCTCCACCGGGTCGGAGTCGATCACGGCGTCCGGCGTGACCAACTCGGCCGCCATCGTCAGCCGTTCGGCGTTGACATCCACCAGGAACACCCGGGCGGCGCCGCGCGCCCGCGCCAGCCGCACGTGCAGGCAGCCGATCGGGCCGGCGCCCATGACCACCACGTCGTCGCCCGGGCCGACGCCCGCCAGCGACTGCCCGTTCAGCACGCACGCGAGCGGCTCGGCCACCGACGCCTCGGCGAACCCGACGCCGTCCGGGATGGCGTTGACGCCGTCGACGGCGAGCACCTTGGCCGGGACGATCATGTACTCGGCGAAGCCGCCGTCGTAGTGGTAGCCCATCGACTCCTGGTTCGGGCAGACGGTCAGCCGGCCGCGCCGGCACTCCTCGCAGGTGCCGCACGGGATGGCGGCGATCACCTGGACGCGTTCGCCGGTCTCGACCACCTCGCCGGCGATCTCGTGGCCCATCACCCGCGGCGGGCGGATGTGGTGGTGGCCGAACTTGAAGATCTTCGCGTCGGTGCCGCACGTCGAGCAGTTGCGGACCCGGATCTTCAGCTCGCCTGGGCCGGCCACCGGCTCCGGCGCGTCCTCCACGCGGATGTCGCCGGGGGCGTGGAATCGGGCGACCTTCACGTCAGCTCCTTGATCACTTGGTGGACCTCTGTCGCCTCGCGCAGGGTCCTGGCACGTTCGGGGTCGAGCAGGATGTCGGCGAGGGCCGCGAGCAGCGGCACGTGCCCGTCGCCCTTGGCGGCGATGCCGACGCACAGCGTCACCCGCTCGCCGCCCCAGTCGACGCCGCCGGGGAAGCGCACGACGCAGATCGCGTCGCGCCGGACGACCTCCTTGGCGGCGGCCGTCCCGTGCGGGATGGCCACCCCCTCGCCGACGTACGTGGAGATCGACCGCTCGCGCTCCATCATGGCGTCGATGTACGACTCGGCGACCGCGCCCACGTCCACCAGGACGCGCCCGCAGCGGCGGATCGCCTCGGCGCGGTCGGCGGCGCTCTCGTGCAGCAGCACGGCGCGCGGGTCGAGCAGGTCGGGGCGCATGGCCGCCGCGTCGGCCGGCTGGTCAGGCATGCACGGTGCCGCCCTTCTTGATCGCGTCGACGAGCCGTGTCACGGCCGGGTCGCCCAGGAAGATCTGGAACGGCACCAGCACCTTGTCCGGGGCCGCGGCCCGGGCGCGGGCGGCCAGGCCGGCGTGGCAGAGCACCACGTCGGCGTCGGCCGGGATGGAGTTCACCGGGGTGTGCTCCACGGTGACGCCGGTGTCCCTGAGCTGCTTGCGCAACTGGCTGGCCAGCATCACGCTGCTGCCCATGCCCGCGTCGCAGGCCACGATGATCTTGCGGATGTCCTTGCTGTCGATGCCGGCCATCTGGGTCAAGCCTCCTTGGGTACGGATCGGGCCCGCGTCTCGCGGCCGTCCTGCTCGTGGTCGTGCTGTGCGGAAGCGTCCCGCACGGGGGCGTCCTGCACGGGGGTGCCGGCCTCGGTGACCTGCGCGGACTCCGCGGACGGCGCCGGATCGACGGCGGGCTCCTCCTTCTCGCCGCGGCCGAAGCCGAGCAGGACGGCGGCCACGGCGAACGTCACGGCCGTCGCGACGAGGATCCCGAGGATCACGCCGAACCAGCCGCCCTTCGGGGTCACCGCCAGGTAGGCGAAGATGCTGCCCGGCGACGGCGTCGCCACCAGCCCGGCGCCGGTGACCATGAAGGTGAACACGCCGGCCGCGCCACCCGCGATGACGGCCAGGATGAGCCGGGGCTTCATCAGCACGTACGGGAAGTAGATCTCGTGGATGCCGCCGAAGAAGTGGATGATCATCGCGGGCGGGGTGCTGGGACGGAGCTGGCGCGGCCCGAACATCATGTACGCCAGGAGCAGGCCCAGTCCGGGCCCGGGGTTCGACTCCAGCATGAACAGGATCGACTTGCCGTCCTTGAGCGCCTCGGCCACACCCAGCGGCCCGAGGACGCCGTGGTTGATGGCGTTGTTGAGGAACAGCACCTTGGCGGGCTCGATGAGCACCGACGCGAGGGGCAGCAGGCTGTGGGTGATCAGCCATCCGACGGCGTCGCCCGCGGTGTCGGTGATCGCCCTGACGACGGGGCCGATGCCCCACATGCCGGCCACGGCCATCGCACCGCCGACGATGCCGGCCGTGAAGTTGTCCACGAGCATCTCGAAGCCGGCCTTGGTCCGCTGCTCCGTGAACTTGTCCACATATTTCAGGATCAGGGCCGTCAGCGGGCCGATGACCATGGCGCCCAGGAACATGGGGATGTCCGACCCCACGATGACGCCCATCACGGCCACCGCGCCCACCACCGCGCCGCGCTGGCCGTGGACCATCCGGCCGCCGGTGTAGGCGATCAGGACCGGGAGCAGGGTCGTGATGATGGGGCCGACCATCTTGGCGAGCTGCTCGTTCGGCAGCCAGCCGGTCGGGATGAACAGGGCGGTGATCAGGCCCCAGGCGATGAAGGCGCCGATGTTCGGCATGATCATGCCGGCCAGGTGGCCGCCGAGCCGCTGGATGGTGGCCTTGACCCCGGTTCCGTAGACCGGGGGTGTGTACGTGTCGGCCATGGACGTGCTCCTTCAGGGATGCGCGGGCTCCGGAGTGGGTGGTTCGGGCAGGGGGGTGGTGCCGGAGGGAGCCGTGGAGGGGTGACCGGGCTCGGAGGGGGCGGCGGACCGGCCGTCGGTGGGGGCCGGGGCACCGGAGACGTGCTTGGGTGAGCGGGGTTCGGCGGGGACGGAGGTGAGGGGGCGGGAGAGGTCGGGCGGGCCGGTGCGGACGCCGTCGCGGTGGATGTCGGCCGGGCCGGGCATGCGGCTGCCGGGCAGCCCGACCGCCGCCGCTCCCCAGGCCAGCGCCTCGACGAGGGCCGCCTCGCCGCTCGCGCCGCCCGCGAGGAACCCGGCCAGCATGGCGTCGCCCGCGCCGACCGAGCTGCGCCGCTCCGCGACCGCCGCCTCGCCGTACCAGACGGCGCCGTCCTCGACGAGGACGGCGCCGTCGGCGCCGAGGCTGGCCAGCACGGTGCGGGCGCCCGCCGCACGCAGCTTGAGCGCGGCCTCGACCGCGTCGCCGACGGTGCGGATCGGCAGGCCGGTGGCGGCGGCCAGCTCCTCGGCGTTCGGCTTGACCAGGGCCGGCCCCGCCGGCAGGGCGGCGACCAGGGCGGGGCCGCTGGTGTCGACGGCGACGTGGATGCCCGCCCCGGCGAAGCGGCGGCACAGCCGGGCGTAGACGTCGGAGGGCACCTCGGGCGGCAGGCTGCCCGAGGCCACGACCCAGTCGGCCTCGTGCGCGGCGGCCAGCACCGCGTCGGCGATCGTGTCGAGCTCGCCGGCCGACAGCGCCGTGCCCGGTTCGTTGATCTTGGTGACGGTGCCGTCGGGCTCGGCCAGCGTGACGTTCGACCTGGTCGCCCCGGAGACGGGCACGGTGACCATGTCGAGCCCCTCGCCGGCGAGCAGGCGGACGAGCTGCCTGCCCTCGTCGCCGCCGAACGGTACGACGGCCCGCGAGGCGACGTCGTTGGCCAGCAGGGCGCGTGAGACGTTCACGCCCTTGCCGCCCGGGTCGAGGTGCGCGGCAGCGGCCCGGATCACCGCGCCCCTGGCCAGCGCGGCGATCTCGATCGTGCGGTCGAGGCTCGGGTTCAGCGTGAGGGTGAGGATCATGCCCGCACCACCTCGGGGCCCGCCGCCGCCAGGTCGGCGGCCAGGGCCGGGTCCACACCCGAGTCGGTGATCACCACGTCGATCTCGCGCAGCTCGGCGAACCTCGCCAGGTAGGTGTTGGTGAACTTCGTGTGGTCGGCCAGCAGCACGCTGCGCTGCGCGGCCCGCACCATGGCCCGTTTGATGGCCGCCTCGGCCGGATCGGGGGTGGTCAGGCCCTTGGCGACCGAGCAGCCGTTCGTGGCCATGAACGCCACGTCCACGTGCAACTGGGACAGGGGCTGCAGCGCCCAGTCGTCCACGGTGGCCAGCGTGCGCCCGCGCAGCCGGCCGCCGAGCAGGATCACGTTGAGGTTGGCCCGGGAGGCGAGCGCGATGGCCAGCGGCGGCGAGTTGACGACGACGGTCAGCTCGCGGTCGGCGGGCAGCACCTGCACGAGACGGCCCGTGGTGGTGCCCGCGTCGATGATCACCGAGCCGTCCTGGGGCAGTTCGGCGAGCGCGGCCTTGGCGATGCGCTCCTTCTCCCCGGTCATCACCTCGTCGCGGGTGGACAGCGCCGGCTCGAAGCCCAGCCGTTCCACGGGGATGGCCCCGCCGTGCACCCGGCGCAGCACGCCGGCCCGCTCCAGGGTGGTGAGGTCGCGGCGGATCGTCTCGGTGGTCACATCGAGATCGTCGGCCAGCGTCACCACGTCGACCCGGCCAGCCACCCGCGCCCTGCGGAGGATCTCCTGCTGCCGCTCCTCGGCGTACATGATGTTGGTTCACCGCCGTTTCCGTTTGGTTTCATCTGTGTTTATATCCGTCTATGTGGGTACGTCAAGGTCTGGTAGGTATGGCGGATGCAAAAGAAGCCGTGGGCCGCCGTCGCCGCAGCCGTCCCCCTCGCCGCCGGATGCCTCTACGGCTCTGCGGCCGCCGCCTTACCGGCCCGGGCTCACGCCGCCGAGCCGCCGCGCGTGCCGGCCGGGACCACGGCGGCGTGGGTGGTGTTCGACCGGCGGGCCGGCGCGGCAGGCAAGATCGTCGCGATGCGGAACGCGCACCGCAAGTTCCGCTCCGCCTCCGTGGTGAAGATCCTCATCGCCATCGACTACCTGGAACGGCGCGGCACCGTCCCCGCGGGCGACGCGCGGCTGCTCCAGGAGATGCTGCGCTCCAGCGACGACGCCGCGGCCACCACGCTGTGGACCCGCTCGGGCCGGGGCGCGATCGTCACGCGGACGGCCCGCCGGCTCGGCCTGGCCGACACCACCCCGCCGCCCGCCTCCCATCCCGGCTTCTGGGGCTACACCTCGCTCAGCGCGTACGACATCGTGCGCACGTACCGCTACCTGCTGGACACGGCCGAACCGCGGGTGCGCGAGACGATCCTGGGCCACCTGCGCCGGGCGACACCGTGCGGCAACGACGGCTTCCACCAGTACTTCGGCATCCCGAGCGGGGTGCCCCGGCCGTGGGCGGTCAAGCAGGGCTGGTCGGGGTTCGGCGCGGTGCCGCCCACGCGCTGCGCCGCCTCGGCGGCCGGCGGCACGGCGGCGGGCGGCACCACGGGAGGGTCGGTCTCCGCGGTGGCCCGCCGCGCGGCCGGGTCCGGTGTGCCCGACTACGGGCGTCCCGTGCTGCACTCCACGGGTCTGGCCGGCAAGGGTGAGCGGTACGTCATGGCCGTGCTGACCGCGCACCCGGCCGGCGGAACGTGGAACGACTCCGTGCGGCGCGTCAACCGGCTCACCGCGGACCTCTACCGGGGACTGTCCTAGAGAGCCTGCTTCGGGCGAGCGCGGCTCGGCTCGGGGTCCTCGTGGTCCGTTGCGCGATCAGGTGTGGCCGCTCGTGGCATGCTCGCGCTCCCCGGCACGGGACGTGCCACCGTGTCCGGGTGTGCGGCCAGGTGGTCGGCATACACCTTCTTCGGCACCACCATCCGCCACGCCTCCAGCACCAGTTCGTGCGCCTCGTCGAGGTCGAGAGCGGCCGTCCGGGCGCACACCCAGTTGAAGCGCAGGTCCCCCTCCGGCGGCAGCAGGAACGTGGCCGGTTCGGCGGCCACCAGCGCGGCCCGCTCCTCCTTGGGGAAGGCGAAGCCCATCACGGTCTCGTCGCGTGAGAACGCGACGTACACGATCGAGCCCACCCGGAACTTGACCCGGTCCCTGATGAGGTGCTCCGACGAGCGCGGCAGCGTGGCCGCGAGCCGCCGCACGTCCTCCACTGTGACCATGCCGCCACCCTAGCCGCCGTTTCCCGCCCCGTCCCACCCCTTCCCGTCCCGCCCGTTCACGGCGCGGACGGACATGCGCTCTGTCCATATGATGAGACGAATCTTCTCTCATTATGAGATGGTCGGTAGGGTCCGGGTGGTACGGACGAGGACGAAGGAGTTGCGATGGACGCCGTCTACACCCATGGCCACCACGAGTCGGTGCTGCGCTCGCACCGGTGGCGTACGGCCGGCAACTCGGCCGCCTACCTGCTGCCGCACCTCCGGCCGCACATGACCCTGCTGGACGTGGGCAGCGGCCCCGGCACCATCACCGCCGACCTGGCGACCGTCGTCCGGCACGTGACCGCCTCGGAGGTGAGCGCCGAGGCGCTGGAGCTGGCGCGGGCCGAGGTGGCCGCCAGAGGGTCGGCCAACGTGGACTTCGCGGTCGCCGACGTGCAGGCCCTGGACTTCGCCGACGACACCTTCTGCGTCGTGCACGCCCACCAGGTGCTGCAGCACGTGGGCGACCCGGTCGCGGCACTGCGCGAGATGAGACGGGTCACCAGGCCCGGCGGGATCGTCGCGGCCCGCGACAGCGACTACGCGGCCTTCGCCTGGTATCCGCGGCTGCCCGCGCTGGACGACTGGATGGAGCTCTACCAGCGGGTGGCCCGCGGCAACGGCGGCGAGCCCGACGCCGGGCGACGGCTGCTGTCCTGGGCCCGCGCCGCCGGCTTCGACGACGTGACGCCCACCGCGTCGGTCTGGTGCTTCGCCACGCCCGAGGACCGGGCCTGGTGGGGCGGCATGTGGGCCGAACGCGTCCTGCACTCGGAGATGGCCCGGCAGGCGCTCGATCGCGGCGCCGCCACGGAGGAGGGTCTGCGGCGGATGTCCGAGGAGTGGCGGGAGTGGGCGGCGGCGGGGGACGGCTGGCTGTCGATCACGCACGGCGAGATCCTCTGCCGCACCTGATCGCTCGGGGACGCCGACCTGTCAGGGGCGGGGTCGGCCACGGACGGCCACGGGGGCGGGTCAGAGGTCGGCGCCGGAGCCCAGGGTGCCGGCGCGCTGCCACTGCGGGTCGCGGTAGAGCACCACGTCGGCCCCGTCCAGCAGTTCGTCGGGCGCCGACAGCATGGTGATCTCGCCGGCGGCCTGCATGCGCAGCAGCAGGTCACGCACCCGCGGCCCCACGGGGAGGCGGCCCGCCGGCAGGCCGAGCCCGTCGCGCACCGCGTCGGCGATCTCCGACAGGTGGAACGGCCCGTCGAACTCCGCCACCACTCCCCGGACCACGCTCATCGTGATGACCTGCTCCGCCTCGGCGTGGGCGAGCTGCCAGGTGATCTGCTCGCGGCGCCGCCCGGTGGCCGCGCACGCCGTGCAGCCGCGATCGAGGCCCGGCGCCACCTCCTCCTCCGCCGAGCCCAGGCACACCGTGCACTGCCCGGTCTCGGCGGCGTGCAGTTCGGCCGCCATGCGGCCGTCGAGCCGGGCGCCACAGTCACAGGTGTGGGTGTCGCCCAGGATGGGGGCGACCGGCGGGGTGATCGTGTGCTTCGTCATCGGGCCGACTCTACCTCCGGCGGCACCCCGCCGCGCCTCGCGTCCGCATCCCCTACCCCCGCAGGGAGGCCAGGCTGCGCAGGCGGCGCAGGGCCTTGCGGGCGGCGCCCGCGACCTGCTCGTCCGGGTGCCGGTCGATGATCACGTGCAGCACCCGCTCGGTCCACGGGTGGTCGCCGAGCGCCAGCAGCGCGATGGTGCTCGCCTGCTGGTCCGGCTCCATCCCCATGGTCATCGACTGGATGACCTCGTCGGTCTCCCCGCCGAACTCCAGCAGCGCCGCGGCCATGTCCACGAACACCCAGGCGATCTCCTCGGGCGACGGCCGCTGCTCGTCACGCCCCATCCGGGCGGCGACGACCGCGCCCAGCTTGCGTACGCCGAGCAGCCGGTCGAGCACCCGCCTGCCGTCGTCGCCGAGGTCCAGGGCGAGCAGCTCGACGCCGATCGCCCGGGCCAGCGGGCTCACCTCGGCCAGCGCGGCGCCCATCTCCTCGGCCGCCTTGACCCGGTCGCGGCCGGCCAGCCAGCCGGTCAGCTCCTCGATCCGCTCCGCCTCGCGGTAGGAGCGCAGGCCGTGCAGCAGGGCCGCGGCGTCCCGGCCGGCGAACGAGCCCATGACCGGGATGTCCTGCCCGGTGGCCTCGGCGATCATCTCCCTGGCCGTCCAGCGCCCGAGCGGGGTCAGCGCGTACGAGCCGGCCGAACCGTCGTCCGCCTCCCGCGCCAGGCCGAGCGAGGACAGCGCGGCCGGCACCTCGCCCACCGGCTCCCGGCCGAGGAACATGCGTACCACCTGCAGGAAGACGAGCTGATCGCGACCGAACAGGTGGCGGCGCACATCCGTCCACACCCGTAGCACCTCCTCGGCGGGGCCGTCGCGCAGCACCTCGGCCGCCTCCGGCCCGGCGGGACCGCTCCGCAGACCCGCCAGGGCGCCGGCCCCGATCCCCGGCACGGGCTCCTCCTGCGACCGGGGCTCGTCGGGCTCGGGCCGGGCCTGGTCCGCCTCCGCCGTCGACCCGGCCTGGGGCCGGTCTGCCTCAGCCTCCGGCTCCGCCCCGGTCTCGCCGGCCGCGGGGGCGTGCCGCGGGTCCAGGAGAAGCGCCGCCAGGGGCGTGGCCCGCACGGCGGCCGCCAGGTCGGCCCGCGAGGGCAGGCGGATCGGCGGCTGGAGCGGGAGCGTGTCGTCGTCGTAGGTGCCCACGCCCCCATCCTGTCGGAACAATCGTCACATCACACTAAAGCTCCCGTGTCGTCGTACGCCGGACCGGCGACGGCGAGCCTGGACCGCGGAGATGTCCAGCCCGATATCGGGGCAAAGCGGGACAAATCCCCTAGTCAGCGGCGTGGACGAATCGTGACAAGTTGGGGCAAATGGGGTGATTGGGGCAGCGTGTCGTGTGATGGCGCCGGGTACACGAATGCTCGTCGCCTACCTTGGGGAGCCAGCCATGACGGTCACCCGCCCGCACGTGCCCGAGGCCGTGCGCTCACGGTGGCCGTCGCCGTCGCAGCCGGTCGCGCTGCTCGCCCTGGTCGGCCTCCTGTACGCGGTCGCCCAGCTCGTGCTGATCTCGCCGCGGATGGGCATCGGCTGGGACGAGGCCGTCTACGCCGGCCAGTACGCCGCCCACGCCCCGCCCGCCCCCTTCAGCGCCCCGCGCGCCCGGGGAGTTCCGTTGCTGGTCGCGCCCGTGGTGGCCATGACCGACTCGGTGCTCGTGCTGCGCCTGTACCTGACGGTGGTGTCGTCGCTGGCCCTGTTCGGGGCGTTCCTCGTCTGGGCGCGGGTGCGCGCCGACCGGTCCGTGCCGCTCGCCGCGTTGCTGTTCGCCGGCTGCTGGCTGTCGCTGTTCTACGGCAACGAGGCCATGCCCAACCTGTACGTCGCGCTCGGCGGCGTCGCCGCCACCGGCTTCCTGGTGCTGGTCGTCCGCGCGGTGCGGAGGTCCGCCACCGAGACGGGGCGGGGCTGGGACCCGGGGGCGCGGCAGGCATGGGGGGCGCCGGGCGGAGCCGCCCGCCGGCTGTGGGGGCCGGCGGCCGGGCTGGGCGCCGCGCTGGCCGTCGTGTCGCTCATGCGGCCCTCGGACGCGCTCGTCCTGGCGGTCCCGCTCGCCGTCGCCGCGCTCGTCCTGCTGCGGCGGCGCGCGCTCGTGCCGCTCGCCGCCGTCGCGGCCGGACTGGCCGTCGGCTGGGGGCAGTGGCTCGTCGAGGCCGAGCTGGCGTACGGCGGTGTCGCGGCGCGGATGCGCGGCGCAGGACAGACCAACCTGACCGGCTGGACCGTCTCGCTCCTGGAACACGCCAGGGCACTGGACGGGCCGTCGCTGTGCAGGTTCGGCGTGAGGTGCGGCGACGTCTCACCGGTGGCGCTCGTGTGGTGGCTGGCCATCCCGCTGATGACCCTGCTCGGCCTGTGGACCGCCCGCCGCGCCGGCGGGCTCGGCCCGCTCCTGCTGGCCACCGCCGCCGGAACCGTGAGCGCCCTGCCCTACTTCTTCTACGTCGGCTACGCCGCTCCGCGCTTCCTGATGCCGGCGTACGCGCTGCTGTCGCTGCCCGTCGCGCGGGCCGTCACGGGGCTCCGGCCGGCCGGGCGGTGGCGGGCGCCCGCCGGCGCGCTGCTGGCCGTCGGAGTGCTGGCCCACCTGGCGCTCCAGGGCACGTACGCGTACCGGATGGCGGCCGGCACGTACCGCGACCGGGAACGGATGGAGCTGGCCGCGCACGCGCTGCGCGAGGCCGGCGTGCGCCCGCCCTGCCTGGTCCACGGCCAGTCGGGCGTGCAGATCGGCTACCTGATCGGCTGCGAGTCCCAGGGTGTCACCCGGCGGTTCTCCCGGCGGCAGCCCGACCGCGTCCGCGCGGCCATCGACCGGGGCGCCCAGGTCGTCATCGTCCACACCCGGGCGCCGCTGCCGCCGTACGCGCGCGCGTGGCGCCCGCTCGACCTGCCCGGCCCCTGGAAGGCCCGATTCGCCCCCTGAGAGCAGCACGCGATCCCGGCCCGGGTAGGGCGAAAGGAGCGACATGCTGAAGCACGCACCAGGGCAGGGCCTGTTGCCGGGCCTCGCCGGAGCAGCCGTCATGACCACCGTGGACAAGATCGAGCAGCGGCACCGTCGTCACCTGCCGGCCCGGGTCCCGTCCGGCCGACACGGCCATGCGGGCCCGGCGTCCCGATCGGCCGGGGGGTGAGCGCCGTGGCCGCGCGGCCGGGGGAGCCGGCCGGAGAGTCGCTGCGGGCGTCGCTGCTGTCGGCGGTGCTCATCGGGATCGGAGTCATGGCCGCCGTGGACGAGCTGGTCATGCACCAGGCGCTGGCCTGGCACCACTTCTACGACCGGGCCACGCCGCGCGTCGGGCTGCTGTCGGACGGGCTGCTGCACGCCGCCGAGCTGGTGGCCGTCGTGGCCGGGTTCTTCTGGCTGGCCGACCTGCGGCGCCGGGCCACCCTGGTGGTGCCGGCGGCCTGGGGCGGGTTCCTGGCCGGGGCCGGGGGCTTCCAGGTGTTCGTCGGGGTCGTCGACCACAAGGTGCTGCGGGTGCACCGGATCCGGTCCGGGATCGATCCGCTGCCGTACGACCTGGCCTGGACCGCGGCCGGGCTGGCGCTGCTGGCCTGCGGCGTCGCCCTCGCCGTGCGGGCCCGGCGGCAGGCGGCCCCGCGCCGGCCGGCCGGGGGCGGCGCGCGCCCGGTCGGCGCGCCGCGGGCGGGGGAGCGGTCGTGACGCCCGGCCAGCACGCCGGCCTGGCGGCCTGGCTGCCCGCGCTGCTCGCGACGCTCTTCCTCGCCGTGCCCTACGTGCTGGCCGCCCTGTGGACCGGGGGCGGGAGCGATGCTGGGAACGGGAACGGGAACGGGAACGGGGCCGGGGCCCTGAACGGGACTGGAGCCGGGGCCGTGAACCGGGCCGTGAACGGGGCCGGGGCCGGGGCCCTGAACGGGACTGGAGCCGGGGCCGTGAACGGCAGGCCGACGGCCCGGGCCCGCCGGTGGAGCCCCTGGCGGATCGCGTCGTGGCTCGCCGGATGCGCGGTGCTCGGCCTGGCGCTGTCGCCGCTCGTCCCGCACGGCGACGTGGGCCTCATGGTCCGGCACCTGCTCCTCGGCATGTTCGCGCCGCTCGGGCTGATCATGGCCGCGCCCGTCACCCTGCTGCTCCGGGTCGCCCCGCGGCGGCTCGGTCGCCGCCTGACGCGGTTGCTGCGCACCCGCGTCGTGCACGTCCTCACCCACCCCGTCACCGCGGCCCTGGTCTACGTCGGCGGCCTGTACGTGGTGACGCTCACCCCGTTGTCCGCCGCGAGCCTGGCGAACCCGAGGCTTCACCACCTCGTGGACCACCTCTACCTGGCCTCGGGCTGCCTGTTCACCTGGGCCGTCGCCGGGCCCGACCCGGCGCCGCACCGCCCCGGCGTCGCCACGCGGGTCGCCGTCCTCATCGGGGCGGCCGCCGCGCACGGCTGGCTGGCCAAGCATCTGTACGCGACCGTGCCCGGCTTCCAGGAGGCGGCCCAGGTCATGTACTACGGCGGTGACGTCGCCGAACTGCTGCTCGCCGTCGCCCTGTTCGCCGCCTGGTACCGCCGCGCGGGCCACCGCCGCCCGTCCCCGGTGCCCGCCTGACCGTCACCGGTCCGCCGGGCGCACCTCTGCACCGTCACGGGTGTGCCCGGCGTACCTCTCACCGACACAGGTGTGTCGGGCGCGCCTTCGGTGGTCACAGGTGCGCCCGGCGCACGTCGATGAGGAACTCCTCCACCCGCCCCCGGTCCGGCGCCTCCGGCAGGACGCTGCCGGCCGCGGCCAGCTCGGTGCTCAGCGCCGCCTGCCAGGCGGTCACCTCGGCCCACGGCACCTCGCCGCGCCGCACCGCGAGCAGCCGGTCACGGTGGCCGCCCACCCGCACCATCGGCTCACCCGTGCGGACCAGCTGCAGCCCGCTCATCAGCAGCCGGATCATGTGCATGGCCTGCTTCCACTTCGGCGCCTCCGGGTCCAGCCTGCGGAACTGGGCGTCGGCGTACCCCGCGAACGTCTCGTGCGCCCGCCGCGACAGGAACGCCCCGCGCAGCCCGAGCAGTCGCGCCCCGAACGGCGTGACCACCTCCACGATCGGCGACCACAAGCACTCCAGCACGGTCGGGTTCGCGTCGAGGGCCAGCCGGCAGAACCGCTCCACCTCCCACGAGAACTGCTCCGGCAGCGGCCCGTCGCGGTGCGTCACCGGCTTGGTCAGCCGCCAGAAGTCCTCCGTCGGCGCCACGAACACGCCGCGCCGGTCGGTGTCGGAGTCGTCCACGTCCAGCCCGTACGCCCGCGACCCCACCACGACCGACAGGATCAGGTCGTCCATCGCCGCCTCCTCGTGCCAGGTCCGGACACCGTACCCCGGCAAGATCGCCTGGCGGCGCGCGGGGGAGGGGCTTGCGCGGACGTCGGGGCGCTGATGTGATCGACAGAGTGAGCGGTTACGAGGACGTCCACCGGCACAGCATCGAGCGACCCGAAGAGTTCTGGGCGCAGGCGGCCCGCGCCGTCGACTGGGAGGCGGCGCCCGAGACCGTCCTGCGCGAGGGGCGGTGGTTCCCCGACGGGCGGCTCAACACCTGCCACAACGCGCTCGACCGGCACGTCGCCGCCGGACACGGCGACCGCACGGCCCTAATCTACGACAGTCCCGTCACCGGCACCATCCGTGCCTTCACCTACGCCGAGCTGCTCGACCAGGTCGCCCGCACCGCCGGGATGCTGCGCGACCTCGGCGTGCGCACCGGCGACACCGTGGTGATCTACATGCCGATGGTGCCCGAGGCGGTGGTCGCGATGCTGGCCTGCGCCCGCATCGGCGCCGTGCACTCGGTCGTCTTCGGCGGGTTCGCGGCGGCCGAGCTGGCCGTGCGCATCGACCACGCCCGGCCGGTGGTGGTGCTGTCGGCGTCGTGCGGCATCGAGCCGTCCCGGCTGGTGGAGTACAAGCCGCTGCTCGACGCCGCCCTGGAACAGGCCGCGCACCGGCCCGCCCACTGTGTGATCCTGCAACGGCCCCAGCACCCCGCGCCGCTGGTCGAGGGGCGCGATCTCGACTGGGAGCCGGCCGTCCGCGCCGCCGCCCCCGCCGGCTGTGTCGCCGTCGCCGCCACCGACCCGCTCTACGTCCTCTACACCTCCGGCACGACCGGCGCTCCCAAGGGCGTCGTGCGTGACAACGGCGGTCACGCCGTCGCGCTGCAGTGGAGCATGTCCCACGTGTACGGCGCCGCCCCCGGCGAGGTCTTCTGGGCCGCCTCCGACGTCGGCTGGGTGGTGGGCCACTCCTACATCGTGTACGGGCCGCTGCTGGCCGGCTGCACGACCGTGCTGTACGAGGGCAAACCGGTCGGCACCCCCGATCCCGGGTCGTTCTGGCGGGTGGTGGCGATGCACGGCGTGCGGACCCTGTTCGCCGCGCCGACCGCGATCCGCGCCATCAAGAAGGAAGACCCATCCGGAGCTTTCGCCAAAAAGTGGGACCTGTCCAGCTTGCGGCACCTGTTTCTGGCGGGCGAGCGGCTCGACCCCGACACCTACCGGTGGGCCACCGAACTGCTCGGGGTGCCCGTCATCGACCACTGGTGGCAGACCGAGACCGGCTGGCCCGTCGCCGCCAACTGCGTCGGCCTCGGCGCGCTGCCCATCAAGCCGGGCTCGCCCACCAAGCCCGTCCCCGGCTACGACGTGCACATCCTCGACCCCGACGGCGCCGACTGCCCGCCCGGCGTGGAGGGCGCCGTCACCATCAGGCTCCCGCTGCCGCCCGGCACGCTGACCACCCTCTACCGCGACGACGCCCGCTTCACCGCGTCCTACCTGTCGCGCTACCCCGGCCACTACCTGACCGGCGACGGCGGCCACCTCGACGACGACGGCTACCTGTACGTCATGGGCCGCATCGACGACGTCATCAACGTCGCCGGGCACCGCCTGTCCACCGGGCAGATGGAGGAGGTCATCGCCGCCCATCCCGACGTGGCCGAGTGCGCGGTCATCGGCGTCGCCGACGAGCTCAAGGGCGAGCTGCCCGTCGGGTTCGTGGTGCTCAAGGCGGGCGCCGGCCGCGACCCCGCCGAGATCGAGCGGGAGCTGACGGCGATGGTGCGCGAACGCATCGGCCCGGTCGCCGCCTTCCGCCGGGCCGTGGTGGTCGGCCGGCTGCCGAAGACCCGGTCCGGCAAGATCCTGCGCGCCACGATGCGCGACATCGCGGCCGGGCGCGACTACCGCACGCCGTCCACGATCGAGGACCCGGCGGCGCTGGAGGAGATCGCCGAAGCGCTCTGACCCCCGCCCCCTGCGACCGGTCCGGAGACCCCTCATGACGGAGACCCTGAGCTACGCCGACGCGCTGAAGATCCTCGGCTGCAACGAGAACCGGCTCGTCAAGGCCGCCGAGTTCGCCGCCAACGCCACGCGCACCGGCTGGGCGCTCGCCGGGGGCGCGCGGATGGCGTTCACCCTCGCCGACCTCAGGGACGACGCCGTCAGGTACGGCGAGCACGTCCTGCGCCGCGCCCCCGGCTGGAAGGGCGACGTCAACCGGCACACCCGCACCCAGCGGCTGGCCGCGGCGCACGCCGTGGTCGTGGTGTCGGCCTATCTTGAGGCCCTGGACGAGGCGAAGCTGCCGTTCGCGCTGAGCCTGCTCGGCCTGGACCGCGGTGAGCAGGCCGCGCTCGCCCTCGGCGGGCCTGCCGCCGGCGGGTTCGCCCGGCTCGCCGAGGCGCTGCTGGCCCGGCGGCTGCCCGCCCCCGCCCCGCACCGCCCGTACGCGGAGACCAGGCAGGCCGTCGCCGCCGTCCACCGTGAGATGTCGCAGGCTCTGGCCCGGTACGTGCGCGGCACCGCCGTGTGGGAGGGGCTCTCGCCCGACGACCAGGTGCGCCTGCCCGCGCTGCTCGCCGAGGGGCCGCCGGCCAGGGCGCTGCGGATCTACGACGAGGACTACCGGCTGCTGGCGGCGGCCGGCCCCGAGCTGGCCGTGTGGAGCCTCGGCCCGTCCGCCGGCGAGGGCGCCACCGGACAGGCCGGGCCCGGCACAGGCAGGCCCGGCAACGGCAGGCCCGGCAACGGCGGGGCCGACAGAGGCGGAATCGACAGAGGCGGGACGGACAGGGGCGGGATCGACAGAAGCGGGATCGACAGGGGCGGGGCCGACAGGGGGAGGGCGGGCAGGGGACACGCCAGGGCCGACACCCGGGCGGCCGGCGTCGGGCTGTCGCGGGTGGCGCGGCTGCTGGCCGAGCTGGCCCCGCCCCGCGTCGGCGACCATCCCGCCGTCCACCGGGTCAGGCTCGCCGCCAGCGCCCTCGACCGGCCGCTCATCGCCGCCGGCTCCGTGCCCGGCGGCGTGACGCTGCCGCTGCTCGGCGAGGGGTACATCAACCCCAGACTGCGGGTGGCCGAGATGACCCGCGAGGCCACCCCGGCCGTGAAGAGCTGGTGGGAGGAGCAGACCGCGCTGCCGGACGCCGAGGAGTTCCTCGTCGGCCACCTCACCTCGCCGCACGCCACCCGCGCGCCGCTGGTCGTGCTCGGCGAGCCCGGCGCCGGCAAGTCCAAGCTCACCGAGGTGCTCGCGGCGCGGCTGGCCAGCTCGGAGTTCCTGCCGATCCGCGTCGAACTGGGCGACGTCGCCGCGGGCTCGTCCGTCACGGCGCAGATCGAGCAGGCGCTCACCGCCCTGCTCGGCGAGCGGACGACGTTCCACGAGGTGGTGGAGGCGGCCGAGGGCGCGCTGCCCGTCGTCCTGCTCGACGGTCTGGACGAGCTGGTCCAGGCGGCCGAGTCCGACCGCTACGACTACGTGGAGCAGGTGCGCGCGTTCCAGCGCCGCCAGGCCGGGCTGGGCCGGCCCGTCGCCGTCATCGTGACCTGCCGGACGGTGGTGGCCGACCGGGTGCGGTTCCCGCACGGCGTCCTGGCGGTCCAGCTCAGGCCGTTCGACGACGACCAGGTGCGCGCCTGGCTGGACGTCTGGGCCCAGGCCAACCGCGCCCCGCTCGCCCGCCACGGCCGCCGGCCGCTGCCCGCCGACGTCGCCCTCGCCCAGGGGGAGCCGGCCAGGCAGCCCCTGCTCCTGCTGCTGCTCGCCCTGTACGACGCGGCCGGCAACGCGCTCCAGCGCGACGGTTCCGAGCTGGGCCGGGCGCAGCTCTACGAGTCGCTGATCCAGGACTTCGCCGCCAGGGAACTGGACAGGGACCCCGCCGTGCGCGCCCTGTCGGAGGCCAGGCGGCGCAGGCTGGTCGAACGGGAGCTGGTCCGGCTCGGTTCGGTGGCGCTGTCGATGTTCGTCCGCGGCCGGCCCGCCGTCACCGGCGACGCCCTGCGCCGCGACGTGTCCGCGCTGTGCGGGAGCGAGGCGGGGGAGGAGTGGACCGGGCAGGCCACCGGAGGGTTCCTCTTCGTCGACCGGGGCGAGCCGGGCGGCCACGCTTTCCTGCACGCCACGTTCGGCGACTTCCTCGTCGCCTGGCTGGCCGTGTACGCGGTGCGCGACCTGGTCCGGCGGCAGCACCTGGCCGAGGACGAGCTGATCGCCGTCTCCCCCCAGGACGCCGACGACGACCTGCTGTACGCCGTCACGTCGTTCTCCTGCCTGGCCGAGCGGGGCCCCATCGTCGGCTTCTCCATGGAGCTGCTGCGCAGGCTGCCGCAGGAGGTGCGCGTCCGCGCGGCGAACCTGCTGGCCGAGCTGCTGCGCGGCGCCCTGCACGAGCGACCGCGGCGCTCCTTCACGGGCTTCGCCCCCGTACGGCACCCGCTCACCCGCCGCCTGGCCGCCTACTCCGCCAACCTCGTGCTGCTGATCCGGGGCGTGTCGGAGGAGCCGGTCAGCGTCTCGACGCTGCTGCGCGACACCCCGGGCTTCGAGCGGTGGAGCTCGCACGCGCACCTGTGGAAGAGCCAGCTCGGCCGCGAGGGGTGGGCCGGCCTGATCCGCGGGCTGCCGGCCTGCCGGGTGCCCGGCGACGTGCTGCTGGGCGGCGCCGCCGAGCCGTGGGACTTCGACGCCGCCGGCTGGTGGTTCACCGACCCCGCCGGCCGCGCGCCGGAGGCCGAGGGCCGTGCCCCGGGCTCCGCCGAGCAGGTCGTCTGGTTCGCCACCCGGGCCCTGGACGAGCGCCCGTACCTGCTCAACCGCGACCTCGACCTGCTGACGGACTCGCTGCCCGCCCGCGACGGCGTCGTCGTGGTGGCCCGCACGTCGGGCCGGGTCGTCACCCTCACCCGCCTGGTCGAGGAGTTGCTCATGAGCGGCTCCCTGCCGGTCCGCGAACGCGTCGCCCTCTACCTGGACGCCATCGCCGCCCTCACCGCGCTGCCCGCCTCGCGGGGGCGGCGCAAGCTGGACCTGCTGCTGCGCGCGCTCGCCCTGGAGGGCCGCGACCTGCCGTTCGAGGACCGCGCCCGGATCGTCGCCGAGCTGCTGAGGGCGGGCGTCGAGCGCGACGTCCTGCGGCCGCTGCTGGAGTCGATGCTGTTCGAACGGACCGACAGCCTCACGCTGCTCACCGGCGCGGGCGTCCCCGAGGAGCTCCTGCGCGAGGCGCACCCCTCCTAGGCCGGCGGGACAGGTGGTGAGCGGATCGCCCTCGGACCGCACGAGTGGTCTCCTGGAACCACCTCAGAGTGGATGTGGGCGACCAGTCCGGTGCGCCACTACCTTGCGGGCATGCACTTCTTCGGCCGGCTCGTCCGCGGTGACCTGCGGCGCGAGGCCGGGACACACCGCGCGATCCGAGGATCGTCATGAGGCTCACCGTGCTCGGCGGATGTGGGGCGTGGCCGGGGGCCGGTCAGGCGTGCAGTGGATATCTGGTCGAGTGCGACGGGTTCAAGGCCCTGATCGATCCGGGGTACGCCACGGTGCCCAGGTTGCTGGAGCTCACCGGGGCCGAGGAGATCGATGCGGTGCTGGTGACCCACGGCCACCCCGACCACTGCGCCGACCTGAACCCTCTCCTGCGCGCCCGGAGTCTGGGGGACGCGCGCCCGTCCGCGCTGCCGGTGTACGCGCCGAGGGGCGCACTCGACGCCGTGCTACGGCTGGACGAACGCATGCTGGCCCGCAGCTTCGTCCTGCACGACCTGCTGCCTTCCCGCGCGCTGGAGGTCGGGCCGTTCCGGCTGGACACCTGGGCGCTGCCGCATCACGTGCCGAACGCCGGGCTGCGGCTGAGCGGCGGCGGCAAGGTGATCGCCTACACCGGCGACACCGGTCCGGCCGACACGCTGGTGGATCTCGCCAGGGACGCCGACCTGCTGCTGGCCGAGGCGACCTACCCGGAAGAGGTCCCCGAGGAGGACGCGCCCTACCTTTCCACCGCCCTCCAGGCGGGGCGGACCGCGGCGACGGCCGGAGTGGCCCGACTGCTGCTCACGCACCTGTGGCCCGGCACCCCGCCCGAGCCTGCGCTGGCCGCGGCGGCGAAGTCCTACTCCGGTGACCTGGCCGTCGCCTCCTGGGGCACCACCGTGTGCTTGTGAGCGTGCGAGGCCGGGGGCTCAAGCGCGGCATCCTGCCGCTTCTCAGTCGCGGGCGTCGGAGGCGGGCAGCTCGATCGTGATCGTCAGCCCGCCCTCCTCGCGCGGCCGGGCGGTGACCGTGCCCTGGTGCGCCTCGGTGATGACCCGCACGATCGACAGGCCCAGGCCGCTGCCCCGGTCGGAGCGCAGCCGGTCGCCGTGCAGCCGCCGGAACGGCTGGAAGATCGTCTCGATCTCGTACGGCGGCACCTGCAGCCCGGTGTTGGCCACGACGAGCTCGACCCGCTCGCCCCGGTGCCGGGTCGTCACCCACACCTCGCCCTTGGAGTGGTTGTGCCGGACGGCGTTCTCCACGAGGTTCTGCACCAGCCGCTCCACCAGCACCGCCTCGCCCGTCGTGGGTGCGGCGTCCAGCAGCCGGTGGATCGTCACCTCCCGCTCGGCCGCCTCGACGGCCGCCTGGTCCAGCACGTGCTCGGCCACGTCGCTCAGGTCGAACGGCTGCCGGTCGAGCACCGCCTGCTCGCCTTCCGTGAGCGCCAGCAGGCCGTCGATGAGCCGCTCGTGCCGGGCGTTGACCAGCAGCAGCGACTCGCCGAGCCGCTTGACGTCGTCGGTCGCGTCCGGCCGCCGCACGGCCACGTCCACCAACGTCCGGTTGATGGTCAGCGGGGTGCGCAGCTCGTGCGAGGCGTTGGCCACGAACCTGCGCTGCCCGTCGAACGAGCGGGCCAGCCGGCCGAGCATGGTGTCGACGAGGTCGGCCAGCTCCTTCAGCTCGTCGGCCGGTCCCTCGTGGCCGATGCGCTTGGCCAGATCGTGGGACTGGGCGACCCGCCGCGCGGTCATCGTGACGGCGGTGAGCGGGCGCAGCACCCATCCGGCCGCCCGCCAGCCCAGCCCGAACGCAGCGGCGGTGACGGCCGCCACCGTCAGCGCGCCCATGAGGCGCACGTTCGCCAGCACGTCGCGCTGGTAGACGGACAGCACGTGCAGCACCCGGTCGCGGACGATCTCGTAGCTCTCGTCGTACCGGGGAAGCCGCCCGTAGAACCGCCCGGCGTGCTGCACGTCGATGTAGTCGGGGGTGACGAGCCCGGTGCGGTAGGCCAGGCTCTGCTGCACCACCAGGTAGAGCACCGTCACCGCGAGCGCGGACAGGACGAAGATGACCCCGGCGCAGGCCAGGGCGAAGCGCAGGCGGATGCTCATGGGATGCGGTACCCCGAGCCGGGGATCGTCTCGATGACCTGCGGCTCGCCCAGCTTCTTGCGCAGCTTCGTCATCGTGGTGCGGACCGTGTTGGTGAACGGGTCGATGTGCTCGTCCCACACCTTCTCCAGCAGGTCCTCGGCCGACACCACCGCTCCCCGGGCGCGCAGCAGCTCGGCCAGCACGCCGAACTCCTTGCGGGCCAGCGGCACGTACCTGCCGTCCCGGAACACCTGCCGGTGCGCCCAGTCCAGCCGCACCCCCGCCCGCTCCAGCATCGGCGGATCCGCCGGCCGGGACCGGCGCCCCAGCGCGTGCACCCGCGCGACCAGTTCCTCGAACGCGAACGGCTTGGGCAGGTAGTCGTCCGCCCCCAGCGACAGCCCCGCCACCCGCGAGCGCACGTCGCCCGCGGCGGTCAGCATGAGGACCCGCACCAACCGGCCCTCGCCGACCACCCGCGCGCACACGTCGTCGCCGTGCACCAGCGGCAGGTCCCGGTCGAGGATCAGCACGTCGTAGTCGTGCACCCCGAGCCGTTCCAGCGCGGCGTCGCCGTCGTAGGCCACGTCGACCGCCAGCGCCTCGCCGCGCAGCCCCTCGGCGATCGAGTCGGCGAGCATCCGCTCGTCCTCGGCGACCAGAACCCGCACCCTGCCCCCAAAGATCGTAAATGCCGCCAGTGTGGGCGTATCGGCATAACGCCCGCATAACCAGATTCGGTGATCCTCACGTTAGCGGGTGATCGCTGAACTGCCTCCCCTACGGCCGGTCCCGCCCGGCCCGGTCACGGGGGAGCGATCCATGACGTCCAGCCTGGTGGCGGTCCTTCCGCCCGCCACGGTCGTGCAGGCGGTCGCGCGCGGGCACCGGCTGTTCGCGGCCGTCCTGGCGCTCGCCGCGGCGCTGCGCGTCCTCGTCATGCTCGGCTACGACACCGCCCAGCTCTACTGGTACGACTCGTTCACCTACCTGGACACGGCGGTCAACCTGCGGCCGAACGGCGCCTTCCACCCGGCGGGCTACTCCTGGTTCCTGTGGCTGATGCGGCCCTTCCACAGCGTGGAACTGGTCGCCGGGGTGCAGCACGTGATCGGCCTGGGCGTCGGTGTGATGATCTACTCGCTGCTGCGCCGCCGGTCGCTGCCCGGCTGGGGGGCCACGCTCGCGGCCGTGCCGGTGCTGTTCGACCCGGCGTTCGTCCGGCTGGAACACGCGATCCTGTCGGACATGCAGGTCATCGCCCTGGTCGTGGGCGCGCTGCTCCTGATGATGTGGCACGAGCGGGTGCCGGTGCGCCTCGCGGCGGCGGCCGGGCTGCTGCTCGCGCTCGCCGGGCTGACCCGCACCGCCGCCGTCCCGCTGATCGGCCTGGCGCTGCTCCACCTGCTCATCCGGCGCGCCGGCCGGCGGCCGTTCCTGGCCATGGCCCTGGCCGCGACGCTGCCGCTGCTCGCCTACGCGGGCTGGTACGCCCAGCACCACGGCAGATTCGCGCTCAGCGGCTCCGACGGGGTCGCGCTGTGGGCGCGCACCATGACCTTCGCCGACTGCTCGCTCGTCCAGCCGCCGCCGGAGGAGGCGCGGCTCTGCCCGAACGGCACCGTCGCCGACGCCGCCTCCGAGTACGTCTGGGCGCCCACCGCCTCGCTCAACCTGCTGCCCGGCGGCCGGTTCGCCCACAACGACCTGGCCCGGTCCTTCGCCGTGCGCGTGATCACCAGCCAGCCGCTCGACTACCTGGCCGAGGTCGTCAAGGACACCTCCCTCGCCTTCACGTGGGAGCCGGTGCCGCACCCCAGGCGGATGAACCCCACCACGTCCTTCCCGCACGGCTCCTGGCCGCTGCCCGAGCAGCACGCCCTGATCGGCGAGGTTCGCCGCGCCTACGACCCCGACATCCGCGGCATGCGCTCCGTCGAGCCGTTCGGCTCCCTGTTGGCCGCCTACCCCTACCCCTGGTTCCTGCACGGCACCCTGTTCGGCGTGCTGCTGCTCGCCGGCGGGATCGGCTCGATCGGCCGCCGCCGGCCGGCGCTGCTGCCGTGGGCGTTCGCGATGTTCCTGCTGGTCGCGCCGGTCGCCGCCCTCGACTTCGACCACCGCTACGTGCTGCCCGCCATCCCGCTCGCCTGCCTCGCCGCCGCCCTCGCGGTAGCCGGGACACCGCGCCCGCGGTGCCGTCCGGTGCGGCGGGAGGAGATCACGGTGCGTACGGCCGGGCCCGGCTCGTCGTGATCGCGTACGAGAGCAGCCTGGTGCGTTTCGGCCGGCCGGAGCCCTGACGGCACCCCACGGCTGTGGTGGACGGAGGTGCCGGGGGTTGGTGGGACTGTCTTTCGCGAGGCTGACAGTAACGGGAAATCTTCCGTAGTATCCGGACATCACGAGCGTTGGGGGCGCCAGGGTGCCAGAGCAGAGCGTCGGTGTGGTCGTCGCTCCGGGAGTGCCACCGGAGACCGCCGGGTTGCTGCGCGCCAACGCCCCCCTGCTCGTCCGGATCAGGTCCGGCTGGGTGCCGCCCGCCGTGCCGCCGGAGCCGCCGGAGCCCTCGCGGCGCGGCCCGTCCAGCGTGGCGCTGCTCGCCGCCACGCCCGTGGTGCTCGCCCTGATGGCCGTGCTGCTCGACTCCCCGGCGGCGCCGCTCGGCTTCGTCCTGCTGGGCGGGTTCGTCTTCGTCGTCCTTCTCAAGATCACATCCATGAGCGAGACCCCCTTACGGGAACGACCCCACGCCCGCGGCGTGTACGAGCAGGCCCGCCTGTACGACGGCCGCTACCTGCTGCCCGAGGACTTCGACGAGGAGGCGGCGGCCGTCCTCGGCCGGGCGCAGCGCGCCATCGGCACCGTGCTGCGCTCCCACGTCAACGCCGAGGGCCTGCTCGACGGGGCCCGCAACGCGGTGCTGCTGCCCGAGCAGGAGTGGGAGATCGCCCGCCTGCTCGCCAAGCTGTCGGCCCTGCGCGCCGAGCACCGCGCGCTGCTGGCCCGCGGCGTCGCCCCCGAGGTCGCCGCCGTGGTCGAGCCACTCGAACGGGCCCTGGCCGCCAGCGAGGCGGCGGTCGTCGCGCGCGTCGAGGCGCTGGAACGCTACGCCGCCCACGTCGCCGCGGCCGAACGGGCCTACCACGCGCGCAGCCAGATCGAGGAGCTGCGCGCCCGGCTGCCGCGCTATGAGGAACTGCTGGCCGAGTCGGGCGCCGACTCGCTGTCCGTGCCGGAGGTCGAACGCCTCGCCCAGGACGCCGACCAGCTCGAACGGCTGCTCAGACGCAGCGTCAGCTCGGCGCACGAGGCGTTCCGCTATCTCGAGGGCTGACCGCCCGTCAGAGGGGGCAGCGCCGCCGTCTCCAGCAGCAGGTCGCACAGCACGTCGGCCGCGTCGAGGCGGCCCAGCTTGCGCGCCGCCTCCGCCATGACCCCGCGCAGCCCCGGGTCGGCCAGCAGCGGCATCAGCTCCGCCAGGAGCTGGTCGGCCACCGGATGCGGCTCCAGCAGCGCCCTGGCCGCCCCCGCCGACACCAGGTAGGAGGCGTTCTTGCGCTGCTCGTCACCGCCCGTCGGGATCAGCGGCACGAGCACCGACGGCTTGCCGATGGCCGTCAGCTCCGAGACCGTGCCCGCCCCGCTCCGCGAGATCACCACGTCGGCCGCCGCGAACAGGTCGGCCAGCTCCGGCCCCACGTACGGCACCGGGTGGTAGCGCTCGGCCAGCGCCGGCGGCAGCTCCACGGCCCGCATCTGGTCGATCCAGGCCGGACCGCACTGGTGCACCACCTGGGCGTGCGGCAGCAGCCGGGGCAGGATCTCCGCGATCAGGGTGTTGATCTGCTTGCTGCCCTGCGCGCCGCCCGTCACGTAGATGAGCGGCACCTCGAACGTCAGCCCGAACAGGTCGTAGGCCGCGGCCCGGTCGCCCCGCAGCAGCTCCGGCCTGATCGGGTTGCCGGTCACCACGGCCCTGGCCCGCGCCGAGGGGGGCAGGTGCTCCAGCGACGACTCGTGCGACAGCGCGATCCGCGTCGCGAGCCTGGCCAGGATGCGGTTGGCCAGCCCCACCACGGTCGTCTGCTCGTGCATGACCAGCGGCCGCCTGATCAGCTTGGCCGCCACCCCGATCGGCACCGCCACGTAGCCCCCGGTCGACAGCACCACGTCGGGCAGGTAGCGGGCGGCGTGCACCACAGCCTGCGCCACCCCCACCGGGATGCGGAACAGGTCGGCCAGATTGGTGCCCAGCTCGCGCAGGTTGGGCCGGCGGCGCAGCTTGCCCGTCGTGATCGCCTTGAACGGGATGCCGTGCTCGGCCGTGATCCGGGCCTCCAGGCCGTTGGCGGTGCCCACCCAGAGCACGTCGTGCGGCACCTGACGTCGCTGGACGGCCTGCAAAGTCGTCAGGGCGGGATAGGTGTGACCGCCGGTGCCGCCGCCGGTGATCAACAGTCGCAGGGTACGAGACATGCGATCAGGGTATGGCCGCGCAGCGGAAACCCGTGTGCCCGGTCGAGGAGTCGGGGGTGTTGGAGGTGCGCGCCGCCACCCGGTAGCGGTTGCAGTAGGAGTCATGGCACAGGTAGGAGCCGCCCCGCATCACCTTCGCGGCGCCCTCCGCCGGCCCCGCCGGGTCCTCGGCGTACGCCTCCCACGCGGTGCCCCACCAGTCGGCCGTCCACTCCCACACGTTGCCCACGACGTCGTACAGGCCGTACCCGTTGGGCTGGAACGACTTGACCGGCATCGTCCCCCTGCTCGGAGCGGTGGGGAAGGACCCCTGCCAGATGTTGCACCGCCGCCGCCCCTTCGGGGCCAGCTCGTCACCCCACGGGTAGCGCGCCCCGTCCAGGCCGCCGCGGGCCGCCTTCTCCCACTCCGCCTCGGTCGGCAGCCGCTTGCCCGCCCACGCCGCGTAGGCGGCGGCGTCGTGCCACGACACGTGCACCACCGGATGGTTCTGCCGGTCGCCGATCGACGAGCCGGGACCCTCGGGGGAGCGCCACGTCGCCCCCTGCACCCCGGCCCACCACGGCGCCCCCGGCACGCCCGCGTCCATGACGCCGCCGGTGGCGAACGGCCGGAACACGAACGACCAGCCGAGCCGCTCGGCCTGCGTGACGTACCCGCTCTCCTTCACGAACCTGGCGAACTGGGCGTTCGTCACGCACGCCGGATCGATGAGGAACGGCCGCAGCCGCACCTCCCGCACCGGGCCCTCCCCGTCGGCGGGGTGCCCGTCGGGATCGTCGCCGCCCATGCGGAACGTGCCGCCGGGCACGCGCACCATCCCGCGCGGCGGCTCCCGCCGCACCGGTGGCGGAACGGGTGCCGGCGGTGCCGGCAAGCGAGCGGCCTCCCCGCGGCTCGGTCCACAGCACGCGCTCAACGCTCTCCTCCCGGTTCACGACATCTGGAAGGGTAATGGCCCGGGTCGCCCGCTCCGCCGGTCAGGTCCCGCTTTCGCGGTGCCGGACGAGGGCCTGTAGCGTCGTTCCCATGCGACTCGGCGTGCTGGACATCGGCTCGAACACCGTGCATTTACTGGTGGTCGACGCCCACCGGGGTGCCTGCCCCATCCCGGCCTACTCCCACAAGGAGGAGCTGCGGCTCACCGAGCACCTCGACGCCGCCAACGAGCTGTCCGCCGAGGGCATCGAACTGCTGGGCGCGTTCGTGGAGGAGGCGCTGCGGCTGGCGGAGGACAAGGGGGTCGAGGAGTTCCTCGCGTTCGCCACCTCGGCCGTGCGCGGCGCCGCCAACGGCGAGCAGGTGATCGCCCAGATCGACGAGCGCTGCGGCGTGGACATCGAGGTGCTGTCCGGGCCGGACGAGGCCAGGCTGACGTTCCTGGCGGTGCGGCGATGGTTCGGCTGGTCGGCGGGCCGGCTGCTCGCTTTCGACATCGGCGGCGGCTCCCTGGAGATCGCCGCTGGGGTGGACGAGGAGCCCGACGTGGCCGTGTCGCTGCCGCTCGGCGCGGGACGGCTCACCCGCGGCTGGTTCACCGCCGACCCGCCCCCCGCCGGCGAGCTGCGCGCGCTGCGCAGGCACGTACGCGCCGAGATCGCCCGCACGGTCGGCAGCATCGTCCGCTACGGCGAGGCGACCCGCGCGGTCGCCACCTCCAAGACGTTCAAGCAGCTCGCCCGGATCGCCGGGGCCGCGCCGTCGAGCGATGGGCCGCACGTGCCGCGCTCGCTGTCGCGGCACGACATGGCCGACTGGGCCGTCAAGCTCACCACCATGGACTCCGCCACCCGCGCCGTGCTGCCGGGGGTGTCGCCGGGGCGCGCGGAGCAGCTCGCGGCCGGCGCGCTCGTCGCCGACGCGGTGATGGACCTGTACGAGGTGGACCGGCTCGAGGTCTGCCCGTGGGCGCTGCGCGAGGGGGTCATCCTGCGCCGGCTGGACCTGCTTCCCGGTCCGGGGGATCTTCCCTCCCGGTGAGCCTGATCTATCGCCGGCTCAAGGCATAGGCCGCGGCCCGGCGGGAACGTCGGCCGGATGGTGGAAGCTCTCGGCGCGCTCGCCTCCCTGGCGATCGCCTTCTCTCTGGTGTTCCTGGCCACGGTGCTCATCGCGGTGGTCTTCCTGCTCGTGCTCGCGTGCCTGGCGGGGGCCACCTCGCGGCACGCGCACGGTCACAGCCGCACGCCGTTCGGCCGGACGGCCCTCCGGGCGGTGCTCAGAGGGGCCTCGTAGGGGCCTCACCCGGGCGCCGGCCCGGTGTCGCGGCGGCCCCGTCGTTCCCCATGAACGGCCCCATGAACGGCGAGGCCGCCGCCCCGGGCGTGAACCGCAGCCGCTTCTCCAGGCACACCACCGCCCCGTGTTCGGCCCTGTTGGTGAATCGGATGTCGTCGGCGAGTGCCCGCATGATCTGGATGCCCCGGCCGTGCTCGGCGCCGGGCGGCGGCGCCTCGCTGACCAGCCGGGGGTCGAAGCCGTTGCCCGTGTCGACCACCCTGATCACGCACAGGTCGTCGTGCACCCCCGCGCTCACCGTGTACTCGTCGCTGGGGCCGGCGTGCCTGATCACGTTGGAGCACGCCTCGCTGAGCATGAGTTCGATGTCGTCGCGGATCTGCTCCTCGACGCCGAGGGTGTCGAGGGTCGCCTGAAGGATCTGCCTGATCAGCGGGACGCTCGCCGCATCCCTGGGCAGCCGGAGCGCTATCGTCGCCTCCACCTGTTTCTCCTCCCGTCCGGATGCGTGACAGCCCCCATGCCCGCGATCGATCGTCCCAATCGCCGCTAGGGTTCCAGAAGCCTGAGCGCCACCTCCAGGGCGGCCTCGCCCATCTCCTCCTCCGGCACCTTCGGGTCGCGCATCACCCACGCGCCCGCGTGCAGCGTGAACAGCGACATCGACCGGCTCAGCCGGACGGCCGGCGGGTCGTCCGGCTCGCTCAGCTCCGTGGTGAGGTCGAGCAGCGCCTCGCGGATCCGGGCGAAGCGGGGGTTGTCGCGCAGCGCCGTCTGGTTGCGCTCCAGGAATCGCGTGATCTGCGCGTAGCGGCGCTCGCGCAGGATCCGGGCATAGCGCACCACCAGCTCGCGCCGCGTCCGCGGAGTCCTCGGCTGTGACCTGACCCAGGTCAGCAGGTCTTCGAGCTGCTGTACGCGCTCGTCGACGAGGCTCGCGACGATGTCGTCCTTGGTCTTGAAGTGGTAGTAGAGCGCCGCCTTGGTCACGCCGAGCTCCTCGGCGATCTCCCGCAGGGACGTCGCCTCGTACCCCTGCTCCGTGAAGAGCCTGAGCGCGATGTCCTGGATACGGGTCCGGGTGTCTTCCCGCACTGTGCACCTGTTTCCGAGCGCCTGTTTCCGGCCGGATCAGCTTGACGGCCGGCACGTAAGTATCCAGGCAGGCTTGCCGGTCGGCAAGTAAGTGGCGGCCCCGGGGCGCGAGCAGGGAGAGGCGGTCCGCCGTCAGTCGGGCGGAAGCGCGAAAAGGCGGTCCATCGCCGTCATCCGCAGCACGTCGCGCAGGTAGGGCGTCAGCGCCACCACCCGCATGGCGGCGCCGTCCTGCTCGGCCCTGCGGTGCAGGCGGATCAGCGCGGCCAGCCCCGAGGAGTCGAGGAACGTCACGCCCGACAGGTCGGCGTCGAGCCGCCGGTAGCCGTCGGGCAGGGTCAGGCCCGTCAGCTCCGAAACGGTCTCGTAGTCGAGGTCGCCGTCGAGCACGAGCCGGACGACCTCCGGCTCGGGTGTCTCGACGCCGATGCTCAGCGGCGTCTTGTCGAGCACGTTCCCAGCCTAGCCACCGGGGGAGGGAAAATGAGAGGCGCCGCCCCGGGCGGTCCGTGCACAATCCCCACCATGAGCGCACTCAGCCGGCCGCGGGCCGAGGACGCCGCCGCCATCCACGAGCTGGTGGCCGCCTGCGACCTGGCCGTCCTCGGCAAGGTCGACTCGACCCTCGGCGACATCGACGGCCGGCCGGCGGGCGTCGTCATCGGCAACGACCAGTTCGTCGCCGACGAGGGCTGCGGCTACGTCGCCACGCTGGCCGTCCTGCCAGAGTTCTGGGGCAGGGGCCTCGGCAGGTTCCTGCTGCTGCACACCTTCGCCGCCGACGCCGCCCGCGGCCGCAAGGGCACGATCCTGCACGTCGGCTCGGCCGACACCACACCCGCGCTCGAGCTCTACCTGTCGGCGGGCATGCGCACGGTCATGGTCTTGAAGCGCTCCCCACGGATGAATCCGGGGGATTCCAGCCGTCCCAACCGTCCGGCTACGCGCATGGTCGCGACGCTGTCGCTTGGCGATTCACCTTCCGGCCCCGCTCGCACGGGTTTCCACGCCCCAGCCCGCACACCCGGTCCGGGCTGCGCGAACTCCGCCCTCCCGGCGGTGAATAGAAACTGCCTCGGCCTCCCCCGCGAGCTTGGTATCACTCACGTGTTCGACCACGGCCCACCATACCGGTGCCGGGCGCGCTGCCGCAGTCCGTTCCGTCAACGCACGCTCACCCCCTGGCGGGCACTCCCGCGCCGGGCTTACCCCCATGGCTGAAGCCAGGGGTCCGCGCCCGGCATCCTCGATCGACGTCCTGCGCCGCCGTCTGTGACCGCCGTGCGGCCCCGCGGCGGGCACCGCGGGAGCGGGACCGGTCAGACGCGGTGGGCCGCCAGGTGGTCGAGGACCGACTGGTTGGCCTCCCAGCCGTCCGGAAACTTGACCGGCACCCCGAGCTGCACCGGCTCCGCCGACGGATGGGCGTCCAGGAGTTCGGCGATGCCCGCCCGGGCCACCACCACGCACGCGTGCCGGTGCCGCGAGGCGAGCACGCACAGCCGCCCCGACTCCAGGTGGAAGGCGGTCGCGTCGCGCCGCCCCGACAACGGGTGCAGCACGATCGTCACGTCGTACTCCCGCCCCTGCAGCCGGTTGGCCGTGTCCACCGTGATCTCCGGCGGCAGCCCGGCGTTCCTGATCGCCGCCACCTGGTCGCGGTGCGCGGCGCCCACCGCGATCCGGTCGGCCGTCACGGGCCGCTCGCCCTGCTCCGAGCCCGCCACCGCGCCGCGCTGCAGCAGCCGCTCCGCCAGCAGCGCCACGGCCTGAACGGCCTCGCCGTCGGTGCGCACGGAGTGCCGGTTCGGCAGCTCCAGCAGCGCCCACCCCGACCGGGCGGCCTCCTCCAGCGCCCGGTCGTGCACGGTGCCCATGCCGCCCGTCGCGAGCTCCAGCCGCCGCTCGCCCGGCCCCGTGCCCGAGCGGAACCCGGTGAACGGGTAGAACGCCCGCGACACCACGGGAGCCGCCGACGCGGGCAGCCGCCACGACACCGGCAGCCGGTGCACCGGCAGGTCGGGGTTGTGCCGCAGCAGCACCGACACCGCGCTCTGCAGCGGGTCCCACGACAGCCCCGACCAGCGGTCGCCGTCCACGATCGAGAACGGGTCGAGCTGCCCCGGATCGCCCACGAACAGCGCCCGGTCGAACAGCGCGGCGATGCGCAGCAGCTTGTCGGAGCGCATCTGGTAGGCCTCGTCCACGATCGCCCACGGCCACGTCCGTCCGGCGATCCACGCCCACTTGTCGGCGGTTGCGATGACGATGTCCGGGTCGCCGAGGTCCTGCACCCGGGTGCCGACGGTGACGCCGGGCAGCTCCAGCATCCGCCGCGGCGCCACGTACCCGCTCGCCGACAGCCGGCCCACGGTCAGCTGCGGGTGCCGCTCGCACAGGCGCGAGACCAGGTCGTCGACCTGCTCGTTCGTCTGGGCGACGATCATCAGCGGCTCGCCGGTCTCGGCGATGTGCGCCGCCGCCCGTACGACGAGGGTGGACTTGCCCGCCCCCGGCGGCGAGTCGACGACCACGCCGCGGTGGCGCGGCAGGTCGGCGAGCACGTTCCGGATGACCTGTTCGGGGCTCGCGGCGGGCTCGGGCGCGGGCGCGGCGTCCGGCCCGGCGTCGCCGACGGCCCGCCCGGCGAGCCGCCCGACGGCCTGCTCTGTCACGACCACTCCTCCTGGGCGTCCTCGTCGGTGGGCACGTACGCGTGGGGCGGCCCGCCGTGCGTCCACGGCGTGGCCTCGGCCTCGGGCAGCGCGGGCGAGCCCTGGAAGTCGTCCGTCAGCGACGTGTAGCAGACCCGCTCGCCCACCTCGGGCACCGCGCCGGGGGTGGGTGTCCTGCCCCGCCCCATCCCTTTGGTGATCTTGATGGTAGCCAGGCCGTCGCCCGCGGACACGAGCTGGGCGCCCTGGCCGCGTCGCTGCGGCGTGCCGAGCGCCGTGCCGGGCGCCAGCCGTACCGGATCGTCGGTCTTGATCACCACGAGCGGGCGGAGCTTGCGCGAGCGGCCCTCGCCCTCGGCGTGCTCGGGATCGGTCTCGACCACTTCGCCGGCGAACGCCTCTCCGGTGAGCCGGTACTCGGCCATGACGAGGGGGTCGTCGTAGGCGCGCTGCACGTCGTAGGCCGCCTGGGCGCGTTCCATGCGCGCCAGCCGGGAGGCCGCGGCGATCGCGCCGTCGCGTCGCGCCTGCGGCGGCGCGCCCTCGGCGATCTGCGCCGCCATGCCGGAGAACGACCCGCGGTCCTGCTCCCACCGCTGCGCCACGCCGGCCCCCTCGGGCAGCCCGGCCAGCAGGTCGATGGCCTGCCACATGAGGCGCCAGGTGGGTTCGAGCTGGGTGCGCAGCGCCTCGGTGATCCGTTCGGCCGAACCGCTGTCGATGGCGGGCGCCAGCACCTCGGCGTCGAACCCCGGATCGGTCGCCGGTCCCGCCGGCGGCCAGATCAACGGGTCCTCCGCGTCGTCGCTCGGCCCGTCGGTGATCCAGCCGAGCAGCGCGGCCAGGTTGGCGTCCTCCAGCCCGCTCTGCCCGGTCGCCCAGTGCCGGCCCAGCTCCTCGGTGGCGGCCAGCATGAGCGACGAGCCGGGGAACGCGGCCCGCTCGCCGAAGTAGGTGAGCCAGCGGCCGAGCAGCGGCACCGCCTCCGGCACGGGGTAGGGCCCGTCGGTCCGCCGGAAGCGCGTGGAACGGCCGAGCAGCCGGGTGAAGGCGACCCCGGCCGTGTTCGGCACGACGAGCTGCGGCGCGTCCAGCACCCGCTCGTACGGGTCGGCGTTCCTGCGCTCCACCGTCTCGGTGCCTGACAGGAACCCCTCGACGTACGGCAGGAGCACCCCGGCCAGGTCGGCCGCCCAGGCGAAACGCAGGTCACGGTTGCGCGGCTGGGCCACCACGAGCAGGTGCGGCCGGTCGCGGTCGGTGCCCAGCATGGCGGCCAGCGGCGCGGCGGCCTCGCCGGAGAGCTTGAGCGGGACGAACACCATCGGCCGCGCCGACAGGTGGCAGTGCCGGACCGTCGCGATGGGCTGGGCGACACCCTCGTCGAGCGCCCGCAGCCGGGCGAGGGAGGTCAGCAGGCTCACGACGGACGCTCCCGGAGCTCGGGACGGTCGGGTGCGGGCGACGGGCGGGCGGGCGCGGGTGTCATGCGGCCGGCTCCCGGCGGTGCGGCGCGGGCCTCACGCGAGGCACTCCCGGCGCAGGCGTTCGGCGTTGCGGAGCAGGCGGGCGATCTCCTCCTGGCCCTCGGCGGGGGCGCGGGCGCCGTCCGCCAGGCCGAGTGCCTCGCCGACGGAGCCCACGCCGCCGAGCTCGTCGCGGACGTGGCGGCCCAGCAGATCGGTGGCGCCCTCCTGGCGGGCCTCGTCGCGGCAGAAGAAGCACAGGTCGCACGTCGCCAGGCAGTCGGGCGCGTATCGGGCGGTCGCCCGGCGCAGCGCGTCGGCCAGTTCGGCGGCCGGGCGGGTGGGCAGCCCGTCCTCGCCCGGTAGCAGGTCGAACGTCAGCTCCTCGGGCAGGCCGTCCAGCAGCCGGTCGAGCGCGGTCATCCGGGCGAGCTGGCGTTCGAGCACGCCGAGCTGCCGGCGCACGTCGACCAGGGTCGCGACGGGCCGGTTGGCGAAGTTCTCCGGGCAGACGAGCACCACGTCGTGCGCCACCCGCAGCGGGTCGTGACCCAGCTCGGCGAGCATCCGGCGCAGCGCGAGCACGTAGACGGCCGCCTGCCGGGCCGCCGCCGCCACCGCCGACGGGTCGGCCTGCCCGTCGATCACCGCGAACGACTTGATCTCCACGATGTGGAACCGGCCGCCGAGCTGGAAGGCCACCACGTCCGGCTCCAGGTAGGCGGTGTGGCCGGCGATCCCCACGCTGAGCAGCGGGTGGTCGTAGACCGTGCCGGCGTCGTCGCCGTCGCGGGCCGCCCGGTCGAACAGCGCGCGCGTGTGGGCGTGGCGCAGGTGCGCGCCGACGTTCTCGACGTCGTGGTAGGCCACCTCGGCGATCGGCAGGCCGAGCAGTTCGCGCAGCATCCGCAGCAGCTCGGCGCAGCCGTCGGCCTTCACCAGAGCCTCGAACGCGTTGCCGCGGGTGATCGCGAACGGTGACTGGCCGAACGGCGCCGGGAACCCCAGGTGGCGGGCCGCTGCGTCCTTGTCGATGCCCGCGCCGTCCAGCAGCGCCCGGCGGGTGCAGCCCGGGTTGGCGGCGAGCGCGGCGATGGCGCGCGCGTCGTGCGGCTTCTGCGGGGTCGTGCCCCGCAGCGCGTCGAGCCGGTTCATCGGCGGCCTCTCGTGGCTGTGTCTCCGGCCGGGCCGGAGGTGGTGACGGTGTCGCCCACGACGGCGTCGCGGGCGACGGTGATCAGAGTAGTGGCGCCGAACAGCCGGGACCGGTCATCGAGCTGGGATGTCGCGCGTCCGGCCAGCTCCGCGCGGTCCCGCGTGTCGCGGCCGGCGTGCACGGCCAGCTCGCGGGCGGCGGCCTCGGCCACGCGCGCGGGGTCGGGCGGGCCGAGGTCGGCGGTGTCGGCGTCGGCGGCGGCGCCGGGGATGTTGCGGGCCATGCGGGCCAGCAGCCGCAGGGCGCGCGGGTCGAGGGCGGCGAGCGGGTCGGCGCCGAGCTGCCGGGCCACGGCCATGGCGCAGGTCAGGAAGTCGACCCGGGGGCTGAGCGGGCCCACCACGCGCCGCTCCAGCGGCCAGGTGCTCACCGTGAGCAGGCCGCGGGCGGGGGAGAGCCGGTCGGTCAGCGCGGCGCACAGGTAGTAGGGCCTGCCGTACGGGGAGGAGGCGAACGAGCGCTCCTCGTCACGGCGCAGGCTGGTGAGCCGGCTGCCGCGCAACGTCCCGCCGAGGAGCGCCTCGCTCACGGCCGCGACCAGCCTCGGCTGGGCCGGGGCGGCCAGCAGGGTCAGCGCCTGGTGCACCTGCTCGCGCACGGTGACCAGCGCCCCGCCCCGTGGCGCCCCGCCCTCCGACGCCCTGCCTGGCGACGCCCCGGCCGCCCGCGCGCCTGGCGGCCCGTCCGGAGATCCGTCCGGCGACTCGTCCGGGGCTGCGCCGGGCAGGTCGCCCGTGACCAGCGCGTCCCACGCGCGTTCGGCGGCGCGCAGCTCGGCGCGCAGGGTGCGGGCCGTCGCCGTGTCCTTGGCGCGCATGGCCGTGCGCACACCGGCCCGGAGCCCGTCGATCCGCCTTTCGAGCTCGTCCAGCCGGTCACTCATGGCGGGAAGCGTAACAGGAGTTCCAGTATTTACCAGTAATTCGTTGAATCTACGATGTAAAGGCCGTCACTCCGCCGGCGCGGCGAGCACCCACGTACGGTCGTCCGTCACGAACCTCTCCAGCCGCAGGCCGGCCCGCGCAAGCTCGGCCGCGAGCCGCTCGTCCGTCAGGCGCCACGACCGGAACGACTGCGTCCACTCCTTGCCGCCGTGGGTGTAGCGCATGGTCGAGTGGACCAGGCCGGGGGAGACCTCCTCGACCGCGGCCACCTCGATGGTCAGCCCGTCCACCGTCCTGCCCTGGCCGGGCCGCCGGTCGTCGTGCCGTTCCGGCGGCGTCCACTGGATGAGCACGCGGCCGTCCGGCGCCACGTGCCGCGCGCAGGTGTCCAGCAGCAGTCGCCGGCCCTCCTCCTCGGCCGTCTGCACGAGGTGCGAGGCCAGCATGACCAGGTCGAAGCGCCGCTCCAGCCGCAGGTCCTGGATGCCCGACCGGACCGTGCGGGCGCCGCGCACGTGCGCCAGCATCTCGGCCGACTCGTCGACGGCGACCACCTCGAAGCCCCGCTCGACCAGCGGGTGCGTCACCCGGCCCACCCCGCAGCCGAGCTCCAGGACCGAACCGCCGGGTGGCGTCACCCCGGCCACCACGTCGGGCTCGTCGCCGGCCTTCATGAGCAGGTAGAACTCCACCGGCGAGCCGTCGCGCGTGATGGGCCCGGTGCCGGTGCCGCTGTCAGGCATGATCGTCATGTTTCTCGACGCTAGACGACGGAGCCGTCCCCGGCGAGACCCAACCCGGCCCCGGTTCGCCGGCCGCCCCGGTGTCCAGCAGGAAGGCGCGCAGGGCGGGCACGAGCTGCTCGTGAGCGTCCTCCAGCACGTAGTGGCCGGCGTGCGGGTACAGGACCGTGCGGGCGGCGGGCAGGCGCCGCCGCCACTCGTCGAGGATCCCCGGGTCGAAGACCGGGTCGCGCAGCCCCCACGCGATGAGCGCCGGCAGGCCGGCGAACCCCTCCAGAGCCTCGCCCGTGGCCCGCAGCACCGGCCACGCGGCATCGCCGGGCCGCAGCGGGATGTCGTGGACGAAGCGCTGGACGGCCACGCGGTGCGCGGGCCGGTCGTACGGGGCGAGGAACGCCGCCCGCACCTCGGCCGGCATCCGGCGGCGCACCCCGAGCGGCCGCCAGGTGGCGCCGCGGGCGAAGGCGTTGCGGCGGAACAGCCAGCCGCCCAGCGCCGTCTCGCGCAGCAGCCAGAGCGGCAGCCGCAGGGGCGGGCGCACCCGCTCGCCGTGCGGGTTGGGGAAGGCGGCGGTGTTGAGGATCACCAGGCGGGCCACCCGCCCGGGGTGGCGGGCCGCCCAGGCCAGGCCGATCGGACCGCCCCAGTCGTGCACGACCAGCGTCCAGCCGCGCTCCGGCGCGGCGTGCGCCCCGACCAGGTGGCCGACCAGCGCCTCCAGGTCCGCCACCCGGGAGGCGAGGGTGTGCGGGTAGCGGTCCGGGGCGGGCTTGTCGGACAGGCCCATGCCGATGTGGTCGGGCGCGACGCAGCGGAACGCGTCCCGCAGCGCCAGGATCGGCCGCCGCCACAGGTAGCTCCACGACGGGTTGCCGTGCACGAACAGCAGCGGCGCGCCCGACCCCTCGTCGAGGTAGTGCTGGCGCAGCCCGCCACGTGCCGGCGGGGCGAACCAGCGGGAGGTGAACGGGTAGCCGGGGTACACGGTCACCGGGCGGCCTCCGGCGGGTGGGCGGCAGGGTGGGTGGCAGGGTGGCTGGCAGGGTGGCTGGCAAGGTGGGCGGTCAGGCGGGCCAGGCCCTCGGCGGTGCCGACCCGGGGCTCGTAGCCGAGGTCGCGGCGGGCGGCCGAGATGTCGAACCAGTGCGCCGTGGAAGCCTGCTCCACCAGGAAGCGCGTCAGCGGCGGCTCGCCGCAGTCCAGCCCCAGCCTCCCGGCGAGCCGCCAGCCGCCCTCCAGCAGCGCCGCCGCCAGCAGTGCCGGAGGGGCGGGCAGCCGTCGCCGCACCGGTGCCACGCCGGCGGCGGCGAGCAACGCGTTGACCCACGCGCCGAAGCCGCCGGGCTCACCCTGGGTGATGAAGTACGCCCGGCCACACAGCGGCGAACCCGGGCGCAGCCGGTCGAGCGCCAGCACGTGGGCGTCGGCGGCGTTGTCGATGTAGACCGTGTCGACCGTCCTGTCGGCCAGGCCCAGCAGCCACAGCCGGCGGCGGTTGGCCACCAGGCCCGGCAGGAAGTGCGGATCACCGGGCCCCCAGATGAGGTGCGGGCGCAGCGCGACGACGGGCACCGTGCCGGCGGCGGACAGCACGAGCCGTTCGGCCGCGGCCTTGGACCGGGGATAGGCGGCGGTGAAGCGGCGGGCGTAGGGCGCCGACTCGTCCACGCCCTCCAGGTCGCGCCCGTCGTGCACGACGCTGGGGGAGGAGGTGTGGACCAGCCGCGCGCCGGCGCGGGCGCAGGCGTCCAGCACGTTGCGGGTGCCGTCCACGTTGATCTCCCGGTACTCGCGGTCCGGCCCGTACGCGCCCGCCTTGGCGGCGCAGTGCACCACGGCCTCGCAGCGGCCCACCGCGGCCCGCACCGCCGCGGCGTCGCGGAGGTCGGCGAGGTGCTGGATCACGCCGAGCGCGTCGAGGCCGGGGTGGCGGCGGCGGTGCAGGGTGTGGACGGTGTCGCCCCGGGCGACCAGCCGCCGGCACACCGCCCGGCCCAGGAACCCGCCGCCTCCCGTCACCAGGACGTTCACCGCGGACCCACCCGCAGCCGGCGGGCCGCCCACCCGGCCAGCACACCCCTGCGGATCTTGCTGTTGTGCCGGGCGTCCACCGGGAACCCGGAATGGAACAGCACCTCACGCAGGCCGGCGGCGTGCGGGTGCCGGGCCGCCGTCTCCAGGACCGCGGCCCGCACGCGGTCGCGTTCGGCGCGCGGCTCCGGCTCCACCACGAGGACCGGGCGCTGGGCGCCCGGCGGCCCGACGCCGACGAGGGCGGTGCGCCGGACGCCGGGCACCGCGGCGAACAGGGTCTCGACGTGGTCGGTGTACAGGTCGCCGCCGGCCGTGCGGACCCGTTCGGACTTGCGGCCGGCGAACCACAGGCGGCCCTGCTCGTCGAGGTGGCCGAGGTCGCCCATCCGGTGCCAGACCCGCCGACCGTCGTGGATCCGCGCCAGGGCGGTCGCGGCGGGGTCGTCCAGGTACGGGTCGCTGACCGCCGGGGAGGCGACGACGATCTCGCCCACGGTGCCGGCCGGCACGGACAGCTCGTCGCTCCACCGCTCGACGGGACCGTCGGTCACCGTGATCACTCGCACCAGCGTGCCCGGCAGCGGAACCCCCAGACACGTCCCCCGGGCGTCCGCCGCCGGGTACCCGAGCCCGGCGGACCCCGGAGACCTGAGCCCGGCGGACACCGGAGGTCCGAGCCCGGCGGGCATCTGGGGCCCGAGCCCGGTCGGCGCCCGGCCGGAGAGGGCGGCGGCCAGGTCCCTGCCCGTGATCGCGGCCACCGGCAGGCACTCCGTGGCGCCGTACACCGACAGCACCCGCGCCCCGGCGGGCAGGCAGGCGCGCACCCGGCGCAGAGTCGGCAGCGGCAGCGGCGCCCCGGACACGGCCACGTCCCGCACGGACGAAAGGACCAGGCCCCGGGCCACGCAGTGGCGGGCCAGCCGGTCCAGCAGGGCCGGGGCGGCGAACACGCCCGCCACGCCGTACCGCTGGATGTCGGCGGCCAGGGAGGCCGGATCGGCGCGGACCGGCCGCCGCGGGTCCAGGTCGGGCAGCACCGCGGTCGCCCCGAGCGCCGCCGCCCCCAGCGCGAACGGCACGAACGTGGACAGCATGGGCGTGCCCGGCTGGAAGACGTCGAGCGTGGCGAGCAGGTCGAGCTGCGCGGCGAGGTGGCGGTGCCGCAGCGGCACGCCCTTGGGCGGGCCGGTGGAGCCGGAGGTGTAGGCGATCAGCGCCAGGTCGTCGGGCGACGGCATCCGCGCCCCCGCCCCCGCCCCTGCCCCCGCCCCTGCCCCCGCCTCCGCCTCCGCCCGTGACACGGCGGCGCGCAGGCTCGCGAGGGTCGGCCCCGGCCACAGCCGCCGCGGGCCGACCGTGATGCTCACCCGGTTGCCGCGCCGGGCCCACCCCAGCACCAGCCTGGCCGCCTGGGCGAGCGGGACGCCGATGAACGCCTCCGCGCCGGCCCGGTCCAGGCATCGCCTGATCGCGGCCCACGGCAGCCCCGGATCGACCATCACCGGCACCGCGCCCATCCGCAGCAGCGACAGCGCCAGCACTCCGAGCTCGACGCCGGGGTACACGAGCAGCACGGCCCGCATGCCCGGCCGCACGCCGGCCCGCGCCAGCGCCGCGGTCGTGTGCTCCACCGACCGCGCCATCTCCAGGTAGGTGACCGCCTCCGGCGCGCGCCCGCCCACCTGGCAGGCGAGCACGCCGGGCTGCTCGCGCGCCCAGCGCTCGGCCCGCAGGACCACCTCGCTCACCGGCTCGTACGGAACGGTCTCGGCGGGGATGTCGGGCGTCATCGGCTCACCACCGCACGACCACGACACCGGCGCTGAACCCGCTGGCCAGCCCCACCATGGCCACCAGGTCGCCGCGCCGCACCCGGCCCGCGCCCACCGCGTGGGCGAGCTGCGCCGGCAGCGTGGCGGCGACGAGGTTGCCGTGCCGGGCGATGGTGACGACGACCTTGCCCGGCGGTATCCCGGCCTGCTCGCAGAACTTCCACAGCCCCGGCAGCGACGCCTGGTGCACGCAGATCGCCGCGAAGTCGTCCCAGGTCAGGCCGAGATCGCTGAGCAGCTTGTGGAACACGGTGAGGTCGATGCGCTGCATGCCGTGCACCAGGCCGACCGCGTCCACGGTGAGCGGCCGGAGCTGCGGCCAGGCGGACGCGGGGTCGCTGGTCAGGTTGGCCAGGTCCACGGTCGCCGCCTGCCAGCCGGCGGAGTGGGCGGCGAACCGGTGGCCGAGCACGCCCGGCTCCGTCCCCGGCTCCAGCAGCAGCGCGGCGCCGGCGTCGGAGACGGTGTAGGCGGCCGCGACGGCGAAGAACTCCTCCGCGCCGGTCAGCGTCCACGGCATGAACGCGCTGGCCAGCTCGCCGCAGCAGACCAGCACCCGGCGGTGGCGGCCGGTGCGGATGAGCGCGTCGGCCACCTGGATCGCGTTCAGCGTGCCGTTGCAGGCGTTGCGCACGTCGAAGACGGGACAGCCGGCGCCGAGCTTGGCCGCCACGACGTGCGCGGTGGCGGGCTCGACCAGGTCAATCGTCACGCCCGCGTAGACGATCAGGTCGAGGTCGTGCGGCTGGAGCCCGGTCTCCGCCAGCGTCCGGCGGGCGGCGTGCGCGGCCAGGTCCGACGGCTTCTCGTCGGGCGCGGCGAGGTGGCGGCGCCGGACCCCGCTGCCGTTGTGGATGACCCCGCGGGGCAGGTCGAGGCCGGGATTGCGGGCGGCCAGCCGGTCCTCCAGCTCCGCCGTGGTCATCGTGGTCTCCGGCAGGTGGGCGGCCACCGCGGTGATGCGGGTGTGGACCGTGGTCACGGGCGTCTCCTTCGTCCGTACGGCCGGCGGCACCCGGTCATCCGGCGCTCGCACGGGTGGTCTGGAGGCCGAGGCGGAGCAGCACCGTCCGGGCGATGTCGGCGACCGTCCCCGCGCCGCGGATCAGCTCCATGGGCGGGATGTCCACGCCGAACCGGTGCCGCAGGGACAGCAGCAGCTCGGTCGCCATGAGCGAGTCCATCCCGTACTCGTCCAGCCGCCGGTCGGGGTCGAGCTGGTCGGCCGGGACGAGCAGCACCGTGGACAGCAGGCCGGTGATCTGTTCCAGGACGAGGGCGTGCGCCTGTTCGCCTGTCATGGCCGCCAGCAGGGCCGGCAGGTCGGTCGTTCCGGAGCCCTGCTCGGCCCCGGGCGGGAGCACCGCGGACAGCCACGGCCGCCGCAGTCCTGGCAGGACCTGCCGCAGCCGGGCCCAGTCGCACCGCCCCACCATCGCCACGCCGGCTCCCTCTGCGAGCATGTCGTCCACGGCCGCGAGGGCCTGACCGGCAGTGATCGACTCGATGCCGAGCCTGGCCAGCGACTCCGCCTGCGTGCCCCGGCTCAGCACGCCGGTGCCGGCGAGCGCGCCCAGCCCCACCGCGAGCGCGGGACGGCCCTGCTCGCGACGCCTGCGGGCGAGCGCCTCCAGGTGGAGGTTGGCCGCCACGTACGAGGTCTGGCCGATGTTGCCGATGGTGGTGAGCGAGGAGTACAGGACGAACCTCTCCAGCGGCAGGTCACGGGACAGCTCGTCCAGGACCAGCGCGCCGGCGACCTTCGGGTGCAGGACGGCGCGGACGCGGTCGTCGTCCAGGTCGGCCAGCGGGCCGTCGTCCAGGTGCATGGCCGCGTGGACGACGCCGCGCACCGGGCGGCCCGCCGCGGCCGCCTCCGCGAACACGCGGCGCATCGCGTCGAGGTCGCCCGCGTCGGCGGCGTGGACGCTGACCCCGGCGCCCAGGCCCGCCAGCTCCTCGAGCAGCGCGGCCGCCTCCGGTGTGTCCGCGCCGCGGCGCCCGACCAGCGCCAGGTGACGGGCGCCCGCGCCGGCCAGGTGGCGTGCCGTGGCCGCGCCGAACCCGCCCAGCCCGCCGGTGACCAGGTACGTGCCCCCGGCGTCCGGCCGGGGCGTTCGTGGCCGGGCTCGTACCGTGACGGGCTCGTCGCGCGGGTCCAGCGAGATGATGATCTTGCCGATGTGCCGGGAGTGGCGCATCTGGGCGAAGGCGTCGGCGACCCGGTCGGCGGGGTAGACCGTGTGCGGCAGCACCGCGCGGCGGTCGAGGCGGCTCAGGACCGTCATGTGGTCGGCCACCAGGCCCGGGTCGCGCCACATCAGCGTGCCGATGTCCACCCCGTGGAAGGAGATGTTGTCGCCGAACGGCCGCAGCGTCAGGTGCCTGCTGTCGAAGATGTCGCGCTTGCCGAGCTCCACGAACCGGCCGCCGTGCCCCAGGCACTCCAGGCCGCGGGTGATCGCCTCGCCCGCCAGGGAGTTCAGCACGACGTCGACTCCCCGGCCGCCGGTCAGCTCCCTGACCTGCTCGGCGAAGCGCAGGCCGCGCGAGTCGAGGACGTGGTCGGCCCCCATCACGCGCAGCAGGTCGCGCTTGGCCGCCGTCCCGGCCGTCGCGATCACCCGGGCGCCGGCGAGCCGCGCGTAGCCGAGCGCGGCCATGCCGACCCCGCCCGCCCCGCCGTGCACCAGGACCGTCTCGCCCGCCTTGAGGCGCGCGCAGTGGTGCAGTGAGTGGTACACGGTCGAGAACGCCATCGGCAGGGTGGCCGCCTCGGCGAACGTCATCTCCGCGGGCACGGCGATGGCCGCCCACTCCTCGATCACCGCGTGGCTGCCGAACCCGACCGGCCCGGCGGCGGCGACGCGGTCGCCCGGCCGCATCCTCGTGACGCCGGGGCCCACGGCGGCGACGGTCCCGGCGCACTCCAGGCCCAGCTCGTGCCCGCCGAAGACCGCCTCGACCGCCTCGGAGGGCAGCAGGTTGACCGCGCGCATCACGTCGCGGTAGTTCAGCCCGATCGCCCGAACCTCGATCACCGCCTGGCCCGGTCCCGGCTCCGGCACGTCCGCCCGCTCCCAAGCCAGGCCGTGCGACAGGCCGGGATCGCACACCGCGAGCCGGTAGGCGCCGCCCGCGGGCACGGGCCCGGCCTGCTCCCCGGTCTCCACCAGCCGCGGCACGAACCGCCCCCGGCGGGTCAGCAGGATCTCGTCCTCCTCCCCGGGCTCCACCAACTCGGCCACCAGCCGTTCCGCGTCGCGTGTGGTGGGACCACCGCGGTGCAGGCACACGCGCCGTACGGTGAGCCGGGGCAGCTCGTTGCCCAGGGAGCGGGCCGTCCCCCAGGTGGCCGCGTCCTCGGGATGGAGCGGCGCGCCGGCGGCCTCGGGCTCCGGCAGCGCGCCGCACGGGCGCGTCACCACCCACAGCGAGACGCGGACGTCCTGCGGGAGCTGCTCGCAGGCCAGCGCCACAGCCCGCAACACCGCCGCCCGCCGCGTGATCCGCTCCACCGCCTCCCGCCCGGCCGCCTCCCGCGGTTCCGCGTCGGGCCCGGCGTCTCCGCCGTCGTCCATGTCACCCGAGGTGTCCCTCCCGCCGAGGACGAGCGTGAACGTCACCGCGTCCGCCTCGCCGGGCACCCGGCCGGTCCAGTCGCCGGGATCGTCGCTGAACGGCGACCGGCTCACCCGCCCGCCGCGCGCGGCGAGCGCCGATCCCACCGCCGCCGCCAGCGGCTCGCCGTCGTCCTCGCCGGCGACGATCCACACGCCACCGGACCCCGACTCCGGCACCGGCCGCGGCTCCGCGTGAACCCCGGCGGCCGTGGCCAGCAGGACGGAGAAGTCGCCCCCGCCGCCCTCGTGCTCCGGCCCGGTCCGCACGACCTCGGTGAAGCCGTTCGCGGCCAGCAACCCCGGCCACCTGTCCGCCGCCAGGAGCGGCGAGAGCGGACGCAGCTCCCGGTCGGCGACGTCCCAGAACTCCTCCGTCAGCCCCAGGAACGGCAACAGCGGCTCCACCCGGTGCGGCTCGACCGCGAGCAGCTTGCCGCCGGGCGCCAGCAGCCGTGACACGCGGCGCAACGCGGCGGCCAGATCGCGGGCCCGGTGCAGGCAGCCCACCGCCACCACCAGGTCGAACCCACCCACCTCCGGTCCCGTCCCGACCGGGCCCGCCTCCGTGCCCTCCCTGCTCTCCGCGCCCTCCGTGCTCTCCAGGTCCGCCGATTCCGCGTGCGCCGGGCCCGCATTCCCGTTCGCCGGCCCCGCGTGCGCCGGGTCCAGGTCGAGGACGCCGTACTCGACGAAGTCGAAGCCGGAGAAGCGCTGCCGCAGCCGGGCCGGCGCCGTCCCGTCCGCGTCCGTGACCGTGTAGCGGGCCCGGTCGGCGGGCAGGACCGGCAGCAGCGCGGCGGTGGCCCCGCCCGTCCCGGCGCCCACCTCCAGGATCCGCAGCGGCCGGTCCGCCGGCCACTCCTCGACGATCCGCGCCACGAGCGCCCGAGCCATCCGGTGGCCGCACAGGCTGACCGGCCCGATGTCATGGAACTGGTCCATGAGCTCGCCACCGCCCCCCGAGTGCAGCACGTCGGACACCGCGCGCTCGCACCGCAGCAGCTCCGGCAGGTGCAGGCAGCCCCGCACCGTCAGCGCCGTCTGGGCCGCGAAGGACGCCCCCTCGGTGACCAGCTCGCGCAGCAGACCGGCCGGGTCGGCCGGGGACGGCACCGCCAGCCGCAGCTCCCGCTCGCCGCGGCGCTCCACCAGGCCGTGCCGTTCGAGCAGCGGCAGCGCCGCCTCGACCATCCGCCGCAGCCGCCCCTCCCGGCAGGCGCCCGGCAGCTCGTCCGTGCCGAACCAGCCCCCATCCCCTCCGGCCGGGCCGGCCTCTCCATTCCGTCCGGTCCCGTCCGCCGGGCCGGTCAGCTCCGCGAGCGCGGCCGCCAGCGCGTGGGCGAAGGTCTTCGCCGACCGGGCGGCGTACGCCGGATAGCCCAGCTCCCGCCACGCCGACCGGACGCGCGCCAGACGCTCGCCCGCGCCGGCCAGGAGCTCCGCCGGGGAGGACGCCGGCCACGGCGCGGCCGGCTCGCCGGGGCGGGGCGCCGCCCGCAGCTCCATGTGATAGCGGCGGACCGGCGTGCCGTGCCGGCCCGGCATCCGGCGCAGCCGGCAGCCCTCCATCTCGGCCGCGACCCGGCCGTCCGGGCCGGCGACCGTGATGTCCCAGCACACCTCGTCGGAGGTTCGCGAACGTTGCCGGACGAACACCAGCCCCTCCGGGTCCGGCGTGCGCCACAACCGGATCGCGCCGATCGCCGACGGCATGTACCCCTGGCCCGACAGCAGCTCGTCGACCAGCCACAGCACCCCGGCCTGCAGCGCGCTGTCGAGCACCACCGGATGCGCCTGGTAGCGCCCGTCGCGCTGGTCCGGGCAGGAGTACGAGCCCAGCACCTCGCCCTCGCCCGTCCACAGCCCGGTCAGCACCCGGAACGCCGGACCCCACACCATGCCGCCCTCGGCCGCCCGCGCGTAGTAGTCGGCCACGTCCACCGGTGTGGCGACGCGGTCCCGCAGCGCTCCGACGTCCAGCGGCGGTGGCGCCGGGCACAGCAGCGGCCGGACCCGGGCCCGGAAGTGCTCGCGAGCGTGCCGGCCGCGCAGCGTGCTGCTGGACACCGTCACCACGCCCGTCTCGGCGGACAGCGAGGTCTGCACCCACAACTGCTCGACGCCCGGACCGGGCACGACCAGCGCCCGGTTGATGGCGGCCCGGTCCACCTCGACCGCCTCGGCCGCCTCCGGCAGCGCCTGCCGCCCCGCGGCGAGGGCCATCTCCACGTAGCCGGTGGCGGGCATCACGGCGGCGCCGCCGGCCCGGTGGTCGGTGACCCAGGGCACCCGTGCCGGGTCGAGCTCGCCGAACCAGGCGGGGTCCAGCGTCGGGAGCCGCTGGCCGAGCAGAGGATGCGTGATCGCCGGGTCGCCCACCGTGTGCGCCCAGGACGTCGGATCGCCCGTCCAGTGCCGCTGCCGTTGCCACGGGTAGGCGGGCAGCGTCCGGACCACCCCGGGGCGGGGGAAGTGGCGTTCCCAGTCGATCTCCGCTCCCGCGGCGAGCAGCCCGGCGACCGCGGAGCGGACCTGGGCCGGACCGGGTTCGCCGCGCCGCAGCGTCGGCACGACGGCGGTCCGGACACGGGCGGCGGCCGAGACGCGGCGCAGGTAGGAGCCCAGGACCGGGTGCGGGCCCACCTCCAGCAGCACGTCGAAGCCGTCCGCGAGCAGCCGTTCCACCGCCGCGGCGAACCGCACCGGCCGGCGCGCGTTGTGCCACCAGTAGCCGGCGTCCAGTTCGTCGCCGGTCACGGCCTCGCCGGTCACCGTGGAGATCATCGGTATGCGTGTCGGCGACGGCCGCAACTCCGCGAGCGCCTCGCCCAGCCGCTCGCGGATCGGGTCCATCGCGCTGCTGTGGAACGGGTAGTCCACGTCCAGCTCGCGGAAGAACACCTCGCGCGCCGTCAGGTCCTCGCCCAGTGACTTCAGCGACCCCTGCGGCCCGGCGACCGTCACGTCCCGGTCGGAGTTCACGGCGGCCACCTCGACCTGCGGGTAGTCCGCGAGGATCTGCCTGGCCGCCGTCTCGGACAGGCCCACGGCGGCCATGCCGCCCTGCCCGCGCGTGACCGCCTGCGCCAGCCCGCGTTCGGCGATCACGCGTGCCGCCTGCGCCAGGGAGAGCGCTCCGGCGGCGTACGCGGCGGACACCTCGCCCACGCTGTGCCCGACCACCGCGCCCGGCCGCACGCCCGCCGCCCTGAGCGTCTCCACCAGCCCGGCCTGCACGGCGAACAGCAACGGCTGCGCGACCTCGGTCGCCGACAGCCGCCACCGGCCGGGAGGCAGCGCCAGCTCCTCCAGCACCGACCAGCCCAGCCTGGGCGCCAGCTCGGCGTTCACCGCCTCCACCGCCCGCCGGAAGGCCGGCTCGGCCAGCAGGTCGGCGCCCATTCCGGCCCACTGCGACCCGTTGCCGCAGAACACCAGCGCGACCCGCCCGTGCCCCACGGCCTCGCCGCGCGCGGCGCACGGCCCCGCCTCGCCGACCGCCGCCTCGCCGACCGCCGGCTCGTGCGCGCCGTCGGCCTCGCCGCCCGTGGCGCGCAGGGACCGCAGCGCGCCGGCCGCCTCCGCCGGCGAGCCTGCCAGGACCACGGCGCGGTGCCGGTGTCGGGCACGCCGCCGGGCCGCGGTGTAGGCCAGGTCGTAGAAGTCGCGCGGGTGGGCCGAGGCGAGCCGCCCGGCGGCCCGTTCGACGGCGTCGGCCAGCGCCGCCGGGCTCCGCGCCGACACCACGAACGGCACCGCACCGTCGGGCACCGGGCCGTCGGGCACCGGCGCGGGCGGCGGGAGCACCGGGGGAGCGGCGGCCAGGGCGACGTGCACGTTCGCGCCACCGAACCCGAACGAGTTGACCCCCACCACCGCCCGCCCGCCCGCCTCGTCCAGCGGCCGCGCCCGGGTCACCACGCTCAGCCCGAGCCCGTCGAAGTCGATCGCCGGGTTCGGCACCTCCGCGTGCAACGACGCCGGGATCATCCGATGCTTGAGCACCAGCAGCGCCTTGAACAGCCCCGGCATGCCGGAGGCCGGCTCCAGGTGCCCCAGGTTCGTCTTGACCGACCCGATCGGCAGCGGCCCACCGGCCCGCGCCCCGCCGAGCACCCGTCCCAGCGCCCGGCACTCCGCCGGGTCGCCCGCCTGGGTGCCCGTGCCGTGCGCCTCCACGTACGCGACCTCGTCGAGCGCGATCCCGGCCGTCCGGTAGACCTGCCGCAGCAGCGCCTCCTGCGCCTCGCTGTTCGGCAGGGCCAGCCCCATGGTGCGGCCGTCGTTGTTGGCCGCGGCCCCCATGATGACGCCGTGCACGCGGTCGCCGTCGGCGAGCGCGTCGGCCAGCCGCTTGAGCACCACCACCCCGCCGCCCTCGGCCCGGACGAACCCGTCGGCGTCCGCCGAGAAGGCCCGGCACCGGCCCGTGGGCGACAGCATCGAGGCCTGGCTGAAACCGACGAACCCACTGGGGCTGAGCAGCACGTTGACGCCGCCGGCCAGCACCACCCGGCTCGACTCCTCGGCCAGCGCCCGGCACGCCCGCTCCACCGCCTGCAACGACGACGAGCAGGCGGTGTCGATGCTCATGCTCGGCCCGCGCAGGTCGAAGGCGTGCGAGAGCCGGTTAGCCGCGATCGACAGCGCCGCGCCGGACATCGTGTACGGCCCCATGGCGCCCGGCTCCAGCCCCTGGAGCACCCCGTACGAGGGGTCGGAGATCCCGACGAACACCCCGGTGTCCGACCCGGCCAGCGTCGCGGGGTCGATGCCCGCGTCGTCGAACGCCTCGGCCGCCATCTCCAGCAGCAACCGCTGCTGCGGGTCCATGGCCGCCGCCTCCTTGGGGGAGATCCCGAAGTACGCGGCGTCGAAGCCCGCGACGTCGTCGAGGAAGCCGCCGGCCCGCGTGTAGCTCCGGTCGGCCCTCGGCGCGCTCTCGTCCACGTACCGGTCGGCCTCGAAGCGGTCCGGTGGAACGTTCCCGACCAGGTCCTCGCCGCGCAGCAGCGCCCGCCACAGCGCGTCCAGGTCGTCGATGCCGCCGGGCAGGCGGCATCCGACGCCCACCACCGCCACCGCCTCCCGTGGCCACGCCCGCCCGTTCGCCGCACCGCCTGCGCTCATGTGGTCGCCTCTCGCTCGGGGTCCCTCGGCGGCCCCGCACCTCGGCCGGGCCGCATTCATGGCATCACAGCGGGGAGTGACCTGATAGCGACTGTTCGTGTTTCTCCGTGGTAAGCATGATGCCTCCCGTTTAGGGATGGTGTGCGGGTGCGATGCGGGCGACGCCCCCGGCCCGCGAGGGGACGCATTGCGTAGTCAATCGTGTGCAAAGAGTGTCTATACTTGGCGCGGCCCACCTCCTTCCGGGGTCACCTGCCGGCGGCTCCGAGCTGTCGCCGTCGGCGGTTCCGGGCCGCCACACCTACCGGCGAAGGGAGGCGCGCATGCCCACCGACACGGCCGTCGAGCCCGCGTGCGGCGGCACGAGATGGCACAGGTTCGCGCTCGCCCTGCTGCCCGCGCTGATCGCCGCCGCGGTCCTGGTGGGTGTGACCGGGCAGGGCGGGGTCGCCGCCTCCTTCGCGGTCTCCGGGCAGCGTTTCAAGGTCTCCGCCGACCTGCTGGAGGGGGAGGGGTTCGCACAGCACGGCGCCGTGGCCCACACCGCCGGGGGAGCGCGACACCCGGTCCTGCTGTCGGTGATCCGCCGGGCCACGATCACCGGCCTGTGCCAGTCGGTGCTCATGCCCACGCCCGCCGGCGAGGTCACGTTCCTCGTCGAGGCCGGCGACGGCGAGCGCCCGGTGGTGGCGACCGACCTGGTGATCGACCTTCAGCAGCTCTCCGGCGACGCCACGTTCGAGGACATCGAGATCGGCCGCGACGCCTCCACCCTCGACGTCCCGGCCGGGCTCACGGGCCGGCCCGGCGACGTCGGCCAGCAGGCCCGCACCGTCCGGATCACCGGCCTGCGGCAGACGGCGTACGCGGTCAACGCGGGCACCTTCCGGCTCGACGGGCTCCGGCTGAGCCTCAGGAGGGGTGACCACGAGTGTTTCTGACCGCGATGGCGAGGTCACGGCGGGGCTCGGGCCCGGCACGCCCCGGCCTGGCATGGAGGGGTCCGGCACGGCCAGGCCTGGCGCGGCGGGGCACGGCACGCCCCGGCCTGGCGCGGCGGGGTTCCGTGGCCCGGTTCCGGCGGTGGCGCCGCAGCCGGCCGTTCTGGGGCGGCCTGTGGGTGACGCTCGGCGGGCTCGCCGTCCTGCTCGCGCCCCTCGCGGCGCTCCCGCTCATCGTCCACCAGGGGGTCGCCGGAGTCTCCGGCTATCTCGTGGGCGGCCTGCTCGTGACCGCGGGCGCGCTGAGCTGGTGGCGCCGCGGGGAGCGGGGCTTCCTCGGCGTCGTCGCCACGGGGCTGTCGCTGGCGTCGTTCGTCACGTCCAACTTCGGCGGGTTCGGCATCGGGATGGCGCTCGGCGTCATCGGAGGCGCCCTCCTCGTCGCCTGGCACCCCACCGCTCGCGAGGACGCTCCGGCCGTGGGTGCTGCTGATGGGACTCCGCCTCCGGGTGGCGACGGTGCTTCACCCGCCGACAGCGAAGGGTCTGCGGACAGATGGCGGGGCCTGACGGCGCTCTGCGCCGCCCTCCCCCTGCTTCTCCACGGCCAGGCCGCCGTAGGGCCGCTCGGGGGAGTGCCCGGACCGGCCCCACCCGAGCCGTCCGCGACCGTCGTGACCCCGGCCCAACTCCGCCACCGGCTCGTCGGCCCCCCTGCCCCCGACCCCACTGCCAGGGGCGCGGAGGGCGAGTCGGGGCTCAGCGCCGCCGCGCTGACCATGACCGGGGCCCGGTTTCACGGCGTCGCCGACCGGCCCACCCCGTACGGGCCGCGCCCCCACCTCAAGCTGTCCATGGACACGGTCGCGATCATCGGCGGCGAGCACTGGTTCCGCCGGCGCGGCACGACCGTGCGCCAGCGGTTCGCGGAGTTGCGACTGTCGGGCGGTGTCGTCATGTACGTCACCCGGCTGCGCATGCGCGTGGCCGGTGTCGGGGTCACCTTCACGCCCGACGCACCGCCGCCCCTGGTGCCATCGGCCATGACGGTGAGCGACCTCGAAGCCGGACGGCCTCTGGTGGTGGCCTCCCGGGCCGCTGCCGGCCGCCTGGCGCAGGGCGCGCACACCTGACGCCGTTCGCGCCGCTCACGGGCTCAGGACGCGCGCACCTGACGCCGTTCGCGCCGCTCACCGTGGCGGAGGACCCGCGCTTCGCGGCGGTGGGTGCTGGTGGAGCAGGGCCCGCAACTCCAAGGCCGCCCGCCCGCGAAGCCTGTTCGCGGGCGGGCGGCCCGAAGCGCCGCCGGTTCCTAGTGCGGAGCCGACAGGTCCAGCTCCTTGACCTTGGGGTCGCCCTGGTCGGCGAAGTAGTCCTCGCGCGACGTCGCGTCCTGCCCGTCGGCCACCTTCATCGCCCGGAACACCAGCGTGCCGAGCGCCGCCACCGCCAGGTTGACGGCCAGCGCGAGGAAGCCCGCGTAGATCGTCATCGTGGTGTCGAAGCCGAGGTTGGACAGGCCGAACGCTGAGCCGCCGAAGTGCGCCTTGCCGGTGGCGGGGTTCGGGACGAGGTAGAGCATCCACATGCCCGCCGCCAGGCCGAGCGCCCAGCCCGCGAGCAGGCCGCCCTTGTGGAACCAGCGGGTGTAGAGGCCCAGCGCCACCGACGGCAGTGTCTGCAGGATGATCACGCCGCCGATGAGCTGCAGGTCGATCGAGAACTGCGGGTCGAGCACCAGGATGCACAGCACCGCGCCGACCTTCACCACCAGCGAGACGATCTTGGAAACCTTCGCCTCCTGGGCGTCGGTGGCGTTCTTGTTGAGGTACTCGCGGTAGATGTTGCGGGTGAACAGGTTGGCCGCCGCGATCGACATGATCGCCGCCGGCACCAGCGCGCCGATGCCCACGGCCGCGTACGCGACGCCGGTGAACCAGTCGGGGAACATCTGGTCGAACAGCACCGGCACGATCGTGTTGGCGTCGGGCTTACCGTTGGCCCCGACGACCGGCTTGGTGCCCGCGGCGATGGCCATGAACCCGAGCAGCGCGATCAGGCCCAGCAGGAAGCTGTAGGCGGGGAGCGCGGCCATGTTCCGCTTGATGACGCCGCGGTTGCGCGCCGCCAGCACGCCGGTGAGGCTGTGCGGGTACAGGAACAGGGCCAGCGCCGAGCCGAAGGCCAGCGTGATGTACTGCAGCTGGTTGGCCCCGGTCAGCAGGAGCCCGTCACCCTTGGCCGGGCTCGCGTCGAACTTGGCCTTGGCCGCGTCGAAGATCGAGTCCAAGCCGCCCAGCCGCGCCGGGATGTAGATGACCGCGGCCAGGATCACGATGTAGATCAGCGTGTCCTTGACGAACGCGATGAGCGCCGGGGCCCGCAGCCCCGACTGGTAGGTGTAGGCCGCCAGAATGGCGAACGCGATGACGATCGGCAGGTGCCCGGTGATGCCCATCGCCTTGAGCACCGCCTCGATGCCGACGAGCTGCAGCGCGATGTACGGCATCGTCGCCACCAGCCCGGTGATCGCGACCGCCAGCGCCAGCGTCGGCGAGCCGAACCGGGCCCGGACGAAGTCAGCCGGGGTGACGAACCCGTGGACGTGCGAGACCGACCACATCCGGGCCAGCACGAGGAACACCAACGGGTAGACCACCACGGTGTACGGCAGCGCGAAGAAGCCCATGGCCCCCGCCCCGAACACCAGCGCGGGCACGGCCACGAACGTGTAGGCGGTGTAGAGGTCGCCGCCCACCAGGAACCACGTGATCCACGAACCGAAGTTGCGCCCGCCGAGGCCCCACTCGTGCAGGCTCTCGATGCTCTCGGGCCGCCGCCACCTGGCCGCCACGAAGCCCATGCCGCTGACCACCAGGAACAGCACGGTGAAGATGACCAGCTCGGTCATGTGCCCGCTCATCGCGTCATCCTGTAGACGATCGTCGTGCAGACCACGCCGACGACGATGAAGGCGAGCTGCAACCAGTAGAACGTCGGGAAGCCCAGCAGGCGGGGCTCGTCGGAGTTGTAAAGGAACGTCAGCAGGGGCAGTGCGATGGGCACGACCAGCAGCCAGTTCCATGGGCTGCGGTCGGTGCGCGGCCGCCCGGGGTCCGGGGTAGACATTCGACCCTCCGTAAACAGACCAGGAGCCGGCCGGTGACCGGCTCCTGACGCGTCGTCAACGACGGGGAGATTATCTTTAGGGTGGTATCAAACCCCACGTCCAGATCGCCGAGCGGTAGTTCCGCCGCGCCGAACGGTCATCGTCCGTACATTTCGGCCATGCGGGCGGCGGCGCCGGCCACCAGGGCGCGCAGCTCGGGCGGGTCCAGCACCTCCGCCTCCGGGCCGAACCGCAGCACCTGGCTGTAGGCCACCTCGATCGACTCCACGGCCAGCTCCACGGTGCCGTCGGGCCGCAGCGAGGCGAGCGCGTCCTCCATCGCGGCCGGGTCGGCGACGTGGCGCAGCATCCGCACGCCCCGCTCGCTCAGCCGCAGCGTCACCGTGGTGCGCAGCAGCGAGCGGCTGAACGCCGCCGCGTGCTCGGCCCAGAAGGCCGCCAGGTCGAAGCCGGGGTCGCGGTCGAACGTCGCCTCCTCCTGGCGCACGCCGGCGAACCTGTCCACCCGGAAGATGAGGAACCGCGAGCGGGCGCGGGCGGCGAGGTACCAGGCGCCCGCCTTCAACACCAGCCCGTACGGCTCCAGCGTCCGCTCCCGCTCCTTGTACGAGGCGGTCACCACGCGGTCGCTCCACACGGCGCGGGCCAGCGGCGCGAGCGCGGGCGGCGGCGGGTCGCCGGGGGCGAACCAGCCCGGCGCGTCCAGGTGGAAGCGCTGCGCCGCGGTCGCGGGCGCGTCACGCACGCCCGGGGAGAGCGCGGCCGCCGCCTTCAGCCGGGCCGTCGCCGCCACCTCCTGCAACCCCATCTCGCGCAGCGCCCCCGGCACGCCGGACAGGAACAGCGCCTGCGCCTCGGCCCGGTCCAGGCCGGTCAGCCGCGTCCGGTAGCCGTCGAGCAACCGGTAGCCGCCGCGCCGCCCCCGGTCGGCGTAGACGGGGATGCCCGACTCCGACAGGGCGAGCACGTCGCGGTGCACCGTCCGCTCCGACACCTCCAGCTCACTGGCCAGCTCGGCCGCCGTCATCCCGCCGCGGTTCTGCAGCAGCAGGAGCAGCGACATCAGCCGTGATGCGCGCACAGCGGCATCACCACCGCGGACGGATGAGCGGGGGAGTGGAACACCTCGACGTCACAGGGTGTCATCGGGCCGCACGGGTCCTCCCGCGCCAGCGGACCGCCGGTCCCGGGGTTGCGGGCGATCGTCGGGTAGGCGCCCGCGGCCACGTGCACCCGGACGCGGTGGCCGCGCCGGAACCGGTGCCCGATCGGCCACAGGTCCACCGTCGCCCGGCGCACCTCACCGGGGGTGCCCGGCCCCAGCCGCCGCACTCCCTGGCTCAGGGCGTACGACCGGCCGCCGGGGTGCACGTCGCACACCCGCACGACCACGTCCACGTACGGCGTGCTGGACCGCACGAAGATCTCGGCGGAGACGGGACCGATCATCTCCACGTCCGAGCGCAGCGGCGGCGTGGTGTAGACGAGCACGTCGCGCCGCGCCTCCAGGCGCCGCTGGTCGCGCGGCCGGGAGTCGGCGAGCAGCACCGGCCCGCCGATGACCGGCGTCGGATGATCGGGGTGGTAGCGGAAGCGGTCCGGCGGCGACTCCCGCGGCGCCTCCTCGCCCAGGGCGAAACCCGGCTGCAGGTGCCAGCGGCGCGGCCGCATGCCGGGCACCGGCCAGTCGGGGTGGTCGCGCCACTCCTCGGCCCCCGTCACGTACAGCCGCACGGGCGAGGGCCGCAGCGCCGAGACGTCGCCCAGCAGGTGGGCCCGGAACCAGGCCAGCCCCTCGGCCAGCGACGGCCGGCCGTGCCGGGCGTCCACGTGGTACCACGGCCCGATCGTCAGGTACGGCCGCCGCCCCGCCGCCCGCATCGCCCGGTAGTCCTCGAGCTGCCACGGCAGGAACACGTCGTACCAGCCGCCCAGCATCGTGACGGCCGCCTCCACCTCGGCCACCCGGGGCGAGAAGTCGCGCCTGGCCCAGTACGGCGCCGCCGGGTCGGCGTGGTGGGCCAGCAGGTCGCGGTAGAAGCGCAGCGGGCGGCCCGCCGACACCAGGTCCAGCTCACCCACCGGCCGCCCCGACAGGCCCGACAGCACGGCCCGCCGGGTCAGCCGCGGTGCGGTCAGCGCCGCGGTCGAGCCGAAGCGGCGGGACATGTGGTCGGTCAGCGTGGTCCAGCTCAGCGCCGACTCCAGCGCGAACGCGCCCCCCACGTAGGCGGCGTCCCTGAACTGCGACGCGGTGATCTGCGTGGCCATCGCCTTCAGCTCCGGCCCGGCCTCGGCGGCGACGGCCCACTGCGTGTAGCCCAGGTAGGAGGGGCCGAACATGCCGAACGACCCGCCGTACCAGGGCCGCCCGCGCAGCCACGACACGGTGGCGAGCCCGTCGTCGCGCTCGTCGGCCAGCGGGTCCGCCGTCCCCCCGGACCCGAACCCGCCCCGGCAGCTCTGGATCACCACCTGGAACCCGTGGCGGGCGAACCCCCGCCCGTACAGGAGGCCGAACAGACCGCGCCTGCCGTACGGGGAGCGGATGAGGATGACCGGCGACCTGGCCACCCCCACGGGCGCGTAGTGGTCGGCCAGGAGGGTCACACCGTCGGGCATCGGCACCGGAAGGTCACGCTGCAGCCGGACACGTCGCATTACCTACCAGTAACAGATGACGCCGGGCACGCGGTAGCCGCCCCTTGAGTTCCGGGCGGCGCGGACCGATGATCCGATCGTTCCCCCTTTCCGACGGAAGGACCGCCATGCTGCGCCGCACGCTCCTCGCCACCACGCTGAGCGCCGCGCTCACGCTCGCCACCGTCACCGTGGCGAGCGCTCCCGCCCAGGCCCGGGCCTGCAAGATCGACCACTTCTGCGACACCACCTACTACTCCGACTCCGCCCACACCACCGCCGTCGGCGGCAAGCGCGAGGACTGCGACGGCACCGTCCAGACCTGGGGCCGCCGCACCGGGTACCTCACCTTCACCGAGGTGCCCTGCTGACGGTCAGCTCAGGTGCCGGTAACGGGGCCAGGCGGTGCTCCACGGCTGCTTGAGCCCCCGGCACAGGTGGACGGTCATGCCCTGCAACTCGTTGTCTATCCCCACCCCGTTGTCGATCCTGGCCCGCTCCTCGCAGGTGGCGTACTGGAGGTCCATGCCGCGCCGGCCGATGTTCACGGTGACCGCCACCGTGCCCGTCTCGGGGGGCGGGCCGTAGGCGTGGAGCTGGTTGTGGCCGCTGTAGACGCGCGGGACGCCGGCCCTGACCAGCTCGCCGTGCTCGCCGTACGAGCCGGTCAGCACGATCGCGCGGGCGCGCTCCTCGGGCGGCAGCGTGTCCAGCACGCCCCGCACGGCCGCGGTGAACTGCGGCCAGCCGACCGACTCCCGCGCCACCTCGTTGATCGCCGGGATGGGCGTGGACCCCAGCACGGTCAGCGGGACCAGCGGCAGCGCCAGCAGCACCCCGCCCACGGCGTTGCAGCCCAGCGCGATGCCCGCCGAGCGCGGCCGGTCGGCGCCGGCCGCCTCGGCGGCCACGCAGCCCGCCGCGAACAGCAGCAGGATCAGCCCGCCCGTGTAGTCGAACCGGCCGCCGCTCACCAGCGTCGCCACGGCGGCCACCGGGTAGGCCACGGCCGCCGCGCGCAGCCGGCGGTCCCGCCACAGCCGCCACCAGCCGAACGCGCCGATCACCGCCACGACCGGGCCGTACAGCAGCACCTGCATCGGCACGAACAGCACCCGCATCTCGTCGCCCTCGTCGGCGCTGAGCGCCTCGGCCATCGCGAGCTGTGGCCAGTCGTTCGTCACCTGGTAGAGCAGGTTGGGCGCGGCCAGCACCGCCGCGACCAGCGCGCCGGCCCACAGCCACGGACTCGCCAGGACCCGGCGCGGCCCCACGGCCAGCAGCCCCGCGGCCAGCGCGGCGAACAGCAGCGCGATCAGGAGCTTGTTGTAGGTCGCGAGCCCGGCGACGGCCCCCACCGCGAGCCACCACCGCGGCTGCTCGCGCAGCAGCGCCCGCACCGTGAACAGGATCGCCGCCAGCCAGAACGGCAGATCGAAGCTCACCGTCAGCAACGTGTGGCCGCCGATCAGCGTGTACACCCCGCCGGCCGTCCCGAACGCCGCCAGCGTCTGTGCCGCGCCGCGGCCCCCCAGCTCCCGCGCGACCAGCGCCACCAGCACGACCAGGAGCCCCGCCGCCAGCGCGGGAAGCACCCGCAGCCCCGTGAGAGTGTCGCCGAACACCGCCCGCGACAGGCCCGCCAGCAGCGGCGTGAGCGGCGGCTGGTCCACGTACCCCCACGCGGGATGCTCCGACAGCGCCCGGAAGTACAGCTCGTCACGGTGGTGGCCGTAACCTCCGGAGGTGAGCAGCAGCAGCGCGACGAGCGCGCCCGAGACGGCGGCCACCGGCCGCCACGCTAAGGGAGGGCGGATGTCCATGAGGGCCAAGCTAGCCGCTGCGCCGCCGGTCGTCCGTCCCCCGCGCGCCACGTTGCGAGATCTTGCATGCGGCGGTTACCCTGTCGCCATGCGAAATCGCGTCGAGCTTCAGTGGTGGCGCCGCTTCTAGGCGGCGCGGGTTTCGCATCTCTCGACAAACGGCCGCCCCGGATGGCGGCCTTTCTCGTGTCCGCCCCCGGGGCGCATCAGGTTACGGCGATGGTCGGCAAAGGGGCACAGGTGGAGACGAGCGGATATACCAGCGGTTATGTCACGGCCGGGGGCATCGGGGTCGAGCGTGAGACGCGCGAGACGTCGGAGGCGGCCCTCGAGGAGATCGTGACATCCCTCGGCGAGCGGCGCGGCGGCGCGTTCTCGTCCGGGATGGACTATCCCGGCCGCTACAGCCGATGGGCGTTCGGCTACGTCGACCCCTGCCTGGAACTGGTCGCCAAGGGCCGCACCATCTCCGCCACCGCGCTCAACGAGCGCGGCCGGGTCGTGCTGCCCGCCGTCGCCTCCTGCCTGCTGGCCGCCGGCAAGCCGGTCACCGAGCCGACGGCCGGCCGGGTCGAGGTGTACGTGCCCGACTCGGAGGATCTGCTCCCGGAGGAGATGCGCAGCCGCCGGCCCACCGTGTTCACCGCGATCCGCGAGGTGATCGCCGCCTTCCGGGGTGACGACCCGCACCTGGGGCTCTACGGCGCCTTCGGCTACGACCTGGCCTTCCAGTTCGAGCCGATCCGGCAGGAGCTGCTCCGCCCCGACGACCAGCGCGACCTCGTGCTGCACCTGCCCGACCGGCTCGTCGTCATCGACCGGCAGCGCGAGACCTGCGTCGAGCACCGCTACGAGTTCACCGTCGACGGGGCCACCACCCGCGGCCTGGAGCGCACCGGCACCGCCACCCCCATCGTCACCCCCACCCAGATCCCGAAAAATCCGGAGAAGGGGGAGTACGCGAAGGTTGTCGCGGCGGCCAAGGAGAAGTTCAAGCGCGGCGACCTGTTCGAGGTCGTCCCCGGCCAGGTCTTCCACGCCGTCTGCACCGACCCCGCCGCCTTCTACCGCGGCCTGCGCCACAGCAACCCGGCGCCCTACGAGTTCATCATCAGCCTCGGCGAGGGCGAGCACCTCGTCGGCGCCTCGCCCGAGATGTACGTCCGCGTCACCGGCGACCGCGTCGAGACCTGCCCCATCTCCGGCACGATCGCCCGCGGCAGCAACCCGGTCGAGGACGCCGAGGCCATCCGCACCCTCCTGTCCAGCGTGAAGGAGGAGTCGGAGCTGACCATGTGCACCGACGTCGACCGCAACGACAAGTCGCGCATCTGTGTGCCCGGCTCCGTGCAGGTCATCGGCCGCCGCCAGATCGAGCTGTACTCCCGGCTGATCCACACCGTCGACCACATCGAGGGCCGCCTGCGCCGCGAGTTCGACGCACTGGACGCCTTCCTCACCCACATGTGGGCCGTCACCGTCACCGGCGCGCCCAAGACCTGGGCGATGCAGTTCATCGAGGACCACGAGGCCACCACCCGCCGCTGGTACGGCGGAGCCATCGGCTTCATCGGCTTCGACGGCTCCATGAACACCGGCCTGACCCTGCGCACCGCCCAGATCAAGGACGGCGTGGCGACGGTCCGGGCGGGGGCGACGCTGCTGTTCGACTCCGACCCGGCCGCCGAGGAGCGCGAGACCGAGCTGAAGGCCAGCGCGCTGCTCGGCGCGCTCGCCACCGTCAACGAGCCGGCCGCCGTAGCCGTCACCCCGGCCCGCGACCAGCCCGGCCTCGGCATGAAGGTGCTGCTCGTGGACCACGAGGACTCCTTCGTCAACACGCTCGCCGACTACTTCCGGCAGGAGGGGGCCGACGTGGTGACGCTGCGCCACGGCTTCCCCGCCGAGATGATCGACTCGATCGGCCCCGACCTGGTCGTCCTGTCGCCCGGCCCCGGCTGGCCGTCCGACTTCGGGATGTCCGCCCTGATCGACGAGGTGTACACGCGGGGACTGCCGGTCTTCGGCGTCTGCCTCGGCCTGCAGGCCATGGTCGAGCACGCGGGCGGCTCGCTGGAACTGCTCGACTACCCCGAGCACGGCAAGCGCGGCCAGGTCACCCGCCTCGGCGACAGCGCGCTGCTCGACGGGCTGCCGGGCGAGTTCACCGCGGCCCGCTACCACTCGCTGCACGCCAAGCGGCCCGGGGTCGTCGGCTTCGCCGCCACCGCCGTCACACCCGACGGCAACGTCATGGCGATCGAGGACACCGCCAGCCGGCGTTTCGCCGTGCAGTTCCACCCCGAGTCGATCCTCACGGCGGAGGGCGGCGCGGGCGCCAAGATCATCGCCAACGTCCTGCGCCTGGCCCGCCGCTGACCACCCACCCGGCCACCGCTCCCGCACGACCCCGCGGGCCCGCACGGTCGGCCCGCGGGGCCCGCACGACCCATGGGCCCCGCACCGACCCATGGGCCCAGTACCGACCCATGGCCCCGTGCGACCCGCGGGTCCCGAGGGGCGGTGGCGGCACACCCGGTCGCCGTCCCGCGTCCGGGCATGTCACCCGCGAGTCAGAAACCGTAATTGGGTCTTGTCAAGGCGACGTGACGGGCCGACATTCTGAGCGACAGCGCCGATCGGGGGACGACCTCAGGAGGCCCGCTTGCCCACCCCCCGCCGCACCCTCACCCTGCTCGCAGCGGTCACCCTCGTCCTCGCCCCGGCCGTCGGGTCGCCGGCCGCGGCGGACGCCGCCCAGGTCCCCGACGCGATGGCCTCCCTGGGCGACTCCATCACCCGTGGCTTCAACGCGTGCGGCTTCTTCGTCGACTGCACGTCCAGGTCCTGGTCCACCGGGTCGTACGCGACGGTGAACAGCCATTACCTGCGCCTGCGGGAGGCGAACCCGTCCGCCGTCGCCCACAACGACGCCCGGTCCGGCGCCAAGGTCGCCGACCTGCCGGGCCAGGCCGACCGGGCCGTCTCCCAGGGGGTGGACCACGTCACGATCCTGATCGGGGCCAACGACGCCTGCACCTCGTCGGAGGCGGGCATGACCACGGTCGCCGACTTCGAGTCCAGGTTCCGCACGGCGATGGGGCGCCTCACCACCGGCCTGCCCGAGGCGTCGGTCTTCGTCTCGAGCATCCCCGACGTCAAACGGCTGTGGGAGGTCGGCAGGAACAGCTCCTCGGCTCGTGCCGCCTGGTCCGCGTTCTCCATCTGCCAGTCGATGCTGGCCGACCCCCGCTCCACCGACCCGGCCGACGCCGAGCGGCGCGACCGGGTGCGCCAGCGGGTCTCCGACTACAACGCGGTGCTGGCCAGGGTCTGCGCGGAGCAGGCCAGGTGCCGGTACGACGGCGGCGCCGTCTTCTCCCACCCGTTCGCGCTGTCGCACCTGAGCACCTGGGACTACTTCCACCCCAACACCTCCGGCCAGCGGCTGCTCGCCGAGATCACCTACACCGCCGCCTTCGACCTGTGACGCCGGGGGCCGGGCGGTCCCGGCCCCAGACCCCGACCCCGGGCCGGGCGCCTCCTCGCGCCCGGCCCGGGGCCCGTCCCGCGCCCGGCCCCGGGCTGGTCAAAACGCGGGCGGGAGGATGCGGGAGCCCCTAGAGTTCCCCGCATGCTCCCCGTAGACCTTCCCGACACGGTGCGTGAGGCCCTGCTCGCCCCGCTGGTCGACCACCACTGCAACGGGGTGCGCCGCGACGAGCTGTCACGGTCCCAGTTCGAGCTGCTGATCGGCGACGGCGGCGGTCCGGCGCCCCCCGGCACCACCCACTTCGACACGCCGTTCGGCGCGGCCGTGCGCCGCTGGTGCGCCCCGGTGCTCGGCCTCGCCCCGCACGTGACCCCGTCCGTCTACCTGTCCCGGCGCGCCGAACTCGGCGCCGGCGAGGTCAACCGGCGGCTGCTGCGGGCCGCCGGGGTGGCGGCGTTCCTCGTGGACACCGGGCCGGAGAGCGGCGAGTTGCTGTCGGCCGCCGAGATGGGCCGCCACGCCGACGCGGCGGCCGACGAGATCGTCCGCATCGAGCAGATCGAGCACGACGTGGCCGAGATGGCGCGCATCGCCGTCGACTACCTGGACAGCCTCGCCGAGGAACTGGTCGCCAGGGCGGCACGCGCCGTCGGCATGAACACGGTCATCGCCCACCGGTGCGGCCTCGACTTCGACCCGTCGCGGCCCAGCCGCGGCTCGGTGATCGCCGCGGCCAACCGGCGGCTGTCGGACCCCAAGGAGCGCCTGACGGACCCGGTCCTGCTGCGTCACCTGCTGTGGACCGCGGTCGACGTGGCGCGCGAGCGGGGCCTGCCGCTGCAGTTCCACACCGGGGCCGGCGACGCCGACGTCGAGCCGCACCGCGCCGACCCGGCCCGGATGACGGGTTTCATCAAGGCGCTGCAGCCGATCGGGGTGCCGGTCGTCCTGCTGCACTGCTACCCGTTCCACCGTCAGGCCGCCCATCTGGCCGCCCTGTTCCCGCACGTGTACGTGGACGTCGGCCAGGCGCTGGCCCGCACCGCCGCCGGGGCGTGGCGGATCATGGACGAGGTGCTGGAGCTGGCGCCGTTCCACAAGCAGTTGTTCAGCTCCGACTGCTCCGGCGTGGCCGAGAGCTGCCACCTCGGCGCCGTGTACTTCCGCCGGTCGCTCGGCGTGGCGCTCAAGCCACGCGTCGACGCCGGCGAGTGGACGGCGGCCGACGCCGCGCGCGTGGCGCACATGGTGGGCTCCGGCAACGCGCGCCGCATCTACCGCCTCTGACCGCGCCGATCATCGCTCCTCCGATCGGCGCCCTCACGCCGCCGACGTAGTGGATCGGCGGGTGACACTCCGTCGCCACCCCGAAGTCGCGTCCGGGGGCGCGACCTGGTTTGCTTGGGCCCGTCACATCGCCTAACCGAGCGGGGGCTCGCCATGCGCACCGTCGAACCCGAGGTCTTCCTCGTCGCCCGTCCGCAGCTCGACTACGACGAGCTCGCCCGCTACCTGCACGAGGTCGGCGGCGAGAGCTGGCTGGAGCGGCTCGACCGGGGCGACCTCGACGCGCAGAACCTCGCCGAGTTCGCCGGCCGCCTGTGCTACCGCTCGTTCGAGCCGGGCCTCAACCCCAACGTCGTGCGCATCCGCGGCCAGCAGGACGAGTACCTGCGCAACATCCTGGCCAGCGCCCACGGCTCCGTGCTCGAACACGTCAGCTTCAGCTTCGTGCTGCACAACGTCAGCCGCGTGCTCACCCACGAGCTGGTCCGCCACCGGCCCGGCGTCGCCATCTCCCAGGAGTCGCTGCGCTTCGTCCGGCTGGACGAGCTGCCCTTCTGGTTCCCCGAGTGGGCCAAGGAGGACGGCGAGCTGATGGAGCGGGCCACGGCCGTGCTGCGCGAGCTGGAGACGTTCCAGCTCTGGATGGCCGAGCACTTCGGCCTCGACGAGGAGGGTGTGCCGTTCTCGGAGAAGAAGCACCGCACCTCGTTCATGCGCCGCTTCGCCCCCGAGGGCGTCGCCACCGGCCTGGTGTGGAGCGCCAACGTCCGCACGCTGCGCCACACCATCGAGTCCCGCACGGCCGCCGGCGCGGAGGAGGAGATCCGCCTGCTGTTCCACCGCATCGGCGAGCTCATGGTCAAGGAGGCCCCCGCCCTGTTCGGCGACTACACCGTCGAGGACGGAGCGTGGATCCCGGGCTGGCGCAAGGTCTGAGCGACCGCCCCGCCCGCGACCGGCCCGACTGGGGCCGGCCCACCCGGGGCCGGCCCGGCTAGGCCAGCGTCGGCAGGACGTAGACCTCGGCGCCCGGAGGCAGCGCGAAGTCGAGGCTGCCGAGGCCCCGCGCGTTCTCCCCGGAGACGATCATGCTGATGTGGCGGCGGATCCGCCCGTACTCATCGCGCAGCCGCTCCTCCAGCAGCGGGTGCGTACGGCGTAGTTTGTCGAGCGCGGCGCCCAGCGTGGGCGGGGTGTCGGTGTCGGCCCCGACGGCGAACACCTTCACCTCGCTCAGCCCGCTCACCCAGCGCCGCAGCGAGCCGGGGAGCACGAACACGACCATCGTCACGGGCTTGGCCATGGCCTACAGCACCGCCGCGCGCACGGTCAGCACGTCGGGCAGGTGCCGGGCGACCAGGGTCCAGCTCTCGCCGTCGTCGCGCGAGACGTGGACCTCGCCGTCGCGGGTGCCGAAGAACACCCCCGCCTCGGAGGCGGTCATCGCGTCGCGCAGCACCCCCACGTACACCGGCGGCTCAGGCAGGCCCCGGTCGAAGGGCCGCCAGGTGCCGCCGCCGTCGTCGCTGCGGTAGACGCGCAGGTGGTGGCCGACCGGGGTGCGGTCGAGGTCGGCCTGCAGCGGCAGCACGTAGACGGTGTCGGGCCGGGAGGGGTGCACCGCGACCGGGAAGCCGAAGTCGGACGGCAGCGACGAGCCGATGTCGGTCCAGGTGCCGCCGAAGTCGTCGCTGCGGTAGACGCCGAAGTGGTGCTGCAGGTAGAGCCGGTCGGGCCGGGAGGGGTGCAGGCTCACCTTGTGCACGCACTGCCCGAACTCGGGGAACTGCTGCCCCTCCGGCAGGAACGGCGCGCGGATGCCGCGGTTGGCCGCCTCCCACGACAGGCCGCCGTCGGCCGTGCGGTAGAAGCCGGCCGCCGACACCGCGACGCCCATGATCCGCGGGTCGGACGGGTGCGGGACGATCGTGTGCAGGCACAGGCCGCCGCCGCCCGGCTGCCACCGTTCGCGGTGCGGGTGCTCCCACAGCCCCTCGACGAGGGAGTAGGTGACGCCGCCGTCCTCCGATCTGAACAGGGCGGCTGGCTCGGCCCCGGCCCACACCACGCCGGGCTCCGCCGGTGACGGCTGGATCTGCCACACCCGCTCCAGCGTCGCCCCCGTCTTGTCGGGGAACGCCACCGGCGGGCGGGACGCCTCCTGCCAGGACGCGCCCAAATCGTCGGAGTACATCACGGACGGCCCGAAATGGCCGTACTCGATGCCGGCGAGGAGGCGCGGAGTGTCGCCGCGGGTGTCGATCGCCACGGACGGCACCCCGATCGTGGCGAACCGGACCGGCTCCACCTCGAACGGGCCGCCGCCCGCCGAGCGGGCGAGGAACAGGCCCTTGCGGGTGCCGATCGCGAGCAGCGCGTCAGTCATGCCCAAGCTCCCATCGGTTCGGGTGCGTGTTGCGGCCATCGTGCCACGCCGATGGGCCGCCCGCCCGGGACTGGCCGATTCCCCGCCGGTGAGCGGCCGTTTTGCCAAGATTTGGCACCGTCCCGCCGTCCCGCCGTCCCGCCGTCCCGCCGTCCCGCCGTCCCGCCGTACGACGGCGTGGACCCGGCCTCCTCCTGAGGGCCGGGGACGCCGTGATCCTCAGCCGAGCCGCGTGTCGTCGTTGAGCATCCGCGTCTGCAGGTCCGTCAGCGCCCTGCCGGGATCCAGCCCCCGGAGCTCGGCGATGACCGCCCACGCCTCCCGGTAGGCGTCCAGCGCCGCCGCCCGCCGGCCGTCGCGGTACAGGGCGAGCATGAGCTGCGCCCAGAGCCGTTCGCGCAGCGGGTCGTCGGCGAGGGCCGCCCGCAGGAGGACGACGGCCTCGTCCAGCCGCCGCAGCGCCAGCAGCGCCTCCACGTGATCGTGCACGGCGGTCAGGCGCCGGTCGGTCAGCTCGGCGGCGGCCAGGCCGAGCGGGTCGGAGCCGTCGTGGAGGCCGTCCAGCGCGGGCCCGGTCCACAGCCCGAGCGCCCGCGCCAGGTCGCGGGTCGCCTCCTCGTGCCGGGCCGCCTCCAGCGCCCGCCTGCCGGCCTCGGCCAGGGCGGTGAAGCGGACGGCGTCCACGTCGGCGGCCGAGACCCGGTATCCGTAGGGCACCGCGTCGATCGTCACCTCCGGGGCGAGCAGCCCGCGCAGGTCGCAGACGTACGTCTTGAGGTTGCCGCGCGCCGAGCGCGGCTCCCGCCCGTTCCACAGGCCGCGGATCAGCCGGTCGGCGGAGACGCCCGAGGCCGGGGCCAGGCAGAGCAGGGCGAGAAGCTGACGGTGCTTGCGCCTCGTCACCGCGACGGCGTGACCGTCGGCGCCGACGACGTCCAGCGGGCCCAGAAGCCGGATCTCCATTCAGGCTCCGCACCGAAATGATGATCTCACGGAAGAGGACGATAAGTGATGATCGCTGACCGTGCGGGGTGAACCGATTGTGAACCGCGGCCTGTGATGATCATGCCGCGTTCATCCGCTTCGGGAAAGGACCGGCACGTGCTCAGGAAGTTACTCGGGGTCGCCGTCGCGGCCACCGTCGCGATCTCCGCCGCCCCCGCCGCGTACGGCGACACGGACCCGGTGGAGGACGTCCCCACCGTCACCGACGCCGCCCAGGCCGAGCTGGAGGACCTCCGGCAGCTCGCCACGGAGGAGGGCATCACCCTGGACGAGGCCGTCGCCCGGTACGGCTGGCAGGACGACTTCGTCGCCGTCGCCAACCGGCTCCGGGACGCCCACCCGGACACGTACGCCGGAGCGGTGGTCGCCGAGGACGGCACCAGCGGCTGGATCGCCTTCAAGGGCGAGGCCCCGGCCACGGCGGCCGAGCTGACCGCGGCGGTCCCCGTCCCCGTCAAGGTCGTCGCCGACCGCGGCTACTCCGAGGAGGAGCTGAGGCAGACGCTCAGGACGACCCATTTCGGCATGCTCGAACAGCCCGGCGTCGCCAACAGCGCCGGCGAGTACGACATCGAGACCGGCGTGGTCACCGTGGAGGTGGAGCCGGCCGAGCCGCTGACCGATCCGGAGGCCAAGGAACGCTTCCGCGCCCGGCTCCAGCCCGTGCGGGCCGCCAACGCCGCCGTCAAGGTCGAGGTGAAGGTCGCCGACAAGGTCGAGATGGGCACCGAGGCGTACATCCGCGGCGGCGGCTACCTCGACAAGACGAACGGCGCGACCTGGTGCACCACGGCGTTCACCGTCAAGCAGGGCAACGCCCGCGGCGTCGCCACCGCGGCCCACTGCGGGGAGTCCAAGCTGCGCTACCTCAACCACGGCACGTCCAGCTACACCACCATCTCCCGCAAGCGCCGCCACTCGGGCGGCCACGGCGACGTGGGCTGGTTCACCACCGGCGGCTACACGGCCGCCCGGACCTTCTACTACAACCGCGGCAAGACCAGGTACGTGGACGACACCCGCTGGGCGGTGCAGGGGGTGGCGATCTCCAACTTCGGCCGGACCACCGGCTACAAGGGCAGCCCCAAGGTGCACCGGATCAACGTGTGCTACGGCGACTTCTGCGACATGGTCGCGATGGACAAGCACTACACCGCCGGCGGCGACAGCGGCGGCCCCTGGTACCGCGGCAACACCGCCTACGGCATCCACTCGGGCTACGTGGTGCTCGGCGGGAAGAAGCGGTCCACCTTCAGCGAGGTGAGGTACCTGCCGCAGGCGCTCGACATCTCCGTCTTCGAGCGCTGAGGCCCGGTGAGCGGGCCGTCCGGGCAGGCGGTGCCACCTGCCCGGACGGCCGTCGACGCGGCCGTGACGAGGCCGGGACCGCTGCCGTGACGAGGACGTCAGCGCGACCGTCAGCTTGACCGTCAGCGGGACGGTCAGCGGGACCGTCAGCGGGGCCGCGGCGGACCGAGGAGCAGGCCGCCGTTCACCTCCAGGGTCTGCCCGGTGATCCAGCGGGCGTCGTCGGAGGCGAAGAACGCCACGGCGTCGCCGACGTCCGCCGGCTGCCCGTGGCGGCCCAGCGAGATCAGGCCGGCGACGTGCCGCGCGGCCTCGGGGTCCTCGCTCAGCCAGCCGTTCATGTCGGTCTCGGTGATGCCCGGCGACACGGTGTTGACCGTGATGCCGCGCTCGCCCAGGGTGTGGGCCAGCGAGCGGCCGAAGGCGTTGAGCGCGCCCTTCGTCATCGCGTACACGATCTCCGGGGTGGCGAACCAGGTGACGCCGGACGAGACGTTGACGACGCGGCCCCCGTCGCGCATCAGCGGCAGCGCCCGCTGCGTGACGAACAACGGCGCCCGTACGTTGATCGCGAACATCCGGTCGTAGCTCTCCGGGGTCGCCCCGTCGATGGTGGCGCTGTAGTCGATCACGGCGGCGTTGTTGACCAGGATGTCCAGCGAGCGCCCGGCCAGCCCCTGTTCGAGCCCGGCGAACAGGGCGTCCAGCTCGCCTTCCGCGTCGCCGGCCACGCCGAAGTCGGCCCGCACCGCGAACGCCTGACCGCCCGCCGCAAGGATCGCCGCCACCGTCTCCTCGGCCGCCGCCCGGCCGGTGCCGTAGTGCACGGCGACGAGCGCGCCGTCGGCGGCCAGCCGCCGCGCGACGGCGCGACCGATGCCCCGCGAGGCACCGGTCACCAGAGCCGTCCTCCCCGTCAGATCGGTCACGATGGAGATCCCCTCACAGCCTCGGTGGTGGAGGTCCATCCTGGGCGGGGGTGTTCGGGGCCGTCCAATACCCGCTGTCATAACCGACGGTTATCGGCGTGCGGGCGGGTCCGCTACCTCAGAGGTAATCGTGCCGCTTCCCCGCCGTCCCGTAATGTGCCGGGCATGGGAGCACTCGCATTGACAGAGGAGTCCTTCGGCGACCTGTTGCGGTCCTGGCGGCAGCGGCGGCGGGTGAGCCAGCTCGACCTGGCGATCGAGGCTGACGTGTCGGCCCGCCACGTCAGCTTCCTGGAGACCGGGCGGGCCCGGCCGAGCCGAGAGATGGTGATGAGACTGGCCGAGGAACTGGAGGTGCCGCTGCGGCACCGCAACAGGCTGCTGGTGGCGGCCGGGTTCGCGCCGGTCTTCCCCGAGCGGGAGGTGCGCGCGCCCGAGATGGGGGTGGTGCGGCAGGCCCTGGACAAGATCCTGGCCGGCCACGAGCCGTACCCGGCGCTGGTCGTGGACGCGGCGTGGAACCTGGTCGCGGCCAACTCGGCGGCCGCCATGTTCATGGACGGCGTCCCGGCCGAGCTGCTGAAGGAGCCGATCAACGCGATGCGGCTGTCGCTGCACCCCGACGCCATGGGCGGCAGGCTGATCAACCTGGCCGAGGTGCGCGCCCACCTGCTGCACCAGTTGCGCAGGCAGGCCGAGGCGTCGGCCCACGGGGCGCTGGCCGAGCTGCACGACGAGCTGGCCGCCTACACCTACCCCGGGGTCGACCTCAACGTGGCGCACGTGCCGGGCCCGGCCGACATCCTGATCCCGCTGCGGATCAGGCACGGTGACCGGGTGCTGTCGATGTTCACCACGATCGCCACGTTCGGCACGCCCGTGGACGTGACGGTGTCGGAGCTGGCCATCGAGACGTTCTGGCCGAACGACGAGGAGACCGCGGCGGCCTTCGCCCGCTAACGCTCGTCGTGGACGACGTCGCGGTGGATGCGCGATAGGGGCACGCCGTCGATCTGCAGCCGCCGCACCGTCTCGTGCACCATGGCGGACGGCCCGCACACGTACACCTCGTGCTCGGCCCAGGAGTGGAAGCGCTGCGTGACCTCCGGCAGGCGGCCGCGCATCCCGTCGTAGGCGGGCTCGTGCGACACCACCGGCACCACCCGCAGCCACGGGAACGACGCGGCCATCCGGAACAGGTCGGGCAGGTCGTACAGCTCGGCCGAGGTGCGCGCCCCGTACAGCAGGTGGACGTGGGAGCGCCGGCCCGAGGCGATGATCTGCTCGATGACGGCCTTCAGCGGCGCCAGGCCGGTGCCGCCCGCCACGCACAGCACGTCGCGGGAGGCGTCGTCCGGCGGGGCCAGGGTGCCCATCGGCGGGCCGATCATGATCGTGTCACCGATGCGGGTGTCGCGGGTCAGCGCGGTCGAGACCCACCCGCCCGGGACGGAGCGCACGTGCAGGCGGATCGTGTTGTCGGGGCGCGGCGCGTTGGCGATGGAGAAGGTCCGCCACACGCGGGGCCAGCGCGCCGTCTGCACGGTCACGTACTGGCCTGCCGTGTACGGCAGGCGCTGCGTCGGCCGGAGCGTGATGACGGCGATGTCCTGGGCGCGTCGTTCGTGGTCGATGACGTCGGCGAGCCACCACGCGGGCATGACCTCGGCGGCCGAGCCGGCGGCCTCGATCATCGTGTCGGCGGCGGTCCGGTAGGCCGAGACCCAGGCGGCCTCGATCTCCTCGTCCCAGACGTCGGCGGCGAACTTGCGGACGGTGGCCAGCAGCGCGGCGCCGATCGCGTCGTAGTGGTCGGCGGTGACGCCGTACTTGCGGTGGTCGCGGCCGAGCTGGCCCAGGAAGGCCGCCAGGCTGTCGGGGCTGTCCAGGCTCCAGACGATACGGGTCAGGGCGCGGAACAGCCGGTCGCGCTGCCCGTCCATGGCCGGCGGGAACATGCCGCGCAGATGCGGGTTCGCGGCGAACAACCGGCCGTAGAAATAGGCGGCCGCCTTGTCGGCCACGGGTTCGATGACGGAGAAACTCTCTTTTACCAGGCGCGGATTCAACGGCATTGCCTCATCAACCTCACCCTGTTGACCGGAATGGTATTCCGGTCGCGTAGTTCCACCTCCCTGACGGCTCCGGGTCTTGAGCGGACGGCGGGCCCCGGCACATCCGAACGCTCGAAATCGAGTCTTACACCGCTACCTGGGCGTCACAACCGATTCACCCCACTAGGGGGCTTACCCGAACTATGCGTGACAGTAATGTTATGCGCCGCTACGGCGGGTGCTGATTTATGGTCCTAAAAGATGAATGAATCTTCTATTCGCGTTTATGGGGTGAAGAGGTACGGGGTCGTGGTGCTCAACGGCGCGAATCCGAGCCGGAGCAGGATCGGGCGGCTCTGCTCCGAGGCGTCCACGTGGAGGTAGCGGTAGCCGCGCTCGGCGGCGAGCCGCGCGCGGAAGCCGACCAGGGCGCGGTAGAGGCCCCGCCCCCGGTGGCCCGGCACCGTGCCGCCGCCCCACAGGCCCGCGAAGTCGGTGCCCGGCGGCAGCTCCATCCGCGCCGCGCTGACCGGGCGCCCGCCCGCCAGCGCCACCACGGCCGCCACGGTGCCCGGCTCCTGGGCCAGCAGCGCGAGCAACCGGTGCCGGATCGCGTCGCGGCCCGTGCCGAACGCCTGCTCGTGCACCTCCGCCATCAGCTCCACCCCGGCCGCGTCGGTCACCGGCACCAGCCGCACACCACCGGGCAGACACCCCTCGCCCGCCGAGCCCTCCGCGGGTGCGGCCGCCCGGTCGGTGGCCCGCACGACCGCCGCCGTCTCTGCCACCATGAGCGTCTCGGCGGGCTCCGGCGTGAAACCGGCCGCGATCAGCCGCCGCCCGAGGTCGCGCGGCCGGTCGTGGGCGTACAGCTTCCACTCGAACGCCAGCCCCAGCGCCGCGTAGTGCCGCACCTGCCGAGCGATGGCCGCCTCCACCTCTCCCGCGCCCGTCTCCGGCAAATCTGACCACAGCACGCCGTTCCAGCCGGTGGCCGGTGCCGTCTGCCGTACCACCGCGCCGGCCCGCTCCACCCGAACCCCGGGCGCGTCGGGACGGACGTCGCGTCGCATCTGCCGGTCGTACGCCGCCAGCACCTCGTCGTGTTCCACCCCGCCAGCCCAGCACCGCCCCGCCCGGCCGGGCAACCGGTTTTCCCGGGGCGTCCCGGCGCGCGGGTGACGGCAGGGGATCCTCCGGAGGGGTGCCACGAGCCGAAAGGTGTGCGCCATGATGGGGGCCAGTGGCCGCCGCCCCGCCTCGCGGGCGGCGCGCGACGCCCGCACGCCTGTGGAGGCCGCATGTCCCGACCGCTGATCGGCATCACCGCCTACTTCGAGGCCGCCCGCTGGAGCGACTGGGTGCGCGAGGCGGTGCTGTCCCCTCCCGCCTACGCCAAGGCGGTCGGCAAGGCCGGTGGCGCGCCCGTGGTGCTGCCGCCGCTCGACCCGCACGCCGCCGCCGACTACGTGCGCGGCCTGCGGGGCCTGGTGCTGGCCGGCGGCGTCGAGGTGGGCGCCGCCGCCTACGGCGGCGAGCAGGACGAGCGGGTGCCCGCCGCGCAGGACCACCGCGACAGCTTCGAGCTGGCCCTGGCCCGCGCGGCCGTCGAGGCCGGCGTGCCGATCCTGGCCATCGCCCGCGGCATGCACGTGCTCAACGTCGCCCAGGGCGGCACGCTCATCCCGTGGCTGCCCGGCTCGCTCGGCCACGAGCGGCACGGCAAGCCCGGAACCGAGCACGTCATCCAGGTCAGCGTGTCGAGCAAGCTGGGCAAGGCCGTGGGCGACCGGGTCGAGGTGGTCGCGCCGCACGTCCAGTCGGTGCGGCGGCTGGGCGGCGGGCTGCTCGCCGTCGCCTGGGCCGACGACCAGATCGTCGAGGGCGTCGAGCTGCAGGGGCACCGGTTCGCGGTGGGCGTGCAGTGGCACCCCGAACGCGGCACCGGCGCCGCCCTCTTCGACGCCCTCGTCGAAGCCGCCCGCTGACCCTCCCACCGCCCCCACCGCTAGGCTCCAGCCATGCCGCTGCATCCCCAGGCGCGCGACCACGTCGCCCGCTACCCCTCGGACCTCGGCATCGACCCGGCCACGCTCGACCTGGAGCGCATCCGCGAGATGCGGGTCACCGACGGGCTGGCCGTCCACCGGGGCCCGCTCGTCCGCCTGCCGTCCGTCCGCGACGAGAACGCCGAGGGCGTGCCGATCCGCGTCTACCGCGCCGACCGGGGTGACGGGCCGCTGCCGGTCCTGGTCTACTTCCACGGCGGCGGCTGGGTGTTCGGCAGCGTCCGGCGCAGCGACGCCGTCGGCCGTGACCTGGCCGTCCGCACCGGCGCCGTCGTGGTGTCCGTCGGCTACCGGCTGGCGCCCGAGCATCCCTTCCCGGCCGCGGCCGACGACGCCTGGACCGTCGTCCGCGACGTGTTCGCCCGGCCCGCGTTCTACCAGTGCGACGGCTCGGTCGCGGTGATCGGCGACAGCGCCGGCGGCAACCTGGCGGCCGTGGCCGCCTGGCGGGCCCGCGACGCCGGCCTCGCCCTGGCCCACCAGGCACTCGTCTACCCGGTGCTCGACGTGGCGATGGACACCCCCAGCTACGCCGAGTTCGCCACCGGGTTCGGGCTCGACGCCAGGGAGATGGCGTGGTTCGCCGCGCAGTACGCGCCGCACGCCGACCCCGCCGACCCGCGCCTGTCGCCCCTGCGCCTGCCGTCCGTCGAGGGGCTGCCGCCCGCCACCATCGTGACCGCCGGCTGCGACGTGCTGCGCGACGAGGGCGAGCGGTACGGGGCGCGCCTGGCGGCGGCGGGGGTGCCGGTCGAGGTGCGCAGGTTCGACGGCGCGGTCCACAGCTTCTTCGGCCTGCCCGGCCTGTTCGACCAGGCCGGGCAGGCCCGCGCTTTCCTGGCCCGCCGGTTGCGGGCCGACCTGGGGCTCGACGCCTCTGACCGGGAGGCGTCGTGACGATCAGGTGATAGCCCCGCCACCGGGGGTAGGCGCAGGTCCATGGCAGAAAAGGATGTCGCGGACCCGTCGCCGCACCGGTGCGAGCAGCTGACGGGCCCGGCCGGCGAGGCCGAGAACGCCGCCCCGCCGCCCAGGCCCCGGCCCGCCCCGGGCCCCGGCGCCACGGCATCGCCGTCGCCAGGGAGGGCCTGCTGCCCGGGTCCGTCAGTGGCGATCACGGACCGGACGCGGCACGTGATCCACAGGTTCCGGGCAGGCGGGGGTGAAGGGCGCCGACCACGGGGCCCCGGGCACCCGGCAGGCGGGGGAGTTGAGACCTAGCTCGTCCACCCCGGGTGCGCCCTTCATCTCATCAGATACCTCCGAGGAGACCCCCGCCTTCAGGCGGGGGGAGGAATCGGACCCCTGCGGAGCAGGACAGGGGTAGCCGATTCGCCGTCAGGCGAACCGGCGTCTCGAACACACACACGATCCTTAGCTGATTCATGTGAGGCATAGCGCAGATCGTGAAGCGGGCCTACAAGTACCGCTTCTACCCGACCTCTGAGCAAGCTTCCGAGCTTGCCCGGACGTTCGGCTGCGTCCGCTTCGTGTACAACAAGGCGCTGGAGGAACGCACCCGCGCCTACACCCTGGAAGGCAAGCGCGTCTCCTACGTGGAGTCGTCGGCGATGCTCACGGCGTGGAAGCGCAGCGGCGAGTTCGACTTCCTGTCCGAGGTGTCGTCCGTGCCGCTCCAGCAGGCGCTGCGGCATCTTCAAGCCGGGTTCGCCAACTTCTTCGCCAAGCGGGCCAAGTACCCGACGTTCAAGAGCAAGAAGAAGTCCAAGGCGAGCGCGGAGTACACCCGATCGGCGTTCCGCTGGCGGGACGGCCGGTTGACGCTGGCGAAGATGGACACGCCGCTGGACATCGTGTGGTCGCGCCCGCTGCCGGAGGGTGCGGAGCCGTCCACGGTGACCGTGAGCCGGGACGCGGCCGGGCGCTGGTTCGTGTCCCTCCTGGTCGAGGAGAAGATCAGCCCGCTCGCTCCGGTAGAGCAGTCGGTGGGCGTGGACGCGGGCATCACCGCGCTGGCCACGCTCTCCACCGGGGAGAAGATCGTCAACCCTGGCCACGAGCGCCGCGACCGGCGCAAGCTGGCCAAGGCCCAGGGGGCGCTCGCCCGCAAGGAGAAGGGGTCGAACAACCGGGCCAAGGCCCGGCTGCGGGTGGCCAAGGTGTACGCCCGGATCACCGACCGCAGAAGGGACCACCTGCACAAGGTCACCACACGGCTTGTCCGCGAGAACCAAGTGATCGCCGTGGAAGACCTGACCGTCCGCAACATGGTCAAGAACCACTCCCTGGCCCGCGCCATCTCCGACGCGTCGTGGGGGGAACTGCGCTCCATGCTGGAGTACAAAGCCCAGTGGTACGGCCGCACGCTGGTGGCGGTGGACCGCTGGTTCCCCTCCAGCAAGCTGTGCTCGGCGTGCGGCGCGCTGCGGGAGAAGATGCCGTTGAATGTCCGGGAGTGGGAGTGCCCTTGTGGCGCGGTCCACGACCGGGATGTGAACGCGGCCGAGAACGTGCTCGCCGCAGGGCTTGCGGAGAGCTGAAACGCCTGTGGAGCTGGTGTAAGACCTCAACGAGAGTCCTCTCGTGCGGGCGACCGGCGGTGAAGCAGGAAGACCAACCGGCGACGGTTGGAATCCCCCTCGTTTACGAGGGGGAGGATGTCAACTCTGAGCCGAGTCGTCCGGACGGGGGCGACGGGCGTGGAAGACGAACGCCGGAGGCACGTTGCGCCACACCGTACGGCTCGGCACCACCTCCTCGAACCGCTCGGCCAGCAACGCGCGGAAGCGCCGCGCCGAGCCCAGCGGGATGGCGTGCACGTACGAGAACGTGGTGAACGCGCCGCCCGGGCTCATCGCCGAGCACACCGCGTCGAGCAGGCGGCGCTGTGAGGCGGCCGGGAAGGCGGCCCACGGCAGCCCGCTGACCACCACGTCGGCCCGGCCGAGGCCGCGCTCGGTGAGCAGCCGCGTCAGGTCGGCGGCGTCGCCGTTGATCACGTCCACCAGGGGGAACCGCCGCGCGAGCAGGGCCGCCATGGGCTCGTTGAGCTCCACGGCCAGGTGGTTGCCGCGTCCGTCCAGCCGCCGCTGGATCTCCTCGGTGAACGGCCCGGTGCCCGGCCCCAGCTCGACCACGGTGGGCTCCCCGCGCTCCGGCACGGGCGCGCAGACCGATGCGGCAAGGCGGCGCGAGCTGGGCGCGAACGCCCCCACCGTCGCGGGAGCGCGCAGGAACTGGCCGAAGAACAACGCGGTGTCATGGGGCATGCCGCCACCGTAGGGACCTCCCGGCGGGCGGGTGATCAGCCGACCGGCCAGGGGTCCGGCCACTTGGAGGAGGCCGGGTCATCCGCACGGAGGATCGGGAAAGCCGCTTTGTCCGGATAACGTGCCGGTATGCGTTGGCGAGGTATGCCGCTCGACGTCCTCCTGGCCGTCTCGGGGACCGGGCTGGATCTGCTGCTGTCGGGCAAGGCGGGCGGCGGGGCACACCTGCCCGAGTTCATGACGGTCCCGATGGCGTTGCTGGTGGGCGCGCCCCTCGCGTTCCTGCGGCGGTGGCCGCTCCCGGTGAGCCTCTACCTGGCGGTGATACTGGTCTTCGCCGACCTGGTGGAGTCGTTCACCTGCAACACGGCGCAGATGCTGCTGTGCGTGGCGGTCGGCGTCGTGGCGCACCAGTACGACCGGTGGGCCGTCGTCGTGGCCCTGCTGGCCGCGGTGCCGGCCACCGTCGTCAACCTGCTCGACCCCGGCGTCCTGATCACCGTCAACACCTGGACCTTCTCCGTGGTCGTGCCCCTCCTCCCGGTTCTCGTCGGCGTCTCCCTGCGCGGCCCCGCCGGGCGCCTGGACAACGACGACCTCACCCCCGACCTGCTGCTGGCCGGCGCGGGCGTGGCGAGCGCCGTGCTGGGCACGTGGACCGACTGGGACAGCGGCTCCATGCCGGTCTGGGTGGTGGGGCTGTTCGCCGTCGCCGGCGGGCTGTCCCTCGGCGTGGCGCGCAGGCTGCCCGGCATGGTGATCGTGCTGCAGGGCGCGCTGCTGCTGGCCGCCGACACCTACCTGCAGGAAGCGGTCAACACCTGCCTGATCCTCACCATGATCGCTCTTGCGGTGTTCGCCCTGCGGGTCAGCTCCTGGGTGTGGACCGTGATCGCGTACCTGGTGGGCTGCCTGCTGGCCGGCGCCGCCGTCGTCGTGCCCGGGACCGACATCACGCCGTTCCGGGTGGTCGTGCTGATGGCGCTGGTGATCACGCCCATCGCGATCGGCCGCTACCTCGGCGTCCGCCAGGCCGCGGCCCGCGCCGAGCGGCTGCGCGCCCGCGAGTCGGCGCGGCTGGCGGTGGCGCAGGTCCGCGCCGACCAGCTCGCCGAACGCGAGCGGATCGCCCGCGACGTGCACGACATCGTGGCCCACCATGTGGGCGCCATGGTGCTGCGGGCGGGCGCCGCCCGTTACGCGGCCCCCGAGGGGCCTGTCGCCGACGCCCTCGGCGACATCCGCGACACCGGCCACCAGGTGCTGGAGGACCTGCGCGGCCTGCTCGACGTGCTGTGCGCCCCCGAGTACGCGCCCCCCTCCGCCGACGACCCGCCCGACCCCCACACCGGCCCGCCCGCCCCGTACCGCGCCCTGGAGGCCGAGCCCGCCGCCCACCTCGGCGGGGGCGGCGGGCTCGGCGCGTACCTCGGCCCGGACGGTGGACCCGCCACCCACCGCCCGCCGGGCGGCTCGTCCGTCGCGGTCGCGGCCCAGGACCGGCTCCCGGTTCCCGGTGGCGCGGGCTTCGCCCGCCGCACCGGCATGCTCGCCGACCCCGCCGACGTCGTGCGCGAGTCCGCCGAACGGGTGGCCGCCGCCGGGCTCGTCGTCGATCTCGTCCTCGACCCGGCCGCCGACCGGTCCCCGCTCGTCGCCCGCGCCTCCGCCGCCCGCATCATCCAGGAAGGCCTCACCAACGTGCTCAAACACGCCGGCCCCGGCACCGAGGTCCGCGTCGCCCTCGCCACCACGGGCAGGGGCCTGTCCATCGAGATCCACAACGGCCGCCCGCCCGGTCACGTGGAACGCCTGCCCTCCTCCGGCCGCGGCCTGGCGGGCATGCGTGAGCGGATCCGGGCGCTCGGCGGCACCCTCGCGGCCGGGCCGGACGGGGACGGCGGCTGGCGGCTGGCGGCCTTCCTGCCCACGGCCCGGAGCACCACACCCGGGAGCGCCATGGCCCTGAGCGCCCCCCGGAGCCATGCCCTGGACCCGGGCGGCGGGGCCGAAGACGGGGCCGGGGAGTGGACCGAAGGCGGGGCCGGGAGCAGGGCGTCCGCGGGGGCCCGGCCCGGGGACGCCGGATGATCCGCGTCCTCGTGGCCGACGACCAGGCGCTCGTCCGCGCCGGCGTGCGGATGCTGCTGCAGGCGGCCGGCGACATGGAGGTCGTCGCCGAGGCCGAGGACGGCGCCGAGGCGGTCCGGCTCGCCGAACGGCACCTGCCCGACGTGATCCTCATGGACCTGCGCATGCCCCGCGTCGACGGTCTCGAGGCGATCAGGCGCGTCCTCGCCGCCCGGCCGGCCAGCCGGATCGTCGTGCTGACCACGTTCGCCGAGGACGCCAACGTGCACGCGGCCCTGCGCGCCGGCGCGGTCGGTTTCCTGGTCAAGGACGACGAGCCGGAACGCATGGTCGACGCCGTGCGCCGCGCCTCGGCGGGGGAGCAGCTGCTGGCCCCGTCGGTGCTGCGCCGCGTCGTGGAGGGGTTCCTCGCCGCCGGTGAGCGCGCCGCCGCACCCGCGCCCGCCGGGCTGACCGAACGGGAGCTGGAGGTCCTCGCCCTGGTGGGCACCGGCCTGTCCAACGCCGAGATCGCCGAGGAACTGCACGTCGGGGTCACCACGGTCAAGACCCACGTCGCCGCCGCGATGGACAAGCTGGGTCTGCGCAACCGCATCCAGGCCGCCGTCGTCGCGCACCGCAGCGGCCTGGTGGACGCCTCCTTCCGGCCGGTGCGCCCGCACCCGCGGCGCCTGCGGTCCTAGCCGGGCGACCGGCCGGTCGCCGGCCGGTCGCCCGGCCCGGCGTCATCCCCACGGGGGACCCGCGAATAATCCGCCGGGCTGACGACCGGGCCCGTCCCCGGCGACGACCATGTGGTCCTCCGTTTCCTCAGGAAGGACCTCACCATGCGCGACCCCGGCCAGGACACCTCGCACAACGCCGCTCTCCAGGAAGCCGCCCTCCAGGGGGCGGGCGCGCACGGGGCCGCTCTGCGGGGCGACGCCGCACCGGTCCGGTCCGGGGCGGTGCCCGCCGGGCTGCTGTACGGGCTGCGCATCGCGGTCGTCGCGCACGCCGCCGCCCTGGTCGTGGCCGCCTCGCTGGCCGGCCAGGCGGTGCAGGCGGGCGGCGGCGCCATGGCCGAGAGCCACGTCATGGCCGGGATGCTCTCCCACCTGGTGGCGATCGCCCAGGTCGTCCTCGCCGTGCTCGTCTGGCGGCCCGGGCGCGGAGCCGGCTGGCCCGCGCTCGCCGGCGTCGTGCTGCTGATCGCCGAGATGGGCCAGCACTTCACCTGGGCCATGCTGGGCGCCCACCTGCCGAACGGGGTCGTCATGTTCGGGCTGACCACCGCCATCCTCGTCTGGGCCTGGTCCCCGGGAGCCGCCCGCCGCCGCTAACCTCGACCGTGTGTACGTCAAGATCTGCGGGCTGAGCGAGCCCGAGCACGTGACCGCCGCCGTCGAGGCGGGCGCCGACGCCATCGGGTTCGTGCTGACCGAGAGCCCTCGCCGGGTCGCACCCGAGCGGGCCGCCGCACTCGCCCGCCTGGTGCCCGGCCACGTGCTGACCGTGGGGGTGTTCCGCGGCGAGGACCCGGCGACCGTCCGCGCGGCGGCCCTGGCCGCGCAGGTGGGCGCCGTCCAGTTGCACGGCCGCCACCCGCACGCCGACTTCACGGCGCTCAAGGACCTGGGCGCCACCCTGGTCAGGGCGGTCGACTCCACCGCCGACCTGCGCTGCGGCGCCTTCGACGAGGACCTGCTCATCGTCGACGCGCCCCGCCCCGGCTCCGGCCTGCCGTGGGACTGGGCGGCCGTGCGCGGCCGGCCCACCGGCCGCTGGATGCTCGCGGGCGGCCTCAGCCCCGCGAACGTGGCCGAGGCCGTCGCCGCCGCAGACCCGTGGGGGGTGGACGTGTCGAGCGGCGTCGAGGTGGCGCCGGGGGTGAAGGACTCCGCCCTCATCCGCTCCTTCGTGGCACAGGCGCGCCGTGCGGGCTGAGCTGGCCCGGATCATCGCGTTCGAGCACGGGTTCGCCCGCCGCAGGGCCGGCCGGGTCGTCGAGCAGCGTGGCGGCTTCGCCGTGCTCAACGACCGCTACCCCGGCTCGTACGACGACAACAGGCTGATCATCCGCCCGCCGGGCACCGCTCCGGCCATCGGCGGCGAGACGTCGCCGGGCGCGGGGGAGGCGCCGGCGGCCGGCGAGGTGCTGCGGATGGCGGACGAGGTGCTGGCCGGCCGGGCCCACCGGTACGTGTGCGTGGACGACGACGTGCTCGGCGCCGCCTACGCGCCCGCCTTCGCCGCCGCCGGCTACGCCCACGACACCAACCTGATCATGGTGTTCCGCGGCCGGCCGCCGCAGGACCCGCCGCCGGCCGAGCACCTCACCCTGGAGGAACTGCTGCCCGTGCTGCGCCACGACTGGCGCGAGCTGCTGCCCGACGCCGGCGAGACCGTCGTCGAAGGGCTCGCGCTGCGCGTCGGCGAACGGCTGCGCGGCGCCGACGTGGTGCAGTTCCGGGGCGTACGCGACGCCGACGGTCGGATCGCCGCCAGGGCCGACCTGTACGTGCACGACGGGGTGGCCCAGATCGAGAGCGTGCACACCGGCACCCGCCACCGCGGCCGCGGGCACGCGCGCACGCTCATGACGGCCCTGCTGGCGGAGGCGGCCGGCAACGACCTGGTCTTCCTGGTGGCCGACGACGCCGACTGGCCCAAGGACTTCTACCGGCGCCTCGGCTTCGAGCCGCTGGCCCGCACCCACTCCTTCCTGCGCGCCTGACCCGCGGTCGTCGATCACCCGCGCCCGTTCACCCACCAGCCCCCGCCCGCCCCCGGGAGGCCGGTGGGGACCTTCGGGGAGGCGGGAAGGGGCGCCGGGAGACGGCGCCGGGGACAGCGCGGGAGACGGCCTGGGAGACGGCCCGGCCGGGGCCGCCTGGAGCCACAGGTGACGCAGTAGGGTCTGCTGCGTGAGCGAAACTTCCGCCGAGGACCGGATCTGGACGGTTCCCAACCTGCTGAGCTTCCTGCGACTTCTCGGCGTGCCCGTCTTCCTCTGGCTCGTCCTCGGGCCGAAGGCCGACGGCTGGGCGGTCGCCGTGCTCGCGGTCGCCGGGTTCACCGACTGGCTCGACGGCAAGATCGCCCGCGCGTTCGACCAGACCAGCAAGCTGGGCCGGATCATCGACCCGGCCGCCGACAAGCTCTACGTCTTCGCCACGATCCTGGCGCTGCTCATCCGCGACGTCATCCCCTGGTGGCTGGTGGCCGTCATCCTCGGCCGCGAACTGTTCGTCGCCTGTTTCATCCCCGTCCTCCGCCGGCACGGCTACCGGGCACTCCAGGTGCATTTCCTCGGCAAGGCCGCCATGTTCAACCTCATGTACGCCTTCCCGCTGCTCTTCCTCGCCTCCCACACCGGCTGGTACGCCGACCTGGCGCGAATCACGGGATGGGCCTTCGCTCTGTGGGGAACAGGTCTGTACTGGTGGGCAGGGGCACTGTATGTGGTACAAGTGCGCCGGCTCGTGACTGCGACCACAAAGGAGTGATCGTGTGAAGGCGGTCGTCATGGCGGGAGGCGAGGGCACCCGGCTGCGGCCGATGACGGCCAACCAGCCCAAACCCCTGCTCCCCGTAGCCAACCGCCCGATCATGGAACACGTGCTGCGCCTGCTCAAGCGGCACCGCGTCACCGAGACGGTCGTCACCCTGCAGTTCCTCGCCGCGCTCGTGCGCAACTACTTCGGCGACGGCGACGAGCTCGGCATGAACCTGCAGTACGCCACCGAGGACATCCCGCTCGGCACGGCCGGCAGCGTCAAGAACGCCGCCGACCGGCTGCGCGACGGCAGGTTCCTCGTCATCTCCGGCGACGCGCTGACCGACATCGACCTGACCGACATGGTCCGCTTCCACCGCGAGACCTCGGCCCTGGTCACCATCGGGCTCAAACGCGTCCCCAACCCCCTCGAGTTCGGCATCATCATCGTCGACGAGACCGGACGGGTGCAGCGCTTCCTGGAGAAGCCCACCTGGGGCCAGGTCTTCTCCGACACGGTCAACACCGGCGTGTACGTCATGGAGCCCGAGGTCCTCGACCACGTCGCCGGCGGCGAGCCCGTCGACTGGTCGGCCGACGTCTTCCCCCGGCTGCTCGATGCCGGCGCCCCCATCTACGGCTATGTGGCCGACGGCTACTGGGAGGACGTCGGCACCCACGAGAGCTACCTCAAGGCCCATGCCGACGCCCTGTCCGGGCGGGTCAGGCTGGACCTCGGCGGTTTCGAGCTCTCGCCCGGCGTCTGGGTCGCCGAGTCGGCCTCCGTCGACCCCGACGCGGTGCTCAAGGGGCCGCTGCTCATCGGCGACTACGCCAAGGTCGAGGCGGGCGCCGAGCTGCGGGAGTTCACCGTGCTGGGCAACAACGCGGTCGTGCGCGAGGGGGCCTTCCTGCACCGGGCCGTCGTGCACGACAACGTCTACCTCGGCCCCGGCGCCCACCTGCGCGGCTGCGTCATCGGCAAGAGCACCGACGTGATGTCCGGCGCCCGCATCGAGGAGGACGCCGTCATCGGCGACGAGTGCGTCATCGAGTCCGAGGCGTACATCTCCAGCGGCGTCAGGGTCTACCCGTTCAAGACCATCGAGGCCGGCGCGGTCGTCAACACCAGCGTCATCTGGGAGTCGCGCGGCCAGCGCAGCCTGTTCGGCCCGCGCGGCGTCAGCGGCCTGGTCAACGTCGAGATCACCCCCGAGCTGTGCGTAAGGCTGGCCAGCGCGTACGCCACCACCCTGAAGAAGGGCGCCCAGGTCGTCACCTCCCGCGACTCCTCCCTGGCCGCCAGGGCGCTCAAGCGGGCCGTCATCAGCGCGCTCACCGCCAGCGCCATCAACGTGCTGGACCTGGAGGCCGCCCCGCTGCCGGTGGCCCGCTTCCACACCGCCCGCGAGTCCGTCGCCGGCGGCATCGCGCTGCGCACCACCGCCGGCGACCCGCAGAGCGCCGACATCGTGATCATGGACGACCGGGGTGCCGACCTGCCCGCCGCCGCCCAGCGCAAGCTGGAGCGGGTCTTCTCCCGGCAGGAGTTCCGCCGTGCCTTCCCCGGCGAGATCGCCGAGCTCAACTACCCCGCCCGCGTCGTGGAGGACTACACCCACGAGCTGCTGCGCCGCATCGACATGACCGGCATCGACGGCATGAAGGTCGTCGTCGACTGCGCCGGCGGCACCTCCTCGCTCGTCCTGCCGACCCTGCTCGGCCGGGTCGGCGTGGACGTGCTCACCGTCAACGCCCGCCTCGACGACACCTCGCCCACCGAGACGCTCGCCGAGCGCCGCCGCGACCTGCAACGCCTGTCGGAGCTCGTCAGCTCCTCCCGGGCCGCCTTCGGCGTCCGCTTCGACCCCGTGGGCGAGCGCATCGCCCTCGTGGACGAGATGGGCCAGCTCATCGGCGAGGAACGCGCCCTGCTCGTGGTGCTCGACCTGGTGGCCGCCGAACGCCGGGGCGGCCGGGTGGCGCTGCCCGTCACCACGACCAGGGTCGCCGAGCAGGTCTGCCGCTTCCACGGCGTCCAGGTGCGGTGGACCCCGACCACGCTCGACGCGCTCACCTCGGCCGCCGCCGACCACGACATGATCTTCGCGGGCGACGGCAGGGGCGGCTTCGTGGTGCCGGAGTTCTCGCCCGCCGTCGACGGGCTGGCAGCGTTCATGCGGCTGCTCGGCCTCGTCGCCCGCACCCGGCTCTCGCTCAGCCAGATCGACGCCCGCATCCCCCTGGCGCGGCTGCTGAAGCGCACCGTGCCGACGCGGTGGGCGGCCAAGGGAGCCGTCATGCGCTCGGTCATCGAGTCCGTCGAGGCGGGACCCGGGCGGCACCGGATCGACACGACCGACGGGGTGCGGGTGACCGGCGACGACGGAAGCTGGGTGCTCATCCTGCCCGCCGCCACCGAGCCCGTCACCGACCTGTGGGCCGAGGCTCAGGACGTCGACACCGCCCAGGCGCTCCTCGAACGCTGGGCCCGCGTCGTCGAACAGGCGGCCGGCTGAGCTCCCCGGACGAGCCTCTGAGAGGAATGTCACCCTCCGTAACGGGGTGCAGGGGTTCGCATAGAGCCGTGCAAGATCGTATCGTGTAAAGGCGCGGCGGCATGGACCTGCGGGCTCGGGCGGCGGTAACTTTGTCACCGTCCGAACCCGTCGTCCAGCGCCCCGCCTTGACCTTTGCCGTTCAGCAGCGTAAGTTGCGGCATTCGCAAACTTGAAGAGCGAAGCGAGGCGCGCCCCGAGCACCGTCGCCGCGTCTTCGCGGTAGGAGGCCGAGCCGATCGATGCCGAGCGTCTACTGCACGCAGTGCGGGCACGCCAACCCCGAGGATGCCCGTTTCTGTTCCCGTTGTGGGTCTCCGCTGACCAGGCCCGAGGTCAGCGCCGACACGACATCGACGATCTCCGTCGCGGGAATCGAGGCGTACGAGGCTGAGACCGGCAACATGTTGCTGGCCGAGCAGGCGCTGGTCGAACAGCTGCCGCCGGGCACGGCGTTGCTCACGGTGACCAGGGGCCCCAACCAGGGCAGCCGGTTCCGCCTCGACAAGGACCTCACCACCACCGGGCGCCATCCCGAGAGCGACATCTTCCTCGACGACATCACGGTCTCGCGCCGCCACGTCGAGTTCTACCGTCACCGGGGCGGCCAGTTCTCCGTGCGCGACGTGGGCAGCCTCAACGGCACCTACGTCAACCGCGAGCGCATCGAGGAGGTGCCGCTGCACTCCGGCGACGAGGTGCAGATCGGCAAGTTCCGTCTCCTGTTCCTCATGCGGAGCGCCGGCGGCGCATGAGTTCGCAGGCGGCACGCTCGCACATGAGCATCGGGGAGGTCCTCGCCCTCCTGCAGGGCGAGTTCCCCGACGTCACGATCTCCAAGATCCGCTTCCTGGAGGGTGAGGGGCTCATCGAGCCCGAGCGCAGCCCGTCGGGCTTTCGCAAGTTCACCCACCTGCACGTGGAGCAGTTGCGCTACATCCTCACCGAGCAGCGCGACCACTACCTCCCGCTGCGGGTGATCAAGGATCGGATGGCCGAGGAGCTCGGCCGCCCCCGCGCCGTCCCCGGCGCGCAGGAGACGCAGGAGGTGCGGCTGAGCCGTGCCGAGCTGCTGGAGGCGGCCGGGATCGACGACGGGACGCTCACCGAGCTGGAGGACTACGGCCTGCTCGCCGCCCGCGCCAGGCGCTACGACCAGGACGCGCTGGAGGTGGCGCGCACCGTCGGCGCGCTGGCCCGCTTCGGCCTGCACGCCCGTCACCTGCGCGCCGTCAAGGCGGCGGCCGAGCGTGAGGCGGGGCTGGTCGAGCAGACCGTCGCGCCGATACTCAAACGGCGCGCGCCCGGCGCGATCGGCGAGGCGGACGAGGTGGCCCGGGAGGCCTCCACGCTGCTGCTCGACCTGCACGCCGCGCTGGTGCGCATCGGCGTGCGCACCGTCCTGGGAGGATGAGCCGCCCGGCCGGGGGCGGCCGCGCCGCCGCTGTGCCGCGCGGCCGAGCCTCCGGGGGTGCCGGACGGCCGAGCCGGACCGGGCCCCTCCGGCGGGACATTCGGGGCCTGCCGGGTGTTACGTTGAATTGCAGAAGCGGACCACCAATGACCTGTGCCGGGCCACCGGCCAGTCGAATACGGAGCAGCCCGTGTTGCAGATGGAGGTCGTGGGCGTACGCGTTGAAATGCCCACAAACCAGCCGATCGTCTTGCTCAAGGAGGCACACGGGGAGCGGTTCCTGCCCATCTGGATCGGCATGACCGAGGCCACGGCCATCGCGCTGGCCCAGGCCGAGGAGCCGCCGCCGCGGCCGCTGACGCACGACCTGTTCAGGGACGTGCTGAGCGCCCTGGGTGTCGGTCTGCGTGCCGTCAACATCGTCGCCCTGCGCGACGGCATCTTCTTCGCCGACCTGGTGTTCTCCAACGGGGTGGAGGTGAGCGCGCGGCCGTCCGACTCGATCGCGCTCGCCCTGCGCACCGGGGCGCGCATCTTCGCCAGCGAGGAGGTCGTCCAGGAGGCCGGAGTGATCATCCCCGACGACCAGGAGGACGAGGTGGAGAAGTTCAGGGAGTTCCTTGACACGATCACGCCCGAAGACTTCGGCAGGGCGGGGTAGGTATTTCAGTGCATTTACGCTTCACGACGCGCCGAGCCGGATCGTTGACTGAGCATGGTCACGGTCCTACGGTGCAAGTGAAACCCGTGGTCGCCCTTTTACGAACCCCCAGATCAGGCCACGGGATGAGAGAAAGCCGGAGGTCCGCGTGGCGGTCAGCAGCGGCGAGGGAAAGACAGCCGGCCAGGAAGATTCGGTGCGGCGCGAGAGCGCCCGGCAGCGTGCCGGGGAGCAGGGCCTGCTCTTCGACGAGCAGCCGACGGCGTTGCCGGCGGACATCGGATACCGTGGCCCGACGGCCTGCGCGGCTGCCGGCATCACCTACAGGCAGCTCGACTACTGGGCGCGCACCGCTCTGGTGGAGCCCACGATAAGAGCCGCCCAGGGCTCGGGTTCCCAGCGGCTCTACAGCTTCCGCGACATCCTGGTGCTCAAGGTCGTCAAGCGCCTGCTCGACACCGGGGTGTCCCTGCAGCAGATCCGCACCGCCGTGCAGCATCTGCGTGATCGCGGGGTGGCCGACCTCGCGCAGATCACGCTCATGAGCGACGGCGTCAGCGTCTACGAGTGCACCTCGGCCGACGAGGTGATAGACCTGCTCCAGGGCGGTCAGGGCGTGTTCGGCATCGCGCTCGGCCGGGTCTGGCGGGAGGTCGAGGGCAGCCTCGCGGAGCTGCCGGGGGAACGAGCGGCGGTCGCGGACAGCGTCCCGGCCGACCACCCCGCTGACGAGCTGGCCCAGCGGCGACGGGCGCGCCGCCTGGGGTAGTAACCTGGAGAGCGCAAGGCTGACGACCCCGTGCGGGAGAGTCCCCGGGCACGTCCCAGGGGGCGCCGAAGGAGCAACCCTCCCCGGAATCTCTCAGGCACCTGTACCGCTCGGGTGAGGCGACTCTGGAAAGCAGCCGCGCCCGCCAGGCGCGTCTCACCGACGGTGCAAGCCCTCTGCGGGTGAAGCTCTCAGGTCGAGATGACAGAGGGGGAGATCCGGCACACGCCCGCGCCCTGGCGCCGGTCTCCACAGCCTCGGGAGGCATCTTCCATGACCGACCTGTCAGCCCCGCCGTTCTCGACCCGGCACATCGGCCCGTCCGAGCCCGAGCGGCAGCGCATGCTCGAGGCCGTGGGCTTCGAGTCCGTGGCCGACCTGGTGGCCGTGGCCGTCCCGGAGGCCATCAGGGCCAAGGACCGGCTCAAGCTGCCCGCCGCCGCGAGCGAGACCGAGGTGATCGCCGAGCTGCGCGACCTGGCCGGGCGCAACGAGGTCTTCACCTCCATGATCGGCCTGGGCTACCACGACACCGTCACGCCCGCCGTGATCCGCCGCAACCTGCTGGAGAACCCCGGCTGGTACACCGCCTACACGCCGTACCAGCCCGAGATCTCGCAGGGCCGCCTGGAGGCGCTGCTCAACTTCCAGACCGTCGTCGCCGACCTGACCGGCCTCGACGTGGCCGGCGCGTCCCTGCTCGACGAGGGCACCGCCGCCGCCGAGGCGATGACGCTGGCGCGCCGGGCCGGCAAGTCCAAGAGCGACGTGTTCGTGGTCGACGCCGACGCGCTGCCGCAGACCAAGGCGGTGCTCGCCACCCGCGCCGAGCCGCTCGGCATCACGCTGGTGGAGCACTCCCTCGACGGAGACCTGCCCGAGTGCTTCGGCGTGCTCGTGCAGTACCCGGGCGCCTCCGGCCGGCTGCGCGACTTCCGCGCCGTCGCCGAGGCCGCGCACGACGCCGGGGCGCTGGTGGTGGCCGCCGCCGACCTGCTGGCGCTCACCCTCCTCACGGCGCCGGGCGAGCTGGGCGCCGACATCGCGATCGGCTCGTCGCAGCGCTTCGGCGTGCCGTTCGGCTTCGGCGGCCCGCACGCCGCCTACATGTCGGTGCGCGAGGGCCTGCAGCGGCAGCTTCCCGGCCGCCTGGTCGGCGTGTCCGTGGACGCCGACGGCGACCCCGCCTACCGGCTCGCGCTGCAGACCCGCGAGCAGCACATCCGCCGCGAGAAGGCCACCAGCAACATCTGCACCGCCCAGGTGCTGCTCGCCGTCATCGCGGGCATGTACGCCGTCTACCACGGGCCCGAGGGCCTGCGCCGGATCGCCGCCCGCACCCACCGGCACGCCGCCGCGCTCGCCGAGGCGCTGCGCCGCGGCGGGGTCGAGGTCGTGCACGGCGAGTTCTTCGACACCGTGCTGGCCCGGGTGCCCGGCAAGGCCGCCGAGGTGGTCCGCCTGGCGGCCGGGCGGCGCGTCAACCTGTGGCGGGCCGACGACGACCACGTCTCGATCGCCTGTGACGAGACGACCACCCCCGCCCACCTGGAGCGGGTGCTGGCCGCGTTCGGCGAGGCCCTCGACCGGCCGGCCGTCGCCGGTGACGAGCTGGCCGGGCTGCTCGCCGACGACGGGCTCGACCGGCTGCCCGCGGCGCTGGCCCGCGAGTCGGCCTACCTGACCCACCCGGTCTTCCACAGCCACCACTCCGAGACCTCGATCCTGCGCTACCTGCGCCGGCTGCAGGACAAGGACATCGCGCTCGACCGGTCGATGATCCCGCTCGGCTCCTGCACGATGAAGCTCAACGCCAGCACCGAGATGGAGCCCATCACCTGGCCGGAGTTCGCGGCCATCCATCCGTACGCGCCCGAGGAGCAGGCGGCCGGCTACCTGGAGCTGATCAGCACTCTCGAGGACTGGCTGGCCGAGGTCACCGGCTACGACGCGGTGTCCCTGCAGCCCAACGCCGGCTCCCAGGGCGAGCTGGCCGGGCTGCTGGCCATCCGCGCCTACCACCGCGCCAACGGCGACGCGGCCCGCGAGGTGTGCCTCATCCCGTCGTCCGCCCACGGCACCAACGCCGCCAGCGCCGTCATGGCCGGCATGCGCGTCGTCGTCGTGGCCTGCGACTCCGACGGCAACGTCGACCTGGCCGACCTCGACGCCAAGATCGCCAAGCACCGCGACGCCCTGGCCGCGATCATGGTGACCTATCCGTCCACGCACGGCGTGTACGAGGAGACCATCACCGAGATCTGCGCCAAGGTGCACGAGGCGGGCGGCCAGGTGTACGTCGACGGGGCCAACCTCAACGCGCTGGTCGGACTGGCCAAGCCGGGCGAGTTCGGCGCCGATGTGTCCCACCTCAACCTGCACAAGACGTTCTGCATCCCGCACGGCGGCGGCGGGCCCGGCGTCGGCCCGGTCGCGGTCCGCGCCCACCTGGCCGGCTACCTGCCCGGCCACCCGCTGCGCGACGGCTCCGCGGACCCGGCGACGTCCGACCGCGTCGGCCCGGTCTCGGCGGCCCCCTACGGCTCGGCGGGCATCCTGCCGATCTCGTGGGCCTACATCCGCATGATGGGCTCCGACGGCCTCACCGCCGCCACCCAGCAGGCCATCCTGTCGGCCAACTACCTCGCCCGGCGGCTCGCCCCCCACTACCCGGTGCTCTACACCGGGCGTGGCGGGCTGGTGGCCCACGAGTGCATCGTCGACCTGCGGCCGATCACCAAGGAGACCGGCGTCACGGTCGACGACGTGGCCAAGCGGCTCATCGACTACGGCTTCCACGCGCCGACCATGTCGTTCCCCGTGGCCGGCACGCTGATGATCGAGCCGACCGAGAGCGAGGACCTCGCCGAGCTCGACCGGTTCGCCGACGCGATGATCGCCATCCGCGGCGAGATCGCGAAGGTCGCGTCGGGCGAGTACGACCGCTCCGACAACCCGCTGCGCAACGCCCCGCACACCGCCGAGGCCGTCGCGGCCGACGAGTGGCCCCACCCCTACACCCGGACCGAGGCGGCCTACCCGGTGCCCGCGCTGCGCGACGGGAAGTACTGGGTGCCGGTGCGCCGCATCGATCAGGCCTACGGCGACCGCAACCTGGTGTGCTCCTGCCCGCCGCTGGAGGCGTACGAGGACTGACCTCAGGCCACCTTGGGGGTGGCGCGCATCCCGACGTAGACGCAGGGCGTGCCGTCCGACAGGGCGGCGAAGACGACGGGCATGTGGTCCTCGCCGAAGGGCGAGCCGGCTCCGGAGGCGGCGAACACCGCCTCCGACACCGGCGTCAGGTCCGCCTCCAGGGGTGGCGAGAAGTCCTTCATGCCGTCGACGAACTCGTACCTCAGCCGGGCGGCGCCGTCGTCCCCCCGGCTGACGGTGATGACGACGCCTTCGCGCCGGTAGGTGCCGAGGTGCGGGGTGAGGTCCACGGCGGGCGGCTGCGCGGGCGGCCCGAACGGGGGCGGCATGGTGACGCCGGCCAGTTCGGCGAGCAGCTCGCCGAACAGGTCGGCGTACAGCCGGCGGGCGGCGCCGCCGTTGGTCAGCAGCACCACGGCGACGCCCGCCCCAGGGACGACGCGCAGGTAGGCGTACTGGCCGATGGCGGCGCCGTCGTGGCCGTAGCCGGTGACGCCGTCCCAGTCGTACAGGGTCCAGCCGAGGCCCCAGCCGTCGGCGCTGACCGTCCACTTGTCGGGGACGTCGGCCTCGCGGCGCTGCATGGCCGCGACCGCCTCGGCCGACAGGACACGGGTGCCGTCGGGGGCGGTGCCGCCGTCGAGGTGCATCCGGGCGAAGCGGGCGACGTCGCCCGCACTGATGAGCACCCTGCCGTACGGGCCGGCCGAGCGGGGCATCAGGTCCCAGGCCGGGGCCGGGTCGGGGTCCCGGCCGGCCTCGCCGAGGTGGCTCATGGCCACGCGGAAGCGCAGCGCCTCCTCGGGCAGCGTCATGGAGTGCTCCAGCCCGAGCGGGGCGAACAGCCGCTCCTTGAGCGCCTGGTCCCAGGTCAGGCCGGTCAGCACCTCGACGACCCGGCCCAGCACGACGTAGCCGAGGCTGCCGTAGGACAGCGCGGTGCCGGGCGGGCAGTCCAGGGGCACCCCGCGGGCGGCCTCGACGTACCTGGCCAGGCAGTCGTCGCCGCGGCCGGAGTCGTGGGTGAAGTCGTTGGTCAGCCCGCCGGTGTGGCTGAGGAGCCGGCGGATGGTGATCGTCCTGGTCGCCTCCTCGTCGGGGGTGCCGAACTCGGGCAGCACCTCCGCGACCGGCTGGTCCAGGCGCAGCAGCCCTTCGTCGACGAGCCGCATCACCAGGGTGGCGGTGTAGACCTTGGCGATCGAGCCCGACTGGAAGATCGAGCCGGGCCTCACCTCCACTCCGGTGCCGCGGTGCAGGACGCCGCTGGCCAACTCGTGGATCCGGCCGCCGGTCAGGACGGCCAGCGTCGCTCCGGGGACGTGGTGGGCGGCGCGCAGCTCGTCGAGCCGTGCCTGCCAGCGGGCCACGGGGAAGTGCTCGCCGCCCGAGCCGCTCGCGCCCCGGTCACCGGCCGCCTGCCCGGTGCCGTCATGGTCGTGGGTCACGTCGTTCATGATCACTCCTCCGCTGGAGCGCACGGTGCGCTCGCTGTGCGAACACTGTACGCAGCGTAGGATGATGTTCGCAAACGGATGTCCCAGACCTTCCCCGGCAAGCAGGCAGACATGATCGTCAGAACTCGTTAGGCTCGGGGCGATCGCCGCCGAAGGGGAGCCTTTCGTGACATCTTCAGAGCTGGAGACCCCGCCTCTGGACACCGCCCGCCGCCTGGCCGAGCAGGGCGATCTCGACGGCGCGGCGGCCATCCTCACCGAGCTCGCCGCCGACCCCCACGGGCCCGACCGGGCGCAGGCCGCCGTCGGCCTCGCCGTCGTCCTGGAGGAGCGGGGCGACGTCGAGGGCGCCCGCGCCGCCGCCCGGGCCGCGCTCGCCACCGGGCATCCCGAGTTCGCCGCCCAGGCGGCCTGCCACCTCGCCCAGGGTTTCGAGCGCGAAGGACGGGCCGAGCAGGCGCGGGGCGCCTGGCAGGCGGTGCTCGGGGTGGGCACGCCCGCCTACCTGCCGCTGGCCCACCTGGCGCTGGCGCGGCTCGCCATACAGGCCGGCAACGACGGCGAGGCCGAGCAGGCGCTGCGTCAGGCGCTCGCGACCGGCGACACCGCCGGCGACTCCGAGCTGGCCGCGCACGCCGCCCAGCAGCTCGCCGACCTGCTCCTGGAGCGCGGGCAGGCGGGGGAGGCGGCCGACCTGCTCCTCGACGCGCTCACCGTCGCCCCGGCCGAGTCGGTGCCGCGGCTGCGGGTCCAGCTCGGGATCGCGCACCTGGAGCTGGCGTGCGCGGAGTTCGCGGGCGCCGTCGAGGACGGCGCCGACGCCGGCACCGGCGCGCTCGCCATCGAGCTGCTGGCCCGCACGCTGCCCCTGCGTGGCCGCGACGAGGACGCCGGCCAGGTGTGGGCGTACGGGCTGGACCACGAGGACGAGACCCTAGCCGCCGAGGTGCGCCTGCGCCTGGGCCGCGACACCTGACCCGGGCACCGGCACCTGTGAAACAGGTGCGGTCCGAACGCGGCTTATCGGGCGGCGCGGGGCGAGATGGAGCGTCGCCGCTTGGAGCAGGAGGCGGAGGTTGCCGCTCCAAGCGGAGGTGGCGGGGAGCCTGATGGCCCTTGGGTCAGAGGCGTTGCTCGTCGAAGGGATCGCCCTACGGGCCGGGGACCCCGCGACCCAGCAAGTCGACCATGTGCTGCAGCATGACGGACGTCTGATCGATGTATCCATTGAGTGGTTCGGCCGGGCCGCTCACGATCTCGATGTCGTCCCAGGCGTCAGCAGCGGCCACGCCGAAGGGGAGAATCGCGCCGGCCACGACAAGGGCGGTGGTCAAGGCGCTGCGGAGGATGAGTCTGGTCATGGCATTCCTTTGCTGTCGGTTGGCGAGCGGACCGTACCGCAGCCTTCATAGCACAGAGTCGCTGAGTTGTCGCAGCGAGTCACGGATGGTGGGTGCGGCAGCCCTACGACGTGGCCGCGCTCGACGAGCTCACCGACGAGCAGAGCGCGGCGCTGCTCGGCCATCTCGCCGCTTGGCCAATGTCGTCAGCGGCACCGATGCCAGACGGAAGCCCCGCCCACGGGCGGGGCTTCGTCTTACCCGCGAGGGAACACCGATGCTCGACGACCTCCCCGGTACGACCGTCATCGCGCTGCGGAGCTCCCTCACCTGGCGGTCGAACGACACCGGCCGTAAGGGCGGCGCCGACTCCGAGATCGTCAACCTCCTCAACTGCCTGCCCGAGCACCGGACGATGACCATGACGACGAGGCGGCCGACTCGCAGGACAGCGAGGAACCGGAGGGCAAGCGACCAGGGCGAGCAGCAGGACGACCGAGCCGCACATGTGCGCGTCGGCCGAGTGGTCCGTGCCCCGTCCGGAGGTCACCCCTGACGGGGCACGCCGAACCCTTCGCCCCTACTCTGGCGCCGGTGCGAGTGCCCCGCTGCTGCGGTAGGCGCGTAGTGCCAGGAGGCCGGCGAGCGTCACGGGGACCAGGGCGACGTGGCACAGCGCCAGCGTGACGGTGCTGGTGTCGTCGAGGTCGGCGGGGATGGTCATGATCGGGACCGTCACGAGTGCGAGCGCCGGGGCCACGACCATCGCCGCGAGGATCACCCAGCGCCAGACGCGCGACAGCAGCGCCACCAGAGTCATCCCGATGAGCAGCGGCACGGCGGTGAAGCCGCCGAGGGTGGTCGCGTCCACCTCGGCGGGCCTGCCCTCGGCGGTGAAGCGGAAGTCGCCGCCGAGGGCGCGCCCCACCGCGTAGACGGCGAGGTTGAGGACCAGCGCGACGGCCACGGTGGCGGCGACGATGATGGGGGCCCGGCCGCGAGGGAGTCGCGCGGGGGCGCGCGGGGTGGCGCCTGGTGTCATGACGGCTGCCCCGCGCGGCGCAGGTACGCCTCGATCCGGTCGAGGGCTCCCGGCCAGACCTCCTTGACGAAGAAGTCGCGGACCTCGGGCGCAGGGAAGCCGCTCTGCACCACCGTGAGCAGGGTGCCGCCCTCGTGCTCCTCGAAGGTGACCTCGACGGTGGTGGTCATGCTCATGCCGTCCGGAGCGCTGCCGGTGGACTCGGTGACCAGACGGTGCGGGCGGTCGATCTCCACAAAGGTCTGCGTCTCACGGAACAGGTTGTCGGCGTCAGGTCCCCAGGCCGCGGTCTGCCGGCCTCCGACGCGCAGGTCGACCTCAATCTCGACGATGCCGGGCTCCTCGTCGAGGATGCTGAACCAGATCTTCTGCTTCTCGGCGTCGGTGTAGGCGTCGAAGACCTCCTCGGGGGTCGCGGGCAGCACGCGGGTCGTGCGCAACTGGATGGTCTCGGTGTCGTTCCGCGTCATCGCTCGGTCTCCTTCTCGGTGTCTGTCTCAGGGGCGTTCTTGAGGGTGAAGTAGGCGTCGAGGCCGTCGAGCCGGCGCTCCCACAGGCGCTGGTAGAACCTGATCCACGACATGACGTCCTCCAGGCGCTCGGCTCCCAGCCGGCACCGCCGCGATCGGCCGACCTTCTCGGTCGTGACCAGCCCGGCGTTCTCCAGGACATGCACGTGCTTCTTCATGCCGGTGAGCGACATGCCGAAGGGTTCGGCCAGTTCGCCGATCGAGGCGGGACCCTGGCCGAGCCGGATGAGTATCTGCCGCCGGGTCCCGTCCGCGAGGGCGGCGAACGTGCGATCGAGAACCTCTTGCTGAACCATGTGGTTCACCATAGAACACTGAACCGATTGGTGCAATAAGCGCGCGCCGGCACGCAGAAAGGGCCTCGCACGGGCCGCAAGGTCGCGCAGGCGATGAAGGACCGCGACACCGCCGCCCGCGCGGCGGCGAACGAGGCCCTGCGCAACCAACGCCGCGTTGCGTGTCTCCGACCCGGCCGAGTGGGAGCGGTTCCGCCGGTCGCCGGGCGTCGGCTGGAAGTACGACCCCGGCTACTCGCTGCAGGACGTCGCGCTGCCGGCGGCCAGGTCGGGCATTCCGGATCAGGCGTCCGGACGAGAGCGTGGCACCGTGACCAAGCTCAACCACGCCGTCGGCGACGTCAGTGGGCGGTTCGCCGCCGGCATCTCCGCTTCAGGGGCAACATGCTGCTCCGGGGACAGCGGCGGGCTCTTCTGCCGCGAGGCGGAGAGTGCGGATCCTCGCCGCGCTCTTGCGCGTCGGCCAGTACTCCCCAAGCTGCGGCGAGGCGCGAAGTAGGGGGCAGGTCGGACGGGGTCATGGGGTTGTTCGGGTTCGGCGGGCGTAGGCGCGGGCGGCGCGGGCGCGGTCGCCGCAGCGGACCGAGCACCAGTGGCGGCGGCCGTGCCGCAGCAGGTAGCGGTTGCAGGGAGCGGAACCGCAGGCGGTGAGGCGTTCGGTGTCGGGCCCGGTGAGCAGGTCGGCGGCGCTGGCGGCGAGGGTCGCCAGGGCGTGGTCGACGATCTGGGTGGTGGGGTGGGGGGCGGCGCGGTACAGGCCGCGGGTGGGGTCCCAGTGCAACAGGCAGGACGAGGGGGCGCGGGTCAGTGCGTCGTTGACGGCGTTGAGTGCGCTGGTGGGGGCGGGGTGCCCGTCGACCTGGGAGGCGAGCAGCGCGCGGATCTGCTCGCGCAGGGTGCGCAGCTGTGCCGCGCACATCTCTCGCAGGCCGGCGTCGGTGCCGGCGGGAGCGAGGCCGTGTTCGATGAGCCACTGGTTGGTGGCCGCCGAGGTGCCCAGAAGGTCGATGAACTGGCCACCGGGCAGGGCAATGGCGCTGTTGGCGAAGTCGAGGGCGGGGTACTGCTCCGCCCCCGGCGCGGACGGCGGGACGGGCGTGGCGGGAGCGGTCTCCTTCATGGCCCTCATGGTACGACTTGCAATCATCCGTGAGAAACCACTACCGTCACTCACGGATAAATCGCTTATCATCCGTGAGGTGCCCTTCCATGGCTTCTGCCGACACGACCAATGAGCAGTTCCCCGTCCGCGTCTTCGGCGGCCCGACCGCCCTCTTCGAGTACGGTGGGCTGAGGTTCCTCACCGACCCGACCTTCGACGCGCCCGGCGACTACCCGAGACCCAATGGCCGGCTCCTGACCAAGACCGCGCCCCCCTCCGGCAGCCCCGCCGACCTCGGCCGCATCGACGTGGTCCTGCTTTCCCACGACGAACACGCCGACAACCTCGACGACTCCGGCCGGGCCCTGCTCGCCGACGTCCCGCTCACCCTCACCACGCCCGGTGGCGGGCAACGACTGGGAGGCGGGGCCGAGGGGCTGGCCGACTGGGAGTCGATCGAGCTGGACCGTCCCGGAGGCGGCAAGATCACCGTGACGGGCGTGCCCGCCATCCATGGGCCCGGCGCGCGAGAGGAGGTCGAACCGATCACCGGCCAGGTCGTCGGATTCGTCCTGACCGGGGAAGGACTGCCCACGGTCTACGTCAGCGGCGACAACGCCTCGCTCGACCTGGTCAAGGAGATAGCCGAGCGCTTCGGCCCGGTGGACACCGCCATCCTCTTCGCCGGGGCTCCCCGCTTCCCCGTCATCTTCGATGGTGCGCCGCTGGTCCTCGACAGCGCCCAGGCTGCCGAGGCCGCCGAGATCCTCGGTGCCCGCCGAGTGGTGCCCGTCCACTACGACAGCTGGGCGCACTTCACCGAGGGCCGAGAGGACCTGGTGGCTGCCTTCACCGCCGCCGGGCTGGCCGACCGCCTGCAACTGGCCTGAACGGACGCCGACCGGTACCCGCCCCCAGGCCGTCAGCCCTCTCGACGCGCTGACCGAGGTCGGGTGCCGGCGCCTCTTCGCCGACCAAGGGACAGGGGTCCGGCACCGACCGGTGTGCGACACCCCGTGACGGTTGCGCTGAAGTTGATATCTACCGATGCGTAGCTCCGGGAGTACCGGGCCGCGTTGTCGTTCCTGGCGGTGCCGGCCGGGCCGGACCCTGCCGCGGTCGCGTTGGCGGTGTTCGGATTCACGGCGCCGGCCTCGCGCTGGGCGGGAGCGTTCCCGCTTGACCGGTTCTCCCCACGCGGCGTACTGGCCGCAGGGCCGGCCGCGACGGGAGCGTGTCCTCGGGGCGGAACAGCAGCGCCGACGCCGCCTCCCTGGCCGTCGGCGCGCTGTCGTCCCGGGCCTGGGCCCGGCTGCCGCACAGCCTCAGGGCCAGCCGTACGGCGAGGTCGGGCTGCCACTTCGGTGGTCGTGCGGCGAGGTCGGGCTGCCACTTCGGTGGTCGTGCGGCGAGGTCGGGCTGCCACTTCGGTGGTCGTGCGGCGAGGTCGGGCTGCCACTTCGGTGGTCGTGCGGCGAGGTCGGGGCTGCCACTCCGGCGCCCGTGCGGCGATCATCCGCAGCAGTGGCCCGAGGGCGAGCGGCGGCTGCCAGCGGGTGAAGTCGGGTGAAGTCGGGTGAAGTCGCGCCGGGGGAGCCAGGCCGTGACGGCCGCCGCCCCGCTGAGCACGCCCGCGCCGGCGACCCGCATGGGCTCGCTCCATTCCTCGCCGCCGGTCCAGACACCCCGGCGCCGGTCGCGTTCCGCGATCGCCTTCCTGACGAGGCTGATGGGGCCGGGCAGTTCGCGAGCCGCCTCACGGCGCCCGGCCTCGTCGAGGGCCGGCACCGCGTCCGTGGCCAGGGCCGGGTCGCCGGCGGTGATGGCTGTCCACAAGCCCTGCCAGGCTCCGCGCTTCGGGGTGCCGCACACCGTGAAGATCGACTCCGCCGGAACGGGATCACCCACAGTGGTGGCCGCCCGGCTGCAGCAGGTCGCTTCCGGCGGGCCCGTCGGCATCCAGGGATGTGCACCGGCGCGGTCGCGCGTCCTACCGCTGGCACCAGGTCCTCTGGTTGAGGGGGAGGTCGCGCACCCGCGTAGGGGTGTCGCATGCGGCGCGGCCGGATTCTCCACCTGCCCGGTGTCGGCGCGGCGGCCCCACAGCCACGCCTCCTGCACCGCATCCTCGGCCTCACCGGATGAGTCGAGCCAGGCCACCGCGTGCAAGCGGCCCGGGTGCTCGGCGAACCACTCTCTCCTGCTCGACCGGCTGTCACATTCCTCCGGCACGGCCTGTCATACCAATTGACCGGCGAACACATCCGGACTCCAGTTCAGGCAGCACATACACCGAAATCATCAGGAGAGAACCGTGTCACTGCAGGTGCTGTGCCGAAGGTCTGGGCTGCAAGATCGACAACGGCACTCACGGTTTCGTCTCGTTCAGCCTGGGCGAGGGATCCTCGCGGCCCCCGCCCAGTGGGGCGGGTACCACGTGCGGCTTGAAGCGGAAGGCGCGAGTACGTGCGCGTAATCCTGGTCACCATCGACAGTCGCCAATCATTCTAGAAAAGGACAGACATATGACCGCCCGAGTTTGGCCGCGGCGTTTGACGACCGGCTTGTACTGGTTCTGGGCCCTCCAATTCGCGTTGGGTGCCATCACCAAGTACTGGCCCGGCGAAACGTTCTTCGGCCCGCCCTACTCGATGCAGTTCATCGAGTGGGGTTACCCGTCCTGGATGCGCTTCGTCATCGGCGGTCTGGAGGGATTCGCCGCCATCCTGCTCGTGATCCCCAGCAGACGAGCACGCTTCCTGGGCGCCACCACGCTGGCCTTCGTGCTCACCGGAGCGGTCACCACGCACATCATCAACCACGACGGGTTGAGTGAAAGCTGGGCCGCGCCGACACACCTTCTCATCGCCGGCGCCCTTGCGCTGGCCAACTGGCCCGCCGACTGGCGAGACCTCCTGCGGGTCGCCGCCCCGCCCGCAGTCGGAGCGCCACGTCCGACGGAGTAACAACATGCCCACGGGCAGCCGAATCCGACGGAGTTCCTCGACCACGCCCAACTCGTCATCATCGCCTACGAAACCTGGCTCGTCCGCCCCGGCGACGCCGCGGCCGGAGCGCGGCCAATTCGTGATCGCGACGATGCCGGGCCCCCAGGCGGCGGGGCGGACCGCGTCCGAATGAGGAAGGATCACGTGTCGGTCATCGGCTCCGCCGAGCACAGCACGCCCGGCGACGATCCCGCCATGGCCCGACACGTCAGCGCCCGAGCGGATCAGCCTGCTCCTGCTGCCGGGGCCAGATCCTGCAACGCCTGCGCGCGAGCAGGCCGGCCTGACCGGGCATCTGGTCGCAGAGCGGACCGGCGTCACCTCCGCGACGTTGTCGCGGCTGGAGCGCGGCCAGAACGGGTACGCCACGGCGGGCGCCGTGTACGTGCTGCTCGGGGACCCGGCCGGAAAGAGGGCACCATGGCGACGACGGAGCGGATCGCCTGGAAGGACGCCGCCGGACTCGACCGGCAGGCCGCCCGGCTTCAGCGGGGCAGCCACGGGGAGGTGTTACGGCGGTTGATCCTCTCCGTGCCGCTCGCCGACGGGGTCCGGCTGGCCGCACGGCACCGCCTACCCGGCGCCCCGCCCGCCGACCGCGCGCTGCTCGACCGGCTGGCCGCCGCCGACGAGCGGCTCGTCGCCGAGGTGGTCGCCACCGCTGCCCGCGACTCGTGCACCTTCCACCCGCGCGCCGTCGGCTCTCCGGATGGCTGTCGTTCGGTTCCGGCGACGCCGTTCTCACGCTGACGTCGTACGAGGAGTCCAGGACGACCCGGATCGCGATGCTCCGGGACGGCGCCTGGCACGACGTCTACCACGGGGCGCTGGAGCACCACGCTGTCGCGTACCGCTACTTCGACCCGGTCACCCTGGAGCCGTGCGACCCGCCCCGGCCGATCACCGACTCCCGCCACGAGCCCACGTACGTCCACGCCGTCACCGGCTCGGCCGACGGCCGGTTCGCCGCCGTGGCCGGGTTCCTCCGCCTCGGCACGCCGGGCCGGACGCACGACCTGGTCCTCGCCGTCCACGACTTCCACCACCCGCTGGCGCGCGTGCTGCGCCCCGCGGCCTCGCTCGGCGCGGGCGACCTGGAGGCGATCTCGGCCGCGGCGGGGGGACACCGAGCAGCGCACCGACGCCGAACGGCACGTGCTCGGGCTGCTGGAGGCGGTGCTCGCCCATCGGCTGGACGGTGCCGTCGGAGCGGACCGGCCACGCTGAACGCCACGGCGGGCCCGACGGGACCTCGCGGCCCTGGCGGGCGCCTCCCGGATTCCTGGCCGGGTTCCTGGCCGGGTTCCTGGCCGGGTCCGGCGGTCAGCGGCGCTGGAGCATGGTGGCCGCGGCCGCGACGTTGACCGCGATGATGGCGAGCCAGGCGATGACCAGGCCCGCCGGCCCCGCGTGGGAGGCCGCGATGCCGGTCAGCGGGATGCCGAGGGCCAGCGACCCCAGCGCGATCGGCACCATGCCGTTGCCCTTGGGCTTGCGCGCCGGGCCGGGGCGGGCGTCGAGCTCGGCCTGGACCCGGGCGGCGATCGTGGCGTCGAGCCGCGCCACGAACGACTCGACCAGCGCCGCCTCGTAGGCGGGGCCGAGGTCGCGGTGGGCGTCCAGCGTGGCCTGGAGGTCCTCGCGGATGAGGCGTGTGTCCTGCATGCGGCCCAGTCTCCCGGCCGGACGACCCGCCGTCATCAGCCCTAAGGGCTAGGCCCGGATCGTCCGAAGGTACGGTTGCGCCATGGAGGTCATGACGCCGCGAGGCCCGGCTCGGGTCGACGTCGACGAGGCGGAGCGGCCCCGGATGCTGCTCGTGCTGACCCACGGGTCGGCCGGGGGAGTCGACGCGCCCGACCTGCTGGCGGTGCGCGACGCGGCGCTCGGCGTGGGCGCGAGCGTCGCCCGGGTGACGCAGCCGTTCAGGATGGCGGGGGCGCGGGCCCCGGGCTCGGCGGCCCGGCAGGACGAGGCGTGGGGCGTGGTGCTGGGCGAGCTGCGCGCCCGGTGGCCCGGCCTGCCGCTGGTGCAGGGGGGCCGCAGCAACGGGGCCAGGGTGGCCTGCCGCACCGCCGAGGACGTCGGCGCGACGGCGGTCGTGGCGCTCGCGTTCCCGCTCCACCCGCCGGGCAGGCCCGAACGTTCGCGTGCGGACGAGCTGCGCGGCGCGGGCGTGGACGTGCTCGTGGTGAACGGCGACCGCGACCCGTTCGGTGTGCCCGACGCGGCCGATGCGACGCGCCTGGTGGTGCTGCCGGGGGAGGGGCACGACCTGAAGAAGGACCCCGCCCGGGTGGGCCAGGTGGTCGCGGAGTGGATCACCTCCCTGGTGCCCGCCTAGGCGTCGGCTGCGGCCCGGGACCGCCTGCACGCGCCGCCGAGGCGTCAGCTCGCGGACGGAAGTCCGGGTCCGGTCGGGGTGGTGCCGGGCGAGCCCGGCTGTCTCGCCACGGGGCAGGTGGTCGCGGCCTCGGAAAGGTGCGTGATCAGGTGGTCGCGGCCTCGGAAAGGTGCGTGATCAGGCGGTCGCGGCACCGGGCGGTGTGGGATCAGGCGGCTCCGACTCTGGGGCGGTGCGGGGCGATGGCGGTGCCGCCCGGCAGGAGCTCTCCGGTGTCCTCGAACAGGACCACGCCGTTGCACAGCAGGCTCCACCCCTGCTCGGGGTGGCAGGCGATGGTACGTGCGGCCTCGCGGTCGGGCGCCTCGGCGGACGGACAGACCGGGTCGTGCGGGCACATCGGCGTGCCTCCGATATCTCATCAAAGCCCCCGCGCGCAGGGCGGGAGCGGCTCGGGTTCGTCGTTGTAGCAAGTGTGCGACGTATGTCACACCATCCGACATAGTCCGTTAGGACGGTTGGAGGAGGATGCCGGAGAGGTGTGACCCTCGACACAGCGTGCCTTAAGCAGGATAACGGTCCAAGCTCGACACGCCACTACCTTTCGAGGCCTTTGAGCAACGCCTCCAGTCCCCGTTCGAAGTCGACGTCGGCCCGCTCGTCGCGGCGGATCCACTCGTCCACCTCCGGGTCGGCCCAGCCCGACTGCTGGACCTCCACCGCCACGCTGCCGAAGACGAAGGCCCGCAGGGCGCGCACGGCCTCGGCCGCGCCGGTCAGGCCGGCCTCGGCGAGCTGCTCGGTCTGCTCCCTGATGGCGATGGAGGTGCCGCCTTTGGGCGGTTTGGTCAGGGCGAGCGCGAGGACCCCGGGATGGTCGCGCAGCAGCTCGCGGCTGGCCCGGCACCACGCCCTGGCGGTGTCCTGCCAGCTCCCGCCGGGCTCGACGTGGACCGCCGTGACGTGCTCGGCCAGCGCGTCCATCAGCGCCTCCTTGCCGCGCGGCAGGTGGTGGTAGATGGCCATCGCCTCCACCTGCAGGGCGTCGCCGAGGCGGCGCATGGTCAACCGGCGCAGGCCCTGGGTGTCGGCGATGTGCAGTGCGGCCTCGATGATGCGCTCCCGGGAGAGCGGTACGGGCGGCCTCTTGGCTGGCATGGAGATCATCTTACTATGTAAAGGGCCTGGAGCCGGTCCGATGACGGGGCGTGGCGCGAAACGGCGTACCCTGGTCGCTGGTAAGAAGTGGGTGCGCGAAAGGGCAGAGTCGATGGCGTTTTTCCGTCCGCGGGTGAGCCGGGAGGCCGAGGTCCGCTACCACGCGGATCTGGAGATCTCCAAGAGCTTCCCGGAGCTGCTGGGCACGGCCAGGAAGGCCGAGCGGACGCTGCGCGAGCTGCAGGCCGTCGATGCGGACGAGGTCGAGCTGCTGGGCGCCGGGCTGGCGTTCGACAAGGCGCTCACCGAGGCGCTGCGGGCGGCCGAGGCGGGGCAGCGGGCCACGTTCGGCGTGCGGGCCTACGACGACCGCATCGCGCGCCGCAAGGCGAAGGCCACTCCGGCCGGGGCCATGTGGACCGCCGAGGTCGAGCGGCTGCGCACACTGCGCGAGGACAACCGGCTGTGGGGCATCCCGCGCCTGCCGCGGCCCGTTCCGGCCCAGCGCTAGGAACGGGGATCCGGCGCCGCGCCGGGCACAGGATCCGCCGTCCGGCGTCGGCCGCGGGACCCGTTGTCCGGCATCGGACGTCGGGCCTGCCCGGCGTCGACAGCAGGGCGTCGCACATGACGAAGCCCCGGCCGACCGGCCGGGGCTTTCGTGCGTCGCAGAGGGCGGGCCACCCCGGCAGGGCAGGGGCGCCGGTTGGGGGTGGCGCGCCGGTGGGCGGCGCGCCAGGGGTCAGCTGGCCCAGTCGAGCAGCGGGCGGGTGTTGCTCGGATGGCGCAGCTTGGACAGCGACTCCTTCTCGAGCTGGCGGATGCGCTCCCGGGTCAGCCCCAGGTGCTTGCCGATCTCGTCGAGCGTGTGCGGCTTGCCGTCCACCAGGCCGAAACGCAGCGCCATGATCTTCGACTCGCGCGGGGAGAGGTTCTCGAGCACGCCGCGCAGCTGGTCGCCCAGCAGCTGACGGTCGACGATCTCCGACGCCTCCGGCGAGTCGACGTCCTCGATGAGGTCGCCGATCGTGGTCTCGCCGTCCTCGCCGATCGTGGCGTTCAGCGAGATGGGCTGGCGGCTGGTGCGCAGCAGCTCCTCGATCTGGTCGGGGGTCTTGTCCAGCTCGAACGCCAGCTCCTCGGGCGTGGGCTCGCGGCCCAGCCTCTGGTGCATGTCGCGCTCGATGCGCGACAGCTTCGACAGCATCTCCAGCACGTGGACGGGCAGCCGGATGGTGCGCGCCGAGTCGGCGAAGCCACGCTGGATGGCCTGCCGGATCCACCACATCGCGTACGTGGAGAACTTGAAGCCCTTGGTGTAGTCGAACTTCTCGACCGCCCTGATCAGGCCCAGGTTGCCCTCCTGGACCACGTCGAGCAGCGACATGCCGCGGTCGGTGTACTTCTTGGCGACCGAGACGACCAGCCGGAGGTTGGCCTCCAGCATGTGGTCCTTGGCCTCCTTGCCGTCGCGGACGACCATCTCCAGGTCCTCGCGGGCGGCGGGGGACAGGGAGGTGTCGGTCTCCAGCTTGTACTCGGCGTACAGGCCGGCCTCGATGCGCCGGGCCAGCTCGACCTCCTGCGCGGCGGTCAGCAGGGTGCGCCGGCCGATCGACTTGAGGTAGGTGTGCACCGAGTCGCCCATGACGGACTGGTTGTCGTCGAGGTCGAGGACCTCGTCGTTGTCCAGGTCGGCGTCCTCGGTGACGAGGGTGGGACCGTCGGGCTCGCCGTCGGAGGGCGCGTCGGGACGCCCGGCGGCGGGCGCGGGGGCGGCCTGGACGGGCTCGCGCCTGACCGGCTCGGCCTGGGGCAGGTCGGCACGGGTCAGCGCGGCCTCGGTGTGCCTGGCGGCGGTCGCCTTCTTCGTGGTCCGGGCGCCGGACTGGGCGGTCTTGCGCGTGGTCCTCTTGGCGGCGGGCTTGCCGAGGGACGGCTCGTCCTCCGCGGCAAGGCTGACGCCGGCCTCCGTGAGCTCGCGCAGGATCGACCGGCCCTGCGCGGGGCTGATTCCCGCGTCCGCGAACGCGTCACGCAGCTCCGAGAGAGAAAGGTGACCCTGTACTCGCCCTCGGTCAAGCAACTGGTCGAGGGTCGCGGGTGGGGTCGCCACGGCGGTTCGGGGCATGAGGACACCTCCTCCATACGGAGTTGAAGCGATCAGGCAGGTTGTGGTGGGGCGGCTCCAGCCGCTCGGCGCACCAGTATCAATAACGCCATTCGCCGCAGATTGTTCCCGCATGGCTGAAAAAAGGGGCGGACCGCCCTAAAAGTGACCCATCCCACCAGGGGATCTACTCCCCGACGACGACGTCGCCCGGCTTCACCTCAGGCATCGGCATGGGCTGGGCCTCCTCGAGCCGGTCGTCGGACCAGTATTGGAGCACCTCGCCCGGGTCGGGGTTGACCTCCTTGGACACCACGATGTCCTCGGGCGCGCGGGTCGCCTCGGTGAGCTGGTCGACCGGCTGCGGCGCCTGCTCGGACGGCTGGGTCGCGCCGGAGCCGGGCACGGTCGGCAGCTCGGACGGTGACGCCTTCTCCACCACTGCTCTGGTCTCCTTGGCGACCTGGTCGAGCCTGCCCGCGGAGGCGGCCGCCGCGATGGAGACGCCGCCGACGACGATCACGCCGACGACCGCCGCGGATGCCCACATCTTGCGGGTCTGGTCCATGAAGGCTCCCTCCTTGCCTGTCCTCACTATGACGCATCCGAAGGTCACCGGGTTCCGGAGCGCAACCGGACGAGATCGGGCTTGCCGTTCGGCAGCAGCGGCAGACTCGGCACGATCCGCAGGTCACGGGGGGCGGCGTAGGCGGGCAGCCGGTCGCCGCAGAAGGCGCGCAACTGGGCGAGCGCGGGCGGCGCGTCGGGGTCGGCGGGCACCACGACGGCGACCACGACCTCACCCCACTCGGGATCGGGGCGGCCGACGACGGCCACGTCGGCCACCTCCGGATGGCCGGCCAGCACCTCGGCGACCGCGCCCGCCACCACCTTCTCGCCACCGGTGTTGACGACGTCGTCGGCCCGGCCGAGGACCCGCAGCCTGCCCGCGGACATCTCGCCCAGGTCGGAGGTGACGAACCAGGGGCCGTCACGGGGCACGGGCTCGCCCGACCGGTAGCCGGACAGCAGCACCGGCCCCGCGACGCGGATCAGCCCGTCGTCGCCGATCTTGAGATCCACGTTGTCAAGGGGCCGGCCGTCGTACACGCAGCCGCCGCACGTCTCGCTCATGCCGTACGTCGTCACCACGCGGGCGCCGAGCGCGCGGGCCGCGGCCACCAGCCCCGGCCGGGGCGCGGCGCCGCCCAGCAGGATCGTCCGGAACCCCGACAGGTCGGCCCCCAGCTCGACCAGCCGGTGGAGCTGGGTCGGCACGAGCGACACGTGGTCGGCGCCGGACTCCAGCACGAGCCGGGGGTCGAAGCGCGGGTGGACGATCGGCTCGGTCTCGTTGAGCAACGCGCGGACCAGCACCTGCAACCCCGACACGTGCGACGTGGGCAGGCAGCACAGCCACCGCTGCCCCGGGGACGCCCCGACGCGCCGCAGCGAGGCCGCCGCCGAGGCCCGCAGGGCGCGCGCCGACAACATCACGCCCTTGGGCACGCCCGTGCTGCCGCTGGTGGCGATCACCACGGCCACGTCGCCGGGCACCCCCTCGCCCGCGTCATGGCGTACGCCGTCGGCGTGGGTCGGGCGCAGGGCGGCGATCACGGCGCCGGACCGGTCGGGGGACAGCGGCAGGACGGCGGGCCCATCACCGGACAGGGCGTCACGGACCGCCGCGAACAGCTCGGGGCCCGAAGGGCCCACCAGGGCGTGCAACGGACGATCCGGATGCGGCGACGTGCTCGGCATGCTCGTAAGGTTAGTGGCGCACAACGGTGCGGACGGCGCCAGCCGCCGGCCCGGGGTGCACACCACACGTCCCTGCCCGCATTCGAGATCCGATCTCCCTCGTGGCTTCGCCGGATCCAGGAGGCCGCCCAGTGAACCCCGCTACCGCGCTGGCCACGGTGCTCGTCGACGAGTTGGTGCGCTGCGGCCTGACCGACGTCGTGGTGGCGCCCGGCTCGCGTTCGGCGCCGCTCGCGCTGGCCTTCCACGGCGAGTCACGGGTGCGGATGCACGTGCGGGTGGACGAGCGGTCGGCGTCGTTCCTGGCGCTCGGCCTGGCCAGACGGTCCGAGCGGCCCGTCGCGCTGGTCTGCTCCTCCGGCACGGCCGCCGCCAACTTCCACCCCGCCGTCATCGAGGCGAGCGAGTCGGGGGTGCCGCTGCTCGTGCTCACCGCCGACCGCCCGCCCGAGCTGCGCGGCACCGGCGCCAACCAGACGATCGACCAGATCAAGCTGTACGGCTCGGCGACCCGCTTCTTCGCCGAGGTCGGGGTGCCCGAGGAGCGGCCCGGCCAGGTGGCCTACTGGCGTTCGCTGGCCTGCCGCGCCCACCAACGGGCCGCCGGCCCCGCCGACCCCGGCCCGGTCCACCTCAACCTCGCCTTCCGCGATCCGCTCATCCCCGACGGCGACACCGCCTGGTGCGAGCCGCTCGACGGCGCCGAGGCAGGGCCATGGGTGCGCGCCCGCGTCGCGCCCCCGCCCATCGCCCTGCACCTGCCGCCGACCCGGCGCGGCGTCCTGGTGGTCGGCGACGGCGCGACGAACGTGCGCCGCTACGTCGCCGCGGCGGGCATGGCCGGCTGGCCCGTGCTGTCGGAGCCCAACGGCGGCGCCCGCTACGGCGACCACGCCGTCTCCGCCTACCACTACCTGCTGTCCACCCCCGAGTTCGCCGACGCCCACGTGCCGGAGGTGGTGGTGACCCTGGGCCGGCCGGGCCTGTCGCGGCCGCTGCTGTCGTGGCTGAAGCGCGCCCCCGAGCACATCGTGGTCTCCTCGGGGCTGGAGCGCTGGCCAGACCCGACCCGGTCCGCGACCCAGGTGGCGCAGGCGGTGGAGATCCCCGTCGCCTCGGGCGACGACAGCTGGCTGCACGCCTGGCGGCAGGCCGACCTCGCGGCGCGGGAGGCCGTGGACGAGGTGCTCGACGCCTCCGGGATGAGCGAGCCGCGGGTGGCACGCGACCTGGTGGAGGCGCTGCCCAACGGGGCGCTGCTGTTCTGCGGGTCGTCGATGCCGGTGCGCGACCTCGACCAGGCGATGCGGCCGCGGCGCGGGCTGCGGCTGTTGGCCAACCGGGGCGCCTCCGGCATCGACGGGGCGGTCTCGACGGCGATGGGCGCGGCGCTGGCGCACAACGGGCCGTCGTACGCGCTGATGGGCGACCTGTCGTTCCTGCACGACCAGAACGGCCTGGTCCTCGGGCCGCGCGAGCCCCGGCCCGACCTGTGCCTCGTCGTGGTCAACAACGACGGGGGCGGGATCTTCTCGCTGCTGCCGCAGGCGGCGATCCGTGACGCGTTCGAGCGGGTCTTCGGCACGCCGCACGGCGTTGACCTCGGGTACGTGGCCGCGTCGACGGGCACGCCGTACACGCTGGTCGAGGACATCGGCGACCTGCCCAAGGCGCTGCGGGGGCACGGGCCGCGGGTGGTGGAGGTCCGCACCGACCGCGAGGCGAACGTCACGGTGCACGCCCGCCTGCGGGAGGCCGCCCAGGCGGCCGTCCGGGCCGCCGGCTGACCCGGCCCGGCCGCCGCCTCGGGCAGGCCGGGCGGCGAGGGGGCGAGGAGTGTGGCGCCCTGACCGTCGCTCGGTCAGCGTTCGATGAGGGTGACCTCGAGGGAGTAGTGCGAGGCGCGGTAGATGTGCGAGCCGTGCTCGACCGCCCGGCCCTGGTCGTCGTAGGTGGTGCGGACCATGGTCAGCAGCGGGGCGCCGCGCCGCTCGTGCAGCAGCCGGGCCTCGGCCTGGCTGGCCGCGCGGGCGCCGATGCGCTGGTTGGCGACCCGCATCCGCACGCCCGCCCCGCGCAGCAGCTCGTACAGGCCGCGGTCCTCCAGCGCGGCGGCGCCGAGCGGGGCGAGCCCCAGCGGCAGCCAGTTGTGCAGCACGGCCAGCGGCTCGCCGGCCGCGAACCGCAGCCGCTCGACGTAGAGGATCTCGGTGCCCGGCTCCAGGCCGAGGATGGGGGCGATGTGCTCGTCCACCGGGCGCGGCTCCAGCGTCAGCACCTGCGTGGCGGGCTCCTGGCCGGCGCGGCGCAGGTCGTCGTAGAGGCTGGTCAGCTCGACCGAGCGTTTGACCTGCCCGTGCACCACCTGGGTGCCGACGCCGCGCTTGCGCACCAGCAGGCCCTTGTCCACGAGATACTGGATGGCCTGGCGGATGGTGGGCCTCGACAGGCCGAGCTTGTCGGCCAGCAGGATCTCGTTGTCGAGCCGGGAGCCGGGGGCCAGGTCGCCCCGCCGGATCGCTTCGGCGATCTGCTCGGCCACCTGGAAATAGAGCGGCACGGGACTGGATCGATCCAGGTCGATCGCCAGATTAGCGGTCATGCCGATCAGGGTACCGAGGTCAGAATGTCCTGACAATCTGACGGCAAGGGCATGCCGGGCTGCCTCCGTTGTGCGCTGATCGTCCCGTTCTGGGCATGAGAGGTTGCTGGGGGACCCGTACGGATCGCCGCAGGAGACCCGGAGGAGACATGGACATGACGCGATACCCCGACGCGGAGTTGCTGGAGACGGCCGTCGAGGCGGCCAGGGCGGTGGGTCCCCGCTTGCGCAAGGCGTTCCGGTCCCGGCCGGCGGTGAGTACCAAGCGTGACTTCCACGACCCCGTGACCGAGCATGACAGGGCGGCCGAGGAGACGATCCGCGCCGTGCTCGTCGGCCGCCGGCCGGACAGCGCGATCGTGGGCGAGGAGGGCGGCCAGACCGGCTCGGGCGACCTGTGCTGGTACGTGGACCCGATCGACGGCACCGCCAACTTCGCCGCCGGGCTGCCGTTCTTCTGCGTCTCCATCGCGGCCGCCGTGGACGGGGAACTGGTGGCGGGTGTCGTGTACGACCCGGTGCGCGAGGACGAGTTCACCGCCTCGACGGCGGGCGCCTGGTGCAACGGCACGCCGATCCGCAGCGTGGGCGCCTCGCGCGACCGGGAGGCGATGCTGCTGTCGAGCTACCCCACGCCCCGCGACATGGAGTCCGGCCGGGAGGAGGCGCTGGGCCGCTACGGCCGGTTCCTGGCGTCGTTCGCGGCCGTGCGGCGGCCCGGCAGCGCCGCGTTGAAGCTGGCACACGTGGCCGCCGGCTGGTCCGACGCCGCCTACGGCACGGGTGCCAGCCCCTGGGACGTGGCGGCCGGCGCCCTGCTGGTGCGCCGGGCGGGCGGCGTGTACCTGGGGGACCCGCTGGCGACGGGCGACTATCTGGCGCACGTGGGCGGCTTCGACCTGGGCTCGTCGGCGCTGGCCGAGGTGAGGCCCTGAGCCGCGCGGCCTGGCCTCGCCCGGCGACCACGTGGCGGTAGCCCAACCTCTTCTACGACCCCACATGAGGTGACGGGCCGCGGCTCGGTGGTCAGCGTGGTCAGCGTCGCCGGCGATACTCGCCGGCCTGCCGCACGTGGTCGATCATGAGGCGTTCGGCGGCCGTGCCGTCGGCGCGGGCCAGGGCGTCCAGGATCCGCTCGTGCGCCTCCAATTGCGGGCCGACCTGGGCGTCGTCCAGCCAGAGGGACGCCGTGGCGGGCACCGGGAAGCTGTTGCGCACCGCCCGCGCGTGCCGGCCGAGGAACGCCGGCCCGCCGATGTCGGCGATGCCCAGGTGGAAGAGCCTGCTCTGCTCGCCGAGCAGGTCGTTCCTGCCCCGCCCGGCGTCGCGGACCATCGCGGCGTGCACCTCGCGCAGCCCGCCGAGCTCCTCGTCGGTGATCCGGCCCGCGGCCAGCCGCGCGCCGAGCCCCTCGACGACCGCGCGCAGCCCGTAGAACTCCTCCAGCGCGTCCTCGCCCAGGTCCACCACGGTCGCGCCGTGGTGCGCCTCGTAGCTGATCAGCCGGTCGTTCTCCAGCCTGCGCAGCGCCTCGCGGACCGGCGTCACCGAGACCCCGAGCCGCCGGGCGACCGCACCCGCGCGCAGCGCCGTCCCGCCGGGGATCCGGGCGGAGCGGATCTCGTCGAGCAGCACGCTGTAGACGTAGTCGGCCTTGCTCATCGGTGGTCGCGGCTCGCTGGTCGGCATGTCCCCAAGTGTCCTGCAATGTCGGCAAAGGTTGCGTGATTTCGTATTTCTTATACGTTATATGTTCATGACAAGTCTCGCCGGTCTGCGGGTCATCGACGCCGCGACACTGTTCGCCGGACCCTCCGCCGCGATGATGCTGGGCGACTTCGGCGCCGACGTCGTCAAGATCGAGCACCCCCGGCGCGGCGACCCCTCGCGCGGGCACGGCGCCTCGGTGGACGGCGTGGGCCTGTGGTGGAAGACGCTCTCGCGCAACAAACGCGCCGCCGCGGTGGACCTGTCACGCCCCGAGGGGCAGCGCGTCCTGCGCCGCCTGGCCGAACGCTCCGACGTCCTGGTCGAGAACTTCCGCCCCGGCACGCTGGAACGCTGGGACCTGGCCCCCGCCGACCTGCTGGAGCTGAACCCGCGCCTGATCGTGGCCCGCATGACCGGGTTCGGGCAGGTCGGGCCGATGGCCGGGCGACCGGGGTTCGGCACGCTGGCCGAGGCCATGAGCGGGTTCGCGGCGATGACGGGGGAGCCGGACGGGCCGCCCACGCTGCCGCCGCTCGCCCTCGCCGACGGCATCGCCGGGCTCGCCATGTCGTACGCCGTCATGGTGGCGCTGCACGCCCGCGAGCGCACCGGGCGCGGCCAGGTCATCGACATGGCGATCATCGAGCCGATCCTCGGCCTGCTGGGCCCGCAGATGACCGCCTACCGGGCGCTCGGCGTGGTCCCCCCGCGCACCGGCAACCGGTCCAGCAGCAACGCGCCGCGCAACACCTACCGCACCCGCGACGGCCGCTGGCTGGCCGTCTCCACCAGCGCCCAGCCCATCGCCGAACGTGTCGTCACCCTCGTCGGCCGGCCCGACCTGGTGGCGCAGCCGTGGTTCGCCACCGGCAGCGGGCGGGTGCGGCACGTGGACGAGCTGGACGAGGCCGTCGCCGCGTGGATCGCCGAACGGGACGCCGACGAGGTCATCGCCCGGTTCGAGGAGGCGCAGGCCGCCGTCGCGCCCATCTACGACGTCACCGACATCGCCGAGGACCCGCAGTACGCGGCGCTCGGCACCTTCCTCGACGTGCCCGACGAGGAGCTGGGCACGGTGACCATGCAGAACGTGCTGTTCCGCCTGTCGGACACGCCCGGCGAGGTGCGCTGGGCCGGGCGGCGGCTCGGCCGCGACACCGACGAGGTGCTCGGGGAGCTCGACTACGGCCCGGAGGAGATCGCGGTGCTGCGCGAGGCGGGGGTGATCGCGTGACCGCCGCCGAGCAGCCCGCCTCCGCCAAGGTCACCTGGCTGTACGTGCCGGGGGACCGGCCGGAGCGGTTCGCCAAGGCGGTCGCGTCGGGGGCCGACGTGGTCATCATCGACCTTGAGGACGCGGTGGCGCCCGCCCGCAAGGACGAGGCCCGCGCCGACGCGGTCGCCTACCTGCGCGGTGCCGCTGACGAGGGCTCGCGCCCGGACGGGGTCGAGGTGCACGTGCGGCTCAACGACCTCACCACCCAGCGGGGCCTGGACGACCTGAGCGCGCTGCTGGACCTGCCGGGGCTCGACGCCGTCCGCCTGCCGAAGATCGAGTCGCCGCGCACCCTCGATCTGCTCGACCACTTCCCGGTGCCGGCGTACGCGCTGCTGGAGTCGGCGGCGGGCATCCTGGCGGCCGCCGCCATCGCGGCCCACCCGCGGGTGGCGGGCGTGGCACTCGGTGAGCAGGATCTGGCCGCCGAGCTGTCGATCAGCGACGAGAGCGCCCTGAACCACCTGCGGCTCCAGGTCGTGCTCGCCGCCGCCGCCGCCGGGCTGCCGCCCGTGCCCATGTCGGTCTATCCGAACGTACGGGACGAGCCGGGCCTGCTCGCCTCGTGCGCCGCGGGCCGGGCCCTGGGCCTGCTCGGCCGGGCGGCCATCCATCCCCGCCAGCTTCCGGCGATCAGGCGGGCGTTCACCCCCACGCCGCAGGAGACGGCCCGCGCCGCGGAGATCCTCGACGCGGCGGAGCGCGCCGAGCTGGAGGGGGCGGGGGCGGTGGCCCTTCCCGACGGGCGCTTCGTGGACGCGCCGGTCGTGGCCCGGGCCCGCCGCACCCTGTCCCTCGCCGCCCGCCTCGCCCCTGACCACCTCACCCCGGCCCGTCCGGACCCGGCTCGCCCGGACGCGGCCCGCCCGGACTCCGCTCAGCCGCGTCCAGTCGTACCCTGACCGCCACGCCGGGCGCGGTCCGCCCGTGGCGGGTCAGGGGTTCCAGCGGGACGACAGCTCGGTGTCGTCGGGTGCCGGACCCGGCAGGGGGCGGTGGGCGGGCGGCTGACGCAGCGAGTCGAGCATCAGCGCCAGGAAGCGGTGCCGGAGCTGCGAGGTGCGCTCCTCGTCGCCCAGCTTGAGCGAGGCGAGCTGCTCGAACAGGAGCGCGATGTCCGCGGGCGTCACGTCCGGCCGCAGCACCCCCGCCTCGACGGCCCGCCCGTGCACCTCGATCGCCAGCTCGGAGGCCCGGACGGCGTCGCGGAACAGCTCCTCCGTGGGCTGGAACGTCCCGGCCAGCTTGATGGTGAGGGAGTTGGTGTCGGCGTCGACGATGCCCCGCATGTAGGAGGCGAACTCGTCCCACGGGTCGCCGCCCTCCCCGATCGCCCGCTCCGTGACCTCGATGTACAGCTTGAGCCCGTCGCCGCAGAGCTTCTGCAGCAGCGCCTCCTTGCTGGGGTAGCGGCGGTAGAGCGCGCTGATGCCGACGCCCGCCCGCTCGGCGACGGCCGCGATGGGCGCGCCGGGATCGGCGGTGAAGACCGCCCGCGCCGCCTCGAGGATCAGCTCGTCGTTGCGCGCGGCCTGCGCCTTACGGCCGCTCATCGGTGCAGTTGTCATGCCACCAGCATACGGGAACGAATGATTCCGTTCTATCGTTTCGTCATGCCGCGTTCATTAGTCCGTATGTCTATACAAACAGGGGGCATTGGGGTAGAACCAGGGCTAGCCCGTTGGTCCTTGGAGGTGTCCCATGAGACGAACCCCGATCGTGCTGGCCCTGTTCGGAGCCCTGACCTTGAGCGGCTGTTCCACCCCCGCGGAGCCCGGAGCCCAAGGCGCCCCCGCGGCCGGGTCCTCCGCCCCGGCGGCGGGCGGCGACGGAAACTTCGCCGTCATCACCCATGGCGCCCCAGGAGACGCGTTCTGGGACGTGGTCAAGAACGGCGCCGAGGCGGCCGGCAGACGGTACGGCGCCACCGTCACCTACCAGGGCGACGGCGACCCGGCCAAACAGTCGCAGCTCATCGACCAGGCGGTGTCGAAGGAGGTCGACGGCATCGTGGTGTCCATGGCCAACCCGGACGCGCTCAAGGAAGCCATCGGCAAGGCCGTCGCCGCGAGGATCCCCGTGGTGACGATCAACTCCGGGAGCGACTCGTCCAAGGAGTTCGGCGCCATCACGCACGTCGGGCAGTCGGAGGACGTGGCCGGGCGGGGAGCCGGGGAGCAGCTCAAGGCCGCGGGCGTGACCAAGCTCCTGTGCGTCATCCACGAGGCCGGCAACGTCGGCCTGGACCAGCGGTGCAAGGGCGCCGAGGAGACCCTGGGCGGCACCGTCGAACGGCTGCAGGTCGACGTGAGCAACCTCGCGGACGTCACCTCCAAGGTCACCGCCAAGCTCCAGTCGGACCAGCAGGTCAACGGGATCCTCGCGCTCAACCCGGCCGTGGCCGTCGCCGCCCGCGACGCCGTCGCCGACGCCGGGTCGAAGGCCAAGCTGGCGACGTTCGACCTGTCCGCCGACGTGGTCGCCGCGATCAAGGACGGGGAGATCATGTTCGCCGTGGACCAGCAGCAGTACCTGCAGGGCTACCTGCCGATCACGTTCCTGACCCTGTACAAGGACAACCTCAACACCGTCGGCGGCGGCCTGCCCGTCAACACCGGGCCCGGCTTCGTCACCAAGGACAACGCCGAACAGGTCGCCAAGCTCGCCGAGGCGGGCACCCGATGAGCGGTCGAGAGGGGGCGGTGTGACGTCAGTGGCCGGACGCGCCGGCGAACGGGCCGACGAGCGGGTCGCCGGCGGCGGCCTGCTGCGGCGGCTGCTCATCCGGCCCGAGTTGGGCGCGGTCGTCGGGATGATCGTGGTGTTCGCGTTCTTCGCGAGCCAGTCGGCGGTGTTCCGCTCGCCTGCGGGCATCGCCAACTGGCTCGACCCGGCCGCCACGCTCGGCATCATGGCGGTCGCCATCGCGCTGCTGATGATCGGCGGCGAGTTCGACCTGTCGGCCGGCGTGCTGACCGGCACCACCGGGCTGATCGTCGTCACGCTGGCCACCCGCTACGGGCTCGACGTGTGGTCGGCGATGCTCGTCGCGCTGGTCGTGGCGCTGGCCGTCGGATTCTTCAACGGCATGGTCGTGACCCGGACCAGGCTGCCCAGCTTCATCGTCACGCTCGGCACGTTCCTCATGCTGCAGGGCGTCAACCTCGGCGTCACCAAGGCGCTGACCGGCACCGTGCAGGTGAGCGGCCTGCGCCGGGCCGCCGGCTTCGAGGAGGCCCGGACCGTCTTCGCGGGCACGATCCAGATCGGCGGCACCTCCTTCCGGGTGGCCATCCTGTGGTGGCTGCTCGTCACCGCCGTGGCCACCTGGGTGCTGATGCGCACCCGGGCGGGCAACTGGATCTTCGCGGTGGGCGGCAACGAGCAGGCCGCCCGCGCGGTCGGCGTGCCGGCCGCCCGCATGAAGATCGCGCTGTTCATGACGACGGCGTTCGCCGCCTGGCTGGTCGGCTCGATCCTCGCGCTGCGCTACACCTCCGTGCAGGCCAACATCGGCATCGGGCAGGAGTTCATCTACATCATCGCGGCCGTCATCGGCGGCTGCCTGCTGACCGGCGGGTACGGCTCCGCGATCGGCGCGTCGATCGGTGCGGTGATCTTCGGGATGGCCGACAAGGGGATCGTCTTCCTGGGCTGGGACGCCGACTGGTTCACGTTCTTCCTGGGCGGCATGCTGCTGCTCGCCACGCTCGCCAACCGCCTGGTCAGGCGGTACGCCGAGGAGGTGCGGCGGTGATCCTGGAAACGCGCGGGATCGGCAAGACGTTCGGCTCGGTGCTGGCGCTGCGCGACGTCTCCATGGGCGTCGAGGCCGGCCGGGTGACGTGCGTGCTCGGCGACAACGGCGCCGGCAAATCGACCCTCATCAAGATCCTGTCCGGGGTGCACCGGCACGACACGGGCACGCTGCTGGTGGACGGCGAGGAGGTGCGCCTCGCCAGCCCGCGGGAGGCGCTCGACCGGGGGATCGCGACGGTCTACCAGGACCTGGCGATGATCCCGCTCATGTCGGTGTGGCGCAACTTCTTCCTCGGCTCCGAGCCGCGCAAGGGACTGGCGTTCGACGTCGCCCGGGCCAGGCGGGTCGCCCGCGAGGAACTGCTGGCCATGGGCATCGACATCCGCGACGTCGACCAGCCGGTCGGCACCCTGTCGGGCGGCGAGCGGCAGTCGGTGGCGATCGCCAGGGCGGTCCACTTCGGCGCCCGGGTGCTCATCCTCGACGAGCCCACCTCGGCGCTCGGCGTCAAGCAGGCCGGTGTGGTGCTGCGCTACATCGCCAGGGCGCGCGACCGCGGGCTCGGCGTGGTGTTCATCACGCACAACCCGCACCACGCCTACCCGGTGGGCGACCGCTTCCTGCTGCTGAACCGGGGGACGAGCCTCGGCGAGTACGCCAAGGGCGACATCACCCGTGAGGAGCTGACGGCGCTGATGGCCGGGGGCGCGGAGCTGGCCGAACTGGAGCACGAACTGCGCCGCGAATAGCCGCCGCGCGGGGCTGTCCTGCGTGGCTGCCGTGCGTGACTGCCGTGCGGGGCCGGCGCGCGTGGCCGCCGCGGGGCCGGACCGCGGGCGGCCGCCCGCCGCCTCCGGCTACCTGCGGCCGGTGGCGAGGGGCAGCATGACGTGGTCGACCAGGCGGCGGGCCAGCTCGCCGTCCACCGGCTCGCCGCTCACCAGACCGCGGAAGACCAGCGTCGCCGGGCCGACCTGCCACAGCAGCTCGGTGTCGGCGGCGGCGTCCAGCTCGCCCCGGGCCCACGCCCGCTGGAAGATCTCCATCGCCAGGCGCCGGCGACGCTCGACGTAGTGGGCGTCCACCGCGGCGGCGAGCTGCGGGTTGTGGCGCATCTCGCCGACGAGGCCCGCGAGCGCGTCGCCGAGCCGGTACAGGTCCTCGACCAGGAACTCCATGAAGGCCAGCAGGTCGGCGCGTAACCCGCCCGTGTCGGGCGGCTCGGGTACGGCGCAGGCCGCGGCGGCGAACGCGGCCGCGGCCAGCTCGGCCTTGGTGGGCCAGCGCCGGTGCACGGTCTGCCTGCCGGCCCGGGCCCGCGCCGCGACGGCGTCGGCGCTCAGCCGCTCGTAACCGCTCTCGGCCAGCACCTCCAGCGCCGCGCCGAGCAGCTCGGCCTCCCGCGCGGCGCCTCCTCGCAGGGGCGTCACGGACATGACCTCTAGCGTAAACGTCAGCGCTGCCGGACTGTAAGGTCCTGCGCCGGCCGGCGGGGGCCGGGGTCAGCGCAGGCCGGTGAAGAAGTCCCGGACGTCGCGGACGAACGCCTGCGGCTGTTCGAGGGCGGCGAAGGTGCCGCCCCGGTCGTGCTCGACCCAGCCGACGATGTTGTTGTCCCGCTCGGCGAAGCGGCGGATCGGCCGCAGGATGTCCTTGGGGAAGACCGAGACGGACGTGGGCACCGTCGCGGGCTTCAGCTCCCACGCGACGCTGGTGTCCTGTTCGGTGTCGGGCGTCTCCACGAACGAGCGGGCCGCCGAGCCGGCGGTGTTGGTCAGCCAGTAGAGCATGACGGTGGTGAGCAGCCGGTCGGTGTCGACGCCGCCGTCGCTCCACTCCTGGTAGACGCCGGCGAACCAGGCCAGCAGCGCCACCGGCGAGTCGGCCATGCCGTAGGCGAACGTCTGCGGCCTGGCCGACTGGATGAGCTTGTAGCCGTACTGCTCGCTCAGATAGCGCTCGCGGAACGCCATGCGCTCCTGCTCCACCTCGGTGAGGCCGTCCAGTTCGCCGGGGGCGCCGATGGGGAAGCAGATGATGCCGTTGCCGTGCATGCCGACGACCCGCTCGGGGGCGAGCACGCCGGTCTCGCGGGAGATCCAGGTGCCCCAGTCGCCGCCCTGCACGCCGAAGCGCTCGTAGCCGAGCCGGGTCATCAGCTCCAGCCACGCCTTGGCGACGCGGGTGGAGCCCCAGCCCATCTCGCGGGTGGGGCCGGACAGGCCGTAACCCGGCAGGGACGGGATGACGAGGTGGAAGTCGCGGCTGAGCGGCTCGATCACGTCGAGGTACTCGACGGGGGAACTCGGCCAGCCGTGGGTGACGAGCAGCGGCAGCGCGTCCTCGCGGGCGGAGCGGACGTGCAGGAAGTGGATGTGCTGCCCGTCGATCTCCGTGGAGAACTGGTCGTGGCGCGCCAGCTCGCCCAGCGCGCGCTCCCAGTCGTAGCCGGTCCGCCAGTGGTGGACCAGCTCCTTCAGGTGGGCGAGCGGGACGCCCAGCCGCCATTCGTGGCCGGGCACCTCGTCCGGCCACCGCACCCGGTCGAGCCGCTCGTGAAGGTCGTCGAGTGCGCTCGTGGGCACCTCGAAGCGGAAGGGCCGGATGTCGTCGTGGGTCAAGTCATGCCTCCAGTCTTGTTCGGTACGCTGTACCGTACAGCATACGGTTGGAGGGCGCAACCCGCCCGATATGCCTCTGTCGCCGGTTCTGTACGCTCGTGGGGTTTGTCGCGGGAGAGACCGGGGGAGTCGCGTGCCACTGGAACAGGTGCTGTTGCTGCTGGTGGCCGCGGCCGGAGCGGGCTGGGTGGACGCCGTCGTGGGCGGTGGCGGGCTGCTGCAGCTTCCCGCGCTCATGGTGGCCGGCGTGTCACCGGTGCAGGCGCTGGCCACCAACAAGTTCTCCTCCGTCTTCGGCACGGCCTCGGCCGCCGTGACGTACGCGCGCACGACCAAGGTGGACCGGCAGGTGGCGGTGCCCGGAGCCGTCCTCGCGGTGCTGAGCGCCGGACTGGGGGCCTCGGCCGCGGCCGCGATCTCGGTGGAGGTGCTGCGGCCGGCCGTGATGGCGGTGCTGCTGGCCGTGGCGGCGTTCGTGACGTTGCGGCCCGCGATGGGGTCCGTGCCGCAGCCGCACCTGCGCACCCGCCGCAGGGCCGTGGTCGCCGTCGCGGTCGGGGGCGTCGGCATCGCCTTCTACGACGGGATCATGGGGCCGGGCACCGGCACGTTCCTGATCATCGCGTTCACCACGATCCTGGGCTGGGACTTCGTGTCCGCGTCGGCCTCCGCCAAGATCCTCAACACCGGGACGAACCTGGGCGCGCTCGTCGTGTTCGGCTGGCAGGGGCATGTGCTGTGGACCCTGGGACTCGGCATGGCCGCCTGCAACATCCTGGGAGCCCAGGTGGGCGCCCGGATGGCGCTCCGGCGGGGCACGGCCTTCGTCCGGATCGTCCTGCTGTGCGTCGTGGTGGCGATGGTGATCCGGCTCGGGTGGCAGCAGTTCGCCTGAACCGGGACGAGTGCGCCCGGCCGCTCGAGACGCGGGAGACGTCACCCGGCGCGGGAGCCCTCCGCCCGGCCGGCCGCGATCACCACGGCGACGCCCAGGATGGCCAGTGCCAGGTTCGCGAAGACCTCGTACCCCTCGAACAACGCCACCCGGTTCACCACGAAGCGGTTGAAGGCGTTCAGGACGATCCCCATGAACGGCTGCACGGCGATCTGGTCGATGGTGCCGCTGACCCCTTCGAGGATCATAAGGATCCCCAGGAAGCGGATGGCGTTGCGCATGGACCCACGCTAGTGAGAGCCGGATGGCCGAGGATCGGCCATCCGGCTCGCCCCCATGGATCCAAGGACGATCTTCGGCCGTCACGCCACCGACCAAAGTAGCGTTTCGCCGCGACCGTCCGGGGTCCACGCCCCCCGCGGACACCCGCGGACCGGCCCGGCCCCGTCCGGCCCCGTCCGTAGAATGGCCGGCATGCGCGCCAGCCGCCTGCTCTCCCTCCTCCTGCTGCTGCAGACGCGCGGCCGGATGACCGCTCCCGAGCTGGCCGAGGAGCTGGAGGTGTCGGTCCGCACCGTCTACCGCGACGTGGAGGCGCTGGCGTCCGCCGGGGTGCCGGTCTACGCCGACCGCGGCCCGGCCGGCGGCTACCGGCTCCTCGACGGCTACCGCACGCGGCTGACCGGGCTGACGGCGGAGGAGGCGTCCTCGCTGTTCCTCGCCGGGCTGCCCGGCCCGGCCGCGGAGCTGGGGCTGGCCGAGGTGGCGGCCAACGCCGAGCTGAAGCTGCTGGCCGCGCTGCCGCCCGAGCCGCGCTCGCACGCCTCGCGGATGCGCGAGAGGTTCCTGCTCGACGTGCCCGGCTGGTACCGCACGGCCGACGACGTCCCGCACCTGAGCGAGGTGGCCGACGCCGTGTGGGAGCTGCGGCCGCTGGAGATGACCTACCGGCGGTGGGGCAGCCAGGAGGTCGAACGGCTCGTCCACCCGTACGGGCTGGTGCTCAAGGGCGGCTCCTGGTACATGGTCGCCGCGCCGCCGGGGGAGCCCCCGCGCACCTACCGCGTCTCGCGCGTCCTGACGGTCCGGACGCTGCCCGGCCGGTTCGACCGGCCCGCCGGGTTCGACCTGGGCGCGTTCTGGCAGGCCTACGCCCGCGAGTTCCGCGAGCGCATGTACACCGCCGAGGCCGTCATCCGGGTGGACCCCGGCATGGACGGGCTGCTCGCGTACACGATGGGCGGCGACGTGGTGGCGTCAGCGCTCGCCGCGGCGGGCGAGCCCGACGCCGACGGCCGGCGCACCCTCACCGTGCCGGTCGAGTCGCTCACGCACGCCCGCTGGCTGCTGCTGCGCATGGGCGCCGGCGTGGAGGTGCTGGACCCGCCCGAGCTGCGCGCGATGATGGCCGAGGCGGTCGCCGACCTGTCCAGGCTCTACGGCTGACCCGCTCTCCCGCGGACGCCGTCCACCCGGGCCGGGCCGGTCTGCCGTGGGCCGGTCTGCTAGGAGCTGTTTAGAGTTCGGATCATGTGGTTGAGGTGAGGAGTCTTAACCACAGGATCGAGCCCCGGAGGTAGAGCCCGGCCTCGTAGCTTTCCGGGGCCTTGTCGTAGCGGGTCGCCAGGCCACGCCAGGCCTTGATCTTCTGGAAGCAGCGTTCGATGGTGTTGTGCTGCCGGTAGCGCTCGGGATTGAAGGCGGCGGGCCGCCCACCGGCTGAGCCCTTCTTCTTCCGGTTGGCCTGCTGGTCGCTCTTCTCCGGGATGACCGCGCCGATCCTGCGGCGGCGCAGATAGGCACGGTTAGCCTTGGAGGAATAGGCCTTGTCCGCGGCCACAGCCGTCGGGCGGGTCCGTGGCCGGCCCACCGGTCCGGCCACGCGGATCTTGTCCAGGACAGTGGTGAATCGCGGGCAGTCGCCGGCTTGGCCGGGCGTGAGCACGAAGACCAGCGGCAGCCCGGCGGCATCGACCGCGGCATGGATCTTGCTGCTCAGCCCGCCCCGGGATCGGCCGAGCTCGGCAGCCTTCGCCCGCGCCTTGCGGCGTCGCCGAACGGCGGCGCGCTCGTGCGGCGGCGACGCGCCGGCCTCGGGTGTGGCCTCGGGCGCATCACCCGCAGCACCGGCGGCTGCTCCGGCAGCGGAGCCCCCTTTTCCTCGGTCAGCGCCTGCTCCAGCGCATCCAGGGTCTCCCCGGCGACCGCCAGCCCGGCCGACTCCTGATGCGCCCGCACGATCGTAGAGTCCACGCTGACCAGCTCCAGCCCGACCTGTCCACGCGATGCGGCCTCGGCGATCAATGCGTCCATCAGCCCTTGGAACACCCCGGCCTTGGCCCAGCCGTTGAAGCGGGAGTAGACCGTGGACCACGGCCCGTACCGTTCCGGCACGTCACGCCAGCCGGATCCGGTGCGAAACCGCCACAAGATCCCATTGAACTGATCACGCACCCGCCGCGGCAGCGGCCCGGTAGCCGCTACCGGCAGATGCGGCTCGATCAAAGCCCACTCGGCATCGGTCACATCGAAGCGCGCCACATCCGAGTTCTACCAGTCACGACCAGCCCAGCACCGACCCCACCAAGATCCGAATCCCAAACAGCTCCTAGGGCCTGGTCCACTGTGGCCTGGTCTGCCGTGGCCTGGTCTACCGTGGACGCATGACGAACGACCTGGCGAGCCTCATGCGGCAGGCGCAGGACGACGACCCGTTGCGTGCGCTGCAGGCCACCACGGCGTTGCGCCACGAGCTCGAACGCATGGAGGCGGTGCAGGTGCGCCGGGCCCGGGTGGCGGGGCTGCCCTGGTCGCAGATCGCCGACGCGATCGGCGTCAGCAAGCAGGCCGTGCACAAGAAGTACGGCCGCCGCTAGCCCCGCAGTCCGGTGATCTCGTGACCGGAGACTTCACCGAAGCACCCGGCTCCTCGCGGTCGCGGATGGCATGCTGCACGGACGACGACCACGAAGGAGATCAGCGATGACCCACCCCGCCGACACGCAGCCCGCCCGCCGGCGCACCCCGCTCGACGCGGAGGAGCGGGTCCGGGCCGAGGCCGTCTTCTCCACGCTCGTGGCCGAGAATCTCCTCGCCCACGGGCGGTTCAGGGTGTCCGCCGACAGCCCGGAGACGGTGGAGCTGTTCCAGGCGGTCGCCCGCAGGGCGGGCGACATGCTCCAGCGGCCGGTGGTCAGCTACGCCAACGGCCGGTACATCGTGATCACCTTCGGTCAGGAGACCCCGGTCCTCCCCGGCTGAGGCTGGAACAACCTCGTCGCCCGGCGCCGCACCTCGGGCAGACGGCGCGACGGCTCCCACGCCAGCCCCCGGCCGGTGTCGACGTGCCCGTCCGCCGCCTCGCCCACCTGCCGCGCTCCACGTGGTCCTTGACCGAGCCGAGCTGTTCGGCCCAGAACGCCTGCACCTGGTCCAGCCACGCCGCGCAGCGCCAGGAACGGCTCCTGCCGCAGGGTGCAGAGCCGCAACCGGGCGTCGTCGCCGCCCGGCTCGGCCCTCCAAGCGCCTGCGGCCAGGCCGATGCGCGCAGCACCCGCAGGTGCCGCTCAGCGCGGGCGCGCTCATCTGGACGGCCTGCGCCGGCTCGCCGGCCGGGGCCCTCGCGCAGCAGGTCGATCACCTTGCGCCGGGTCGGGTCGGCGAGGGCGGCCGGCGTCGCGTCCACCTCGTTGACGTCGCCGTTCACGTCGCCGTCTGCCCGGCGGCTCCGGCCCTCAGCCGGCCACCGCGGATGGCCCCTGACAGGTCGGCTCGGCGAGCGGCGCGCACCCGTGATCGTGCTCGAGGATGTCCTCGTACACCCTGACCTTGTACTCGATCAGGTCGAGGCTCCGGCCGAGCAGTTCGAGCTGAGTGGTGACCTCCTGCCGGTGCCGGCGCAGCAGCTCCAGGCGGCTCGCCTCGTTGCCCGGGCCCGCGGCCATCATCCGGGCGTACTCACGGATGGCGGGCAGCGGCATGCCCGAAGCGCGCAGGATGACACACACGAGTAGCCACTCGACGTCCTGCTCGGTGTAGACGCGCCGGCCACCGGCCGCGCGGCGCACCGGCCGCGTCAGGATGCCCTCGCGCTCGTAGAAGCGCAGCGCGTGCACGCTCAGGCCGGTGCGCTCGGCCACCTGCCCGATGCTCAGCCCGTCGGCGTCGTTCGACATGCCGGCCAGCATACGGCCTTGACCTAGAGTCGCCTCTAGCTCCTAGTTTGTGGCCTCGAAGATCCGCGTACGGAGATCATGAGGAGCACGACCATGCGCTACCGCACCCTCGGCGGCACCGGCATCGAGGTGAGCGTTCACTGTCTGGGCGCCATGATGTTCGGCGCCGTCGGCAACCCCGACCACGACGACTGCGCCCGCATCGTCCACGCCGCCCTCGACCAGGGCGTCAACTTCGTCGACACCGCCGACATGTACTCGGCGGGCGAGTCGGAGCAGATCGTCGGCAAGGCGCTGAAAGGACGCCGCGACGACGTCGTCCTCGCCACCAAGGTGCACTTCCCGATGGGGGAGGGGCCCAACCGCGGCGGCAACTCGCGGCGCTGGATCCTGCGGGCGGTCGAGGACAGCCTCAGGCGGCTGGGCACCGACTGGATCGACCTGTACCAGGTGCACCGGCCCGACCACACCACCGACGTCGAGGAGACGCTGTCGGTGCTGAGCGACCTCGTCCGCCAGGGCAAGATCCGCGCGTTCGGCTGTTCCACCTTCCCCGCCGAGGAGATCGTCGAGGCGCACGTCGTGGCCGAGCGACGCGGGCTGGGCCGCTTCCGCACCGAGCAGCCCCCGTACTCGCTGCTCGCCCGCGGAGTGGAGGCGTCCGTCCTGCCGGTCTGCGCCAGGTACGGGATGGGCGTGCTGACGTGGAGCCCGCTGGCCTCCGGCTTCCTGACGGGCAGGTACCGCAAGGGCGGCCCCATCGACCTGACCTCCGGCCGGGCGGCACTCACCCCCGCCCGCTTCGACCCGGCGCTGCCCGAGAACGTCACCAAACTGGAGGTCGTCGAGCGGCTGGTGGAGGTCGCGTCGGACCTCGGCTGCACGCTGCCCGAACTGGCCGTGGCCTTCGCCGCCGCGCACCCCGCCGTCACCTCGGTGATCGTCGGGCCGCGGACCATGGAGCAACTGGACGCGCTGCTGAAGGGGGCCTCGCTCACGCTGGACGACGCGACGCTCGACCGGATCGACGCGATCGTCCCGCCGGGCACGAACCTGTACCAGCCCGACGGCGCCTGGCGTCCGCAGTCACTCTCCGACCCGTCCCGGCGCCGCCGCCCCCTCGCCGACCGCGCCGCGGCGTAGCACCTCCTACGGGCAGGGACCCCCATCCCTGCCCGGCGGGTGCGCATCCGCCGGGCGGCACTCGGCGGCACCGTCCGTCACGTGGCGTTGAGGACCTTGTCCAGGGTCACGGCGAACTCCTCCGCGCGGGCGACGAAGCCGCCGTGGTCGCCGGGGAACACCGCGGGCGGCCGGCCCAGCGCCTCGGCCAGCGCGACGGCGCTGCGGTAGGCGTACTGCCGGTCCGTCGAGGCGTCCCCGACACCGACCACGATCCTGGCCGGGCCCTGCCGCAGGGCGGCCACGTCGGGCAGGTGGCCGCTGACCGGCCGCAGCACGTGGCCGAGGAAGAAGTCGAGGTTGCCGCCGATCCGCCCCCAGCCTTCCATCATCTCGGGGCTGGGCGGGGTCTGCGGCTGCTCCTGCTCCTCGCCGCTGAGCCCGACGAACTCCTCGAACCGCTTCATGCCCGCCTCGACGCCTCCGGTGCGGTAGGCCTGGTAGACCTCCTCGGTGCCGGCGAGGTACTCCTCGGCGTCGGGCAGGATCCGACCGCAGGGCGGCTCGTGGGCGACCAGGGTCCGCACCTGGCCGGGGTAGCGGGCGGCCAGGTTGAGGCCGATCACGGCGCCGCCGCTGGAGCCGAACACGTAGGCGGGCTCGTCGCCGAGCTCGGCGAGGAGACGGTGCGCGTCGTCGCCGTGCACGTCGGCGTGCACGTCCTCTGCGGGCCCGTCCAGGACGCTGCGGGAGTTGCCGCGCGGGTCGTAGGCCACGACCGTGTAGCGGTCGGTCAGGTGCGGCACGACCCCGGCGAAGATCGCGGCGTCGGTGGGACCGCCGGGGATCATCAGCAGCACGGGGCCGCTGCCCCGCACCTGGTAGTAGAGCGTCGCGCCGGGGACCTTGAGTGTCTTGTTCTCTGCCATGCCTCAGACTCTCTCACCGACAAAAAATTTTGTCAAGAGTTCCGTGATCGCCGGCACGCTCGGATCGCGGTCTCGGAGGTGCCGTGTCGAGGGACGTAGCCGAGGTCGCCTCGAGCTGTCGGTCTTCGCGGGTGTCGAGCTTATTCCTTGACGCGAATATTCTTCATGGTGAATACTTTCCTCCATGGACGAACTCCTCGCCGCACTGGCCGACCCGGCCCGCTGGCGGCTCGTGGGCCTGCTGGCCGAGCGGCCCCGGCCGGTCGGTGTCCTCGCCCAGCTCGCCGGGGCGCGCCAGCCGCAGACGACCAAGCACCTGCAGACCCTTGAGCGCGCCGGTGTCGTCATCTCCCAGCGCACCGGCCAGCGCCGCATCTACGCACTCCGGTCCGCTCCGCTGCGGGACCTGGCGGCCTCGCTCGGCCGGCTCGCCGACACCGCGGACCAGGCCGGTGGCCCGCGCGAGACCTTCGACCGCTACGGGCTCAGCCTCCACGCGGAGCGGCTCGCCGCCGCGGAGCCGGGGTGGGCCGACGGCCGCTCGTTCAGATTCCTCCGGTCGCTGACGGGACGCCCCGAGCTGGTCTGGCGCCACCTGACCGAGACCTCCCTGCTCGCCCGATGGTGGACGCCCGACGACCTGCGCGTCTCCGAGCTCGTCTTCGAGGCGCGACCTGGTGGGCGGATCGTCCACGAGTACCGCGACCGCGAGGACGCCGACGGCTCCGACCTGGTCGCCGGACGCGCGGAGGGAGTCGTCGACGACGTGCGCCCCGGTGAGCGCCTCGCCTACCGGCTCTCCCCGCTGCTTCCCGACGGCGGCCTCGCCTTCACCGCCCACCTCGACCTCGGCCTCCGGCCCACCGGCACCGGCACGGACCTCGACGTCCACTTCCGGATCACCGACAGCGCAGTCGACTCCGCGGACTTCGTCGCCGGCATCGAGATCGGCTTCGGCCAGAGCCTCGACAAGCTCGCGGCGACCCTTGCCGCGGACGCGCACGACAGCGACCACGACACCGATACAAGGAGCACGAAATGACCACCTCGACCGGCCGCAGGGTGACCGCGAACCTGTGCCTCACCCTCGACGGGCGTTACAACGGTCCCGGCGGGCCCAGCGATTTCGGGGCGTTCGCCCCGTATGTGACCACCGAGGTCGCGCGAGACCACCTGACCCGCATCTGGGAGGGCGCGACGACGGCGCTGCTCGGCCGGCTCAACGCCGAGGGATTCATGGCGTACTGGCCGTCGGTCGCCGAAGACGCCGACGCCGATCCGCGTGATCGCGGATACGCGAAGTGGCTGGTCGACACGGAAAAGGTGGTCTTGTCGACCACCTTGACCGAGGCGCCGTGGGAACGCACCCGCGTGGTGAACGCCCCGGCCGCCGACGTCGTCGCCGAACTCAAGGCCGCCGGTGCGGGCGACATCCTCGTCAACAGCAGCGCGAGCGTCATCAAGGCGCTCCTCTCGGCAGACCTGCTCGACCGGCTGTATCTCATGATCTGCCCCGAGATCGCCGGGGGTGGGCGGCGACTGTTCGACGACGGCCTGCCGGCGTCGAAGTGGACGCTCGCACACCAGGAGACCGGCGAGCTGGGCGAGCTCGCCATGGTCTACGACCGAGTCCGCTGAGCCGCCCGATCGGCGCGGCTCGGCGGTGATCGCCGCCCGGTCGGTGGCGCGCGCCGCAACGACCATCCACGCCAAGCCGCCCCCGCCGACCCGGTGGTGGTGGAACCGCCGTACATGGCGCGGGGCGGCTGTCGGTCGAGCCGGCCGCGAGCCGGGTGGTTCAGGTGCGCTCGGTGGTCGCCTCGGGGGCCGGGGTCGCCTGGCGGGATCGCAGCAGGAAGCCGGCGGCGGCCGCGGTGAAGAACATCAGGACCCCGTACGTCGCCGCCGGAACGGCCATCCGGGTGTCGTTCAGCAGGGCGGGGCTGAGGGCGACCGTGATCGCGAGAGTGGCGTTGTGGATGCCGATCTCCATGCAGGAGGCGACGGCCTGGCGGCGGCCCACTCCCGCCAGCCGGGGCGCCCCGTATCCGACCGCCAGACTGATCACGCTGAACAGGAGCGTGATCAGGCCCACGGAGGCGATGTACGTCCCGAGGTTGTCCAGCTCCTGCAGCAGCGCGCCGAGGATGACCGCGACCAGGATGACCGCCGACGCGATCTTCACGGGCCCGCCCATGCGCTCGGCGAACCGCGGGGCCAGCGCCCGGACCGCCATGCCGGCCGCCACCGGGACCAGCACGATCGCGATCACCTGCAGCGTCTTGTCGAACTGCAGCCCCAGCGTGCCCCCGTCGCCGAAGTAGCTCAGCGACAGGTTGGTGACCAGGGGCAGGGTGAAGACGGCCAGCACCGAGTTGATCGCCGTGAGCGTCACGTTCAGCGCGACGTCGCCGCCGAACAGGTGGCTGTAGAGATTCGCGGTCGTGCCGCCCGGCGAGGCGGCCAGGAGCATCATGCCGACGGCGAGCGCGGGCGGCAGGCCGAAGGCGAGCACGAGGCCCAGGCAGACGGCGGGCAGGACGAGGATCTGGCAGGTCAGCGCCACGACGGTGGCCTTGGGGTAGGCGAGCACGCGGCGGAAGTCGGCGATCGTCAGGCTCAGGCCGAGGCCCAGCATGATGATCGCCAGGGCGAGGGGCAGGAAGACGCTGGCAAGGGCCATGGGGGGCGGTCCTCTCCGTGCCTGTCGAGGTGCCTGTCGAGGCGGTGTAGACCCCACGATCACGGATCGCCGGGCGGCTGCGGAAGAGGGGTGAAGCGGCAAAGTCATCACGAACACGAGGCGACGTGCCGAAGGCGTTGCCCGACGCGTGGTGGTTCTGCCGGGCGTGGTTCTGTCGGTGGCGGCGGCCATGATGGGGGCATGGCTTCATGGCAGGAGTTCGAGCGCCAGGCACCGGAGCTGGCGACGGTCATCCGGGCGTTGATGGACACCTACCAGCACAAGGTGCTGGCCACGCTGCGCAAGGACGGCTCGCCCCGGGTCAGCGGCACCGAGGCCGACTTCCGGCACGGTGAGCTGTGGCTGGGGTCCATGCGGGGCGCGGTCAAGGCGCTGGACCTGCGGCGTGATCCGCGCATGGCGTTGCACGTGACCTCCGCCTCGCCCGATCCGTCCGACCCGTCGAGCTGGGAGGGCGACGCCAAGCTGGCGGGCCGGGCGGTGGAGGTCACCGACGAGGAGGTGATCGCCTCGTTCGAGCTCCCGGGCACCGGCTCGCACCTGTTCCGGGTGGAGCTGACCGAGGTGGTGTGGACCCGGGTCGAGGGCGACGACCTGGTGATCGACTCCTGGCGCGAGGGAGTGGGAGTCCGCCGCCTCCGCCGTAAGTAATCTACAACGTAAAGGCGGGCGGTCAGTGGACGGCGAAGCCGCCGTCGACGAAGAGCGACTGGCCGGTGACGAAGGCGCAGGCGTCGCTCGCGAGAAACACCGCCGCGCCGGCGAAGTCCGCGGGCACCCCGTTGCGGCCGACCATGTGGCGGGCGGCCAGCTGCTCGGTGCGGCCGGGGATGGCCTGGGCCGGCGCCGTCAGGGGGGTCAGCACGAAGCCGGGGATGACCGTGTTGACGCTGACCCCGTGCCGGGACCATGCCTCGGCCTGCGATCGGGTCAGCCCGGCGAGGGCGGCCTTGGCGGCGCCGTAGACGCCGCTGTCGCCGAAGGCGCTGATGGTCTGCTGGGAGCCGACGTTGATGATGCGGCCCCAGCCGCGCTCGGCCATGCGCGGGCCGAAGTGCTGTCCGAGCAGGTAGGGGGCGGTCAGGTTGACCGCGATCGTCTGCTCGTAGTCGTCGGGGGTCAGCTCGGCCATGGGCTTGCGGATGTTGTTGGCGGCGTCGTTGACGAGGATGTCGATGGGGCCCGCCTCGTCGCAGACCCGCCGGACGGCCTCGCGGTCGCCGAGGTCGGCGCTGATGGCCGAGGCGGTGACGCCGTGCCGCCGGAGCGCCTCCAGGGACTGGTCGAGCGCCGCCTGCCGCCGGGCCACGATGACCACCTCGGCTCCGGCGCGGCCGATGGCCTCCGCCATCGCGTACCCGATGCCGGAGCTGCCGCCTGTCACCAGGGCGCGGCGGCCGTCGAGGGAGAAGAGCTCACGCAGGTAGTCGGACATGGGCGATCAAGCTAGCACCCGGCGGCCGGGTGTCCTCCCGTGGGGTGAACGCGCAGGCCGGGGCCGCGGAGCGGGGCGGCTCGCCGGGGGATGCCCGGTCCGCGTCGCTCCGGGCGTTCCCTGCCCCGGGCGGCCGGGCCTTCCCGGCCGGTGGGCATGCTCCGGGTCCGTGGCGGGTAGGTCTGGACTCTGTTCGCGAGCGCTACGCCGATCGGTCGCGGAGCGTGGGCAGGCCGGCGGTGAGGGCGGCGAGGGCGCGGTGCAGGGTGGGCAGGAACGGCGGGCACAGCGCCGCGAGGCGTGGCTCCTGCTGGTAGAGCTCGGCGACGGCGGGCGAGGGCCGGGAGGCCGCGTAGAGGCAGCCGGCGAGCCAGGCGGCGAGGTGGGTGAGCTCGACGGCCTCGTCGTCGGTGAGGCCCGGATGCGCCTGGGCGATCGCCTGGCCGAGTCCGCCGGCGAGCTGGAGCGCGGTCTCCTTGAAGGCGCGGGCCGCGGTGAGGGAGACGTTGTGTTCGAGGTGCTGGGAGAGCTGGCCGAGCAGGTCGCAGAAGAGCGGCCGGTCGGCCAGGGTCTCGGCGAGCACGGTGACGACGTCGCCGGGCCGGGTGGTCTGGCGCAGCCGTCCGACGACGGCGTCGTGCCAGTCGCGGCCGGCCTCGGTCAGCAGTTCGAGGTAGATCTCCTCGCGGGTGCCGAAGTAGCGCACCACGTTCGACTTGGCCAGGCCGACGTCCGCCGCGACGCCGCCGAGGGTGACGTTGCGGACGCCGGATTCCAGGGCGAGCCGGCGGGCGGCGTCGAGGATCGCCTCGCGTCGCTGCTGCTTGTGCTCCGGCCGTCTGGCCCGCACGAACGTGGGTCGGGTCATAGCCGACCCAGCATACGCGGGCGTTTAACAGAACGGCAGTCTATTGTTAAGGGAACAGTGTTCTGTTAGGGTTCGGCCGAGCCGGCCGCCACCTCCTGGCCGGGCCTGCCGACGGCGACGGACGCGATCGGAGAGACCACATGGTCGAAGTGCGGATGCGGGTCAACGGCGCCACCGCGACGCTCGACATCGAGCCCCAGGTCAGCCTGCTGGACGCGCTGCGCGAGCACCTCGGCCTGACCGGCGCGAAGAAGGGCTGCGCGCAGGGCGCGTGCGGCGCGTGCACGGTGCTCGCCGACGGCGAGCGGATCGTCTCGTGTCTCGCGCTCGCGGTGCAGTACGAAGGGCGGGAGATCACCACCGTCGAGGGCCTCGCCGACGGCGAGCGGCTGCACCCGCTGCAGGAGGCGTTCGTCGCCCACGACGGCCTCCAGTGCGGATACTGCACCCCGGGCCAGCTCTGCTCGGCGGTCGGGATGCTGGCCGAGCACCGGGCGGGAACGCCGAGCGCGGTGACGGAGCGGCTGGCCGCGCCCGCCGCCGAGCTGTCGGAAGCCGAGATCCGCGAGCGGATGAGCGGCAACCTGTGCCGCTGCGGCGCCTACAACGGGATCGTGGCCGCCATCCGCGAGGTCGCCGCCACGGGCGAGGGGGTGGCCGGGTGAGGCCGTTCACGTACGTGCGAGCCGGAGACGTCGCCGAGGCGGTGCGCGAGGCCGGGGCGCGGCCGGGCGCGAAGTTCCTCGGCGGCGGGACGAACCTCGTCGACCTGATGCGCGAGGACATCGAACGGCCGAGCACCCTCATCGACATCACCCGGCTGCCCCTGGCCGAGGTGACCGAGCTGCCGGACGGCGGCCTGCGGATCGGCGCGCTGGTTCGCAACAGCCACCTGGCGGCGCACCGGCTGGTGCGCGAGCGCTATCCGGTGCTGGCGCAGGCCCTGCTCACCGGCGCCTCCGCGCAGCTGCGCAACATGGCGACGGTCGGCGGCAACCTGCTGCAGCGCACCCGCTGCCTGTACTTCTACGACGGCGCCGCGGCCTGCAACAAGCGGGAGCCGGGCAGCGGCTGCGACGCGATCGGCGGGTTCAACCGCTACCACGCGGTGCTCGGCACGAGCGAGAGCTGCATCGCCACGCATCCGTCCGACATGGCCGTCGCGCTGGCCGCCCTGGACGCGGTCGTGGAGGTGGAGGGCACGGGCGGCACGCGCCGTATCGCGCTGGGCGACTTCCACCGCCTGCCCGGCGGCACGCCGCACGTGGAGACGACGCTGGAGCCCGGCGAACTGGTGACCGCGGTGGAGCTGCCCGGGCTGCCCGTCGCGGCCCGGTCCCGCTATCGCAAGGTACGCGACCGGGCGTCGTACGCCTTCGCGCTGGTGTCGGTGGCCGCCGCGCTGGAGGTGCGGGACGGCGAGGTGAGCGCGGTGCGGCTGGCCCTGGGCGGTGTGGCGGCGAAGCCGTGGCGGGCGCACGAGGCCGAGCGGGTGCTGCTCGGCGGGCCGGCCACGGAGGAGGCGTTCCGGCGGGCGGCCGGCGCGGAGCTCGAGGCGGCGACCGGCCGGCCGGACAACGCGTTCAAGATCGAGCTGGCGCGGCGGACCGTCGTGGCGACGCTGCGGCGGCTGCTGACCGAGGGAGGCGCGGCGTGATCGCCCGCCCCGCTCGCGGGAGTTCGGTACGTACGGGCTGGGAGAGGAGCGCGGCATGACCACGGTGACCGAGGCCCCGGCCCCGCCCGGCGGCGCGACGAAGGGCCGCGTCGTGGGCGCGCCGGTCGATCGGGTCGACGGCCGGGAGAAGACGACGGGAGCGGCCCGCTACTCGGCCGAGTACCCCTACCCGGACCTCGTGCACGCCGTGCTCGTGCCCGCCACGATCACGCGGGGCCGCATCACGCGGATCGACACGACGCGGGCCTCCGCCGTCCCGGGCGTGCTGGCGGTGCTGACCCACCTGAACGCGCCGCGGCTGAAGCCGGTACGGCGGCCGACGCCGTTCGACCTGAGCGGCGCGGTGGCCGGGACGCCGGTCGACTACCTCAACACCGACGAGGTGCACTGGGACGGCCAGCCGGTGGCGGTGGTGGTCGCCGAGAGCCTGGAGACGGCGAGGCACGCCGCCCGGCTGGTGCGCGTCGGCTACGAAGAGGCGCCGGCCGCCGTGGACTTCACGGCCGAACTGGACCACGCCGAACCGGACAAGGGCAACCCCGTGCAGCCGGGCCGGACGGCCAAGGGCGACGCGCCGGCGGCACTCGCAGCCGCGGCGGTCTCGGTGGACCTGAGCTTCCGCACGCCCCCGTACAACCACAACGCGCTGGAGCCGCACTCCACCACCGCGGTGTGGGACGGCGACCGGCTGACCGTGCACGAGGGCACCCAGAACATCGGCTGGCTGCGCAGGCACCTGGCGAACCGGTTCGGCGTGCCGGCGGACGGGGTGCGGGTGGTCTCGACGTACGTCGGGGGCGCGTTCGGCGGCAGGTTCCGGGTCTGGGCGGGCACCATCCTCGCGGTGCTGGCGGCGCGGGCGGTGGGCCGGCCGGTGCGGCTGATGCTGTCGCGGGAGGAGGTCTACCGCACGGTGGGCGGCCGCACGCCGTCGGTGCAGCGGGTGGCGCTGGGCGCCCGGCCGGACGGCAGGCTCACCGCGATCGTGCACACGGCGGTCACGCGGACGGGACGCTCGGGCGGCGACAACGAGCCGGTGACGGGCGTGTCACGACACCAGTACGCCTGTGACAACATCCTGGCGGAGCAGAAGCGGGTGCGGCTCGACGTCCTGCCGAACGCCACCATGCGCGCGCCCGGCGAGTCGATCGGCACGTTCGCGCTGGAGTCGGCCGTCGACGAGCTGGCCGTACGGCTGGACCTGGACCCGATCGAGGTGCGGCTGCGCAACGAGCCCGACGTGGGCCCGGTGGACGGCAAGAAGTTCTCCCACCGCAGGGTGCGGGAGGCGTACGCGCTCGGCGCCGAGCGGTTCGGCTGGGCGGAGCGGGACCCGCGGCCGGGCTCGATGCGGGACGGCAGGTGGCTGGTGGGCACGGGGGTGGCCACCGCCTACCATCCGGCGCTCATGATGGGCGCGCAGGTGACGGTGCGGCTGTCGGCCGGCGGCTCGGTGCTGGTGCGGTGCGGTTTCCACGAGTTCGGCAACGGCGCCGCGACGGCGCAGACCCAGATCGCCGCGCAGGCGCTGGGCGTGCCGGTCGAGGCCGTGACGGTCGAGTACGGCTCGTCCGACCAGCCGACGGGTCCGATGGGAGGCGGTTCGATGCAGACGGCGAGCGTCGCGGCCGACCTGCTGGCCGCCTGCGAGAAGGTCAGGCGGTCGGTGCTCGGCCTGGCCGGGCGGTCGCCGGACTCGCCGCTGCGCGGGTGCGCGCCCGGCGACGTCGAGGCGCGCGACGGCGGGCTGTTCCGGGTGGGCCGGCCGGGCGAGGGGGAGACGTACGCGGAGATCCTCGGCCGGGCGGGCCGCGGCGAGGTGGAGGCGGCCGTCGGGACGGGCTCACGGCTGGCCGGGGTCGCGGGGCAGGCGCGCTCGTTCGGCCGGGCACTGCGCGGCCTGCGGAGTTTCGGCCGGGCCGCGACCGGGGCGCAGTTCTGCGAGGTGCGCGTCGACTCCGACACGGGGGAGGTGCGGGTCTCGCGGTGGACGGGGGTGTTCGACATCGGCACGGTGGTCAACCCCAAGCTGGCCGGCAGCCAGCTGCGCGGCGGGATCGTCATGGGCCTGGGCATGGCGCTGGGCGAGGAGACGCTGGTCGATCCGCGCACCGGCCGGATCATGAACCCGAGCCTCGCGGAATACCACATTCCGGTCCACGCGGACGTCCCACGGATCGACGTGCACGTCCTGGACGACCCCGACCCGACGATGCCGCTCGGCGTGGTGGGGGCCGGCGAGGTGGGCATCACCGGCGTGGCGGCCGCGATCGCGAACGCGGTGCGGCACGCGACGGGGCGACGGCTGACCGAGCTGCCGATCACCCTGGACCGGTTGCTGTGACCGGGTGGAGGGCTTCGGGGCGCGCGGCCTGACGATGCTGCGCGCCCACGGGCCCTCGCCGCCGTACCGGCAAAGTCCGTTTTTACCGTCGGACCGGATTGACGGGCGGCTCGGACGGAACTCATCTGGGGAGTCGCCGTCAGCGAAGGGGGTGCCGTGGCACGTTGTCTGGTCACCGGGGCGACCGGGTACATCGGCGGCCGGCTGGTTCCCGAGCTGCTCGCCGCGGGCCACGAGGTCCGCTGCATGGCGCGCTCCCCCGAGCGGCTGCGCGACCTGCCGTGGGCCGGCCGGACCGAGGTGGTCGAGGCGGACGCCACTGATCCCGAGCGCTCCCGGGAGGCCCTCGACGGCATCGAGGTGGCGTACTACCTGATCCACACCATGGGCGCGCCCGGCCGGTTCGCCGAGCGCGACCGCCTTGCCGCGCGGACGTTCGCCGAGGCGGCGGCGCGGGCCGGGGTGAGGCGCATCGTCTACCTCGGCGGGCTCGTCCCCGACGAGCGGCTCTCCCCGCACCTGAGCTCCCGGGCCGAGGTCGGCGAGATCTTCCTGCGTGGGGACGTCCCGGCCGTGGTGCTGCGCGCCGCGGTGATCATCGGTTCGGGTTCGGCGTCGTTCGAGATGCTGCGCCACCTGACCGAGCGGCTGCCCGTCATGACGACGCCGCGCTGGGTGCGCAGCCGCACGCAGCCCATCGCCGTACGCGACGTGCTGCGCTACCTCACCGCCTGGGCCGGCGTGCCCGGCACGGTCAACCGGGGGTTCGACATCGGCGGCCCCGACGTGCTGACCTACGCCGGCATGATGCACGGCTACGCGTCCGTCGCCGGCCTGCCCCGCCGGGTGATCATTCCTGTGCCGCTGCTCAGCCCGCGGCTGTCGAGCCTCTGGGTCGGCCTGGTCACGCCGGTCCCGCCGGGCATCGCGCGGCCTCTGGTGGAGTCGCTGCGCAACGAGGCCGTCTGCGGCGAGCACGACATCGCCCGGTACGTGCCCGACCCGCCGGACGGGCTGATCGGCTTCCGCCGGGCCGTGGAGCTGACCCTTGCGAAGATCAAGGGAGCCGACGTCGCCACCCGCTGGTCGTCGGCCTCCACTCCCGGCGCCCCGAGCGACCCGCTGCCGACCGACCCGGACTGGGCGGGCGGCAGCCTCTACGTCGACGAGCGCCGCCGCGACGTGGCCGCGGGCCCGCAGGCGCTGTGGCAGGTCATCGAGAGCATCGGCGGCCGCAACGGCTGGTACTCCCTCCCCGTCGCCTGGCAGCTCCGGGGGCTGCTGGACCGGCTCGTCGGCGGGGTCGGGCTGCGGCGGGGCCGGCGTGACGCCGCCCGGCTGCGGGTGGGCGACTCGATCGACTTCTGGCGCGTGGAGGAGGTGCGGCCCGGGCGGCTGCTGCGGCTGCGCGCCGAGATGCGGCTGCCCGGGCTGGCATGGCTCGAACTGGGCGTCGACCGCTCCGGAGGCCGCACCGTCTACACCCAGCGGGCGATCTTCCACCCGCGCGGCCTGCTCGGTCACCTCTACTGGTGGGCGATCTCGCCGTTCCACAGGCTGATCTTCGGGCGGATACCCGTCAACGTGGCGGCGGCCGCCGCCCGGTACGAATCCCGGCCGCCCGCGTAGTCCGCCCGCCCGCTGCGCGACCACGATTTCCGGCACCGTGCGAACCTCCCGCCCGCGCGGTGCATCCAATCCCGTAGGGAACCTCGCCGGTCATCGTGAAGCCGGCGACTCCTCCACGCGAAGAGCCCATCCGCCCCTCCGGGCGGGTGGGCTCTCGCTCCGTGGGACGGCCGTCGCCGATAAAACTGCAGCGGACTCCAAAAATGCAGTAGGCTCCATATATGATAGAGGGACTGCGAGAGCGGAAGAAGCGGCAGACCCGTCAGCGCATCTCCGACGTGGCCCTCGGCCTGTTCGTGGAGCGGGGCTTCGACAACGTCACGATCGCCGAGGTCGCCGCCGCCGCCGAGGTGTCGGTGAACACCGTCTACAACTACTTCTCCGCCAAGGAGGATCTCGTCCTGCCGCCCGAGGAGGCCTCCCCGCAGCGGCTCGCCGACATCGTGCGCGAGCGGCGGCAGGGGGAGTCGGCGGCCGGGGCCGTGCTGACGCGGCTGCGCGAGGAGGTGCGCGGGCGCGAGCGGCGGGTGGGCCTGAGCGAGGGGTTCGGGCGGGTCCTGGAGATGATGCGGGCCGCCCCCACGCTGACCGCCCGCCTGGAGGGTCTGGGCCACCGGATGACCGACGAGCTGGCCGCCCTGCTCGCCGAGGAGACCGGCGCGGCGCGGGACGACCCGCTGCCGCGCGTGATGGCCTGGCACATCGGCTGCCTGCACGCGCTGGTGCTGGCCGAGATCGGCCGCCGCACCACGGCGGGGGAGCGGCCCGACGAGATCGCCGTGACCGTGCTGGAGCTGATCGACACCGCGCGGGACGTGCTCGGCGAGCACGTCCTCGCCTACGCCGTACGAGAGGACCGACCATGTTCAGAGTGACGATCAGGGGCAAGTTCACGGGCCTGGACGAGGCCGGCCGGGCCGCCGTGCTGGCGGCGGGCGGCACCGCCTTCACCGAGGCCGGGACGTTCACCCACGATCAGAGCGTGACGGCGTTCACCTTCCGGTGCGAGGTGCCCGCGGGCCCCGACGACGGCGAGGACGAGGCGGCACTGGGGGCGATGGCGGTGCTGGAGGCGCACGGGCATCCGCACGAGATCCTGCGGCTCGCCGTGACGGACATGCGGGAGATCAGGATCCGGCGGAAGGGGCGCGCCTCCGCGAGGTGACCGGGCGGCGGCGGTCAGTCGCGTCGCCGGGCGCGCAGGACCGTGTCATGCAGGGTGACGGGACGGCCGTCGGGATCGGTGCCCGCGCGCGGCCTGGTGGCGCAGGTGTGGACGGTCCACGCCTCCGGCTCCAGGTCGCCGGCCAGTTCGTCCGGGGTGAAGAACAGGTCGGGCTCGAACGGGCGCGGGACGACGTCCAGGTCGCTGAGGTGGTGGCCGATGATGAGCAGGCTCCCACCCGGGGCGACCGCGGAGGCGAGGGCGGCGTACGCCCGCCGGCGCGGTTCGGAGGGGAAGTGCATGAACGCCGCGACCACCAGGTCGTAGCCGGGCCGGCCGTCCTCGGCGTCCGGGACCTCGGGAGGCTCGCTCATCAGGTCGGCCCGGCGCCAGGTGAGGCGACCGGCGAGCTCCGGGCCCGCGTGGGCCGCGGCGCGGCGCAGGGCCGTGGCCGACACGTCGATGGCGGTCACCCGCCACCCCCGCCCGGCGAGCCAGAGCGCGTCGGCGCCCTCGCCGCAGCCGGCGTCGAGCGCCGTGCCCGGCGGGAGCGCCGCCGCCTGCTCGACCAGGGCGGCGTTGGGGTTTCCGCTCCACACCCGGGCGGCCGAGGCGTAGCGCTGGTCCCAGAACTCGGCGGTGAAGCGTGGGTCGGTCATCTGTGCTCCTCATCGGTACGGTCATCCGCGCGTCGCGGTGGTGACGACGCAGCATCGCCCGCCGTCCGGTGAGGCAGCAACTTTCTTTGCGGTTATGGCAAACGCGATCAACGGAGTGGCTGACAGCAAGTTTCCCTACGCGTCAGCTTTCTGCCAATGACCTTGTTGCGGTCCGTGCGTTTCGCCACCATCGGCCATGCGGGTGCTCAAGCCCCCGCATCATGCTATTTCGGCGTTCTCGGAAGGAAATACCTATGAAGGCAGCCCTGAAGCGTCTGTCCACGGGCATGGCCGCCGCCGTCGTCACCACCGCGCTGGCCGCCGCCGTCGTGCCGGGCCCGGCCAACGCTCAGGTCATCGTCCGGTGGTACCCGTACACGTCCGCGGGCGCGCAGTCGTGCAACGCCGCCGCCAACGCCGCCGGGCCCGAGTACTACTGCACCGCGCTCAAGATCGGCGGCACCATGGTGTGGGCCCTGGCCCGTCCCTGAGAGGGTGACTTCGAGCTCTTAACGATCTTCGTCGAGGCGGAGAAGACCTTGTTCGCCAGGGATCGTCACGCCTTGTGATCAGGAGCATGCCTGGAGTTGGCGGTCCGCGTCCCGCCCGATCGTGTGGGCGTACACGGGGAAGGGGAGCGGACCGTGCCGGCACTGGAACGTCCCTCCGGAAAGCACGCCTCACACCAGGATGAGAATGGCCGCGACCACCACCATCACCGCGGCGGTGAGGCCGTGGACGCCGAACGCCACCGCCCGCGGACCCTCGTTCCTGAGCACGACGACCATGTCACCCAGCGGGGCGAACACGCTGGCGAGAATCAGCCAACCGAGCATGTGCTGGTTTCCCGTCACGAGGGCCGGGAGCAACGACGAGCCCGGCCGTGATGTCCCGGACGCCCTTGACGGCCAGGTACGCGTTCATGGACACGGGAACCCCGTAGCCCGCCGCCGACGCGACCGGCTGCAGCAGGAGGCGGATGCCGATGAGGATGATCCCGATGGCGATCAGTCCGGCGAGCATGTCGTCCCCTTCAATCATTACTAGAAGTGTCAGCTACGCTAGCCTAACGGCGCTCATCTGGCTAGCGGTGCTAGCATCTGGAGGGTGTCTACACAGCAGCGCAGAGAACGCGAACGCGCCCAGCGCCACGACCTGATCGTCAAGACCGCCCGCAAGCTGGCCGAGTCCGAGGGCTGGGACGCCGTGACCACCCGCCGCCTGGCCGACGAGATCGAGTACAGCCAGCCGGTCCTGTACAGCCACTTCGCCGGCAAGGACGCCATCGTCGCGGCGGTGGCGCTGGAGGGCTTCACCGAACTGGCCGTACGCCTGCGCGCCGCGACACGGACGGGCGAGCCGCGCGCCGCGCTGGAGGGGCTGGCCAGGGCCTACATGGCGTTCGCCGAGGAGAACCCCGCGCTGTACGAAGCCATGTTCACGATGGCCGTGGACCTGCCGTTCGGCCAGGACGACACCCCGGAGCCGCTCCGCGACGGCTTCCAGGCGCTTTTGTCCGGGGTCGCGCAGTTCGCCGACAGCCGCGACCCGGCGATCCTGACGGAGGTCGCCTGGAGCGCCCTGCACGGGCTGATCGTCCTGGCCCGCGGCGGCCGACTCCCCGCCTCAGGCCGCGAGGCCCGCCTGACGCTGCTGCTCGACCAGCTCAGCGCCCCCACCCGCTGACCCCGCCACGTACGGTCAGTCGTTCCACCCGGCGGCGACCTGGGACGCGACCTCCAGGCCGTGCCGGCGGCCCGCTCGGGCGGCCGGAGCGCGGCGGTCCTCCAAGGCGTCGTCCTCACGGCCCTCGGCCTGACCCGCGACCGCCTCTTCCCCCGCCGTCGCCTGATCGCTCGTCGTCGGGCACCCGCCCGCCACCAGCCCGGTCGACGCCGCACGCCCACCAGGCATCCCCGTGGCCTGGCCCGCGACCGGGCTGTCTCGGGAATCCATCGGCTGGAGCGTCTCCGGCTGGCCGGTCGCCGGGACGGTACCCATGACAAGGGGGAGTGCACCCGTGCGCGTGACACGCGCCGGTCGGGCACACTGGCCGGCGTGACAAGATCAGAGATGACCGCGGGCGACGTCAGGGAGTTCCTGGACCTGATGGACGAGGTGGGCGTCCGCGTCTGGCTGGACGGCGGCTGGGCGGTGGACGCCTGCCTGGGCGGGCAGACCCGGCCACACGCCGACCTGGACATCGTCGTGCAGGAGCACCACCTCCCGGCGGCCACCGCCGCCCTCCGGGAGCGTGGATACCGGCCGGTTCCCCGTGACGACACCTGCGCCTGGAACTTCGTCCTGGGCGACGCCGCGGGACGCCAGGTCGACTTCCACGTCATCGTTCTCGACTCCGACGGCCACGGCCGCTACGGGCCGCCCGAGAACGGCGAGAGCTATCCGGCGCCCGCCCTGGCCGGGACCGGGCGGGTCGATGATCGAGAGGTGGCGTGCGTCAGCCCGGAATGGCTGGTGAGGTTCCACACGGGTTATGCCGTCGACGCCGACGACTGGGCCGACGTCTCGGCGCTGTGCGAACGGTTCGGCATCCCCGTACCCGACGACTACCGGCGGTTCCAGGCGAGGTGACCGCACGCCTGCGCGGACACCTCGCCGGGAGCCGTCGGACGGGGGTCGTCGGTCAGCAGGCCGGGGACCTGCCGGGAAAGGATCGTTCCTACGGTGAGGGCCGTACGATGCTCGGATGACCGCCGATCGCCACCGTCCCGGTTACGTCCGTCGCCGCGTCGGGCGTGCGCTCCTGGCGTACGGCGTCGCCCTGCTCGCCGGGGCGGCCGTGCTCGCGGTCTGGTGGCTGACCCGATGAGCGGTACGAGCCGGGGATCCCGCTCCACCGGCTCCCCCTACGACCGTCTCGCGAGCGCGGCCTGAACACGCCTGAGGACCGCGTGCCCGGGGACGGCTACCAGCGGCCGCCCTTGTGGAGCTGGCCGCGGACAGCGCCGTCGGGGAACTGCGCCGTGTGCAGGTGGCGTACCAGTTCTTCGGGTTCTTCCAGATCCCCTTCAGCAGGGCGGCGTCCTTGACCCGGACCGTGCCGAAGCTCGTGTTGCCGCGGTTGGAACCCCGTTGCAGGAGAAGTCCGAGGCCGAGGGGCTCCAGGTGAGTCTTGCCGGCGCTCGTCAGGAGCTTCAGCACATGCGGAAGATCAGCCCAGACGACCACGGTTCCGCTGGGCCCCACACGCCGTTCCTGAGCTTGTTCTATAACCAGTCAATCAGGGTGGGTGCGCAGTCTGGCGGCGTCATGCGGTGTCACGGAATCCTGAGCGTCACGCCTGCGGACGGGCGAGTTTGGCGGCCACGGCGTCGAGGACCCAGTCGAGGCCGGTCGCGAAGGACGCCTCGGCGTCCACCTCCGTGCCGTCGTGCACGACCTTGGCCAGCGCCGGGAAGCGGCCCGTGGCCAGCATCCTCATCACATGCGGGCCGGAGGCGCGCTGCCAGTCGCGCTTGGACAGGCCCGTGGCGCGCTCGGCCCGCAGGTTCGCGATCTCGCGCCTGATCGCGCCAGTGATGTAGGCGCTGACGGTCTCCACGGCGCGCATGACGGTCTCGAGGTCGGCGAGGCCGTCGAAGGCGGACAGCTTGGCCTCAGTCACGGCGAGGGCGTTCGGGCCGAGGGCCGGACGGCCGCCGAGCAGGTCGGCCAGCCATTCGTGACGGAGGGTGGCCTGCCTGGTGCGGTGGGCGAGGATGCGCAGCACCTCCCGCCAGTCCCCGGGCTGCTCCTCGGGGAGGACCTCGGCGTGGACCTCGTCCACCATGAGGTCGAACAGCTCCTCCTTGGTGGAGATGTATCCGTACAGTCGCATCGGACGGGCGTCCAGCCGGGCGGCGACCTTGCGCAACGACACGGCCTCCAGCCCGCCCTCGTCGGCCAGAGCGATGGCGGCGGCGATGATCCGCTCCCGGCCGAGCGGCGCGGCGCGAAACTGCGGCTCCGGCCGGTCCCATACAGTCATGGGCTCCATCGTACTGTTGCGATATGTCGCAATCGGCAAGTACGTGAGTCGCTATGATACACCGTACGATACAGCGTATCGCTGTGGTCGGAGGCGGCCCGGCCGGCCTCACCTTCGCCCGCGTCCTGCACCGCCACGATCACCCCGTCACCATCCTCGAACGCGATCCCGCCCCCGACGCCCGTCCCCCGGGCGGCATGCTCGACCTGCACGAAGGGATGGGCCAGCTCGCGCTGGGCAAGGCGGGGCTGCTGGCGGAGTTCCAGGCGCTGTCCCGTCCCGAGGGGCAGGCCATGCGCATCCTGGACGCGGAAGACGCCTGTGGAGATCAGGTAAGACCCGGATCCGTCCGGGCACAGATCAGCGAAACAGGAAGCCGGGGAAGTGCCGCCGCGTGAACGGGACGGCACAGGCCAGAATCTCCGGGCTTCAGCCCGGAGAGCGCGTCAAACGCGAGCCGTCCGGGAGTCCGCCGTCGGCGACGTCCTGGCGCAGATCCGCGAGATCGCCGCGCTCCCGGCGGCGGACGCGGACGGCGATCGGGTGTGCGGCCTCCTCCTGGTCTTCCACGAGGGAGCCGGCCAGTTCGAATGGCAGGTGCGGGACGGGGACGTCGTCGTCGGCCAGGCCGTGCCCCGCCACGACTACCTGTGGCGGTGAACGCTCAGGCGCCGGTGCGCCGGGCCGCCAGGGCGGCGCCGAGTTCGTGTCCGCCGGGTCCTTCTTCAGTTACGCGGCGCCGGGCAGCAGCGCGTGGGGCCCGATGCCGAACGTCGACGTGACCTGGCCGGCGAGCAGCGGTCACGGCAGGATCGAGTCGACGTAGCCACCGTCGGCGCGGAGGGCGCCGCCGGTCGTGACGGAGGCCTGGTCGGAGCTGAGGTAGACGACCATGTTGCCGATCTCGGCCGGCTCGATCAGCCGCTGGATCAGGGAGTTCGGCCGGTGCTCGCGCATGAAGCGCCGCTGGGCCTCCTCCCACGACAGGTCGTCGCCGACGAGCTCCTCGACGAACATCTCGACGCCCGGCGTGTGCGTGGGGCCGACGATGACCGAGTTGACGGTGACGCCGCTCCCGGCGGCGGCTTTGGCGAAACCTCGCGTGACCGCCAGCAGCGCGGTCTTGGTCATGCCGTAGTGCACCATCTCGACAGGTATGGCCACCGCGGAGTCGCTCGCGATGTTGAGCACCCGGCCCCAGCCGCGGTCCATCATGCCGGGCAGGTACGTGCGCGTCAGGCGGACGGCCGACAGGACGTTGACCTCGAAGTAGCGGCGCCACTCGTCGTCGTCGATCTCCAGCACCGGCCTGGCGCCGAAGATGCCGAGGTTGTTGACGAGGATGTCCAGGTCGGGCACCCGATCGCGGAGCTGCGCCGCACCCTCCGCCGTGGCCAGGTCGGCGGCCACGGCGGTCACGTCCGCCCCCGGCAGCCGGTCGGAGATGGTGGCGGCGGCCTGCTCGGTCCGCTCCTTGCCACGCCCGTTCACGATTCCGGCGGCGCCGGCGCGGGCGAGTTCGGTGGCGATGGCCAGGCCGATGCCCTGGCTGGATCCGGACACCAGAGCCCGGCGGCCCGACAGATCGATGTTCATCGGTTCGTCCTTTCCCGGCCCCGGGCGGGCCCCTGCTGGACAGCGTTCCCACAGACGGACGGTGAATGTCGCCGTGGCGTGACCTCGACCTTCGCCCGGCCGCGGGCACCACCGGCCGCCCGCCGGCGGTGCCCGCGGCGCCGTCTATCATCGTGACCCTGATGGTGCGGAGGTTCTTCAGGACCGAGGCGGGCAGCACGAGCGTCCTGCTCGGCGCCACGCTGCTCGCCCTCCTGTGGGCCAATTCGCCCTGGGGCGACACCTACGAGGCCTTCTGGCACACCCGGATGGGCCTCACCTTCGGCGAGGCCGTCTTCTCGCTCGACCTGCGCCACTGGGTCAACGACGGGCTGATGGCGGTGTTCTTCTTCCTCATCGGCCTCGAGGTCTCCTACGAGGTGCGGCTCGGGCAACTGCGCGACCGGCGGCTGCTCGCGGTGCCGGCCGTCGCCGCGCTCGGCGGCATGCTGGTGCCCGCCGCCGTCTACCTGGCGCTGAACGCCGGAGGGCCGGGGGCGGGCGGCTGGGGCGTGCCGATCGCGACCGACACGGCGTTCGTGCTCGGGCTGCTCGCCATGGTGGGCGCCCGCTGCCCCGAGCCGCTGCGGGCGTTCCTGCTGACACTGGCGATCGTCGACGACGTGCTGGCCATCATCATCATCGCCGTCTTCTACACCGAGGAGCTGTCCGTCCCGGCGCTGCTGTCGGCGGTGGTGCTGCTGGTGGCGATCCTGACGCTGCGGCGGCTGAAGATCTGGCGGGCGCCCGCCTACATCGTGCTCGGCTTCGGGCTGTGGGTGGCGACGCTGGAGAGCGGCGTCCATCCGACGCTCGTCGGCATCGGGCTGGGGATCCTCGTGTTCGTGTACGTCCCCAGCGAGTACAAGCTCCTCTCGGCGGGCGAGGCCGTACAGGAGCTCACCAACGAGCCGAACGCGCGCGCGGCCCGGGAGGCGGCGCGCCGGGTGCGGGCCGCGGTGTCGGTGAACGAGCGGCTGCAGTTCCAGCTCCACCCGTGGAGCAGCTACGAGATCGTGCCGATCTTCGCGCTGGCCAACGCCGGGGTCCGCCTGGACGGGGAGACGCTGCGCCAGGCGGTCACCTCGCCCATCGCGATCGGGGTGGCGGCGGGGCTGCTGCTGGGCAAGTTCGCCGGGATCGCGTTCGGCACCTGGCTGCCGCTCCGGCTGGGCTGGGGCGTGCTGCCGGGCAACCTGGTGTGGGGTCAGCTCCTGGGCGGGGCGGCCGTGTCGGGCATCGGGTTCACGGTGTCGCTGTTCATCGTGGACCTGGCCTTCGACGACCAGGCCATCCAGAACCAGGCCAAGATCGGCATTCTGGCCGGGTCGGCGCTGTCGGCGCTGTCCGGCTGGATCATCTTCCGGCTCGCCTGGGACCGGGGCGGTGTGTGCGCGCCGCCCGAAGCGGCGGCCGAGCCGCCCGAGACGCTGCCGGAGGTGCTGTCGGTGCCGGTGGGCCCGGACGACCACGTGCGCGGGCCGGCGAAGGCCAAGGTCACGATCGTGGAGTACGGCGACTTCGAGTGCCCGTACTGCGGCCGGCTCCACCCGGTCCTGGAGGAGTTGCGCGCCAGGCGACCGGAGGTCCGGATCGTGTTCCGGCACTTCCCGCTGCGCACGATCCATCCGCGGGCGGTGCCGGCGGCGCTGGCGGCGGAGGGCGCCGCCCGCGGGGGCAGGTTCTGGGAGATGCACGACACGCTCTTCTCCAACCAGCGTTTCCTGACCGATGCCGACCTTCGCCGGTACGCCGCCGAGCTGGACGTGGAGCCGTGGCCCGACCTGCCCGGCCAGCTCGCGAGGGTGGCCCGCGACGAGGAGTCGGGGCAGGCGAGTGGGGTGCGCGGCACGCCCACGCTCTTCATCAACGGCGTCCGCTACCAGGGCGCGCTGGATCGGGCGTCGATCGACCGGGCGGTGAAGGAAGCGGAGCAGCCGTAAGCCCGGGGGAAGGAAACCTTAAGCGGTCTCCGCCAGTGTGGAGCCATCGCAGGACGCACCGGCGAAAACCCGAGAGGAACCCCTCATGCGCACGTTCAAGCTCCAGGTCCAGACCACCGTCGACGGCTACATGGCCGGCCCGAACGGCGAGATGGACTGGATGACGTTCCCGTGGACCGACGACATCAGCGCCTACATCGACGCCCTCACCAAGCCGGTCGACTGCATCGTGCTGGGCCGCAGGCTCGCCGAGGGTTTCATCCCCACCTGGGCGGCCGGGCCCGAGGGGGAGGACCAGGAGTCCATCGACTGGATGAACGACACGCCCAAGGTCGTCATCTCCGACTCCCTGACCGAGTCGCCGTGGGAGAACGCCACCGTCGCGGGCGGCGACCTCACCGAGACCGTGAACCGGCTCAAGGCCCAGCCGGGTGGCGACATCATCACCTACGGAGGCGCCACGCTGGCGGCCGAACTCATCGCCAGGGGGCTGCTCGACGAGCTCCACCTGTTCGTCAACCCGACCGCGATCGGCGCCGGCCGGCCGGTGTTCGCCGACACCGGCGCCCACCAGCGGCTTCGCCTGGTCACCGCGCGCCCGTTCGACTGCGGCATCACCGCGCTGCACTTCGAGCCCCGGCGCTCCTGAACACGGCCCACGACGTCACGTCGAGTCCGGGGCCCCGTGGACCACGCGGGAGAAGGTTCGCGCCGCCGCGGGGAGGGGGAGACGGGCGCGCTGGACGGATCGCCGGGAGGGCGGCGCTGACTGTGCCATTCGTCCAACTCGCGGCTCCTTGTCAGAGCAGGCCCAGAATCATGGGGGGTTGTGAACGTTCTAAACGACCGCAGATTCGTGATGGTGAGCTCGACGGCGAGTGTGGTGGACCCGGAGCAGCCCACCGCGTTCAGGTACTGGGAGTCCGACGGGGTGGTATGGGGCGACTACACCGGCGACACCGTCACCATCGGCCGGTTCGTCGGCACCCGGGACGGCGACACGATCACGATCACCTACGCGCATGCGCTGAAGAGCGGGGGCAGGGCGGTCGGCCGGAGCAGCAGCCGGATCGAGACCGAGCCGGACGGGCGGCTGCGCCTGGTGGAGGAGTTCCAGTTCGACGGTGACGACACCCGCCACGTGAGCGTGTGCACCGAGGTCGCCTGACGGTGGCCGTGCCGGCCGCGGGCCGCCCGGCCCGGGACGTTCAGTCGTCCTTGCGCAGGGCGGCGCGGCCCTCCGCCGCCCCGACGAAGCGCATCTTGCCGAGCGGCACGTCTCCCCGCTCCTCCTGGACGGTCCGGCGCGGGGCGCGGGTCTTCTCGCGGTCGCTCGGCAGCACGTAGGGCCGCCTGAGCACCTCGTCCAGGATGAACACCGTCTCCGTCGCCTTCACGGCGGGGATGTTGGCCAGCCGGTCGGTCACCATGGCGTGCACCTCGGCGACGTCCGCCATCCGCACCTGGATCATCGCGTCGTGCTGGCCGGTGGTGATCGCGCAGTACTCGACCTCGGGCATCCTGGCCAGTTCGGCCCTGAACTGCCGCCACATCTGCTGCCGCACGGTCACGAAGATCAGCGCGGTGATGCCGAGGCCGGTCCGCACGTGGTCGATCTCGGCGGTGAAGCGCTTGATGGCGCCGTCCGCGCGCAGCGCCTCGAACCGGGTGTAGGCGTTGGCCCGGGAGATGCCCACCCGGTCGGCGAGCGCCGACACCGAGATCCGGCCGTTCTCCCGCAGGACCTCGAGGATCTTCAGGTGGGTGGCGTCCAGGTCGAGGCCGATACCGATCCGTCCAGATGGACCACCACCACTGCCCCCATTGCTGGAAATATCACTCACTGTTACCCCTTCCCTCGATATATACGTCTCAGTAACTACACAACGCCTGGACGTTCTGCCGGACAATCCTCGACATCTTTCGGCTAATCGTCCATCTGGAGGACAACCATGGCGACCCGTTCCCAGACGGCGGCTGTGCTGCTCGCCGGTGCTCTCGCCCTCGCCGCCTGCGGAAGCGGCGGCGCCCAGGCCCCGGCCGCCCAGAGTGGCGCGAAGACACTCGTCATCGACACGTCCTTCGACCTCAAGACGGCCGACCCCGGCCGGACGTACGAGCCGACGGGCCTGATCGTCGGCAAGGCCACCTACGAGACGCTGCTCACCTTCGACGGCGGCGACGTGACCAAGCCGGTGCCCGCGCTGGCCGAGTCGTACGAGCTGTCGGAGGACGGCAAGGTCGTCACCCTCAAGCTCAAGCAGGGCGCGACGTTCGCCGACGGCTCGCCCATCACGGCTGATGACGTGGTCTTCTCGCTCACCCGGGTGCGCGACATGAAGGGTACCCCGTCGTTCCTGCTGGACGGCGTCGAGGTGGCCAAGGCCGACGACTCGACCATCACGCTGACCTCCAAGCAGGCCAACCCCGCCCTGCCGTACATCCTGCCCAACCCCGCGCTCGGCATCATCAACAGCAAGCTCGCCAAGCAGAACGGCGCCACCACCGACCCGCAGGACAAGGCCGAGCAGTACCTGAACTCGACGTCCGCGGGCTCGGGCCCGTACCTGATCGAGTCGTTCAACGTGAGCAGCCAGGTCGTGCTCAAGGCGAACCCGAAGTACTACGGCACCAAGCCCGCCTACGACAAGGTCGTCATCCGCAACGTCGAGGCCGCCACGCAGAAGCTGAACGTCCAGCGCGGCGACAGCCAGGTGGCGCTCAACCTCTCCGGCGACCAGGTCGCCGGCATGCCGGCGAACCTGCAGGTCGACAAGACCTCCTCGGCCAACGTCATCTTCCTGTTCGCCAACCAGAACCAGGAGATCAGCAAGACCACGCCGAACGCCAAGTTCGTCGAGGCGGTGCGCAAGGGCGTCGACTACGCGGGCCTGCTGGAACTGGCCGGCGAGGGCGCCACGCAGGCGCCGGGCGTCATCCCGTCGCAGATCCTCGGCGCGCTCGGCGCGGACCAGGCGGCCAAGCGTGACCTGGAGGGCGCCAAGGCCGCCCTGGCCGCCAGCGGCCTGTCGAACCCGACGGTCAAGCTGGAGTACCCGAGCGAGCTGACCGTGAACGGCCTGTCCTTCCAGCCGCTGGCCGAGCGCATCCAGGCCAACCTCAAGGAGGTCGGCATCACGGTGGACCTGAACCCCGCGCCGGTCACCACGGCGCTGGACAACTACCGCAACGGCAAGGAGGAGATGGGCCTGTGGTACTGGGGCCCGGACTACCCGGACCCCAGCGACTACCTCGTGTTCCTGCCCGGCAAGACGGTCGGCGAGCGGGCCGGGTGGAAGGCCGGCTCGGACAAGACGGTCGAGGAGTCGGGCGAGAAGGCGGCGGTCGCCGTGGGTGACGACCTGCGCAAGCAGGCCTACGCCGACATGCAGACGAAGCTCAACGCCTCCGGCCCGTTCATCCCGCTCATCCAGCCCAGCCAGAACATCGTCACCGCCGCCTCGGTGACGGGCCTCGAGTACCACCCGGTGTGGACCGTGGACGTCGCCGACCTCGGCGTGAAGTAGAGTCCGCGAGCGGTATCCGACCAGGTATCCAACAAGATATCCGACAAGGTGTCGAACAAGGTGTCGAACACAGCCTCGGGCAAGACCCTCCAGCCGGACCGCGTGCCGGAACCGGCACGCGCCCGGCGGCGGGGCTCCCACCCGCTCGCCCGGTTCCTCGTCCGCCGGCTCCTCACCGCCGTCCTGCTGGCATGGGGCATCACGCTGGTGACCTTCGTGCTGACGAACATGGTGCCGGGCGACCCCGTGGCCGCCAACCTCGGCCAGCGGGCGCTCGGCGACCCCGCCATCGTCGCCCAGTGGCGGGCCGAGCACGGGCTGGACAAGCCGCTCTGGGAACAGTACGCGCTGCACCTGCGGGGCCTGCTGCAGGGCGACTTCGGCACCAGCCAGCAGAGTCACCGCCCGGTCAGCCAGGACCTGGCCGAGTTCGTGCCCGCGACCCTGGAGCTGGCCGGCGCGGCGATCCTGGTGTCCCTGGTGCTGGGCGTCGGGTTCGGGGTGGTGGCCGCGCTGCGCCGCGACCGGCTGTCGGACCACCTGCTCCGGGTGCTGAGCCTCATCGGCATCTCGGTGCCGACGTTCTGGCTGGCACTCGTGGCGTTCTACGTCTTCTTCTACCGGCTGCAGATCACCCCGGGCAGCGGCCGGGTGGACCCGGCGCTCGGCGGCGCGCCGCCAGTGACCGGGCTGCAGACGATCGACGCGCTGCTGGCCGGCCGGTGGGACATCTTCGCCTCGGCGGCCGGTCACCTGGTCACCCCGGCGCTCGTGCTCGCCCTCTACACCATCGGCCTGCTGACCCGCTTCACCCGGTCGGCCGTGCTGGAGGTGCTGGGGCAGGACTACGTACGGGCCGCTCGGGCCAAGGGGCTGCCGGGCCGGGTGATCCTGTTCCGCTACGTGCTGCGCTCGGCGCTGGTGCCGATCATCACGGTGGCGGGTCTCGCCTTCGGCAGCCTGCTGTCGGGCACCGTGCTGGTCGAGGCGATCTTCGCCTGGCCGGGCATCGGCCAGTACGCCTACAAGAGCGCCACCACCCTCGACCTGCCCGCCGTCATGGGCGTCGGCCTGGTCGTGGGCGTGGTGTACCTGGTCATCAACCTGATCGTGGACGTGCTGTACGGCGTCATCGATCCCCGAGTGAGGCTGCAGTGAAACGGGATCCCCTGAGCCGCAAAGGGCTGACGCGGCGGCTCCCCGAGGCCTGGCGGCGGCCGCTCGCCGTCGTCGGCGCCGCGGTGGCGCTCGCCTGGCTCGTCATCGCGCTGGCGGCGCCCCTGCTGGCCCCGTACGACCCGCTCGCCCAGGAGCTGCCTCGGCTGGCCGCGCCCGGTCCCGGGCACTGGTTCGGCACCGACCAGCTCGGCCGCGACATCCTGAGCAGGGTCATCTACGGCGCGCGGGTGTCGATCCCGCTGACGATGCTGCTGGTCGCGCTCTCGGTACTGGTCGGCGGCCTGCTGGGCGCCTGCGCCGGCTACTTCGGCCGGTGGGTCGACGAGACGATCATGCGGGTGGCCGACCTGGTGTTCGCCTTCCCCACGGTCATCCTGGCCATGGTCGTCGCGGCGGCGCTCGGGGCCAGCCTGACCAACGCGGTGCTGGCCGTGCTGGTGGTGGCCTGGCCCGCCTACGCCCGTGTCACCCGGGGCCTGGTGCTGGGGGTGAGGGAGCGCGAGTTCGTGCTGAGCGGGCGGCTGCTGGGCTTCTCGGCCTGGCGCTCCCTGCGCGTGGACGTGCTGCCGAACGTGACCGGCCCGATCCTGGTGCTGGCGACGCTGGACATCGGCACCGCGCTGCTGCTGCTGTCGGGCCTGTCGTTCCTCGGCCTGGGCGCCAAGCCGCCGTCCCCGGAGTGGGGCGCGATGGTGGCCGGGGGCGTCGAGGTGTTCGACAGCTGGTGGGTGGCGACCTTCCCGGGCCTGGCCATCCTCACCGTGGTGCTGGCGTTCAACTTCCTCGGCGACACCCTGCGCGACGCCCTCGACCCCCGGACGGCCCGTGCCATCAAGGAGCGTGCCCTGTGACGCTGGAGATCACGGACCTGAAGGTGTCGCTCGGCGGCCGGGACATCCTGCGCGGCGTCGACCTGAGCCTGGCGGAGGGCCGGGTGCACGGCCTGGCCGGGGAGAGCGGGTCGGGCAAGACCATGACCGGGCTGGCCGTGCTCGGCCTGCTGCCGCACGGCGCGCGGGCCACCGGCCGGATCGCGCTCGGCGGGCGCGACCTGCTGACGCTGCCGCCCAAGGAGCTCAACAAGGTGCGCGGCGGCGAGGTGGCCATGGTCTTCCAGGACCCGGCCACCAGCCTGCACCCCATGCTGACGGTCGGCAGACAGCTCACCGAGCACATGCGCCACCACCTCGGCCTGGGCAGGGCGGAGGCGCGGGCCCGGGCCGTCGAACTGCTCGGCAAGGTGCGCATCCCGGGCGCCGAGGAGGCGTACGGACGCTTCCCGCACCAGTTCTCCGGCGGGATGCGGCAGCGCATCGCCATCGCCATCGCGCTGGCCTGCTCGCCCAAGGTGCTCATCGCCGACGAGCCGACCACCGCGCTCGACGTGACGGTGCAGGCGGGCGTGCTGCGGCTGCTGCGCGGCCTGTGCGACGAGCTCGGCCTGGCCGTGCTGCTCGTCACCCACGACCTGGGCGTCATGTCGGCCATCGCCGACGAGGTGAGCGTGATGAAGGACGGCCTGGTCGTCGAGACCGGCCCGCGGGGCCGGGTGCTGCGCGAGCCCGCGCACGCCTACACCCGCTCGCTGCTGGAGGCACTGCCCGGGGAGCCGGGACAGCCAGGGGGGAACGCATGACGCTGCACATCGAGGACCTGGTCGTCGAGCACCGGTCCCCGGGCCGCCCGGTCGTCAGGGCCGTGGCGGGGGCGAGCCTCACCGTCCAGCCGGGCGAGGTCGTGGGCCTGGTCGGCGAGTCGGGCTGCGGTAAGTCGACGCTGGCCCGGGCCGTCTGCGGGCTGAACCCGGTCACGGCGGGCTCGATCACGTTCGAGGGCCGGCCGGTCACCCCTCTCGGGCTGCGCCGCCGGACGCTGACCGCCGTCCAGATGGTGTTCCAGGACCCGTACGCGTCGCTGAACCCGCGTCGCCGCGTCGGCGAGCAGATCGCCGACGGGCTGCGCACCGCCGGCGACCGCACGACGGCGCCCGCCGACCTGCTGGAACGGGTGGGCCTGCCGCGGGAGTTCGCGGCGCGGCACCCGCACGAGTTCTCCGGCGGGCAGCGGCAGCGGATCGCCATCGCGCGGGCGCTGGCGGCCGGGCCCCGGCTGCTGATCGGCGACGAGCCGATCTCGGCGCTGGACGCCTCGGCCCAGGCGCAGGTCGCCACCCTGATGCGGGACCTGGCGGTGGACTCCGGCGCGGGCCTGCTGTTCATCAGCCACGACCTGTCGGTGGTGCGGCTGATCGCCGACCGGATCGCCGTCATGTACCTCGGGAAGATCGTCGAAGTGGGCGACACGGCCGAGGTGTGGGCCGACCCCCGCCACCCGTACACGCGGGCGCTGCTGCAGGCCATCCCCAAGCCCGACGGGATGGGGGTGCTGCCGGCCGAACTGCCCGGCGACGTGCCCGACCCGGCGAACCCGCCGGCGGGCTGCCGCTTCCACCCGCGCTGCCCGCTCGCCATGGACGTCTGCCGGGAGAAGGAGCCCGCCTTCGGTCCCGTCGCCTGCTGGCTGCACGAGCCCGCGTGACACCCGACGGCAGGCTGGCGGCCGTGCGGGCGGCCATGGCCGACGGCGAGATCGACGCGCTGGTGCTGCGCCCGTCGCCGGACTTCCGGTTCCTCGGTGGTACGGGCGAGGACTTCCTCGTGGTCACGGCCGCGGCCGTGGCCGAGACGGCCGACCCGGCGCGGCTCGTCCCGCCGCGGGCGCGGCGGGTGGGCGTGGACCCGGAGATGCGGGTCCACGAGCTGTTCGGGCTGTCGATCGAGGCCGAGGTGGTGCCCGCCACGGCCGTGCTGGCGCCGCTGCGGCTGCGCAAGGAGCCGGCCGAGGTCGAGGCGATCGGGCGGGCCGCCGCGGCTGCCGAGGCGGTGCTCGCCCAGGTGCGGGAGCTGGCCTGGTTCGGCGTGACCGAGCGGGCGATGGCGGCCAGGCTGCGCGGGCTGCTGCTGGAGTCGGGCTGCGAGGCGGTGCTGTCGCTGCGGGTGGCCGCGGGCGAGCACACCGCCCGGCCCGCGCACCGGCCGGGCGAGCGCGTGATCAATCCCGGTGACGCGCTGCTGGTGTCGGTCTGCGGCCGGTGGGACGGCTACTGCGCGGAGGTGGCGCGGGTGTTCGCCGTCGCGGAGCCGCCGGACGACTTCGAGGCCATGTACTCGGTGGTGCTGGCCGCGCACGCCGCGGCCCTCGCCTCGATGCGCGAGGGGGCCACGGCCGCCGGCGTGGCCGCCACGGTGCGCAACGTGATCGACGGCAGCGGGTACGGCCGGTTCGCCGCCGCGGGCGCCGGCCGGGGCGTGGGTCTCGGCCACGAGGAGGGGCCGCGGCTGTGGCCGGGGGAGGACGCGGCGCTGGCCGCCGGGATGACGCTCTGCCTGGAGCCGGCCATCTACGTGCCGGACCTGTTCGGCGCGCGGGTGGCCGACGTGGTGGTCTGCACCGGGACGGGCCCGGTGGCGCTGAGCGGTGGCCCGCCGGCCCTGCACGTCCTGGACCGCTGACGGGCCCGGCGCGGGACCGGTCGTGAGGAAGGCTCGGGAGCTGGAGTGCCAGTAGGCCCGTTCGGGCCTACCTGGATTCGAACCAGGTGAGAAGGAAGCCCCCGAATGGCCTCACGACCGGGACGCGAGGAAGGCGGGAAGACTGAGATCAATGGGTTTTGAGAAGGAAGCCCTCCCATGGCCTCGCGGGCCCCACCGTATCAGGCGGGGATCAGCTCGTGCAGCGTCGCGGGCGTGTACACCCGTGACCCCGGCGGGAGGTCCGCCGGAGCCTGCAGCCCGATGAAGGTGACCGGCCCGCCCGGGGAGCTCTTCGCGCGCATCAGCTCGGCCAGGTGGCGCACGCGCAGGTGGTCGCGTTCCACGATCGTGCGAACCAGCCGCGAGGCGACCGCCTGGTTGCCCTCCACCTGGTTGAAGCCGGGGTATCCCTTCAGGTAGAGGTGCAGCCACTTCACCCGCCACGCGCCGTCGTCGCCGCGCAGGAACACCAGCGGCAGGGCGACCTGACCGGAGCCCCGCAGGTCGGACTTCATCCGCACGGTGCGCGGCTCGAACGGCCGGCCCTCCTGCGCGGCGTCCCTGGTCATGTACCCGAAGAACGCCTCGGCCGCCTCGTCGAACCGCTCCCCGGCGTAGACGTGCACCTGGGGGATGATGATCGGCCGGGTCGCCTCGGCGAGCCGGATGTTGACGAACTCCGACGCGCCGTCGGTGGCGTCGGTCAGGTCGCCCGAGTACTCGGCGAAGCCGTTGGCGTGGTTCGTCCACGAGATGTGCTCAGCGTCGCCGTAGGAGGCGTCGAGCATGAGCGCCGACAGGTCGTAGTCGGTACGCCGCGCGGCCTGGCGCCAGTGGACGAAGAACCTGAGCAACTCGCCGTCCACCGCCGTGACCGAGCCGCGGGGCAGCATGCCGAGCCCGGGGACGACGGACTTGCCGGACAGCGGCAGGGCGACGTCGAGCAGGTCGGGATCGACGACCAGCTCGCCGAGCTCGGGGAGGCGGCCGGTGATCTCCTCGTCGAGCATGGCCAGGGCGCGCGTCAGGATCTTCTCCGCCAGCGGCGGGCGGGAGTCGGTGGCCGTCCACGCCCGGCCGTACCGGTTGGTGAACAGGCGGCCGGCGGCGGGGGCGAGCCGGTTCTGCAGGTGCTCGCGCAGCGACAGCAGGACGCGGCCGGAGGCGCCCGGCAGGGCTCGCTCCGCGGCGCCCAGCACGTCCGCCTCGGACGCCGCGGTCCGCAGCAGGTGGTCCAGGCGGCGCAGCAGCGCGCCGGGCGTGCTCGCCAGCAACGTGACGGCGTCGGCCGTCCGGCCCGCCGCGAGGGCGGCCTCGACCCGGCTGTCGAGACCGGCGGCGGCGCGGACGCCCCTGGCCACCTCGAAGACCTGGGCGGCGCGGGGGAACCGCGGATGCTCGTGGGGGTGCAGCCGCTCGCCCAGCCGCTTCCACGGCTCCCGGTGGCGCGGCACGTCGCCGAGCTTGGCCGGGGACGCGACGGTGTCCAGCGCCCGCAGGAGGGCCCGCCGCTCGGCGCGGCGGAACGACCGGAACCTGGTGGGCACGGCCAGCGTGACGTCGCCGCCGGAGCAGGCGCAGGCGAGCCGGAGTACGTCGGTCACCGTGTCGACGAGCAACGGCCGGCCGGCGGCCAGCCGCGCCTCGTTGACGACGGCGCGGTTCTCGCGCACGGGGATGCGGTCGGGCTCCTCCGCGCAGAACGCGGCCAGCAGGCGCAGCGCCGCCAGGTCCTCGGCGGCCGGCGGCGCCTCGGACCCCGCCAGCGAGAAGTAGAGGTCACGCGCCTCCGCGGCGAGGCTCCCGCCCGCCTCCAGCACGGTCACCCGGTCCCCGGCCAGCGGGATCAGCTCGGCGTGCGCGGCCAGCAGGTCGGCGTAGGCGTGCTGGTAACGGCCGTAGCGCGGCAGGGTCAGCAGGTCGAGCGTCCCCGGCCGGAGTCGCTCGGCCGCGACCGGGTCGAGCAGGGCCTCACGCAGCAGGCCGGCCCAGAACTCCAGGGTGTCCGGGACGTTGCGGGGGAAGTCGACGAAGTAGGCGTTGTGCCGGACGTGGTCGCCGACCAGGCCGCGCACCGTGGCCAGGACGCGTACGCCGAGGTCCATCACGGCCTGCCCGGGCAGTCTCGTCAACCGTTCGAGCAGCGCCGGCGAGCAGGTGAAGCCGACGCTCAGCAGCGCGGCGTCGAGCTGGCGGGCGGCCACCCCGCCCCACTCCGGACTCGCCCCGGCGGGGGCCTCGACGGGTTCCAGGGGCACGCGTAACCGGCGGGTGATGACGAGGCTCTCCAGACTGTCCACGAACGCACCATATCGCCGCATTGCGCCCGCACGCTGGGGGTTTTCGGTCGTACGGGAGGACGGCCGCGTACGTCAGGTGGCACGATTCCGCAACGGCGAAGTGCCCGGCCGGCTTTGTGCACTTGTGCGCGGTGGGGCGGGCGCCGGCGGGGTCCACTGGGGAGTGCACGCGCTGTGGCGAGTCAGCCGCCTCGACCGTCGCGGACGTGCCGCCCCCGCGCAGCCCGCGCGGGAGACCTTCCTTCCTCTTCAGGAGCACACATGTCCACATCCCCAACGGTGACGCCGAGGTCACGCCTCCTGCGCATGTCCGCGCTGGTGGTGGCGGTGTCCGCGGCGGCCCTGGTGGCCGGCAACGCCACCCGCGCCGAGGCGGCGCCGCCGGAGGTGATCAGCCGCTGGAACAACGAGCTGGTCCACTCCAACTCCATCAGCCCCGGCTTCAGCACGTTCCTGGGTGCCGGGGCGTACACGATCACCGCCAAGCTCTCGGCGGCCAACCAGGGCGCCTCGGCGATCGCCTACACCTGCACGATCAGCGCGGCAGGCGGGGCGGCCACCGACCAGGCGCCCGTCACGCTCGCCCCGCACGCGACCCAGAGCCTCTCCCTCAACGTCGTGCACCACTTCCCGAGCACCGGGCAACTGAGCTTCGCCTGCACCAAGCCCGCGGGAAGCCCGACGGTGCGGATGCAGCACATCAAGATCACCGCCATCAAGGTCAACTCGGTGGACAACCAGCCGTTCTGACGGCGGCGGGCGCGAGCGACGGCGGGCCGGGGACGGGAGCGTCCCCGGCCCGCCGTTTCGCCGTTCCCTCGTACGGGGGAGGGGATTCCCCCGCTCGCGGGAGGGGCGGCCGGTGCGCCGACCCTACGGTTACGGTCATGGTTGCTTCTGATCGTCCACGACGCTGGCCGGCGTACGCGCTGGCGGTGCTGTTCCTCGGGTACGCCGCCGGCAAGGCCGTCGTCGCCCTGGAGGCCCGGCTCGGGTTTCCCGGCGGCCCCGCCGTGTCTGCCGCCGAGCACGAGGCGTACTTCATGAACGTGAGCGTGGCGCAGTGGCTCGCGGTCGCGTCCGGCCTGCTGGGCGCGTGCGTCGTGGTCGCCACCGTCACGCCGGTGGGGCGCAGGGTGCCGCGGCCGCTGATGCTGCCGGTGCTGGGCGTGATGCTGCTGGCCGTCGGCGGCGGGGCGGGGACGATGGTCCTGGACGGGTTCGTCGGCATCGGCGTGGGCTGGCAGTGGTACCACGGGATGCTCGGGCTCATCGTGATCGCACTGTTCCTGGAGACGATCCGCTCCTACGTGGCGGCGACGAGACGCGCCACGAACCGGCCGGGAACGGCCGCGCTCAGCTCGTCGGGGACCGCGGCAGGTCGCCGGTCACGTCGCTGAGCCGGGCTCCCGTCCGCGCCCTGACCTCGGGTCGCGGACCCCGTACGGCGGGCCCTCGGCCTGCAGCGGCGCGAGGCCCGGCGACTCTCGACGAGCCGTCTCCCGGCTAGACCGACCCGTAGGACGGCTTGCCCGCCCACTCGTAGGTCACGTAGACGACGCCGGCGTCCGTCGCGGTGGACCCGGTGAGCCGCAGCCCGGCCGGCGCGGTCCCCTCGGCGAACAGCCGCTTGCCCTCGCCGAGGATGACGGGGAAGACCAGCAGGCGGTACTCGTCGACCAACTCGGCCCGCTGCAGCGTGCGGAGCAGGTCGCTGCTGCCCTGCACGAGGATCTCGCCGTCGGTGCTCCGCTTCAGGTCGGCGACGGTCTGCGCGGCATCGCCCACCAGGACCCGCGTGTTGCGCCACCCGGCGTCCATCGGCGTCCGCGTGGTGACGTACTTCGGCATGCTGTTGATCTTGGCGCCGCCTTCCTCGTCGGGCACGCCGGGCCAGTGCGCCGCGAGGATGTCGTACGACCTGCGGCCCAGTAGCATGCCGTCGGCGCGTTCGAGTTGGTCGCCCATGATCCGGCCGAACCCCTCGTCCACGTACGGGGGCAGCCATCCGCTGTGCGGGAAGCCGTTCGCGTCGTCCTCGCCGGGCCCGCCCGGGGCCTGCATGACACCGTCCAGCGACACGAACGTCGAAACGACCAGCCTGCTTGCCATCTGTGACTCCTTCGTCTCGGCGAGGCCTGACCGGCCCGCCGCCTTCGTGTGCCTCCAGCCTGGCGGTACCCGCTTAAGGATTTCTTACGGCCCCGCCTCCGGCCGGACGGCCGCGCCCGGCGACCCGTCCCGTCTGGAGGGGCATGATCACGCGTGCCGGAGCCGGAGCGCGGCCGCGGCGAGGGAGTGTCGGGTAGGCCAGGGCGACCAGCACCCCGGCGGCGGCGCGCTGCTGGACCCCCAGGCCGGCGAGGCCATCCGCCTGCTGATCGACCTGCTCGAAAGCGGCCTGTGAGGTCGCGGCCCCGACCCTCGGGCATCGCGGCGGACGGCCTCCGCCCGGCAGGGGACGGGAGGGCCGTGAACCGCGCTCGGGTGGCTGAGATGAGTTGCGACATTTGGGGGTTATGTGATGTCGTGCCGCTTCTGGGAACGTACGGCCGAGCCCCCCGCGCCCCCCACGCGCGCGGCGATCCGGGCGCCGCGCCGTCCCGTCCCCCGCACCACCCCTGCCCGAGGAGAGCTTCCGTGACGTTCATCGTCGATCTGACCAGCGGGACCGTGGAACGCGAGTACCGCTCAGCCGGGCACTTCGGCGGGACGATCCTCGGCCTGCGCCTGATGGCCGAGCGCACCCCCGCCGGGCTGGACCCGTACGACGACCGGGCGCTGCTCTTCGTCGCGGCCGGAGCGCTCGGCGGCACGGCCGCGCCCGGCCTGGCCAAGGCCGTGTTCCTGGCCAAGTCGCCGCTCACCGGCGTGGCGGGTGAAGCGCACGCCCTCGGGCCGTTCGCGGCCGGGATGCGCGGAGCCGGGGCCCAGGCGCTGGCCGTCGTGGGACGGGCCGAGCGGCTGTCGTACCTGCTCGTCCAGGGCGGCGAGGTGACCGTCCACGACGCCGAGGACCTGCGCGGGTACGGCGTGGCCGCCGCGACCGACGCGCTGCGGGCCCGCCACGGCGAGCGGGCGCACGTCGCGGCCATCGGCCCGGCGGGGGAGAGGCTGGTCAGGTACGCGAGCGTGGTGACCGACCTGGCCTTCCCCGCCGCCCGATACGGGCTCGGCGCGGTCTTCGGGTCGAAGAACCTCAAGGCCGTCGTATGCGTCGGCGACGCCCCGGCCGAGGTCGCCGACCCGGCCGCCGTCGAGGCGCTGGCCGCCCACTACCGCGACCGCCTCGCCTCGAACCCGCTCGCGGCGCTCCAGCACGGCGAGCCCGGGTTCGCCGGGTGGAGCGGCGAACCGCCCGCCCCCGGGTACGCCTCCGTCCGGAACTTCTCCGTGCCCGGCGAGCACGGCCTGCGAGTCCCCGCCGCCGCCGGCTACGACGGCCGCGCGGTCGCCACCTCCGGCGGCTGTCCCGGCTGCCCGAACGACTGCCTCAAGGTGTACGCCCCGCCTGACCTGCCCGAACGCAGGACCGGCGGCCTCGGGCAGGAGGCGTTCCTGTCTCTCGGCTGGAACCTGGGCATCGACGACCTCGACGCCGTCCTCGCCGCCAACGCCCTCTGCGACGACCTCGGCCTCGATCCCGTGTCCCTCGGCGGCACGCTGGCCTTCGCCATGGAGTGCGCCGGACGCGGGCTGCTGCCCGGCGGGCCCGCGTTCGGTGACGCGGCCGCGCTGCCGCGCCTGGTCCGGGACGTCGCGCAGCGCGGCAGGCCCCTGGGCGACCTGCTCGCCGAGGGCTCCGTGCGGGCCGCCCGGTGGCTCGGACCGGCGACGGTGCCGTACGCGATGACGGTCAGGGGCGCCGAGCTGCCCTGCTTCGACCCGCGTGTCCAGCCGGGGCTCGGCCTCGGGTACGCCGTCGCGCCCGGAGGGCCCCGGTACGACGCGCTGGAGCACGACCTGGTCTTCGACCCCGACCTCGGGCTCACGTACAGCTTCGCGGAGGCCGCGCGCGTCGGCGCCGAGCCCGCGCCGGCGGGCCGGCTGGACAAGGAACGCGGCGTCCGCAGCGCCCGCCTGCTGCGGCTGTGGAGCGGGCTCGACGCGCTCAACCTCTGCGTCTTCGCCTCCTCGCCGGCCCGGCCGCTCACGATCGACCACCTCACCGCGCTGGTGACCGCCGTCCTGGGGGCGGAGTTCACGCTGGACGACCTGCTGGAGGCGGGGCAGCGGCGGCTCGACGAACTGCGCGCCTACGCCGAGCGGGAGGGCGGCGGCCCCGGCGAGCTCCCGGACCGCCTGTACGACGAGCCCGTCACAGCGGGACCGCACGCGGGCGCCGTCCTCGACCGGACCGCCTTCGCCGAGGCCCGCGCCGCCTTCCACGCCGAACTCGGCTGGCCCACCCCCGACACTCCGCAGCCCCCTGACCCGACCCCCTGACCCGACCCCCTGACCCGACCTCCTGACCCGGCCCCCTGACCCGGCCCGCCTGCGCCCGAGCGCGTGGACCAGGGCGGCCTGCTACCTCATCCGGCCCCGACGACATCACACTGGAGCTGGGGCAACCGCCCGCCGACCGGCTTTGACGCCCTTCGCCGGACGGCTCTACGTTGTGCACGCTCAATCGTCTGATCGTGTGAGGAGACGGGATGTCCGTCGTCGACGCCCACCAGCATTTCTGGAACCTGGAGACGGGCACCTATCCCTGGCTGACGCCGGAACACGGCCCCATCCACCGCACGTTCGAGCCCGACGAGCTGATCCCGCAGCTCGCGGCGGCGGGGGTGGACCGCACGGTCCTGGTGCAGTCGATGGACTCCTACGCCGACACCGACGCGATGCTGGCGCAGGCCGACGCCCACGACTTCGTCGGCGCGGTGGTCGGCTGGGTGCCGCTGCACCGCCCCGAGGAGGCCGCCGAAGCACTCGCGCGCCACCGCGCGCACCCGAAGTTCGCCGGGATCCGGCACCTCATCCACGACGAGCCCGACCCCGACTGGCTGCTCCAGGACACCGTGATCGAGGGCCTCGGCCTGCTCGCCGAGGCGGGCCTGCCCTTCGACGTGGTGGCGGTGCTGCCCCGGCACCTGGAGCACATCCCGGTGCTGGCCGAGCGGGTGCCCGGCCTGCGCATGGTGATCGACCACCTGGCCAAGCCGCCGATCAGGGAGAAGGGCTGGGAGCCGTGGGCGTCGCTGATCGCCAGGGCGGCCGAGTACCCGCAGGTCCACGCCAAGGTGTCGGGGCTGAACACGGCGGCCGACCCGCTGACGTGGAGCGCCGCCGACCTGCGGCCGTACGTGGAGCACGCGCTGGAGGTGTTCGGCCCCGACCGGCTGATGTTCGGCAGCGACTGGCCGGTGGCCCTGCTCGCCGGCGACTACGCCCAGGTGTGGCGGGAGACGGGCGTGCTGCTGTCGGGCCTGTCCGAGGCCGAGCGCGCCGCCGTGCTCGGCGGCACCGCCACCCGCTTCTACGACCTGCCCGAGACTCCGGACGCTTGAGAATCTACAACGTAAAGGCGGTGGGCCCGGGCAGCCGGAGGCTCCCGGACAGCGAAAACCCCGCCGAGCGGCCGATGCCGGTGCTCGGCGGGGTCGAGAGGTCGTGACGGCTCAGTCGGTGCCGGACTCCATCGCCGCGTGATCGAGCAGCTCGTCGTCGGCGGGGGCCTCGCCGCTGGAGGCGATCGCCTCGGCGCCGCCCTCGGGCATCGCGCCGATCAGCTTGGTCGGGGCCGCCGGAGCGGCGCCGATGAGCGTCTGGTGCGAGCTGCCGACCATGCCGATGCCCGCGTACTGCTCCAGCTTGGCGCGGGTGTCGGCGATGTCGAGGTTGCGCATGGTGAGCTGGCCGATGCGGTCGACCGGTCCGAAGGCGGAGTCCTCGGTCCGCTCCATGGAGAGCTTGTCCGGGTGGTAGCTGAACGCCGGCCCGGACGTGTCGAGGATGGAGTAGTCCTCGCCGCGGCGCAGGCGCAGGGTCACCTCGCCGGTGACGGCGGTGCCGACCCAGCGCTGCAGCGACTCGCGCACCATCAGCGCCTGCGGGTCGAGCCAGCGGCCCTCGTACAGCAGCCTGCCCAGCTTGCGCCCCTCGGCGTAATAGCTGGCGAGGGTGTCCTCGTTGTGGATCGCGTTGACCAGCCGCTCGTACGCGGCGTGCAGCAGGGCCATGCCCGGCGCCTCGTAGATGCCCCGGCTCTTGGCCTCGATGATGCGGTTCTCGATCTGGTCGGACATGCCGATGCCGTGCCGGCCGCCGATGGCGTTGGCCTCCAGCACCAGGTCCACGGCGGAGGCGAACTCCTTGCCGTTGATGGTCACCGGGCGGCCCTGCTCGAAGCCGATCGTGACGTCCTCGGGGGCGATCTCGACGGAGGGGTCCCAGAAGCGGACGCCCATGATCGGCTCGACGATCTCGATGCCCGTGTCGAGGTGTTCGAGCGACTTCGCCTCGTGGGTCGCGCCCCAGATGTTGGCGTCGGTGGAGTAGGCCTTCTCGGTGCTGTCGCGGTAGGGCAGGTCGCGGGCGAGCAGCCACTCGGACATCTCGCGGCGGCCGCCGAGCTCGCTGACGAAGTCGGCGTCCAGCCACGGCTTGTAGATCCGCAGGGAGGGGTTGGCGAGCAGGCCGTAGCGGTAGAACCGCTCGATGTCGTTGCCCTTGAAGGTGGAGCCGTCACCCCAGATCTGCACGTCGTCCTCGAGCATGGCGCGCACCAGCAGGGTGCCCGTCACGGCCCGGCCGAGCGGGGTGGTGTTGAAGTAGGTGCGGCCACCGGAGCGGATGTGGAAAGCGCCGCAGGCCAGGGCGGCGAGGCCTTCTTCGACGAGAGCCGCGCGGCAGTCGACCAGCCGGGCGACCTCCGCGCCGTACGCGGTGGCACGGCCCGGCACCGAGGCGATGTCGGGCTCGTCGTACTGGCCGATGTCGGCGGTGTAGGTGCACGGCACTGCACCTTTCTCGCGCATCCACGCGACCGCAACAGAGGTGTCGAGGCCGCCGGAGAAGGCGATGCCGACACGTTCGCCGACAGGCAGGGAGGTGAGTACCTTGGACACGAGTAGAAGTATATACACAGGAGTGCATGCCCATGCAACGTGACGCGCGGGACAGTGCTCGGGGGAGTACGCGATCGCTACGATGAACCTCCCTTGACCCGGAGGAGATGGTCAGATGTCGGTCTCGACGGTGGTGGCGATCGGCATTCCGGCCGTGGTCCTGCTCCTCGTCGGCATGCTGGTGCTGTCGCTGACGACCGGCAGCACCACCTCGCGGAAGCCGTCCGGCCACCCCCGGCCCGCCTCCGGCCGGGGGTGGCCGCGTGACGACGGCGACTCCGGCAGCGGCTCCGACGGCGGCGACTTCTCAGGCGGCGACGGCGGAGGTGGAGGCGGGGGCGGGGGCGGGGGCGACTGAGGACTGTTTCTGGGATCAGGTGCGAAGCCAGATGACTGGGGCGATCGCCACCCGGGTGGAAGGCTCCCTAGCCGGACTCACTCCAGAGGTACCAGGGGCCGTGCCAGTGTTCGTAGAGATCCTCGCCGTCGTGCTCCGGTGGTTCCCCCTCAGGGCTCCAGGCGAATCCGGCGGTACCGAGAAACCCGGTGCCGTCGATGGCGAAACGCACTCCGCCAGGGATCCTCTCGGCCCGTTCGACCGGGAACAGCCCTATCCATTCGTCGTCTGCGGGCAGCGGAGTGCCGTGTGAGATGGCCTGGGCGCGGTCGTCGAGGGCAGGGCGTGACAGGGCGAAGCGCGCCTCCAGCGGCGCACCCACGTATACCAATCCGCACACCAGCAGAACGACCAGGGGCGGCAGTGACCACACCGGCCAGTCGCGACGCAACCGCGCCAAAGGCTCACGCCTGAAGAGCATGCGGCCCAACGTGAGCAGCCAAACGAGACCGATGAAGACCCAGACATTGGCGATCAACGCCAGCCATATCAGGTACCAACCTGGAACGCTCGTCGCCCACACGGTCGCCAGGGCCGCGACGACCGTCGGCACGATCACCACCACCCGCCCAGGCCGCCAGGTGTCGGGGACGGTCTCCGCCGTGTCCATGCTGAGAGCATAGAGATCCACGGGCAGCCTCAAGGCCGGGTGGTCAAGGCGTTCGTGGGGCTGTCAGGCACGTGAGTTCCCGGGAACGGCGCCCGGCGCGAGGGCGTGGCGTCAGACGACGGCGAGCGCCTTGGTGATGTTCCATTCGGCCAGGTCCAGCATCCATCGCCGGTCGGGGAAGTCGGTGTCCGCGATCCGCAGCGGCCCCTCGATCAGCGACAGCACCTGCGCGTACCGGTAGAGCTCCAGCCTGTGGGGGTCGAGATCGACCGGACGCAGAGCCCGGTAGGCCGCGCCGAAGCGCATCTGCAGCCAGGCGTGCTCCCACTCGACGTCGAAGTACGTCAGACCCTCGAAATCGATCACGACGGGTTCGCCGGCGGGCGTGACGAGGACGTGGTCCGGCCCGAGCTCGCCGTGCACCAGCCCGTACGTCTGGCGTGCCGCGACCGCGCCGCGGAGGTGACGCACATGCCCGGCGATCCGGTCATGCGCCTCGGCCAGCCGGGCGTCGCGGGTGGCCGAGGCGTCGAGGTGGCCGAGCGCCCGGTCCACGATGACGTCCTCGGCGCGCCGAATCTGGGACGCCTCGCCGCGGGCGATGGCGGCGAGCTTGCCGTAGTGCGGGCCGAGCGTGGTGTGCATGCGGCGCAGGGCGTCACCGAGCGTGGCCAGCGGCGCGGCGGCCGCGGCCGGGTCGTGTCGCATCAACGCTTCGAGCTTCACCGCACCGACGTCCTCGACCAGCGCGACGTCGGCGTCGAGGTGGCGGCCGCTGCGGTCGAGTGTCAGCAGCCGTGGGGTCCGGACACCCGCGGCGGCGAGGGCCGCGTGGTTGGCGGCGAACAGCTCGGCGCCCGACGCGTCGGTGAACGGGTCGTCCGGGACGGTCGGCGACGGCGGCCAGTAGTTCTCGCCGGCCGCCCACACGTAGAGGATCGCGGTCGTCTCGTCGTCCAGACGGAGCCGGTAGACCCCCTTCTTGCTGCCGCCGGTCAGCCGGTCCAGCGCGGTGAGCCGCCGGCCGGTGCCGAACTGCTCCGCCACCAGGTCGCGCACATCGTCCGGCCGGAGGTACGCACGTGTCATGATCGCCTCTCGTCGGGCCGACCGGCCACGCTGCCTGGGCCGGGGGCGGCTCACCATGGTGTCACCATTCGCGGGCGGCGATCAGTTCTTCCGCGTCGGCCTCGGCGAACCCGTAGGCGGACGCCACGAACCGGAAGTCGTCGGCGATCACCTCCCGGGCGACCGTCTCGATCTCGCTGCCGGCCGCCTCGAAGGCCGCCTCCAGGTCGTTGAACTCCTCCGTCGCGGCCTCCGTGAGGGCGTAGAGCGCCGCCAGGTCCGCCGGGCGGTCGGCCTCGATCCGCTCGCACAACCTCAGGAGGATGGCCCTGCCCTGGTCGACGACCTGGTCGGGGTAGTAGTCGTCGTCGTACAGGGCCTGGAGGAACGCGTGGTCGATCACCTGCTGGTTCGTGGGGGGCACCGCGGTCTCCCGTTCGTGTTCAGAGCTCGGAAGTCCGATGGTGCCCCACGCCACCGACAATGCTCACCTGCCGCCGGTCAGCGGCCGGCGGCTGCTTCGAGCGCGCTGATGTCGATCTTCTGCATGCCGAGCATGGCCTTCATGACCTGTTGGGCCTTCACCGGGTCGGGGTCGCTCAGCAGCTCGGGCAGCGCCCGGGGGATGATCTGCCAGGACAGGCCCCACCTGTCCTTCAGCCAGCCGCACCGCGTCTCCTCGCCGCCTTCGGTGAGCCTGGTCCACAGCGCGTCGACCTCCTCCTGCGTCTCGCAGTCGACGTACAGCGAGATCGCCTCGGTGAAGGTGAACTGCGGGCCACCGTTCAGCGCGAGGAACCGCTGGCCGGCCAGCTCGAACGTCACCATCATGGCCTGGCCCGCCGGCCCCGGCCCGGCGTCGCCGTACCGCTGGACCGAGACGATGCGCGAGTCGGCGAAGAGCGAGGTGTAGAACTCGGCGGCCTCTTCGGCCTGGTCGTCGAACCACAGGTACGTGGTGATCTTCTGCATCGTGCGCTCCTTCGGTCGGCCTTGCCTGTCACCGGTAGGTCGAAGCCGCGGAGCGCGATTTCGACACCGGCGTCAGAGATCTTCTCGGGGCGTACCCGGCCGGCGTGGGCTTCAGGTCGGACCCGTCTCGCCCGGCCGGCGCGCCACTACCTGTCCGTACGTGCTAAATTTTGGCCATGCGGTCAAAAAAGGAGTTAAGCGGCCAGAAAGCCGGGTCGTTCATCGAAGAGGGCCGGCGGGCGCAGACCATCGCCTCGGCGGTGGAAGTGTTCGCCGACCTCGGGTTCGCCCAGGCGTCGCCGGCGCGCATCGCCCAGCACACCGGCGTCAGCAAGGGCGTCATCTCCCACCACGTCGCCGTCGCCGAGCACATGCGCGCCCACCGCACCCGGCTCCGCGCGCTGGGCGAGATCAACCTCCGCGACGCCCACCCCGAGCACGACCTCGATGCGCACGCCGCCGAGCCGGCCGACCTCTTCGAACGGGCGGTGCGCACGTGAGCGCGCAGACGATGCCGGCGCCCCGGGCCGCGACCCGGCTCCTGGCGATCGACAACCTGCGGATCGTGCTCACCGTGATGGTGGTGATCCACCACGTCGCGGTGACGTACGGCAACATCCCGCTCTGGTACTACGTCGAGCCGGCGCGCGACCCGTCAGGGCGGCTGCTCGACCTGGTCGTCGTGATCGACCAGGCGTTCTTCATGGGGTTCTTCTTCCTGATCTCCGGCTTCTTCACGCCGGGCTCCTACGACCGCAAGGGCGCGCGAGGGTTCGTGCGGGACCGGCTGCTGCGGCTGGGCGTCCCGCTGCTGGCCTTCACGGTCCTGCTGCGGCCCCTGCTCACCTGGAGCGCGTACGCCGAGCACGACGGCATGCCGTACTGGATGTTCTACCTCACCTCGTGGGACCCGGGCCCGATGTGGTTCGTGGAGGTGCTGATCGTCTTCGTCCTCGGCTACGCGCTCTGGCGGCGTGCCGGCAGGCCGGTGGAGGCGCGGGTGTCCGTGCCGCGGCCCCGCTGGATCGTGCTGTTCGCGCTCGGGTTGTCGCTGGTCACGTTCCTGTGGCGGTTCGCGGTGCCGACCGGCACCTACGTGCCGGTGCTCGGGCTGCCCTCACCGCAGTGCCTGCCGCAGTACGTCGCGATGTTCGCCGCCGGCCTGGTCGCCTTCCGGCGCGGCTGGTTGGAGACGCTGCCGCGGCAGGCGGCGCGCCTCGGCTTCCTGACGGCCGGTGCGGTGAGCGTGACGCTGCTGCCGTTGTCCCTGACCGGCGGGCCGGTGTCGCAGGCGCTGATGGCCACCTGGGAGTCCACGTTCGCGGTCAGCCTGATCATCGCGCTGGTGGTGTGGTTCCGTGACCGGTTCGACCGCCAGGGGCCACGTGGCCGGTTCCTGTCCGAGCAGGCCTACACCGTGTACGTCGTCCACCCGCTGGTGCTGGTGGCGGTGGGGTACGCGCTGCGCGGGCTGCACGCGGTCGCGGTCGTCAAGTTCGCCGTCGCGGTGGTGATCGCGCTGCCGCTGTGCTGGGGACTCGCCTACCTGGTGCGCTCGCTGCCCGGCGCCAAGCGGATCGTGTGACCCGGATGACGGGTCGCGCCGTGCCGAGATCGCCCCGTCGAGGAGGACCGCCGGCACGGCGGCCGTACCGGTGCCGGCTCCGGCCGCGAGGAGTGTCAGCCGCGCGTCACCAGGATGCCGTCGTCGTCGCTGAACAGCTCGGCGCCGGGGCGGAACGTGGCGCCGCCGAAGGTGACGGGGACGTCGCGCTCGCCGGTGCCCTGCTTGCCGCCCTTGCGGGGGTTGGAACCGAGGGCCTTGACGCCCAGGTCCAGCTCGCGCAGGGCGGCGACGTCGCGTACCGCGCCGTTGACGACCACACCGGCCCAGCCGTTGGCGAGGGCCAGGCCGGCGATGACGTCGCCGATGAGGGCGGCGTGCAGCGAGCCGCCGCCGTCCACCACCAGGACGCGGCCCTCGCCGGGCTCGGACAGGATCGACTTGAGCAGGGCGTTGTCCTCGTGGCAGCGGACGGTGGCGACGGCGCCGGCGAAGGCGCTCCGGCCGCCGTACTGGCGGAGCTGCAGGTCACAGGAGTCGAGCCGGTCGCCTCGCTCGTCGTACAGGTCTGCGGTGACGATGGTCATGATGGAACTCTGCCACGCGAGGAAGGCGCCGGGTAAGGATCACGCCTTGGCCACAAATCGCCGAGGCTCTAGGCCGGACGCGGATTCCCCTTCACAGTGACGGCGAATCTGTCCTCACACGGAGGTATGCGTGAAACGCGTCGCCGTCGTCGCCGCCGCCACCACCCTGGTCGCGGCCACCCTGGTCACCCCCACCCAGGCCCGGCAACTGGACCTGGCTTCGGAAACCAAGACAGAGTACGTCGTCCTCTACAAGGAGGGCGCCACCCACGCGCGGCAGGCCGTCGAGGCCGCGGGCGGAACGGTCGTCAAGGAGAACACCGCCGTCGGGCTGGCCACGGTCACCACCACCAACGCCGGTTTCGCGGCCGCGGCCCGGGACAGCGCCGAGATCGAGGGAGTGGTGCACAACCGCCCCATCGGCAGCGTGCCCGAGTCCGCCCGCGCCTCCGCGGGCGTCCGCAGGGCCATCGAGGCCAGGGCGGTCGAGAAGGAGGGTCACGGCGCCGCCGCGACCACCGGCCGCGGCCGCCCGGCCCCCGGCGCCGAGCCGCTCGCCGAGCTGCAGTGGGACATGAAGCAGATCCACGCGACCGCCGACGGCGCCCACCGCCACCAGCAGGGCAGCAAGGAGGTCCTCGTCGGCGTCCTCGACACGGGCGTGGACGGCTCGCACCCCGACATCGCGCCGAACTTCAACGCCGCGCTCAGCCGCAACTTCACCGTCGACATCCCGGTCGACGCCGACGGCAACGAGGTCGACGGGCCGTGTGAGGCCGAGCCCGACCGTTCGTGCGACGACCCCGCCGACGTCGACGAGAACGACCACGGCACCCACGTGGCCTCGTCGATCGCCGCCCCGATCAACCGGCTCGGCATCGCGGGCGTCGCCCCCAAGGTCTCCATCGTGAACCTGCGCGTCGGCCAGGACTCCGGCTACTTCTTCCTCCAGCCGAGCGTGGACGCGCTGACCTACGCCGGCGACCACGGCATCGACGTGGTGAACATGAGCTACTACATCGACCCGTGGCTGTTCAACTGCACCGACAACCCGGCCGACTCCGCCGCCGACCGGGCCGAGCAGGCCACGATCGTCAAGGCCGCCCAGCGTGCCCTCGACTACGCCCACCGGCGCGGCGTGACGCTGGTGGCCGCGGCCGGCAACCAGGCGGCCGACTACACCAAGGACTACACCGACACCGCCAGCCCCAACTTCGCCAGCGAGCCGGGCGAGACCCCGCGCGAGCGGACGGTCCCGCCGAGCTGCGTCTCCATGCCGGCCGAGGGCCAGCACGTGATCAGCGTCTCGTCGCTGGGCGTCAGCAAGCGCAAGTCGTACTTCTCCAGCTTCGGCAACCGCTACGTCGACGTCTCCGCACCCGGCGGCGACGTGTACGACACCGCGGACAACACCCGCGACGTGACCAGGGCGACGCTCTCGGCCTACCCGGAGTCGCTGGCCAGGGCGCGCGGGGAGCTGAACGCCGACGGCACCCCCAACGTCGACCACGTGGTCCGCGACTGCGCCGGCGCGGTCTGCGGGTACTACCAGTACCTGCAGGGAACCTCGATGGCGTCCCCGCGCGCCGCCGGTGTGGCCGCGCTGATCGTCAGCAGGTTCGGGCACCACGACCGGCGCCACGGCGGCAAGACGCTCGCCCCGGCGATCGTGGAGACGGCGCTCAAGGCGAGCGCCACCAGGACCGCCTGCCCCAACCCGCCCGCCTTCACCTACACCCGGCACCTGCCCAACGGCACCACCGTGACCGCCACGCACGTCTGCGAGGGCGGCACGCTCCGCAACGGCTTCTACGGCTCCGGCATCGTCGACGCGCTGCGCGCCGTCCGCTGACCGTCGCCGACCGGCCGTGACCAGTGCGGCCGTGACAGTGCCGCCGTGACCAGGACGGCCGGGGCGCCTCCCTCGGGCCCCGGCCGTCCTCAGGCGGAGGGCAGTCCCCAGGCGGAGGGCAGTCCCCAGAAGAGGCCGCGCAGTCCGACTTCCGCGAAGTAGGCGGCGGCGGTGGCGGGCTCGCGGCGGATGTACCCGCGCTCCATACGTCCGGCGTACCAGCCTCGGGCGAGTCGCCACAGCGCGTGCAGGCGCCGCAGCTCCCGGCCCACCTGGGCGGGGGTGAGCCCGGTGCGGGCGGCCGGCTCCGGCACGCCGGGGGCGCGGCCGGTACGGGCGAAGCCGGTGTAGACGGCCAGGCGGACCTCCTCCGTCGAGGTGGTCTCCCGAGCGGGTCCGGTCATCCTCGTCTCCTCTGGCGAGTGTCTTCCGCGAACGTGGCAGGCTCGTCAGGACGCCACGAGCCGGAGTATCTCGCGAGGGCGTGCTCCGCGCTCGTCACGGACGGGTCCCGCTCCCGGCGCCCGCGGCACGGCGTACGACGCAGCCTCCGGGCCCGTTCGCCCCCACCAGCGCGCCGACCTCCTGTGCTGATCAGCATAGAATATGGTTGTTGGCACAACGGGAGGTGGCGTGACAACACGACGAGAGCAGACGAGCCAGGAGAGCCGTGAGCTGATCCTCGTGGCGGCGGCGGAGCTGTTCGCCGAGAAGGGATACCGGCAGACCACGTTCGCCGACGTGGCGGACCGGTCCGGGATCAGCAGGGGCTCGATCCCCTGGCACTTCGGCAGCAAGGAGGGGCTGCTGCTGGCCGTGCTCGAACGCTCGCTGCACCTGATCCGCCTCGGCCTCACCGAACAGCCGGAGGACGTGGAGGCGGGGTTCGACCGCCTGGCGGAGGGCGCCCGAGCCCTGGTGGCACTGCCCACCACCAGGCTCTTCGTCACGCTCTTGGTGGAGGCGCTGGAGCCGGGCTCACCCATCCACGGCCGCTACCTCGAAATCCACGACACGCTGCGCGAGCACTGCAGGAGGTGGCTGGAGCGGCTGCCGCTGCCGCCCGGGTTGCCCGCCGAGGCGCTGGCCGTCACGATCGTCGGCGCCTGCATCGGCATCCACCAGCAGTGGCTCCTCGCGCCCGACCGGGTCGCCCCCGACCAGGCCCTGGCCGCGCTGCGCACGCTGGTGACGAGGGCGGTGCGCCCGGTCGGCGACTGAACAGGCCGCCCACCGGGCGGCGGCGACCGGTGGTGAAGCAGGAAGGCCAACCGGCGACGGTTGGACTCCCTTCCCTTCAGGGAGGGGAGGAGGTCAAGGGTGTGCTCTTCCACTCGGGCTTGATCAACTGCCCGGGACACTAGGACACGGCGGTGACAAACTCCGGTTCGTCCTGGTCGAGCGCCTTCGCCCGAGGACGGCGTCCACGATCGGACGACGTCCGACGCCGGGCTCGCCGACGTCGTGGCCGCGTCGCGCGCCGACCGCGGGGAGGCGCCCCGCGGGGAATCACGGGCACCGATCGGGGTATACGGCGGCCAGCGAGAAGAAGGAGACATCCGTGCGCCGACTGGTGGCCATCGCGAACTCCTCCGCGGGGAGCGCGGACGACGAGGCGCTGTCGCGGGCGCTCGCCGAGCTGGCCGAGCACGCCGACACCGTCAACGTCCAGATCGGCGACCCGGCCGAGCTGAAGGGCCTGCTGGCCGAACATCCCGGGCGTGACCCGGTCGTCCTCGGCGGCGACGGCTCACTGCACTGCCTGGTGACGGCGCTGGCCGAGCGGGGGGAGCTCGACTCCCGGACGGTCGGGCTCGTCCCCCTGGGCACCGGCAACGACCTCGCCCGCGCCCTGGGGGTGCCGCTCGACCCGGTGGCGGCGGCCCGGGTGGCGGCGACCGGCGAGCCGCGACCGCTCGACCTGCTGCGCGACGACGACGGCGGGATCGTGGTCAACGCGGTGCACGCCGGAGTGGGCGTCGAGGCCGCCCAGACGGCCCAGCCGCTCAAGCCGGTCCTGCGCCGCTTCGCCTACGCGGCCGGCAGCGTGATCGCCGGCGTGCGCACCAAGGGTGTGCCGCTGCGGGTGGAGGTGGACGGCGAGGTGGTCGCGGACGGCCGCCGCCGGGTGCTGATGGTGGGCGTCGGCAACGGCCGCACCATCGGCGGCGGCACGCCGATCACACCCGACGCCAGCCCCGCCGACCGGCTCGCCGACGTGGTCGTGTCCTTCGCGACCGGTCCGCTGCGCCGCCTGGGGTACGGCGTGATGCTGCGGCTCGGCCGGCACACCCGCCGACCGGACGTCGTGACCGCCCGCGGCTCCCGCATCCGCGTCTGCGGCCCGCCGGTGCACGTCAACGCCGACGGCGAGCTCAGCGGCCCGTACACCACCCGCACCTGGACGGTCGTCCCGCACGCCTGGCAGCTGACCCTCCCGCGCGACTGACCCCGACGGCACACCCGGAGCCGACCGTCAGCCGTGTCCCCGGACCCTGCCGGGCGGGGGAACCGTGCCGGGCGGGTGGAACCCTGCCGGGCGGGGGAACCGTGCCGGGTGGGGTGCGGCGGGGCCGTCAGGCGGGCGGGGTGCGGCGGGCGGCGAGTCGCGCGGCCAGGCGGGCGGGGTCCGGCCAGTGCACCCCGTACGCCCAGCCCGCGCGCTCGAACCAGCGGATCAGCCGGGCGCTCGCGTCGAGTTGGCCCTTGAGCACCCCGTGCCGGGCGCAGGTGGGTTCGACGTGATGCCAGTTGTGCCAGCCCTCGCCCAGCGTCAGCATCGCCACCCACCACACGTTTGACGAGCGGTCCCGGGTCTGGAACGGGCGCTCGCCGAACGTGTGGGCGATGGAGTTCACCGACCACGTCACGTGGTGCACCACGGCGTAGCGGACCAGACCGCCCCAGAAGAACGCCGACCACGCGCCCGCCCACGACATCGACCACAGCCCGCCCACCGCGGCGGGCAGCGCGAACGACAGCGCCACGACGGCCGGATAGGCGGCGTCGAACCGCCGGACGTCCGGATCCGCGAGCAGGTCCGGCACCCAGTGGCGCAGGCTGGAACGCCGGCGCGCGGTGCAGAACCAGCCCACGTGCGCGTGCGCCATGCCGCGCAGCAGGGCCAGGCCGTCGTCGCCGTAGCGCCACGGCGAGTGCGGATCGCCCTCCCGGTCGGCGTACTTGTGGTGCCGGCGATGCTCGGCCGTCCACAGGGTGACGGGACCCTCGACCGCCATCCCGCCAGCCAGCATGAGCGCGACGCGCAGCGGCCGGCGGCACCTGAAGGAACGGTGGGTGAAGAGCCTGTGGTAGCCGACGGCGATCCCGAAGATGCTGACCAGGTACATCGCGACCGCGATGACCACGTCGCGCGGGCCGATGCCCCATCCCCATGCGGCGGGCACGGCGAGGACCAGGAGCAGCACGGGGAGCACCACGAGGACGACCAGGTAGGCGGCCCGGCGGCCCGTGGTCACCGTCACCGTCTCCGCCGTGCCCGAGCCCGCCTGCGGGATGGGTGACGAGCTCACGCGGCCTCCATGATCGGTGACGAGGGTGCGGCTCCTCATTGAACGGCCCTGGCCCCGGCCCCCGGCACTCACCTGACGGTGACGAAGCCGTCACTCACGGGAATCAAAAGACTCCGTACGGTAGCCATCGGTGAACGCTCTAGATTGTGGCTGCACAAAGTGACGATCTCTGTTCGTTCCGGCTTCGGCGGAAGGTGGACCACGGCATGGGTGCTGTCGATCAGACGACGGCGGACGGCCATCTGGAGAGATACGACGAGGCGCTGGCCCGCGACCCGATGGCCGCCTTCGCGCTCGTGCGGGAGTGGATGCGCAGCGACTGGCGTGCCCTGTTCGCCGAGCTCCGCGAGCGCCGGCCCGTCTTCGTCACGCCCGCCTTCACGGTGGTGACCCGCTTCGCCGACGTGACCGAGGTGCTCTCCCGCGAGTCGGTCTTCTCCGTCCGTGCCTTCGGCCCGCGCCTCGACGCCGCGCTCGGCGGGCCGTACATGCTGGGCTGGGACGCCACTCCGATGAACTGGCGGGAGCGGGGCCTGATGCAGGTCATGCTCGACCCGCGCGACGCCGCCCGCGTGCGCGAGCTGGCGGGGCGCATCGCCGACGAGGCGCTCGACGCCGCCCAGCCGCACGGCCGCATCGAAGCGGTCCACGAGCTGTTCCGGCACGTCGCCCTGGGCGTGTGCGCCGAATACTTCGGCCTTCCCGGCCCCGACCCGCAGACCCTGTCGCGGTGGACGCGGGCCATCGTCACCGACGGCTTCGCCAACTACACGGGTGACCCGGCGATCCAGGCGGAGTCGGTCCGCGCGGGCGCGGAGATGACGGCCTACCTGCGCGACCGGCTCGCCGGCCTCCGGTCCGCGTTGCGGGCCGGCCTCGACCTGCCCGACGACGTCTTCACCCGGCTCGTCCGCACGAGTCTGCCTCCCGGGCTGGGCCTCGGTGACGAGCGGGTCGCGATCAACATGGCCGGCCTGCCCCTCGGGTTCGTGGAGAGCGGGCCGGGGGCCATGGCCGAGGCGGTCGAGCAGCTTCTCCTGCGCCCGGAGGCGCTGGCGCAGGCCGTCGCGGCCGCCGCGGACCCCGATCCCGCCCACTTCGACCGTCACGTCTGGGAGGCGCTGCGGTTCAATCCGTTCTTCAAGCTGCTTCCCCGGGTGTGCGAGCAGGACCACGTCCTGGCCGCCGGCACCCCCCGCGCCACGATGATCCCCGAGGGCACGTTCGTGCTCGCCGCGCCGGCCTCGGCCATGTTCGACCCGGACGTGGTGCCGGAACCCGACGAGTTCCGCCCCGACCGGCCGGATCACCACCGGTTGTTCTTCGGCCACGGCCAGCACGCCTGCCTCGGCGTGCACCCTGCCAAGGTCGTCGTCTGCGAGGTCGTACGCCGCCTGCTGCTGCGCCCAGGCGTACGACTGCTGCCGCCGCCGGAAGGCGGACTCGTCCGCTCCGGCGGGATCTTCCCCGAACGGTTCGTCCTCGGGCTCGGCCCCGAAGGGCGGGCGGCGTGACGACGGCACAGGGCAGCACGACGGCACGGAGCAGGGCGACGGCGCGGTCCATCGCCACCGACGGGGCGGTCAACCGGCTCAGGTTCCTGGCGCTGACCAGCGGCAGGCCGTTCTGGGACCTCCTACAGACCATCCCGTCCGTCCGGCGTCACCTCAACGCCTCGCTGATCGATCACGCGATCCGCGAGATGCCCCCGCGGCCGGAGCCGCTGAGCACGATGGCCGACTACACGTCGTGGGCCTCGCTGACCGACCGCACCTACAGCGGCAGGCACCTGCCCCCGCTCACCGTGGCCGAGGACGGCCGGCCCACCCCGGAGCGGGCCGCCGCCCTGTTCACCCGCGGCGAGACCATGATCCCCTGTCCGCGCTCGACGGTGCTGTTCGCCTACTTCGCCCAGTGGTTCACGGACGGGTTCCTGCGCGGCGACACCAACGTCCCACGTGACCCCCGCAAGAACACCTCCAACCACCACATCGACCTCAACCAGGTCTACGGCCTCGACGAGACGGCGACGGCCGCGCTGCGCACGTTCGACGGCGGGCTGCTCAAGAGCCAGGTCATCAACGGCGGGGAGTTCCCGCCCCACCTGTGCGAGAACGGCAAGATCAAACCGGAGTTCGCCCCGCTGAGCGTCATCCGCTTCGACGAGCTCACCGACGCGCAGCGCGACACCCTGTTCGCGACCGGGAGCGACCGGGGCAACATCCAGGTCGGCTTCACCATGCTCACGGTGCTGTTCCTGCGCGAACACAACAGGGTGGCCCGACTGCTCGCCGAGCACCACCCCCGCTGGGACGACGAGCGCCTGTTCCAGACGGCGCGCAACATCCTCATCGTGCTGCTGATCAAGCTGGTGGTCGAGGAGTACATCAACCACATCACGCCCTACCACTTCCGCTTCACCCTGGATCCGCGGCTGCCGGCGTTGCTGGCCCGCGCGACCTGGCACCGCGAGAACTGGGCCTCGGTCGAGTTCAACCTCGTCTACCGCTGGCACAGCCTGATCCCCTCCCGGCTGTCGGTGGGCGGTCACGACCTGCCGATGGCGCAGACCCTGGTCGGCGGCGCGCTGATCCCCGAGCCCGGCCTCGGCCGGCTCTTCGAGGACGCCTCCCGCCAGCGCGCCGGGCGCATCGGCCTGTTCAACACCGACCCCCTGCTGAGGGAGGTCGACGCGGCCAGCATCGCCGACTCGCGTGTCCTCGGCCTGGCGCCCTACAACAGCTACCGGGAGCACTGCCGCTTCCCCCGGGTGCGGCGCTTCGAGCAGGTCTCCGGCGACCCGCGGGTCGCCGGCGCGCTACGGGAGCTCTACCGCGGCGTCGACGACCTCGACCTGTACGTCGGCCTGTTCGCCGAGGAAGCCGGCTCTCCCGATGCCATCCTGCCGCCGCTCCTCACGAAGATCATCGCCATCGACGCGTTCTCCCAGGCGCTGACCAACCCCCTGCTGGCCCCGAGGATCTTCAACGCCGCGACCTTCTCCCGGGAGGGCATGCGGATCATCGCGACGACGAGGACCCTGTCGGACGTGCTGCACCGCAACGTCCCGGAGGATCCGCGCCCCCGCTTCGTCAGCATGACCCGGGAGAGGCCCGGGGGAGCGACCCGGCGGGCGCGGCGGTGAGCGGTCGGGGAGACGGCCCGGTGAGCGGGGCGGCCGGCGCGTCGGCGAACGGCCGGGGGCACGGCTCGGTGGGGGAGCCGGTGAGCGGTGGGGCCGGAACGACCGCCGGGCGGCTGCGTGCCGCGGCCCGCGAGCTGGTCGACATCGGGATCGTCATCAGGCAGGCGGGATCCCACACCACGGCCGCACTCACCGACGGCGCCCTCCTCGGCGCCCTGCCGTACGCCCCTTCGGCGGGCTGCCGGGCCCTCCACGCGCTCCTGCGCGCGGTCACCGACGGCAGGGGTCTCGGATACGCCCCCGCCGGCGGCCGGCTGGGCACCGCGGCGGCCGGGCTGGGCGCCCTGGCGGGCCAGGAGAGCCTGGCCGTCCGCGTGCTGGCCACCTCGCTGCGGCTGCGGATCGCCGCCGTCGCCGTCGACCATCCCGAGCTGACCCGAGATCCCCTGATCGTCCGGCTCGTCGAGGCGGCCGCCGCCGACCGTGATCTGGAAGCCGTCCGCGCGCTGCGCGCCCTGGTCAAGGACCGCGGCGCGGTGCGCGCGCTCAGCGAGCTCGCCCCGGTGTTCGGCGAGGTCCTCGCCCTGCGCGCGCTCCTGGACGAGAACCCGCTGAACGACGACACCGCCTGGCTGATCGCGACGGGCAGGGGCTTCGCCACCGCCGACCCGCTCACCGGTATGAGCAACCGGGCCGTCGCCGCCCTCGACACCGGCCCGGGCGGCGCGCGCCGGACCGGCCTGACCGCCGCCGAATCCGCGCGGCTGAGCCCCGAGGGGTCGCTGCTCGGCTTCCTGCGCAACATCAGCGTGGTCGGCACGACGGGCCGGATGCTCATCCAGAGCGTCCGGGGCCCCGACGGGGTCGTCCGCCACGTCGTCCAGGCGCCCGGCATGCGCGCGGGCCGGCCCGACCACGACTCGCCCCAGGACCTGCTCGGCGCCTTCAGCAGCGCCGTGCTGGACAGCAGCCCCTACAGCCGCGCGCTGGCCGGGGCCGTCCACGACTACGGCCTGCCCCCGGGCGCCGAGGTGGCCCTCATCGGCCACAGCGCCGGCGGCGCGGCCGTCATGAACCTCGCCCAGGACTCCGGCTTCTGCGCCCGCCACACCGTCACCCATGTCGTCGCCGTCGGCTCACCCATCGACTTCAAACGACCCGCCGACCCGCGCACCTGGGTCGCCAGCGTCACCAACCAGCACGACATCGTCCCCACCCTCGACGGGCAGGGCGCGGGCAGTTGCTTCGACCTGCATCCCCACTGGTACGTGGTCGACTACTTCGACTCCAGGCACCTGTTCCCGCTCTGCCACAGCATCGACCACTACATCGCCAACATCGCCGAGGACCTGCCACGGGCCCGCGACCAGATCGACGAGCGGCTCGCGCCGTACCGGGGACCGGTCGTGCGCTCGCAGGCGTACCAGCTGTTCGACCGCGCTCCACATCCTGACGGCTTCCCGTTCCTCACCGTGCCCACCCACGCCGTGGACGGGCCGGGCGGGCCGGTCGAACTGCCGATCAGGTGCCATGAGGGCGGCGCCCTCACGGCCTGGTTCGCCGCGGATCCGGTGGCGGCGGCACGCGTGCTGGCGGGGACCGGCCTCGGCCCCGCCGTGCGGGTGGCCGGGCGCGCCCTCGTCGCCCTGCACGCCGCCTGGAACCGGCGCACCAGCGTGGGCGGCTACCGGGAGATCCACCTCGGGATCGTCGTACCCGATCCGTGGCGGCCCCGGTCGCCGGGCGTCTGGGCCGACCTGCTGCGCGGGGCCGACCGGCGGCGCTCCGGCGGCTTCCTGGCCGGTTCGGTGGTCGACGCCGCCGGCGTCCATGCCGTGTCGCCGCGGCTGTGGGGTGACGAGCCGTACCTGGCGCCCCTCGCGTTCGAGCTCACCGACAGGTCCGTACGCATCGCCGCCGGGGCTCCCGGCGACCGGCTGCTCACCCTGCGGGGGTTCCTCGGTCCCGGCCTGCCCGCGAGCGACCGCGACCTGGTCGGCTACGCGCGGGGAGCGGGCGAGGGGACGCTGCGCTCCTGCGTACGGACACGGGGGCGGGGCCGCCTGCATCCCGCGCCCCGGGCACGGCTGACCGTCGCGTCACGGTCGGCTCACCCTCTGGCCCACCGGCTCCGCGAGCTGGGCCTCGACGGCGCCCGCCCATTGCTGTGCCTTTCGGTCCCCGCCCGCCAGACCCGCCAGGACGCCGCCGTGCCCCTGCCGATCCCCTGACCCGCCGACCCATCCCTAGCCCGGAGAGCCGATGCCACCCGACCCCGCGGTGATCGCCGCCCACGCCGTGGTCCTGCAGTCCGATGCCCGTGCGCTCGCCGACTGCGCCGAACGCCTCCAGGCGATCGGAGCGAGCCTGGAGAGCGGCGGTGAGGCGCCGCACTGGCTGCGCGAGGCGGTGAACGCCCACCTCGCCGCCTGCGCGACCGCCGCCGCCGACCTCACCACGGCCGCGGCCCGGTTACGCCGCTATGCCGCCCACGCCCGCCCCTGACCTGGACGCGGGCCCACTCTGAGTCACCTCGGTAAGGAAGGAAACCATGTTCCACAAGCGGATTCTTGCCGCGACCGCCGCCCTGGCCACGAGCGCGGCCTTCGTGGTCGCGACCGCCGGGCCAGCCGGCGCCTACAACTTCCCCTTCAACGGCCGGTGCGGGGATCCGTGGTACTTCGACGCCCCCTCCCACACGATGGCCACCTTCTCCCACATCGACAACGGCACCTACTGGTACAAGATCACCTGGGGTGGTCAGCCGCCCGTGCCCGGTGACCCGTTGCACCACCACAACTGGTCCGGCTGCCGGAAGTAGCACCGGTGGGGGCGGTCGGCCGCCGCGGTCGGCCGCCCCCTTACCGGCGCTCAGGCCGCCTCGTGGACGGCGCGGGCCGCGTCGAGCCCCGACTCCAGCTGATCAGAGCCGCAATCCGCGCAGCACCTGCATGGCCTCCCGCTCGATGCGCGAAAGGTCGTGGAGGAGGGCACCGGCCTGCTCAAGGTAGGCCGCGTCGCCGCTCTCCCCGGCCTTCGTGATCAAGGTGGCCGTGTCCGTCCACAGCGCGGCGGCCTCGCCGTACAGGCGATGACCGGTGCGGAGGTCGCCGTCCTCGATCAGCTCGGCGCACTCCCCGAGGAAGTCGCGGTAGAGGGCGCGGAACAGGGAACCGCCGGTGCCTCCCTTCTCCATGAGCAGTGCGGCCTGCAGCAGGTCCCGTTGGGGATCGTCCGTGCGGAGCAGCCACTTGGGCACCCGGTCGGCGGCTTTCGCGATGCCGCGATGGCCCAGGTTCGCGATGGGAGCGGTGAGGAAGGCGTCGGCGCATGCCCTGATGGCGGGGATGATCTGCTCCGTCCAGCGGGGCGGGTGCGCGGGCGAGGTGATGGTGAACGATCGGTTCCTGGCCGTCATCGGGCCGCGTTCGGCCCTCGCCAGGGCGAGACTGGTCCGAGCGGTTCGCACCGCTCCTCCCTGCTGCTCGGTGTCCACCAGGTAGGCGTTGTGGTCGTCGTAGCCGTACATGGCGACGACATGGCCGCCGAAGTGGATTTTGGAGCGAAAGTAGTCCAGGTGGTAGCAGTCAAGCTGGAGGCCGACAGGTCGTCCGGCATCGATGGGGGCGGACACGTTCTGCCAAGCCTTGCCGGGCGAGGTGGTCTCCTCGACACGCAGAGTCAGCCCCAGCCTGGCAGCCAGATTCCTGGTGAGGTCGAAGGGCTTGACCCGGCCTCCGAGGAAGGGGAAGGGCATGGCCTTGCTGTCCCAGTAGACGAAGGACAGGCCCGAGCCGAGCCCGAACAGCATGGGCTCGGACAGATCGAGCCCCTCATGCCGCAGAAGCACCCCTAGCGCCGTCGTCTCGCAGTGTTGCATGCCGCGAGCCTGGATGTCCTTCACGATGGTCATGGTCGCTTCCCTCCCAAACGGGCGATCAACGTGTGCGGAGTCGACGGTAACGTCCGCTGTCCAGCACCTTGAGGGAAACAGCTTGGACTCTCCCCCAGGGGGAGAGTCCAGCTGCGGGGCTGAAGGAAGAACGTTGATCAGACGGACCCGCATGTGGTGCCTGACGAACGGCGGGAGGCCGTGGCCGATTCGGTACGGCGACCAACGTCGTCTGCCCGAGACCGTCACCGTCCTTCAGCGCGCGGGCGACGGCCTCCATCTTCGCGTGCAGAGGGCGAAGCTCCCGCCCTCACTCGGCGCCCGGGAAGGCGAGCGCCAGTCGGCGGCCTCCCCGATCGGCCGCTCATGTGGCCAGGGGGATGATCCTGCGGAACTTGCCGCCGGCCGACCGCTCGGGCGGCTCCTGCGCGCGTTCGACCGTCACGTGACCGGCACGGTGCTCGGTCAGGAGGTGGGTGATCTCGTCGTGGACCCTCCGCCACACCTGGTCGGGGTCGGCGCCGGTCGCGGGCTTCAGGCGCACGCGCAGGGTGGTGGGCGTGGTCTGGACGAGCTGGAACTGCTCGATGCCGGGAACACGGTCCAGCAGGGTGCCGAAGGCCATGGGGGAGATGCCGACGCGCTCGCTCCGGCCGCCGGGGAAGGCGAGCATCTCCGCCGCGCGGCCCCGCACCTGGACGGCCGGCAGGGGGCTGCCGCACGGGCAGGCGTCGGGCCGCAGCAGGACGTTGTCGCCCAGGTCGTAGCGTAGGATCGGCTGGACCCGGTTGGCGAGGTTGCTCAGCAGGACCGTGTGCGAGGGCTGACCCGGGCTGACAGGCCGATGGGCGGCGTCGACCGGTTCCAGCACGGCCCAGTCGCTGTTGACGTGCAGCCAGTTGTGCGCGCAGCCGTACGCGAGGAAGCCGCACTCGGTGGCGGCGTAGGCGGAGCGGACCTGGGCGCGGAACGCGCTCGCGATCCTGGCGTGGTTCTCAGCCGTCAGCGCCTCACCGCCGGCGATGATCAACCCTGGGTGGATGCGCAGGCGGCCTGACTCCTGCTCGCCGGCCAGCAGCCCGAGCATGCTGGAGAAGCCGGTGAGGGAGCTGGGGTTGTACCGGTTGAGCTCGCCGGCCAGGTCGGGCAGCGGCTGGTGAATCGAGAACTCCCGCAGCATCCAGCTGAGCCGTGGGTGGTCCCGGCGGAACCGCGCCGCTCCGGCGACGGTGGAGAAGTGGCCGCCGGGTGCGGACACGATCGCGGTACGGCCGGCGCCGCGCAGGAGGCGCATGACGTCGCCGAGCCCCAGCCCGGCGCGGATGCGTTGTCCTACGGCGGTGCCCACGGCCACGGTCCGCTCGTCCTGAAGGAAGATGCCGCGCAGGCCGCTGGTGCCGGACGTGGTGGCCACGAGGTATCGGCCCTGGAACCGCTCGCCCACGAGGGCGGGGTCGGCCACGAACGTCCGGGCCTTGTCGAGCGTCACCTCCCGGTCGGTGACCCAGTCGTCGAAGTGGGCCATCAGCGTCGTCTTGTCGGTGACCGGGAGCAGTGCCGGGTCGTCGACGTCTTCCGGCAGTTCCCGGTACAGCTCGCGGAAATACGGGGAACGGGCGCGAGCGTGGGCCACGATCTCGGCCAGCCGGGCGCGTCGCCGCCGTGCGATCGCCGCGGGACCCTGTCGCAGAGCGCGTCGCGCGTCGCGGACGAGCGACCGCACGCTTTCGGTCATGGGCAGTTCCTTCCTCCGATGAGCGGACGCCGGTCGCGTCGGGCCGAGCCCCGCGGCCGTGGGAGGGCGTGTCACCGACCGCTGGTGTCGGGCCGCACCGAGAGCAGGCCGTGCACGGCGACGTCGAGGCCGCGCCGGGCGGCCTCCCAGAGCTCGTCCTGCGACCGGCCGAGCTCGACGCTCGCCAGGCTCGCCTGCTGGACGGCGCCGATCAGGGAGCCGGTCATCGCCGCAGCGGTGATCGGATCCAGCTCGGGGAACGCCTTCAGCAGCTCGCCGGCGATCCGCCGCTGCAGATCCACCATCAGGTACAGCCCCTTGGCCTGAAGCGCCGGGGTCGTCAGCATCAGGCGGGTCGCCGCCGACAGCTCCTCGGGCTCCTTGGGGGGCACGGCGGGCCGGCGGCGGGCGGCGTACTCCTGGACCGCCCTCGCCAGGAGTTCGCCCGGGCCCTCCCGCGGCCGCCGTTTCGCGAGCAACCCGAGCAGCAGGTCGAAGATGTGCTCCGTGTCGGCGAAGACCACCTCGTCCTTGCTGCGGAAGTAGTTGAAGAACGTCTTGGGATCGACGTCCGCCGCCACGGCGATCTGCGCCACCGTGGTCTGCTCGTACCCCTGCTCGACGAACAGCTTCATGGCCGCTGTGACGATTCGCTGCCTGGTCAGTCGCTTCTTGCGGTCGCGCCGCGACTCCTGCATGGCTCGAATAATACAGTGCATGGAACTTTGGTAGTCAATGGAATTTTCTACGAGCTGGCGTCCCTGTGTGACCGGCCGGCATGGGGGGACGACGAGAAAGGCGCCGGCCTGCTGGCGTAGCAGGCCGGCGCCGTGACAGCCGGCGGCTGTCGATCAGAGCTGGATGTGGAACCGCGCTATCCCGTCCTCCACGGTCACGCGCTGGAAGCCGCACTTCTCCAGCACGCGGACGGACGCGGGATTGGTCAGTTCGGCGCCGGCGGACACGGTGTGGACCTCCGGTGCCGAAAGTGCGAAAGCGACCATCGCGCGAGTGGCCTCGGTCGCGTAGCCACGGCCGCGGCGGGAGTCCACGACGCCGTATCCGATGTCGAGGACGCCGTCACTGGGCGGCCAGAACAGGCCGATCGAGCCGACCACCAGGCCGGTCGTGCGTTCGATGATCAGACGCTGGCCGAACGCGCCCAGCGTGTTGCCGGGGTGTTCGGCGATGAAGCCGGCGATGAAGCGGTCGCCTTCGGCGGGGAAGTCGTCGGCCCACTGCGCGGACCGAGCGTCGCCGAGGACGGCGGTGGCTTCGTCGGCCGACCACGTCCGCAGGAGGAGGCGGTCGGTGGTCAGCTCGGAATCGGTCGCCGAGAAGGATGAGGACATGAGAGAACTCCTGGTCGTAGGTAACGACCGGACCGCGCTCTAGCGTCGCGCGGGCCGGAGAAAGGCACGCTGAAGAGGGCTGCTGGCAGCCATATTCATCAGCCTCCTTACATCCGGCGATCACGTGTCTCTCACGCAATCGCGAACGCTAGCAAGATCTCCATTGTCGGGCAACCGGGAACCTGCTCAGGCCGCGAACCCCAGCGCCATGGCGGCGACGACCGGAGCCATGTACAGCAGCGGGAACGGGAGGTGCCCGTACGCGCGGGCCCGGAGCACGGTGACGACCGCGCCCGCGAAGTACAGCACCAGACCGATCCCGGCGAGGACCCCGATGACCGGCACGAACAGGCCGGCCACCATGCCCAGCGCCCCGGCGGCCTTGGCCGTGCCGAGCCAGGGCCACCACGAGCGGGGCACCCTGTACTCCGCCAGCGGCTCCACGACCCACGTGGCGCGGGCGAAGACGGACCAGGCCGAGAAACCGACCCAGGCGGCGGCCAGGAGGGTGACGACGATGTAGGCGGTGGACATCAGGGATGCTCCTCATCAGGTGTTCGCCGGCGGCGAGACTGCTCCGGCGGGGTGCTTCGGGTCCGTCACTGCCTCGACACCGGGCGGCACGCGAATGTGACAGGAGGAGCGGACTTCTTTCCGGCCCTCGGTCCCAGGCCCGCTGGGGAGGGGCACCGGCTCGGGGCCCGGTGACCGCCCGCATGCGCCGAGACCAGTCCGGAACGCCTGATCCCCCCGGGCGCCGAGGTGGAGCCGCGGCCCGTCCTGCCCCTGCACCCTCACGGATCACGTCAGAACCGTCAGTCCTGCCTTCGGGCGGCCCGCCTGAGCTCGCCGGGGATCACGCGGTGCACCCGAGCGCAGAGTTGACGATCTTGCCTGCGATCCTCCCGGGGCCGGTGTCATACTGATCCCGCCCAACCATGATCATTCCCCCGAACGAGGACCAATGGTGGCAAACCGGCACACGCCAGCGCACCGGCTGCCGCAGCTCAGGCTCAGGGATCGAGGAAAGGAACGAACATGTCCGAACAGGGAATCAACCGGCGTCAGCTGCTGGCCTCGGCCGCGGCTGTCGGCGGTCTGTCGTTAGGGCTTTCGCTCGTCCCCACCGCGGCGCACGCCGCCCCACCGGCCGACCGCGCCCGTCGCGCCGGAGCCACGTGGGAGAACATCATCGACAAGTCCTCCTTCGACAGCCTCTCGGCCTTCAACCAGGAATGGAACTATCTCTATCCCTGGGACGGCAACTCCGACACCCACAACGGCGCCGCCAGGATGCACTCCAGCCAGGTCTCCGTCAGCCAGGGCGTGCTGACCCTCACGGCGACCCGGCTGGCCGCGCCGGACGGAAACAGCCCGCACGCGCCGAACGCTCCGCTGTGGTACCGCTCCGGCGCCGTCCACGCCAAGGAGCAGATCCTCGTCAACGACCAGTTCCCCGAGTACGACATCGAGGGTGAGTTCCGCACCCAGACCGGCCGGGGCATCTGGCCGGCCTTCTGGACCACCGGCACCTGGCCGGCCTGGCCGCCGGAGACCGACATCCTGGAGTACGTGGGGAATTCCACGAACCTGTTCAACACCTGGAACAAGGACGCCGACGGCGGTGAGGTCGTCGAGCGTGAGCCGGTCGAGGTCGAGAACCCCGACGCCTGGCACAAGTACCGCGTCTGGATGTACAAGGACGGCGACGACGTCATGCTCGACTACTACTTCGACGGGGTCTGGAAGGCGACCCATCGGGGGGTCGGCTGGGCGGGCGTCCCGCAGCGGCTCATCATCAATCTGCAGATGGGCTCCTACGCCTCCGGCGAGCCCGGCGACAGCGACTGGGACCAGCAGGTGGGCCCGAGCGGCAACACCTATTTCCGCGCTCGTAACGTGTGGGTCGGTCGTACCCGGGCCTGGTGAATGCGTCGGCCCTGTAGCGCACGGCGTCAGCCCTGACCTCTGCCGCTCCCGCCGGGTCGGCCGGGTGAATCCGCGCCATCGCCCCGGGCCCCGCGGCCCGGGGCTTCGGACTGTCGCCCCCTGGAGAGGGCTGCCGCCCCGGACGGACTGTTCATCTCGCTGAGCACGGTCAAGGGACACGTGTCCGGCATCCGGGCCAGACTCGGCGTACGCAACCGGACCGAGTTCGCGGCCCGGGCCTGGGAGGGCCGCATGACGGGCACGGGATCGCGCCTGTCAGGGGCCCTGCCTGACTGATCATCCCTCAGGCACGCTCAGTAGTGCCACGCGGCGGGCCGTCCCGGGCAAAGTCTGCGCTGGGCCCGGATCGCCGGTGGACGGGGCGGGGACGGTGGCGAGTCGGTCGCCGTTCATCAGGGGTCATGGTCCCGGTGAAATCCCGGTGCCCTGCGGCCCCACAGCCTCCCGGGATGTCCAGACCACGTCCACCCACGGCCAACCCACGTCGAAATGCCCTCAAAGCCGCACATTTTGCGGAAGCCCCGGGGAGTGCTCCTGGTTGGAGACCGGTGAAAGGCCACGATGATGCCGGTGCGCATCGACCGACACATCATGAATCATCACTGGGGGACGCTATGTCTATCACGCGCTACTTGCCTTTTGCGCTCCGCGAGCCCGAGCCGTATCCACGAAGCCCGCGAGGCGCCGGCTCCGGGTCCTCGACGAGACGTAGCCGCGCGCGCCGTCATTGAGCGGTCGCGTGGCACCCTCGCCGGACGTCCGGCGAGGGTGCCGTGGCGCCTGCCGTCAGGTGACGCCGAGCGCGGGGCCCGTCAGGCGATGTCCAGGACGGCCTTGCCGAGGTCCACCACCCCGTCCACGAGGCCGTCGGCCTGCTCCGGCGCCGCGACCGACGACGACGCTGAATGCTCCGCGCAGGAGCTCACGCGATGTCAGGTCGATCTGGCAAGGCCGGATACCCCGCCCAGCGTCGCCGCGCTCGCTGACTTCCGACGCCGGCCGGTGGACCACAGGGTCACGAGCCGTCCCGCACGAGCAGTACCTGATCATCGTCGGGGGCGACTCGGTACGCAGCGGTTCCAGGGCGCCCGTTCTGCCACGGGCAGACAAGCTCACCGATATTCCGTCTCCCGCCTTGACCTTGCCCCAAGGTCAAGGTTCGAGGATGCTCTGCATGAACGACAACGCACTGCACACCGTCGAAGTACAGATCCGTGAGCAGGCCGCCGCCTACTGCGAGTCCAACAACGTCCCCGGGTTCGTCGTCGGCGTCCACCACGCCGGCGAGCAGATCATCGTTGCCCACGGGACCTCGAACGTCGCCACCAGCGCCCCGATGCGGCACGACACCGGATTCCTCTTCGGTTCCGTCACCAAGGTCCTGACCACCACCCTGGTCCTCCAGCAGGTCGACCGCGGGCTGCTGGACCTCGACTCGCCGGTCGTGAAGTACCTTCCCGACTTCGCGCTGGTCGTGCCGGGCGCCGCGGACAAGATCCTGGTCCGGCACCTGATCGGGCACACCAACGGCATCGACGCGGACCTGTACTTCCCCGACGACAAGGGCCGCGACGCCCTGGTGGCCTACGTCAAGGGCCTGGCGAGCAACTGCGGCACCCTGTTCGAGCCCGGCGAGCAGCTCAGCTACTCCAACGGCGGCATGATCGTCGCGGGCCGCCTGCTGGAGGTGGTGACCGGCCTGCCCTTCCACGACCTGCTGGCGCGCGAGATCTACGCCCCGGTCGGTATGCCGGACTCCGGCACCTCCGCCGAGCAGGCCATCCTGCGCAGCACGGCGGTCGGCCACTTCCTGGACCCCGAGACCATGGCGCCCAAGTCCACGAACCTGTTCACGCTCCCCGACACCTGGGGCCCGGCCGGCGGCACGCCGATCGGCACCATCGCCGACCTGCTCGCCTTCGGGCGCACCCACCTCGCGGGAGGTGTGTCCCCTTCCGGCACGCGCGTCCTGTCGGCCGAGTCGACCGCCCTGATGCAGCAGGTCTCCTACGACATGGAGAGCCCCAACACCCCACCGATCGGCCTGGGCTGGGTGCTGTACCCGTTCGGCGACACGACCGTGCTGGCCATGTCGGGCGCCTCGCCCGGCGGGGTCTCGCTCCTGTGCGTGCTCCCCGAGCACGACCTGGTCTTCGCCGCCTACGGCAACAACCCCGGGGCGATCATGCTGCAGGACCAGATCCTGCAGTGGCTCCTGAGCGAGCACCTCGGCGTCCAGATCCCCAGGCTGGTCACCGAAATGGAGCAGGACGTCGACCTCGCCCCCTACGTGGGCACCTACCGTTCCCACCAGCTCCGCATCGACGTCAGCGTCGTCGACGGCCAGCTCGAGGAGCGGACGACCTACGAACCGGCGGACGAATCGCAGGAGCGCATCTTCACCGAGTTCGCCGGCGGCATGACCTCCGCCCCGCCGCAGCGCTATGTGCCGATCCGGCCGGGCCTCTTCGCGCCCGCCGGCTACCCGCTGGAGACGTTCGACGGATACCTGCGGCTGCTGCTCGTCTCCTTCCACGACGTCCGTGACGGCCAGGCGCGCTTCCGCAACGGCGGCGGCCGCCTGACCCGCCGGGCCTGACCGCTCCACGCCGAGGTGGAAGGATGTCCAGCATGCTCACGATCGGCCGGCTCGCGGACTACGCCGGAGTGACCATCAAGGCCATCCGCCACTATCACGAGCGCGGACTGCTCACCGAACCCGACCGCGACTCCTCCGGCTACCGGCGTTACACCGCCGAAGACGCCATCACCCTCGTCAAGATCAGGACCCTGGCCGATGCGGGCGTGCCGCTGGCCCGCATCAGGGACCTTCTCGACGCCGACCCGGTGACGCTCTCGGCGGCCATCGCCGAGATCGATCACGACCTTGAGGACCGCATCGCGCAGCTGAGCCGAACCCGCGACCAGCTCGCCCAACTGCGCGGCGGCGACCGGCTCTTCGTCTCCCTCGAGGTCGCCGACCATCTCGACGACCTGCGCGACCTCGGCGTCAGCGAGCGCGCGATCCAGGTGGAACGTGACGGCTGGATCCTCATGCAGACAGCCTCACCCGAGGACGCCTCCCTGTGGATCGCCGAGAAACGCGAGTTCATGACCGATCCCGAGTTCCGCGCCCTCTACCTTGACCATGACGCCGCTTACGACTGGTCGCCGGACGATCCCCGCCTCCTCGGACTCGCGGACCGTACCCGGAACTGGTTCACCCATCACCCCAGCCGCTCCGAGACCCGCCCCGTCCACAACCCGGCCATCGCCCGGTTGGCCGCGCAGTCCCAGCCCGGAGCCTCATCCCCAGCTTGGGACCGCCTGGCCCAACTCATGACAGGCTAGCCTCGATTGTGTGTGCTGCTCGGATGGGAGTGGCTGATCTCCGGTGGATCTGATCTCGGTCTGACCGGCCGAGCGTGCTGGTTCGGCGGGAAGGATCTTCAACCCGGCCGGCACGTCGGTCTCCAACGCCGCCAGGTCCTCCACGGTGGTGGGCGAGCGGGCGACGGGCCGCATCGTCGCTCACAGTCTGGAACGTCCGGACCGGTGAGCAGATCAGGTCCACCATCGACAACGTCGTCGTGACCGGCCTCTCCTTCGCCTCCGACAGCAAGCGCTTGATCACCAGCCATCCGGATGGCGGCGGGTGCGTCGCCGTGACGACGGCTACAGGGTGCCCCGGCCTCATGACCAGAATCCTGGGCATGTCACCGGGCAGGCACGCGGCGGTGCTCGCTTCCGCTGACGGAGGAGCCTCCAGTGCGGCCACCACAGGGCGTTTTCGTGGAGAGCAGCGGACGGCCTTCCACGTCGAACGGGTCCAGCGGAGCTGGAGGAGATCCGGCCGTTCCATGGTGATACCTATGCCACACCTCGACCGTGTGCCGGTTATGGCCGGGGACGCCAAGGGCACATAGTCGCCTTCATGGGTCGATTGGTAGCCGAGCAGCTCACTCCTAACCTGCCTGCCGAGACAGGCGAGATCATCGGTCGCAAGCGTGAGATCGGCGCGATCAAGAGCCTCCTGTCCACCACCCGGTTGCTGACCCTGACGGGCCCGGCCGGCGTGGGCAAGACGCGCCTGGCGACTCATGTGGCAGCCCACGTGCAGCGGGACTTCCCCGACGGGGTGTGGCTGGTCGAGCTGGCCTCTCTGCAGGACGAGCAGTTGCTCGCGGTGGCCGTCGCGGAGGCCCTGGGGCTGCAGGAGGAGATGCCCCAGCCGTCGACCGAGAGCATGATCGACTACCTGCGGACCAAGCAGATGCTCCTGGTGCTGGACAACTGCGAACATCTGGTGGACGCCTGCGCTCTGCTGGCCTCCACCCTGCTCAGTGCGGCACCCAAGGTGCGCCTGCTGGCCACCAGCCGCGAGGCGCTGGGAGTGCCGGACGAGACGCCCTTCATCGTGCCGCCGCTGTCCTTCCCCGGCCCTGACGACCAGGTCACCAGGAGCGACGTCCTGCGTTACGACGCCCTGGCGCTGCTGGCGGAGCGCGCGAAGAACATCGCGCCGGAGGTCGATATCACCTCGCAGCCTGTGGCGGCGGCGCGGTTGTGCCGTCTGCTCGACGGCATTCCGCTGGCGATCGAGCTTGCAGCGGTGTGGTTGCGAGTCCTGTCGCTGGATCAGATCATCAACAGGCTCGGCCACCGCCTGCACTTCCTGACACGGGGCTACCGCACCGCCCTGCCGCGCCACCAGACGCTGCGCGCGGCGGTCGAGTGGAGCTTCGAACTGTGCTCTGCCCAGGAACAGATCATGTGGGAACGCCTGTCGGTGTTCGCCGGCGGCTTCGACCTGCCAGCGGCGGAGGAGGTCTGCTCGGCCGCGCCGCTCACGCGCGAGGACGTCTTGCCTCTGCTGGCCGCGCTGACCGAGAAGTCGATCGTGACCAGGGAGACCTGCGGCACCCGCCCCCGCTACCGGATCCTGGAGACCCTGCGACAGTACGGTCAGGACCGGCTGAACAAGAGCGAGGCGACACCGGCGACACAACGCCGGCACGCCGAGTACTACCAGGGCCTGGCCGAACGCAACAGGGCCGGCTGGTTCGGCTCGAACCAGGTGGAGTGCTTCACCACGGTCGTCCCCGAGATGCCCAACCTGCGGGCCGCGCTGGATCACTGCCTGGGTGAGGACCTCCGCACCGAGGAGGCGATACGGATCTTCACGTCGCTGGAGGGGTACTGGAGCTTCTTCGGCGGTCCATCCGAAGCCCGCCATTGGATCGACCGGCTACTCCAATGCCGGCAGATAACCGGGCAGGAACGCTTCAGCGTGCTGACCGTGGGCACGTTCTTCGCTCTCATGCAGGGCAGGATCGACACCGCGCGGCCGCTGCTCGAGGAGTGCCGGCTGCTGGCCGACGGCTGCGATCGCCAGGGGCCGAAGGCGATAACGAGGTTTCTGTCCGGACGGCTGACTCTGATGGAGGGTGATTACCAGGACGCGGTCGGCCTGCTCGAACGGGCCCTGGACTGGTACGAGCACAACACGGGCGAGATCACTGAGGACGGGGTCCTGCGTGATGCGTTCCTCCCGGCGTTCTACCTGGCCCTGTCCGCGATCTTCGCCGGCGATCCTCGCGCCGGGTCCTGGGTGGCGCGCTGCCGCGAGATCGCCGAAGCGGCGGGCTCGCCCGGCGAGATCGCGCTGGCGACGTGGGCTGCGGGCATCGGGTGCTGGGCCGCCGGAGACCTGACCCAGGCCGCCTCCTTGTTCCGGTCCAGCCTGCGTCTCGAACGGTCGGCAGGCTACCGCTACAGCCCGGCGTGGTTCGTGGAGACGCTTGCCTGGGTCGCCGCCGCGCAGGGGCGCGACGTGCCCGCCGCGCGCCTGATCGGCGCCGCCGACATGATGCGACGCCTGCTTGAGGTGTCGCTGGCAGGCTTTCGCCCTTACGACGACGCCCACCGTGCCACAGAGTCGTTGCTACGCGCCCGTCTCGGCGAGAAGGATTACCGCAAGGCTGTCGACGAGGGCGCGAGCCTGGACTTCAACGAGGCCATCGGTTATGCCTTGCAGGAGCCACCCGAGCCCGGGTCGGCGCCCCTCGCCGCACCGGCGCCCGCGCTGTCGCAGCCGGTGCTGACCCCGCGGGAAGTCCAGGTGGCCGCTCTCGTCGCTGAAGGCATGCGCAACAGGGACATCGCGGCCCGACTGGTCATCTCCCAGCGCACGGCCGAGGGCCATGTGAAGCACATCCTGGACAAGCTCGGATTCACTTCACGCGCCCAGATCGCCGCCTGGTACGTCAACCGGTTCACCCCGTCTCCGGAGGGGTGATGCCAGGTAGGACGTCGATGCGTCAGAGACCCGCCGGCCGGGCATCCGGCGCCCCGGTTGTTCGAGCCGAGCGCCTCGGCGGTGGCGCGGGACTGCATGGCGATGATGAAGGGGACGGTCCGGACCTCAGGGGCACGAGGTGTTCTGGCCGGGCGCCCGGTATTGGTTCGGGATCGGGTCGCGTCCGTTGTCGTGCGGTGGCGTCCACCGGCAGCACGGCGGTGACGACCACGGGTACGAGACCAGGACGGGTGTGAGGGCGGACGGCCGGCGCGGCGTCGTGGTGTCGATCAGTACGCAGGCGTGGCGACGGGTGGGGGCCGGTGCGGTGTCAGTGGTTCGGCGTCTCGTGCCGGTCGATGTGATCGCGGAACCAGTCGAGCGCGAAGCGGTGTGAGGCGATGCCGTAGTCGAGCGTCGCGCGCTGAAAGGTGGCGAGGTCGCGGTGCTCGTCGGGGATGTCCACGGTATCGAGGTGCCTGTCGAGGGCCGCGAGCGCGGCGAGGTCGGTCTCGATGCGCGCCGTGATGCGGCGGAGCACCGGCGCGCGCTCGACCGGCTCCAGCAGGCCGAGGAAGTAGAGCCTGGACAGCGCCGCGGTCTCCAGATCGGGCCCGGCCAGTTCCCCTGTCATCCACGCGCGGAACTCCTCACGACCGGCGTCGGTCAGGCGGTACACCTTCCGCCCCCGGCCTCCGGCTTCGATGCTGGCGACCTCGATGAGCCCCCGCGCGAGCAGGGTGTCCAGCGCGCGTTTGATGCTGCCGGAGCTGGCGCTGTAGAAGAGTGCGACGCCAGCCTCGAATCCTTTGATGAGGTCGTAGAAGCTCTGCGGGGCGATCAGGAGCAGACCGAGGATCACATGGGCCATCGGTCGAGTCTAGACCATTGACTCTCATAGATATGTCTAGTAGATACATGGACGTCTGACCCCTCGCCCGTCCCTCGACACCGGAGAACCCGCCGACGTCTCACGACAACACAGGCTGAGGGCCGATGCTCATGGTCCCGACGGCTGTCACACATGCCGGTTGACTGCCTCGGCCGGTGCACGGCGCGGCGACGGGTCGTATCGAGGGAACACAGACAAGGAGCACTCACGTGACATCGCCGCTCGCCACGATCCCTGCTCACGACAATCACGCTTCCGACGTCGTCGACGCGCGGCTGACGGGCCTGCTGGAAAATCTCGTCGCGAAACGCGGCATACACCACGCCAACCTCGCCGTCACAAGTGGCGACGGGAAACTGCGCTGGTCCGCCGCCTCCGGCCCTGCCGGAGCCGACGATCACCCACTGCGTCCCGACACCCCGTTCTTCATCGCGAGCATCACCAAGCGTTTCATCATCACGCTGGTGCTGCAGGCGCACGAGCGCGGCGAGCTCGAACTGGCCGCGCCGATCAACAGCTATCTGCCGGCGGAGGTGATCACTGGACTCCATGTCCTCGGGGGGATCGACCGGACGTCCGCCATCACGGTGCGCCACCTCGCGAGTCACACGTCCGGTCTGCCCGACCACTTCGAGAAGCGTCGTGAAGGCCCCGGCGGGTTCGAGCGCCTCGCCGCCGGTCAGGATCTGGCCTGGACCTTCGAGGACACGATGCGGACCACGCGTGAGCAGCAGCGCCCGCACTTCGAGCCGCAGGACCTCACCGCCGCCCGGCAGAAGGCCCGCTACTCCGACACCGGCTTCCAACTGCTCATCCGCATCGTGGAGACGGTGACCGATCGGTCGTTCGCCGATCTGCTGACCGAACGGATCCTCGGTCCGCTCGGCCTGACGCACACCTGGCTCCCGGGACATCGCCCGCCGGATCCGGCGACCGCGGCGCCCTCACCGCTCTACGCGAGACAGCGCCGCGTGGAGCTGACCTCGATGATCGAGTCCAGTAACGACCTGTTCAGCACCACCGGCGATCTCCTCACCTTTCAGCGGGCGCTGCTTGGCGGCGAACTCTTCAGTGACGCCCGCTCACTCGAACTGCTCACCGAGCGGCGTAACCGGCTGCGCAACATCCCCATCCTGCGGTACGGACTGGGCACCATGTTCTTCAAGGTCGGTCGGCTCATGGCGCCGGGGCGCCGTCCCGTCACGCTCGTCGGCCACTCGGGAGCCACCGGGACGTGGCTCTTCCACTGTCCGGAGCTCGACCTGCACGTGGTCGGCACCGTTGACCAGACCAAGGGGCAGGCCATCCCCTTCCGGTTCATGGCGCGTCTCCTGGGCTACTGGCGAACGTGAGGGCGAGAAGAAGCCGTACTCCACCCGCGATGTGCGTGCCATGCCCGCCCGCCGCGGGCTTCAGTCCCATGCGGGGTCGGCCGCCAGTTTGTCGGCGATGCGGTCGTGGAAGCTCTTGCGTTCCAGGGCCTGTTCGATGTCGGTGACGACGCGGGAGAGCGGGTAGGGGATCTCGGCCTCCAGGTCGGCGATGGCGGCCTCGGTGGCGCGCCATTCCGCCGCGAGGCGGCCGATGACGCGGCGGGCGTCGTCGGTGAGGGTCACCTTCTTGGTGCGCGCGTCTTCGCCCGTGACGGTCTGCACCCAGCCGGCGGTGCGCATCGCGGCGACCTTCTGGCTGAGTGCCGAGTGCGTGCGGTTGACCGACTCGGCGAGCTCGGTGATGGTCATGGGTCCGCAGGCGTGGAGGTGGAGCAGTTCCAGCACGAAGCTGGGCTTGAGCCCGTCGATCTGGGCGTCGGAGTAGATCCGGGCGATGTCGGCGTCCATGGACGCCTGGAGGACGCGCAGGGGGTGCCAGAGGCTCTGCCGGGTGGGATCGGGTGCGTGAGGGTGGGCCACGCGCAAATCGTAACACCACTTATATAAAGACTGTTGAGTTTGGGACGCCTCGGCCCAAGTTGCGCACATGATTCGCTGTCGCGTACATTGTGCGCATCGGACGAAATGAGGAATGAGCACCATGTCGAAGAGCACCACCTGGGACATGCAGGGCAGTTGGGACGCCAAGGGGGGCTGGGCCACCCAGGGGAGATGCGACGAGCACGGCGCGGCCCCCCGCGGCCTCGCCTCCGCCGGGCTGGACAGGATGCGCCACGTGCTGGCCCGGTCCGTCGAGTCCGGTGCGGTCCCCGGCCTGGTCGCCCTCGTCGGCCGCGGCGCGGACACGCATGTCGAGGTCATGGGCACCCTGCGCGCCGGCGGCGGCGAGCCCGTGCGCAGGGACACCCTCTTCCGCATGGCTTCCGCCACCAAGCCCGTCACGGCCGCCGCCGCGATGATCCTCGTCGAGGAGTGCCGGCTGCGGCTGGACGACCCGGTCGACCCGTGGCTGCCCGAACTGGCCGACCGCAAGGTGCTGGCGCGCATCGACGCCCCACTGGAGGAGACCGTGCCGGCGCACCGGCCGATCACCCTGCGCGACCTGCTGACCTTCACCTTCGGCTTCGGGGCCGTGCTCGCCCCGCCGGACGCGTACCCCATCCAGGTCGCCATCCGCGAGCTGGGGCTCGACACCACAGCGCCGGAGTTCGGGCCCGACGAGTGGATCAGGCGGCTCGGCGAGCTGCCGCTGATGCGCCAGCCCGGCGAGCTGTGGCAGTACCACACCGGCTCCGACGTGCTCGGCGTGCTCATCGCCCGGGTGGCGGGGCAGTCGTTCGAGGCGTTCCTGCGCGAGCGGATCTTCGAACCGCTCGGCATGAAGGACACCGGCTTCCACGTGCCCGAGGACCGGATCCACCGGCTGCCCGTCAGCTACGCCCACGACCCCGCGACCGGCGAGCTGACGGTGTGGGACGAGGCCGCCGGCGGCAAGTACAGCCGGCCGCCGGTGTTCGCGGCCGGCGGCGACGGCCTGGTCTCGACCGCCGACGACTACCACGCCTTCTACCGGATGCTGCTGAACAAGGGCACCCTCGGCGGCGAGCGCGTCCTGTCACGGGCCTCGGTGGAGCTGATGACGACCGACCAGCTCACACCCGGGCAGAAGACGGAGAAGGACGCCTTCGGCGACCACTTCGGCCGGCACGGCGGCTACGGCTTCGGCATGGCCGTCCGCACCCACCGTCGCGACCTGGCCTCCCCGGGGCAGTTCGGCTGGGACGGCGGCCTGGGCACGAGCGCGTACGCCGACCCGGCCGAGGACCTCGTCGGCATCCTGCTCACCCAGACCGCGCAGGACTCCCCGGACACGCCGGGGCTCATCAAGGACTTCTGGACGACGGCCTACCAGGCCACAGTCTGATCCCAGGCCCCGCGGCCGGGCATCGGCTGCGGCGTGCCCTCCCCATCGCCTCGGTGGTGAGGTGTGTCGTGCCTGCCTGTACGGGTGCCCTGCGTCAGGAGTGCGGGGCGTGCAGGTGGGCGCGTTCGCCGTCGTGGTCGAGGATGGTGAGGATCTCCACGGGCCCGTCCTGGGCGCCGATGGAGTGCGGGACCATGGTCGAGAACTCGGCCGAGTCGCCCGCCTGGACCATGATGGTCCGCTCGCCCAGGTGCAGGCGGGCCGTGCCGGACAGCACGGTGAACCAATCGCGGCCGGGGTGCACCTTCAGGTCGTCCGCCCCGGCCGGCCGGTCGGGGGTGATGCGCATCTTCGCCACGGTCACGCCGTGCAGGGCGCGTTCGCGCGACAGGAGCCAGCTCGTCAGCCCGGGCGTGTGACAGGGCTGCGGCCGGATCACCACGTCGTCGTCATCGGCGGACTCGACGAGCTGGTCGAGCGTGGTGTCGAGGGCGCGGGCGATGGGGACCAACTGGTCGAGGGCGATCCTGCGGTGCCCGGTCTCGATGCGGCTCAGGGTGGACGGGCTGAGGTGGCACTGGCGGAAGTGCTCGGCCCGTACCTGGACGAGGTGATCGGCTGGTGCGGGCGGCACGCCCCGGACGCCCCGCGGACGGTCGCCGACGTGGGCGCCGGTACCGGCACCGGCAGCCTGGCGCTCGCGCGCCGCTTCCCGGCGGCCGAGGTGGTCGCGATCGACAGGTCGGCGCTCATGCTCGACCGGGTGCGGGCCGCGGCGCACGGGCAGGGGCTGGCCGATCGGCTGCGCGTCGTGCGGGCCGACCTGGACGACGCCTGGCCCCGGATCGGTGCGGTGGACGTCGCGTGGGCGGCCTCGTTGTTGCACGAGGTCGCCGTCCCGCGGCGGCTGCTCCGCGACCTCCACGCCGCGCTGAACCCCGGCGGTCTGCTGGTGGTCGTCGAGATGGACGACCTGCCGCGCTTCCTGCCCGGCGACATCGGGCTGGGCCGGCCCGGCCTGGAGTCGCGCTGCCACGAGGCGGTCGCGCGGGCGGGCTGGAACACGCACCCGGACTGGCGGCCCCACCTGGAGCGGGCCGGATTCGAGATCGCCGCGCAGCGCGTCTTCACCATCGAGGTGGACCCGGCGCCGCCGGTCGCCGGTCGCTACGCGCACGCCTACCTGAGCCGCATCCGCTCCGCACTCGGCGGGCAGCTCGCCGCCGACGATCTCCACACGCTCGACCGCCTGCTGGCGGACGACGGCCCCGACGCGCTCGTGCGCCGCCGCGACCTGGCGGTACGTGGCAGCCGGACCGCCTGGGCGGCGCGTCGCCGCTGAGCCGGGAGGCCTCGCGCGGCGGGAGGTCGCGGCGCGACAGCAGCCGGTGGATCGTGGCCCTGGCGACCGCGCGGGTCATCGGCGCGGATCTCCCTGCTCGGCGCACTCACATGACGGCTCATGTGAGTGATGACAGGCTGTTGTCACATACATGGCCGGCCGCCGGCGGCGCCATCGCGGAGCCGATGATGTAGGCCGCGTCGGGCGGCACGCCAGGCCGGCGGAGGTCCCGGCGGCGATCAGGGCTGCTGCGGAGTCGTGTCAGCGGTGATGTCAGCACGGCAACGGCCCGCTATCAGAGCGGTCGGCGATGGTGGATGTCATGAACGGTTCCGCGATTGCCGCCCCGAGGCTGGGCGAGATCCCCTCGGGCGACCTGACCTGAGCCATCCAGACCCCGGCACCCCCAGGACCGCATTCCACCGGCCGTCCGTCCATCGGCTTTCAGCACAGATTCCAAGGAGCAGACCATCATGTCCATCACCCTTACCGACCAGGACAAGATCACCCTGCGCACCGCCGCGTGGGGCGCCGTCTCGCTGATGGCCGCCGCTGACGCCACCGGCAAGCCCCACCGGGCCGCCACCGACGGCTCCATCGCCCTGGGCTCCGCGACCGGCCTGGTCGGGCACGTGCTCGCCGAGTGGCCCAAGGGTGTGAATCTGAAGGGCAAGTCCGTGGCCGAACTCGCCGATCAGGTGCTGCCGGCTCTGACGGCAGCCACGAGCCTGCTCAAGCAGCAGGCTCCGGTAGAGGCCGACAACTTCCGCAGCACCGTCATCGTCGCCATCGAAGCAGCCGCCCGCACCCACCAGGGCCGGCCCACTCCCACGCTGGCCGACATGATCCGCAAGATCACCGCAGCCCTCGACGCCGCTTGACGGGATGCCGACCTGCTTGTCACGGGGTCCTGTCCAAACCCCGTGACACGGCGGCGCGCCAGGCCGGCGGAGGTCTCGGCGGTGATCGGGTCGGCTGTACCCGCACGCTTGCGGTCCCGGCTTGCACCTCAGCTATTCGGTGTTGCTATGTACCAGTAGTCAGTGTTACCGTGTACTGGTAGTCAGCAACGCCAAGTAGCTCAAGGAGGGTGTTTCCATGGGCAAGCAGGTGACGGAGATGCTCAAGGGAACGCTGGAGGGCATCGTCCTGGCGATCCTGTCCGGCCGGCCCGCGTACGGCTACGAGATCACGGCGTGGCTGCGGGACCAGGGCTTCTCCGACATCGCCGAGGGCACGATCTACGCGCTGCTCGTCAGGATCGAACGGCGCGGCCTGGTCGACGTGGAGAAGGTCCCGTCGGAGAAGGGGCCGCCGCGCAAGGTGTATTCCCTGAACGCTCAGGGACGGGACTATCTCGAAGAGTTCTGGAGGACCTGGAGCTTCCTCACGGAACGGCTCGAACAGCTCCGCGAAGGAGGTAAGTAGACATGGACACAGAGCCGAACGAGCCGAAGAGCCGCTACCGGCAGTACCTGGAGGCGGTCACGGGGCCGCTCGCGGACAAGAGGCGCTGGCGGCAGTACAAGGCGCGCATCAGAGCGCTTCCCGAGAACTATCGCACGGCAGCCGAAGCGCTGGAGCGGTACCTGATGCACTTCGGGCCGGGGGACGGCACCGACGCGGCTTCGATGTTCGAGGATCTTGCCGATCTGTTCGAGCAGAGCGCGGCGGACGGAACCCCGATCCGCGACATCTTCGGGGAGGACCCCATGGAGTTCGTCGAGGCGTTCGTTCGTAGCTACTCGGTGGGCCGCTACATCAGCCGGGAGCGCGAACGATTCACCAGCGCCATCGAGCGCGCCGCCGGCGAAGACACCGGAAGAATGGACAGGACAGTCTGATGACGACACAGCAAGCCCAGGCCATCCACGTGCAGGGCCTGGAGAAATCGTACAAGGAGCTGAAGGTGCTGCGCGGCGTGGACTTCGCCGTGGCACGGGGCAGCATCTTCGCCCTGCTCGGCTCGAACGGGGCGGGCAAGACCACGGTCGTGAAAATCCTGTCCACGCTGCTCAAGGCCGACGCGGGGACCGCCGGCGTCAACGGCTTCGACGTCGCCACGCAGGCTGCGGACGTGCGGGAGTCCATCAGCCTCACCGGACAGTTCGCCGCCGTCGACGAAATCCTCAGCGGGCGGGAGAACCTCGTGCTGGTCGCCCGGTTACGGCACCTCAAGAATCCGGGCAAGATCGCCGATGACCTGCTCGCGCGTTTCTCGCTGACCGACGCGGCCGCGCGGAAGGTGTCGACGTATTCGGGTGGCATGCGCCGCCGCCTGGACATCGCGATGAGCCTCATCGGCGATCCGCCGGTCATCTTCCTCGACGAGCCGACGACCGGGCTCGACCCCCAGGCGCGCATCGAGGTGTGGCAGGCCGTCGAGGAACTCGCCGAGCGGGGTACGACGGTGCTGCTCACGACGCAGTATCTGGAGGAGGCCGAACAACTCGCCGACCGGATCGCGATCCTGCACGAGGGCCGGATCATCGTGAACGGCACCCTGGCCGAGCTCAAGCAACTGCTCCCGGCCGCCAAGGTCGAATACGTCGAGAAGCAGCCGACCCTGGAGGACGTCTTCCTCACGCTCGTCGGTACCGACGGCAAGAACGGAACCCCGGCCATGACCGCAACGCCGGCACGGACGCGTAAGGAACAACGATGAGCAAGCATTTCTTCGGTGACACCATCGTCCTGCTGGGGCGATCCCTGCGCCACATCACGCGCAGCGCGGACACCATCATCACCACCACGATCATGCCGATCGCCATGATGCTGATGTTCGTCTACGTGTTCGGCGGCGCGATCAGAACAGGGGCGGAGTCGTATGTGAACTACCTGCTGCCCGGCATCCTGCTCATCACGGTTGCCTCGGGCATCGCCTACACCGCATTCCGGCTCTTCGCCGACATGCGGAGCGGCATCTTCGAGCGATTCCAGTCCATGCCGACCGCGCGCTCGTCCGTGCTGTGGGCACACGTGCTGACCTCGCTGGTCGCCAATCTGCTCTCGCTCGTGGTCGTCGTGCTCGTCGCCCTCCTCATGGGCTTCCGCTCGGCGGCGGGAGTGTCGGCGTGGCTCTCGGTCGCCGGCATCCTGATCCTGTTCACCCTGGCGTTGACGTGGATCGCCATCATCCCCGGTCTGACCGCGAAGTCCGTGGAGGGCGCGAGCGCGTTCTCCTACCCGCTCATCTTCCTGCCCTTCCTCAGCTCGGCCTTCGTACCCACCGACACCATGCCCGGCCCGGTGCGCGTCTTCGCCGAGCACCAGCCGGTGACCTCCATCGTCAACGCCATCCGCGACCTGTTCACCCAGCAGCCGGTCGGCAACGACATCTGGATCGCCCTGGCCTGGTGTGTCGGCGTCCTCATCGTCGCGTACGCCTTCGCCATGAACACCTACCGACGCAAGATCTCGTAGGGCCTGCGCAAGGCAGACGCAGACCAGATCGTGCTCGACGCCCGTCCGCGGGGCACCCCCGACGTCGAAGACGGGTTTGAGCACCCAACCCACACACCGTCGTAGTAGCGCCGACTCCCGCCGTAGCCGCTCGCACACCCGCAACCGGTCTCGCCTCGGCACGGCGCCGCACGCACAGCCCCCACACCGCAGCCCGATTCTCGAACCCGTCATCCAGCGGCCCGGCCCGGCATCGGCCTGGATGTCTGGACCGGCATCGACAGGGCCAAGCCGGCTCGGTCGAGGGGAACACCGGATCGTCTCCGACGTCGGCCACACCCAGCTCTGCTGCGAGCGCCCCGATGTCGTGGACCGGACGGTCCGCGCAGCGCCGCCATACACACGTGGGACACCTTCCGGCAAGCGATGAATGCAACGTTGAGCTTTGTCAAACACGTACTATCGCGAGATGAGGAGCAAGTCATGGGTGAGTCCCTTCACACCGTCACGACGATGCCGACGGAGCGTCAGCCCGGCTGCCCCTTCGACCCGCCCAAGGAGCTGATCCAGGCCCGCGAGCACGGCCCGATCAGCCGCTTCCCTTTCCCCGACGGACACGAGGGCCGGCTGGTCACCGGCTACGACCTGGTCCGGTCGGTCCTGGCCGACTCGCGGTTCAGCTCACGCAAGGAGCTCATGCGCCACCACCCGCTGGTCGACCTCGGCGAGATCGAGGTCCCCCCGGCGCCGCCCGGCGAGTTTCTGCTGATGGACGAGCCGCAGCACAGCCGCTACCGGAAGCCGCTGGTGGGCAGGTTCACCGTCCGGCGGATGCGGCTGCTCACCGAGCGCGTCGAGCAGGTCACCGCCGAGCACCTGGACGCGATGGAGAAGGCCGGGCCGTCGGCGGACCTGGTGACCGCGTTTGCCAAGCCCATCCCCTCCATCATCATCTGTGAGCTGCTGGGCGTGCCGTACGAGGACCGGGGCTTCTTCCAGGAGCACATCGACACGTTCCTCGGCGGGGAGGTCGGCGACGAGGAACTGATCGCGGCCTACACCGCGACCCAGCAGTACCTCGCGGAGCTGGTGGTCGCCAAGCGCGCGAACCCCACCGACGACGTGCTCAGCGAGCTCACCGACAGCGATCTGACCGATGAGGAGCTGAGGGGTGTCGCCCTGATCCTGCTGTCGGCCGGGTTCGACACCACCGCGAACATGCTGGCGCTGGGCACCTTCGCGCTGCTGCGGAACCCGGAGCAGCTGGCCGCGCTGCGCGCCGATCCCGCGCTCACCGACAAGGCCGTGGAGGAGCTGCTGCGGTATCTGAGCGTCGCCAAGACGTTCATGAGGACGGCGCTGGAGGACGTCGAGCTGGGCGGCCAGACCATCAAGGCCGGTACGACGGTCATCCTGTCCTATGCCACCGCCAACCGCGACCCCGAGCGCTTCGCCGACCCCCACACCCTCGACCTCCAGCGCCAGGACGGCGGGCACCTGGCCTTCGGCCACGGCATCCACCAGTGCCTGGGACAGCAGCTGGCCCGCGTCGAGATGCGCGTCGCGCTCCCCGCGCTGCTCAACCGCTTCCCCACGCTACGCCTGGCCGTGCCCGCCGATGAGGTCGCCCTGCGCCCGGAGACCGCGGACATCTACGGGGTCAAGAGCCTCCCGGTCACCTGGGACGCCTGACCGCGAGCCGGCGACGGGCGAGGACGCCTCGGTCGCCGGAGCCGGTCGCACCCTGACCGTTGGCCCACCCCGCGACGAGCTTGCCGCCGGCACCTCCGTGCTCCGCCGGCCGCCACTGATCTTGCTTGTCTGGCCCGCACAGCCGCGAAAACACAGCTCGGCGCCACCACGATCTCGTGATGGCGCCCTGAGTGACGCCAAAGCGGCGTCACCCACCGCAGCAGCCGACCCTGGAAGGGATGCACATGTCGAACTCGCGACGGCGAGGGTTCCTCGCCGCAGTCACACTCGCGACCGCGTTCGTGGTCGCCGGCGCTCCCGCCGCCTCCGCGACGGCGAAGCCGGAGATCAAAGTCTCCGGCGGGCTCACGCAGCCCGTCTTCTCCTACAAGGACGCCATCCGTGAGCACGTCCGGGTGGAGTCTCCGGTCGACAGTGACGGTGACGGCAAGAAGGACCTGGTCCGAGTGGACATCATCCGGCCGAAGGAGTCCGATTCCGGGCTCAAGGTCCCGGTGATCATGCAGGAAAGCCCGTATTACGACGACCCGGGCGTCGGCTACGAGATTGAAAAGAAGAAGTACGACGCGAACGGGAACGTGACGAAGTTCCCGATGTATTACGACAACTACTTCGTACCGCGCGGGTACGCGTTCGTGTCCGTCGACATGATCGGCACCAGGTTGTCGGAGGGCTGTCCGACCTCCTACGGCGCCTCCGACGTGCTCGGCGGCAAGGCGGTCGTCGACTGGCTGAACGGCCGGGCGAACGCCTACGACGACAAGGGCAAGCCGGTCAAGGCCACCTGGACCACCGGACGCACCGGGATGATCGGCCACTCCTACGAAGGAGCGCTCGCCATCGGCGTCGCCGGCACCGGGGTGCCGGGGCTGGAGACGATCGTGCCGCTCGCGGGGTACACCAGCGGATACGAGAACTCGCGCAACAACGGCGTCATCACCTGGTTCAAGGGCGCGGCGGCCTGGCAGTCCAAGCGGGTCGACAAGGATCCGGACGAGAAATGCGCGGCGGTGCGCCAGAAGCTGCTCGAAGACTCCGACGACGCCACCGGCAACTACAACGCCTACTGGCACGAACGCAACTACCGGACCGGACCGATCTCGAAGGCGCGCAACGTCCGCGCCAGCGTCTTCGCGGTGATGGGCATGCAGGACCGGAACGTGGTCGGCAGCCAGTTCTCTGAGTGGTGGGCCCTGCTGCCCCGCACCGTGCAGCGCAAGGCGTGGGTGACGCAGTACGGGCACCTCGACCCGTTCTGGGCCCGCCGCGACGTGTGGCTCGACACCCTGCACCAGTGGTTCGACCACGAACTGACGGGCGTCTCCAACGACATCATGCGCCGGCCGCGCATCGACGTGCAGCTCGGCCCGGACCGCTGGATCACCCAGGCCGACTGGCCGGCACCGGCGCGGACGACGCCCCTGCGGCCGCAGCGGGACGGCTCCCTGGGCCGCAAGCCGTCGACGGGCACCGGGAGCTACCTCGACATCGCCCAGACCGAGATCGCGATGGCCGCCGACCCCACCACTGCCAACCCCAACCGGCTGGCCTTCCTGACCCCGCCGCTGAAGACCGCTATGCGGCTGTCCGGAACGCCGTCGGTGAGCCTGCGCCTCAAGCTGGACAAGCCGACCGCCAACCTGGGCGTCCTGCTCGTCGACTACGGCACCGACACCCGCATCAACTACCGCGAACGCACCGCGACGACCGCGGAAGGCCTCAAGATCCTCGGCGGCGAGGACTGCGTCGGCGAGAGCACGGTCGATGACGACGGCTGCTACTTCAAGGCCGGCGACAACACGGCGACCTCCGGCTTCAGCGTGGTCACCCGCGGCATCCTGGACGCGCAGAACCACAAGTCGCTCAGCCGCTCGACACCGCTGAAGCCGGGCAAGTCCTACCAGATCACCTGGAAGATGCTGCCGCAGGACTACGAGTTCAAGGCCGGGCACCGACTGGGCCTGGTGCTGACCGGAGCCAACGACGACTTCAACCTCGACGAGTCCGGCAACGGCTCCGGGACCGACGTCGAACCCGGCACCGGGGCCAAGGTCACCGTCGACCTGGCCGGCACGTCGGTGTCGCTGCCGCTGGTCACCGGTACGTCCACCGAGTAGCAGCAAGATCGACCCTTCGCCTGCGGTCGTGGCCGGCGATGACCGCGACCGTAGGCATGACGTCTCGGGCGCCGACCTGCGTCTCGCACGGCCAAGGGCTGCACGGCGGCTGGGGCTTCGGGATGGCGGTGCGCACCTACCGCGGCGACTACGCCCCCCATCGGCCGGTTCGGCTGGGACGGCGGAACCGGCACCTCCACCTACGCCGACCCGCACCACCAGCTCACCGGACTCCCGCTCACCCAGGTCGGCAGGTCCATCCCGAACCCGATGCGGCTCATCCACGACTTCTGGACCACGCTCTACCAGGCCATCGACGACTGACACCGGGCCCACGTCCGGTACGTCCGCTGGAATCCACGGCACCCCACGGTCAGCAAAACAGCTTCGAAGGAGCACACGACCATGTCCGTCACCCCTACCGACCAGGACAAGCTCACCCCGCGCACGCCGCCTACGGCGCCGTCACGCTGATGGCCGCCGCCGATGCCACCGGCAAGCCCCACAAGGCCGTCACCGAGGGCTCCGATCCGCCTGGCTCACCCGCGCTGCGCGCGTCCGACGCGGACCGCGACCGGGTCGTCGAACTGCTGCGCGCCGCCGTAGCCGACGGCCGGCTCGACCCGGTCGAGTTCGACGAGCGGCTGGACGCGGCGCTGGCCACCCGCACCATCGACGCGCTGACCCCGCTCATCACCGACCTGATCGCGGTTGCAGGCGGCGACGGCGCACTCGCGCTGCCGTTCGCTGAGACGCCGGCTGAGCCGGCCGCCGAACTGCTCACCATCAATGAGCGGCACGGCTCGGTGCGCCGTGACGGCCGGTGGACGCTGCCGTACCGGCTGGCGCTGCGCACCGCGTGGTGCGATGTGCTGCTGGACATGACCAGCGCGGTGCGTAGCGCGCCCGAGCTGGTCATCGAGCTGCGGGTGCGCGGCGGCAACGTGGAGTTGGTCCTCGCGCCGGGCATGGTGGTGGACGCCAACGAGCTGTCGGTGCGGCACAGCATGGTGGCGATCAGCAGGGACGCGGGCGACAACACGCCGGAGACGCTGCGCGTCCGCTTGGTAGGCCGAATGCGGCACGGCCGGCTCGACGCCCGGTGGCAGGCGCCGCGCCGGTGAGGCGGCAGGGCCCGGATACCGCAGGCCTGCCCGTCCTGCTCAACCCCTGACCCCGGTGCCGAAGGTCAGGAAGGTCTCTTCAGGCAGCGTCGGTCCGGGGCCTGACGCCGCCGTGGAGCCGCTGCCCTGATCAGCTGCCGAGTCTGCCGAGTACGTCCTGGATCGCCTGGAGAACGGCGTCGGGACGGCGGAATATGACGGAGAGGTGTCCGGCGTCGTCGACAACGCGGTTCTCGCCGTGCGTAACCGATGTGGCCAGCGCGGTGTAGAGCCGCGTCTTGGCTTCTGCCTCCTCGCGGAGGAGCGATGTGGGTATGCCCTGGGTGACCGCTTCTTTGAAGGGGTCGATCGCCGTGGCGGTGAGCACGATCAGCGGGACGTCGGGCATCGGTCCCGCGTTGCGTACCTCGTCATGGAGTCGGTAACGGTTGGCCGCCTCCTGGCCACCGATCTTCAGCCATTCCGGGCTGACGTGACGTTCGATCAGCGGCTCGCGGATCTCTTCCGGCCAGTCGGCCAGTTCCCGCGCGAACAGGGTGCGGTAGAACTGGATGATTTCGTCGGGCAACTCGTCAGGCACCGCCTCGTCGGGGTCCCATGCCTGATACAGCTCGTTCAGTTCCTTGGGCATGTAGGCGTCATAGTCCTCGTGTTCGGGCTCCACCAGGACCGACCCCGCCACCTCGTCGGGGAAACGCTGCGCATAGTGGCGGGCGTAGAGGCCGCCGAGAGAATGACCGACCAGCAGGTAGGGAGCGGGCACGCCGGCGACCCGCAGCAGCTCGCGCAGCTCATCGGTGACCTGGGTGGAGGTGCGCGGCAGCTCGACCCGGTCACTCCACCCCGTTCCGGCCCGGTCGTAGAGCACGCTCGTGGTGAGTTCGGCGGCCCGCTGCTGAACGATGAAGCCGTCCATCCCGGATGAGCCGGCCCCGGGTAGGAACACCACCGCCGGGCCCCCGCTGCCCGATCGGTGGAGGAACAGTCTCCGATCCCTGACCTGGTAGTACCGTCCCACTGGCGGCGTCGCCTCGGCCGTTCGACGTTGCATCGCTGACTCTCTCACTGTCGGCGCCGGCTGGGCGGAGACGAGCGTGCGCCTTTCGGGGCTGCCACCCATCGCCACGCCACCGAGCGTGTGCTTTCCCAATTTCAGGAACGGTACCAGATGTGGGATCGTAGGGCCGTGGACACCCTTGATCTGCTCCTGCACCCGGTCCGGCTGCGCATCGTGCACGCCATGTCCGGCGCTCACACCCGCACCACGTCCGACCTGTGCGCCGGCCTGCCCGACGTGCCCAAGACCACGGTGTACCGGCACGTCGGCCTGCTGGCCGAGGCGGGAGTGCTGGAAGTCGTCGACGAACAGCGCGTGCACGGCGCCGTCGAACGCCATTACCGGCTACGCCGCGAGCAGGCGGGGATCGACGCTGATATGGCCGCGTCGATGTCCCTGGACGAGCACCGTCACGGGTTCGCCGCAGCCATGGCCGCCCTGCACGCCGAGTTCAACGCCTACCTCGACCGGGACGGAGCCGACCCGACCGCCGACTCCGTGGGCTACCGGCAGGGCACCGTCTGGCTCAGCCCGGGCGAGCTCGCCGAGATGATCGACGAGCTGCGCGACGTCCTGGCCTCCAGGGCGGGCAACGAACCCGCGCCTGACCGCAGCCCTCACCTCCTGAGCATGATCCTGTTCCCGACGGGGGAACCACCGCGACACAGGGCCGGCGGGCAGGCCGACGACCACCCCTGAGTCCGTGCGCCGGCCGCTCGTTCTCGCCAGTGCTCCAGACCGTGCCGAGTGGTCAGGGTGCCGGGCTGGTAGGAGCACCGTGCCGTACGTTCCTGCCTCGCTGCGTAGTCGTCCCCTGACGTCAGGGAAGGTCCGGACGAGATCCGTGCGCGAACCGCACGGTGATGGACAAGCCCCCTTCGGGGCGTGCGCTGGTGGTGAGGATGGCGTGGTGAGCCCTGCGTGACGGCATTGACGATGGCGAGGCCGAGGCCGTAGCCGGAGGTCTGAGTGGTGACCTTTACGTGCCCGTTTGCGTGGTTGTGGCGGATGGCGTTGTCGATGGGGTTGGCGACGAGGCTTTCGATCAGTCTCGGGTCTCCGGCCGTCACTGCGGGCGTGAGGTGTTCGACGAGGTCAATGCCTGTCTCCGTTGCTTGGTCGCGGCGGGAGGCGAGCACTCCTTCGGCGACGTGGGCGAGGTCGAGGGTGTCCCAGCGGGTGACGCCGCGCTCGCTGGTGGCCAGAGCGAGCAGTGCTTGGACGAGCCGCTCCTGGCGTCCGCCCAGAGAGCGAGGGCCTCCTGACAGGCCGAGCGCAGGGTGTCGGTGCCGGCATCGGGGTCGGCGAGGGCGACCTCCAGCAGGGTGCGCAGGCCGGCGAGAGGGGTGCGCAGCTCGTGGGAGGCGTCGGCGACGAAGTGGCGTTGGGCGTCGAAGGAGGCCTGCAGGCGGGCGAACAGGTCGTCGGGCGTGTGGCCGAGCTCGGTCAGCTCGTCCGTGGGCTCGCCGAGAGCAAGTCGCCGGTGGAGGTCTCCGGCGGAGATGATTGTGGCGGTGGCGGTGATGGCGCGCAGCGGGCGCAGGAACCGGCCGGCGACGAACCAGCCCAGAGCCAGGGCGACGGGAATCAGAAGGACCAGAGCGACGGTGGATCCCATGAGGAGCTGGGGCAGGCTGATCCCGGGCCCGGATTCGATGATCGCGCTCGATGAGGGGTGGCCTTGGGGGATGGCCGCGTGGATGCTGGCGAGCGGGACGGCGACAAGCCCCTCGTGACCGGGGTCGGTGACATCGGGCCCGCCACGGTGGAGGGCGGTGTGCGCGCCGACCTCGTGCTGATCGGCGGGGCTGTGGGGCTGATCCTGGTGCTCGTGGTGGCGGTCATGTTCTTCACCGCGGAACACCGGCGGGGGCTGATCGGGACCGGCCTGCCGGCCGAGCCGCATCCAGCGTGGCTGCTGGCGGCCAAGGCCATGACGGTCGGCGCGGTCGCGTTCGTGACGGGGTTGGTGACCTCGGCGGTCGTGGTCCCTGTCGGCCTGGCGATGTTGCGTGCCAATCAGAACCTGGTCCAGCCGATCACCCTGGGTGCCGAGCTGCGGGTGATCGTTGGCTACGCGGCGCTGACCGCGGCCGCCGCCGTGCTGGCTCTGGGCCTGGCCGCGCTGGTCAAGTGGGGCATCGTCGCCATCGGGCCGGCCCTCGCGCTGGTCGTCGTGCCTTACCTGCTGGCGACCGCGGGCCTGGCGCCATGGCTGCTGATGATCATCCCAGCCGCCGGGTTCGCGATCACGCAGAGCGTCCCCACGTTCGCGCATGTGGACGTGGACCAGTCACTGCTCGGGGGCTACTACCCGCTCCCGCCATGGGCAGGCTTGACCGTGACCTGCGGGTATGCCGCCCTCGCCCTCGGGGCGGCGATAGCCGTACACCGCAGGAAAGTGCCACGTTAGGTCCGCTCACAGAACCCGCTTGGCGCGTCAGGGAGCCCGGTCGGGCCGAGGCCGAGATCGAACCGGCCGGCCTCGCCGGTTTCTACGCGGCCCCGTCCCGCGACACGATGCCGTCCGCCGGCGCCCCGACCCGCACTGCGTGTCCCGGGCCGCGAGGCTGCGTGACCGCTTTCCACGGGCCGGCTGCCCGGCCGGCTCAGCGCGGAGGACCTGGACGTCTGCGCCGCCGAGTTCGAGCGGACCGGCCCGCGCGGGGCGCCCGGCCGCCACCGGAACATGGACCGGGACAGGGAGGACCTCGCCGGCTTCGACGGCTCACCCGTCACCCAGCCGTCGCTGTTCGCCGGGGGCGCGCTGGACGCCTCCACTCGGAGACGAGCGGGGGTCTGTCGCAGGGCGGCTGGCGGCCGGTCAGGGGATGACGTCGGCCACGACGCGCACGCGGCCCTTCCGGCAGGAGGAGAGCCGGCCGGTCATGGCCTGCGCGGCCGAGTTGCTCGCGCAGAGCCACCCGGCGACGGTGGCGACGCCGGCGCTGCCCTGTTTCGGGGTGTCCGGGCGGTAGTAGGCGCGGAAGACCCGCATGACCTCGCGGCAGTCGGCGCGACCCGTGTGCACCGCGATGGCGGCCATGGGGCCGTCGTTGGGCGGCTGGAGCTCGCCGCAGACCGTGCGGGGTCCGGACAGCACGGGCTCCGACGGTGCCGGTGTGGTGGGAGCCGGTGGGGTCGCAGCCGGTGGGGTCGGCGCGGGCGTGGACGCGGGCGACGCGGGCGACACGGGCTCCGAGGCGGCGGGGGCCGGGGGAGCGGTCCGTCGTCCCATGGGGTTCGCGCAGGCACTCGGCGTGGTGAGCAGTAGCGCGACGCAGACGAGGGTGAGAGGGCGGACGGGCATGGGGGATCTCCGCGGTTCGGATTCGGCCGGCGGGATGGAGTCTCGCACGTTCGGGAGGAGGCCGGGCCGTCGCCGCCCGGCCTACCTTCAGGTGGGCGTGCCCCGGGCGGCGCGCCCACCTGAAGGCCCCGCGGGGCCGGGTGCGAGGCCCCGCGGGGCCTTCGCATGGTCAGCCGGCATGGTCAGCCCGCGGGGTCAGCCCGTGGGGTCAGCCCGCGGGGACGTACTCGTAGGCGCCGGCCTCGATGCCGCCGTCGCTCCCCACGCTCACCCCGTCCAGGTCCGTCTCGGCGTACCCGGTGACGCCCAGCCCGATCGCGGGGCTGCCGGCGCGCAGCCGCAGCGGCCGGGCGGGGTCGAACAACGGGTCCCGGTGCACGTTGTCGCGGCCGGCCGGCATCTGGAACAGCCCGCCCCAGAACACGTTGTGGTGGTTGTCGGTGAAGCCGGGGTCGGCGTACCCGCTCTTCTTGGCGGCCGAGACGACGTTCTGCGCCATCGACAGGTGGGCGTTGGCGCAGCCGGCGTAGCAGACGACGCCCTCGGCGTCGGGGTGGGTCAGGTGGACCGAGTTGTTGCGGAAGACGGTGCCGAGCACGGGGCCGTTCGGGTCCACGGGTCCGCCGTCGTCCCGCGGGCCGCGGGTGATCAGCCCGGCCCGGGTCTTGGGACCGTACACCGCGTTGTACTCGAAGACATTGCCGGAGGTGCCGTCCGGGTCGTTGGTGGTGCCGTCGGCGTTGGTCGAGGTGCCGAGTTCGGTGAAGGTGTCGTTGTCCACGGCGATGTTGTGGTGGATGTGGTTGCGCGAGCCGAGGAAGATCTCGACGGCCGCGCCGTCCCACTCGTAGTCGTAGCTGAAGGCGATGGAGCCGCTGATCCGGTTCCAGCCGATGTTGGAGTCGTCGCCCTGGACGAGCACCGCGAACGCGCCCGAGTCGTCGTTGTCGTTGACGTCGGTCGGGGTGAGCGTGCTCATGTGGTTGTTGTCGACGAAGTCGTTGTTCGTCACCGCGGTGTAGCGTGCGGCCGGCTCGATGAACACGCCCGCCGCCGCGCCGGTGATGTGGTTCTTCTCCACGACGTTGTCGTCGCCGGTCACCTTGACCGCGGCCCAGGAGCAGCGGCCCGCGTCCTGGTTGACGCCGATCTGCAGGTTGTACAGCTCGATGTGGTTTCCGGCCAGGTGGACACAGCTCTCGGTGTCGCCCTTGACCACGGGGCGGGCGCCGCTGCCGTAGACGTCGACGACGATGGGGGCCGCCGCGGTGCCCGAGCGGGTCACCGACAGCCGGCCGGTCCAGGAGCCGCCGCGTCGGAGCAGGAGCCTGGAGCCGGGGGCGAGCGGCGCGGCCGAGGCCTTGGCCAGGGTCCGCCAGGCCGTGGCGGCCGAGGTGCCCGCGGCGGCGTCGTCGCCGTTGACGCTGTCGAGGTAGTAGACGGCGGCCGCCGACGCCGACGCCGGTCCGGTGGCCGCGCCGATCCCGGTGATCGCCAGCGCCAGCGCGGCGGCGCCGGCCGTGCACGCTCTGATGTTCCTGCCTGACATGTGTTCGACCTCTCGATCCAGCGGTCGGCGGGCTCCGCGCCCGCCCGGACGAAGATCACTGCGGTGACACCCTAGGCGGTCGGGATCGCGCTTTCCCGGCTTTCGTGATCTTTGGTGCGAACGGGGCCGTCTGTCAGGGGGCGGCGGTCAGTAGCCGGGGCCCGGCCCGGGCGCCCGCAGGTGGGGCCGGCACGGGGTCACAGCAGGTCGTCCACCGTGGCGCCGGAGCGTACCTCGACCCCTTCCTGGCCCACCCCGAGGTCCTTGAAGCCGCTGGAGGTGGCCAAGCAGCCGTCGACGAGCGGCGGCCACAGCGGGAAGCCGATCGACGGGTCGCCCAGGGAGCGCTGCCGGATGGCGAGGGAGGCTCCGTTCACGTGCGGTGAGCCTAGTCGGCCTGCGCCAGGCGCGTCCCCGGCCGTGAGGGGCGCACCGGCGCCTCCGCACGGGCCCTACCGCTCGGCGGCCCTCTTCAGGTGGTCGAGCCAGGCCGCCAGCGAGCCGTCGAGGGCGGCACGCATCGCCTCGACGTCGGTGCGGACCGGGTCGCCGTCCCACGACTCCTCGGTTTCGACGCGGACCATGCCGTCCGCTGAGCCGTCCACCGTGCCGTCCACCGCGCTGTCCACCGTGCGGAACGTCCACTGGTGGACACCGGTGATGCCGTGCGCGGGGCCGCCCCACAGGATGCGGAACGGGGCCTCGACCGCGTACACGGTGGAGGCGATGTCGAGCCCGGCGGTGCTCCAGTGGAACACCGATCCCGGCGCGAGCGGCCCGCCGGAGCGGGCGGCGGTGATGTCCGGCTGCCACGACGGCCAGGACGGCACGTCGGTGTGCAGGGCCCAGACCCGCGACAGGGCCGCGTCGATCGTGATGGCGCGCCGTACGACGACGGGGGCGGCGGTGTCGATTCCGGTGATCATCAGTTCTCCTCCACATCGGGGATCCAGTCGCCGTGGATGCCGGCGGGCACCCGGCGGGGCAGTTCGACGACCGCGACGGGGTCGCGGCGGATGTCGGCGGCGTCCAGGACGAGCAGCTGGGAGGCGTCGGCCCTGAGGTCGCTGACGACGGTGAGCAGGTAGCCGTCGTCCTCACCGGTCGCGCCGGCGGCCGGGACGAAGACGGCCTCGCCGGGCATGCGGTCCGGCCCGTGCCGGAGCAGCTGCTGCTGCCCGGTGACGGTGTCGAACTTGACCGTGGAGTACCCCGGCAGGCCGGCCCCGGGGAAGGCGATGGCGTAGCTGTAGCGGTTGACCAGTCCCGTGCGGGCGTCGTTGATCGACGGGAACTCGGTGACCAGGTCGTCGAGCGGCTCCTCGACGGCCTTGCCGGTGGCCGGGTCGAGGATCCAGCGGTGGAAGGTCGATCCGGCGGCGGGGCTGGTGCCGTACCCCGGCGCGCCGATCCACCACTTCCACGAGCTCTCCCAGGAGGCGCGGTCGAAGCGCGGCCCTTCGAGCACAACCCGCCCGTGCCGGTCGGCGTAGGCGTTGGTGACGTGCAGGATCGCCGCCTGCTCCACCTCGAACCAGGTGACCTCGCCGGGGCCGGTGCGCGGCAGCACGCCGATCCGGAACGGCACGTCGTCGTGCCAGCGGTACGGGATGCCGGAGTGCTCGGCGTGGTCGAACACCACGGGCGGGTTGAGGAAGACCACGTGCCGGTCGGTGATGGCGAAGTCGTGCATGAGCGACGGCCCGGCCCCCTCGACGGCTTCGGTACGGACGATCTCGCCGGACGCGTCGGCGACGTAGTAGGTCAGGTAGGGCGGGAACGGGCTGTAGCCGAAGAAGTGCAGCTCGCCGGTGACCGGGTCCTCCTTCGGATGGGCGGTCATCGCGCTGGTCAGCCTGCCGCCGAAGTCGTGGACGCCGATGGTGTCGAGCTCGGGGCCGACCTCCCACGGCAGGTTGGCCTCCTGCAGCGCCAGGTAGCGCCCGCCGTGGAAGATGATGTTGGTCGCGGCGGCGCTGACCTCCAGCTCGGTGCCGGTGAAGGGCACGCCGTCCAGGAACGGGGTGCGCACCCAGCGGTTGCGGTACCACTCCGCGCGGCCGTCCCGAAGGCGCACGCCGTGGATCATGCCTTCGCCGCGGAACCAGTGGCTCGGGGTGATGCCGGGCTTGGGGTTGTGGCCGTTGCGGAAGTAGCGGCCGTTCAGCTCCGGCGGCAGCGTCCCGTGGACGGTCAGCTCGCTCGCGGTGATCTCGTCGGTGACGGGGGTGAAGTGGCCGGTGACGTACGGCACGGGCAGTTCGCTCATCAGAGCCGGTCCTTTCGGTTGGGCATGACGACTCGGTCGCGGACGACGACGAGGGAGAGCAGGGCGGTGAGCAGGGTGACGGCGGCGGCGGACAGGAAGGCGCCGCCGTATCCCTGGGAGGCGGAGACGACGGTCAGGACGGCCAGCCCGATCGCGCCGCCGATCTGGCGGGTGGCGTTGACGAGGCCGCCGGCCAGCCCGCTGTCCTCGGCGCGTACCCCGGCCGAGGACAGGGCGGTGAGCTGGACGAAGGCCACCCCGAGGCCCGCGCCGACCAGCAGCGAGGGGCCGAGCAGGTCGCGGGCGAAGGTGCCGTCGGCGGGGGCGGGCGACAGCCAGGCCAGCCCGCCGGCCAGGAGCAGCAGCCCGCCGGCGAGTACGGCCGGGCCGGGGAGCCGCCTGGTCAGCCGGGGCGTGACCCAGGAGGACAGGGTGATCGTCAGGGCGAGCGGGAGCTGGGTCAGGCCCGCCTCCAGGGGCGTGTAGCCGAGGACGCGCTGCTGGTAGAGCGGCAGGAAGAAGAACAGGCCGAGCCAGACCGCGCCGAGCAGCGCCATGAGCGCGTTGGCCGCCGCCACCGGGCCGCCGGTGAAGATCCGTCCCGGTACGAGCGGGTCGGCGGAGCGCCGCTGGCGGGCCACGAACAGCCCGAGGAGCAGCAGCCCGGCCCCCAGCGCGGGCCAGGATCCGGACAGGCCATGGGTGAGGGCGACCAGGCCGGCCGTGACCGTGACCGCCCCCGGCACGTCGAGCCGGCCGCCGCGGGGCCGGTCGGCGGTGACGAGCAGCCCGGTGGCCGCCATCACGGCGAGCGTGCAGGGGACCAGGACGGCGAACACCGCCCGCCAGCCGAACACGTCGCTGAGCAGGCCGCCCAGCAGCACGCCGGCCGCGCCGCCCGCGCCGGAGACCGCGCCCCACACGCCCAGGGCGGCGCCGCGGCCCCTCCCGCCGGGGAACAGGGTCAGCACCAGCGCCAGCGCTGTCGGCGCCAGCAGCGCCGCGCCGACTCCTTGGGCGGCCCTGGCCGCGATCAGCGTGGCGGCCCCGGGAGCCAGCGCGGCGCCGAGCGAGGCCAGCCCGAACAGCCCGGCGCCGGCCAGGAAGACGCGGCGCAGCCCGAACACGTCGCCGGACCGGCCGCCGAGCAGCAGGAGCGCGCCGAACACCAGGACGTAGGCGTTGACCACCCACGCCAACCCGGCGGCGGACAGGCCGAGGCCGGCCCGGATCTGCGGGAGCGCGACGTTCACGATCGAGGTGCTCAGCACGACGAGGAACTGGGCGGTGGCCAGGGCCGTCAGGGGAAGCCAGGCGGCGGCCCGGGTGGTCGGGGTGCTGCTCATGGCGACCACGCTCGCAGCGGGGCGGCGTGGTTCGCGTCGGCAGGAATCGCCTATCCGGGCGCGGCGCCGCGGAGTAGGCGGTCGTCACCGACGCGAGATCCGCCGGCCCGCCGTCACCGTGGTGACCCCGAGCAAGGAGAATCCGATGTCCGAACCCCTCTTCGTCACCGACATGCTGCTGGCCATCGCGGTCGTCGTCGCGGCGGTCGCCGGTGCCGCCGGGCGGTGGGCGCTGTACGGCCTGGCGTCCCTGGTCGGGGCCCGGCTGGTCGTCGCGGGCGTGCTGCTCACCGGCGGATTCGCGCTGGCCGAGCCGCGGCTGCTCCTGCAGGTGCCGCTGGCCGTGCTGCCGGTCGGCTGGGCGCTGGCCACCCGGAGCGCGGCGTCCGTCGCCGCGGCCAAGGTCGGCGCCGGACTGTCGGGGCTGTGGCTGTTCGTCCCGTTCGATGCGCTGCTTGAGCTGGCCGTCTCGGCCGTGGCCGTCGGCCTGGCCGTACTCGTGGCCCGGTGGCGCGACTCCGGCCCGCTCCCGTCGGGCGGGCCGCGCCTGGCTCGGGCGCCCTGGCTCGCACTCCCCGCCCTGCTGGCGCCCGCGGTCGTGCTGGGCGTGGCCTACCAGGACAACGTGTCGGCGGCCGAGCGCCACCATCACGCCGCGGCCGGCGGCCGTAGCGTCGAGCAGCTCACCGGGCCGCGCGACGAGACGCCCGACGCCCGCTTCACCCTGACCGCCGCGCACGGCAGGGTCCGGCTGAGCTCGGGCCGCGAGATCGACGCGCTCACCTTCAACGGCCGCTCGCCCGGCCCGGAGCTGCGGGTCAAGGCCGGCCGGCTGGTCGAGGTGACCCTCGTCAACACCGACGTCGAGGAGGGGGTGACACTCCACTGGCATGGCGTGGACGTCCCCAACGCCGAGGACGGCGTGCCTGGCGTCACCCAGGAGGCGGTCGAGCCCGGCGGCAGGCACGTCTACCGGTTCGTCCCCGACCGGCCGGGCACGTTCTGGTACCACACCCACCGCGGCTCCGCCCAGACCGTGCGGCGCGGCCTGTTCGGCGCCCTGATCGTGGAGGAGGAGAAGGCGACCGCCGGAACGGAGCGGACGGTCTTCACCCACCTGTGGCCCGGAGCCGACGAACCCGTCGCCGCGTTCGACACCGCCGACCGGCCCGAGGGGGAGGCCGTCGCCGCCGGCGAGCCGGTGCTGCTGCGCGTGGTCAACAGCTCCGAGGAGCCGCACCTGCTGCGCCTCGGCGGCACGCCGTACACCGTCACCGCCATCGACGGGAACGCCGTCCGGGGCCCGGCCGTGCTCAGGCCCGGCACCGACCTGTTGCTGGCCGCGGGCGGGCGCTTCGACGTCGCCTTCACCATGCCGGACGGCCCGGTCACGCTGTCCGGCGACGTCGACGAGATCCCCGACTCCGCCGCTCTGGTCCTCAGTCCCGGCGGCGACGCCGCGCCCGCGCCCGCGAGCACCGTCGCCCGCTTCGACCCCCTCTCGTACGGCGAGGCCACCGCCACCGCCGTGGGGGAGGCGTACGACAAGACCTTCGACCTGGCGCTGGACGACGGCTTCGGTTTCGCCATGGGCCGGCTGAACTACGTGAGCAGCTCCGTCAACGGCCGGCTGTGGCCGGCGGTGCCCATGCTGACGGTGGACGAGGGCGACCGGGTCAGGATGCGCATCGTCAACCGCAGCCTCATCGACCATCCGATGCACCTGCACGGCCACCGGGTCCGGGTCCTGTCGCGCAACGGCGTCCCGGCCACGGGGAGCACCTGGTGGACCGACACGCTCAACGTGGCCCCGGGCGAGATCTACGAGATCGACTTCACGGCCGACAATCCGGGCATCTGGATGGACCACTGCCACAACTTCACGCACGCGTCCGAGGGCATGGTCATGCACCTGGGCTACGCGGGCGTCACCACGCCCCACGCCACACCCCACAACACGGGCCCGATCCCGGAATGACGACGTCCCTCTAGCATGGGCGGGTGCCCCCGACACATGCCGACATCTCCCTCGTGGGCCGGCGGCGGGAGACGTTCCGGCTCGACGCCCTGATCAGCGCGGCCGGGCAGGGGGAGGGGGGAGCCCTCGTGCTGCGCGGCGAGCCCGGCATCGGCAAGAGCGCGCTGCTGGACCACACGCGGCGGGCGGCGTCCGGGTTCCGGGTCATGCAGGCGTCCGGCGCCGAGTTCGAGATGGAGTTGCCGTTCGCGGCCCTGCACCAGCTCTGCGCGCCGGTACTCGGACATCGCGCCGGCCTGCCGGCGCCGCATCGCAAGGCTCTGGAGATCGCCTTCGGCCTCGACACGGGCACGCCGGACCCGCTGCTGGTCGGCATCGCCACGCTGGGGCTGCTCGCCGAGACGGCCGCGGAACAGCCGCTGCTGTGCGTGGTGGACGACGCGCAGTGGCTCGACCACGCCTCGGCCAAGGCCCTGGCGTTCCTCGCCCGCCGGGTCGCCGCCGAGCCGGTGGCCGTGGTGTTCGCCGTACGGGACCCGTCGCCCGAGCCGGCCCGGTCGCCCGAACTGGATGAGCTGCCGGCCCTGACCGTCGAAGGGCTGCCCGAGCCGGACGCGCGCGCCCTGCTGGGAGCCGAGCTGCACGCGCCCCTGGACGAGCAGGTCCGCGACCGGATCCTGGCCGAGGCGCGGGGCAACCCGCTCGCCCTGCTCGAACTGCCGCGCGGCGCCGGCCCTGGCGGGCTGGCCGGTGGCTTCGCGCTCCCGGTGACCTCGCCGCCCGCCGGCAGGATCGAACGCAGCTTCCAGGACAGGCTGGAACGCCTGCCCGCCGGCGCGCGGCTGCTGCTGACCGTCGCGGCCGCCGACCCGGTCGGTGACCCGGGCCTGTTGTGGCGTGCGGCCGGCTCGCTCGGGATCGGCGCCGAGGGCGCGGAGGCGGCGGCGGCCTCGGGGCTGATCGAGTTCGGCATCCGGATCCGCTTCTGCCACCCGCTCGCCCGGTCGGTGGCCTACAGGTCCGCGGAGCCGGAGGAGCGGCGGCTGGCCCATCAGGCGCTGGCGTCGGCCACCGACCCGGCGGCCGACCCCGACCGGGTGGCCTGGCATCACGCCCAGGCCGGCACCGGGCCCGACGAGGAGATCGCGGCCGAACTCGACGCCTCCGCGGCCCGCGCCCAGTCCCGTGGCGGCGTGGCCGCCACCGCGGCCTTCCTCGAACGGGCGGCGGCGCTGTCCGCAGACCCGGCCCGCCGCGTCGATCGGCTCCTCGCCGCGGCCCAGGCCAAGCTGGCCGTCGGCGACTTCGACCGGACCGCCGAGCTGCTGGCCGCCGCGACGACCGCCACCGCCATGACCGGCACCGCCATGACCGCCACCGCGACGACCGGCACCGCCATGACCGGCACGGCGCGGCAGCTCGCCCAGGCCGACCTCCTGCGGGGCCGGCTGTCGTTCGTCCGGCACCGTGGAGCCGACGCCATCGCCTGCCTGCTCGGCGCGGCGCGCCGCCTGACGCAGGTGGACCCGGCGTGGTCGCGTGCCTGCTATCTGGACGCGATCGAGATGGGCATCCTGACCGGCGGCCTCGACGCCGTCGTGCGGGAGGCCGCAGCCGCCCCCGCCGCCGGCCCCGCCGGTTCGGTCGCCCTGCTGGAGGCCCTGGTCAGCCTGGTCACCGACGGGCCCCGGGAGGCGGTCCCCGCGCTCCGCCCGCTCGTCTCCGACACCGGCCACGAGGAATGGACGCGGCGGCCGTCGCTCGCCTCGCTGCTCGCCGTGGAGGTCTGGGACTTCGACGCCTACCTGGGCATCGGCCACCGCATCGTGGAGCTGGGCCGCCGGTCGGGCTCGTTCTTCACGCTGCCCATCGGGCTGGCCATGGCCGCCACCGCGAACGTCCACGCCGGCGACTTCGGCGCGGCCGTCGAGATGATCTCCGAAGGGGCCGCGATCGCCGAGGCCACCGGCGCCTCGCCGCTGTTCTATCCTCGGATCCACCTGGCCGCGCTCCGCGGGCGCAGGCGCGAGGCCGTGGAGCTGTTCGACGCCGTGCTCGCGGCCGGCCCGCTCATGTCGATCAGCGTCCACTGGGGGACGGCCGTGCTGAACAACGGCCTCGCCGACTATCCCGCCGCGTTCGCCGCGGCCCGGCAGGCCGTCGCCTCCGGTGACCTGGCCACCGCCGGACTCGCCCTGCCCGAGCTGATCGAGGCGGCGCTCCGGTGCGGCGAGCACGAACCGGCCGCGTCGGCGCTGCGCGCGCTGACCGAGCGGACCCGGGCGGGCGGCGCCTGGGGGCTCGGCGTGCAGGCGTACACCCGGGCGCTGGTCACCGGCGACGAGCCCTCGTTCCAGGAGGCGATCGACCGTCTCGACGGCACCAGGGCGGTCGTCTACCAGGCCCGGGCGCACCTGCTGTACGGCGAGTGGCTGCGCCGCCAGGGGCGGCGGCGTGAGGCACGCGAACGGCTGCGCCACGCGCACTGCCTGTTCTCGGACATCGGGATGGAGGCGTTCGCCGCCCGCGCCGCGGGGGAACTCCGCGCGACCGGCGAGCGGGCTCGCAACCGGGCCCATCCGGCCGGCGACCGGCTCACCATGCAGGAGGTCCACATCGCCCGCCTGGTGGCGGGCGGCGCGACGTCCAAGGAGGTCGCCGCCCGGCTGTTCCTCAGCCCGCGCACGGTCGACGCCCACCTGCGCAACATCTTCAGGAAGCTCGACATCACCTCGCGCAGGCAGCTCCGCGACATCGATCTGTAGCGGCCGCCCCTCAGCTCGGCATCGGTCCATACCACCGCGATAGGTGCAAGATGACTTGTCCCCGGGCGGCGCCGTGGCGCCTACCGTGACAGCACCCCCACTGTCCGAGGAGACACGATGCCCAACCCCCTCCGTCTCGCGCTCTCTGTCGTCCTCACTCTCGCGTTCCTGCTGGCCACCTCGCCCGCGCAGGCCGCGTCCCTGGTCAGGGTCCTGCGGTACGACGCCAGCCGGGCGGCGGAGTTCCGCGGCGCGGTGGACCAGGCCGCGCAGATCTGGAACTCCAGCGTCACGAATGTCCGCCTCGTGGCCGGCACCCCCGCCCACTTCGTCGTCGTCGCCGACAACGGCTGGCCCCGCGCACTGCCCACCAGCCTGGGCCGGGGCACCATCTGGATGGGCAGGCAAGCCACCTCGCAGGGCTACCACCCGGTGCGCATCGCCGCCCACGAGATCGGCCACATCTTAGGACTGCCCGACCGGCGCACCGGCCTCTGCTCCGACCTGATGTCCGGCTCCAGCGCTCCGGTGAGCTGCGCGAACGCCAACCCGAGCGCGGCCGAGCGGGCCGAGGTGGAGCGCAACTTCACCGGTAGCACCCCGCTGGTCGAGTTCGGCCGGCTGCACGTGGACCGCTGAACCCGGGCGCACCCGGCCACGAACGCGGCCCGCACCCCTCGGGGATGCGGGCCGCCGGCACAGCTCACCACCGTTCCCGGCGCAGGACCTCATCCCTCGGGATCCGCCCGGCTCGAGCCGGGCGGATCCGTCCGGGCGGAAGCGGCGCACGGCGGCGGGTGTGTGGGCGAAACCCAGGGCCGCGCCGCCGGATCGTCAGGCGCCCGACCGAGGGCGCGCGTCGTGCCGGGGCGCCGTCCAGTTGGCGAGGAGCTGGATGGCCTGGGCGGTTTCGGAGCCCGGTTCGACGTTGTAGACGCACAGGGTCTGGTCGGCGTCGCCGGGAGGCTGGAGGGACTCGTAGGAGAAGTGCAGATCCCCGACGAGGGGGTGGCGGTAGTGCTTGGTGCCATACGTGCGGCGCAGCACGCGGTGGTCGTTCCACCACGAGCTGAACTCGGGCGAGCGCAGGGTGAGTTCGCCGACGAGGTCGGCGAGCTGGCGGTCGTGGGGGTGGCGGCCGGCTTCGAGGCGGAGGACGGCGACGGTTTCGGCGGCGATCCGTTCCCAGTCGCCGACGCGTTGGCGGGCCTCGGGATCCAGCAGATAGTAGCGGGCGAGATTGCGCTGCGGTACGGGCAGGGCGTCGAAGTCGGTCAGGACCTCGCGGGCGAGGCGGTTGGCGGCCAGGACGTCCGTGCGGCGGCCGAGGATGAAGGCGGGCACGTGGTCGAGGGTCCGCAGCATCAGGTGGAGCCCGGGCCGGACCCGCTGCGGACTCGCGGGGGCCCGGCGGACGGGGCGTGCCAGCAGGTCGGTGAGGTGTTCACGTTCGGCGAGGTCGAGCTGGAGGGCACGCGCGAGGGCCTCGACCACTTCCGGGGAGGGGTTGCCGGCGCGGCCCTGTTCCAGGCGGGTGTAGTACTCGGTGCTCACCCCGGCCAGCCGGGCGACCTCGTCCCGGCGCAGGCCGGGCACGCGGCGGGCGCGGCCGTCGGCGGGCAGCCCCGCCTGGTCGGAGGTGATCCGGGCACGGCGTGAGCGCAGGAAGTCGGCGAGCTCGCGACTACGGTCCATACCCCTCAGTGTGGGCCAACCAGGGGGTGCCATGCCTTCGGTGGGGTGGCCCCACCGGTACCTGCCTCACGGAGACCTGCCTGGCCAGGGCATGTTCGGGCGCTCCGCGGAGTCGTGCCGGCTGGTGTGCTGGTGAAGGGGAACGCGGCGACCGGCCGCGACCCCGTACCTCTCATCTCGCCCACCCGGAAAGGCGCGCACCATGACCACACAGACCTCTGCCCGTCCCCTCGCCGGCCGCGTGGCGGTCGTCACCGGCGCCTCCAGCGGAATCGGCGAGGCCTCGGCCGAGCATCTGGCCGAGCTGGGCGCACGTGTCGTCGTCCTGGCGCGGCGTGCGGACCGGCTGGACGATCTGGTCGCCAGGATCGAGAAGAACGGCGGCAGCGCCCGTGCGCTGGCGCTCGACGTGACCGACGTGGCGGCGGTGCGAGCGGCCGCCGACCGTGTCGTGGCCGAGCTGGGCGGCGCCGACCTGCTGTTCAACAACGCGGGGGTGATGCTCCCGGCCCCGGTCGAGGAGCTGGCCACCGACCAGTGGCAGCGTCAGATCGACCTCAACGTCACCGGACTGATGAACGTCGTCGGCGCGTTCACGCCCCAGCTCGTCGAGGCTGCGGGTGAGCGCGGGGTGGCCGACCTCATCAACACCTCGTCGATCGCGGCGCAGAACATCTTCCCGAACTTCGCCGTGTACTCGGCGACCAAGGCGTACGTCACCCATCTGTCCCGCCATCTGCGGGCCGAGCTGGGTGCGAAGAACGTGCGGGTCTGCGCGATCGAGCCGGGCATCGTCGGGACCGAGTTGCAGAGCCACGTCACCGACGAGGGCGCGCTGGCGTGGCTGGAGGGCTCCAAGCAGGCGATGGAGTGGCTCACGCCCCAGGACGTCGCGCAGACGGTCGGGTTCGTCGCGACTCTCCCGCCGAGGGTGAACATGCAGCAGATCACCGTCATGCCCACCGGCCAGCCCAGCTGACCGTCCCCCCTCGCGGCGTGCCTTCGCCCCGCGCGGGGCGAAGGCGTTGTCGTGGAAGGCCCTCCCCAGGAGCTCAGTCGAACTCGGGCATTCGCAGGCGCCAGCGCTGGTTGGGTCCGTTCACGCAGTTGGCCTGCAGGACGTTGGCGCCGTGGGCGTGGCCGGAGTCCTGGACGTCGAGGCACTTGCCGCTGTGCTCGACGACGATCTCGTGGTAGACGGGCTCGGCCACGGCCGGGGATGGAGCGGCCATCGTCGTCACCAGAGTGGATGCGGCGGCCAACACGAGGAGGCCACGGTTCATGGCGTGCACAAGATTTCCTTCCTGCCGGGCGGATCTGGGTGCGGCACGGTCGTCGCCGTGGCGGCCTGGGCGGCCGCCGGGACGCCGGCGAGGAGGGTGCGGGCCGCCGAGGGCCCGGCGGTCACCGGACGGGGGCCGGCGGCCGGGTGGCCGGACGCCCGTAGCCGGGCCGTGCCGAGTGGTCGACGCCGTGCGCCGCCCAGGTGTAGAGGTGCAGTTCGAGGTCGTCGGGGTCGTTGAACACCAGCAGCCAGCCGATGGAGGCCTCGATGACCGGCGAGTGCGCGATGCCGAGCTCGTCGAGGTGGCCGGCCCACGCCTGGACGTCGGCGTGGTCCTGGATCGCGAAGCCGATCGGGTCGAAGCCCCGGCAGCCCGCCGCGGCCCCCGGGTTCTCGCGGAGCGCGACGAGGACGTCACCGAGGCCGGCGATCTCGCCCGCCACGCCGCGCACGACGCCGTCGCCATCGGGGAACTCCATGGTCACCGTGAGGCCGAAGACGCGTTCGTACCAGCTCCGCGAGCGGGGGAGGTCGGTGACCGGGATCTTCACGTGATGGATTCCGGCGAGCTGGGGGCGGGGCATGGAGGCCTCCCTAAATTGGGCGCAGTATCACTGCGGCTAATTGAGCCTAGAATGCTCCCCATGGCCGAACCCGTCAAGAGGCAATACCGATCGGCGAAGCGCGCCGCCGCCGCGGCCGCCACCCGCGCCCGCATCCGGGAGGCGGCCGCCCGGCTCTTCGTCGAGCAGGGCTACGTCGCCACGACGATGCGAGAGGTCGCGACGTCGGCGGGGGTGGGTGAGCGCACCCTGTACGACGCGTTCCCGACCAAGGCCGCACTGTTCGGACACACCCTCGGGGTGGCGACCGTCGGAGACGAGGCGCCGGTGCGCGTGGCCGAGCGGTCCGAGGTGCTCTCGGCGCAGGCCGAACCCGACGTCGAGGAAGCGATCGCGCGGACCGTCTCCTACGCCACCGACCTGCTGGACCGTGCCGGCGACCTCATCATGGTCAGCGTCGAGGCGGCCGGCGCCGACCCGGACATGCGGGCGGCCGCCGACGCCGGGGCGCGAGCGACCTATGAGGTGTACCTGGCGCTCACCCGGTCCCTGCACCAGCGCGGCGCCCTGCGGCCGGGCTTCGACGCCGCGGCCGCCGCCGACATCGTGTACGCCCTGGCCTCCCCGCACATGCACCAGCTCCTGTGCCGGCACCGTGGCTGGCCCCTGGAGCGCTACCGTGCGTGGCTGCAGGACGCGCTGGTGCGCGAGCTGCTGGATCCGGCCGGGTGACTCCCGCGGCCTGAGGCGATCCGCCGCGCAGGCGCAGCGGATCGGAGCCCGGCTGCCGGGCCGTCCTACTATGTGATCGTGAGTACGAGCCCTCGACGTGCGCCTCGCGGTGCGGCCCCGCCCAGCATCCGCGACGTCGCCGCCGCCGCGGGGGTGTCTTACCAGACCGTCTCCCGCGTGCTGAACGAGTCGCCGCGCGTGCGTCCCGAGACGCGCACCGCGGTGCTGGCGGCCATCGAGCGGCTGGGGTTCCGGCCCAGCCGGACCGCTCGCGCGCTGAGCCTGGGCCGGGCCCGCGCCATCACCGTGGTGACCTCCAACACCGTGCTGTACGGCTATGCCGCCACGCTGCAGGGAGTCGAGGAGGCCGCCCGCGCCGAGGGCATGGCCGTGGGCGTGAGAGTGGTGGAGTCGGCCGAGCCCGCCGAGGTCAAGCAGACCGTCGACTATGTGAGCGACGGCAGTGCGGGCGGCGTGGTGGTGATCGCCTTCGATCCGCCGGGCGTCGCGGTGCTGGAGGCGCTGCCGGAGCACGTGCCCGCCGTCGCCGCCGCGGAGCCGGCCGCGCCCGACCGGGGGCGGGTGGCGATCACGCTGGACGAGCGGCGTGCCGCGACCGATGCCACGCGGCACCTGCTGGCGCTGGGCCATCGCACCGTGCACCACGTGGCGATCCCGTCGGAGGGCGGCGCCGGGGGGCGGCTGGCGGGGTGGCGCGACGCGCTGCAACGGGCCGGTGCGCAGATCCCCGACGTGCTGGGGTGCGGCTGGGACATCTCCTCCGCCTACGCGGCCGGGCAGCGGCTGGCCGCGCGTGACGACGTGACCGCCATCCTCTGCGGCAACGACGACATCGCCCAGGGGGTGCGTCGGGCGCTGTACGACGCGGGCAAGGACGTGCCCGGCGACGTGAGCATCGTCGGCTTCGACGACATTCCGGGCTCGGCGTACTGGACGCCCGCGCTGACCACCGTGCGGATGGACTTCGTCGGGCTCGGGCGGGCCTGTTTCCGCGCGGCCGTGGCCGAACTGACCGGCGAGGCGCAGCCCCGGGCGGACCTCGTGCCGCCGAGCCTGGTGGTGCGCGAGTCCACCGCGCCTCCGTCCCGTGGCTGAAACCCGAACGTAACGATCCCGCAAAGAGGCCTTCCCTCCGCATCGTGTGACCGCTCACACTGGCGCTCAGACACATGTGACCGGTCACATCGCCTCGGGGGCGATGCGACCGCCTCACCCGGAAAGAGAGCTCTTGATGCCTGCTGACGTCGTTGAACATCTGCGCTGGGGGCACTCCGGCCTCGCCGCGGTCGTGGAGATCGGCCCGGACGGCCCGGTGGCGCTGCGCGAGCTGGCCGCCGGGCCACCCGCCATGACGGCGCGGGTGTCGCAGCCGCTCGTGGAGGTGCTGGTGGCCGGCGAGGGCCGGGCCCGGGCGTCGCAGCGGCTGTCGGAGACGGCCGTGGGCTGCCGGCTGCGCTACGCGGGGGCGGAGCAGTCGGCGCGGGGCGGATGGCACGAGCTGCGCCTCCACCTGCGCGACGAGACCTCCGGGCTGAGCGCCGAGCTGACCCTGCGCTCCCGCGAGGGGGTGGCCGCCGTCCAGGCGTCGGCCCGGGTGACCAACGGGGGAGAGGAGCCGGTGCTGCTGCTGGCCGTCACCTCCTTCGCCGCGGGCTTCCTCGGCCGGCCGGTGGACGAGCTGGACGTGCTGCGCGCCGACAGCGACTGGCTGGGCGAGAACCGCTGGACGAGCCGGCCGCTCGCCGAGCACGTGGCCGACCGCGGGCTGGCCGGGCACGGCCAGCACGGCAAGGGCGTGTTCGCGCTGACCAGCTCGGGCACCTGGTCCAGCGGCCGGTACGTGCCGATGGGCGGACTGACCGACCGGAACACCGGCCAGACGTGGCTGTGGCAGATCGAGCACAACGGCCCGTGGCGGTGGGAGGTCGGCGACCGGATGGAGGGCGCCTACGTCGCCCTGTCCGGCCCCACCGACGTCGACCACCAGTGGAACGAACTGCTCGCGCCCGGCGAGTCGTTCGGCACGGTGCCGGTCTCGGTCGCCGTCTCCGCCCACGGAGTCGAGGGCGCGGCGGCGGCCCTGACCGCGCACCGGCGTGCGCTGCTGCGCCCGCACCCCGACCGCCCCCGGCTGCCGGTGGTGTTCAACGACTACATGAACACCCTGATGGGGGACCCGACGACGGACAAGCTGCTGCCGCTGATCGACGCCGCGGCGTCCGCGGGGGCCGAGGTGTTCTGCGTGGACGCGGGCTGGTACGACGACGGCGGCGACTGGTGGGACAGCGTGGGCGAGTGGCTGCCGTCCCAGACGCGGTTCCCGCGCGGGCTGGAGGAGGTGCTGGCCCGCATCGCCGGGCACGGCATGACACCCGGTCTGTGGCTGGAGCCCGAGGTGATCGGCGTGCGCAGCCCCATGGCCGACAAGCTGCCCGCCGAGGCGTTCCTGCAGCGCGGCGGCGTCCGGGTCGCCGAGCACGGCCGTTACCACCTGGACCTGCGCCACCCCGCCGCCGTCGCGCACCTGGACCAGGTCGTGGACCGGCTGGTGGAGGACCTGGGCGTCGGCTACTTCAAGCTCGACTACAACATCGATCCCGGCGCGGGCACCGACCGGGACGCCACCAGCGTCGGCGCCGGGCTGCTCGCGCACAACCGGGCCCACCTGGCCTGGCTGGAGGGCGTGCTGGACCGGCATCCGCACCTGGTGCTGGAGAACTGTGGCTCGGGTGCGATGCGCATGGACTACGCCATGCTGTCGCGCCTGCAACTGCAGTCCACCAGCGACCAGCAGGACTTCCTGCGCTACCCGCCGATCGCGGTCGCCGCCCCGCTGTCGACGCTGCCCGAGCAGGCCGCCAACTGGGCCTACCCCCAGCCCGGCATGACCGAGGAGGAGATCGCCTTCACCCTGTGCACCGGCATCCTCGGCCGCCTCTACCTGTCCGGCAACCTGCACCGGATGACGCCGGACCAGCTCGCCCTGGTCCGGGAGGGTGTCCGGCTCCACCAGAGCCTCCGCCCCGACCTGCTGCGTGCCACGCCGTGCTGGCCGCTGGGCCTGCCCGGCTGGGAGGACCCGTGGCTCGCCCTCGGCCTGCGCGCCGGGGAGGGCACCCACCTGGGGATCTGGCGCAGGCCCGGCGCCGCGGACACCGCCGTCCTCCCGCTTCCACACCTGACCGGGCGTGACCTGGACGTGCGGATCGCCTATCCCTCGGCGGCCGGCGGCTGGACGCACGCGTGGAACCCGCGCACCGCCGAGCTGACCGTCACCACCACCCTGCCCGCACCCACCGCCCGCGTCCTGCGCCTGCGTCCCCTCTAACCCCCCCATACAAGATGTTGCGCCACCATAAGTGGCGGAACATGGATAAAAGGATCTGCACCGTGAAGCTCGCACAGCCTCTCGCCGCCGCGGCGGCCCTCGTCCTGGCCGTCGCGGCCTGCAGCGACCCCGCCTCCGGGCCCGCCACGCCCGCCGCCGGCGCCTCGCCGGCGGCCTGGCCCGCACCCACCGACCGCCTGGACGGGGTCACGTTGACGATCTGGGCGGCCCAGAACAGCAACACCGTGCCCAAGGCCGTGACCGACGCCTTCACCCAGGCCACCGGCGCCAAGGTCGAGGTCGTCACCATCCCCGACCCGTACGAGCAGGGCGTGCAGACCAAGGTCGCCACCGGCGACAAGCCGGACCTGGCGTTCTGGCAGCCGACCGCGTCCATGCTCACCGCGCTGAACGCCCCCGCCAACCTGCAGCCGCTCGACGGCGCCCCCTGGCTCTCCTCCCTGTCACCCGAGCTGCGCGACATCACGGGACTGCTGGACAAGACGCGTTACGCCGCGCTCGTCACCAGTCCCGCGGTCGAGGGCGTCTACTACAACAAGGAGGTCCTCGCCGCGAACGGCGTCAAGCAGACGCCGAAGGACTTCGACGAGCTGGTCGAGGTCGCGCGCACGCTGAAGGGCAAGGGCGTCACCCCGTTCTTCGAGATGGCCGGCGACAAGTGGGCCACCCAGTGGTGGGTGCAGGTCCAGCTCGCCGACGCCGCCCGCGACGGGCTGTGGGACCGGATCAACGCCGGCAAGGAGACCTTCGAGGACAAGACCGTCCTGGACGCGATCAAGAGGTACAAGGGGCTCATCGACGAGGGCCTGTTCAACGCCGACGTCAAGACGGCCACGTTCGAGGACCAGGGCGAGGCGCTGCTGTCCGGCAAGGCCGCCATGGCCGTGCAGGTCAACTCGTTCTTCGGCCAGCTCCAGGCCAAGGCCGACACCGCGGAGCTGGACAAGAGGATCGGGTTCTTCCCGATCTCGCCGTCCGGGAACGTCGGCACCTTCATCCCCGACCAGTCCAACGCGCTGGTGGCCTTCCGCACCGGCGACGCCAGGCGCGAGGCGGCCGCCCGGCAGCTGCTGGCGTACTGGATGGGCCCCGGCTACGCCGGCTTCGTCGCCGACCGCAAGACCGTCTCGCTGCGTTCGGACGTGGACACCCCCGACGGGGTGCCGCAGGCGCTGCTGGACGTGCACGCCTCGCTCGGCCGGTCGGTCGGCTCCATGCAGGCGCTCGCGGTGGCCAACCCCGACCTGTACCTGAACCTGGCCGACATGATCACCGGCAGCCTGACCCCCGAGCAGGTGGCGGCCGCCACGCAGAAGCAGTTCGCCCAGCTCGCCAAGGCGGCCGGCGCCTCCGGCTTCTGACCCACCCCCTCCCGGCGGGAGGCCGGCCCGAGTCTCCCGCCCCGCCCCTCCCGAGGAGCCGATCATGCCGACCGGTCAGGAGACGCTCACCCGCCCGCCCACCGGACGCCGTAAGCCCGCAGGACCGCGACCGGCCGCGACGATCGCGCGAAACCGCACCCACCCGATATGGTTCCTCGCCCCGGCCTTCGCCATCCTGTTCGTCTTCTTCTTCCTGCCAACCGTGTTCAACTTCGTCTACGCCTTCACCGACTGGTCCAGCTTCAAGAGCGACATCCGGCCCGTGGGCTTCGAGAACTTCAGCTACCTGCTGTCGGACGGCACCCTGTTCAGCGCGCTGCGCATCACCGTCAGCTACGCCGTGCTCGTGGCGCTGTTCCAGAACCTGTTCGGCTTCGGGCTAGCCGTCCTGCTGGAGAAGGACACCTGGCTCAACCGGACCGCCCGCCTGGTCTTCCTCATCCCGGTGCTCATGTCGGCCCTGGCGGTCGGCTACCTGTTCCAGGCCCTGCTCAAGCCGGACGGCAGTCTGAACGACCTGCTCTCCGCCGTGACCGGGCAGCCGGTGGACGTCGCCTGGCTGGGCAGCACCACCTGGACGCTCGTGCTGGCCGCGGTCATCCACGCCTGGAAATGGATGGGCCTGTCGATGCTCATCTACCTGGCCGGGCTGAAGACCATCCCGCAGGACGTCACCGAGGCCGCCCGCATCGACGGCGCCTCCAGCGGGCAGGCGTTCTGGTCGGTCCGCTTCCCGCTGCTGGCCCCCGCGATCACCTTCAACGTCGCCACCGCGCTGCTCGGCTCCATGAACGGCTTCGACATCGTCCAGGCGCTCACCGGCGGCGGGCCCGCCCGCAGCACCGAGATCCTCAACATCTTCATCTACCGCACCTTCGGCCAGGGGCTGTTCGCGCAGGCCACGACCATGAGCCTGGTGCTGTTCCTCATGGTCGCGCTGCTGGCCTTCCCCGTCATCCGCGTCCTGCGCAAGAGGGAGGAGATCCTGTGACCGCCCCCGCCTACGGCGCCCCAGCCCGCCGCCGGGTCCCGCCGCCCCGGCCGCGTGGGCTCGCCGCCCGGCTGCGCCCCGCCGCCGTCGTCGCGCTCGTGGTGCTCGTCATGGGCGTGCCGCTGTGGCTGGTCGTCGTCACCGCCGCCAAGTCGCAGGGCGAGGCGCTGTCGCCGGACCTGTCGCTGCCGTCGCGCTGGCAGCTGTGGGAGAACCTCGGCCAGGTCTGGCAGCAGGGCGAGGTGCCGGCGGCGTTCCTCGGCAGCCTGCTCGTCGTCGTGCCGTCGGTCGCGCTCGTGCTCACGCTCGGTTCCATGGCGTCGTGGATCCTCGCCCGCCGCGCCGGGCGGCTGAACGCCGTGCTGTACGCGCTGGCCATCAGCGGCATCGTGCTGCCGCCCGCCGTCGTCACCATCGTGCTGCTGCTGCGTCAGCTCGGCCTGGCCGGCAGCGTCGTCGGCATGGTCGGCGTCTACGCCGGCATCTACATGTCCACCGTCATCTTCTTCGTCACCGGCTTCGTCCGCACCGTGCCCGTGTCGATCGAGGAGGCCGCCCGCATGGACGGCGCCGGGCCGGTGCGGGTGTTCGTCTCGGTCATCCTGCCCCTGCTGCGCCCGGTGCTGGCCACCGCCACCATCCTCATCTGCCTGTACGTGTGGAACGACGTCTTCTACGCGTTCTTCGTCGTCGGCGGGCGGCTCGACACCCTGCCGCTCAACCTGTTCCAGGTCGCCAACGCCGGCCTCTACCTCGACAACTGGCACCTGATCTTCGCCTACATCATCCTCATGAGCCTGCCGCTGCTGATCATCTTCGCCGTCGCCCAACGGAAGATCATCTCCGGCATCACCGGCGGGGCCGTCAAGTAGGGCACCGGCCGGCCCGCGGGCCCGGGTCAGCGGCCCTGCAGGAACGCGCTCGAGTGGTCGTGGACCCACTCGCGGAACGTACGGGCGGCCGCCCCGGTGACCTTCTCCACCGTGGAGGTGACGGGGCCGGGCTCGGTCACCAGCGCGGCCTGGGCCTGGAGAACGCCGTCGACGGCGGCGTCCGGCCAGCCACGGTCGAGCATCTCCCGCCGCGCGGTCGCCGGAGACGTCTCGATCCATCGCACCGGGCGGCCGATCACCTCGCCGATGACGCGTACCTGCTCCGTCTGAGCCAGGCTCTCGGGCCCGGTCAGCTCGTAGCTCGCGCCATCGTGTCCGTCGCCGGTGAGCGCGCGGACCGCGACGGCGGCGATGTCGTGCTCGTGGATGGGGGCCATGGTGGCCGCCCCGTACGGGCCGCGCACCGCGCCTTCGGCGCGGATCTGCGTCGCCCACCGCAACGCGTTGGCCGCGAAGACGTGCGGCCGCAGGAAGGTCCACGCGAGCCCGGTCCGTTCGATCAACCGCTCGGCCCGCTGTTCGTTGTCGCGGACCGCCGCCGACGACAGGTAGACCACCCGGCGGGCGTGCTCGGCGATCACGTCCAGGATCTCGGCCATCCCTTCGGCGGTGGCGAACGGCCATACCAGGAACACCGCGTCGACCCCGGCCAGTGGGGCGTGCAGGGTGTGCGGATCGGCCAGGTCGCCGCGCACGACCTCGATGCCCTGCTGCTCCAGCGCGCGGGGATCACGGGCCAGCGCCCGGACCTCGGCTCCTGTGCCACCCAGGTGGGCCGCGACCTGCCGGCCCACCGTGCCGGTCGCGCCCGTGACCAAGACCTTCATCAGTGGCTCCTCGTCCTCATGGTCCCGCTGCCTCGTGGCCGCGGGACCGGTCGCCTCGTCCCGTGATCAATCGTAGGAAGGCGGGGGAAGATCTCCTATGTGTATGTGTGCTCCGTTCATACGCGATCGTCTTCGCGTCTCCGCGGATGTGGCCTTCCGGCCCTCCGGCCGAACCCCCGGGACCGCGCGGCCTCAACCGTGCAGCAGGTTCTCCCGCCTGGCCAGCAGCCGGGCACGCTCGGCGGACAGTTCGGCGTGGCGGGCCTTCAGGCGCTCACCCGTGTCGCGGACCCATCGGGCCGTCTTCTCGACCTCGCCGAGGGTGTTCTCGATGCGCTGGTGCTTGATCACGTCGGTGACGATGTTGTCGAAGAACGTGTCGACGAACCACCGCGTGTCCACCTTGGGCAGGTGGGGAGGGGTGGGGACACCGACGTCGGCCAGCTCGCGGGAGAAGACGTCCAGGGCCCGCTGGGCGTGCCAGGCGGCCTCGTCGGCGGCGCGCAGCCGGTCGTGCTCGATGGAGTCGGCGATCAGCCCGCCGCCGAACAGGTCCCACGTGGAGGCGCCCCTGGCCGCCTTCAGCGGGCGCAGCACCCGGCCGAGCGCGTCGTGTGCGGCCGCTCCGGCCCGGTGGGCCTCCGCGTGCTCACGCAGGTCGGCCGTCACCCGGTCCAGGGCGGCGCCGAGCTCGACCAGCTCTCGGGCGCGGGCGTCACCGCTCCTGACGAGCCGGCGCTCCTTCGCGGCCAGCAACTCCGTGTACTCCTCCGGGGCGCTCGCCAGCTCGGCCAGCTCGGCCGCGGTCGCCCGCGCATCAGCCTCCAGCGCGGCCAGGCGGGCCCGGTGGCCCTCGGCCCGCTGCCTGGCGGCGGCCGCCTCGGCACGCTCGCGTTCCAGCCGTTGCTCGCGGTTGCCCAGCAGGCGGGCCAGGACGGCGGACAGCCCGCCTTCCAGGCGGGCAACGTCGTCCTCCTCCAGAGACGCCTCCAGTTCCAGGTCGGCCAGGGTGCGGCGGGCCTGCTGGATCTGCTCCGCGGTGGCCTTGCCCAGCCGCCGCAGGTGGTCGGCCCGGTGCATGCGGGCTGCCGCGTCGCGCAGCCGCTCGTCGAGATCCGGTGAGCTCGTCACACCTCGGAGGACGAACGAGACGTCCCGGATGTTCCGTCCGACCGGCCCGGGCCGGTCGGACGGTCCACGCCTGTGCCGACGCGGTCTTGCCGTACGCGGCGTGGAGGAGGGTGGCCATGCCCAGGTCGCGTTGCGAAGCCGTCCCCTGCAGTGAATGATGATCGTCGCATCCGACGAAGGCGGCACAGTGGACATCACGGTCAGGTACGAGCTCTCTCCCGACGAGGTGGCGCGGGCGCTCCAGCAGGGTCTCAACCGGCAGCTGCGGACGCTCTTCGTGGCCCTGCCGGCGGCCTTCACCGTGTCGGGGGCCGGCTGCCTGCTGGCCGGTGCCACCGGCCTCGGCGCGGGCCTGCTGGCCGGGGCGGTGGTGTTCCCGTTCGCGCTCATGTGGTCGGCGCGCAGGATGGCCAGGCGACAGCTCGCCTACCTCTGCGTGCCCACGACGCTCCGGGTGACCGACGACGGCTACGAGTGCGCGACGGACCAATCCACCACCACGGTGCGGTGGTCCATGTTCGCGCGGATCGTCGGCACTCCCGAGTTCTGGCTGTTCTTCATCGGCAGGCAGTGGACGGGCTTCCTCCCCAGGCGCGCCTTCGACGGCGAGCAGCAGGACGCCCTCGACCGCTTCTTCGCCGGCCGGCCGTAGCCGCTCTCGCGCGGGTGAAGGGTTATGATGCCCGCGCGCTTCGTGCGCGGACCAGGCGGGAGGTGGGATGTCGCGGATCGTCTTCATCGGTGCGGGCAACGTCGACCTGACGCGCAGGGTGGTGTCCGACCTGCTGCTCGAATCCGGGCTCCACGGCGAGCTGGAGATCGTGCTGCACGACACCGATCCGGCCGTGCTCGCCACGGCCGAGGCCCTGGTGCGGTCGCTCGACGCCGAGGCGGGCTCCGCGGCGACGATCATCGTGTCCCTCGATCGGCGGCGCGCGCTCGACGGCGCCGACTTCGTGGTCAGCCACGTGGACGTGGGCGGGTTCGAGGCCACCCTGCGCGACTTCGAGATCCCGCACCGGTACGGCCTGCGCCAGACGATCGGCGACACGATCGGCATCGGCGGCATCTTCCGCGGCCTGCGCACCATCCCGTTCTTCGTCGAGCTGGGCCGCGAGCTGGCCGAGCTGTGCCCGCAAGCCTGGCTGCTCAACTGCAGCGACCCCATGGCGATGACGGGATGGGCCGTGCAGGAGGCCACCGGGTTCGACCGGTTCGCCGGGGTGTGCCACGCCGTGTGCGACACGCACACCTACCTCGCCGACCTGGTCGGGCGGGGGGTGGACGAGATCAGCTTCCTCAGCGCCGGGGTCAATCACCAGTCGTTCGTGCTGCGGTTCGAGGCCGAGGGGCGCCCCCTGTACCCGGAGCTGGACGCGCTCCTCGCGGCCGACGCGGAGCTGGCGAGGCACGTGCGCGTCGAGATGTACCGCCGGTTCGGCTACTTCCCGACCCAGTCGAGCGAGCACGCCGCGGAGTACGTCCCGTGGTTCCTGCCGCACGCCGAGGAGACCACGCGCCTGGGCGTGCCGGTGGAGGAGTACCTGCGGCGGGTCGGCCAGAGCATGCACCAGTACGAGGAGACCCGCCGGGCGCTGTCGGCCGGGCGGTCGCTGCTGGTGCGCTGGCAGCACCAGGAGCCGGCGGCGGCGGCGATCCTGGCCGTGCTGACCGGACAGGAGAAGGAGGTCTACGTCAACGTCCGCAACGGGGGCCTGATCGGCAACCTGCCGGCCGACTGCTGCGTGGAGGTCCCGGCCCTCGTCGATGCCACGGGGATCCATCCGCGGCCGGTGGGCGAGCTGCCGACTCAGCTCGCGGCGCTGAACCGTACGTTCCTCAACGTCGTCGAGCTGACCGTGCGGGCGGTGCTCGACGGTGACCGCAGGCACGTCCACCACGCGGCGATGCTCGACCCCAACACGGCGGCGACCCTGCCGCTGCCCGCCATCGAGGCGCTCTGCGACGAGTTGATCGAGGCGCACGGCGGTCTGCTGCCGGAGGCGATCCGCCGATGAGCGAGTCCATGCCGACCGAGGTGCGGCGGGAGCGGATGCTCGGCCTTCTCGTGGAGCAGGAGTTCGCCCGGGTGGCGGAGCTGGCCGAGGTGTTCGGCGTCTCGACGGTGACGGTCCGGGCCGACCTGGACGCGCTGGAGGAGCAGGGCAAGGTCCGCCGGGTGCGAGGCGGCGCGGTGGCGGCGAGCCCGCCGCCGCGGGGGGAGCCGTCGTTCGAGCTGTCCCTGGGCGCGGCGGCGGTGGAGAAGGCGCTCATCGCCCGGGCCGCGGCCCGGCTGGTCGGCTCCGGGGAGAGCGTGCTGATGGGGGCGGGCACGACGACCGCGTACGTGGCCAGGGAACTCGTGGCCCGCCCGGACCTGACGGAGGTGACGGTGTTCACCAACGGCCTGCGCACGGCGCTGGAGCTGGAGCCGGCGCTGCCGAGGTTCGCCGTGGTGGTGACCGGGGGCAGCCTGCGCCGCCAGCAGCACTCGCTGGTCGATCCGCTGGGGGGCAAGATCTTGGAGGGCATCCGCGCCCACACGGTGTTCGTCGGGTGCGGGGGCGTCCATCCCGAGGCGGGCGTCACGAACGTCAACCTGCCCGACGCCGAGATGAAGCAGCGCATGCTGCGTGCCGCCGCCCGGCGGATCGTGGTGGCCGACTCCTCCAAGCTCGGCCGGGTCGAGATGGCGCCGGTCTGCGCGCTGTCGGAGGTGGACCTCCTCATCACGGGAGAGCCGGCCGACCCGGAGACGGTCGAGTCGCTGCGGGAGCGGGGGCTGAAGGTGGAGATCGCCGGCAGGTAGCCGGTGGGCAGCCCCCACGGCGTCAGTCCGCCAGCGTGGCGCGAAGCGGTTCGGGCAGCAGCGCCCCGTGCGCGCGGACCAGGTCGTCGCACAGCCGCCAGATGGCCTCCAGCGACAGCGTGGCCGAGGTGTTGGGGTCGACCATGAGCGCGTGCCGCACGTGGTCGGGCCGTCCCTCGACGGCGGCGCGCACGACCAGTTCGTTCACGTTGACGTAGGCCCGGTTGAGCCCGGCGAGCTGCGGTGGCAGCGCCCCCACGCGGGTGGGCCGGACTCCTGAGGAGTCCACCGCGCAGGGCACCTCGACCACGCATCCGGCGGGCAGGTTGGCGATCAGTCCGTCGTTGACCACGTTGCCGTAGACCACGCGGGGCGTGCCGGTGACCATGCTGTGGATGATCTGCGGCGCGTACTCGTCGGTGCCGGCGATCGCCAGCTCGGCGTCGTCGCGGACAGCCTGCCGGGTGCGCTCGTACTCGTGCACGTTGTCCGCGCTGATGCGCACGTACGCGCCGACCGGGATGCGCAGCCGGTCGATCTCGGCGTCGTGACGCATCAGCCAGGGCAGGTATTCGGCCGAGTGCTCGCTGGTCTCGGTCGGGTAGCTGCCCAGCCGCCGGTACATCTCCACCCGGACGCGGCGCCGCAGCTCCGGGTCGCGGGCGATGGCCGTGTCGAGCCGGTCGTAGAGGTTCTCGCCGTCGCGCTCGAACCGCAGCACCCACGCCTGGTGGTTGACTCCGGCGGCCAGGTAGGTGATCTCCTCGTACGGCACCGCCACCAGGTCGGCCAGCCCGCGCATGGTCCAGTAGACCGAGTGGCACAGCCCCACCACGTTGCGGACCTTCCCGGCCAGGTACCAGACGTTCATGGCCATCGGGTTGGTGTAGTTCAGCAGCACCGCGTCCGGGCAGACGGCGGCCATGTCGGCGGCCAGCGCGTCCAGCACGGGGAAGGTGCGCAGCGCCCGGAAGACGCCGCCGACGCCGATGGTGTCGGCGATGGTCTGGCGCAGCCCGTAGCGGGCGGGGATGTCGAAGTCGGTGACGGTGGCGTCGTGCCCGCCGACCTGGATCATGTTGATGACGAAGTCGGCGCCGTCCAGGGCGGCTCTGCGGTCGAGGGTGGCGGTGATCTCGGGCCGGGCGCCGCGGGCGGTCGCGATCTGGTGGGCGGCCGCCTCGGCCACCTCCAGCCGCTCGGGGTCGATGTCGTGCAGCGCGACGCGGACCGCGTCCAGTTCGGGGTAGGCCAGCAGGTCGGCCAGGAGGCCCTGGGTGAACACGACGCTCCCCGCGCCGACGAAAACGATCTTCGGCTTCTTCATGAGGTGACTTCCTCCCAGGTCGGCTGCGCCGCTGTGCCCCCTGCGGCTCGGGTGGAGAGGGTGCCGCAGGCCACGGCGACCTCCAGGGCGCGCCGTACCGGCAGCCCGCGCAGGCGGGCCGCCAGCAGGCCGGCGTTGAAGCTGTCGCCCGCGCCGACCGTGTCGGTCACGCGGGCGGTGACGGCCGGGACGCGGAGCGGTTCGCCGCCGTCCACGGTGAGCGCGCCGTCGCCGCCGCACTTCACCACCGGAGTGGTGCCGCGCGCGGCCAGGGCGCGTACCGCGGCGTCGAGGTGGTCCGTCCCGGCCAGGGCGAGCGCCTCGCGTTCGTTGGGCAGCAGGACGTCGGTCAGCGGCAGCACCTCGTCCAGGCCCTGCCATCGGTCCGACGGGTCGTCGTTGGTGTCCAGCGACGTGGTCGCCCCGGCGGCCCGCGCCGCCGCGTACAGGCCGGGCAGTCCCGCGGCGAGCAGCGGCTGCAGGAAGTACGACGAGACGTGGACGTGCCGCGTGCGCCGGAGCAGCTCCGGGGGGACGTCGGCGGCGTCGAGCCGGTCCAGGCAGCCGGGCGCGGTCAGGATCGCCCGGTCGGCTCCGTCCGCCAGGACGACGGTGAGCGCGGTCGGCGCGCCGGGGTCCACGACGCAGGCGGACACGTCCACGCCGGCGCGGGCGAGCGCGTCGAGCACGAAGGTCCCGGCCGGGTCGTCGCCCACCCGCCCGACGAAGGCGGTGCGCAGCCCGAGCCGGGCCGCTCCGTGCGCGGTGATCGCCCCCGAGCCGCCGAGCACCAGGTGCCCCGCGTCCACGAGGTGCTCGCGCTGGCCGAAGGCGGGCGCCCGAGGCGCCCCGGACACGATCACGTCGGGGTTGGCGTCGCCCACGACGAGCAGGTCGAGGTCTGAGAAGGCCATGAGGAGGACGGTCCCAGGACCTTCGATATCTTGTCAATACTTTCGATTATCTCCCCATGTCGCCAAGGTGTGTTGCCGAAATACCAGGCCAGGACGCTAATCCTCTCGAAGGTATTGACAAGATTTCGTAAGTGGCCATGATGGGCTCCAACATTCCGCACCAGTGGCCCAGGAGGTCCGGCGATGCTGCGACCAGCCGAACGGATCGGCCCATGACGACGACGCTCACCGAACCAGCGGTCCGCCGCCGGGTCAGGACCAGGCCGCGCGGAGACGGCGCGATCGCGCTGGCCTTCCTCGCCCCCGTGCTGCTCGGCTTCGCCCTGTTCTACCTGTATCCGGCGCTGCGCGGCGCGTGGTACTCGCTGACCGACTGGAACCTGCTGTCGCAGCCGCGGTTCGTCGGCCTGGACAACTACGCCAAGCTCGCCCGCGACCCGCTGTTCTGGAACTCGCTCAAGGTCACCGGCGGGTACGTGGTCATGAACATCGGCATCCAGATGATCGCCGGACTCGGCCTCGCGGCGCTGCTGCACCGGCTGACCCGATCGCTGCTGGTCCGCTCGCTGCTCGTGGTGCCCTGGCTGGTGCCCAGCGTGACCACCGGCCTGCTGTGGATGTGGCTGCTGGACGCCAACCTGGGCTTCGTCAACCACCTGCTGGTCGCCCTCGGCCTGGACAACCAGGGGTTCCTGACCTCGCCGGACCTGGCGCTGCCCAGCGTGGCGATGATCACCTCCTGGAGCGGCACCGGCTACACGGCGTTGCTGCTGTACGCGGGGATGCTGCTGGTGCCGCCGCAGGTCTACGAGGCGGCGGCGCTCGACGGCTCCGGCGAGGTCCGCACGTTCTTCCGGATCACGCTGCCGCTGATGCGGCCCATCCTGGCGTTCGTGCTGGTGGTCTCGCTGATCGGCTCGTTCCAGCTCTTCGACACCGTCGCCGTCACCACCATGGGCCGTCCGGCCAACGCCACCCGGGTCGTCTACTTCTACATCTACGAGCAGGCGTTCACCCACTTCAAGATGGGCTACGCCTCGGCGCTGGCGCTGAGCCTGCTGCTCATCCTCGGCGTGCTGACCTTCGTCCAGATGCGCCTGCTGCGCGCCTCGACCTCGGACCTCGCGTGAGGGGACGCGCATGAGAAGACTCGCCTGGGCCGGCCTGATCCTGGCCGTGCTGATCTCCCTGTTCCCGCTCTACTGGATGCTGCGCACGGCCATCACCCCCGGCCGCGAACTGGTCGGCGACAGCGCCGGACTGCTGCCCGCGCACCCGACCCTGGTCAACTTCGAGCGGGTCCTCGGCCTGGCCACCCGCGAGGAGTCGCGGGCGGCCGGCGGGTCGGGAGCCGACCTCGACTTCTTCCGCTACCTGGGCAACTCGATCATCTACACCGGGCTCGTCACGTCCGTGCAGACGCTCTGCTGCGCGATGGCCGGCTACGCCTTCGCCCGCCTGCGCTTTCCCGGCCGCGACCTGCTGTTCGGGCTGTTCGTCGCCGCGTTGATGGTGCCGCCGATCTTCACGCTGCTGCCCAACTTCGTCCTGGTCAAGGAACTCGGCTGGCTCAACACCTTCCAGGGCCTGGTCGCCCCCAGCCTGCTCATGTCGCCGTTCGCGGTCTTCTTCCTGAGGCAGTTCTTCCTCGGCGTGCCGCGCGAGGTGGAACAGGCCGCGCTCATCGACGGCGCCGGCAGGGGGATCATCTTCTGGCGCGTGGTGCTGCCCATGACCAAGGGGCCCCTGCTGACGCTCGCCCTGACCACCGCGGTGTGGACGTGGAACGACTACCTGTGGCCGCTGCTGGTGGCCCCGGGTGAGGAGACCCGGGTGCTGACCGCGGCGCTCGGCATCTTCCTCAAGCAGTCGCCCAACACCGCGCCCGACTGGACCGGGCTGATGGCCGGCTCCGCCCTGTCGGTCCTCCCGGTCCTGCTGCTGGTGGTCTTCTTCGGCCGCCGTCTCGTGGACTCCATCCAGTTCTCCGGCATGAAGGGATAAGTCATGAGAAGAGGTTGTGCGGCCGCGGCTCTGCTGCTGCTGGCGGCGGCGTGCGGCAGCGGCGGTGGCGACGGGCCGGAGGACGGCAAGGTCACGCTCACCTACGCGCTGTGGGACGACGTCCAGCAGGGCGCCTACCAGCAGTGCGCCGACGCCTTCCAGCAGGCCGACCCCGGCGTGACCATCAAGATCACGCAGAACGCCTGGGACCAGTACTGGCAGAACCTCACCACCCAGATGGTCTCCGGCCAAGCCCCCGACGTCATCACCATGCAGGCCTCCTACTACCCGCAGTTCGTCAAGAACGGCCAGCTCCTCGACATCGACCCCATGGTCAAGGCCGACAAGGTGGACCTCACCCGCTACCGGCCCGGTCTGGCCGAGCCGTGGGTCAAGGACGGCAGGCGGTACGGCCTGCCCAAGGACTGGGACACCATGGCCGTCATCTACAACACCAAGCTCGCCGAGCAGGCCGGCGTGGACCTGTCCGAGCTGACCTGGAACCCCGCCGACGGCGGCACCTTCGAGAAGGCCATCGCCAGGCTCACCGTCGACCAGAACGGCAAGCGCGGCGACGAGCCCGGCTTCGACAAGACCAAGGTCGCCGTGCACGGCATCGTGCCGGAGCTGAACGACGGCTCGCAGGGCCAGAACAGCTGGGGCAACCTCGCCGTCTCCAACGGTTTCGGCTACATCGACAAGAACCCGTTCGGCACCCGCTACTTCTACGACAGCCCCAAGCTGGCCGAGACCGTCACCTGGTTCCGGCGGCTCATCGACAAGGGCTACGCCGCGCCGTACGACAAGACCAGCTCGCTCGGCATCGACGCGGTGCTGAACTCCGGCAAGGGCGCGCTCGGCATCACCGGCTCCTGGATGATCAGGACGTACATGGAGTCCACGGAGCAGAAGTTCGCCTTCGCGCCGCTGCCGACCGGGCCGCAGGGCCGCAAGTCCGCCTTCAACGGCCTGGCCGACGTCATCTACTCCGGTACCCCGCACCCGGAGGCCGCCTGGAAGTGGGTGAAGTTCCTCGGCTCGCCGGCGTGCCAGGACATCGTGGCCCGCAACGCGGTGGTCTTCCCCGCTGTGGCCTCCTCCTCCGAACGCTCGCTGGAGGCGTACCGGGCCAAGGGCTGGGACGTTCGGGTCTTCGTCGAGGAGGCGGAAGCGGCGGACGGCACGTTCCTGCTGCCGGTCAGCGACCATGGTGACGAGATCAACCAGATCGTGTCCAGCGCTCTGGAGGAGGTCTGGCTGGGCCGCAAGGACGCCCAGACCGCGTTGACCGCCGCCAACCAGCAGGTCAACGCGCTCTTCACCGCCAACTGAACCCCCGCCGGCCCCGCCCGGCCGCCGCCGACGGCGGCCGGGCGGTTGCCCGGAACGAGTGATCGGCCCAGGAAGGAGCCACATGTCCGATGTGACGCTAGCTCTCGTCGGCGCAGGACTGCGCGGGCAGTCCTACGCCCGCCACGCGGTCTCGACCGGCAAGGGGCGCGTGATCGCGATCGCCGAGCCGGACCCGGAACGCCGCCGGGCTGTCGCCGCGGAGTTCGACGTCGCGCCCGAGCGGGTGTACACGGACTGGGCCGACCTCGCGGCGGCGGGCCGGCTGGCCGACGCGGCGATCGTCGCCACGCAGGACCGCATGCACACGGCCCCGGCCGTGCGGCTGGCCGACCTCGGCTATCACCTTCTCCTGGAGAAGCCGATGGCCACCAGCGCGGACGAGGCGGCACGGATCGCCGAAGCAGCCGAGCGCAACGACATCATGCTGGCCGTCTGCCACGTTCTGCGCTACACCCCCTACACGCGCGTGCTGAAGCGGCTGCTCGGCGAGGGCCGGATCGGCCGGCTGGTCAACCTGCAGCATCTGGAGCCCGTGGGCTGGTGGCACCACGCCCACTCCTTCGTGCGCGGCCACTGGCGGCGGCAGGACACCTCCGCGCCCATGCTGCTGACCAAGGCCTGCCACGACATCGACTGGCTGATCCACCTGGCCGGGCAGGCGCCCGCCCGGGTCAGCTCCTTCGGCACCCTCACCCACTTCCGTCCCGAGGAGCGGCCCCCCGGCGCGGCCGACCGGTGCGTGGACTGTCCCCTGGAGCCCTCCTGCCCCTACTCCGCCAAGCGGCTCTACCTCGGGTGCCTGGGTGATCCGCAGCGGGAGTTCTGGCCGCTGGGCGCGGTCACGGAGCGGCGCGACACCGAGGGCGTGCTGGCGGCGCTGCGCACCGGCCCCTACGGCCGCTGCGTCTACGCCTGCGACAACGACGTCGTCGACCACCAGGTCGTGGCGATGGAGTTCCCCGACGGCACGACCTGCTCGTTCACGATGAGCGCCTTCACTCCGATGGAACACCGCCGCACCCGGCTGCTCGGCACCCACGGCTACCTCGACGGCGACGGTCGCACCCTGCGCCTGGTCGACTTCAGGACGGGCCGGGAGGAGATCATCGACAGCCACGCCGGCCATGGACCGAGCGCCGCGGACGGCCACGGCGGCGGCGACGAGGCGTTGACCGAGGCCTTCCTGGCGGCCGTGGCCGGCGGCGATCCGACGCTGATCTCCTCCGACGCGCTGACCAGCCTGGCCAGCCATCGCGTGGTGTGGGCCGTCGAGCGGGCCAGGACCACCGGCTCGGTGGTCGAGCTCGGCGCGCCGCCGGCCTGACTCCGTTCGACCGCCGGCCGAGCGCCGCAGGCTCGCCTCCGGCTTCCCGCACACGCGACGAGGCGCGTCAACGGTGGTCGGCGACGTACGTGTCGAAGAAGGCGAAGGTGCGCCGCCAGGAGTCCTCCGCCGCCGGGCGGACGAGGCCGTGGCGCAACGGGAACAGCGCGAGTCTCGCTAGTGGATGGTGTCCGTCGGTCATGAAGGAGTGCCCGGCGCCGGGATAGATCTCGACGTCGTGCTCGATGCCGAGCGCGCGCATGTGCTCCTGCAGCCGCCTGCCGTGCGACCGGAAGCCTGCGTCGCGGCCGCCGTAGGAGCCCACGACCGGGCACACCGCGCGCAACTCCTCTTCGTCGCGGGGAACCGCGCCGTAGTTCACCGACGCGGCCCGCACCCCAGGGGGCGCACTCGCCGCGTAGGCGAGCGCGAACCCACCGCCCATGCAGAATCCGATCACGCCGAGCCGGTCGCCGTCGACGTCTTCGCGCCCGGCCAGCCACCGCCGCGTCGCGTCGATGTCGGAGGTGGGCCGGCCCGGCCTGCCGGTGGCCAACTGGTGCATGGCCCGCGCCAGGCACCCGGTCCTGGTGCCATGGCTGTAAAGATCGGGCAGGACGGCCGCGTAGCCACGGTCGGCGAACAGATCCGCCACATCCAGCATGTCAGGTTCGACACCGTAGATCTCGTGCACGACCACGATCCCCGGCCAGCCGGTCGCCGGCGCGGTCCCCTCCGGCAGGGCCACGGTCGCGGCCAGCGAATCGCCGTCCGGCAGCGGAACGCGCACCTCTCGTCTCATCGGCGCTCCTCAATGATCTGGGCGAACGGGAACGTCACGTTACAGGTTCGCCGCCGACGCTCAGCACCCGCTGGACCGCGGGCTGTCGCCACATCGGCCGGGCCCACGGTGTCCACGTCACAAGGTGGAACTCAGTGGTAGCGGGCGATCATGGGCCCGAAGTTCCTGCCGTAGGCGAGGCCGACGGCGTAGACCGTCCTCGTTCCGGGCACCGCGCTCACCGCGGAGACGTCGACCTCGCGCCTGCGGTTCGCCCCCGCCATCGGCGGCAGCTCGGTCCGGCTGCCGTCGGGCGCGACCCGGATGGTCCCGCTCAAGCCGCTCTCGGCGGCGGCCCAGTCGACCAGGATGATCCCGTTCGCGCCGTCGGAGCCCGACGCGCTGACGTCGGCCGAGCCCGGCACCCGCGACCAGGCGCTGCCGTCCCAGTGCAGGGTGATCGTGGTTCTGCTCCTGCCGTCCTCGTAGTCGAACTCCTCGCTGGTGCCGATCGCCCACACGTTGCCGGGACTGTGGGCGACGACCTGGGTGAGCATGATCGACGGGATGCTGCCGTCCGGCAGGCCCTGGCTGTTGATCCCCTTGCTCGGCGTGCGATCCTCGGGCGCGGGGACCAGCTGCCATGACCGGCCGTCCCAGCGCATGGTCGCCGCCTGCGAGCTGGAGCTCCCCTGCGCGAGCGGCCGGCCGGTGCCGCCGACCGCCCACACCTGGTCGGGCGCCGCGGCCGACACCGACGCCGCCCAGGCGGGCAGACGCATGACCGTCCAGGCCCGGCCGTCCCAGTGCGCGGCGTGATCCCCCACCACCAGCCACACGTCGTCGGGTGCGAGGGCGGTGGCACCGGCCCGCTCGCCCGGGTTGTAGTCCATGTCCGGTAGCGGAACCCGGCTCCAGCGCTCGCCGTCCCAGTGGTGCGCGGCCAGAGCGGTGGTGGTGGCGAAGATCCACGCGTCGCGCGGTCCGGTCGCCACCAGCGCGGGAAACCTCTCGTAATCCTTGGAGTCCCACGTCACCTCGGGTGCGGGGCGCTCGCGCCAACGCCGGCCGTCGAAGTGCAGGAGCAGCAGCCGGCCGGTGCCTTCGCTCGGGCTGCCGATCGCCCACACGTCGCGCGGACCGCTGGCTGCGACCGCGTTCAACCGGGTTCCGCGCTGGTCGCCGACGTGCTCGAGCCGCCAGCCCCGGCCTCGGGCCGTACGGACTGGAGAGGGTCTGGGGGTTGCCGTGGTGACGCTGGGGGCGGTGGCGGTCGGCGCGGGCGCACCTCGCGGCGGCGGCGCGGCGGCGCACCCCGCGCCCAGGACGGCAGCCGCGCACAACGCGGCCAGGCGCTTGGCACTCATGGCACGGGATGCTTGAGACGGGCGGTGATCTCGTTCAGCGGCTCCCCACGACACCAGCGCGGCAACCTCTGCGACGATCTCCGGATCTGACACCTTGCAACCCCTCTGCGGCGCACGCGGCGGACCAGATGGACCAGGCGTGGTGTTTGATCGATTTGGCCAATGCTGTCATCACCTGGAGCACGGACCGAAGAACGAGGTCGCAATGAGCCATGACAGCACCGCTCCCGGGAGTCGTGGAAAGGTCCTGGGGAGCCTCTACACCCGCAACCGGGCTGGGTCCGGATGGTCAACTGATCCCAGGACCCCACTGATCTGCGAACCCGGCTGACCCGAGCAACTGGAGACGACGAAATGACCGATCGCCGAACCGCATCGCCAGAACACGATCAGTATGGGCTGCTGGCGGCGCACGGGTTCGATGAAGCCTTCTTCGGGCTCTGGGTGGAACGGGACGACCTCGACGAGCTCGCCGGGTTGCTGCGCCTGGATCCGCGATCCGGGCGTGACGTGCGCCTGATCGAGGAAGCGGCCACGATGACGGACTGGTCCGTCCCGCTCGAGGAGAAGGACAGTCTCTGGATCGGACCCCACAGTCCTGGCTGGTCAGTTGTGATCAGCACCAGCGGCCCGGAAACGGGAGGGTGGTGCCTCAGCTCCGGAAATCGAGGAATGCTCATGGTCGATTGGCACCGAGAGATCGATGGCCTCTCCGACCTCGCCTATTACCGAGACGGAAACCTGGTCGCAGAAGTTCCGGCGTTGCCGTCGGGCGAACTGCTGCCCGGGCAACTGTTCGAACCCTATGCCCAGGGGCTTCCCCGGGATGGGGATCCAAATGAGGGCGACGAACGGCTGGCGCACGCCTTTCTGACCATCGTGGGACGGATGACAGGCCGCTTCCTCGACGGGGACTGGTTCCGCACCCCCGGTCGTGCCCATCGATTTCCTCTGGTCGACACGCACGGATAGTCAGCAGTCCGCTCGATCGCTCTCCACGGGCGCGCCCGGTTTCCCGAGGAGAGCCGACTCCGTCCCGACGACCCAGCGCCCGCGCGGTTCGCGGGCCCGAGCCTGGTAGGCCAGGATGGCCCGCATGCCCACTGTGCCTGAAGATCACGTTGAGCCCGCGCATCCGTCCCGGGTCAACGACTATGACAGTCTCGCCGAGGCGTACGCGGTCGAAAACGAGACCGGCATCATGAACGCCTACTACGAGCGGCCCGCCATCCTGGCCCTCGCCGGAGAGGTGACCGGCCGGCGGGTCCTCGACGCCGGCTGCGGCTCGGGCCCGCTGTTCGCGGCGCTGCGCGAGCGGGGTGCCGCCGTGTCCGGCATCGACAACAGCACCAGAATGCTGGAGCTGGCCCGGCGGCGGCTCGGTGACGGCGCGGACCTGCAGGTGGCCGACCTGCGTGATCCGCTGCCGTTCCCCGACGGTGCGTTCGACGATGTCATCGCGTCCCTGGTGCTGCACTACCTGGAAGACTGGGGGCCGACGCTGAGCGAAATGCGGCGCGTGCTGAGGACCGGCGGCCGGCTGATCGTGTCCGTAGACCATCCCATGATGGTCTACGCCCAGCACCGCCTGGCCGGGCGCAAGGTCAGCTATTTCGGAACCAGGAACTCGCTCGAAGAGTGGACCATGGGCGGCCGGACCGTCCCGATGAGCTTCTGGCACCGGCCGCTGCACGCGATGACCGACGCCTTCACCGCGGCCGGCTTTCGCCTGGCCGTCGTCAGCGAGCAGCAGCCCGTGCCGGAAGCCCGCGAGCTGTTTCCCGACGAATTCCGCTCCCTTGCCACCACCCCAAGCTTCCTGTTCTTCGTCCTGCGTGCCGACTAGGGCCGTCCGCGCGGGCCCGTGTCACCCACCCTCAGGTAGCTTCTGGAGGTCCAGCCCGAGGTACACGCTGTCCCTGCGCTCCGCACGCCGCATCAGGTGGTGAGCGTGCTCAGGAGGGCCAGGGCCTGGGCTGAGCGGGACCCCGGCTCGGCCGGCTGGGCGATGAGCCGCTGACCGGGGGCGCTGGCGATAGGGAAGATCTCGGTGCGCAGGTGCAGGTCACCGACGTCGGGGTGGTGGAAGTGACCGCCGTACGCAAGCCTGCCGCGTGGCTCGCGTGCGGCCCACAGCCGCCGGAAGTCCTGGCTGGTGATCGCCAGCTCGCCGACGAGTTCGCGCAGGCTGTGATCATCGGGAGTGCGGCGGGTCACCTGGCGCAGGTCGTGGACGGCCGCGCGGGCGGTGAGGTCCCAGTCGCGGAAGAACCGCCGTCCGGCCGGGTCAAGGAAGATCATGCGCAGCAGGTTGTCGCCGAGGACGAACCGGCTGTGCAGGACGGTCGCCAGGGAGTTGCGCACCAGCACGTCGCAGGACGGGCCCAGGATGAAGGCGGGAGCCGTCGTCCAGTCGCTGAGCAGGCCGAGCATCTCAGGGGAGACCCGTTCGACGCGGCCGGGTCGCCGCCGCCGAACCGTCGGGCGGGCCAGCCGGTGCAGCTCCACGAGCGCCTGGTCGTCCAGGCGCAGCGCCCGTGCCAGGCTCTGCACGGTCTGGCGGGTGGGGCGCTCGCGGCCCTGCTCCAGCCGGGCGTAGTAGCCGGGGCTGAGGCCGGCCAGCCGGGCGACCTCCTCTCGGCGCAGGCCGGGAACCTGGCGGCGGCCGTGCGTGGCCAGCCCGAGCTGCTCAGGCCGCACGAGCGCGCGGCGTTCGCGCAGGAACCGCCCCAGCGGGTCGTTGCGCTCACTGTCCATGACATGTGAGGTTAGGCGCGCCGCGGCCGTGCAGCCTGGGTGCGTCATTCCCAGGTTGGGCCGGGGGAGGGGTTGGCAGGGAGACGGTGCGGCCATGCCTGGGCGGTTCGGAGGCCGCGGAGGCAGCTGGCGCTGCCTGCCGGATCAGACAATCCTGCGCTCCCGCCGACCGGCAGGCGCGCCTGTCCCGGCGGGCACTCCCGGACTTGGCCAGGCGTGGTCGTGTTCGAGCCCGCACGTGTCTTCCTCACCTCCGTCAAGGCGTAGTTGTTCGGCGTCCAGCCGTCCTTGCAGGCGGCGCAGGACGATGTCGTCGATGTGCCGGCGATCGCGAAGCTGGATCAGGGTGGCGCGCTTGACCTGGAGCAGGGCCAACCTCAGCCGCCGGGTGTGCTCGGCCGCCTCCGCCCTGCCGTGGTGGTCCGGGCTGCCGAGGTCCTGGGCGAGCGCGTCGGCGAGGTGAGCGGGCACGTTCAGGCGGGCGGCCTGCTCGGGAAGGGCCGTCAGGGCCGCGCGCGTGATCTCGCGGACGGCCAGGCGCTCTTCCTCGGCCTGGGTGGGGTCGGCGGGCAGGCGGGCCCAGCGGATGACGGCGGGCAGCGGCGGACCGAGCAGGACCAGGGTGATCAGGATGACGACGGTGGTGATGAACACGATGGCGTCACGGTCCTGGACGGGCGATCCTTGCGCGGTGACGGTGGGCACCGACAGCGCTGCGGCCAGGGAGATGGCGCCGCGCATGCCGGCCCAGGCGAGCGGCAGCCGGTGCCGGGCGCTGATGCGTCGTTCGCGCTGGCTGGGTCGCCGGTCGAGGAGCCTTACCACATAGGGGACGGTGTAGAACCACAGCGTGCGTACGCCGATGACCGCGACGCTCACTCCCAGCGCGAGCAGGAGCGCCCGCGGCAACGAGAACGATGACAGGCCCCGTACCGCAGCCGGGAGCTGCATGCCGACCAGGACGAACAACGCCCCGTTGACCAGGAAGGTGGTCACCTCCCAGAACGAGACGGCCTGCAGCCGGGCGGTCGGGGAGATGAGCCGGGGCCCGGCCTGGCTCAGGGCCAGGCCGCAGGTGACGACCGCCAGGACGCCGGAGGCGTGCAGCAGTTCGGCGGGCAGGAAGGCGAGGTACGGGGTGAGGACGCTCAAGCCGCTGTTGAGCATCGGGTCGCGCCAGCGGCGGCGGATGAGGATGATCACCCCGGCGGCGGCGAGCCCGGCCGCGATGCCGCCGGCGTAGGAGACGGTGACGCGCAGCGTGGTGCCGCCCCAGGAGAACGGCGTGCCCTCCACGGCCGCTTCGAGCGCGACCGCGAGCAGCACCAGCGCGGTGGCGTCGTTGATGAGGGATTCGGCTCGCAGCATCGTGACCGTGCGGCGAGGCAGGCCGTGCGCCACCGCCGCAACGGCCACCGCGTCGGTGGGGCCGAGCACGGCACCCAGGACGAACGCCGCAGGCCAGGAAAAGCCGGCGGCGTGGGCCAGCACCGCCACGGCCGCCGTGGTGAGGACGACCAGTCCGGTGGCCTGCAGGGTGATGGAGCGCACGTTGGCCCTGATCTCACGCAGGGAGGTCGTCAACGACTCGTAGTACAGCAGCGCCGGCAGGAGGATGAGCAGCACGACGTCGGGCGGCAGCGGGATGTCGCCGAAGCGTGGCAGCAGCCCGACCAGAGCTCCCCCGGCCAGCAGCAGCATGGGCTCACTGACCTTGAGCCGTCGGGCGGTCCAGGTCAGGAACAGCACGGCCGCGACCACGACGACCATGATCTCGATGCTTCGGTGACTCATCGGCGGATTCCGTACGGGTGTCGGCAGGGCGGGGGTGTGGTGGCGGCGGGGTCGCCGGGCGGTGGGCGCTGCTAGCTCTCGCGGTGGAGCACCAGGTGTTCGTGGTAGAGCACGCCGTCACGAACGTCACCGGTGGCGGTGAAGCCCAGGTCGTCGTAGTAGTCGATGTGGGTGCCGGTCACGGTGTAGCGGCCGGCGTAGGCGCGCTTGCGGCCGTCGCGTTCCTCTTCGTACCGGCCGTTGGGCAGGAGGTCTTGGCGGATGCGGCCATCCGCGGTGACCCACATGCCGACGTAGGGATGGGAGGCGGGCGTCGACCGGCCGCCGCTGGGAGCGGCGCACGCGAGCAGCGTGGTGAACAGTCCGAGCAGGTGAAGGGCGCTTGTGAACATGGGCTGCGATCCTTTGCGACGAGGCCGAGGGGGCGGGCGGAGGGGCGAGGACGGAGGTGTGCGAGGGGCCGGCCGAGGCGCTGCCGGCCGGCCCGTACGCGGCATCGAGGGTCAGCGGCGGTTGCCGGCGTGCAGGACGCGGTCGCGTGAGGCGCGCACCTCTTCGCGCAGCGCCGTCAGGTCGATGTCGAGGACGGTGCCGGCCCACTTGCGCACCTGGCCGGCGATGAAGACGGCGTCGATGTTGCGCGGGTCGGAGCCGAGGACGAGCGTGCCGATCGGGTCGTTGAGCGGCATGTTGTTCAGGTCCTCGGCGCGGACGACGAGCACGTCGGCCTGCTTGCCCGGGGTGAGGGAGCCGGTGACGTCGCCGAGGCCGATGCTCCTGGCACCCTGCAGGGTGGCGAAGTCGAGCACGTCGGCCACGCCGATCCGGACGGGCGTCTCGCCGGTGCCGTAGGCGGCGTTGACGGCGCGCATGCGCTGGATGGCGTGCAGGGCGCGCATCTGCGTGAACATGTCACTGGCCAGTGCGACCTCGACGTCGATGCTCAAGCCCGGCCGGATGCCGACGGCGAGCGCCTCGTCCACGGCCGGGATCGCGCTCTCCAGGCCGATCTGGGCGTCGGAGGTCGGGGCGAGGGAGACGGCGGCGCCGGTGTCGGCCATCGCCTGCCAGGCCTGTGGGGTCAGGCCGGTGCAGTGGATGAGCGCGACGTCCGGGCCGAGCAGGCCCTGCTTGGCCCAGCCCAGAATCGCCTCGGAGGAGGGCAGGCCGAAGACGGCGTCGACGCTTACCCCGATGCCGAGGTCGCGGGCGGCGCGGGCGAGGCGTTCGCCGTAGGCGAGGTCGGGGCCGGCGATCTCGTCGGTGGCGAGGGTCGCCAGGCGCAGGGTGAGCAGCCCGTCGCCGGAGGAGAAGTAGGTGTCCTGGAGCCGGGCCAGGTCGGCGGGCCACTGGCCGTCCCAGTCGCCGAAGTGCGGGCGCATCGAGGCGTGCACGCCGCGGATGCCGGTGTCGGCCAGCGCCCGGACGGCGGCGTCGGAGTGGGCGGCTGTGCGGGAGTTGTGGGAGAAGTCCAGCATGGTGGTGATGCCGCTGTCGATGGCGGTCAGCGCGGCCAGCCTGGTGCCGACGTACATGTCCTGCGGCTGGTAGGCGGGGGCGATGCCGGCGAGGGTGGCGGTGACGTACTCGCCGAGGTCGTTGACGTCGGGCATGATCCGGCGGAGCTGGGCCTCCCAGGCGTGCCGGTGGGTGTCGACGAAGCCGGGGGCCAGGACGGCGCCGGTGACGTCGATGACCAGCGCGTCATCCGCTCGGAGGTCCGGGCCGACGGCGGCGATCGTGTCCGCCTCGATGAGCAGGTCGGCGCGGGGCAGGACGCCGAGGGCGGGGTCCATGGTGACGATGGCGGCTCCGGTGAGCAGGATGCGGCGTCCGGGGCCGGCGGCGCGGCGGCGGAGTTCGTCCAAGGTGGCGTTCATGGTGCTTCCCTGTGCGGGTCGAAGGGTTGGTCGCGGGTCGGGTACTGCCACCTGGTCATGCGGTGCCGCAGGTCCAGCGTGGCGGAGCCGGAGGGCTCAGACGGCCTGTGCGGTGGGCAGGATGGTGATCTCGGTGAGGTTGACGTGCCGGGGTGAGGCGGCGATGAACGCCACGGTCTCGGCCACGTCGGCCGACTGCAGCGGGTCGATCTCGGTCAGCAGGCCCTCCATGAGGGCGCTGGCGTCGGGGTCGGTGACGTGGCTGGGCAGCTCGGTGTCGACCATGCCGGGCTCGATGGTGGCCACCCGGATGTTCTTGGGGCCGAGTTCGACCCGCAGCAGGCGGGTGAGGTGGCTGATGTAGGCCTTGGTGCCGGAGTAGACGGAGAACTTCTCGAGGACGCGGGTCGCGGCGATGGAGGAGGTGGTGATCAGGTCCGCGGGCCGGCCCGCCTCGCCGGCGGCGGTCAGATGCGGCAGGAAGGCGCCGATGACGTTCATGACGCCGGTGATGTTCAGGTCGATCTGGCGCTGCCAGTCGTCCTGGCGCAGGTCGGTGATCGGCGAGATGAGCTGGACTCCGGCGTTGTTGACGACGAGGTCGGCGGTGCCGAGCCGCTCGGCGACCTCGGCGGCGGCGTCGCGGACGGCTTCCCGACCGGTGACGTCGATCGGGATGGCGATCACGGTGCCACCGGCGGCGCTGATGGACGCGGCCAGTTCGTCGAGCTTGTCCTTGCGCCGGGCCAGCACGGCGACCTTCGCGCCGAGTTCGGCCAGCCGCAGGGCGGTGGCGGCGCCGATGCCGCTGGAGGCGCCCGAGACCACGGCCACACGGCCGGCCAGCGGGGTTCCGGTGAGCAGAGCAGCAGTCATGACAAAGACCTCTTGAGTGTGAGAAGGCGGCACCCGCGATCAGCCGCGGGCGGATGGAGCGCGGATGGTGAGGGGGCGGCGCCGGCGTCGAAGGCCGGCCGTCAGGCCGCGGCGTCGTCGTGGGCGGTGGCGGCGGACTTCTCGCGCCAGGGGGCCACGTCCTGCTCGATCTGGCGCAGCTTGACCTGCAGCCGGTCGAGGGTGTCGGGCCCCACGTACAGATGCGTGGGCAGGGTGTCCTGGGAGGTGACCTCATAGATCAGCGCGGCTCCCCTGACCGGGTCGCCGAGCTGGGTGTGGTTGGCGGTGCCCGCCCAGTCGAGGGTCACGTGGGCCGGGGTGCCGTCGTAGGCGGCGATCCGGCCCGCGGGCATCGACAGCGAGCTGGCGTCGAGGAAGTCTGTGCGCAGCACGCCCGGCTCCACCACCATCGACTGGACGCCGAACGGCGCCAGCTCCTTCGACAGCGCCTCGCTGATCCCGGCCACGGCGAACTTCGTGGCGCTGTACATGCTCACCCCGGGCTCGCCCTCGAACCCCGACCGCGATCCGATGTGCACGAGCTTGCCGGCGCCCTGACGGCGCATGACGGGCAGGACGGCGCGGGTCATGTCGATGAGGCCGAAGACGTTGAGGTCGAACAGGGAGCGGGCCTCGGCGTCGCTGATCTCCTCCAGAGCGCCGAGCAGGCCGCGGCCGGCGTTGTTGACCAGGACGTCGATGGTGCCGAACCGGTCGACGGCGGCCTGGACGGCGGCGGGGATGGCCGCGCCGTCGGTGACGTCCAGGGCGAGAGTCAGCACGTGGCCCGACTTCTTGAGGTCCTCCGGGACGCGGGCCGGGTTGCGTACGGCGATGACGACGTCGTCGCCCTTGCCGAGGGCGGTGCGGGCGATCTCGGCGCCCAGGCCGCGGGATGCTCCGGTGATGAACCAGGTGGTCATGGCGGTGTCCTTCGTTCCGTTCCGGTTGCCTGACATCAGCGAGTCTGTCGAGCTCGACGGGGTGGAAGAAGGTCGGGAAATTCCTGGGAGTGATGTACCTAGGAACGGGCCGGAGCAGGTCCGGCGAGGACGAGGAGGCCGGGGCACCGCCCCGGCCTCCTCGATCTCGCGGGTGATTCAGCCGGCCCGCTCGTCGGCCGACAACGCCTCGTCGGCGGCCCGCAGGGTGCGCGAGAGCGCGTCGTCGGCTCGCGTGCGCAGCCGTTCGAACGCCTGCGCCGTCGGTGTGGCGGGCTCGGCCTGGTAGACGACGAGCTGCTGGTGCGGCGCGCCGTTGACGGTGAACGCGGAGAACAGGATGTGCAGGTCACCCACGTGCGGGTGGCGCAGGTGCTTGCCCTCCTGGGTCTTGGGCTTGACGTCGTGGCGGGCCCACAGGTCGGCGAACTCCGGGCTGTGCGCCGACAGGTCCGCCACCACCTCGCCGATGCGCGGGTTGTCCGGGTCGTGGCCGTAGGCGGCGCGGATCTCCGCCACGCACGAGTGCGCCGCCCGCTCCCACTCCTGGTAGAACTCACGCCCGGCCGGATCCACGAACACCATGCGGGCCAGGTTGTCGGCCGGGCTGAAGCTCTCGTGCAGCGCGGCGGCCATGGCGTTGCAGGCCAGGATGTCCAGCGCGGGGCCGAGCGCGAAGGCGGGCGAGGCGGACCAGCCGTCCATGAGCTGCAACAGTTGCGGGCTGACCGCGGTGTCCTGCGCCTGCCGCCGGGTTCGCGCCTCCGGCGGCTGGACCAGCCGCCACAGATGGTCGCTGGCGGCCGCGTCCAGGCGCAGCGCCCGGGCGACCGCCTCCACGACCTGCGGGGAGGGGCTGGACTCGCGGCCCTGCTCCAGCCGCACGTAGTAGTCGCTGCTCATGCCGGCCAGCAGGGCGACCTCCTCGCGGCGCAGACCCTTGACCCGGCGCCGCCCGTACTCGGGCAACCCGACGTCCTGGGGCTTGAGCGCTTCGCGGCGGGCGCGCAGGAAGTCGCCCAGCGGGGTCCCGCTCATGCCGTGTCCCTTGCCGGCGCGGCCTTGAAGACCGTGCCGAGCGTGCTCGTGCGGGCTGTCATGTCCGTCCTTTCACCTGGCGAAGACGTCAGGAGGTGATGGTCACCTTCCCCTGGTTGTGCTGCGTGGCGAGGTCGATGAGCGCCTGGCGGTCTCCGCTACAGCCTGGCCGACCGGGGACGATACCGGCATCGGCGAGAATCATTTATCAGGACATATCACCACATTGTTTACGTAGGTTCTGCCGAGGCCGCCGCCCCGGCGCTGCACGGAGGCCGACACGCGAGCGAGGAACCCGACCGGCCGCTGGAGGACGCCCATCGCGCCCGGCGGCCACTTCTCCCGCCCGCTGTCGGAGATCTGCACCTGCGCACCGAGATCTTCCCGATCGCCGGCGCGCCCGGACTGCGGCTCGTCGCCCGCCCGGCCGCGCCGGACTCCCGATCCGCCCGGGCGTCGGCCCTGCTGGGCGCGCCGACCACCTGGCCCTTCGGCGGGACCGGCCTGCGCCGCCACGCCGACGAGGCCCGTCAGTCCGGACGCCGCGTCACCCTGATCGGCGGCCGCGACCTCGCGAGGTCAGAGGCCATCGATGACCAGGGCATGAGCCTTGGCGAAGGTCTGCCGGAACTCCTTCAGCGGGGCGTAGTCGTCGGAGTGGTAGAACGCCTCGACCGCCTGCTTGTCGTCAAACCGCAGGATGACAGCCAGGGCGGGCTTGGCGTCGGTCTCCAGGACGAGCGGCTGCGCATCGCGGGCGACCGGCACGCCGCCGTGGCGGCCGACGACCTCCAGCGTGGCGGCTTCGTACTGGCGGAACTTCTCTTCGTCCTCAGGGGTGACGCTGATGACCATGTATGCACTCATGCCCCGAAGTCTAAGGCACAAGAATCTTGTGCACAAAATAAGTGTGCGCATGATAGGTTCGGAACATGCGGCTTGACGACCAGATCTGCTTCTCCCTGGCGACCGCGTCGCGGTCGGTGGCGGCGCTGTATCGGCCCCTCCTGGACCAGGCGGGACTGACCCAGCCGCAGTACATGGTGATGCTGGCGCTATGGGAGCGCAGCCCTGCCACGATCAAGGAGATCGCGGCCGCGGTCCAGCTCGATCACGGCACCCTGACGCCGTTGCTCAAACGCCTCGAAGCGGCCGGCCACATCGTCCGCCGCCGCCGTGCCGACGATGAACGCAGCGTCGAGGTTGACCTGACCTCGCAAGGCAGGGCGCTGCGGCAACGGGTCGAGACCATTCCCGACAGGATCACCCAGGCGCTGCCACTGACGCCAGAGGAAAACCGGCACCTGCGCGAACTGCTCGCCAAGCTCGGCGGCGAACCTGCCTGAAGGCCCCCTCGGGTCGTCGCGACCGGACGTGACGCGCCTGCCGGATGCGGTCCGGCAGGCGATCGCCCCCGCACGTCACGCCAGGTTCGCCCCCTGGCCCCGGGCTGCTGCCGGCCGTTCCCTCTTCCGCGCCGCCACGATGATGAGTGCCCCCGAGACGACCCCGGCGAAGAACGGGGACGGCACGAGAAGCACGCCGCCCAACGCGCACCACGCCGCGAGGGCCCAGCCGACCCCGGCGGGCACAGCCACGCCCCGTCCGGCGAGGTGCCATGTCAGGCACGCCAGGAGAACCAGGGGCACGGCGAAGCTTCCCGGACCGGCCCAGAAGGTGACCGTGTTCCGCAGGGACTCCACCGTCGGAGCGGCGCCTCCGTCCGCGAGTACGAGCGGGACGGCTGCCCACATCCCCCGATCCACCCAGCCGGTGATGGCCTCTCCGGCGATGAGCGCCAGCAGGGACAGGTGCCCGACCCCCAGCACGAACATGATCCCGCTCGCCCAGCGCAGCAGCCGTTTCCTGGAGTTCATCGTGAGGACCCTTCCTCGGGCTCCGTCGTTGCCCGGTCGCGGTCGCGCCAGGCTCGTTCCCATTGCCGGGTCAGTGCGGGGTAGACGATGAGGTGCCGGAAAGGTGCGATGGCGGCCATGTAGAGCCGCCCGAACCATCCGTTGGGCTTGACGAGGACGGCCATCCGCAGCTCGTAGTCGCCGTTGTCTCCGTTGACCCAGCCGAGATGCATCACGGTGTGCACGGTCTTGTTCGCCAGCTCGCGGGCGGCCTCCCTGTCGAGCTCGTAGACCGCCTTGAGCGGCATGCGCTCGTTGTCCGCGCCGCGCGGAGCGTCGCGGAGGTCGCCGGGCAGGCGGTCGCGGAGCGAGGCCACCCGCTCACCGACGCCCGCTGATGGTTTGTCCCAGCCGAGAAGTGCGCCGAGCTTCCATCGAAGGGCGAACAAGAATCTCGCCGGCCGCGGCAGCCTCACGGGTCCGCCGGCAGCCCGCGTCGCCGCGAGCATGTTCGGGAAGTCGTCGGGCCCCGCTCCGGGAGTGCGGAACGACCACACATCCTCGACCGAGAAGTCGCTCGTGAACTCGTGGATGCGCCACGGGTGGGAGGTGTACGCGGTCTTCGGCAGGCTCACGAGAGCCCCCTTCCGGCCATCATGGCCATCAGCGTCATCTGGTCCAGATCGGGTGTGGCGGTGGGGTCGAGCTCGCGGTAGCGGCGGTGCAGGTTGACCACGATCCGCTCGGCGTCCAGCCAGGTGGCGTACACATCGAGGTCCACCTTCTCGATCGCCTCGACGAAGGACAGGCCCCGGGCGTGGGCGGCGTCCGCCTGCTCGACCACGTGGGTGAGGTAGCCGCGCACCGCGCGGATCCCGTCGGGATCGGTGACCGGGCCGTGGCCGGGGACGATCGTGCCGGCGCCGGTGGCGATCATCTTGTCGCAGGCGGCGATCCAGTTGGCGATCGGGCCGCTCCACACGATCGGGGTGCAGCCGACGAACAGCAGGTCGCCCGCGAAGAGCACGCCCGCGTCGGGCACGTGCACGACGGAGTCGGCGGCGGTGTGGGCGGGACCGAGGTTCGTCACGCGCACCTCGCGGCCGCCGATGTCCAGGGTGAGCTCCCTGTCATAGGTCGAGTCGGGCAGTCGCAGCCGGATGCCGCTGAAGTCGAAGGCGGCGAAGCGCTCGCGGAAGTAGGGGGTGGCCGGGCCGATGTCCAGGACCTGGGTGGCGGTCAGCATCTCAGGGGGCATCTCGTGCCGCATCTCCGCGCAGGTGGCCTCCGCGGCGATGATCTGGACGTGCTCGCCCAGCAGCTGGTTGCCGTGGGTGTGGTCGCCGTTGGAGTGGGTGAGGACGGCGTGGGTGAGCGGGTGCCGATCGCTGACCGGGCGCATGGCGTCGAGCATCTCGGCCGTCAGCGGCAGGTCGAACAGGGTGTCGACCAGGAGGGAGGCGCCCTCGCCCGCGACCAGTCCCGCGTTGCTCCAGCCGTACCCGCCGTCGGGCAGCAGCCAGGCCCACACGCCGTCGCCGACCTCGTGCAGCCCGCGGGTGTAGGGCAGCTTCGACGGGGCGCGGTTGACCCGCGGGCGGGGCGGCCGCCTGTCGGGGTCGTGCCGGGGCGTGAGCGGGTACGGCGCGGCGGACGCGCGGACGGTCTGGCGGGTCCGGCCCAGCCCTTCGACCGTCAGCTCGACGACGTCGCCGTCACGCAGCCAGCCGGGGAAGGCGGCCGGATCGGTGAGGGACAGGTGCTCGATGAGGCAGCAGCCGGGCACCGTGCCTGAGCCGAACACGTCACCGGGCAGCAGGTCCACGCCGCGCGAGGCGTAGGAGATGACCTCGCCGAAGCTCCAGTCCATGGCGTCGGTACGGCCGGAGCCGATGGCTCTGCCGTTGACGGTGGCCTCGACCCGCAGAGCGAGCCTGCCGTCGCGGCGATAGGGCTCGAGCTCGTCGGGGGTGACCAGGAACGGACCGAACGTGGTCGCGCCGTCCTTGCCCTTGGCCTGGCCGATCGCCAACGGCGCCTCGCGCAGTTGCAGGTCGCGTGCCGACCAGTCGTTGTAGACGGTGTAGCCGACGATGTGCTCCTCGGCCTGCTCCGGCGTGAGGTCCCGGCCGCCCGGTCCGATGACCGCGGCGATCTCCAGCTCGAAGTCGAACCAGGCGCTGCCGGGCGAGATCGTCACATCGTCGTACGGGCCGGTGATGGTCGAGGGGCAGGCGAAGTAGAAGGCGGGGATCTGGTACCAGGCGTCCTTGAGCGTGCGGGGCGAGCCGGCCGCCTGCTGGCAGTTGCGCAGGTGGTCCAGGAAGCACAGGCAGTCGCGGACGGAGGGTGGGCGCGGAATCGGCGCGCGCAGTCTGGCCTCGGCCAGCGGGACCGGCCCCGCCCCCGAGGCCAAGGCCGCGTCCCCGGCCGCCCGCAGTTCCGCCGCGCCGCGGCCGATGAGCTCGATGAGGCTGACGCCCGGCGCGACGGGGTGGATCAGGTCCTCGCCGATCACTCCGACGCGGTCGCCGATGTCCGTCACGTAGGTCACCCAACGCATGAGAACCCCCTCAGTTTCTATGTTGGCTGACACAGGCTATACCCATCAACATCCGATCTGATATTCGGCATACCTGTTCCGCAGGGTCTCCATGCCTGGTGTGGGAATGATCCGCCGCCAGACTCCGGCAGCAGGCGGAAGCGGCGCCGGACTCTGGCGGCGGGGCGTGAATCCCGACGTTCTCCTGAAGTTGACGCGGGCTTCAGGGCGCCGTTCCTCGCGAACGCGATGATCGGCCGCGATCGGGGAGCCGTGAGGGCGGGCCGCGGGGCCGCTTGTCGCCTTCCCCTGAGGATGTCTCGGCCCCGAGAAGGGCGGCACTCGTCCGCCTCGCGAAGGAGTTCCACATGCCCTCCGTGCTGGCCGCTGCCGTCATGGCCGCTGCGGCGCTCGCCGCTCCGGCTGCTGCGAGCGCCTCCACCTGCGCGGACGCGCCCGATACGGCGGTGACCCCCAAGGGCGGTGTTCAACGATCCGGTGGGAGGCGACGCCGCTGCCATCGTCCGCACGCTCTGCGGCATGATCCGTCAGACCCCTGCCGGGGCGAGCATCCAGGTCGCCCACTTCGTCATGTCCGGCGCGGACGGCACCGCGTTCGCCGACGAGCTGCTCAGGGCGTACCGGCGGGGCGTGGACGTCCGGGTCGTCGTCGACGGTGACAGCCGTGGCCAGACCGTGGCATGGCGACTTGCGGACGTGCTCGGCACCGACACGGCGACCCGGTCGTAGCTGCACGTGTGCACCGGCCCGATGTCCGGCGGCACCGCCGCGTGCATCGGCGACAAGGGTCAGCACAACAAGTTCTACCTGTTCTCCCGCACGGGCGGCGCGTCCGACGTGGTCGTGCAGTCCTCGGCCAACCTGACCGACCTCAACTCCTCGACCTACTGGAACAACGCCCTCGTCCTGCCGGGCAACAGGCGCCTGTACGCGACGTACGACGCCTACTTCGCCGACCTGGCGGCCGAGCGGAAGAACCTCGACTACTACCGCGTCGTCCAGACCGGCGCCGCCGGCGGTGCCGTCCGGGCCTCCTTCTTCCCCAAGGCCGACGGGGACCCGATCGTCGAGGAGCTGGACAGGGTGTCCTGCAAGGGAGGCGCCACGGTCCGCGTCGGCATGTCCGAATGGGACACCTACCGCGTGGCGATCGCGGAGAAGCTGCGCGACCTGGCCGGGCGCGGCTGTACGGTGCGGATCGTCTACGGGATCATGGCCGACGACGTCAGGCGCCTGCTGCAGGCGGAACCGCGCATCACCCTGCACGTCCTGGGCGGCGGCGGCGCCCTGCCCGGTCGCCTGCACTCCAAGTGCCTGCTGATCGAGGGCCCTTCCAACGGCCACTGGGTGCTGACCGGCAGCCACAACTACAACCAGACGTCGCTGCGCCGCAACGACGAGACGTTGCTGAAGCTCAACAACAAGGCGATCTACCAGCAGTACGTGAAGAACTTCGAGCACATGCGGGAGGTGGCCCCGCCGGCCTCCTGACGCGCGCTTGTCACCGGAAATTCCGCCACAATTGGGCCACTATCGAATTTCGGTCCGTACCATAATTGCCGCGGTGATCACCGGTGAGAGTCGCCGGCCTGGACACCGCAGGGAGTCTCACGTGCGAAAGATCGCAGCAACCACCCTGGCCGTCCTCGTTCCCCTCGCAGGAGCGGGCACGGCCTCGTCCGCGGCCACTGCCGAGCCCGCATCCGACCGGTCCAAGGTCGTCGTCGTCGGCCATCGCGGCGCGGCGGGTCACCGCCCCGAGCACACGCAGGGCAGCTACGAGCTGGCCGTGGCCTTGGGTGCCGACTGGATCGAGCCCGATCTGGTGCCCACCAAGGACCACGTACTGGTCGTCAGACACGAGAACGAGATCTCCGGCACCACTGACGTGTCGCTGCGCCCCGAGTTCGCCGCGCGCAAGACCACCAAGGTCGTCGACGGGCGCAACGTGACCGGGTGGTTCACCGAGGACTTCACGCTGGCCGAGCTGAAGACGCTGCGAGCGGTCGAGCGGTTGCCCGCGATCCGCCAGCGCAACACCGTCTACAACGGCTCCTACCAGGTCCTCACGTTCCAGGAGGTGCTCGGCCTGGCCAAGCGGCTCTCGCGCCAGTACGGCAGGCAGGTCGGCGTCTTCCCCGAGACCAAGCATCCGACGTACTTCAGGTCGATCGGGCTGCCGCTGGAGGAGCCGCTGATCAAGACCGTCAAGCGCAACGGGCTCGACCGGCCCAACAGCCCGGTGGTGGTGCAGTCGTTCGAGCCGTCCAGCCTGAAGCGGGTGGCCACGGAACTGCGCGTGCCGCTGTGGCAGGCGCTGGGCACCACCGGTCAGCCGTACGACCTGAAGGCCGCAGGCGACCCGACGACCTACGCGGACATGATGAAGCCCGAGGGGCTGGCGAAGATCGCCGAGTACGCCCAGTGGATCGGGCCGGACAAGTCGTCGGCGATCCCGATCAACCCGGACGGCAGCTGGGGGACCCCGACGACGCTGGTGTCCGACGCGCACAAAGCGGGGCTGAAGATCGGCGTGTACACCTTCCGCAGCGAGAACCAGTATCTGCCCCTGCAACTGCGCCGTGGCCAGGCTCCGATCGACCACGGTGACGCGCTGTCGGAGTATCGGGCGCACCTGGATCTCGGTGTGGACGCCTTCGTCACCGACTATCCCGACGCCGCCGCCCTGGCCAGGGCCGAGGGGGCCAAGCCGAACAAGCACGTGCAGCCGCAGCACTTCGACAACGGCCTGCCGGAAGAGGGCCAGGAGTAGGCGAGGCGCACACGGCCGGACCTCGCCCCAGCTCGGCGCCGGTGGGCGGGGCCCGGCCCGGACGGTCAGGCGCCGCGAGCGCGCCGCGCGCCTGGCCGGCGGGATGGGTGATCCCGACTGGGCGGGCATCGCGACCCGGCTCGCTTCCGCGAGCCCACGTGGTCCCCGCCGAACCGGGGGAGTGGGGCTGCGTCGTAGGCTGCGGTCACGATGTGAGGCCGAGAGAGGCGATGAGGTCGCGCATCTCGTCGTGATAGACAGCGGCCGGGTCGTGGATCAGGATGCTCAGGTGGCCGTAGATCTCCAGGGCGATGAGCCCGTGCATGCGGCCCCACACTCTCAGCGTCATCGCGATGCCTGCCGGGGGCAGGTCCGGAAAGTCCTCCCGGACATGAGCGACAAAGTCCGGGTCGAAGTCGGCCCAGGCGTAGGCACGGTCCTCGGTTCGGCGCGCCTGGACTGCCGGCCAGGCTGCGGCGACGAGGCCGATCAGTCCGCTGCAGGCGCGCGCCTCGGCCTGTCTGCCGGGCCCGTCGCCGGGCGGACGGTAGCCGGGCACGGGGTCGCCGTAGATCAGCCGGAAGCCTTCGGGGTTGGCCAACGCCCACTCTCGCATGGCTTGGGCCCAGGCCAGGATCCGGCCGCCTGGATCGGTTTCCGGGACCGCGTCGCGGGCGGCCTCGGCGGCGTCGACCGCTGAGGTGTAGACGTCGCCGATGAGCGTCGTGATCAGGTCATCGCGGGTGGCGAAGTAACTGTAGATCGCGCCGGCCGTCATGCCCATCTCGCGGGCGATCGCGCGCAGCGAGATGGCGTCCGGGCCGCCGTCGGCCATGAGCTTCATGGCGATCGCCTTGATCTCGGCGCTGGTCTGGGCTCGGAGCCGGCCCCGGCGGCTCGTCGTCTGGTCGCTCACACTTGACAGTCTACAGGGTTTGGCTAATCTACCCCGTGTTATATCTGAACGCCGTGTAGTTGATGCTGCCCGGCATCGGGAACGCGCTGCAATCACGGCGAACGTCCCCTTGGAAAGGAGCCGACACGTGAGCGCCACCGATGTGATCCTCGCCTACCTCGACATCTGGAACGAGCGAGACGCCGCCGCCCGGCTGACACTGATGAAGTCCGTCCTCACCGAGGACTCGCTCTACGCCGACCCCGACCACGCGGCCCTGCGTGGGCACGCCGAACTGTCGGAGTCCATCGGCCGCGCCCGGGAGAATCTCGGCGACCTGAGGTTCACCCTCGACACCGTGGTCGGCGCCCACCACGACCGCGCGCTGTTCAGCTGGAAACTCGGCACGGTCGCCACCGGCTACGACGTCGTCGAGTTCGCCGGGGACCGCATCCGCAGCATCGTCGGGTTCTTCACCTGAGGCGCCCCCAACTGGGTCCGGACCGGCGAGCTACCACGCCCAAGCCCTGGCCACGGCAACGACACCCGTCGCGGCGGACGCCGCATGAGCCACGCAGGAGCACACATGTCCACCCTCTCCGCCTCGCAATCGCCGGTCACCGTGGTCGGCCTGGGACTGATGGGCCAGGCGTTGGCCGCCGCCTTCCTGGCGAACGGTCACCCGACCACCGTCTGGAACCGCTCGGCGGCCAAGGCCGACGCTCTCGTCGCCGACGGCGCCACCTTGGCCGACTCGATCAGGAGCGCGGTCGAGGCAAGCCCACTCGTCGTCGTCTGCGTCTCGGACTACGACGCCGTGCACGAGTTGCTGGACCCGGTCGGCGCCTCACTGGCCGGCCGTACCCTCGTCAACCTGACCACGGCCAGTTCCACCCAGGCACGCGAAACCGCCGAGTGGGCGACCAAGATCGACAGCGCATACCTCGACGGGGCGATCCTCGCCCTTCCCCAGGCCATCGGCACCGCCGATGCCACGCTGTTGTACTCCGGCCCCAAGGCCGCCTTCGAGGAGCACCAGGCCGCCCTTCAGGCACTCGGCGAGACCGGAACCGTATACCTCGATGAGGACCACGGCCTGTCTGCCCTGTACGACATGTCCATCCTGAGCATCATGTGGGGTGTCCTGAACGGCTTCATGCAGGGTGCCGCACTGCTGGGCACCGCGAACGTCAAGGCGACGACTTTCGCGACCCTGGCCAACACCGCGATCAACGTGACGACCGACTACGTCTCCGCATTTGCACAGCAGATCGACGAGGGCAGGTATCCGGCCACCGACGCCACTGTCGCCATCCACATGGGCGGGATGGAGCACCTGGTCCAGGAGACCGTGGCGCTCGGCGTCAACACCGAGTTGCCGAATCTCTTCCTGGATCTGGCCAGACGTGCGGCAGCCGACGGCCACGCCAACGACAGTTACGCAGCGATGATCGAACAGTTCCGCAAGCCCTCCATCTGAGGCCAGTGCTTCCGACGCTACGGCGAGCCGCAAAGTAGCCCAGCGGGAGATATCAACGTCAGTGCGTAACCATCACGGCCGGCGTTGTCTTGATCGTCATCTCTGTTCATCGGGGATCGGCGATCGAGGGAAGAAGCGTGGGTGTGGCCTGGGCGCGAGCCGGACGAGGTGATCGACGCCTGGACACGGGGCGAGGGTGACTGGGACCTGGTAGGCGACAAGAGCGGCGCGACCCGGATGGGGTTCGCGTCGCTGAAGTCCTACGAGATCGAGGCTCGCTTCCCGCCTACCCCGAACAGGTCCGGCCGGCTGCGGTCGGCTATGCCGCCCCGCTGGTGAAGGTGGAGCCGGCCCCGTCCACCACGTACGCCTGGCACGGATGATCGAGTACCACCGGGCGCAGATTCGCCGTCCCTTCGGTACCCGGCCGGCAAGCGAGGACGACGAGGAGCGGTGGGCGGGCCGGCCGGCCGCCGAGGTGTGCCCGGTGCAGATCGACTCCGGCCGCCTGGCCGATGCGCTGCCGCAGCGAGAAGATCGAGCCGCTCAGTGACGGCCAGGTCGAGCGGGTGGTCGCCTCGGCGGGGCGCCGGTTCGAGGACGCCTTCGCTGTGCGGATCACGCACCGGCTCGGGTCGATGGTGTGCGGCCAGATGGAAGAGCTGCTGGGTCAGCCGGGGCTTGCCGGCACAGTTGAAGGCCGACCCGGGCCCGCTGGGGCTGGAAACGCAGTTGGAGGAGATCGGCAAGCTGGCCACGGTGCGCGCGCTGGGGCAGCGCCTCGATCCGGCCGTCACGCTGCTCGGGGGTGCCGGTCCGGTCCCCGGCCAGCGCGGTCTCGGCTGCCTGGACAGCGTCGATCGGGTCGGACTCGCCGGGGAAGCGGCGGGTCTTGCGGTCAGGCCGGTCGACCTCGATCACGTTGATGTGCTCGTGGTGCGGCAACTGGGTCAGGCCGGCCCCGTGCCGCCGGGGACTTCAGCGAGCGGCTCCACGTCCGCCGGACACGGCAAGCCTCGGCCGAAGCCCTCATCGCTGGCAGGAATGAGCTGCGGCAGAGGGCTGTTCGCCGCGGCCGTCAGTCGCTGCCGGCCTTCATGATTTCGGTCACAGTTACTCCCTCACGCGAATATCGCCCACTACATATGTAGAGTGTCTGCTGTCTGCTACAAGTGTAGAGGAGGCTGAGATGGGTGGGATGGAACGCGGCACCGGCGTGAGCCGGCGCACCGCGATCGTGGTGGGGGGCGGTATCGGCGGCATGGCCGCCGCCGTCGCGCTGATCCGGATTGGCTGGCAGGTCGAGGTACTGGAACGCGCCACCGCGTTCGGTGAAGTGGGTGCGGGGCTGTCGCTGTGGCCCAACGGCCTGCGCGCGCTGGACGCGCTGGGCGTGGGCGAGCAAGTCCGCGCCCATGCCCTGGTCGAAACCAAGACCGGCATCCGGGACGTGTCCGGCCGCTGGCTGTCACAGACCGACACCCACGAGCTGGGACGCCGCTACGGTCCGCTCGTGATGATCCATCGTGCCCACCTGCTCGACATCCTTCGCGAAGCCGTTCCCGCCGCTTCGCTGCGCAAGGAGACCGAGGTCACCCAGGTTGTTCAGGCCGGTAGTGGCACATCTCAGGTCGAGGTCGAGCACACCCACGGGGTGTCGCGCGCTGATCTGCTGGTGGGCGCCGACGGGATCCACAGCACGGTGCGGCGCTCACTGTGGCCGCAGGCCGCCGAGCCCCGCTACGCCGGGTACACGGCCTGGCGACTGATCGCCGACACGGACCGTCCGCTGTCGGCCGGCGGCGAGACCTGGGGGCGCGGGGAGCGCGTGGGAATCGCTCCTCTTCCGGATGGCCGAGTCTACTTCTTCGGCGTCGCCAACACCCTCCCGGGGCAGCGCAGCCCCGGCCGGGAGCTTGATGAGATGCGGCGGCGTTTCAGCAGCTGGCATGCCCCGATCCCCGACCTCCTGGCGGCCGCCAGCGAGGACACGGTCATGCGCCACGACATCTACGCACTGCCGCCGCTCAGCACTTACGTCGCCGGCAGAACCGCGCTGCTCGGCGATGCCGCGCACGCGATGACGCCCAACATGGGGCAGGGCGCCATCCAGGCCCTCGAGGACGCCGTCACCCTGGCCGCGCTGCTGGCTTCCCAACCCCGCGTGGAGTCCGCGCTGGCCGCCTACGACCAGCAGCGACGCCCCCGTACCCAGCTGATCGCCGGACGCTCCCACCGGATCGGGTCCGTCGCGCAATGGAGTTCGGCCCCCGCCAGCACCCTGCGCAACTGGCTGCTCCGCCTCACTCCCTCCTCATCCATGCTCAACGCACTCGGCCCGGTGCTGACCTGGCAGCCGCCTGCCCCGGCGCATGAAGCGTCATGAGCTGAAACCGCCGGCCACCACGGAACGTCACTGCCGACGCCGATCACGGCCGGGACCCCGAAATGGCCGCTCATCCGACCCGAACCCGCACGTGGCGTAGGTCATACGCGGGAGCGGTAACGCGGCGAAATCCTGCCCCGTCCAGAAGACATCCGAGCGATGTGCTCGTGGCCGCTTCGGTGGCCGACCCATCAAGCAAGGAGTAGGCATATGCAATTCATGAGCCGCCTCGCGGCGGTGCTGCTTACCGTGGGAGCGATGGCCGCGGCGTCGACCACACCCGCGTCGGCCGACCTGGCCTACTGCGACCAGCAGTGCCAGTGGCAGTGGGATCAGCAACAGCAGAATGCCCTGCCGCGCACCGACTTCTACGATGCGCCCGACCCCCTGCAACCGGCGCCGGCCGGCACGCTGATCCGTCAACAGGACACCAGCGAATTCCGGGTGGCCGGCGCGCCCGTTACGGCGACCAGGATCCTCTACCACTCGCGCACCTCCGCTGGGCGGGACGTCGCGGCTTCGGGAGTCGTGTTGGTGCCCGCCGGCACGGCGCCGGCCAGTGGCTGGCCGGTGGTGGTCAACGCCCACGGCACCAGCGGCAGCGGCGTCAACTGCGCCCCGTCGCTGATGCGCGACCTGTATCACGGCGACCAGATGATGCAGTTCGTGGAACGTGGCTGGGCAGTCGTCGCGCCCGACTACGCAGGATTGGGCACCACCGGCCAGGACGAGTTCCTCAACAAGACCGCCGAGTCCAACGATCTGATCAACGCGGCACGCGCGGCGCGTCAGGCACTCCCGGGCCTGTCCGACCAGTGGGTGCTGTGGGGCCACTCCCAGGGCGGCGGGGCCGCGCTGGGAGTGGCCGAACGCCAGGCCGACACGCCTGAGCCCGGCTACCTGGGAGCGGTAGTCACTTCACCAGCCGCCGACCTGCCAGCCGCTGTCGCCTCCGTTGTGGCAACACCGGGAATGGGTGGCTTCGTGCCGCTCATCACCGAGGGTGCCGAAGTCACCGACCCGCAGATCGATCTGGGCCGGGTGCTCTCCCCGAAGGCACTGAGCCGGCTGAGTTTCACCCGCACCGGGTGCCTGGGGGTGGTCATGTCGGTCTACAGTGGCCTGTCCGGCACCGATCTGGTCCGCCCGAACTACCTCTCCGAGCCGCACTTCGCCAAGTACCTGGACGAGAACACCACCGGCCGGCGCCCGGTGGGCGGCCCGGTGCTGCTGCTGCAGGGCGACGCCGATCACGCGATTCCCAGATCGATCACCGACCACGTCGCCGCCACGCTGTGCCAACTCGGCAGTCAGGTGGACTATCGGACCTATCCCGGGCTCGGCCACGACACCTACCCAGGCGTGACCGGCATCGATGACGGCGCGATGCCCGACATCCTCGCCTGGACCGCCGACCGCTTAGCCGGAAGGCCGGCCACCAGCACCTGCTCCTAGGCTGCGGGGTGCCGCGCGAGGCTGCTTGACCCAGCCGCGACCTGGACACTCGTCCAGGTCGCGGCTGAGTCGCCGAACCAGAATGCCTCGATCACCGCGTTGTCGAAACCCTCGTTGTCGACAGCTGCCTGACACCTCGGTTCGAGGGGTGAAGGCCCCTGGGCGAACTGCGGCCCCATGTCGGAGCGAACGGCCGGCCGACACCAGCAGATGGGCTGGTTGGATCGATGGACATGCCGAGAGCGTTGCTGACCGACGCCGCGGGGGGCCATGAGTCGATCGACCAACTGAGCACCCGGCGGGAGTAGACATCGGGAGCCGGCCGTTCGACGCGATCTCCGCGATCCTCGGCCGGCGGTGATCGCCGATGCCGACCGCCGGCTGATGGCCACGCGCCCATCGACGCCACTATCAAGGGAGACACCCGGACAGTGTGCCTGCTCACTCTATACTTGTAGAGGGCAGTGTCGATGAGTGGGGGGACTGTGACCGAAGCCGTGACTCGACGGCAGCAACTGACCGACGCGGCGATCAGCACACTGGCGCAGGCCGGAATGCGCGGGCTGACGCACCGCGCGGTTGACGAGATCGCCGGCGTGCCGTCGGGCTCGTGCTCATACTACTTCCGCACGCGCCAAGCACTCCTGCAGGCAGCAGTCGAGCGACTGGCCGAACTCGATGGTCTCGAGCATGCCGAACGTCTTGCTCTCACCGCGTCCACGGACATCGCTCAGATCGCAGACAGCGCCGCTGGTCTGATCGAGCAATGGATCGTCGCCGGGCGCGAACGCATGTTGGCTCGCTACGAGCTTTCCCTTGAGGCCATCCGGCGGCCTGAGCTGCGGACCGTCCTGGTCACTGTGGGGAAACGCCATCAGGATCTGGCCGTGAAGATGCTGGTCGCCGCGGGTGCGCCCGATCCCGCCGCGCAGGCGCCGGTATTCGTCGCCCTTCTCGACGGACTGATCTTCGGCCATATCGCCGGCACGGGCGGCCTGTCCCTCACACCCGGCGAACTCCGCCAGACGCTCATCGACCTCCTGCACGCCCTGACGCAGCCCACGCCGTCCTGACGCCGGCGTGGGGTGTGCCAAGGATCTTGGACAGGTGCTCCGGGTTGATCGACGCCGCGAGGCGGCCGTCGGTGGCCGGGACAGGGCCTCGGCGGGGGTGCGGTAGCCGAGCGTCGGGTGCAGGCACTGCGGGTCGCAGAACACCTCGATGTGGTCGGCGACGGCGAATCGGGCCCGCGCCCGGGTCGGGAACGGCTGCCCGGGGGTACATGTCGTTCTTCAGCGCGGCCAAGAACGATTCGGCTGCGGCGTTGCCCCAGCCGGCTCGGCCCGTTGAGTCGACCAAATCCGTTGCGGCGCAGCGCTTCGACGAACTTCCGAACCGGAACCGCCTCGGTCCGAGTGCACCACCGTCTTGACGGGAGAGCGGAGCCGGAGCCGCGTTACGCAGCGCGGCACCGGCCAGGGACGCCTTCATCCGGAAGCGGCATTGCACCAGGTCCTTCGCGATGTGCGCCGTCGGCGCCTCAGTCTTGCCGGCGACCGCGACCACATCACGACGACGCTCCGAAGGGAACGCTTTCGGCATGACAGGCATCCTCCAGCGAGGAACGCATCCTCACAGGTCAGGAGCCAACCGAACCGGGGGGCAGTCCCCACCATGCGGTCGAAGGTGGTGCCGCAACTGCGACGTTCATCCGCGGCGGCGCGGTTGGGCACGAAGAGTGACGGCAGAGGCCACGATCGCGGTGAGCACACCGCTGATCAGCAGGCTGTGGGTCATGGTGTAATCCGGTATCGCTGCGGCGCAGACGTTGGCCATGGCGTGCATCAACGTAGCCGTCAGCACGCTCTTGCCGCTCTTGTAATACAGCCACACCACGATCGTCCGCAAGGCGATGGTGCCGACGAACCAGCTCACGATCCAGAGCGGCCCGTGGTGGGCCTGGATCAGCGGCAGGAGATGCCATGCACCCCAGAATGCCCCCAGGATGAGGCCTGCGCCCAGCGCTCCGAACCGGCGCCGCAGCGGGTCGGTGGCGTATCCGGTCCAGCCCAGTTCCTCGAACGCAGCAGCCAGCAGGAACGCCAGAAGGAGAACCGGGACCGCCGCGAGCGGCGTGGGCCATCCCGAGAAGTGGACAAGGCCCATCAGCCAGGCGACCCCGTACGACATCAGTGCGATCGTGGGCGTCGCGACCATGGCGAACACGTACGAGCCTCTGCGCTCGCTTGAATAGTCGACCGCCCGCTTCAGTAGCCGGACGAGTTCGGGGCGTCCCCCGTGGCGGTAGGTCAGGATTCCGGCGGCGATGACCGGGCAGGCGAACATCAGCGCGCTGAGCGGGAGCCCGATCGGTGTGCGGTCGGTGATGTCCACCATCGCGGCGGCCACCCAGAACGGAATGGCCGACACCGAAACCAGCACGAAGAACGGCACAAGCGGTCTGTGCTCCGCCTCGGCCGGGGGAGTTGTCGCCTGGCTGGCGGTGTCGGTCACGTGCTGTCTCCGATCTTCTTCTGGGGCGAGCGATCTGCGCTGGTCTGCACCTCGTGTAGTGACAAGGCCGCGCGTGCCGCGGATCCATGAGGTGGCGCGACAGAGGGCGGTCGCCCGTTCCGTGCCGGTCGGCGTGCTCCCGCACCGCCGCGCTCGGCGCGCCGGGCGATGGCCCGCAGCACATCGAGGCGGATCAGCCTGCTGCCAAGGAACACCATCGGCCAATAGATCATGAACAGCCGTCGTGCTTTTGCGCTGGTGGCATACACCCGGGTCTCGGTGGACAACCGGGTGCCCGCGCCCTCCGCGGCGATCCGGATGGACATCGCGGCTTTCACCCAGTCCGGTTCGTCGAAGTTCAGAAACCTCCGCGGGTCCGGCCTGCCCGGAAGGGCATCGGGCGAGTTGCGCCTCCAAAACTTGCCGATCACGCCGAACACGACCTCCTGGCCGTCCACCACAGCCAGCAAGGGGATGGGCACCGCACCGTCCAGCAGGCGGCCCGACATCCCGGGGTTCCTGCCGTGTCTCAGGGTCATCAGCGGCTTGAAGATCACCAGGTCCTGGGTGGTGGCAGTCATGGTGGCCTTCCAGACCGCGGCAGGGGTGGCGGCGACCTTGCGACTGCACTGCGTACGGCGGTCGAAGACCGGCACAAGTGCGTTCAGCGACCAGTCCATTCCAGCCTTCCTCTCTCCTGACGAGTGATTCCGAATTGATCAGTGGTCGTAGGTGATCAAGAACTGCAATGACGGGTGCCTTGAAGGTCCAGTTGCGCCAGATGTCGGCGGCCATGCCGCCGATACCGCCCCCACCACGATCGTGGTGCGCGGGCTCATGCTGGTGCCGCGTTCCATGCTGCCCATCTCAAACTCCTCTACATTTGTAGCAGGCACACACTCTACATCCATAGAGGGTGACGGTCGGTTGAGTCAAGACTGTGATCAAGGCCACGGCAACATCCGTTCCTTGCGACTGTTCGGCGTTGTCGGACTCGACGGCCCAGGCCAAGATCCGCAACGCGGCCATCGCGCACTTCGCCCGGGACGGCTTCCAGAAGACCAACCTGCGCGCCATCGCAGCGACCGCGGGAGTGAGCGCCGGCCTGGTCATCCACCACTTCGGCAGCAAGGACCAACTCCGAAGCGTCTGCGACGACCACGTCCTGCGCATCTTGGTTCAGCGGGCCAACGACGCCCGCTCTCCAACCCGGAGGCTGACGGCATGATGCGCCCGCCCTCGGACGTGCGGGCGCTGGCGGTGCTGAGCGTGCTCAACAGCGTGGCCACGCTGACCATGCCGCCAGCCCTGGCGCGGGCGCTGGGCCACGAGCGGTTCGGCTCCGACGTGCTGTGCCGCCTCGCGCTGCCCACGCTGGAGCGCTACACCCACGGGCTGTACGCCGGCGACGCCGCGCTGAAGGCAGCCAGGGCCGCGCTGGACAACTCGCCACAGGAAAAGGACTGACATGAGGGCGTCACCCTGCCCAACCTCGCGCCCCCGGAGAACACGCTCTGGCTCACCCTGGCGGGCAAGACGCTCGACTACCGGGCACTCAGCGCGTGCAGGCGATCCTTGTGCTGCAACTCATGGAAGAAGGCCGCTACTCAGGATGAAAAAGGCTCATTCCGTCAACGTGATTGCTGAGAGTTGCTTTGGGGCTGGAGGCACGGACCTGAGTGGGGGCTTGAAGGACCGGCCGACCGACTAGGAGATCCACGTACGATGCTGCATCGCTGGCATGTCGATCAAGCCTTGGGTGCCCAGATGCGATCAGAATTTCGTGGTCGTATCAACGTGGGCCACTTTCCTGATTTCGCTTTCTGTGATTCCCCGTACGGACCTCAGATTCGCGCCGTACAGGTTCGTGCCGGTCAGGTTCGCGTCGGTCAGATTCGCGCCGGTCAGGTCCGTGTCGGTCAGGTTAGCGTCCATCAGGTTCGCGCCGGTCAGGTTTGCGCCGGTCAGGTATGCTTCGGGCATGTAGACCGACGTCAGGTCCGCTTTGGTCAGGTTCGCTTCGTCCAGGTGTGTGCCCTTCAGGTTCCCGTGCAGCATTGCGCGGGTCAAGTTCGCGCCGACCAGGAACGCACCCTCCAGGTTCGTGCCGTTCACGTTCGCGTTGGTCAGGTCCGCGCCGTTCAGGTCCGCGCTGCCCAGGTCCGCGTTGAACAGGTTTACGCCGCGAAGGTTCGCGCGGTCCAGTTCCGCGCCATGAAGGAGGCTACGGGACAGGTCGAGTGCACTCACATCTCGGGTGCCGTTTCGACGGCCGATGACGGTCAATGCGGCTTGCGCGTCAGCGGCGGGATCAAAGGACGATTGCGTTTTTTCGTCAATGGGTTTCCGATCGTGCTCGCGAACGAACGCGGCCAGCACGTCGTAAACGGTTTGATGATCGCGCGGGGAATCTTGCGCGAGCCGTTCCAAGGCGTATATGCCGCCCAGACGGACGTTCATTTTCGTGGCGCCGAGTTGTTCCACGGCCTTGGTGTACCGGTCGGCGATCTGCCCCTGCTCAGAGGTCCGCTGGGCCTGCCGGGAGGCGTCGAGGGACTGCGCCGTGTACCACAAGCCCTGCGCCGTGAAGACGACACCGCCGATGACGACCAGCCCCGTCGCGGCCTGGATCAGGGTGTGGCGGGCGGCGTTGACGGCCTCCACGCGTTCAGCGGCGGTCATCTGCCCGAGCTCGGCCTGGGTGAGCGGGTGGCGTTCGCCTGCCAGGCGGCGCGCGGCCGGGCCGACGAGTACGGCGATGCCGAGGACGGCGGCACCGGCCAAGGCGGTACCGGCCAGCGTCCAGCGTCCCCAGTCGGGGATGCTCTCGTCGGTCGCCGCGACAGTGGCCCCGGCGATTCCCACCAGCAGGGGGATGAGCCACAGTAATCGGCGTACCCACCGCTGCGCCCAGTGCCCCGGCGGGGGCGGGGCAGGTGGAGGAGCCGCTTCTGCGGCTCTGGCCATGCGACGTGCCCTGGCTGTGGTCGCCACCGCAATGACCTGCCGGGTCGGTAGTCGCGGTTGCCTGGCTCTCATCTCCCAATTGGATCTCTTCCTGCGTACGGGCGGGGCCGCGGTACCTCAATCGTTACCGCAGGCCCGATGAGCCTGGTACGGATCCGAGCACCGGGCTTATCTCTACAGCCAGCGGCGCCCCTTCCTCCACATCGAGACAGGCTGACCAGGAAGAAGGAGCAGGAAGGGGTGACGCCCAAAACGCCCCACACTCGCCGGGCCTGGTTTCAAGGACGGTGGGCCGCGCGAGCCCGGGAGGTTCTCAACCCCCCTCAATCCTCGTCGTCGGCCTCAGGATCACGCTCCTCGACCCGCGCGTGCGCGCTCTACCCCGACTGGCCGGTCGTGGCCGCGGAGGCGGTGGCCCGGCTGTGGATGGACGCCGTGCACTCGCCCGACGATCGGCGCCTGGCCGCGCTCGTCGGCGAGCTGTCCGAGATCTGGAGCTGGACTGGCAGGCGATGCGGCCCGGCGACGCCCCCGACCGGCTCCTGGTTGCCCACCGCCCCGGCCGGCACCCCGGCCCGTGACGCGCTGCGCATCCTCACCTCCTGGTCCGCCGAGACGTCAACCCGGCAGCAGGGCCCTTCGGGAGGGGTCGCTTCAAAAACTTAATTAGCGCTCATTTATTATTGGTGGCATGGCATCACCATCAGCTCCTCGACGGCGCGGGCGGCCACCCGGCAGTGAAGGCCGCGACACCAGGGAGGCCCTGCTCAACGCCGCGCTCGCGCTCTTCGCCCGGCAAGGGTTCGCGGCCACCACCGTGCGGCAGATCGCCGCCGAAGTCGGCGTCCGCGACACGGCCATCTACGCCCACTTCCCCAGCAAGCAGGCGATCTACGACGCCCTGTTCGCCGAAGGGGGCCCGCCGTCCTGGCAGCAACTCGGCCTCGACCCCCGTGAGGTCGCCGAGCGGAGCCCGGCCGAGGTCGTGCCCGAGCTGGTCCACCGGGCACTGCAGCAGTGGTCCACCCCCCGGGCGAGGCTGTTCGGCAGCTTCCTCCTGCGTGAGGGAGCCGGCCCCAACGGGATGGGCCGCGTCTACGACGGCATCGAGGCCACGCTCGGGCACGTCGCCGGCCTGTTCGCCCACTGGCAGGAGCGTGGCCTCATCCGCACCGACGTCACCCCGCGCCAGCTCGTGTGGGAGCTGTTCGGCCCGCTGCAGGTGCCCCGCTTCCTGTTCCTGCACGCCGACGCCACCGACGCCGAACTCGCCACCTGCCGCCGCTGGGCGGACGACCACGTGGCGTTCTACCTCACCTGCACCACCCCGGAAAGGCCCCGGACATGACCCTCGCCGCCGTCCCACCCCTTACCCCCTGGAAGCTCAACCGCCACGACGTCGCCATCGCCACTGTGCTGGCCGTTGTCCTGGCAGCCACCTTCACCTGGCTCAGCTCGGGCGCCTCCCTGCTCGTCACGTTCCTGCCCGGCGCCTTGTTCGCCTGGCTGATCCTGATCCAGTTCTACCGCGGCCGCTACGAGATGCCGGGCACGGCGACGTTCCTCCCGGTCTATGTGCTGGCGCTGTCGGTGCAGTTCGTGCACTTCGCGGAGGAGTTCATCACCGGGTTCCCGACCGACTTCGCGCTCCTGTACGGCGGTCGGCCCTACGACGTGAACCTGTTCGTCGCCTTCAACCTGAGTGCCTATGCGATCTTCCCCGCCGCCGCCGCGATCGCGTTCACCAAGCGGCTGGGCTTCCTGCTGACGCCCGCGCTGTTCTTCCTCATGTACGGCTGCATCGGCAACGCGATCGCGCACACCACCTGGTCGATCATGCTCGGCGCGTACTTCCCCGGCCTCTACACCGCCCAGCTGTTCTGGATCGCCGGCCCCTGGGCGCTGAACACGCTCACCGGCGGGCGGCACTGGCGCCTGGTCATCGGGCTGACCGTCGCGTTCGCGGCCGTCATGATCCCCCTGCTCGTGGTCTTCGCCGACCCCGCCCGCCTGTCCGGCTGACATCATCCCGACGACACCCTGCGAGAAGCCCATGATCATCGACTTTCCCCTGGCCGAGAGCGTGCTGGCCGCCCAGCCGTACAGCCGTGTGATCGGCGCGCGCCTGGCCGTGTTCGAGACCGGCACGGCCACCCTGGAGATCCCCGTTCGCGACGAGCTGCTCCAGCACGACGGCTTCGTGCACGGCGGCGTGCTCTGTTACGCGGCGGACAACGCGATCACCTTCGCCGCCGGCAGCGTCCTCGGTCCGGCCGTGCTCACCAGTGGCCTGTCAATCGACTACCTGCGGCCCGCGCGGGGCCGGACGCTGCTGGCGCGGGCCTTCGTCATCCACAGCGGGCGCCGCCAGGCCGTCTGCCGGTGCGACGTGCTCACGATCGGCGACCAGGACACCGGCGAGGATGCGGCGGGCACGCTGTGCGCGGTCGCCCAGGGCACCGTCCTGACCAGGCAGCCCGCCCCTCAGCTCTGAACACCGCCGAGGCCGCCGGGCGGCGTCAGCTCCACCTGCCCGGCGGCCTTGATCCGCGCGGCCCGCTCCACCTACTTGCTCGGGCGTGTTCCGCCGCTCCGGGGACGCGACCTGCTGAACCATCCGACATAGGTGAGCCACAGGCCCACCAGCGCCAACAGCCCGAAGAAGCCTCTGGCCGCGGCGAGCGGGCCCGACTCCAGAGTCACGGCATCGACGGTGTCCTGCACCACTGACGTGGTGGCGATCAGTCCCAGACCGCGCAGCGCCACGAACCAGCCGAACAGGGACACCGTGACCGCGGCGGGCCCACGCCAGTTCCGGTGCCCGCCGATGATGACCAACCCTCCGGCGAGCATCACGGCGCCGAGGATCCACACGTTGGCCGCATCGGCGAACAGGTCGCCGATCAGTGCGGTCATGTCGGGCAGCCGGATCGCGAGGACCGTGGTGAAGATCGCTATGTAGGGCCCGAGCACCCGCGCGAACGCTCGAGTGCGCAGGTGGGGGTCGATGCCGATCTCGGACATGGATACACTCCTCGATTCATAAACCGCTGGTCGGTTTATGAAAACGGTACGCTTCTCTCCCAGGAGCGTCAACCGACCTCCAGATCGCGAGTAGTGGCCCAGGATGGTTGGCTGGGACCCTGCGAAAGGGGAGCGATGGCGCGACGAGTCAACCCGGAGGAGTACGCCGCCCGGCGGGCCCAAATCCTTGCTGCCGTCTTTGAGCTGATCCAGGACAAGGGCTATCAGGAGATGACGATCTCCGATGTGCTGACCGCGCTCGGCATCTCCAAGGGCGCCTTCTATCACTACTTCGACTCGAAGCGGGCGCTGCTCGACGGCATCGTGGAGATGATGACGGCCGATGCGTTCGGCGTGATCCAGGGTGTCGTGTCGGATCCGTCGCTCGATGCGGTGACCAAACTGCGGACCTACCTCGCCTCCGCGGTCGCCTGGAAGGCCGCTCACGACATGGAACTGGCGGCGATCGCGCGGATCTGGCGGCACGAGAACAACACGGTGCTCAAGCAGCGGATCAGCGACGTGTCGGTGCGGACTCTGGCCCCGTTGATCGCCGTGATCATCCGCCAGGGCAGAGCGGAAGGGGTGTTCGACGCGACGTACCCGGAGGAGGCGGCCACGATCATCGCCGGGATGGGGCTGCACCTCGGAGACGCCTTGATCGACGCCTTCACCGGACCGGTGGACAGCTCCTCCGAGGACCGCCGTGAAGTCCTCGTCCAGGCCTACCTCGAAGCCCTCGAGCGGATCCTGGGTGCCACGCCGCGATCCCTGACCTCCCTGACGACGCAGATCGCCGGCGCGGTGACGTTCACCGGCCGGCCGGGTTCACGAGAAGTGGGCTGAGCCCCCGGCTCGTGCAGATCCGGCGCGCCTCATCAGTGGTCATCGCCGTCATGGACAGCGGTCTTGGCGTGTCACCAGCCGCAGACGAGCGTGTTCGGGCAGGTCAGTGGCCGGGTGCGTACATGATCACGACGACGCCGATCCCTGACTGCCGGAGGGAAATTCGGGTGCGGAGGGTCGGGGGGTGGTGTGTGATCGAGGGATGGCGATCGAGATGGGTAGGCCGGGGGCCGACGGGCTCGGTGACGTGGTGCGGGTGCTGGGGGAGTGGCAGCACGACGGATGGCCCGTGCAGCTGCACCCGGGGGATGTGGGGTGGTTCTGGCGGTTCGGTGCGGAGCGGACGGCGGAGGCTACGCGGACCTGGAGTCGGGCTGGGGAGGTTCTGGCGGTCGGGCTGCTGGACGGTGCGGAGTTGCTGCGGTTGGCGTTCGCGCCGGAGGCGTTGCGGGACGAGGAGCTCGCGCGGCAGGTGGTCGAGGACGTGTCGGCGCCTGAGCGTGGTGTGCTGCTCGAGGGCAAGGTGCACGTCGAGGCGCCGATGGGCGCGCTGGTCCAGGACCTGTTGTTCGAGGACGGCTGGGAGAGTGGCGAGCGGTGGACACCACTTCGGCGTGACCTCGGCGCGCCTGTGCCGGATCCCGGCGTTCGCGTCGAGATGATCGGGCCGCCACAGGTGCACGAGTGGGCCGCGGTCCTGCGGGCGTCGTTCGACGGGTCGACGTTCACCGACGAGCGCTGGCACGCGATGGCGGCAGGTGCGCCGTATGTCGACGCGCGGTGCCTGGTCGTTCGCAGTGAGCAGGGCGAGGCGGTCGCGGCCGTGACGGTGTGGTCGGCGGGTGAGGGCAAGCTGGGGCTGATCGAGCCGATGGGGGTGCACCGGGCACACCGTGGTCACGGTTACGGCCGAGCGATCACGGTCGCCGCGGCGCGCACACTCCAGGAGTTGGGTTCGTCCAGCGTGGTCGTGTGCTGCCCGAGCTCCAACGTCGGCGCCGTCGCCACCTACCGGTCGGCCGGCCTCGAGCAGTTGGCTGAGAGACGAGACCTGTATCGCGACGCTTCCTGAGGCTTTCGGTGTGAGGCCGGGTGTGGCCGGTGATCGCGAGGCCGGTCTCGGGTCCGGGGTGCACGACCATGGACCCTCGCTCGATGTGCCGGTGGAAAGGTGCCTCCACCGCTGCCCGGGCTCGCCAGGCGGCCGGCCGGTCCTCCTTTGGCCGGGCAGCATGGTGCCGGTGGCGCTGCCTGCGCACCTTCGCGTGCAGGGCCGCGACACGGGCGACCGGCTTGGTGGGAGCCGTGTTTCTGGTGAGACAGTTCTCGCTGAGCCGCCGCGAGCCGGTCAGCGGACGCGGCAAGATGACGGCAATGGGCGACCTGCTCGCCCTCGCTGGTGATGACAAGCCAGGCGACGACGCCCTGCGGCAGAGGCCGGCGTCCTCGGCGTGACCGCGTCCGCACCGCCGGGCGGGGGTGTACGTCAGACGGTGGCGTCGGCCTCGGGATTCGGCACCGCCATGGCCCAGGTCCCCATGGCCTCCAGGACGTCGCGCAGCCCCTCGCCGAGAGGGGTGAGTTCGTATTCGACGCGGGGCGGGATCTCCGCGTAGGTGGTGCGCGTCACGATGCCGTGCCGCTCGAACTGGCGCAGCCTGCTGGTCAGGGTGTGGGGGCTGATGCCGGGCAGTGCGTCGCGCAGTTCGGTGAAGCGGTGGGGGCCATGCAGCAGTTCGCGCACGATCAGGGTGGCCCACGGGCCGTTGAGCAGGGTGAGGAATCGGGCGACACCGCACTCGGGAAGACAGGGATCGGTCACACTTTTGACCGTACCCCATTAGTGCAGTTAATGTAACTGGTGCATCGTATGCACTAATGAGGTCATGACCTACGTGATTCACGGCGCCACCGGCGCCCAGGGTGCCCCCGTCGTCGCCGCTCTCGCCGCCGCGGGCAAGTCCGTGACCGCTCTGACCCGCAACCCGGACGCCGTCGTGGACGGCGCGCGAGTGCTGGCCGCCGGATACTCCTCCACGGAGGAACTGACCGAGGCGTACCGGAGCGCCGACGGGGTGTTCGTCCATCTGCCGGTGGTCTCCGAAGAAGACCGCCAGACCTACGCGCGCAACATCGTCGCCGCCGTCCGCGCGGCCCGCCAGGCCCGCGTGGTGTTCTCCACCAGCGGTTACCCGATCGACCCCGCCGGCGACGACGCGGTCTCGTCGCTGGTCAGAGGCCTGGCGGACAGCGGGGTGTCCCACGCGGTGATCGCGCCCGAGCTGTACCTGGAGAACCTGCTCATGCCGTACGTCATCGACACGGTCCGCGAACGGGGCGTGCTGCCCTACCCGATCCGCGCCGACCTCCCCGTCTCGTGGGCGTCGCACCTGGACATCGCCGACGCCGTCGTCGCCCTGTTCGACCGCACGGACGTCACCGGCGTGGTCTCCGTCGGCCAGTACCCGGCGATCACCGGACCGGACCTGGCCGAGGCGTTCGGCGCCCACTTCGGCAAGAACGTGGTCTTCGAGCAGATCACCCCCGAGCAGTTCCGCACCTCCGTGGCGCCCGTGATCGGCGAAGGCCCCGCCGCCGACGTGGCCGGGGCCTACGCGGCCATGAGCACGCTCCCGGACCGCTCGATCGCGCCCGAGAACTCCGCCCAGAAGCTGCTCGGCGTCACCCCCCGCACCACCGGGCAGTGGCTGAGCGACATCGGCCTCTGACCGCAACCACTGTCGGCTTCGGCCGAGTTGGGCAGGCAGGACCTGGCAGACCGCCGTACTCCGTGGGCGGCCTGCCAGGTCCTCGAGAACCGCCGACCGCCCGGCACCAAGGCCCGCACGCCCCACTTCAACACGCTGAACTCGACAGGGAGCCCAGCTGGAGGCCTACGCGCGAACGGAGTTCGGGATCGGCCGCTCCCGTACCTACCGACTCGTGGACCAGGCCGCCACCGCCGAGCAACTGAGCCGAGCCGGACTCCGCGGCGCACCGCTACGGCGCCGGAGTGCTCACGCTGGTCTCCCAGACCATGCTGACGATCTGGGAGCACCCCGAAAGGAGCCGGCCGCAAGGCCCTGGGGCCCCTCTGCCGGGACAGCCCAGCGACACCCCGCCGAACGTGGCGTTCAGCCCGGACGGGCGGATACTGGCCACGGGCGGCCACGACGGGACCGCGCCGCTGTGGGACGTGGCGACGCGGCGCCGCCGCTGTCCATCCAGGACTGGGAGCGCTACGCGCCCGGCGAGCCCTACCGGCCCGCCTGCGCACCCTGAAACGGCCGCCCTCGTCCGTCCCACGGAGATCCGGGGGAGCGGACGGTAAGGAGACGGTAAGGGGCGACCGGCAGGCTTGTGGTCATCGGGAAACACACAGATCAAAGGAGCAGGACGATGCGCAAGCTCATCGAGTCGACATTCGTGTCATTGGACGGCGTCATCGACGACACCCGCCCGTCCACGGCGCCCCGGGCGGAGCCGCACCGCTGGGGCCAGCCGTACTGGGACGAGGACCACGCCGCCTACGCCGGGAAGCTGATGAGCTCGGCCGGCGCCATGCTGTTGGGGCGGGTGACGTACGAGGGGTTCGCGCAGTCCTGGTCGGAGCGGACCGGACCTGACGCCGACCGCATGAACAGCCTCCCCAAGTACGTCGCGTCGCGGACCCTGACCGAGGCCACCTGGAACGCCACCATCCTGCGGGGTGACGTGGCCGAGGAGGTCGCGAAGTTGAAGGAGCAGCCGGGCCCGGACATCCTGAAGTGGGGCACCGGAGAGCTGGACCGCACCCTGGTGGAACACGGCCTGGTCGACGAGTTCCACTTCTGGTACTTCCCGGTCATCGTCGGGGCGGGCAAGCACCTGTTCGAGGGCGCCGGGTTCGACACCACCCACCTGAAGCTGGCCGACGTCGAACGCTTCGGCTCCGGGATCGTCGTCCACGTCTACGTGCCCAAGTAGGCCGCGAGCGCGTCAGCCGGGGTCACCGTCCACCAGGGACCGAGCCTGCTCGGGCGTCAGCTCGGCGCCCCGCGCCAACAGCGCGGCACAGCCGGGAGCGGCGCCCTCCACGGCGGCCGTGATCCGCTCCAGCTCGGCGCGGTCCGAAGCGGACAGTGCCTGACCGGCCCGGCGCCGGGCGCCGGCGGCCGCGCCGAGCAGTTCGGCGGCCAGCGCGGGCCGCCCGCCCCGCACCAGCGCGTCGGCCATGCCCGCCAGCGCCCAGGCCACGCCGGGCGGCGAGCCCAGCTCCCGGGACACGTCGAAACCCTCCCGGTGCCGGGCCAGCGCCGTGGCCGGGTCGCCCCGCTGCCCGGCCAGCAGTCCGAGCTCGACCAGGATCATCGGCAGGTACGGCGGGTGGCCGCCGCCGCTCTGCTGCTCGCGGGCCGACGCCAGCAGCCACCGCAGGTGCTCCTCGGCCGCCTCCGACCGGCCGGACCGGCGGGCCGCGAACGCCAGGCTGATGGCCGCGAACACCTCCCCGACACGCTGTCCCTGCTCGGCGGACAGCCGCCGGGCCCGCTCGGCGTGCTCCATCGCGCTCGCGTAGTCGCCGTCCTGCACGCAGATCCACGCCAGCCAGGCCAGTCGGCCGGCCACGTCGGGCCACAGTCCCAGGTCCTCGGCGATCCGCAGCCCGTCCTTGCTGAGCCTGGCCGCCTCCGCCTGGTCGCCGGTCAGGTCGGCGAGGGCGATCAGCCAGTCGGTGGCCTGGAGCACGCCCCAGTCGTCACCCAGCTCATCGAACAGCTCGGCGCTGCGCCGCGCGTCACGCTCCAGGGCGGCCAGGTCGTGCCGGATGTGCGCGAGCATGGCGCGGGTGCTCAACACCGCCGCCTCGCCCCACCGGTCGCCCGCGGCCCGGAACGTGTCGAGCGCGGGCTCCAGCAGCGCGCCGGTGACCTTCTCGTCGCCGAAGTCGATGACCGCCGTGGCCAGGACCCAGGCGGCTCGGGCCCGCCCGAGCGGGTCCGCCGCCTTCTCGAACCCGTGCAGCGCCGACGCCGCCCGCTCGGGGCCGGCCTGCCCCTGCCGGATCTCCAGGGCGGCGCACCAGGCCTCGGCCGCGGCACGGACCGCGGCGGGCGCCTCGCCCGGCACCGCCAGTGCCGCCGACAGGGCCCGCCGGGCCTCGGCGAGCCGGCCGCGCATCAGCCAGTACCACGCCAGCGCCCCGGTGAGCCGCAGTGCCTGCTCGGCCGCGCCCTCACGCCGGAACGTGTCCAGGGCCGTACGCAGGTTCGCGGCCTCGGCGTCCAGCCGGCGCAGCCATTCCCGCTGGCCGGGACCGCGCAGCAGCCGCTCGCCCCGTTCGGCCAGGGCCAGGTAGTGGTCGGCGTGCCGGCGCCGCAGCGCCGCCTCCTCTCCGGTGTGGCGCAGCCGGTCCAGGCAGTACGCGGAGACCGACTCCAGCAGCCGGAACCGGGATCCGTCACCGCGCATCACCAGCGAACGGTCCACCAGCCCGGCCAGCACCTCCACGGCGTCGTCCCCCCGCCTGGCGACCCCCGCCCCGTCCTCGCGGCGGGCACGCACGTCCTCGGCCGCGTAGCCGGTGTGCGCGGCCCCGGCATCGCCCTCGAAGCGCCCCTCGAAAAGGTCGCCGCACAGCGCCTCGACCGAGTCGAGGGTGCAGCCGCCGGCGTGTACGGCCAGCCGGCACAACACCGCCCGCTCCGCCGCGTCCAGTAGCTGCCAGCTCCAGTCGATCACCGCGGCGAGCGTGCGCTGCCGGACGGGCGCGTCCCGCGGGCCAGAGCCCAGAAGCCCGAACCGGTCGCGGGGCACCCGCAGCCGGGCCGCCAGCTCGGACACCCCCAGCGCGGGCACCCGGGTGGCGGCCAGCTCCAGCGCCAACGGGAGGCCGTCCAGCCGCCGGCACACCTCGGCGACCCTGGCGGCGGTCTCCGGCGCCGGCTCCAGCCCGGCGCGGGTCAGGAACAGCCGGACGGCGGGGGAGCCGGCCAGCCGGACCGGGTCGTCGGTGTCGGGGACGTCCAGCGGCGGCAGCTCCCAGCGGGCCTCGCCGCGCAGCCGCAGCGGCTCACGGCTGGTGGCCAGGACCCGCAGGCCGGACGCCGCCGGCAGCAGCGCCCCGGCCAGCGCGGCCGCCGGCTCCACCACGTGTTCGCAGTTGTCCAGCACCAGCAGGGTTCGCCGCTCGCGCAGCACGGCGGCCAGCCGCTCGGTCGCGGGCCTGGCGTCGCCCGGCGGATCCGGGATGGACAGCACGGACAGGACCAGCTCGGCGAGGTCGCCGGACCCGTCCCAGGCTGTCAGGTCGACCAGCCACGCGCCGTCCGCGTGGGCGTTCGCCAGGGTGCGGGCCACCGCCAGGGCCACGCTGGTCTTGCCCACCCCGCCCGGCCCTGTGACGGTGACCAGCCGGCCGGTCGCCAGCAGTTCGCGCACCCGCTGGACGGCATGCTCCCGCCCGATCAGCTCGGTCACCGGCGCCGGCAGGTTGCCGGTGGGCCGGACCGGCCGCGCAGACGGCGCGTCCTCGGACGGGTCGCCGGCCAGGATGGCCCGGTGCAGCGCGGCCAGCTCCGGGCCCGGGTCCAGGCCCAGTTCCTCGGCCAGCCGGCACCGCAGCTCCCGAAAGCTTTCGAGCGCCTCACTCGCCCGGCCGGCCCGGTAGAGGGCCCGCATGTGGGCCGCGCGCAGCCGCTCGCGGTAGGGATGCCTCGCGACGAGCTCGCCCAGCTCGCCGACCAGCTCCTGATGGCCGCCGAGCTCCAGCCGGGCCTCGGCGTACGCCTCGGTGGCGGCCAGCCGCTGCTCCTCCCACCTGGCCACGGTCGTCCGGGCGAACCCCTCGTCGGCGAAGTCGGCCAGGGCCGGGCCCCGCCACAGGGCGAGCGCGTCGGCGAGCAGCCCGGTCCTGGCCCGCGGGTCGCCTGCCGCCCGAGCCTGCCCGGTCAGGGTCTCGAACCTCTCCGCGTCCACGGCACCGGGCGCGGCCCGAAGCGCGTACCCCGGCGCCTGGGACACCACCAACTCCCGGCCGCCCGGCTCGACGGCGGCCAGGGCGCGGCGCAACTGCGAGACCCGCACGTGCAGCGCCGCCATGGGGTCGACCGGGGGTTTCTCACCCCACAGGTCGTCGACCAGCCGGTCCACCGACACCGCCCGCCTTTCGTGAACCAGCAGGTCGGCGAGCAGAACCCGCACCATGCGCCCGCGGATCGTGACCGGCTCGCCCCGGTCGGTCCACACGGCCAGCGGCCCCAGCACCTCGAATCGCACCACCCAAGGCTACGGAACTCCATCCCGGCGCCCGGAAGCGCGATCGCTCCGGGCCTCCCGCACCGAGGTGCCGTTCTCGGGTCATCCTCGACGTCCCGGGGAGCGGGCCGGTCGAGCAGCGTCGTGAGGTCACCGACGTCAGCCTCCCGTTCGTCTCGTTCCGCTGCACCTACCGGTTCCTGTCGGACGGCGCGGTCGTCACCTCCGACTCGACCCTCCGGTTCCGCAGCCGCGACGAGGTGGAATCTGATCTGCTCGCCCATGGCCACCGAGTGCTGGACGTGCGGGAAGCCCCTGATCGTCCAGGCCGTGAGTTCGTGTTCATCTCCGAGCGCATGGCCTCCCCGCCCCTCGACGGGAGGCGGTCGGGAACCGTCCTGCCGGACCGCTGGCTCCGGCGCTGTGGCCGGACGGGAGCCGAGAGCGCAGCCGGACCCCCAGAACCACAGGAGAGCCGCGACGGCGAGGGTCCCGCGAGCCACCGCCGCTGACGTGTGACCTGACGTCGGCGCACCCGGGGCCGAGGGGTTGAGACGTCTGGTCACATCAATAAATCTACTTTGTAAAGGACGGGGGTTACGATGTCCCCGGCTCCATAATCAACACAACCTCGCGACGACCGCCCAGCGCACCGGCCACACCCGCGTCTGCATCGACATGACCAGCTGTTCGGCCACTACACCTACGAGCATCTGGTCCGCGGACCGGCAGTGGGATACCTCGCGAAGGCGTACGAGTTCCGCCGGGACGCACGTCATGGACGGCTACCGTCACAGGCGCGCTGGTGGCGTGCTAGGGTTCTGATCGTTTGGTGTCGGATTCCTGGATGAGAAGGGGGGTGAGGTTTAATGACCGCGGTGAAGACCGCTGCCGTGCGCAGCGCCCGGACATTCCTCACGTCCCGGGCCCCGGTCTGACCCACTTCTTCCCCTTGCCGTGAGTCGTTCGGCTCACCCGGCAGGGTGGTGTCTGCGTCTCGTCGGGGCCCCTTCCCGCAAGGTGTCTCACGTTGCAAAACCTCTTCAGGGATCCATCCAACCTCGGCCTGTCCCGGTACGGATGGACCGAAACACTCGACAACGACTTCGCCGAACACCGCGAGGCCGGCCTGGTGCCGGCGCGGATCGCGCGTGTGGACCGCGGCCTGTGCGACGCGGTCACCGAGTCCGGCCCGGTGCGTGCCGGGCTCACGGCGCTGTACTCGCCCGATCCGCTCCTGGCGCCCTGCACCGGCGACTGGGCGGCGCTGCGCCCGGGGCCCGCTCCGGAACTGGTGGCCCTGCTGCCGCGTAGTAGCACGATCGTGCGTTCGTCCGCCTCCCGGTCCTCCCACGGGCAGCTTCTCGCGGCCAACGTCGATACCGTCGTCATCGCCGTCTCTCTCACCGTCGCGCTGGACGCGGCCCGGCTGGAGCGGCTGCTGGCGCTGGCGTGGGACAGCGGCGCCCGGCCGCTGATCGTGTTGACCAAGGCGGATCTGGCCGCCGACGCCGCCGCCGTGCACGCTGAGGCGAGTGCGCTGGCACCGGGCGTGGACATCCTGGTCACCAGCGTGACCACCGGTCAGAACATCGATGTGCTGACCGCCTTGCTGAACGGCACCACGGTCCTGCTCGGCCCTTCGGGCGCGGGCAAGTCCAGTCTCGGCAACGCGTTGCTCGGTGACGAGGTGCTGGCCACCGGCGAGGTGCGGGCGCAGGACGGAAAGGGTCGCCACACCACCGTCCGCCGCGAGCTGGTTCCCCTTCCCGGTGGCGGTGTCCTCATCGACACGCCCGGCCTGCGCGGGATCAGCCTCTACGACGCCGCCGACGGTCTGGAACAGGTCTTCGCCGAGATCGAACGCCTCAGCGAGGACTGCCGCTTCGGTGACTGCGGCCACGACACCGAACCGGGTTGCGCCGTCCAGGCCGCCATCCGGGCGGGTGAGTTGACCGAACGCCGTCTCAACAGTTATCGCAAGCTGTTGCGCGAGAACGCGTGGGCGGCCTCGCGCACCGATGCCCGGCTGCGCGGCGAGCGGACCAACCGGCAGAAGGCCATCACCACCCATCTGCGCGCGACCTACAAGTTCAGGGACCAGCAGTCATGACCGACCGCGTCCCGCCGGGCGGGCGCGGCTCCGCGCCTGCCCGTGTGCCGCAAGGAACGGCATCCGACGTTCGCGGCGCCTCGCCCGATCCGATCACCGACCCCGGCGTGGCGGCGTTCTTCGCCCTGCACCATGGCCTGCCCCGCCAGGGTCCCGGCTCCGACGCGACCACCCGTCGCCTGCTGGCCATGGCCGGGCCGCTTCCGCCGCGTCCGCGTGTGCTGGACATCGGCTGCGGGCCGGGCCGGGCCTCGCTGCTGCTGGCACAGGAGGTCGCCGCCGAGGTCACCGCGGTCGACGTGCATCGGCCGTTCCTGGACGAGCTGACGCGCGCCGCCGCTGCCCGGGGCGTCGGCCACGCCATTCGCACGGTCGAGGCGTCGATGGCGGATCTGCCCTTTCCTGATGGGAGCTTCGACCTGATCTGGGCCGAAGGATCCGTCTACAACATCGGTTTCGACACCGCGCTGCACTCCTGGCGGCGGCTGCTCGCCCCTGGTGGCACGCTGGTCGTCACCGAATGCGAGTGGACCGCCGATTCCCCGTCCGTCGAGGCACAGGTGTTCTGGGAGCGGCACTACCGGCTGCGCACCCAGGCCCGGAACGCGGCCGCAGCGCGCGATGCCGGATATGACGTCGTCGCGTCGTACCCGCTTCCCGACAGCGACTGGTTCGGGGAGTACTACACGCCGCTTTCCGAACGAGCCGGCGCGGCCGACTTGACCGTGCCCGGGATGCGTGAGGCGGTCGCGGCCACCCTGCAAGAGATCATCCTGCGTCGTGAACATGGCGCGGACTACCAGTACACCGGTTACGTCCTGCGCCCGCAGGCGAGCACAGAAACGGATTTGAGCACTCCCATGACCACCTCCTGGATCACTCGTCCCGAGACCGCCGCCGACCTCGCCCAGATCCGCGAGGTCAACCTCGCCGCCTTCCCCACCTCTCACGAGGCCGACCTGGTCGAGGCCCTGCGCGCCGACTCGCAGGCGTGGATTCCCGGCCTGTCCTGGGTCACCGAGGCCCCTGACGGCTCCATTGCCGGATTCGCGCTGTTCACGCGCTGTCACGTCGACGGCTCTGCGGCGCTCACCCTGGGCCCGTGCGCCGTCAGGCCTGAGTACCAGCGGTCGGGTGCCGGTTCGGCCGCCATCCGCGCGGGGCTGCAGGCGGCGCGTGAGCAGGGGGAGAACCTCGTGCTCGTGCTCGGTCACGCCGAGTACTATCCGCGTTTCGGTTTCACCCCGGCCTCCGGCTACGCCATCCGGCCGCCTTTCGAGGTGGAGGACAAGTACATGATGGCGCTTGTCTTCGACCCGAACGTGTCCGTGCCGACCGGTACCATCCGCTATCCGGCGGCGTTCGGCGTCTGATCTCCGTCGCTGGACAAGGAGACGACGCCTGAGGTGGGCGGTCTGCGGGCGATGGAGGCATGTCGTTTGCAGGCCGCCACGCTCCGCGCGTTCAACCTTCGCTGACAGCGCTCCGAAAGCACGCCGCCCGCTCCGTCCTGACGGGGCGGGCGGCCTGGGGCTGAGGAACATCCGTGTCAGATCGTGTGCTGAGGGTTCGGTGGGCTGTTTGGCGCTTTGACCTGGGGGATTGAGCGGCGGAAAGAAGCTGCTGGGCGGCGAGGTGTGGGAGCAGGTGAGGCCCGCCGTGCCGGCTTCCCTGAAATGGACCTCGCGCGGATCGAGCGGTCTTGGGAGGACATCCTGCGGGTCATCGGCTCCATCCACACCGGAGCCGTCCGCGCCTACGACGTCATTCGTGCCGGATGGGCGGCGCGAAGGTCAAGGCAGGGTCAGAATGCGGGGGCCCTGGTCGGTGATGGCGACGGTGTGCTCGATGTGGGCGGCCCGGCTGCCGTCGGTGGTGTGCAGGGTCCAGCCGTCGGTGCCGGTGCGGTAGGTGTTCTGCCCGCCGGCCATGAGCATGGGTTCGATGGCGAGGACCAGGCCGTGGCGGAGGGGGAAGCCGCGGCCGGGGCGTCCGCGGTTGGGGACGTGGGGGTCTTCGTGCATGCGGCGGCCGATGCCGTGGCCGCCGAAGTCGGCGGGCATGCCGCAGCCCGCTTTGCGGGCGACGGTGTCGATGGCGTGGGAGATGTCGCCGATGCGGCTGCCGACCTGAGCGGCAGCGATGCCGGCGTCGAGGGCCTGTTGGGTGGCGTCGATCAGGTGGAGGTCCTTGGGGCGTGGAGTTCCGACGGTGAAGGTGATGGCCGCGTCGCCGGCCCAGCCGTCGAGCTGGGCGCCGCAGTCGATGCTCACCAGGTCGCCGTCGCGCAGTCGGTAGCTGGTGGGGATGCCGTGCGACACGGCGTCGTTGACGGAGGTGCAGATCACGGCGGGGAAGGGGACCGGGGCGAAGGACGGCCGGTACCCGAGGAATGGGGAACCGGCCCCCGCCTCGGCCAGAACCTCGCGGGCCGCCTCGTCGAGTTCCTGCAGGGACACTCCGACGCCGGCTGCTTTTTGGACTGCGGCCAGGGCGTGGGCCACCACGCGTCCGGCTTCTCGCATCGCGTCCATCGCGGCATCGGTCTTGATCTCCACCATGTGCTGTCTCCGTCTCAATCGGGTCCAATACTTATACCGGTATTAGTATCACGGTCATGGTGGGGAACGGGAACGCGGCGAGCGGTTCGGCTCGCTGCTGCGGCAGGTATGCGGCAGCCGGAGCATGGCGGAGGCCGCCGCGGCAGGAGTTTCCGCCGAGACGCTGCGCAAGATCGAAACCGGCAGGGTCCCGACCCCTGCCTTGTTCACCATCGCAGCCCTGGCCTCGGCGTTGCGCGAGTCTCTGGATGGGTCGGCGGCCGCGTGCGCGCACAAATCGAGGGCCTGCTGAAGAACACCTCCGAGGTGAGGCTGACCACCGTGCACGCCGACGCCCAGGGCCAGTCCCAGCCGGTGTTCGCGCTCGCGCACCTGCTGGGCTTCGACCTGATGCCCAGGATCAGGAACTGGAAGGGCCGACCTTCTATCGGCCGTCGAAGGAGACCGAGTACGTGCACATCGATGCGCTGTTCGGCGAGCCGAGCAAGAACGTCATCGACTGGGACCTGATCGAGTCCCAGTTCTGGCACCTGATGCGGGTGGCCATCTCCGTCAGGGAGTCGGATGCCCCGCTGCGCCGTTGGGTGACCGCGGCGACGCTCTGCTCACGAACGCGGTCATTTTTCACAACGCCCTGGACATCGCCGAGATCGTCCGCCAGCTGCCGGCAGAGGGCTGGACGATTGAGCCGGAAGAGTTGCCCACATCTCGCCGTACCTGACCGAGCACATCAACCGGTTCGGCGAGTACAGCACGCATGAACTCGGCATCCAGCCGGAGGCGTACGACCCGAAGTTGGACGTGGATTTCACCCCGCTGCGCGAGCACGACCTGACCGCTGCCGGCCTTGGCCAGGCCGCCTGAAAGACGAGGATCGGGGCCGGCGCAGGAAGTCTGTCGCCACCCGCGCGGCCACCTGCTCAGTCGTAGACCGCCTCCACCTTCTCCTGAACCGACCGAGGAGTCTCCACCCGCCAGCCCACCAGCCGTTTCGCCGCGTCCCCCGTCCACTCGAACTTCCCCGTCCGCGGATGCCTGGGTGGGTTCAGGATGCGCTCGATCTCCTCGTACGCGTGCGTGAGACACTCCCGACCTTCGTGCCTGTGGGCATCAGGCCACCCCCTGCGGCGCGGGGCGCCAGCTCTCCTCCCGCCGGCGACAAGCCCCGGCCCACTCCACGCCTGAGCATGCGTGTACGAGCCTTCCGATTCAGGTTCTCAGCGGGACTCCTGTGCGCTGAGCAGAGTGAGGGCGTTGTGGATGCCCTCTTCGAGGAGTTCGTCGGAGAGTCGCCGGTCGGCCAGGGCGCGGGAGAGCTGCAGCGTCCCGACCATCATGGCGTAGACGCTGAGGATCCTCGTGTGCACCGAGCGCGGATCGGCGGGCGCCAGGCGAGCGGCGATACCGTCGATGACGGCGAGCACGCCGTCGGTGTACGCCTGCTTGGTCTCGTCCGCGCAGCGCCCGATCTCATCGAGGAGTGCCGCGGAGGGGCAGCCGTCGTCGGGACTGTCGCGGTGCTGGGGCGACAGATACCGCCGTACGATCTGCTCGACTCCGGCGATGCCGGGGGCCGCCTGCTCGATGACGTTCGCGTACTGGGCGCGCAACTGGTCCGCGACTGCGGTGGCCACGAGGTCGTCCTTGGATGCGAAATGGGTGTAGAAGGCGCCGTTGGTCAGTCCGGCGTCCGCCATCAGCGTCGAGATGCCCGAGCCGTCGATACCGTCCCGCTTGAACCGGCGGCCGGCGGTCTCGATGATCCGCTGCCTCGTCGCCTGCTTGTGCTCTTTCCCGTAACGCGCCACGCGCTCGCTCCTTTGTGCGCCGGAAGGGTCGCCTGCGCTTCGCCATCGTATTGGATTGTGAACGTACTCCAATGGTGTGCTGACGGTGTCTTGGAGTACCGACACGCCTTCTCTGCAGCCGGCCCGATTCAGTCGTTGTCGGGCGCCATCGAGATCACGACCTTTCCGGCCGTGGTACGGCCCTGCTCGACGTACGCCATCGCCTTGAGCGTCTGGTCGAAGGGGAACGTTCGGTCGATGACCGGGCGGAGCTGTCCGTTGTCGTACAGGGTGCCGAGTTCACGGAGCTGGGCGCCGCTGGCCTGCATGAAAGAGAACTGATAGCGCACACCCAGGGCCTTGGCCTGCTTGCGCACCTTGCGGCTGAGCGCGGTCATGACCACGCCCATGAACGACGGGGCGTCGAGTTGCCTGGCGAACCCGACGTCCGGCGGGCCGACGACACCGATGGCCAGGCCGCCCGGCTTCAGCACAGTCAGCGACTTCTCGAGGTTCGCCCCGCCGAGGGAGTCCAGCACCAGGTCGTAGCCGGACAGCACCTGCGAGAAATCCTCCTTGGCGTAGTCGACGACGATGTCGGCGCCGAGGCTCCTGACCAACTTCTCGGTGCGGGAGTTCGTGGTCGTCGCCACCGTGGCACCGAGGTGCTTGGCGAGCTGGATGACCGTCGATCCGAGGCCACCGGCACCGGCGTGGATGAGCACCTTCTGACCCGGCATCACGTGGGCGCGGTCGACGAGGATCTGCCAGGCGGTCAAGGCCACCAGCGGCACCGCGGCCGCCTCGCGGAGGGTGAGTGACTCCGGCTTGGGCGAGACGTCGTCCTGGTCAATCGCAATGTACTCGGCGAAGCCTCCGATCCGCAGGTCGCGGGGACGTGCGTAGACCTCGTCGCCGACTGTCAAGTCGCGCACGGCCGACCCGACCTGCGTCACGATGCCGGCGACGTCGTGGCCGAGCACGAACGGAAGCTTGTACTTCAGGAGTCGTTTGAACTCCCCGTTGCGGACCATTTTGTCCAGCGGGTTGATGCTGGTGGCGCTCACTCGGACCAGGACGTCGCCGTCCCCGACGGTGGGCTCGGGAACGTCTGCGGCGCGTAGGCCGTCCTTGCCGTACTTCTCGACGACGAATGCCTTCATATCAGCCATCCCTTTGAGTGATCTTCTCGGTTGCCTTTCGGCGGACGATGCGCATGTCCAGGCAGCTTCCACATCAGCTACCGAGGTGCCGGCGAAGCGTCCACGTCGGCGTAGGTGACGCCTTCCGGCTCGGTCGATGCTGAAGCATGTGTGTCGACGATGTCGCGGGCGACGGCCAGATCGAGTCCCGGTGTCGACGCCTTCGCGGGCACGCTTTCGAGGAACTGCGCGAACTGCTGTGCTTCCGAGCTGATTCCCATGGTGATACTCCTCGTCAGGTCAGAGCTGAACGCCCTTCTCGCGCGCACTGCAGGTCGATGGGCCGGGTGCGACGTCAGCCGGGCATCCGGTTGAATCTGCGGATCTGCTTGTCGAAGATCCCGGCGGGGACGAGGCGTCGCGCGGTGGTGATGCGTGAGGCGAGCGGTCCGGCGGTGTAGCGCAGCCTCGGCTTCGGGGCGGTGGCTGCCGTGACGATCTCCTTGGCGACGACGGCGGGGTCGTCGCCGGTCTTCATCGCCGCAGCGACCACTTCGTCGAAGACACGTCGCCGCTCCGCATACAGCGGCAGCGGGGTGTCGGGCTGCGCGGCATTGGCATCGAAGGCGGTCCGGGTGTAGCCGGGCTCGACGAGCAGGACGCGGACGCCGTGCTCGCGGACCTCGTGGTCCAGGGACTCTGAGTAGCCCTCGATGGCGTGCTTCGCGGCGACGTAGAGGGCCATGTAGGGCTGTGGGATGACGCCGAGGACGGACGAGAGGTTGACGATGCGTCCACGACCCTGGGCGCGCATGTGCGGCAGGACGGCCTTCGTCATGCGGACGTGACCGAAGAAGTTGAGGTTGAAGAGGCTCTGGGCCTGGGCGACGGAGTTCTCCTCGGCGGCGCCGGCCGAGCCGAGACCGGCGTTGTTGACGAGGACGTCGATCCGTCCGAACCGTTCGATCACTTCCTGGACGGCGGCGGTGACGGATTCGTCACTGGTCACGTCGAGGTCGAGGAAGGTCACACCGGCGGGCGGGGTGAGTCCCGAGGTGTTCCGTCCGGTTCCGATCACCTCGAACCCGGCTGTGACGAAGGCGCGAGCGGTTGCGTTACCGATCCCCGATGACGCCCCCGTTACGAGTGCTACCGGCCGATGTGTCGCCATCACAGACTCCCTGTGTCATTGAATTACGATCGTTCAGCTTACGATCGTCAGGTTATAGCGGGACGGCGCGGATGGCAAGGAGCGGCTTCGGTGATCGCCGGGAACCTGCGGCTTGGTGCGGGAGGGGAAAGGGGGCGTTGAAGGCGGCAGGCCACCGATGCAAGCCAGCAGCGGCGCCCGCCGACAGCCGTGCCCCGCGAGGTGTTCCTCGGCAGCCACCCCTACCGGCAGAACCGTGACCTGCTGTGGGGGCCGGTCTCCCGTAGCGACCGCGGCGAGGAGGACAGGGGCTTGGCCTACCGGCCTTCCAAGTAGTCGGCGGCGCGTTCGGCGGCCTCCTCGCGGGGCAGCCTCCGACTCTGACGGGCTGGCGGCCGGTCTCGCCAGTCCACGCCGCTCAGATCTTCAGCGGCCCGCTCCGCTGCCTCAGCCCACGACAACCGCCGCGGTCCCCGCTTGCGACGAGCGTCCCGCCGACGCTCAAGGAAGCGGGCCAGCCAGCCACCGCGCACACCAGAATTCTGCTGATCAATCATGGAGCAAGATCATCCCGTGGTCCCTCTTGGGCCCACCTCGGCGATACCCCTCACGGCTTCAAGATCAACTTATTGCCCCTTTGGCGCGCTTTGCGCACGATCTGGCACAGATGTTCCTCGGGCCCCGGCCTCGTCTGCGCGTATGCGGTCCCGTGTGTGCGGCGAGCGGCGGGTCGTCGTCGCCGAAAGTGACGGCGGCCTGCAGGTACCCCCCGTGTCGCCGTGCTGTTCGAGCACGCTGCCGAAGACGGCGCCAACGCCTCCACCCCGTGTGCCTTCGCGGGTCGCGGTCGGCAACCCCGTCGTCTACGCCAATCTCGGGATCAAGGACTCCGATTCCTGCTCGCGGGTGCCGGTCGCAGCCGGGCCGTTCATTCCTCGCCGAGGGCGGCCGCCATGTGGTCGAGGTCGGTGAGCAGGGCGTCCAGGCGGTGGGCGGGGATCGCTTCGAGCATGCGCCGCTCGACCGCGTAGACCGCCGTGCGCGCAGCCTCCAGGCGGCGCAGTCCTTCCTTTGTGAGGTGCACCGGCAGGACTCGGCCGTGGTCGGCGGCGGCGGGCCTGGTGACCAGGCCGCCCTCCTGCAGGCCCCGCAGCACCACGCTGGAGGACTGGCGGGTGACGAAGGTCCCTCGGGCGAGTTCCGAGCCGGAGATCCCGGGTCGCTCGTCGAGTAGTTCCAGGCATGAGTACTGGGGCACGGTCAGGCCGTGCTCGCGCAGTGTCTGGTCCATCGCGCCGCGCAGCGCCGCGGCGGCCCGCTTGAGCCGGTACCCCACGTGCTCGGTGATGCCTGCGACCTCGTGTGGTGGGACGGGCCTTTCCCTCTCTCTCATGTCAGTATTTTGACATAGGCGGCGGGTTGCGCATACCGTCAGATATGTCAAAGTCCTGACATCAGGACTCGGTTCCAGTCCACCTGGGAGCACTGCATGACCGCCACGATCACCGGTCCCGACTTCCTCGCCCTGCAGGTGCGCGACGTCGAAGCGGCCGCCGCCTTCTTCGAGCAGCACCTCGGCCTGACCCGGGCGCCGGTCGCGCCTCCGCACGCCGTGGTGTTCGCCACCCAGCCGATCCCGTTCGCCGTCCGTGAGCCGCTGCCCGGCGTCGACCTCGACAGCGGACGGCCCGGCCTCGGCGTCGCTCTCTGGCTCGCCGCCGACGACGCCCAGGCCGTGCACGACCGCATCGCCGCCGCGGGCATCCCCATCCTCAGCGCACCGCAGGACGGGCCCTTCGGCCGGATGTTCACCTTCTCCGGCCCCGAGGGCTACGCCCTCACCGTGCACGGCGGCTGACCCCGCGCGGCCCAACCACCCCCTCAGGCTGCCACCTGCTACGGGCTCGCTCGTCGTCGGGTCGAACGGGCAATCGACGTTCAACCGGTGCAAGAAGCCCGCCCGGCGGGCCATCTGGTCGCGGTTCAGGGATCAGGTGGCGTGGCTGGATCAGGTGGACGCCCTGGGCGGCACCGGCGCGTGGTCGGAAGGCATCGCGCCATCCAGCGGATTTCGCGGGTGGGGCTGAGGCGCAAGACACGGTGCTGATCGTGGGCGGCACCCCGGTTCCACCACTGGCGTGACGCGGCGAGCTGGCCTGCTGCCCCTGTGGGGATCCGTCGCTTGAGGACGAGATCGGCGAGGGCTGGCAGCGGCCGATCGCCGTGGACGCCATCCGGCGGCCGCGCGACATCCAGGACGGGGTGGAGGTTCGCGGGGACAACCTCAAGGACAGCACCGTCAGCGTCACGTGGTCTGGGGGGACCAAGGAGACGGTGGTGGCTGCCGTGGGGTGGCTGGATGAGGATCCGATCGGGGAAGGGCTGCCGGTGGGGATGGCTCCTGCCTGGTGCCGTTCGACTGCAGGGGGCTGGGTGCAGTTCGGGGTCAAGGTGCCGTCCGGGCTCGGGACTACGGAGCCGCTGCATGTGCGGATCGCCGCGCAGGCGAATGTGACGCCGGGGGCCTGACTGACGCCGGGGCGGGGTGCGGGCCATGTGGCGCCGGCGTGGATTGGGCCGCGTAGCCGGATGAGCTTGTTCGGGTTGCTGGTCTCTTCGATGCCCCGCCTTTACGGCCTGGTGCATCGCACGTGCGTCGACGCGGACGAGGGTTGCCCGATCATGGTCTGTGGCTGCCACATCTCATTTCGGTGTGGGCGGCCTTCAGCGCGTCCTCCGCGTTGAGGGCGCGTTCTCGCCAGGTCGTTGCGAAGGCGTGCCGGAAATTGGCGTGAAGAAAACCTGCCGAGCGGCGAACACTGGGCGACAGTTGCCTTCGGAAGGACGCCATGACTGCACCACCTGACGCCAACGATGTGATGGAAGACGTCACAGTGGTCGAGCAGTCGCTGGACAATCCCGAGCTTTTCGCCCTCCTGTACGACCGGTACTTCAAGGAGGTCTACCGATATCTGGCCGCCCGGCTCGGCAGCGAGCAGGCCGAGGACCTGGTCGCGGACGCCTTCCTGCTCGCGTTCGACGGCAGGCGCGGCTTCGACCCGCAGCGGGGCACCGTGCGGTCGTGGTTATTCGGCATCGCCACGAATGTCGTGGCCCGGCACCGCCGCAGGGAGGGCCGCCGCCTGAACGCGCTCAGCAAGATCGCGGCTGAGGACTCCGCCGACGGGCACGAGGACCGGGTGACCTCGCAGCTCGCGGCGCAGGCCAGCCGGCCGGAGCTCGTACGGGGGCTGAAGGGCCTGGCGAAGGGCGATCGCGACGTGGTGTTCCTGCTCGTGTTCGGCGGGCTGGGCTACGAGGAGATCGCCACCGCCTTGGACATACCGGCGGGTACCGTCGCGTCCCGGATCAACAGGGCACGCAAGAAGCTGCGCAAGACACTGGGCGACGTCAACCCGATCGGGGAATGGTGATGGACGAGCTGAAGCTGATCGAGGCCGTGTTCGCGGAGCCCGAGCCCACGCGGGAGGCGGCGGCGAAGGGGCGTGAGCGCCTCCTGCGCTTGGCCCGCGGGGCACAGGCGTCACGGTCGCACCGTCCGCGCCGCAGGTGGCCGGCCGCGCCGCCGATCCGGCGCGTCGCCCTGGTCGGCGTCATGGCGGTGATGCTCACCGGCGGAATCGTCGTCACCCAGGTGAGCCTGGGTGGCTCCGATCCGCGTACCCCCGGATACCTGATCGCTGCCCCTCCGGCCGACGCTCAGGCGCTGCTCACCCTGGCCGCGCGGGCCGCCGCGGGCCGACCCGACCCGGTGCCGGCCCGCGGCCAGTACGTCCACACCAGGATGCTGGCCCAGCACAGCCTGTACACCAAGGACGAGTCGGGCCGGACGCTCTACACCAAGGTGCTGGTCAGCGAGGAGCGCTGGGAGGCCGCCGACGTGGGCAAGCCCTGGCTGAGCCGCAGCCAGAACCTGTCGGCCACGGGACCGGCGCCCCGGAAGTACTGGGACCGCGGCGTCGAGGACATCGTGTCCGAGCCGGGAGCCTGTCCCGGACAGCCGGCGTACGCGCGGCTGGGCGCCTGGCCGACGGACCCCGCCCGGGTACGCGCGAAGATCGTGGCCGACACGGGGGAGGAACCGCTGCGCATCTGGCGCTCCCTCCAGAACCTGGTCCGCGAGTCCGTGGTACGGCCCAGCCTGGGCGCCGCGCTGTACCAGGTCGCCGCTGGGCTGGACGGCATGGAGCTCATCGGTGACGCCGTGGACGCCGCCGGCCGCCCCGGCCTGGCCGTCGCCATGGACGAGGGCGACGGCACCCGGTCCGAGCTGATCTTCGATCGGAAGACCTACCGCTATCTGGGCGAGCGCACGGTGAACACCAGGGACCGCAAGGTGAAGGTGTCCTCCGGCGGCGAGTACACCGCGAAGAAGGGCACGGCGACCGGCACCGCCGTGCTCGCCGTCGATCTCGCGCCCAGCTTGCCCGAGGTGTCGCCGAAGGCGTCCCGCATGAAGATCCCCTGCTGAGACTTTCCCCCTGATCCGGCCTTTCCGGCCGTGAGTTCTGTTTCGCATGCCCTCAGATCGAGATCCGGCATGCCCCGAAGGAAGAAGGAGAACATCCATGTTCATCGCCAAGGTGGTCACGGTCACCCTGCTCGCCGGCTCGTTCGGCGCTCTCACCTCGCCGCCGTCGGGGGACGCCGCCGCGTACGAGAAGCAGACGCAGCTGGAGGCCAAGCGCGTCGCCTGCATGACGGAGCGGGGCCTGGACTATGTGGCCTCGCCGGAGCCTCGGTACACGTGGCAGCCCGGGGAGCAGGAGCGGCTCGCGGGTGACCTGGAGGCGCTGCGGGCGTACCGGGCCAGGTACGGCTTCGGCGTCTGGTCCCCGAACGTCTATCCGAAGGACAAGGTCGTCAACCCCGTCCAGCACGAGAACCCGAACAACAAGATGCTGATGTCGCTCTCGGCCGGCCGGCTGAAGAAGTGGCGCGCCGCCGACCAGTCCTGCTTCTCCCAGGCGGTCAAGGAGGTGCTGGGCAAGACCGTCACCTCCCAGGAGGACTACTACGACCAGCTCGAAGCGGCGGTGCGGAAGTCGTTGAGCGTCCTCGACCAGGACAGGCAGCTCGTCCAGCTGGGCAAGCAGTTCGCCGCGTGCCTGGGCGTCAGCCGGACCGAGCCGACGGCGCTGGACGGTCTGAGCCACACGAAGATCGTGCGGCAGGCTTCGGACGTCGCCAAGAAGGCGTGGAAGGGCGAGCTGCCCAAGGCGCCCAAGGGCAAGAGCGTCATCTTCCGGCCGAACCTGAAGCCCGCGGAGGCCAGGCCGTACCTGGACAAGGAGATCCAGGCGGCGCTGAAGGACCTGGAGTGCGGTAAGGACTTCTACCCCGCCTACTCCTCCAAGGCCATGGAGATCACGTCGCGGGTCTACCAGGAGTTCGGCCGGGAGGGCGCGGCCCAGGCGATCCCGTCCCGGATCTACCACAAGCTCGTCTGACGCAGCGCTCCCGGGGGTGCCGCTCGCGACGCGCGAGCGGCACCCCTCGTGACGAGTGACGAGTGACGAGCTCGGAAAGGCATGAGCATGATCAGAGTTCTGCTCTCGCTGGCGCTCTTAGGCGTCCCCCCGGTTGCCGCCGGGGGATCTGGTGCCCAGGCCGCGGGAACGGTGACGCTGCTGACCGGCGACAAGGTCGTGGTGAGCGGCTCCGGCCATCGCGTCGAGCCCGCGCAGGGGCGGCGGGTGCGCTTCACGGCACGCGAACGTGACGGTCACCTGATCGTCGTCCCGTCCGACGCCGCCCCGCTGATCGCCCGCGGCGTCCTCGACGAGCGGCTCTTCGACGTGACCGGGCTGCTCGCCTCCAGGTACGGTGACGCTGACCGCCCCGACATCCCGATCATCACCCAGTCGAGCCTGCCCGCGGGCGCCAGGCAGGCGCGCGGCTTCGCCGATCTGGGCCTGACGGCGGGCGGCATCCGCAAGGACCTCGCCGCCCAGACCTGGAAGCAGCTGACCTCGGCCCGCGCGCTGCCGGGCAAGATCTGGCTGGACGCGCTCGTGCCGTACGCGCTGGACCAGAGCGTCAAGCAGATCGGCGCGCCCCAGGTCTGGCAGAAAGGGCTGACCGGCAAGGGCGTCACGGTGGCGGTGCTCGACTCCGGCTACGACGCCACCCACCCCGACCTGAAGGACGTGGTGACCAAGTACCGGAACTTCACCGGCGACCCCGACGGCGACGAGGTCGGCCACGGCACCCATGTGGCCTCGATCGTCGCCGGGGCCGGGGAGAAGTACCGCGGAGTGGCGCCCGGGGCCGAGCTCGCCTTCGGGAAGGTCGGCAACCGGTCCGGAGCCACGTTCTCGGCGATCATCGTCGGGATGGAGTGGGCCGCGGGCGAGGCCGGGGCCAAGGTGGTCAATCTCAGCATCGGCGCTGCTGACACTCCCGGCCTCGACCCGGTCGAGCTGGCCGTGAACAGGTTGTCGGCCACCACGGGCACGCTCTTCGTGATCGCTTCGGGCAACGGCGGCGGTTCCGGCACCGTGAACTCGCCGGGCAGTGCGGACGCGGCGCTCACCGTGGGGGCGGTGGACCGCGAAGGCCGGCCGGCCGACTTCTCCAGCCGCGGCCCGCGCTCGTTCGACCATGCGGTCAAACCGGACATCACCGCGCCGGGAACCGACATCATGGCCGCCAACGTCGGCGGCGGTCACATCGCGCACAGCGGGACCTCCATGGCGGCACCGCACGTCGCGGGGGCCGCCGCCATCATCGCCCAGCAACACCCCGACTGGAACGGCGAGCGGATCAAGGCGGCGCTGGTCGAATCGGCCACACCCGGCAGCGGCGGCCTCTTCGACGAGGGCGGCGGGCGCGTCGACCTGGTGAACGCCACCGAGCGCACGGTCACGGCCGAGCCCGTCAGCGTGTCCTCCGCCCACCTGTGGGGCGCTGCCAGCCGGGTGATCACGCGAAAGGTCACCTACCGCAACGACTCCGACAGCCTGGTCACGCTGGACCTCAAGGCCGGAGGCGAGGTGCTGAAGCTGCCGGTGGACAAGCTCGCGGTACCGGCGCACGGGCAGGCCGAGCTCACGCTGACGCTCGACGCCACCGGGAAGGCGCCGGGCGACCATCCGGGCGTCGTCACCGCCACGGGCGGCGGGCAGACCGTGCGCACGCTCGTGAACGCCTGGTTCGAGCCGGAGTCGTACGACCTGTCCATCGAGACCGTGGGCTCGGACGGGGCATCGACCAGCGGCTTCGGCGTGATCTACAACCTGGCGACCGGCGAGGAACGCTGGCTGGACATCGACGGGAGCAGCGGGCCGCTACATCTGACCAAGGGCGAGTGGAATGTCTACGCGAGCCTGAGCGAACCCGGCCTGGACACCCTCGCGCACCGCCCGGTGAGCCTGACCGACGACGTCGAACTCACCCTGGACGCCCGCGAGGGCAAGGAGATCCGCTTCACGCTCGACGATCCCGCGGCCGTGCAGGCGGACAGCCTGGAGCAGCAGCTGTCGAACGGCACCTGGTCCATCACCATGCTGCCCTTCGAGTCTCCCGGTACGCGCTACCAGCTCCTTCCCGTCCGGCAGGCGGGCCTGTCATACATGAGCAGGAGCGTGTGGTCCAGGCCGGGCCACCGCTACGACCTCGTCGACCGCCGCGAGGGCGGCCTGCCCGAGGACCCCAGATATGCGGGGAGGGTCAAGGAACTGACCCGGACCGTCTCGACCTACCGGGCGGCGGGGACGGCGCAGAACGCGGAGGTCCTCGTGGGCGTGCAGGCGTTCGAGGGCGCCCAGCCATGGGCGGAGGTACCCGTCGGCGTGTCGCTGCCCGGCACACTGACCCATCACCGCACCCCGGGGCTGCGGTGGATGTCCCTCGTCGAGAACGGCTCCTGGCAGGCCGTCTCCGGGGTCGCGCCCCAGGTCGCCCGGGAGGTGTGGAACGGCGCGGTGGCCGGTCCGTCGTTCGCCACGTCCGGCGCCGGCCGTACGGGGGACGAGTTGTGGTTCGACGCGGCGCGGCTGTTCGCCGACGGCGGGGCAGGGCGCACCGGCATGGACGCCGCCGCCACCGGTGAGCTGACGCTGGCCCGTGAGGAGACGGTCGTGACGCGGGCGCCGCTCGCCGGATGCACGCTGGACGAAGGGTGCACGCTCACCGCGATGCTGCCGCCCGAACCCACGGCCTACACGCTGACCGCCGTCGTCAAGCGGCCCGGCGCGCTATCCACCGCGGTGAAGTCGGTGTGGTCGTTCCGCTCGCGGCACACGGACGAGCCGCAGGCGCTTGCGCTGATGGCGGTTCGCTTCGCGCCCGCCGGGCTCGACGAGGCCAACCGGGCGCGAAGCGAACTCGGTCACCAGGGTGCCGATCCGGGTGGAGCACAATCCGGGCGCGCCTGAGCCTGCCGTGGACAAACTCGCGATGGAGGTCTCCGTGGACGACGGCATCACGTGGCGCGCGGTGCCCGTCGTACGCACCGGCGAGGAATGGATCGCGCTGGTGGCCAACCCGCGCGCGGGCCACGTCTCGCTCCGCGCGACGGCCGGCGACGGCTCGGGGGCCGGCGTCGTCCAGACGATCATGCGTGCCTGGGCGGTCGGCTCCTGAGGCCGTGCGACACCCGTCGAAGGTCGCGTGCTGGTCGCGTGCGCAGGTGGTGTGCGGGCGGGGCGGGCGGCAGGCTGGGCCGGTGGAGGTTCTCGCGTGCGGGCGCGGCGGACCGCTTCAGCCTGGGATTCGCGGGCCGCGGCCAGCAGCCGGGCAGCAGCAGTAGCACCGCGACCAGCAGTGCCGGCACACCGACCAGGGGCAGGCTGGCGAAGGCGCCGTCGTGGCCGGTCAGAGCCTGCCGAGGGCTTTGGCCAGCGCGGTCGCGGTGGAGGCGATCACCTTGTCGTCATGCGGGGTGTTGTCGGTGTTGCGGTTGGTGAACACCGACAGGATCATCGCCGCGTCAGACCCTGGCGCCCAGACGATCGCCAGGTCGTTGGCGGTGCCGTAGTTGCTCGCGCCGCCGGTGCCGGTCTTGTCGCCGACCGTCCAGTCCTTGGGGAGTCCCGCCCGGATCCGGTTGGCGCCGGTGAGGCTGGCCTTCAGCCAGCCCACCAGTCGCGCTCGGTCGCGAGGGTGGAGGGTCTTACTGGTGGTGAGCTTGGTGAAGGTCTGTGCGGCCGCCGCGGGGGTGGTGGTGTCGCGCAGTTCACCGGGCTTCCACTCCGTCAGCGTGGGCTCCGGTCGGTCCAGACGACTCGTCCGATCACCGGTGGCGCGGAAGAACTCGGTCAGCCCGCGCGGCCCGCCGATCTGCTTCAGCAGCGTGTTGCCCGCGAAGCCGTCGGATTTGGTGATCCCGGCGCGGCACAGCTGTGCAGGTGTCATGCCGGTGTCGGTGTATTCGGTGGTCTCTGGGGAGTTCGCGGTCAGCCCGGCCATCTCGGCAGGCTCCCAGCGAACCACTTTGTCCATCAGTCCGGGGTCGCTGGTGCGCGCTTTGTGCAACACTGCCGAGCACGCGAACACCTTGAACATGGAGTTGAACGGGAAACGCTCGCCGGCCCGGTAGCCGACCGTTCTACCGGTCCCCAGGTCGATGCCCACCGCGCCGATACGCCCGTCGTAGGACTTCTCCAGTTCCCGCAGCGCATTGTTCAGGTCGAAGCCGGAAGGGGCGTTGCTCCCTGTCCGGGCGGCGACGCTGGAGGCACTCGTCTCGCCGGTGACGGCACCCGCCACCTGGGCGGGGCCGCACAGCAGCGCAGAAGCGGTCAATGTCGCGACCCCCAGTCGCGGCCGGAAACGTTGTGTCATGCCGAAGAGAAGATCAGAAACTATCCAGGGATGTCCAATATCGATATGTAGCAACTCGTAATAGCGATATGGATATCAGGAGTCGTCTCAAGCGCAGATGGCGCCGGTGGGTGTGCCGTTCGACCTGCCCATACCCGCAGGGCAGTCGACTGTGGCGACGGGGAGCCCGTGGCAGGACCGATGTGTCCCGCGTGCCAGGTGCGGCTGCGTCACGTCGACTCGGCGATCCCCTCGGGCGGCTGCGCGCAGGGGAGGGCGAAGTTCCGTGCCGACCAGGTCTTTCTGCCGGTCGTCGAGCTCGGGCTGGTTGAGCAGCCGGAAGCGGATCGGCGGCCCTGCCGGTCACGCGTCCGCAGCGCCCCCGAGGCCGCGCGCCCCGCGCCGGCGCTGTGACCTCCGGCCGCGAAAGGTTGAACCCGCCAACCTCCGACGGATTACTGCCAAATATTGGGCGGCCCCCGGGTCGGTCACTTCGCTCGCTGTCTCTTGGATTGATTCTCGCTGTAAGCGGGCAGTGAGGATACCGGTGGCTCCAGCATGGCTGTGGAGTGATCGTAACGCCATCTTCAACACCTTCGAGATGTTAATTTAGTTTTACATGTGCTCTTCTGGTGCTGACCTCGACGTACGTCGGCAATTCGCTGCGCGTGAGGCCTACTGACAACCACGCTGACGAAAGGTTCATTCGTGAACCCCCTCTTCCCGGACAACTACTACGAGCCCGTTATCGGACTCGTCGTGTTCCTCATCACTCTGTTCGTCATCGGCAAAGTGCTCGTACCGCGCTTACAGAAGACGCTGGCCGAGCGGGCCGACGCGATTGACGGCGGAATCATGAGGGCAGAGAAGGCTCGAGCCGAGGCCCGGAATCTGGAGCGGCAATACCACAAGCAGCTGGAAGAGGCCCGGCGCGACGCGGCGCTGCTACGGGAGGAGGCCCGCGAGCAGGGCGCGCGGATCAGGGCTGAGCTCCGCGCGCAGGCACAGGCCGAGGCTCGCCACCTCATCGGGACGGCGCACGCCCAGATCGAGGCCGACAGAAAGGCGGCGTTCGCCCAAGTCCGCACGGAGATCGGCCGTCTGTCGACCGACCTGGCGGGCCGCATCATCGGGGAGTCATTGGAGGACGTACGGCATACCGGCATCGTGGAGCGATTCCTGGACGAGCTGGAGAACCGAACGGTCTCGTGAGGTAACAGGCCGACCGTTGGCCAGGATGTTGGCATGAATGGTCTTACCACCCCTGATGCTCCGGTGAGGCTTTTTTCATCCTGGGTCTGTTCGAGGCAGTTTGCTGGTCCTCAGCTGAGGCGCATCTTGGACTCGAGTCGTGCTTCGGCTTCCGATGTCGCAGACCGGCTGCCCGGGTCTTCGAGGACCATGACCTCGTCGGTCCGGAAGACGACGCGCTTCAGGAGGTGGCCCGCTGATGCGGCAAGAACGGCACTCGTGGCCGTCGGGCTCGTGCAGCCTCACATCCGGGATCTCAGCACGTCGACCTCGCAGCCTGGCGAGGACGGGTCGAAGCCGTGCTCGATCAGCCAGCGGACCACCAGCAGGCTTCGCAGCGACCACCACGCGCGGATCACGTCGAGGTCGACGTCGGTGCCGTAGCCGGCGACGACGTCGCCAAGGTGCTCCTCATGTCCGAGCGTCAAGGTGGCGAGGTCGAACAGGGCATCGCCCTGGCTCGCCTCGGACCAGTCGATCACGCCGGTGATCTCGTCACCGTCGACGAACACGTGGGTGATCTGCAGGTCGCCGTGCGTGAACACCGGTGTCCACGGCCGGAGCGCAGCCTCGGCAACCCGGCGGTTGCGCGTGACCAGGTCGGTGGGAAGAACGCCGTTCGTGACGAGCCACTCGCATTCGCCGTCGAGGTGCGAGGCGATCTCGTCGATGCTCCGACCGGGCCATGGCGGCAGTGGCGCGTCGTGCAGCATCCGTGCGGCGGCACCCGCCGCGGCCCACGCCGCCGACGACGCGGTCGACGGCTCGCCGAGACGGCCGAGTGCCGTGCCGGGGAGGGCGGCGAGCGCGAGCACGGGCGGCTTCCGCCACAGGACCTCCGGAGTCGGGATCGGCGCCATGGCCATCGCCTCGACCTCGACGTCGGTGCGCGTCTGATCAGCGTCGATCTTCAGGAACACGTCGCCGACGCGCAGGGTCGCGCGCTCGTTATGGGCGACGACGACCTCGACCTCCTCCACGTCGGCCATTATCGCGGGGATGACCACCGATGTCGCCGGGTTTATCGCGTGCGACTGTGCGGCTGACCGCGTCCCGCTGCCCAGCGGTCTCGTGGGCGCCACCGGCCGTTGACGGATCGAGCAGTGAGGAATTTCTCACCTGAAGACGCAGGTCACGCCCCGATTCTCGACCACTACCAGGTCCGAGGCTGCCCGTCCCCGCACCACAGACCAGGTCCTGCACTGGTCACGGTGGCACCGCAGCCATCGAGCCACCGCTCGACGCTGCCACTACCAGCGCAGATCCCAGCCATGATCGCAAAGTGTCACCGGAGTACAAGGTCATGCGTGAGCGCGGAGACCCCGGACAGCGGCGATGATCCCTTTCTTGTCATAGCCGCTGGTGGGCATGGTGGCGCCGTGAGCATGGCGGATGATGCCCTGGGAATCAATGAGGATGTCGCCTGACTGCTGCAACGAGCCGAAGACCTTTCTGCTCAGGCCGATCATCTCGTGCGGGGTGCCGCGGCGCCCTATGAGGACAGGGAAGGGCACCTGGCGCTTGGCCTTCCACGCGGCCGCTTCTTGACGCTCCTCAGGAACGGCGACGAACACCCGGACGTCGTCAGCCGCGAACTCGTCGCGGCGACGAATGAGATCTTGGACGTGTCTGTTGCAGACCGGGCACGACGTCGACCGCATGAAATAGATCAGCACGGCATGACTGCCCCGGTAGTCGGACAGGCGGACGGTCAGGCCGTCGGTGTCCTCCAGCACTACGTCGGGGGCGGGCGATCCGGTTGTGAGCATGGCGGAACTTCCTCTTCGGACTCGGGTTGTGGAATGCGGTCGGCTCAGGTCAGGCACTGGTGGTTCCGGGGTCGTACGGACCCCCGGTAGGGCCGGTCATGCCGCCCAGGCTGAGCCGGAGCCTGTTGCGGGCCCGGTGCAGCTGGGACTTCATCGCGGCGTTACTCAGGCCAAGTGCCTCGGCAACCCTTCGACCTGGGTAGCCCAGTACATCCCGCATGATCAGTACTCTGCGCTGGACATCTGGCAACTCCCTGATCGCCTGCGCGACGAGTTCGGCGTCCAGACGCCGGATGACCTCGTCCTCGGCCGAGGTCACCACGGTGGCGCCGCCCTCTTCGTCGTGATCGAACAGCAGCCGCGCGCGGCGCAGGCACTCATTCCGGACGATGCGGAACATCCACGATGCCAGTGCCCCGGTGGCGCGGAGTGAGCCGATCTTCCGGTAGAGGATGATCAACGCTTCCTGTGCGGCGTCTTCGGCGTCCTGTGGGGACGCGCAAAGATGCATCGAGAAGCGCCGCACGTGAGAATGAGCACCGTGGATCACGGCGGTGATCGACTCGCGATCACCGGCCTGCGCGGCCTCGATGAGCTGCGCGCTCGCCCAGGAGCGGTCAGTCACGCCCACGCCCACGCCCTCGCCGTCGGAACGAGGTCGCGAAAAGTGCTCGCCGCACAGCCGGCATCATGATCACCCATACCCATCTCCTTGCCAGTGTGGCCATCACCCCATAAGAGGCCAGCACACCGCAAAAGGATTCACCGTCATCACAGCCAACCTTGCCGAGCGCACACCGTCTCTGTCGCTGTTCCGGTAGCGACAGAGAGTTGGGCCCGTGGGATGCGATGACGGAGCAGCGCGAAGCCGGCGCTGCCGTTCATCTGACGCATGATCCGCCTGGTCGTGCCGATGTGCCGTTCCACGGCGCTGCGTTCCTTGTACGGCTGGGCGTCGTGGCTGCTGGGCCGCCCACCGCTTGCCGTACCAGAGGGGCGTGGGGTCAGGGTTCGGCGTGCCGGTCGAGGCCGAGCGTGGCGATGAGGTCTTCGTGGAGTTCGAACCAGACACGATGGCAGGAGTCGACGTCGGTGCGGTCGACCCAGCCGCCCTCCCCGGCCCGGGCGCGCGCAAGGGCTGTGGTGAATCGTGTGTCGTATCCGCGAAACCGTGTCAGGACGCTCCCGAGCCGGTCTGCCGACAGCCGGAGCGCGCGGTCGATGTCGGCGAGCTCGTGGAGGATTCTGGCGTCCCACGCGGGATCGGAGTGGTCGTTGACGGCGAGCCGATCGCCGGCGGTGGGCCGGAGCTGCCAGTCGGTGCAGGCTCGTAGCAGGCGGGCGTTCAGCGGGAGGAACTCGCGGTAGACGTCACGGACCTCGTCGGCGCCGCCGACGCGCGCGAGCTCGGCCGCGAGCTGGCGCTCGTTCTCGGCTCGGCCCCGTTCGGTCAGCGACCAGCCTCCGGCGCCGGCGAAGGCGGTGTGCTCGACCCAGCCGCGCGCCTCGGCGTCGAGTAGCGCCTCCTTCGTCTCGGCCGCGTCGAGGCCGTACCGGTGTGCGATCACCGGGGTGTCTGCGAACCCGGTGATGCGCACGGCGTGCAGGACCAGGAGGGCGGGCGGAGAGTCTGTCGTCACGAGTCGGCGTCCTGTCGTGCTGTCAGGCGGGTGTAGTGCTGCTGGCACGCCTGCGGGGAGTTGAATCCCATCGTGTGTGCCATCTGTGCCCAGGTCAGTCCTGCGCTTCGGGCCATGAACAGCAGGGCGGATTCGAGTCCTTCGACCTCGGCGCGTGCGGCGGGCAGGAGGGTGAGCGCGCTGCGGATGTCCTCCGGGTTCAGGTCGGTGTTGCGCCAGACGGCGAACTGCACGAGGTCGATCGCCGAGGGCGGGGCGGGCGGGGGGCGCCACGGCCGGGCGTCGAGCGCGTCCGCGCCCAGGCTCAGTAGACGCTCGCGCGCGTCCTGCTCACGTTGGGCCTGGACGTGGTCGGTGTGCGCGCTGTGAGCGATGTCCTGCTTGCGTGCCATGTGACTCACGATGCATAATCAACGAAATATTGTCAACTATTTGTTGAAAGCGAGAGTGGATGATCATACCCCTCACGGAGGCTGCCGCCGACACCTGCGGAGGCAAGGCCGGCACGCTCGGCGCGTTGCTGCGCGCGGGGCTGCCGGTTCCTGACGGCTTCGTCGTCTCGTACGCCGCCTACCTCGCCGCCGTCCGCGACCTGGACCTCGGACGGTTCGCCGGAGAGCCAGACGACGATCTTGCTGCGGCACGGCAGGCGATCGCGGCCCGCCCGCTGGACGCCACCGTGATCGACGCGCTGGGACGCGCGCTCGACGAGCTCGGCGATCCGCCGGTGGCGGTGAGATCATCGGCAGCGAACGAGGACACCGGTCAGGCATCGGCGGCCGGTCAGCACGAGAGCTTCCTGGCCGTGCGCGGAGTCAGCGAGGTCGCCGAAGCCGTACGTGCCTGCTGGGCCTCGCTGCTGTCGCCGCGTGCCATCGCCTACCGGGGTGCCTCCGGGCGAGACGACCAGCCGTCCGCCGATCTGGTGATGGCCGTCATCGTCCAACGCCATCTGGATGCCGAGGTATCCGGGGTCATGTTCACACCCGCAGGCCCGGACAACGCGACCGAGATCGAGGCGTCCTGGGGCCTGGGCCCCAGCGTCGTCGGCGGCACGGTCACCCCTGACGCCTACCGCGTCGCCGAGGACGGGACGCTCACCCGTACCATCGCCGACAAACGGACCCGCCTTGACCGGCGTGGCGCGCAGCTCGTCGTTCGCGACGTGCCCACCGGCGGCCGGCGCCGGCCGGCGATCGACGACGCGACCGCCACGCAGCTCGCCGAGCTGGGCAAGCAGATCGCTACCGTCCTGGGCGGGCCGCAGGACATCGAGTGGGCGATCGTCGGCGGCCGGACCTGGGTTCTGCAAGCACGGCCGATCACCGCCGCACTCCCACGGCGGCCGTTGCCCTCCGGCGCCTCAGCTGTCCCGGCCGCCACACTCACCGGAACACCGGGCAGCCACGGGAGCGTGACCGGCCCCGCGAGGATCGTCCGCGGCCCCGGCGACTTCGCGCGCGTGCACCCGGGCGACATCCTCGTCTGCCCCTTCACCGACCCCGCCTGGACGCCGCTGCTGCGCATCGCCGCCGGCGTCGTCACCGAAACCGGAGGCGTGCTGTCCCACGCCGCGATCGTCGCCCGCGAGCACGCCATCCCCGCCGTCCTCGGCATCGCGAACGCGACACGCAGGCTCCACGACGACACCCTCATCACCGTCGACGGCACCGCCGGCACCGTTACGGCGGCTGAGGCGACTGACGCGTGACCGATCACTTCCGTCCCTGGCCGGGAGTCATTTCCCACGGGCGCACACCGCCGACGTAGCGAGAATGCCGGCAGTCGCAGCGGCCTCCGCCCCATCCGCCGGCAACGGGCGCGCCGCCCGGCCGCGCCCGGCCTCCTCTGCCTCTGCCAGACCAGCGGCCGACCCTATCCCGGGCGTCGCGCCGCCGAACCACACCTACGGAGCGAAAGGAGAAGGGGTAGCGGGCCCGCAGGGGCACGGCGCCCCCACCTGCTGATGACAACGCGACACCTCTACCTGGCGCGCCACGGCGCGGCCGACGCGTTCGGGGAGCTCACCGGCATCGGGCGCCGGCAGGCGGGCCTGCTGGGCGAACGGCTCGCCGGCGTACCGGTCGACGCCGTGTGGCACTCTCCGCTACCACGCGCCGCAGCAAGCGCGCACGAACTCGCCCGGCATCTGCCGGACGTGCCCGTGGCCGAGGCCGCCGAACTTGTCGACCACGTGCCCTACGTCCCCAGCGCGGTCGAAACGCCCCCGTCCTGGGCCGGCTTCTTCGACGGCTACGACGACACCGAGGCAGCCTCGGGCCGAAGGCTCGCCGAGGCCCTGGTCGCCCGGTTCGCGAAGGTCCCCGACCCGACCCCGGAAGGGGCCCGGCCCGACACACACGAGGTCCTGGTGACGCACGCCTACCCCATCGCGTGGCTGGTGCGGCACGCGCTGGATGCGCCGCCGTCCCGGTGGCTCGGGCTGAACAGCGCCAACACCGCGCTGACGGTCATCGAGTACCGTACCGCTCTGCCGCCCACGATCGTGATGTTCAACGACATGAGCCACCTCCCGGCCGACCTGCGCTGGACCGGGTTCCCCGGAGGCGTGAGGCCGTGAGGTGGCTCGCGCGCACCGTCGAATCGGCGACGTGCCGGCCGAGACGCCATCGTGATCACTGCTCGGCAGAATCGACCGGCACTGCCGCCGATCGAAGGATTTCCTCACATGAAGCAGGTCGTCGCCGCGTTCCTGGCCGGCGTCTTCATCGCCACCCCCGCCCAGACCGCCGTGGCCCCTTCCGACCCGGTCTCCGCGCTGAAGAGCCGGATCGCGGCCGGTAAGGGTGTGACGTTCATCGACGCCACCTCCTACGTGGAGCTCTCGGGCAAGACCAAGGTCCTGAGCCGCCGGGGAACGCTCCAGTTCGGCAAGTCGGGGATCGCCGCCTCCGACGTCTCGGTCAAGGTCAGCGACCAGGACGTGGTGCGCACCGTCCTCGCCGACGAGCGCGTCATCACCATCGGAAAGGTCTCCTACACCAGGGGCGGCCTGTTCGCCGAGGTCCTGCCCAAGGGCAAGCGCTGGGTCAGGTCCGGCAAGCCGAGACCGGTCGGGGTGAGCGGTATGCTCAGCCAGCCCGTCAACGCCGCCGAGCCGCAGACGCTCAAGGCGCTGATCTCCGCGGGGGAGCGGTCGGGCCGGACCTACGCGGGGACCATCACCTTCAGGCAGCTCTGGAAGATCTCACCGTGGGCTCGGGTGAGCCTGCTGGGCAAGCAGGACGACGAGCGCATCCGCTACACGCTCACTCTGGGCTCCGACAATCTGCCCAGGCAGTTGGTGACGACCTACCTGGCGCAGGGACATTGGCTCGGAAGGGTCACGGAGGGCGACGAGGTCAGCAACAAGACCGACTGCAAGGGCTGGGGCGGCCGCTACACGATCACGCCCCCGCCCGCCGGCCAGGTCCACTCGGTCAAGAAGTAGCCCGAGATCGGTTCGGTCCGGAGCTCGCCGGCTCATGATCAGCCGCATGTCCCTTCTCGCCCCCGTTCCTCGCCGGACGGGATCGGTTGCATCCAGCCGTGCTGGACCGAGGTGTGACAGCTGTCGGGCTGGTCACCGGCGCTGATGAACAGCGCGGTCAGCATGGGGGCGCCGTAATCGAGCGTCCGGCGCGGCAGGGGGCCGCCTGCGACCAGGGAAACCAGTCCGTGGCCGATGGCCCAGCTCTGGGTCGCCAGTTCCAGCGGGTCGATGTCGGCGCGGAAGCGGTCGGCCTTCCTGCCCCGCTCGGCGGCTTGGACCAGATACTCCAGGGTCGCGTCAGCGGCCTTGAGGTCTTCGAGCTCGAAGGTGGCGTCGAACATGACCCGGTACAGGTCGGGGTGGTCCAGGGCGTTGCCGAGGTAGGCGGTGACCAGGGCGGTCAGGTCCCGCACCGGGTCCGCGGACATCGTCACCGTCGCGAACCTGGCCGCCAGCCGGGTGAAGCCCTCCTGCCGCAGGGCCTTCCACACGCCGTCCATGCCGCCGAAGTAGGTGTAGACGGCCATCGTCGACACACTGGTCCCGGCCACCAGCGAACGCAGGGTGATGGGCTCGCGGGTGCGGAGCATGTGTGCGGCCCGCTCGATGAGCAGGGTGCGGACCGCGGGATCCTTCGTCCTCGCCATGCCACCAGAATACATAGCATTGCACTGCTATAGTATGGGACCCCGAGCCCACGGGCTCTCACGACAAGGAGTCAGCATGGCCATCACCCTGGTGAACCCCGAAGGACTGCCGAAGGTCGACCTCTACCGGCAGGTGTCGGTCGCCACCGGATCGAGGCAGGTGTTCATCGCCGGCCAGGTCGCCCGCGATGCCGACGGCGGCAGAGTCGGCGAAGGCGACCTCGCGGCCCAGGTCGAGCAGTGCTATCTCAACATCGGCACCGCCCTGGCCGAGGTCGGCGGCTCCTTCGACGACGTGGTGAAACTGACCGTCTACCTCGTCGACTGGACCCCCGACAAGATGCCGCTGTTCGCGGAGGGGGTCGCCCGGGCCGCCGCGAAGCTGGGCCGCACCCCGGTCGCGCCGCTCACCGGGGTGGGCGTCGCCGCACTGGCGGAGCCTGACCTCCTGGTCGAGGTCGAGGCCACGGCGGTCATCGACTGAACACACGGCGACGAGGCGGCCGGTCCGTGCCTACCGCGCAGAGACGCAGATCACATGGGCCGGCGGTCACGTTCTGCTGGGCCGATCCGTCAGTGGGGTGTAACCGTACGAACGGCGAGGAGATCACCATGGACGCCCGTTTCCACTACTACGGCAACACCGTCGCGGCGAAGTTCGCGAAGTACATCAACTCGGCGGGCAAGGTCGTGTCTGACTCGTCCCTGCCGGCCGCGACGCAGGAGCTGGTGAAGATCCGTGCCAGCCAGATCAACGGCTGCGCCTACTGCACCGACATGCACACCAAGGACGCCGCGCACGCCGGGGAGACCTCGGTGCGGCTCAACCTGGTCGCGGCCTGGCGGGAGACGACGGTCTTCACCGACGCCGAGCGTGCCGCCCTGGAGCTCACCGAGCAGGGCACCCGCATCGCCGACGCCGCCGGCGGTGTCAGCGACGAGGTCTGGGCGAACGCCGCCAAGCACTACGACGAGGACCAGCTCGCCGCCCTGGTGTCCCTCATCGCCCTCATCAACGCCTACAACCGGATGAACGTCATCATCCAGCAGCCTGCCGGCGACTACCAGCCCGGCCAGTGGGGATAACCCCGATCCGGGTCGGGCGGGCACCCAGGGAACCATCGCCTGAAACCGCGGGAACCGGCGAAATACCCTGCAATCTGCCGTAATCAGAGGGCTATTTCCCGGCATGAGGATGACGTTCAGGGGATCAGGGTCTCGAGTGGACGGAGCGTCACATGCCGGACGTCCACCAGACGATTCAGCGCCGGCAGAACATCCACAACGCGGCTCTGCCGCTGAACGTCATCCCATGCACCGCCCCCGCGTATGACCACTCGACCAAGGGCGAGCCCGGTACGTGGCTCTACCTGGAGGGATTCACGGTCACGCTCGGCGGCGACACCTATACCGGGCACCTCACGGTCACGAAGAAGCCGACCAGGAGCCCCGCCGGAGCATCCTGGACCTCCTGTCACCTCACTGTCGACAGAAAGGGAAAAGACCACGTCTTCTACGAAGTGGACGACGCCGGAGACGCGTGGGTCACTCAAACGCTGCTCGACTTCGACGGGAAGCAGAAGAACGGCAAGGCGCACTACAAGAACGATCAGATCAACGACGCGGGCGTCAAGGACGAGATCAAGCATGATCTGGACCTCGTCTTCGCCCACCTCGCATAGGCGGTGTTTCGCGGATCAGGAGGTTGTCCGGCCTCCTGATCCGCTGATTCGCGCACCGCTGTGGGCTCGGATGTCGCAGGGCCTTGTCGGTCCGGTCCGGGGCCCGCGGCCGGCTCCTGCGGTCAGTTCGCGGGTCGGTGGGCCTGGTTGGCCTCGCGGAGGGCCGCCCAGACGTCCGCCACGGCACCAATATGCCCGAGTTTGTCGGGATTGATCACTGTGCGGATCGCCTGGATACGCCCGTCGAGGATGTCGAGCGCCAGGGCGTTGAGCACCTTGCCGTCCCGGTCGCGGAAGATCGCACCCGGCTGGCCGTTCACCTGCTGCGGCTCCACCACGCCACCGATCCGGGCGAACTGCGAGGCGAGCCAGGCGAGGACCCGGGCCACGTCCTCGGGGCCGATGACGCTGGTGGTCCATTGCGGGGTCTTGCCGCCGCCGTCGCCGACCAGGGTGACGTCGGCGGCCAGCAGCTCGGTCAGCCCGTCGACGTCGCCTTCTTTGAAGGCGTCGAAGAATCGTCCGGCCAGTTGTTCGCGTTCTTTGCGGTCGGCTGCGAACCGGGGCCGGCCGGCGTCCATGTGGCGGCGGGCCTGCATCGCGAGCTGGCGGCACGCGGCCTCCGATCTTTCCACCGCCGAGGCGATCTCCCGGAAGCTGAACCCGAACACCTCCCGCAGCACGAACACCGCGCGCTCCAGCGGACTGAGCCGCTCCAGCAGCAGCAGGGCCGCCATCGACACCGAGTCGGCCAGTTCCGCCGAGCGCTCGGGGTCGGAGTAGGGGTCGGTCAGCAGCGGCTCGGGGAACCACGGCCCGACGTACTCCTCGCGCCGGACGCGGGCCGAGCGCAGCACATCGATCGAGATCCGGCTCACCGTGGCCGACAGGAACGCCTTGGCCGACCTGGGCTCGGTCGGGGAGGTCTCGTAGCGCAGCCAGGTCTCCTGGACCGCGTCCTCGGCCTCGCCCACGCCGCCCAGGATCCGGTAGGCGATCGCGAACAGCAGCGGCCGCAACTCCTGGAACTCCTCCGCCCGGGACTCCTCGACTCGCCTCACGCCGGCTCCTCCTCGAAACCCCGCCGCCACGACGGGCAACGCATCTCCCGGCCGGGCGCACAGGTGTGCGCCCGGTCTTCGGGTCGAGGTGCGTCCATGACTACCAGGGCACCTCGCCGTCGTCGTCGAAGAAGCGGCCGGTAGGCCCGTCACCTTCGAGGGTCGCCAGCCGCACGGCGATCGCCGCGCCCTGTGCCGCGGTCCGGGGGATGGGGAAACCGAGTTGATTGCTGAAGTCCGTGGCGCACAGTCCCGGGGCGACCGCGTTGACCGCGATGCCGTGCTCCCGGAGCTCTATCGCGTACTGCACGGTGAGGGCGTTCAGCGCCGCCTTGGACGTCGGATAGTCGACATGCGCCGGCAGAGCGAGCTCGGCCGTCCGCGTCATCGACCCCCAATCGCTGGAGACGTTGATGATGCGGCCCGTCGCGGATCGTCCGAGCAGGGGCAGCATGGCGTTGGTGACCCTGATCACGCCGAACACGTTGGTGTCGAAGACCTCGCGCACGACGTCGAGGTCGGCCTCGCTGGGCGGATGGTGGACTCCCCCCGCCGTACCGGCGTTGTTGACCAGGACATCGAGACGTCCGAAACGCTCGTCGACGTGCGCTGCGGCGGCCCCGATCGTGGCCGGATCGGTGACGTCGAGCGCGATCGGATGCACGTCGAGGCCGTCGGCGCGCAACGCCGCCGCCGCCTTCTCGCGCCGCTCCGGGTCCCTCGCACCGAGCAGTACCGTCATCCCGCGCTCGGCCAGCGACCTGACGATCTCCCGTCCGATTCCTTTGTTCGCGCCCGTGATCAGCGCGATCATGGACTCGGTCATGATGAACTCCTCTGTCGTCGCCCATGGTGGAGACCTGAGACGGTCTCCCAACCCTGAGACGAGACAGCTCGGCCAGACGTGAGATGGACGGATGTGACGTGCGTCTCCCTGCCGGACAATCCCTCCCCGGGGCCGTCCGGGCCCGTCGTCCGCCCACCGCGGAGGTCGTCGAGATGTGATATCGGGCGAACGGGGCAGGTTGCCACAGCCAGGTGTGACTCTTGACATACCGGATGCGGCGCGCCTAGCCTCACCCCAATCGACAGGCACAGACGAAGACACCCTGTCAGCGGTCTTCGTCTGTGCCTTTGTCGTTCCCGGACCGCTGGCCAGGGTTTCGACCACCCGAAAGGCGGCGGGCATGCACGACCCGGCGAGCACGAGAACCACGGTCATCAGCAGCGCAGGAGACGCGGCCGACCTCATCGACACCCTCAAGACCCTGAGCGGCCGGGCCAACGGCATCTGGTTCCTGGCTCTGGCGGGCCTGTTCCTGGACGCCTACTCCAACGCCGCGCTCGGAGCCGGTCTGGCCCCCATGGTCAAGCAACTCGGCCTGTCTCCCACGCAGGTCGGGCTGCTCACGGCGATGGCCCCGGCGATCGCGATCGTCTCCAACCCGTTCGGCGGCTGGCTCGCCGCCCGCATCGGCCGGATCAAGCCGCTGCTGATGACGAAGGTGGTCTTCGCCGCCGGCGCCCTGCTCACCGCCGCAGGCTCGGACTTCCAGACGGTCTTCGCCGGGCGCACCCTGGTGGGCATCGCCTACGGCATCGACTTCGCGGTGGCCATGGCGCTGCTCGCCGAGTACACCCCGGCCTCGCTCAAGGGCAGGCTCAACTTCTGGCAGGGCGTCTGGTACACCGCGACGACCACCAACCTGCTCCTCACACTGCTGTTCTACAAGTTCGACGTGGGCGCCGACATCTGGCGCTGGTCCGTCAGCTCCTCGGCCGTCTTCGCCCTGGTCCTGTTCGTGCTGCAACTCCTCTTCCTGGTGGAGAGCCCCACCTGGCTGGCCTCCAAGGGCAGGCTGCGGGAGTCCGTGGCCAACCTGCGCCGCATGTACGGCTTCGCCGCCCAGGAGGGACCGATGGCGTCCGGCCAGGCGGAGGAGGCCCGGCACCAGGTCGGGCTCCGCGACGCGGGCGTCCTGTTCCGCCGCCCCTACCTGCCCCGGACCATGCTGTCCACGGCGATCTCCCTCACCCAGGCCATGCAGTACTTCGCCGTGGGCTGGTACCTGCCGGTGATCAGCCTTGAGCTGTTCGGCAGGGAGTTCGAGAAGGCGACCGCGGGCGCCATGGCGTTCAACGCGGTCGGCATCGTCGGCGGTTGCCTGTCGGCCTACTTCGGCCGCCGGATCGGGCTGCGGGTCAGCTCGATGGCGGGATACGCCGTGGTGTTCGTCGCGCTGCTGGTCATGGGGGCCACGTTCAAGCAGCTTCCCGTCGCCCTGGCGGCGCTGCTGCCCGTGCTGTTCATCTTCTTCCACTCCGCGGGGCCCGGCCCGAACGGCAAGTCGATCGCGGCGCTGTCCTACCGCAGTGACATCCGCACGCTGGGCACCGGCGTGACCGGCATGCTCGGCAGCTTCGGCTCGGTCGCCGGCCTGTACCTGTTCCCGCAACTGCAGTCCGGCATCGGAGTCGGCAACAGCCTGATGGTGCTGTCCGTGGTGCCGCTGGCCGGCCTGCTCACCTGCCTGGCGATCAAGTGGGACCCGACACGTGCGGCGGTCAACCTGGAGCAGGAGCCGATCCACCTCCAGCAGCGCCAGCCGGTGTCGGCCTGATCCCGCCCGCACGACGAAAGGACCTTCGCAGATGACCAGGGAACGCCGCCGCGGCGTGCTCGGCATCGATGAGGGCACCACGGGCACCCGCGCGGCCGTCGTCCTGGACGACGGCGGCGCGGCCCCGCCCGCATACCTGCCCATCTCGGTCAGCTCGCCCGACCACCTGCGTGTCGAGCAGGACGGCGCGGAGATCTGGGAGCGCACCGTCCAGGTCTGCCGCGAGGCCCTGGCCTGGGCCGCCGCCCACCAGGTGGAGATCACCGGAGTCTCGATCTCCACCCAGCGCGCGACGGTCCTGCTGTGGGACACCGTGACGGGCCGGCCGCTCAGCCGGGCCGTGGTCTGGCAGGACCGCAGGTACGCCGCGCGGCTGCGGGAGTGGGAACCCGAGTGGGACGCCCACCTCGCCGAGCACACCGGCCGGCCGGTCGGCTCACGCGCGCCGCTGCTGTGGGCGGCGGAGGAGATCGCCCGCGACGAGGTCGTCCGCCGGGCGCACGCGGCGGGCAGGCTGGCGTTCGGCTCGATCGACACCTGGCTGGTGTGGAAGCTCACCGGAGGTGCGCGCCACGTCATGTCCGCCACGAACGCCGTCGCCGCGGGCGCCTACGATCTGCGCACCGGTGACTGGCACGAGCCCTGGGTCACGTTCCTCGGCTGCCCACCGGACGTGCTGCCCCGGATCCTCGACGAGGACGGCGACTTCGGCGCGACCGACCCGGCGGTTCTCGGCGTGCGGCTGCCCATCCTGTCCGTCATGGGCGACCAGCACGCGGCGATGCTCGCGCTCGGCGCGCACCGGCCCGGTCAGGCCATGTGCGTCCACGGGACGGGAACGTTCCTCGACGCCGTCGCGGGTGAGCGGCCGCCGACCCAGCGCCGCCCGGTGCCCGGGGTGCTCACCCTGGTCGGCTGGCGCTCGCGCGGTGTCGCGGTGTTCAGCGTGGAGGGGTTCGCCGCGACGACCGGCTCCGCGCTGCGCTGGCTGTGCGACGAGATCGGCCTGTTCGAGTCGCCACGCGAGCTGGCCAGGCTGGCCCGCGAGCACCCCGGGCCCTCCCGGGTGACCTTCCTGCCGGCCCTCGCCGGGCTGCGCACCCCCGTGTGGGCGCCCGAGGCGACCGGGCTGCTGGCCGGCCTCAGCCTGTCCACCACCCGGGCGGAGCTGGCCCGCGGCGTCCTCGACGGCATCGCGCACTCCGTGTGCGACCTGCTGGAGGGCGTGGAGGAGGCGATGGGGCAGCCGGTCACCGAGCTGTTCTGCGGCGGCGGGCTCGCTTCCAGCGACGTCCTGATGTCCAGCCAGGCCGGCCTGCTCGGCCGGTCGGTGCGGCGCGCCCACGACCACGAGAGCGCCAGCCTGCGCGGCGCCGCCTATCTCGGTGGCGTGCGCGCGGGGCTGTGGCCGAGCGTCCCGGCGGCGGTCGCCGCGCTCCCGGCCGCGCCCGCCTTCGAACCGTCCCTGCCCGACCCCGAACGCCAGGAGAGCCGCGCCGCCTGGCGTGACCTGCTGGCCCGCCACATCCCGGTCCCGCCGCCCGCCCCCCGCCGGCCGTCCACGCCGCCGCCCGGCCCCGGCGGCCCCCGACCCGACTCACCGGAGGAATCAACGTCGTGATCCGGCTTCCCGAACGCAAGGCGAGATCGGAGACGAAGAACGCCATCCGCCGCACCCCGCTACGGCTCGACCGCCGCGAGCAGCTCGACCGGCTCGCCTGCCGGCCCGTCGACGTCCTCGTCGTCGGCGGCGGCGTCACCGGCTGCTACACCGCGCTGGACGCCGCCACCCGCGGCCTGTCCGTCGCGCTGGTCGAACGGGACGACTTCGCCTCCGGCACCTCGTCCAAGTCGTCGAAGATGGTGCACGGCGGCCTGCGCTACATCGAGCAGGGCAACCTGCCGCTGGTCCGGCGCTCGCTGCTCGAACGCCAGCGGTTCCGCCGCAACGCGCCGCACCTGGTGCAGCGGCTGCCGTTCGTCTTTCCCGTGCTCACCCAGGACGGCGTCTTCGACGCGCGCATCGCCAAGGCCTTCGAGGGCCTGCTGTGGACCTACGATCTGGCCGGAGGGTGGCGGATCGGACGGCTGCACAGGCGGCTCACCGTGCCGGAAGTCCTCGTCCGCGCCCCGCGCCTGCGCGCCGACCGGCTCAAGGGCGGCCTGCTCTACTACGACAGCCGCACCGACGACGCGCGTCTGACCCTGACCATCGCGCGGACCGCCGCGCACTTCGGGGCGACCGTGCTGAACGGCGCCGACTGCCGCGCGCTCATCCGCGAGGGCGGCCGGGTGCGCGGCGCCACCGTCGAGGTCGACGGCCGGGAGGTGGACGTACGCGCCGGGGTGGTGATCAACGCGACCGGGGTCTGGTCGGACACCCTCGACGGGCTGTCGGACCCCGGCCACCGGCCCCGCGTCCGCCCCGCGAAGGGCGTGCACATCATGGTGCCGTGGACCCGGCTGCCGGTGGACGGCACCGTGACCGTGCCCATCCCCGGCCGGGCCCGCCGCGCCACCTGCACCCGGTGGGGCGACGTGGTCGTGGTCGGCACGACCGACACCGACTACGGGGGTTGCCTGGACGAGGTGCTGTGCACCCGCGAGGAGATGGACTACCTCCTCGACGGCGCCAACACCGCCTTCGACGCCGACCTCGGCCCGGCCGACGTGATCGGCTCGATGGCGGGGCTGCGGCCCCTGGTCGGCGGCAAGGAGGGCGCCACCCTCGACATGAGCCGCGACCACCGCGTCTCGACGGACGCGCACGGGTTGGTCACCGTCACCGGCGGCAAGCTCACCACCAGCCGTCACATGGGCGAGCTGGTGGTCGACGAGGCGCTGAAGGTGCTCGGCCGCCGGGCCCGCTGCCGGACGGCGCGGCTGCCTCTGCTCGGCGGCGCCGGCTACGACGCGGAGGCCACCTCGGCCACCGGGGGAGTGGGCGCCCACCTTGGCGAGCGGTACGGAACAGAAGCGCGTTTCGTGGCCGACCTCTTCGCCGAGGACCCGTCCCTCATCGAGCCGATCATCGAGGGCGCCGGCCACCTGCGCGCCGAGGTGGTCTACGCGGCCCGGTGCGAGCTGGCGCGGACCGTCGACGACGTGCTGTCACGCCGCACCCGGATGCGGCTGTTCGCCCGTGACCTGTCGGTGAAGGCGGCCCCGGAGGTCGGCCGGCTGCTCCAGCGGGAGCTGGGCCTGTCCGACGAGGAGGTCGCCCGCCAGGTCGACGACTACGTCTCCGGCGTCGAGCGGGAGAAGACCGTACTGATGGAAGGACTCTCATGATCAGCAGGCAGACCGTCACCCACCCGTTCAACCGGGGCGACTACGTGGTCGGCGCGCCCACGCCGCCCCGGTGGGCGGCCGCCTGCCCGCCCGGCACGGGCCCGGCGAGCCTGCAGGCCGCCGTGGTGGAGGTTGCGGCCGGGGTTCTGACGGAACTGCGCTCGGTCGCGGCGGCCGTGCACACCGACCGCGACGAGGTGATCCGCCGTACCCGCGACTGGTGGGCGGGCACGTCCATCGGCGAGACGGACGGCGAGCCGGCCACCCCCGACGCCGTGATCGTCGAGGTGGCCGACGAGGAGCAGGTCGCCGCCGTGGTGCGGATCTGCCGGGCGCACGGCCTCCCGCTGACGGTCTCGGCCGGCCGCAGCAATGTGCTGGGGGCCGCCCTGCCGGTGTTCGGCGGGGTCGTGCTGGACGTGTGCCGGCTCAACCGGATCGTCTCCTTCGACGCCGAGTCGATGATCGTCGAGGTGCAGGCGGGGATGTTCGGCGACCTGTTCGAGAAGGAGCTCCAGGAGGAGCACGGCGTCACCACCGGGCACTGGCCGTCGGCGTTCGCCATCTCCACCGTCGGCGGCTGGGCCGCCTGCCGGGGAGCGGGCCAGCTGTCCACCCGGTACGGGAAGATCGAGGACATGGTCGTCGGCCTCGACGTGGTCCTGCCGGACGGCACCACCGCGAGCTACGGCACCTACCCGCGGGCCGCCGTGGGTCCCGACCTGCGCCAGCTGTTCATCGGCTCGGAGGGGACCCTCGGCGTGATCACCCGGTTGCGGCTGCGGACGCACCGGTTGCCGGAGTACGCGCGCGGCCTGGCCTACGGGTTCGGCACGTTCGCCGCCGGTCTCGACGCCTGCCGGGAGATCCTCCAGCGCGGCGCGACCCCCGCCGTGCTGCGCCTGTACGACGGGCACGAGAGCGGCACGCACTTCGCCGAGCCCGGCACGAATCTGCTGCTCATCGCCGACGAGGGCGACCCCGCGCTGGTGGAGGCCACCATGGCGGTCGTCGAGGAGGTCTGCGGCGGGCGGGCGACGACGAAGCTGGACGGTGCGGCGGTCCTGGCCCGCTGGCTGGACGAGCGCATGATCGTCGGCAAGTCCGGCGACGGGTTCGCCAAGGGGCCCGGTTTCGTCGCCGACACCTGCGAGATCGCCGCGCCGTGGTCGGCACTGCAGGCGATCTACGACGAGGTGGTCGCGGCGGTCGAGGCCGTCCCGGGGACGCTGCGCGTCTCCGCGCACCAGTCGCACGCCTACACCGACGGCGCCTGCCTGTACTTCTCGCTGCGCGGTGAGGTGGACCGGCCCCGCCGCCGGGAGTGGTACCGGGCCGCCTGGGACGCGGCCAACGAGGTGCTCATCCGGCACGGCGCCGCGATCAGCCACCACCACGGCGTGGGGCTGCTGCGCTCGCCGTACGTCGAGCCGGCCCTGGGCAGCGGCTTCGGCACGCTGGTGGCCGTCAAGCAGGCCCTGGACCCGGCCGGCATCATGAACCCGGGCAAGCTGGGGCTGCCCAGCCCCTTCGGTGCGGTGCGTGATTAAGGTGTTCCGGTGAGCTCACGCCCGAAACGTCCGATTGATCGGCGCCTGCTGGCCGCGCTGGCGGACTATCCCGTCATGGCCTCGCTGGTCAGCGTGGCGATGGCGGACACGTTCACCGCCACCTCGACCCCGCTGGGCATCCTCGCCTCGGTCCCGCTCGGCGACCTGGCGGCCACGGTGCGGCGGACGGTCGACGCGGGCAAGATCGTGTTCGTCAACATGGACTCGACGCCCGGTCTGGGGCACGATCCCGGCGCCCTGTCCTACCTGCGGGACATCGGGGCGGTGGGCATCTGCTCCACCCGGGCGGCGATCGTGGAGCGGGCTGCCGGGCTCGGCCTGCTGTCCATGCAGAAGGTGTTCGTGACCGACCGGTCCAACCTCAACCGGAGCCTGCAGGCCATCGCGCGCTCGCGCCCCGACCTCGTGCAGCTCATGCCCGCCGTCGTGCTGCGCTACATGGAGCAGCAGGCCAGGGATCTCGGCGTGCCCTACCTGGCGGCCGGGTTCGTCCAGGGCGAGGCGGACGTGGTGGAGGCGCTCCAGCACGGCGCGGTGGGGGTCTGCACCTCGGACGAGAAGCTGTGGGGGTTGCGCCGCTCGGCCCTGCGCGCGTCCTGATCATCCTCGGGCATTGCGCCCAGGCGGCTCGGCGGTTCACGGCCCGCCGAGCCGCCGTCAGCCGTGCCCGTACCTCGGAAGGACCACCGTATGACGCCGGCCAGGCCGGACCTGTCAGCTCCGCCCCCCGGACCGCGGCCGCCCAGGGGTGGCGAGGCCCACACCGATGGCGGACCCCGCACGGGAAGGCAGCCGCGTGCGGCGGCCAAGCCCCGTAGCGGGGCGCGTACGGCGGGCAGGGCTCGCAGGTGGGCAGGTGCCCGCTCGGCGGTGCTGGCTCCGCCGCTCTTCGTCGTGCTCTGGAGCAGCGCCTTCATCGCGGGCATCCCCGGGGTCGCGGCCGCGCCGCCGCTCCTGCTGATGTTCGCCCGCTTCGCGGTGGCCGGGACGCTGCTGGCCGGATACGCCCTGATCACCCGCGCCCCCTGGCCGCGCGGCCGGGCACTGGCGCACATCGCCGTCTCCGGGCTCCTCATGCAGGCCGTCCAGTTCGGCAGCTTCTACACCGTGCTCGGCATGGGGTTCCCGGCCGCCGTCATCTCGCTCGTCCAGGGGCTCAGCCCGATCGTGGTCGCGCTGGCCGCCCGGTTCCTCGGCGAGCCGGTCACCGGGCGGCAGTGGCTCGGGTTCGCGCTCGGGGCGTCCGGTGTGCTGCTCGCGGTGGCCGACCGGGTGAGCCTGTCGGCCTGGGGAGTGGTGCTGTGCCTGGTCGGGTTGGCCGGGCTCAGCGCCGGCACCCTCTACCAGAAGCGCTTCGTCCCCGCCATGGACGTCCGCACCGGCACCGCCACCCAGCTTCTCGCCAGTGCCCCGGCGGTCGGCCTGGTCTGCCTGGCCGTCGAGACGCCGCGGGTGTCGGACTGGACGGCGTTCGGCGGGTCGGTGGCCTGGATGGTGCTGGTCAACTCCATCGCGGCGTTCATCCTGCTCAACACCATGCTGGCGCGCTCGTCCGCCAGCCGGGTCAGCACCGTGTTCTTCCTGACGCCGGCGGTGACGGCGGTGCTGGCCTGGCTGCTGGCCGGGCAGTCTCTGCATCCGCTCGCCGTCGCCGGGCTCGCGCTCGGCGGCGCCGGTGTCCTGCTCGCCAACCACCGGCCCCGGCTCCGGTGACCTGGTCCGGGGGCCGGAAACGGCCGGCGGCTCTTCGGGGCCACAGCTCGGCCATCCGCCGCGGCGGGGGCGGGCTGCCTGGTAGCCGTAGGCCCCCGACACCGCTGCGAGGGCATCGGGCCCGGCGACCCGTGGCGGGTCGCCGGGCCGGTAACCGGTGGTCAGCTCGGGATTGCGCTGCCCTCGCAACCATCGCCGATCTGGCCCGTCTCGAAGTACCGCACCACGTCGGCCGCGCACTTGGGCACCCGGGTGGTCGACACGTGCACATCGTCGGCGACCGTGTAGACGGTGCCGCCGATGGCGCGCCGCGTCTGCAGCGTCCAGTCGTAGACGGACATGAACTCGTGCAGGTGCCCCGCCAGCACCAGTGACCCGCTGCCCCGCTTCAACGTGGCCTGCTGCACCGGCAGCGGCCAGCCGGGACACATGACGGGCAGTCCCCAGGACCGGCCGGTCGCCGGGTGGCGCTTCACGAGCTGCTGGTAGTCACGCCAGGCGGTGTCGAAACCGGCCCGGCTGCTGTCCTCGTTGCAAGCGACGGCCAGGTTCATGGTCCTGTTCAGTGTTTCGGGCGCGCCGGGCACGGGCGTCCCCATCATCGGCGCGCCGAGCAGTTCCTTGACGGTGGGCGGGGCGGTGGTGCCCGTCGCCGTCCGCAGTTCGGCCAGCGCCTTGCCCGCGCGCACCCACTCGGTCGAGTTACGCCTGGCCAGGTCGGCGACGGCCGAGCCGTCGATGGGCCGCTGCAGGTCGGTGTAGATCTTGGGGCTCTTGTCGTACGTACTGACCAGCTTCGCCACCTCCTCGCGCACCGTCCGTGCGGTGGCACCCAGACCGTAGGTCCCGTCGCGGCGGGCCAGCCAGGCGGCCATGCGCCCGAAGTTACGCTCGGCCGCCTCCGCGCTGTCCTTGGCGTGCTCGTCAATACGGGTCCACGGCGGCGCCACGCTGTCCAGGAAGGCCCGTCCGGTGTGCCCGGGGAACAGGCTGCGGTACACCATGCCCAGATAGGTGCCCCAGGAGAAGCCGAGCAGGTTGAGTTTGCTCTCACCCAGCGCGGTCCGTACCAGATCCAGGTCCTTGGCCACGTTCTCGGTGGTGAGCTGTCCGAGGAAAGCGGGGTCAGAGCGTCCGCACTTCTGGTTGGCGGCGACCTGGGCGTCGTATATCTTCCTGGCCGCCTCCTTGATCAGCGTGCCGGGCTCCTGCGGGCCGTTTGGCGAGGAGGTGCAGGCGACCTTGGTGCTGTACCCGACCCCGCGCGGGTCGAAGCCAATGATGTCGTATCGCTCGTTGAGCCCCGCCATCTCCTCGTTCCTGAGCGCGGCCCGCAGGACCGGGTCCAGATATCCGCTGTTGCCCGGCCCGCCCGGCAGGACGGCAACGGCGCCGAGCCGGTGGGCCTCGTCCGTGGCGGCCAGCCGGGTCACCGCGATGTCGATCTTCCGCCCGCCGGGGTCACGATGGTTCAGCGGGACGCTGACCGTGCCGCACTCCAAGCGCTTCATCAAGGAGCGGAACGCCGCAACCTTGTCCTCCGCTACCCCCAGGCTGCGAATCACCTCATCGGAGTAGGCCGGGCAGGATTTCCACTGCACGGACGACACACCGGAGCTCGAGCTGGGGTTCGCGGTGGCGCTCGCGCTCACGGCGACGGTAGCGGTGGCACCCGCCGCGGAAGGATGCGCCGCCAACCCCGCCAGCGCCAGGCCCAGTGCGGTCAGTGAAGTTCGGTACGTCATGCGGATCAGTAGTAGAGCAGCGGTTGTTTCCTTACCGTTTCTGTGAGGATGGTCGCCCGCCCTACGCAGACTCTCAAGATCCACGCCAAACCGTCAGGTTCGATGGGTCCGGACAACGACTGTCTGGAAGCATCGAAGATGACAGCGAGAGGTGCTCCCGACCTGGGCACTGTCAGAGCATCTTGTGTGAGCTTCGATCTTGCTGTTCTTGCTCTGGTGCCAGGTGAGACCGCGGAGGCGGCCCAGGCGATGCTGGAGCGCTGTCGGGGTAGGGTCCATCCCGAGGGGGAGCTTGATCAGCGGATCGTGGACTTCTATGACGAGCTCCGCGCTGCTTTTCCCGATCACGGAGAGCAGGGCGAGGAGTCGCGTGGATGTCCGCGCCGCTGAACGTCGGCATCGACCACGTCATCATGAACATGTCCTTCTCGGCGAAGAGCGATCCGGCCATCCGGCTCGTTGAGGACCTTGCCGGGCGGCTTGGCCTCGCGATCTATGACTTCCAGTGACGGCGGCCATGAGAGGCGGTTCTGAGCCACAGCGTGTCCTACCTGCGGAATCGTGTCGGACCGGAGGCATGGCAGGGATCGGCGCCGTCTGGCCGATCTGGCGGCGGCGGGCTCTGATGAGCAGATCGCCCGCTATGGCCGCTTGTGAACTGCCGCTGGACCAGGTCGGACGCGGATGCGGCCCGCTTATCGGTCATGGTGGTGTGGCACCCCTTGCGCCTGTTCACCCCGGCCAGCCCGGCGGCGCGCATCAGCCGGGCTGCTGGGTATGTCGCGCCAGGGCCCAGCGCAACGCCGGCGCCTACCAGGGCCTCAGCCAGACCGGCTACGCCATCTCCGCCATGGTCTCACCGGTGCTTGTCACCGCCATCGCCATCGAACACGAAACCGTGGGCTGGCTCGCGCTGGCCGCGCTGTTCGTCGCCGGCGGCACCGGCGCCGCGGCAGTCGCCCGAAGGCACCGCCCCAGAGCAACGTCCGTCCCGGACGCACCCGTACCGGCTGGTGCGAGCGCGAAGGCGCGCTGAGTCAGGGTGCTGGGATCATCCGGCGGGAGGTGAACGCCCGGACGCTCACAGGAGCCGGTGATCTCTGGCGTAGACGGCGGCCTGGGTCCGGTCGCGCAGGCCCAGCCGGCCGAGGATCCGCGAGATGTGGTTCTTCACCGTGCCCTCGCTGAGGTACATGCGCGCCGCGATCTCCCTGTTGGTCGATCCGGTCGCGATGAGCCGCAGGACCTCGATCTCGCGGGGCGTCAGGACCGAGGCCGGTGACGGCCCGGCGTCGCGGCCGGGCTCCGGCTCGGACGGCAGGGCGGCGGCCAGGCGCAGGGTGACCGAGGAGTCGAGCTGGGCGACGCCGGCGGACGCCAGCCGCACCGCCTCGGCGAGCCGGGCGGCGGGCAGGTTCTTCAGCAGGTAGCCGGCCGCGCCCGCCCGCAGCGCCTCGACGACGTACTCGTCGTTGTCGAAGGTCGTCAGCATCACCACACGGCAGGCGGGGGCCCGGCGGCGCAGGACCGACACCGCCTCGACACCGCTCATCCGCGGCATGCGGACATCCATGAGGACCACGTCCGGCTCCAGCGAGAGCGCGGCCTCGACGGCCTCCTGGCCGTCCGCGGCCGTGCCCACGACGACGATGCCGGGCTGGATGCCGAGCAGGGAGGCGATGCCCTCGCGGACCAGTTCCTGGTCGTCGACGACCAGCACCCGCACGCGCTGCTCGCCGGGCTGGGCCGGGCCGGTGGGATCCGTGGGGGAGAGCGTCATCGTCCTGCCGCCGACCGGCGCGGCACGGTCACGGTGACGGTGGTGCCGCGCCCCGCCTCGCTCGTGACGGCGACGGCTCCGCCGGCGAGACGCACCCGCTCCCGCATCCCGCGCAGGCCGACCCCCCGCTCCTCCCAGGGGCCGGGGGGAAGGCCCGTGCCGTCGTCCGTCACGACGAGCCGCGCCTCCACGTCCCCGCAGGTCGCCGAGACCGTGACCCGCCCGGCGGCGGCATGCCTGAGGGCGTTGGTCAGCGCCTCCTGCGCGGCGCGGTACAGCGCCCGCAGCGCCGCGGCGTCGTAGCCCGACTCGTCGCCGGCCGTCTCCAGGGTCACGTGTGAACGGGCGCCGTCCAGGCGCCGTACGAGCTCGGCGAGCGCCTCCGACAGGCGGAACGGCCCCGCCTCCCCCCGCAGCGCGCGCACCGAGTGACGGACCTCCTCCAGGGCCCGCGCGGCCGACGTCCGCGCGTCGGCCAGCGCGCGCTCGGCGGTGGGCCTGTCGCGGTCGAGGAACGCCTCCGCCTTCTCCATCTGCACCGCGGCGGCGGTGAGGTGATGCCCCAGACTGTCGTGGATCTCGCGCGCCACCCGGTTGCGCTCCTCGGCCGCCGTGAGCTCGGCGACCCGCTCGGCGTACCTGCTGAGCCGCGTGTGGGACTCCTCCACCTCGTCCAGCGCGTGCTCCAGTCGCGTACGCGACTCCTGCTCACCGACGGCCACGGCGGCCATGGAGACGGCGAGGACCAGGCCCAGGACGAACATGAGCAGGTCGGAGACGTAGGCCGCGTTCACGTACCAGCCCGGGGCGGCGATCGAGAACCACGCGACCAGCAGGCCCAGGCAGACGGCGGCCAGCGCGACCGCGACCCGGCGGCCGAAGGCGAAGTACGCGGTGAACGGGAGCAGGACGAACAGCGCCCGGGACAGACCGGCCGGGTCGGCGGCCGTGACCACGACGAACAGGATCAGCCGGGCCCCCGCCAGGGCGGCGGCGGGGCCCTTGGGTGTCCGCACGCGGTAGCGCCGCCGCTCCAGCACGTCGAGGCCGGCCAGCGTCGCCAGACCGGCGACGAAGACGGCCACTCCGGACGGCGGCGGAGAGACGGCGCCGACGGCGTCGTAGTACAGCCCGCCCGCCAGCACCGCGGCGTAGAGCAGCGGCGCGACCCAGGGCACCGGACGCCCGGACACGTGTGACGGGGGTTCGCCGCCCGGGGCGAGCGCGGTCGGTGACGAAGTCATCCCAAACCCTCCCTACCGGTCCTAATGGGCAGCACGTCCCGCACAGCCGTGCCCCGCTCGCGAGGGCGACCGGAGCCGATCCCGCACGGCGGCGGGTCCCCCCACCCGTCCGGCCGGAGCGCCCGCCGTCAGGCTACGCCCCGCTTGCACCGGGGGGCGATCGCCGCGGGCGGGTTCTGCCCGGACAGCACGTGCCGTCCGGCACGGTCCGCTCCGGATCCGGCGGCTCCGCCCGGCGTACGCGCCGTGACCTTCGGCCGCGAGCCGGGACGACCGGCATCTGCACCCGCCGGCCCCGGGCCTCCTACGGTCGTCACGTCTGTTACCGACCGCAAGGAGCCGCTTCCCGATGACTTCCACCTGGCTGCCGCGCTTCGGCGCGATCTGCGCGATCCTGTTGGGCCTGTCGATCGGCGGCCCGGGACTGGTCGAGGCGTTCACCGGCGAGACCGCCGTGACGAGCTTCGTCCTCGGAATCGGGGCCGCGCTGGGAACACCGGCCCTGACGGTCCTCTACCTTCACCAGGCCGCCGCCGGTGGGCGCTTCGGGCTGGTCGCGTACGCGGTGAACGTCGTCGGGCTCAGCCTGTTCGCCGGCGTCGCGTTCACCCTGAACATCGTGCTGTTCTACCTGGAGCCCGCGATCGTGGAGCGGTTGCTCCAGGGGCCGACCAGGGGGGCGTTCCTCGCCGCGACCGCGGTGTTCGTGGCCGGCACGGTGCTGTTCGCCGTCTCGATGGCGCGCTCGCGGATCTTCCCCCGGCCCGCCGTGTACGGGTACGGTGTCGCGCTGCCGCTGCTGGCGGTGCTCGCCCCACTGCCCGACACCCCACTCACCAGCGCCGTGCACGTGGTGGCGGGCGCGTCGCTGATCTGGCTCGCGCTGCCGGTCCTGCCGCGCCGGACCGCCGTCGTGAACGAGGCCGCCTGACGGTGCGGCTCAGCGGGCGGCCCGGTGACCATGAGTGCACGGGGAAGTTCAAGAGCTAGTCCGCAATGCCGTGTAGTTGAGGGCCGTGGTCGCTTGGTCAAGGCTCTGAGCCGGCGCGGATCTCGATGCCGATCGTGGCTTTGTAGCTGGTGCGGTCGATGGTGCCCCTCGCGGGCAGGGTGAGCAGGCGCAGCGCTGGATAGCCGGCGCCGCCGTGGTTGCCCCGTTGCTTGGGATAGACGCTCAGGTTGGCGGCGGTGTCGGCCACGCTCATGACGGTGCCGTCGATCGCGCAGACCAGCAGTCCGTGCCAGCGGGTGCCGGGGGTGGCCTCGCGAGCGGCCCAGCTTGGCCGCTGTCAGCCGGATCCTGCGCCGCAGTCGTAACCGCCGGCGTCCGGCACGCTCCCCGCCGTCGCCGTCGCCGTCGCCGTCGCCGGGCTCGCCGTCCTGGGGGATTTGCCCCTTAGGTGCAGCCCCCTTTCCTCGTCGGCGGCCTTCTCCAGCGCCGTCATCAGCTCACCGTCCACCACCATCCCCGCGGCGTGGTGATGGGCGCGGGCCGTGGTGGAGTCCACGCTGACCAGGTCGAGGTCGACCTGACCACGAGCCGCGGCCTCAGCGATCACGGTCTGCATCAACTGCTCGAAGACGCCCGTCGTCGCCCACGACCGGAACCTGTCGTAGACCGTCGACCACGGCCTGTACTCCGCGGGAAGATCCCGCCACGGGCTGCCGGTCCGAAACCGCCACATCACGGCGTCGAACTGCTGCCGCAGGTCGGGGATCGGACCTCGCTCACCCAGCGGCAGGTGAGGCTCGATCAAGGACCACTCGTCATCGGTGAGGTCTCCACGCGCCATAGCGATGGCCTATCAGGACCGGAAACCACGGCGCAGGCGATCCCACTGATCTCAACTCCATACAGGCCCTAGTCCGAGCAGAGCTGGGCGCGCAGCGTCCGGCGGGCCCAGCGCTCCCAGCGCTCACGCGGCCAGCCCCGCTCCTGCACGAACAGCAGGTACAGCTCAGGGCTGAGCAGGCCGTACAGCAGGTCGGCGGCTTCCTCCACCGGCATCTCGGCCCGCGCCCCGGGTTTGGCGACGAGTGCCCGGGCCGCCTCCTGCTGGACGACATACCGGGGGTCGACGTCGTGCGGCCACAGGGCGGCGACCTCGGGGTCGCTCGCGCACGCCCCGTCCAGCACCTTGCCGATCGGCGCGACACGCTCCAGGACCGAGGTCGTGCCGGTGACGTAGGCGCGCAGCATGTCCTGGGCGGTGGCGGCGGCCAGCGCGGCGGTGTACCACGGCCGGTCCATCGTGGCGACGGGCTCGTCGTCGCCTGCGATCGTGACGTCGACCAGTTCCTTCAGCAGGGCGCGTTTGTTGCCGAACACGAAGTAGATCGTCTGTACGGCGACCCCGGCCTGGGCGGCGACGTCCTGCAGGTTCGTCGCGCCGTAGCCGTCGCGCACGAACAGCTCCAGTGCCGCCCGCAGGATGCGCCGACGCGTCTCCTGCGCCTTCTGCGCCCGCTTGCTCATCCGCTTGACATCACTCATGGCTAGAGTCTATCTCTAGATTCAGTAACTAGAAGTCGACTCTAGAGAGCAGGTTCAGTATGTCGGTCATCACCGTCACGCGCTTCCAGGTCGCCCCCGCCGACGCCGAGCAGCTCCGGGCCCGGCACACCGCCCTCGTCTCCGCCTTCCGGGCGGCCTTTCCCGGGCTCACCGAGGCGCGCCTTGGCCGGCTCGACGAGGAGACGTGGGTGGGCATCTGGCGCTGGGACTCGGCCGCGAGCCTGCGGGCCGCCCGCCAGGCCGTGCCCGGCAACGCCGAGGCCGCCGCGGCCTTCTCCCTGACCCGCGACGCCGCGGTGGAGGACATCGAGGTCCTGGACGAGCACTGACCGCACCCTCCCGGCCCCTCACCCCGGGGGCCGGCTTCCCGATCGAGGAGATGACATGATCGAGATCGACGCGTTGACCAAGGTGTACGGCTCGGCGCAGGTCCCGGCCGTCGACGAGGTGTCCCTGCACATCCCCGCCGGATCGATCTTCGGCTTCCTGGGACCCAACGGCGCCGGCAAGACCACCACCATCAAGATGCTGGCCGGCCTGCTCACCCCCACCTCGGGCCAGGCCCGGCTGGGCGGCTTCGACGTGGCCCGGCAGCGTTCGGCCGCGATGGCGCAGTTCGGCGCGGTGCTCGAAGGCTCGCGCAACGTCTACTGGAGCCTGTCGGCCTGGCAGAACCTGATGTACTTCGGCCGGCTCAAGGGCCTGCGCAAGGCACAGGTCGCCGAGCGCGCCCAGGACCTGCTGACCGATCTGGGCCTGTGGAAGCGGCGCGACGACAAGGTCGGCGGCTTCTCGCGCGGCATGCAGCAGAAGGTCGCGATCGCCGCCGCGCTGATCGCCGACCCGCCGATCGTCCTGCTGGACGAGCCGACGCTCGGCCTGGACGTCGAGGCCACCCGCACCGTCAAGAACTGGATCGCCGAGCAGGCGCGCGAGCTCGGCACCACCATCCTGCTCACCACCCACCAGCTCGATGTGGCTCAGGAGCTGTGTGACCGGGTGGCCGTCATACGCCAGGGCCGGCTCGTGGCCGACCTGCCCACGCGGGAGCTGCTGGCCGGTTTCCGCGAACGCGACAGGTACGAGATCCGCATCGAAGGAGCGGCGCCACCCGGCTTCGACGCCGTCATCGGCGAGGGCGTCACCACGATCAGCGTGCAGGTGAGCAACCCGATCGAGGTGTACGACCTGGTCGAGCGCCTGCGTGTCCACGGGGCCGTCATCGAGTCGCTGACCCAGGTGCAGCCCGACCTGGAGGATGTGTTCCTCGCCCTGGTGAACGAGCCGCCCCATGCTGCTTAAGGTCCTGGGCGCGGAGATCGGCAAGGGCCTGCGTGTCCAACTGGCCCACCCGGTCGGCCACGTCATCACCCTGCTGATCAGCGCCATGATGTACCTCGGCCTGCAGTTCGTCCTGGGCCAGGGCGAACTGCGCCAGGATCTGCTGCCGCGGACCCTGGTCGCGATCGGCGGCTACTGGTTCCTGCAGTACGCCGGCCTGGTGATGGTGGCCGACCTCATCGAGGAGAAACGCGCCGGCACCTTCGTCCAGGCCCAGATGACCCCGGCGCCGCCGTGGCTGCCGATGCTCGGCCGGCTGCTCACCGCCTCGGTGTTCGGCCTGGCGGTGGCCGCCGTGGCCACCCTCGTCCCGCTGCTGGTGGCCGGGATCGCGATCCCGCTGCGCTGGGCGGCGATCCTGCCCGTCGTGCTCATGGGGGCCGACGCGCTGGCCTTCACGTTCCTGCTGGCGGCCCTCGCGCTGGGCTCGCCGATGATCGGCGCCCTGCAGTCGCTGTTCACCTCGCTGGTGCTGCTGCTCAACGGCTCGTTCCTGCCGCTGGCCTTCTACCCGGACTGGCTGGCCGCCCTGGCGAGAATCCTGCCCACCACGCTGGGCATCGAGGCGACCACCCAGACCCTGTTCGAGGGCCGGAGCCTGGCCGAGCTCTGGAGCGGCGGCACCCTGCCCTGGCTGCTCGCCCACACCCTCGCCCTCAGCGTCGTCGCCGGCCTGCTGTTCGTCCGCAACCACCGCCGAGCCCTGCAGGAGCCGTCATGACCTTCGCCCGCGGATTCGCCGCGGAAGTCCGCAAGGGCTTGCTCAACCTCGCCGCCGGATGGCGCGAGGTCCTCATCCAAATGATCACATTTCCGCTGTTCTACCTGCTCATCGTGCTGTTCATGGGGCGCGGGCAGCTGCGTGCCGAACTGCTGCTGCCGGTGCTGCTCGGCATGGTGGCGCTGACGTTCATCCACGAGCAGGTCAACCGGGTGTTCTGGGGATATCTGGGCGACATCCAGTCCGGCGTGCTGGAACAGACCTACCTGACGCCGCTGCCCTCGGCCGCGCTCATCCTCGGCCGCCAGGTCGCCGCCGCGATCTCCGCCCTGCCGACCGCGCTGGCCGTGCTGGCCACCGGCGCCACCGCCATCACCGTCCAGGGCGGGCAACTGCCCGTCGACGTGCAGGTGATCGTGCCACTGGCCGCGATCGTCCTGGGCACCTGCGGGCTGGCGCTGATCCTGTGCGGGTTGACCCTGGTGTTCAAACGCATCGAGATCATCACCCAGCTGTCGGTGGCCGTCTACGCCATCGCGGGCGGCACCCTGGTCCCTCTGGCCGCCATGCCCGACCCGGTCGCGTTCATCAGCCGGCTGGTCGTCCCCATCGCGCCCGGCATCGAGGCGATGCGGGACATCCTGCTCGGCGGGCACTCCCTGGCCGCTCTCCCGTCCGGCTGGGGTCTCGGCTGGCTGCTGGTGCAGCCGCTTCTCCTCACGGCCGCCGGGGCGGTCGCGTTCAACCGGCTCGAACACCTCGCCCGGCACCGCGGCACCCTCGGCCGCTACTAGCCGGCACCTGAACGAAAAGAGAGCAACTGACGTGAACGTTATCCTGTGGGTACTGCAGGCGGCCCTGGCCGCCGTCTTCGGCCTGGCCGGGGTCATGCATGTCACCCAGCCCAAGGAGAAGCTGCGGCCCATGCTGCCCTGGGTGGAGGACTTCAGCCCCGGTCAGCTCCGACTGATCGGCGTGGTCGAACTGCTCGGCGCCCTCGGTCTGATCCTGCCCGCCGTCACCGGCATCGCCCCGGTCCTCACCCCGCTGGCCGCCACCGGCCTGGCCATCACCATGCTCGGCGCCGCCGCCACCCACGTCCGACGCAGAGAGCCGTCGGCCGTGGCCGTCAACGTGGCACTGCTCGCGATCGCCGCCGTCATCGCCTGGGGCCGCTTCGGCCCGCACGCCTTCTGACCCCTTCGTCCCGCTCGAGTGCGTGACGCCTCGGGCGGGACGTCAGCCGCTACGGGAAGCCTGGAGACCATCATGACAACGGATTGCGTGACCCTGCGACCAGTCGGCCAGGTCGTGGGCGGTCGCAGCGAGATGTTCGAGGACGACTGGCACGACGTTCGAGCCGTGATCCGGCTGGACCCCGAGTCCTTCACCACCTCGGCGGTGCTCGGCCTGGAGGACTTCTCCCACCTGGAGGTCGTCTTCCTCTTCGACCGGATCGACCCGGCCACCGTGCACAGCCGACCCCGTCCGCCACGGGGGAACCCGAGCGCGGCGCCCGTGGGGGTCTTCGCCCACCGCGGGCCGTACCGACCCAACCGCCTCGGCCTCTCCCGCTGCCGGCTCCTCGCCGTGGACGGCCTGAACCTGCACGTCGCCGACCTGGACGCACTTGCCGGCTCGCCCGTCCTGGATGTCAAGCCGTACCTGGTCGAGTTCGCCCCCCGCCATCCGGTCACCCAGCCGAGGTGGGCCACCAGACTCATGAGCCCCTATTACTGAGGCTCCTGTCCGACGCCTTGCCGCCGGCACCGGCGGCAAGGCCGCTCCACCGGCGGCAAGGCCGCTCCACCACGCGGCCCTGGGCCTCCGGTGCGTCAGCGCTTGATGTCGTAGGAGTGAGACACCGCCTTGGGGTACGTGTCGGGGCAGTGGGCAGAGGACTGCACCCGAATCCCCTTCCAGGGCCCGTAGACGGTCTTCTTGGTCCTGCCGTTGGAGCACGTGGCGATGGCCCGCACGGAACCCGCGCCCTTGTCGCATCGGGCCCACGTGTAGTCCGTCTGCCAGCCGTACCCGTGGTGGCAGTCGGTCGGCAGGGGCTCGGCCTGCGCGGCGAGCGGGGTGAGCGAGACGACCGCGAAGGCGGCAGCGGACGCGAGAGCAGTGAAGATCTTCCTGTTCATGATCGGCGATCATATATACGCCCGCGCAACCTTGTTGGGATTCGTCTGCTTTGCGTCAGTCCAGGCAGAACTCGTTGCCCTCCGGGTCGGTCATCACGATGAAGCCGGCACTCATCGGGGGAGCGGGCTCGTCGCGACGCACCCGCCTGGCTCCCAGCGCGACGAGCCGTCCGCACTCGACCTCCAGCGCCGCCATCCGCTCCTCTCCCCGCAGCCCCGGAGCCGCACGGACGTCGAGGTGGACGCGGTTCTTGGCGACCTTGTCCTCAGGCACCCGCTGGAAGAACAGCCGTGGACCGTGCCCGGCCGGGTCCTCGATGGCCGATCTCGTGTTGCGCTGCTCCTCCGGCACGCCGGCCCGTGCGAGGAAGTCGTCCCACGCGGCCAGCGGGTCGGCGTCCTCGGGCAGGTCCACTCCGGGCGGGCCGGGGTGGACGTAGCCCAGCACGTCACGCCAGAAGGACGACAGCGCCCGAGGGTCGCGGGCGTCGAAGGTGACCTGGACGTGGCGGCTCATCGGGCTGCTCCGTTCGTGGCGGGTCTCGTGTGCAGGTAGAGGTCGCGCAGCAGGCAGACCTCGGACAGGTGGTGGATCAGCTCGCGGTGGATGTGCAGCACCAGATCGGCCATGGGCGCCTCGGGGAAGGGCTCCTTCGCGCCGAGCGGGACCCGGAGCCCGGCCTCGCCGAGGCCGCGCACCCCGTCCAGCCAGACGTCGAGCTGGGCCTCGAGCTGGTCGAGCGCGGCGGCCGCGCCGCCGGCGTACTCCCAGGTCTCGTACGACGCCGCCGGCGCGCCGAAGTGCGCCGCGTTGCGCGCGGCGAGCACGCCGACGATGACGTGACCGAGTCGCCAGGCGATCGTGGTGAAGGCCGCGGGGACCGGCTCGGGGAAGGCGTAGTCCATCGTGAAGTCCCCGGCACCGACCTGCACGGGTGCCGTCGAGCTGCCGCGCGGCCGCACACTCCACGCGTCCGGCACCGGTGACCAGAAGTACTCGTCGTCGGTGAGGCCGTCGAGCCGGGCTCGCAGCTGATGCTTCCAGTGGAACTCCCACTGCTCGCGCAGCGTCCGGTTCCAGTCGAGTTCGTCTGCGTCCATGGAGCCACCCTGACACCCCAAGCGGACAGAATCGGTCCGCTATTGTGGCAGGGGGGCGACATGGACGTGGCTGGCGGTGACGAGCGGGGTACGACGGAGCGGGTGCTCACCCTGCTCGGGCTGCTGCAGCAGCGCCAGGTCTGGACCGGCCCCGAGCTCGCCGACCGGCTCGGGGTCACTGCGCGCACGGTACGGCGTGATGTCGAGCGGCTGCGCACCCTCGGCTATCCGGTGCATGCCAGCCAGGGTGTCGGCGGCGGCTACCGGCTCGGCCCGGGGCAGGACCTGCCGCCGCTGCTTCTCGACGACGAGGAGGCGATCGCCACCGCGGTCTCCCTGCTCGCCGGCGCGGATGGCGCGGTCGCCGGCGCCGGCGAGGCCGCGCTCCGGGCGCTGACCAAGCTCGACCAGGTGCTGCCCACCCGGTTGCGGCACGAGGTGCGCGCGCTCTCCGGCTCGGTGGAGTCCTTCGGCGGAGGCCGCGCGCCGGTCGACCCCGAGGTGCTCATGACGCTGGCCAGAGCCTGCCGCGACGAGGTCGAAGCCGGCTTCGACTACCCGTCCGGGAGCGAGGTGCGACGGCGGCGGGTCGAGCCCTACCGCCTCGTCGCCTCCGACCGGCGCTGGTATCTGTTCGCCTACGACCTCGATCGCGACGGCTGGCGCAGCTTCCGCGTCGACCGGATGACCGGCGTGTCCGCACGGACCTGGCGCTTTCGCCCGCGCGCGGCGCCCGACGCGGCGAGGTACGTGCAGGAGGGCGTGGCCAGTCGGGTCTACCCGCACCGGGCGCGCTTCCTCGTACACGCGTCGGCCGACACGGTGCGCGCGCAGATTCCGGCCTCGGCGGCCGTCGTACGACGGCGAGGGAGCGAGCTCTGCGAGGTGCTCAGTGGCGCCGCCAGCCTCGACTTCGTGCTCATGCACGTGCTCCTGCTGGGGCACGACTTCGAGGTGCTCGACCCTCCGGAGCTTGGGAGGCGCTGTCGCGTGCTGGCGGACAGACTGCTGTCGGCCGGCGCGGCGATTCCACCGGTGCCGGATGCGGAGGAGCCCTGAGCCGCGACCGCTGGGGGAGCGGTGTGCGGGGTGGGAACGCACGAATGATCACAGGGATCGGGGCAGGCCGAAATGGGGGAAGACGCTGGTGTCCCGGAACCCCGTGGTCGGCGTGCTGTCCAGCATCTATGCCGCGAGCATGGTGTCCTGCACCAGGTCGTCGGCGTCGGCGAGCGAGCCGACGGTCCGGTAACAGTGCAGGTGCAGCTCACGCCGGTAGGGCTCGATTCTCTCGACTCCCAGGGCTGAGCTTCGTCCTCCGGTGTCGCGACCTCACTCCACAGGGGTACGCCCCGGACCGGGCTGGAACGGTAGGTGGTCAGCCACCGGAAACATGGCCTCGTCCGGGACCTGCCGAACGCCTGGATTGATGAGATGTACCCGTCCGCGGAAGGTCGACGGAGTCGATGGAGACGGTGGAGAGATCAGTCATGGCGATACGCTCATTCGTGGATGATCACCATAGGCCCGAGCCGATAACCGCCCCCACTGACGCCAATCCCCGCCGCCTGCGCCGGCTCCTGGCACCGCCCGCCAACCGGCGGCGCCCCGCCCATGAAGACGAACCCTAGCCCGGTTGCCTGATGCTCTCGATGATTCGGGCGAAGCCTTCCTCTCCATGGCCTGCATCGATCTGACGCTGGATGAGCCGCTGGGCCATGGCGACCACCTCGGTGCTGATGCCCTGGTCGGAACTGGCGGCCAGCAGGTCACTGAGGTTGGAGAACTGGAGGCTCTGTTGCCCTTCGACGGTGTAATCCCCGCCATCGACGACCGCGGCGAACCCTTGGAAGGCGCCGGTCATGGCGGTCAGCCAAGGTGTGGCCATGGCAGCGAACTCGCCCGCCGTCACGCCGGCCGGCGCGACCATGGCGGCGCCGTGCATGAATCCGGCCCACATGACGTACATGCCCGCGAGTAGGGCGAGGTCGTACAGGGACGCCAGCCCAGCATCCTCACCGAAGTAGGTACTGGATCCCCACAGGTCGAGCAGTGGCTTGTACTGATCGAAGACCTCGGCCGATCAGCTGTAGAGGAGTCTCTCGGCCAGGCGTTGTCTGGCGCTTTCGTACAGTTGGAGGGCCTCGGGCCGACGGCCGCACTGGGACAGCGCTGTCATCAGCTGCGCGGTGAGGGGCTCGTTCAACGGCTCGGCGGCTACGGTCTCCCGCAGCCCGGGAAGGATCTGCTCGGCTCGCCCCAGGCGCATCTGGACGTCGTGATACGCCAGCGCCGCGTTGACCCGTTCCTGATCCGGCCGGGCTCGCATCCCGACCACCCAGGCGCCGGACAGCCCGGCCAGAGCCTGCTGCTTCCACAGATGGAGCGCATCGCCCAGGAGGGCGCCCATCTCCTGCTCGCCGGTGCTGGCGTGAGCCTGGCCGACCAGTCGGCGGAATCGGTGCAGATCGACCGCATCGCCGGGCACCTCCAGCGCATAGCCGCTGCTACGGCGTATGAGCTCGATGCCGTACGAGGCCGCGTGGACCGAGCGTAGGACGCGCCGCAAACGGGTGATGTAGGTGTAGAGGGTGTTGCGTGCCTCGGAGGGAGGGTTCTGGTCCCATAGCCGATCGACCAGGTGCTCGATCGAGACCATCTGGCCCGCCTCGCTGAGAAGCACCGCCAGCACGCAACGCTGCTTGGCATGCCCAAGATCAAGCACCCGTCCCTCGACGGTGGCCTCGACCGGACCCAGAAGCCGAAATTGCATGGATACCCTTCGTGCCGGGCGATACGGGCGTTCATGGCACTGCCACGGGCAAGCTGGTGATCATCCAAGGCCAAGGGGGCGGAGGCACGGTCGTGGCCGGTGGTTCCTGAGGCCGAGGCTGCCCGCCGCTGGGTTTCGCCGCCGTCTCCTCGGCGCCGGATCGCCTACCGGAAGTCGGCGGCGTGGTCGGTGGCCCACCGGGCGAAGGTCCGGGCGGGTCGGCCGATGATCTTCTCCACGTCCCCGCTCACCCGGGCCGGCTTGCCGACCGAGTCGGCCCACTGCTCGAAAAGCGTGTCCAGGATGAACCGCGGCATGAATCTGCTCATCGCCTCCCGCGCGGCCTCCGGCGTCAGCTCCTCGTAGCGCAGCGGCCGTCCGATCGCCTCACCGATGAGCGCCACCTGCTCGCGGGCGGTCAGCGACTCGGGGCCGGTGAGGTCGTCTGTCGCGCCGGCGTGGCCGGGCTCCGTCAGCGCCCGCACCGCCACCGCGGCGAGGTCGGCCTCGTGCACCGGCGCGCTGGTCGACTCGGCGTAGGGCGCCCGCACTACGTCGCCTGCCCTTGTCTGCCCGGCCCACGGCAGGGCGTTGGTGGCCATGTGCCCCGACCGCAGGAACGTCCACTCCAGGTCTGACGCGCGCAGTGACCGCTCGATCTCGGCGTGATAGGCGGCGATCGGGTTGGTTTGCTCGTCCACGTCGTCGTCCACGGCGCTGGATGACAGGAACACGACTTTGCGCACGCCCGCCGCCGTGGCGGCCTGGACGAATCCGGGCCCCGAACCGGGGGCGGCGAACAGGAACACGGCCGACACGCCGGTCAGCACGGGCCGCAGCGTGCCCGGCTCGCCCAGGTCGCCGCAGGCTACCTCGACACCGTCCGGCAGCTTCGCCTGCTCGGGGTCGCGGGTGAGCGCGCGGACCTCATGGCCGGCGTCCAGAAGCTGCTCGACGACATTGCGGCCCACATTGCCGGTGGCTCCCGTTACCAGAATCATTTCTGCTCTTTCGTCGGTACGGCGGCGCCCGCGAGAGCGCCAGGTGTCATGAGTGAGGGATCCCGTCGCAGCCGCCGCGAGACTCTCGCCGAAGCCGACCCCTGAGAAGGCACGGCAGGCCCGGCACAGCTCGTGCAGGGCGCCTGCGGGACGTCGACGCGAAGGTGCTGATCTCGTCGCTCATGACGTCACAGTCTCAGCAATCGTGGCAAACCACTTGCCTAAAAGGGCGGGCCCTCCGGCTCAAGGTTCTTTCAAGGTTGTCGTCAGGCTCGCTGTGGCACCGTTCGAGCGCCCCTGACAACCTGTAGAGAGGATCACCATGCCGAGCGTCACACGCCGGATGCTGAGTTCTGCCCTTTTGACTGCCGGACTGGTCGCCTCGCCGGCTTTGTCGGTTCCGGCCCACGCTACGGCCGCCACCGCGCTCAGGTCCGCGCCGGCGTGCGTCAAGTGGAAGAACAACCAGTGGAAGATGCGGATCGAAGTGCGGAACACATGCAGAAGGAGGTACCGCGTCAAGATCATCATTGCTTTCGGGCCGGACAGCTCGTGCTGGACCTACAAGTCTGGTCAGCGCCGTGACTACTACGGGTGGAGCGGACGCGTCGACCAGCTGCGACTGTGCTGACCCGGGATCCCGCCAACCCCGCGGCGTCCTTTGAAGGCTGCGACGGCACGCATCCAGGGAATGCCCCATGTCTGGCGGCTCGCCGCCGATCACGCCCGTAATCTCGGAAGTCCTTCGCCCAGGTCGGCGGCTTCGAGATCAACGGAGGGGGTTCCGGCCGCATCCGGCTGACGGGCGACCGTCTCGAGCGGCCATGAAGGCGGCGGGCGGGATTCGGTCGTGCGGCCCGGCGCGAGAGCCGGGACCGCGGGGCGGGGAGGCATTCTGAAGCCGGTGGCCGGTGCGAGCCGCACGTCCGAGGAGGGGCTGAACTGCAGCTCCCGGCCGTCGTCCGCAATCTCCTCGCTCTTGTTCGAGAGACTCGGCGGGCAGGCCCAGGCGGCGGGTGACGGCCCTGACGGTCGAGGCGTCAGGGTCGGCGAAGTCGCCTGCGATCGGGTCGTCGCCATGCCTGGGACAGACCTCGAACGCGTGCGACGCCTCGACCTCTACGAGCTGACCGTTGGAGCCGACGCTGACGCGCCCGGTTCGTCGCCGCTCTGTCCCGTTCGCGCGACTGGTTCGCGCCGGTGACGGGAACGTCTGGTGTCCACGTTGCCGCTCAACGTGCCGAGAATGCCGGGTAGCCCCGCCACCGTTTCGGCGGGCAGGCCGGTCACGGTCTCCTCCGCCAGGGCGCACCATAGCTGCTTGATCTGGTCGGCCAGGGCTTTGCCGCTGTCGGTGAGCTCGACGACGCTGGCGCGTTTGTCGGAGGGGGCGGGGTTGCGGCGGATGTGGCCGCTGGCTTCGAGCTTGCGGGCCATGAGGGTGACGCTGGGCGGCTCACAGCCGAGTGCCTCACTGAGCTGGGACTGGATCATCGGGCCGGTCCTGGCGAGCTCGAGCAGGAGCGCCTCCTGCCCGGGGTGCAGGCCGAGCGGGGCCAGCAGTGCCGCGGCCCGGGCCCGGTGGCGCAGGCTCAGGAGGCGGATGGCCTGGTTGAGGGCGTCGGCGTGCTCGAAGTCCATGGGCTCTCCTTGACAGATTAGTTATGCGCATAACATTATCCGCATAACTAATTCTACGTGACATCGAGGGAGCTGGCATGACCGTGAAGGTCGCCGTCATCTACTACAGCTCGACCGGCAATGTGCACGCACTCGCGCAGGCCGTCGCCGACGGCGCCGTCTTGGCCGGAGCCGAGGTGCGGCTGCGGAGGGTCGCCGAGCTGGCACCCGACAGCGCGATCGACGCGAACCCGCTGTGGCGGCGGCACGCCGATGCCGCTACGGCGATCGCCCAGGCCTCGATCGAGGACCTGGCGTGGGCCGACGCCTTCGCGTTCGGAACGCCGACCCGGTTCGGCACGCCGGCCGCGCAGCTCAAGCAGTTCATCGACCAGGCCGGCGGGTTGTGGCAGGAAGGCAAGCTGGCGAACAAACCGGTGACGGCCTTCACCTCGGCATACAACCGGCACGGCGGCAGCGAGGCCACGATCCTGTCGCTGGGCAACGTCTTCTATCACTGGGGGGCGCTGATCGTCCCGCCCGGATTCACCGATCCAGCCGTATACGCCGCCGGCGGCAACCCCTACGGCACCTCGTCGGTGACCAGCCTGTCGACCGGAGACGGCCCTGATGCCGCGGCGCTGGAAGCGGCCAGGTACCAGGGACAGCGGTTGGCCCGGATCACGATCCGGCTGCTGGAGGGCAGCCGCCTCACCGATGCCGCCGCGGGCGACGGCAACGGCCGCGAAACCCTGGCCGGAACAACCTCCCAGACCGCGTGAGGAAGGTCATGACAAGCACTGGTACTGCAGCTCAGCGGGCCAGGCCGCACGCCGGCCCCGCCTGGGCGGTCCTGGCGCTGGTGTGTGCCGGCCAGTTCATGGTGATCCTGGACTCGTCCATCGTCAACGTCGCCCTGCCCTCGATCCATGGCGACCTCGGCTTCACACCCACCGGCCTGGCCTGGGTGGTGAACGGCTACCTGCTCACCTTCGGCGGCTTCATGCTGCTGGGAGGCCGCGCTGCCGACCTGTTCGGCCCTCGCCGGACGCTGGTCGCCGGGCTGCTGCTGTTCTCCGCCTCGAGCCTGGCCGCCGGCCTGGCGACCGCTCCGGGGGTCCTGGTCGCGGCCCGCGTCGCGCAGGGCGTCGGAGCCGCCATGATGGCCCCGGCGACGCTGGCCGTGATCAACACCGGCTTCACCGAGCCGAACGCGCGTGCCAAGGCGTTCGGCGCATGGTCCGCCTCGGGCGGTGTGGGCGGGCTGGCCGGCGCGCTCGCCGGCGGTGCCATCACCACCGGCCTGTCGTGGCGGTGGGTCTTCCTCATGAACGTGCCGATCGGCGCGGTGCTGATCGTCGTGGCCCTGATGTCGCTGTACGGCACGCGAGGCGGCCGGCGGGAATCGCTCGACCTCACGGGCGCGCTCACCGGGACGGCGGGCCTGGCCGCGCTGATCTACGGCGTCATGCGCAGTGCCGATCACGCCTGGTCGTCCATGCCGGTCGTCGGGCCGGTGGTGGCTGGCCTGCTCCTGCTCGTCACCTTCACCGTGGTGGAGGCACGGTTCGCCACCCGGCCGATGATGCCCCTGCGGCTGTTCAGAATCCGGGGGGTGGCCGTCGGCAGCGGCATGCTGCTGCTGTTCGGTGGGATCGCCATCGCGATGTGGTACTTCACCTCGCTGTTCCTGCAGAACGTGCTCGGCTTCAGCGCGCTTCAAGCCGGGCTCGGGCAGACACCTGCGGCTGTGACCTTCCTGGTGATCGCGCGATGGGCCGCCGCCCTGCTGCCGCGCACCGGTGTACGCCCTCTGCTGGTGGCCGGCAGCGGCTGTTTCCTGGCCGGGTTCGGCTGGCTCGCCCAAGCCGGAGCCGACAGCGGCTACGTCACCGGCGTGCTCGGGCCGACGCTGCTCATCGCGGTCGGCATCGGGCTGACCTTCCCCACCCTCATGGCCGCGACGACCGCCGAGGTTCCCCAGGGCGACGCGGGGATCATCGGCGGCCTGGCCCAGACCGCCGGCCAGGTAGGCAGCTCGGTCGGCCTGGCCGTGCTCGCGACAGCCGCCGGCGCCACAGCCACGACGGAGGCCGGCGGGAGCTCCCCAGCTGCTCTCGCCGCCGGCTACGACCTGGTCTTCCTCCTGGCGGCCGGGCTCGGCCTGGCCATCGCGGTGGTCAGCCTGCTGCTGCCGCGTCACCGGCGCGGCTGACCGCCGGCTACGCGCCACCGAGGAAGCACCCCCGGTTCGTCACCGAGATCGACGGGCAGAACATCCACTTCTTCCCCATCAGGTCAAGCTCCGACGCCGCCCGGCCGCTGCTGCTCCTGCCCCGGCACGCAGGGCGGCGGCGGAGGCGCCCACCTCGGCCTTGAACTGGCCCGCCAGGTGCCAGAGCGGCTGGTCGGCGTGCACGTCAACGCCTGGGTCGCCGTCCCCTCGCCGGACGAGACCGCCTTCGCCGCCGACGAGCAACGACGCCGGGGCATCATGCAGAACTTCATGCAGGACGGGCTGGGATTCGACCAGATCATGTCGACCCGGTCGCTCACCTACGGGCTGGCCGACTCGCCCGTGGCGAGATGGGCCACGACCCGACGGCGTACGCGCCCAAGCCGCGGGTGACGGTGCCCACGGCCGTGCTGCTGGCCAAGGACGACGTCACGATCCGGCGTTCCGCCGAGCGGGACGCCGACAGCGCTGGACCGGATCGCGGTGGCGCCTACCTGGCGCTGGAGGTGCCCGACCTGCTGGTGGCGGACGTGCGGGCGTTCTTCGGCGCGAAGCGCGTCTGCCAGGCAGGCCTGCCTGGACTCGGGTCGGTCATCCCGGCCGCCGGAGATCTTCTCGTGGAGGATGACGCCGTGGCCGTGGGCGTCGAACACGCCAGTTTTCGATCGCGTGCTGAGATGCGGGCGTTCGCGATGAGGTGTGGCATGGCACGCTCCCGAAGGCTCTGAACGTCCGGCAACGTGCCCGTTTCCGGACGTCATAGCGACCAGGCCGGACACCGTCCGACGGGGCGGAGGCGGCCGATCGCCTCCGACTCTGTATCACGGGTAATGGACGCCGCCATCACGCTATGTCACTGTGAGTAGTCATTGAGTTACTCAATGCGCCCGAGGTGTTGATCTGCCAGGGCTCTGGGCCGCTACGCGGGTCACCAGGCTGCACTGGCGCTCCTGTGGGCGCAGGGGTTGGTGAGGGCGTCGGCTCCCGCCTGGAGTGAGCGGACGGCCGCCGCATGGCTGAAGGCCGGTCGCGTCGGTGTCCGCACCATTGTTGCCCCCCGGGACAGGGCCCGGGGCAGAGCGAAGGCGAGGGGGCGGGATGCATCTGACTCCGCACGAGCAGGAACGTCTGATGATTCATGTGGCTGCGGACGTGGCCTGGAAGCGTAAGAAACGGGGGGTTCTGCTCAACTACCCGGAGGCGGTCGCGCTTTTGACCGCGTACGTTCTCGAAGGAGCCCGGGACGGCAAATCCGTCGACGAGCTCATGCGCTCCCCGGACCCGAAGGTGCTCAACCGCGATGACGTCATGGAGGGCGTCCCGGAGATGATCTCCGACATCCAGATCGAGGCCACCTTCCCCGACGGCACCAAGCTGGTCACCATCCGCGACCCCTTCCCGCAGGCGGGCAAGGAGGTGCCGGTTCATCCCGGGAAGATCGACCATCCCGAGGACGCCGAGCCCGTGGCCTTCAACGTCGGCCGTGACGTCACGACCCTGATCGTCACCAACACCGACGACCGTCCCGTCCAGGTCGGATCCCACTACCATTTCTACGAGGCCAACCCCTGTCTCGAATTCGAGCCCCGCGCCGACGCCTACGGCAAGCGGCTGAACATCGCCGCCGGCAGCTCCATCCGTTTCGAACCCCGGTGCCCGCGGGAAGTGGAGCTCGTGCCCATCGAGGGCAAGCGCATCGTCGCGGGCCTGCGCGGCGAGGTCGGAGGTCCCCTCGATGCCTGAGCCCCTGACCCGCGTCGAGTACGCCGACCGGTTCGGCCCCACGGTTGGTGACCGCATCCGCCTGGCCGACACCAACCTGCGGATCGAGGTCACCGAGGACTGGTCCGGCGGTCCTGGACGCAGCGGCAACGAGGTCGTCTTCGGCGGCGGCAAGGTGATCCGCGAATCGATGGGCCAGTCCTGCGCGCCGCGCGACTCCGCGGAGCCCGGCGCCCCGCAGCCCCCCGACACCGTCATCACCGGCGCCGTCGTCCTGGACCACTGGGGTGTCGTCAAGGCCGACGTCGCCATCCGCGACGGCCGGATCGTCGCGCTCGGCAAGGCCTACAACGACGAGACCATGGACCCGCTCCACGACGGCCACGGGACGGCCACGGACTTCCTCATCGGTCCTGAGACCGAGGTCATCGCGGGCAACGGCAAGATTCTCACCGCGGGAGGAGTCGACACCCACGTCCACTTCATCTGCCCCGAGCAGATCCGCGAGGCGCTCGCCGCCGGCGTCACCACCCTGATCGGTGGCGGCACGGGCCCCGCGGAGGGCAGCACCGCGACCACCGTCACGCCCGGTTCCTGGCACATCGCCAGGGCGTTTGAGGCGCTGGACGCTTTCCCGGTCAACATCGGGCTGCTCGGCAAGGGCAGCACCATGTCCACAGAATCCCTCCGCAACCAGGTGAAGGCGGGCGTCCTCGGCTTCAAGATTCACGAGGACTGGGGCGCCACTCCCGCCGTGCTGCGCAGGTGCCTGGAGGTGTGCAAGGAGACCGGTGCCCAGCTCGCCCTGCACGCCGACTCGCTGAACGAGGCCGGCGCGGTCGCCGACACCATCAAGGCCATCGGCGACCACCCGATCCACGTCTTCCACGTCGAGGGCGCCGGCGGCGGCCACGCCCCGGACATGATCACCATGGTGAGCCTGCGGAACGTGCTGCCCGCCTCCACCAACCCCACCCGGCCGTTCACCGTCAACACGGTCAAGGAGCACATCGACATGGTGATGGTCTGCCATCACCTGAACCCGGAGCTGCCGGAGGACAGGGCCTTCGCCGAGTCGCGGATCCGGCCGTCCACGATGGCCGCCGAGGACATCCTGCACGACCTCGGCGCCATTTCGATCATGTCGTCGGACGCCCAGGCCATGGGCCGCATCGGCGAGATGATCGTGCGGACGTGGCAGACCGCGCACGTGATGAAGGCCCGGCGCGGCTCCCTGGACGGCGACGACGGAGCCGACAACCATCGCGCCCGCCGCTACGTCGCCAAATACACCATCAACCCGGCGATCGCGCACGGCATCGACCACGAGGTCGGCTCGGTCGAGGTAGGCAAGCTCGCCGACCTGGTGCTGTGGGAGCCGAAGTTCTTCGGCGTCAAGACGCATCGGGTCATCAAGGGCGGCCAGATCGCCTATGCGCAGGTGGGCGACGCCAACGCCTCCATCACCACCCCGCAGCCGGTCCTGCCTCGCGCCGTGTTCGGCGCGACCGGCCAGGCACCTGCCGCCAACTCGGTCAACTTCGTCACCGCAGACGCCATCAAGGCCGGCCTGCTCAACGATCTGAAGGTGAGCAAGGAGTTCAGGCCCATCCGCAACACCCGCAAGGTCTTCAAGGAGAACATGCGGGAGAACAACGCCCGCCCCGACATCCGCATCGATCCCGACACGTTCGAGGTGGAGATCGGCGGCGCAAAGGCCAAGGACGTGAAGGCGGAGATCGACGACCGACTCGTCGAGCGAGACTACGCCACCGAACTGCCCATGGCTCAGCGCTACTTCCTCTTCTGACCATCGCACCGTGAAACCCGCACCGTGAACGCCCGCACCATGAAGGAAAGGTGAGCCACGCACGATGAGCCGTGCCGCACTGCTCGTCCTGGCCGACGGCCGTTTCCCCGCCGGAGGGCACGCCCACTCCGGCGGGGCCGAGCCCGCTGTCACCGCGGGACGCGTCCGCGACGTCGCGAGCCTGGCGGAGTTCTGCCGCGGCCGGCTGCACACCAGCGGTCTGGTCGCGGCGGGTCTCGCCGCCGCGGCCGCCGCCGGAATCGACCCGCTCCTGCTGGACGAGGCCGCCGACGCCCGCATGCCCGCCCCCGCCCTGCGGCAGAGCGCGCGCAGGCTCGGGCGGCAAATGCTGCGGGCCGCCCGAGCCACCTGGCCCTCGGCCGAGCTCGACGCCCTGGCCGCGGCGCGGCCGCGCGGCGCTCACCAGCCCGTCGTCCTCGGACTCACCGGCCGCTCCGCGGGACTGACCCCGCTGGACGTCGCGTACGCGGCCGCGTACGAGAGCGTCAGCGGCCCGGCCACCGCGACCGTCCGCCTGCTCAGGCTGGACCCCTTCGACGCCATCACCATCCTCGCCCGCCTCGCCGCCGACATCGATCACGTGGCCGCGCAGGCAGCCGACGCCGCGCAGCGCGTCCACGCTGACGGCCTCGACGCGCTGCCCGCCGACTCGGCGCCGCTGCTCGACATCACCGCCGAACAGCACGCCACCCGCCCGGCACGCCTGTTCGCCTCCTGATCCCGACCTCGCCGGTGATCCGAAGGCCGCCTCCTGACCACCGCACCACTCGTTCGACCACCCGGAGCAGCGATGCATCTCCACCACAGCGACGCCTTCCCCGAGGGCCACGCCCACGGCCCCGGCGGCTCCTCCTCCGAGCGCCCCGACGGCCGCCGCCGCGCCCTGCGCATCGGGCTGGGCGGGCCGGTCGGCACCGGCAAGACCGCCACCGTCGCCGCCCTGTGCCGCGCGTTGCGCGACGAGGTGTCCATCGCCGTCGTCACCAACGACATCTACACCCGCGAGGACGCCGAATTCCTGCTCCGCGAGGCCGTGCTGCCCGCCGAGCGCATCGCGGCGGTCGAGACCGGGGCTTGCCCGCACACCGCCATCCGCGACGACATCTCCGCCAACCTCGAAGCCATCGAGGAACTGGAGGAGCAGCTCGGCCCGCTCAACCTGATCCTCGTGGAGTCAGGCGGCGACAACCTCACCGCGACCTTCTCCAAGGGCCTCGTCGATGCCCAGATCTTCGTCATCGACGTCGCGGGGGGCGACGACATCCCCCGTAAGGGCGGCCCCGGCATCACCACCGCCGACCTCCTCGTCATCAACAAGACCGACCTCGCCCCCTACGTCGGCGTCGACCTGGAGGGCATGGCCCGCGACGCCAAAGCCCAGCGCGGCGACCTGCCCGTCGCCTTCACCGCCCTGAAGGCCGAAGGCGGCATCACACCCGTGTCGGACTGGGTCCGCGAGCGCCTCGCCGACTGGACCGCGAGCCCCGCATGACCGTCACGGCGCCCCGGACCACCGACACCAAGCACACCGCCCCGGGCGTGCACGCCACCGCCCGGATCAGGGCAGTCACCTCGGGGGACACCACCGACCTCCCCGTCCTCGACAGTGACGGCCCCTTCGACCTGCGCCGCAGTCGCTCACACGGAAAGCAGGCGCGGGTGTGCATCCTCGGTGCCATGAGCGCCCCTCTGGGCGGCGACCGCCTGCGCATCGAAGCCACCGCCGAGCAGGGCGCCCACCTGCACATCACCTCGGCCGCCGCCACCATCGCGCTGCGCGGCCCCACACCCGAGCACGCCACCTACGACGTGCGGCTGACGGTGGCAGAGCAGGCGCGCCTGCATTGGCTTCCCCAGCCGCTGATCTCCACCGCACGCAGCAACCTCCACCAGACCTGCACCATCGACCTGGCCCCCACCGCCCGACTCGTCCTACGCGAAGAGCAGGTCCTCGGACGCGCCAACGAGCTACCGGGCCGGCTGACCACCCGCCTCACCGTCCGGCATGACGGACACCTGCTCCTGGACCAGCAGACCAGGTACGGCCCGGACGCACCCGCCTGGGACGGCCCCGCCGTCCTCGCCGGCCACCGCGCCGCCGGCCAGATCCTCATCGTCGACCCGGCCTTCGAGCAGGAGCCGAGCGGCGTCCGGCTGCTCGGCGAAGACCCGGCACAAGGACAGGCCGTGCTGACGCCGCTCACCGGACCCGCCATCCTGGTAACGGCCCTCGCCCCCGATGTGCTGCGCCTGCGCCGACTCCTCGACATGGCTCATCCCCTCGCGTGAACGCGTCGCGGAATCGCCGGCAGAAGGAGAAACGAGGCCCGGGTGGGTCTGCCAGGAGCCGTCCTCCTCGTTCTTCGTCCCGCCAAGTAGGCGGGCGGGCGCCCGCCGGCCGCGTCGCTCTGTCGGACCCTGGCCGAAGCCGGCGCCACGGCGCCGAGCAGGCGGCCGCCTCCTGATCACCTCTGGCCCCGCCGGGTAGGCGGTCTCAGGCGGCCAGGCCCAGATCGGGTGTTGCGAGGTGCCCGTCGTTCACATGGCGACGTTCAACTGGCGTCGCACTGGGAACCTGCCTGACGACGACGAACAGGATCAGCTCGCGCATGCCGCGTTCTCACCGGGTCAGGACGAACAAGATGATCCCCGGGGCGTAGATGATGCAGGGTCGCAGCAGGAGTTCCAGCCCTGCCGCGACGATCAGGAAGGCGGTGGAGAATGTGGCCGGCACCGCGATCGCCGGGTCCTTGCCGCGACCTCGCGGCGCGCTGTCGTGCGTACCCGGCCGCCGGCAGGTGCGGGATCGGCGACAGCGCGCTGGTCAACTCCTGGTGAAGGCGTCGTCGGAGAACAGCGTGACGAAGCGGACGGCAGTGACCGCACTCCACGAACTCCAACCCTGGCGGACCACCGCTCCCCACGAAACTTCTCGCTGGTCAGGCTGGATCGTCACTACGTTCCAGCGTGCTGGCATGCCGTCGCCATGGCACTCCACCGCGGTCGCTGACCTGCCGCAATCAGCACGCCGCCATAAGGGACGAGCTCTATGATCAGGTTCGTCCTGATCGTTAAGATTCGGAGAAGATGTCAATCACATGCGCCGTGCCATGGTCCTTCTGGGTGGGGTCGCCCTCGCCGTCGGCGCATTCGCCCTCTTCTACCGGGGTCCGGGACAACCGTTCATCCGCGGTTACGTGAGCGACGTCGGCGCCACCATGCTGGTCTACGCGTTCTTGGGGCTGCTGTGGCGCACCACCGCCGCACGCCGCACCCTGGCCACGGCCGCGATCGCCGCCGCCGTCGAGTTCTACCAAATAGTCGGCATGACCCCGCCGGGCATCGGCGGTGTCCTGGTCGGCGCGTTCCCTGACCCATGGGACATGGTCGCCTATGCCATCGGTGTGGTCGCGGCCCTGGCCTGGGAACGCCGATTGGTCCGATCCGGTGATCGGACCGGCTGACTCTCGGCACACTGACGGTACGGATGCCCCACAGCGGCGAGGTCATCGGGTTCGTCCTGCACAGTGGCCAGCCGTCGCAAAGCAGGACGAGGTCCGGCCCATGTATCGGCGACCTGCGGGTTCACCGGAACGGTCGCCGCGCGACTCGGGCGCGTTATCCGGTACATCAGCAGCCCAGCAAGATCGAGTGGGGGTTTTGGGCTTATGTGGGCCGGACCCCTCGAAGGACCTTGGGCTCCACCTCGATCCCGCCAGGCCCGACCCACAACTGCACTCCAGAATCGTACAAACCAGACCTCGGTTGGGCCATTCACGGACGAAGGTGCACAACACCTCCATGACGGTGGGGTGATCTCGTGCGACGTCGCGGGCCTGGCCGGCATCTCGGGAACGGCCGCCACGACCGTGCTGCGTGCGCCAACCAGCCCAGCAACCGGCTCGGGACGTCGCCGCGGTTCGGCACAATGACTGATGTGCGAGTTGAACTGCTCGGACCGTTCGAGGTCCGCAACCCCGATGGGGCCGTGGTGGAGGTTCCTGGGATTCGGCTGCGCGCGCTGCTGGCCGCACTCGCCCTCGAACCTGGCCGGATCGTCACGCGTGCGAGGCTGGTGGACTGGATCTGGGGGCAACAGCAGCCCGCGGACGAGGTGAATGCCTTGCAGGCATTGGTGTCCAGGCTGCGCAGGGTGTTGCCCGACGGTGTGATCGAGGCGGATTCCGGCGGGTACCGGCTGGCCGTGGCTCCTGATGCCGTGGACGTGTGCCGGTTCGAGCACCTGGTCGGTCAGGCGCGTGCCGCCGAGCCTGCGGCGCGGGCCGATCTGCTGCGCTCGGCCCTGGCATTGTGGCGTGGCAGGGCCATGGCGGACATCGCGCTGCGAGACAGCGATGTGTTCGACGCCGCGGTCGCGCGTCTGGACGAACTCTACGTCGCCGCGCTCGGGGATCGGGTGGATGCGGATATCCGCCTCGGCCGTGGCTCGGAGTTGGTCTCCGAGCTGACCGAGCTGGTTGCCGCGTATCCGCTGCGGGAGGGGTTCGTGGCGGCCTTGATGCGTGCGCTCGCCGAGGCGGGGCGTGGCAATGAGGCGTTGACCGTGTACCAGCGGACGCGCGAGCGGCTCGCTGAGGAGCTGGGCGCCGACCCATCGGCCGAGCTGTCCGCGCTGCACACCGCGTTGCTGCGGGGCGAGCTGGGCGAGCGGGCAGAGAACCGCAGGACCAACCTGCGCGCCGAACTGACGAGTTTCGTCGGCAAGGACGAGGACCTCTTCGCGGTCGCCGGTCTGGCCGTCAAGCACCGGCTGGTCACCTTGACGGGGGCGGGCGGCTCCGGCAAGACGAGGCTGGCCACGGAGACCGCGCGGACGATGCTCGTCGAGCTGCCGGATGGGGCGTGGCTGGTCGAACTGGCCTCGGTGCGGGCGGGCGGTGACCTGGCGCAGGCCGCCCTTACCGCGATCGGCCTGCGTGACCAGGGGTTGCTCGGTGGGGCGCGGGGTGGGGAGCCGATGGATCGGCTCATCGCCGCGGTCCGGGAGCGCGCGATCTTGCTGATTCTGGACAACTGCGAGCACGTGATCGAGGCGGCCGCGGCTTTCGCGGATCGGCTTCTGGGGGAGTGCCGGAGGCTGCGGATTCTGGCCACGAGCAGGGAACCACTCGGTATCACCGGGGAGGTGCTGTGGCAGGTCGAGCCCCTCGCGCTGCCCGCGAAGGGAGCGGACCCCTCCGAGGTCGGGTCCTCGCCCGCGGTGCGGCTGCTGCGGGACCGCGCGGATCTGGTGCGCAAGGACATCGGCTCCGACGCGCACACCTTGTCGGCCATGGCGCGGATCTGCCGGGCGCTCGACGGGATACCGCTGGCGATCGAACTGGCCGCGGCCCGGCTGCGCACCATGCCCATCGATCAGCTGGCACATCGGCTCGATGACCGATTCCGTCTGTTGACCAGCGGCAGCCGTACGGCGCTTCCCCGGCACAGGACGCTGCGCGCGGTCGTGGACTGGAGCTGGGATCTGCTGACCGAGGCCGAACGCGGCGTGCTGCAGCGCTTCTCGGTGTTCTCCGGCGGGGCGAGCCTGGAGGCGGCCGAGCGGGTGTGCGGGGACGAGGCGTTCGCCGGGGAGCAGGTGTTCGACGTGCTGACCGCGTTGATCGAGAAGTCGCTGCTGCTCGCCGACGGCGAGGGCACGCCGCGCTACCGGATGCTCAACACCATCAGGGAATACGCGGCGCACCGGCTCGCCGAGGCCGGGGAGACCGAGTCGGCGTGCCGGGCGCACCTTGCCTACTTCACCGAGCTGGCCGAGACGGCCGAGCCGCACCTGCGCCGGGCCGAGCAGCTGGAATGGCTGTCCACGCTCGAGACCGAGCACGACAACATCAGTGCGGCCCTGCGCGGGGCGATCGCCGAGGGCTGGGCCCACGAGGCGATGCGGCTGGTCGCGGCCGTGGGCTGGTACTGGTTCCTCAGCGGGCACCGGGCCGAGGGCACCGAGTTGAGCATCGCGGCGGCCTCGCTGCACGGTGAGGTGCCCGATGAGGTGCGGGCGATGGCGTACGCCATCGTGACCGTGTTCGAGACCTCCGGGCCCGGCCGCGATCAGTATCAGGCCCGGGAGTGGATCCACCGGGCGCACCAGCTCACCCAGCGCAGCGGGTATCGCCACCCGATACTCGGGTTCGTCCGGCCGCTGGAGCGGATGCTGCAGGGGCCGGCGGAGTTCCTGCCCGCGTTCGAGCCGCTCATCGCCGACGACGATCCATGGGTGCGGGCGCAGGCCAGGCTCACTCGTGGCCGATTGCGGCTCACGCTCGGCGGCGACGCGACCGATGTGGACATCGACGCCGAGATCGCCCTTGCCGAGTTCCGCACGCTGGGTGACCGGTGGGGGATCTCGTGGGCGCTGACCTTCCTGGCCGATCGGCTCGCCATGCGCGGGGAGTTGGCACGCGCGTGTGAGCACTACGAAGAGGCCGCTGTGGCGCTGACCGAGGTTGGGGCGACCGAGGACGTGGTCGACCTGCGGGCGCGGCAGGCTCAGCTGTACTGGCTGCTCGGCGATGAGCGCTCCAGCGCGTCCGCCATTTCCGAAGCTCAGCGGTACGCGGGCGACATCGCCTGGCCGGACACGCTTGCCGAGCTGGAGCTGTCGAAGGCACGGCTGGCGCGCTGGCGCGGCGAGCCGGACTCGGCACACCGGCACCTGGCCGCGGTGCGGGCGGTGCTGGGCAATGACGAACTGAACGACATGGTCCGCGCCAGGGTCATGGACCTGTACGGCTACCTCACCGAGGACCTCGAGATGGCCCGCGCGCATCGGAGCGAGGCGTTCCGCGCGGCTGTGGAGACGACGTATCCACCGGTGATCGCCGAGGTGTTGATCGGGATCGCGGATCTCGCGCTGCGCCAGGGACAGTACGAGCAGGCCGCGCGATTGCTCGCGGCAAGCGACGGCGTGCGCGGTACGCCGGATCGTTCGCAGCCGGACGTTTCCAGGATCGCCGCGGACACCCGGAATCGCCTCGGCGAAACCGTGTTCACCGAGGCGACCCATGCCGGTCGGCGGCGGGATTGGCGTGAGCTGGCCGAGATCACGCTCGCTTCGTGAACGTCGTGCGCGCCCACAGGTAGCCGATCAACCGGCCTGGCGCGGCGGCCGCACCGGGGGCACATATCAGTTATCGATTCGTTACCAAAAGAAGGTGATGGCGGCCGTTCAGCGGGGAGAGTGGATCTCGAAGTCCAGCAGAGGGCTTCCTCTCACGCGAACCAAGGCGTGCCTCTGCATGGGCTTTTTCCATGGACGGGGCCGCCGGCACATCTGGGAGCAGCACGTGCCTGTCCTGACCATTGCACTCCAGCACCTGACCGCCGAGGAACTCCTGGCCGGCCTGGCCGACCCGCACATCTCCGATCTGGACGTCGCGCGCATCCGCGAGCGCCTGGTGGAGATGCACGAAGGATTGGTGAGCGAGGTCACCCGCCGCTACCGCTACCGCGGCGAGCCCATGGACGACCTGCGCCAGGCCGCCTACGTGGGCCTGATGAAGGCCATCAACGGCTACGATCCCACGCTCGGGCACGAGTTCAGGGGATACGCCATGGTCACCGTGCTGGGCGAGGTCAAGCGTCACTTCCGCGACCGCACGTGGGCCATCCGAGTGCCGCGCGTCTACCAGGAACGCCGCATTGAGATCAACAAGGCCACTGCCGAGCTGACCCAGGTCCTCGGCCACTCGCCGACTGTGGCCGAGCTGGCCGCCAAGCTGGGCATCTCCGAGGAGGACGTGCTGCTCGCCCTGGAGGCCTCCACCGCCTACTCCGCGCTGTCGCTGGACGCGCCGGTGGGCGGTGGTGACGAGGACGCGGCCGAGCTGAGCGACTTCCTGCCCGCGCAGGACCAGTCGCTCGAGACCCTGCTCGACAGGCACGCGATCAAGCCCCTCATCGACGCCCTGCCGGCCCGGGAGAAGAACATCCTGCTGATGCGCTTCTACGGCAACATGACCCAGTCGGAGATCGCCAAGGAGTTCGGCATCTCGCAGATGCACGTCTCGCGCATCCTGCGTGCCGTGCTGACCAAGCTGCGCGCCGCCCTGACGGACTGACCCGGGCCCGGTCCGCCGAGCCCGACGACGGCGGTGCCTGCACGTCGTCAAGTGGTTCGAGCAGCGGGGGCGGGTGGAGCGTGCCGTCGAGCTGCGGGTGCGGCACGTCGACCTGGCCTGGTCAGGAGGCAGCCGCAGGCGTCGACCGGGGAGGGACCGTCGCGCTGTCAGCAGGTGCGTCGTGGCCGGGGTCGGGCTCGGCGTCGGAGCAGTCTCCCCGGCAGTAACCGTTGGCGACGATCAGCCGTCCGCGGGCGGGTGTGTAGGCGGTGGCCTGCGCGGCGACGGTCACGCCCTGGCACCTCGGGCAGATGAGTGGCTGATCGGCTGTCATGAAAGACCCTTCATATCCTTGCGCGCGCAGTGGTGGCGAGGTGCTGCGAACCGCGATTTGTTCATCCGGGACGACCGTCACACGCCTCGCCCGTCTTGCGCGGCGTCGCCGCGGGCGATGTCGCCCGCGGCACACCGCGCAAAGGCATGGCGGAGCGGCATACAGGTCATGCGCTCACCATGCCGGACGCCACCGACAGTTTTCCCACGGCAGCCGGCGGGTGGGGCGCCTGGTACGCCCGGGCGAGCGGGGCGGAGCGAAATGAGCCGGACGCACCACCTCGAGCCCACTACGCTCCCTTGGAACGGCATGCGCGGGGTGGAGGGATGAGTGACGGTCAACGGGGCGGTCAACCAGGAGGCGTCGACAGGGATGCCTGCGGCCGGCGAGGCCGTCGGACGGGTGCTCGGCACCCAGGCGGCTTCACCGCTGTCGTTCTGGATCGGTCTGGAGCCAGGCAAGATCGTCCAGCTTGACGACGTGGTGGTGACCAGACGGGAGGTGCCGGGCTACGGTCCCGTGCTGGTGGCGGGCGTGGTGACGACCGTGGAGGCCAGGCACGAGGGCGCGGCGTACGACTCCGATGTCTTCCTGATCGCCGACGGCGCGCTGCCGGCCGCCGTGGTCGAGGTGGCCGAGGTGCGGGTGACGAGGGTGGAGCCGGAGGTGTTCGTGCCGCCGCTGCCGGGCTCCAAGGTCTTCCTGGCCGGCGCGGACGACCGTGACCAGGCGCTCTACTTCGACGTGATGGAGCGGCGGATCCCTCTGGGGATGGGCCGTGACGGCCGGCCGCTGTACGTCAACTTCGACTTCCTCGACGGCACCCGGGGCGCCCACGTGTCGATCTCCGGCGTCTCCGGCGTGGCCACCAAGACGTCGTTCGCCACCTTCCTCCTCTACTCGATCTTCAATTCGGGCGTCCTGGAGGGTGAGGCGGCCAACACCAAGGCGCTGATCTTCTCCGTCAAGGGCGAGGACCTGCTTTTCCTCGACCACGACAACGTCCGGCTCGATGAGCGCGCCAGGAGCGTCTACGCTCGGCTGGGGCTGCCCGCCCAGCCGTTCGGCAGCGTCCACGTCTTCGCCCCGCCGCGCCCCGGCGACGCCAACGGCGTTCCGCACGTCTCCACCCGCACCCATGGGGTGAGCGCCTTCTACTGGACGCTGGTCGAGTTCTGCGAGGAGGAACTACTGCGGTTCGTCTTCGCCGACGCCGACGACGAGCGGGCCGGATACTCGCTGCTGGTGGGGCAGGTCGCGGCCCGGCTGAAGGCGTGGGCCGCGCCGGTGGGGGAGGGCGGCGCGATCATGGTGCGGGGCACGTCCTGCCGCACGTTCGCCGACCTCGTCGAGATGCTGTCCGACCAGTTGCAGGACGAGGCCAGCCGTACGGACTGGACCGGCGCGCAGACCCCGCTCGGCACCGTCAACGCCTTTCTGCGCCGGCTCCGCAGCGCCGTGCGCCCGCTGTCACCGATCGTCCGGGGCGACCTGCCGTTCTACCGCAACCACGTGATCCGCACCTCCGACGCGCAGGTCTCCATCGTGGACCTGCACAACCTGCCGGAGCGGGCGCAACGGTTCGTGGTGGGGGTGGTGTTGCGCGGGGAGTTCCATCGCAAGGAGTCGTCCGGCACGGCCCGGCCGCTGCTGTTCGTGGTGCTGGACGAGCTCAACAAGTACGCCCCGCGCGAGGGCGACTCCCCGATCAAGGAGATCCTGCTGGACGTGGCCGAGCGAGGCCGCTCGCTCGGCGTCATCCTCATCGGCGCCCAGCAGACCGCCTCGGAGGTGGAGCGGCGCATCGTCTCCAACAGCGCCGTACGCGTCGCGGGCCGCCTGGACCCGGCCGAGTCCGCCCGGTCCGAATACGGCTGGCTGCCCCCGGCCGTCAGGGAACGCGCCACGATCGCCAAGCCGGGCACCATGTTCGTCGCCCAGCCGGAGATCCCCGTGCCGCTGGCCGTCGTCTTCCCCTTCCCCGCCTGGGCCACCCGGCCCGCCGAGGCCGCGGCCCCGCCGACGAAGGCTTCGGCCGATCCGTTCCAGGGCCTGCCCGGCGTCGAAGACGACATTCCGCCCTTCTGACCACAGGTGGTTTCGTGAAGATCCTGCACACCGCGGACTGGCACGTGGGCAAGGTGCTCAAGGGCCGCTCCCGCCTCGACGAGCATCGAGAGGTGCTGCGCGAGCTGGTCGCCGCCGCCCGCGCCCACGACGTGGACGCCGTCATCGTGGCGGGCGACCTCTTCGACACCTCCGCGCCCACCCCCGAGGCGCAGTCGCTGGTGCTCAACGCGCTCATGGCGTTGAGCGGCGACGGTCGGGACGTGGTGGTGCTGGCGGGCAACCACGACAACCCGCAGTTGCTGGAGGTCTACCGGCCGGTGCTGGGCAAGCTCGGCCTGCATGTGATCGGCTCTTTCCGCCGTCCCGAGCAGGGCGGCACGCTGGCCTTCACCGCGCGGTCGGGCGAGCCGGTGCGGCTGGCCGTGCTGCCGTTCCTGTCGCACCGGTACGTCGTACGCGCCGCCGAGGTCCTCAGCGGGACGGCCGCCGAGCACAACCGCGACTACGCCGCCCGCATCGGCGAGCTGATCGGCGCTCTCACCGCGGGTTTCCACGGTGACACCGTCAACCTGGTCACCACCCACGGCACTCTGCCGGGCGGGGCGTTCGGCGGCGGCGAGCGGGAGGCGCAGTCGATCTTCTCCTACTACTTCGAGCCGACCGCCTTCCCGCCCGTCACCCAGTACGCCGCCCTCGGCCACCTGCACCGCCGCCAGCAGATCCCCGGCCCCTGCCCGATCTGGTACAGCGGCTCGCCCCTCGCCGTCGACTTCGGCGAGGAGGGCAACACCCCCGGCGCGCTGCTGGTGGAGGTCTCGCCGGGGCGGCCCGCCGTGGTGCGGGAGCTGACGTTCGCCGCGGCCCGCAGGCTGCGTACCGTACGCGGCACGCTGGAGCAGCTTGAGGCCGTCGAACCCGGCGACGACTGGCTCAAGGTCATCGTCGAGGAGAAACCCCGCGTCGGCCTGGCCGACGACGTGCGCGAGCTGCTGTCGGGGGCCGTCGACGTCATGCTGGACGAGCGGTTCAGGCCGGTGCCCGCCACGCGGCGGGCGAGCTCGGCCGGCCGGAGCCCGCGCGAGCTGTTCCGCGACTACCTCGCCGCCACCGGCCGCCAGGACGAGCAGGTGGCCACGTTGTTCGATCGGCTCTACGACGAGGTGACCGGCTGATGCGTCCCCTGCTGCTGCACCTGGACCACTTCGGCAGCTTCCGCGAGCCGGTGAGCGTGGACTTCTCCGACACCGAGTACTTCGCGCTCGTGGGCCCGACCGGCGCGGGCAAGAGCACGATCATCGACGCGATCTGCTTCGCTCTGTACGGCACCGTGCCGCGCTGGGGCAGGGAAGGCGCCGTCGCCCACGCCCTGGCACCCTCCGTCACCGCCGGCAAGGTGGCGATGGTGTTCGACAGCGACGGGCGGCGTTACGGCGTGGTCCGCGCGATGGTGCGCGACGCCAAGGGCGCGGTGCGTACCAAGGAGGCCAGGCTCGACGAGCTGGACCCAGCCGCACCGCTCTCGGGGGCGTTCGAGGCGGTGGTCAGGCCGCTCGCCGAGGGCGAGAACGTCACCCCCGAGGCGCAGCAGGTGACCGGGCTGGAGTACCGGTTCTTCACCCAGTGTGTGGTCCTGCCGCAGGGCCGCTTCGCCGAGTTCCTGCACGCCGCGCCCCGCGAGCGGCAGGACCTGCTGGTGCAGTTGCTCGACGCCGACGTCTACGAGCGGATCAGGCAGCGCGCCGCCCGCGAGGAGGAGACCGCCAAGCAGGACGCCTCCTTCGCCCGCGACCAGCTTGCCAAGCTCTCCGGGGCGACGGACGAGGCCGAGCGGGAGCTGACGGCGCGGCTGGCGGCGCTGCGGCGGCTGGCCGGGACCATGGGCGCCGATCTCGACCTGCTGCGGGCCGGGGAGGCCGACATCCGCCTGGCCGAGCAGGAGCGGGCCGCCGTGGCCGAACGCCAGTCGGTCCTGTCCGGGCTCCGCATGCCCGCAGCGGTCCCGACCCTGGCCTCGGCCAGGCGCGCCGCCGCGGAGTCCGTCGAGACGCTGGCCGCCGACGTGGCCCGGCTGGAGGCCGACGAGCACGAGGCGTACGAGGCGCTGGCCGCGCTCGGCGACCGCGGCGCTTCCCGGGCGGCGCTGGCCGCGCTGGACGCCCGCGAACGCCTGGAGGCCGAGGCCACGCGGGCCCGCGCCGCGGCCACGTCGGCCGTCGCGTTCCTCGAAGGTGCGGCCACCGAGCAGGCCGCAGCCGAACAGGCGCTTGCCACAGCCGAGGACCAGCGCGAACGCCTGCGTGACGCCCACGCCGCCACCCACCTGGCCAACCGGCTGGAAGTGGGCCGGCCCTGTCCGGTCTGCCGCCACCCGATCTCCGAACTGCCCCGCCACGAGCCGCCCGCCGACATCCGCGCCGCCGACCGCGCCCTGGCGAACGCCCGCGAACGGGCCCAGCGCGCCAGAGCCGCCCATGCCAAGGCGGAGACGTCGGCGTCGATGCTGGCCACGCAGGCGACCCGGCTGGAGTCCGAGCTCGCCGCGCTGCCCGCCCCCGGTGACCGGGCCGAGCTCGAAGCGCGGCTGGCCGCCGTCGCCAAGGCCGACGAGTTGGCCGCCCAGGTACGCACCGCCGTCCGCGCCGCCCGGGGCGAGCTGGACCGGGCCCGGGTCGAGGCCGAGCGGGTCGTGCGCCAGGCCGAGTCCGCCTGGCGCACGCTGGAGGCCGCCCGCGACCGGCTGCTCGTCTCCGGCGCCCAGGACGATCCGCCACCGCCCCTCGTCCGCGAGGATCTGCACCGGGCCTGGACCGAGCTGCTCGGCTGGCGCGACCGGGCCGCGCAGTCCGCCCGTGCCGCGCTGGCCGAGCGTGAGGAGCAGCTCACCCGGGCCCGCGCCCGGCTCGCCGCCGACCGCCGGGGACTGGCCGAGCGCCTGGCCGAGCATGGCGTCGCCGCCCCGCCAGACGCTACGCCCGACCAGCTCGGCGCGGCCGTCGCCACGGCGGTCGCCCGTGCCGACAGCGCGCTCGACCGCCTCAAGGAGGAGCGCAGGCGCGCCGCCGACCTGGAGAACCGGATCACCATGAAGGAGCATGAGGCCAAGGTCGCCCACGAGCTGGCGCTGCGCCTGCGCGCCAACGCCTTCGAGCGCTGGCTGTGCGCCGAGGCCCTCGCGGTGCTCGTCGCCTCCGCCTCCGACACGCTGCGCGAGCTGTCCGACGGCCAGTACGAGCTGGCGCTCGCCGACAAGACCGGTGACATCGAGGTCATCGACCACGGCGAGGCGGGCATGCGGCGCAGCGCCCGCACGCTGTCCGGCGGCGAGACCTTCCAGGCGGCCCTCGCCCTGGCGTTGGCGCTGTCCGGCGCGGTCGCCAGGCGCCTGGATTCGATCTTCCTGGACGAGGGGTTCGGCACGCTCGACCCGGCCACGCTCGACACCGTCGCCACGACGCTCGAACGCCTCGCCGCCGGCCAGGAACGTATGATCGGCCTCGTCACCCACGTTCCCGCGCTGGCCGAGCGGGTGCCGGTGCGCTTCGAGGTCAGGCGCGACGCAAAGGGCTCCCACGTCCGGAAGGCCGGGATCCAGTGACAGGCTTCACCGTTGACCCCTGGGACCCCGGCTACGCTGCCGCCCTCGCCGTCGAGAACCTCTCCGAGCTGGGCGCCACCAGCGCCGAGCTGGTTCTCGACGTCGAGCGGCCGCCCGCCGACTGGAAGCCCGTCACGCCCGGCGCCGGCGCCTCCGCCCCCGAAACGCTGCTCGTCGCCGACGGGGTGCGCAGGATCGACGCCCGCGTCTGGGTGCACGACCCCGACACGCCCATGCCCGTGCCCGGCATCGCGGCCTCCTACGCGGCCGGGATCGTCCGGTGCGGCCCGGCCGGCGCCGACCTGGCGGCGATCGAGGTCAACCGGACGCTGATCTCCGCCTCGCCGCACACGCCCGAGGTGAAGACCACGCATGCCACCTACCAGCCCAGCAAGGCCGCCGACGCGAGCTTCGAGGAGCTGTCGCTGGCGCTGCAGCGGCAGGTCACCCAGCTGGAGGTGGACCTGGCGGTGCGACACCGGTCGCGAAGCGACGACCTGCTGCTGGTGGACGGGCCGTTGCGGGGGCGTACGCACCTGCCGCGCACGGTCGGCTACATCAAGACGCACCACACCGCCTACCTGCCGCCACCGCAGTCCGCGGTGGTCGCCGCGCTCATGCCCCGCCAGCGCACGCCCGTGTTCCTGATGGGCACGAGCTGGCGGCGGCATGCCTGGTACGTGCGGCTCCCCGTCCAGTCGTCCGCGCCGTGGGCGGGCGTGGCGCGCTGCGAGGCCAGCGCGGAACTGGACCCGGCAGAGGCGGTACGGATCGCCGACGCGGTCACGCTCGCCCTGCCTCCGCTGGCCGGCGTGGCCTACAAGGACCCGCGCGCCCCGCAGAACCTGATCCCCATCGGCGGTCTGGAGAAGCTCCTGCGCCACCACCTGGGCGATGCCCGCCTGCTCTACCGCGCGCTCCGCACGGCCGCAGCGGGTGATCGGCCCCGTTGAGGGTTCGGACCTTCCGAGGAGCAGGTTGGTCGCGCGGTGGTTACCAGGCGACGGGGCCGAGGCGATCGACGAAGATCCCGGTCGGCCCGTCGGCGTCGATCATCGCGAGTCGCAGGATCGAGTCGGTGCCCTCGGTGACCGTCAGCTGACCGGTGTGATTGTTCATGTCGGTGGCGGCGAATGTGTGGTTTGCGACTTCTCCGGGAGTGGCGATGTTGAATTTGATCTCCGGGAGCGCCTGGGCGTACCGGACGGTGATCATGTTCAGCGCCGCTTTCGACGAGCTGTAGGCGAGCTCGTGCATTTTCGAGACGGGCTGTTCTGGATCGGTCACGACGGCGAAGGAACCGCCACCGCTGGACACCATCACCACCCGCGGATGGTCCGCCGCCCGCAGCAGGGGCAGGAACGCGTGCGTGACCCTGATCGGTCCGTACACGTTGGTGTCGTAGACGGAATGAATCTCCTCGACCGTCGCGTCTGCCGGCGTCATGACCTTTCCTGGCGTGCCGGCGTTGTTGATCAGCACATCCAGCCGGTCGGTGTGCTCCCGGACGAGCCGTACGGCGTCGGTCACCGACTCGTCCGAGGTCACGTCCAGCGGGACCATGACCACGGTCGCGCCACCGTCGGCCAGCTTGTCGGCGGCTGCCCGTCCTCGACCTTCGTCCCGCGAGCCGAGGAAGATCGTCCAACCCTGTGCACCGAGCCGCCGGGCCGCCTCGAAACCGAGTCCCTTGTTGCCGCCGGTGATCAACACCGTGGTCTGTTGCGAGTTTGTCATGCCCTTTAAGACGATGTGCCCCGCCTGGCTGTGACACGGTGTGAGCGGCCTCACCACGGGGAGCATCGCCGCTCGCCCCGTGAGGTTCAGTGGGTCAGGGACCGGTCGGGCTCCTCGTCCAGGGCGACCTTCTGCCCGCCGTACGCAGCGGACATCAGGGCCCGTAGTCTGCCGAGAGGGCTGCGCACGCGTGCAGGCGGGATGCCGGAAGCGTGGTGGGCGCCGAGCACCGGCACGGCTTCCTTGGCGCGCAGGTGTGCCTCGATGTCCTCGGCCAGCGGTGTGTGCGTTTCGGTGAACGTGCCGCCGGGCAGGCGCCTGATCACGCCGGTGGGCACACCGTGTCCGACGAGTTCGGCGTCGGAGCGTTGCAGGCCGAGGCAGATCCGGTAGGTGATGAGGTAGGCGAGCACGGGTCCGGCGATCACCAGGACGCGTCCGGCGTAGGTGGTGGCGTTCAGGCTGATGTGGAAGGTGGACGCGAGCTCGTCGTTGGACCCCAGCAGCCACAGCACGCCGTAGAAGACGACGGCGGTCATGCCGATCGAGGTGCGGTGCGGGTTGTTGCGGGGGCGCTCCAGGATGTGGTGCTCCCGCTTGTCGCCGGTGATCCACTGTTCGATGAACGGGTAGAGCAGCATCCCGGTGAGGACGACGCCCAGCGGCACCAGCGCCGGGATGACCACGCTCAACGGCACCGTGCCCGCTTGGGCGGTGCCGAGGAGGTTGACCTCCCAGGCGGGCATCAGGCGCAGCGCGCCCTCCAGGAAGCCCAGGTAGAAGTCGGGCTGGGAGCCGGCCGAGATGTCGGCCGGGCTGTAGGGGCCGTACAGCCACACGGGGTTGATCTGGGCGAAGGTGCCCAGCCCGGCCACCGCGGCCAGGGTGAACAGGAAGAACGCACTGGTCTTGGCCGCGAACGACGGATACAGCGGAGCGCCTACCACGTTCGTGCGGGTGCGGCCCCTGCCCGGCATCTGGGTGTGTTTCTGCACCCACATCAGCACCAGATGCGCCGACATCAGCACCAGCAGCGCCCCCGGAATCAGCAGGATGTGCAGCGCGTAGAACCGGGAGACGACGTCCTCACCCGGATACTCCCCGCCGAACAAGAAGAAGGTCAGGTAGGTACCGACCAGTGGCAGCGACATGAGCACGCCCTCGGTGACCCGCAGGCCGGCACCCGACAGCAGATCATCCGGCAGTGAGTAGCCCGTCAACCCCTCCAGCAGGGCCAGCGCGAGCATCGTGACGCCGATGACCCAGGTGAGCTCGCGCGGCTTGCGGTAGGCGCCGGTGAAGAACACCCGCAGCGCGTGGACCATCATGCCGCCGATGAACAGCAGCGCCGACCAGTGGTGGACCTGCCTGATGAGCAGCCCGCCGCGCACCTCGAAGGTGATCTCCAGCGTGGAGGCGTACGCCTGCGACATCTCCACGCCCCGCAACGGCGCATAGCCGCCGTCGTAGACCACGTGGCCCATGCTCGGCTTGAACCAGAACGTCAGGAACGTGCCGGTGAGCAACAGGATGACGAACGCGTAGAGCGCGATCTCGCCCAGCAGGAAGGACCAGTGATCGGGGAAGATCTTGCGCAGGTTGCGGTTCAGGAAGCGGGCCGCTCCCAGGCGGTCGTCAAGGAACGATGATGTCCGGGCGATGGTGCCCGGGACCGCCTTCGGTCCGGTTCGCATGGGCGACTCCCTGTCTGTCCGCGTCATGACTAAGACGTCCGAGGGCGGGGGATTGTGACAACCCCGGAAAGCCCTCCACGGCGGTGGGATGTCACATTCGCGGGGTGCCTTGCGTCTTAAGGAGTGACTGGCGCACGTTCGAACCACGGCGAGGTGATCCATGGCGACGTCCTCACATATCGGCCCCGGCTCATGGCGGATCGTCCTGGAGGCGACCGAAGCGAGGCTGACGACGAGCAGGCGGAAGGGCCCTCGGCTCCTGTACGCGCCGCCACGCCTCGACGGCGCCTTCTACCTGCGGCCCAACGCCGCCCTGGCGGGATTCGCCCTGCAGCTCCCCCTGCCGTCGCACCGCGCCGAGCCACCGGTGTTGCACTGGGAGTCGGCAGAACTCGACCGCGACGCACACGCGTGGCTGCGATTCGGCCGCCAGGCGGTGCGCTCACCCGTCTCGGTCGTGTGCGCCGAGATCCCCGGCGAGCGCCCCTACGTGAAGATCGTCCTGGAGACGGTGTTCTCCTCGGGAAGTCTGCGCCTGCCCGTCTGGTTTCCGCCGCGGCCGGTGACGCTCAGGCTGTTCAGCGAGATCCGCCCGACGGACAGGTCCCCTGGCTAGCGCCGGCCCGCGCGGTCGCGTCATCGGGGCCCACCGGTCCGCACGCGTGCGGCCACTCGTTTTCGAGGGATTCAGCCGGTGGCTCGGCGCGCCCTGCGTATGTCCTGGTCGACCCTCCACACATCCGCCACCGGACCCACGTGCCGGAGCTTGTCCGGATTGACCACCGACCGGATCGTCTGGATGCGCCCGTCGTAGATGTCGAGCGACAACGTGTTGATGACCTTCCCGTCTCGGTCACGGAAGATGGCCCCGGGCTGTCCGTTCACCTCGCGAGCCTCGATCGTGCCGCCGATCCCGATGAGCGCGGGAACCAGGGAGCCGAACAGCCGAGCGACATTGCCGGCGCCGGCGATGACGCGCGGGAAGACCGGGGCCTTGCCGCCGCCGTCACCGACCGCCTGTACGTCGGCCGCGAGCACGTTCCGCAGCGCGGCGACGTCACCTTCTCGTATCGCGCCGAAGAAGCGTTCGGCGAGTTCCGCACGCTCTCGCCGGTCCGCCTCGAACCGGGGACGGCCCTCGTTCATGTGCCGACGGGCTCGCACCGCAAGCTGGCGACACGCCGCCTCCGATCGCCCCACGGCGGCGGCGACCTCCGCGAACTCGAAGGCGAACACGTCGCGGAGCACGAATACCGCTCTTTCGAGCGGGCTCAGCCGCTCGAGCATCAGGAGCGCCGTCATCGAGACCGAGTCGGCCAGTTCCGCCGAACGTTCCGGATCATCGTAGGGATCCTCGAGCAGCGGTTCAGGGAACCACTCCCCGATGTAGGTCTCCCGCTTCACCCGGGCCGAGCGGAGCACGTCTATCGCGACCCGGGTGACGACCGTCGACAGATACGCCTGGGCCGAGTCAGGCTCCGTCTCGGAGATCACGTAACGCAGCCAGGTCTCCTGGACTGCGTCCTCGGCGTCGTCCACGCTCCCGAGGATCCGGTAGGCGATCGAGAACAGCAGTGGCCGCAAGCGCTCGAAGTCGTGGGCCCGGTTGATGCCCGCCCCAGGGGAGGCCGCCCCCAGATCCTCACTGTCGATACCGGTCCTGTCGGTCATCGTCGGTGCTCCGTTCGAGGATGCTGTGAAAGGCGGGCCGGGCGGCTGCCGTCCGTGAACCAGGTGTATCCCCCGGGCGTCCGAGCCTCGGTCGTGAGATGGCGGAAACCGGCCTTGCAGGCGATCTCCTTCAGCGCCGCCCCCAGCCGGCCGCTGACGTAGTAGCTCTTCGCGGTGTCGTCCCGGTGGGCGAACTGGAAAACGCCGGCCCGGCGCCCCAGGCTCAGGCACTGGCCGGCGAACCCGGAGTCGATGGGCTTCGGGACGCTCCCGGCGATCCGGCTGAGCACTGTGTCGGCAGCCTGTGCGCCCAGCGGGAACGCGGCCTGGCCGCTCATCCGCAAGGGCCGGCCGGAGGGCGACACCGCGTCACCGGCGCCGACGATACGGCCGTCGTCGACGCTGGTGAGCGTCTCGTCGGTCAGCAGCCGCCCCGACGCGTCCGTGGTGAGCCCGCTGCTACGGGCCAGTTCGGGAACGGCGAAACCTGCCGTCCAGATGGTCACGTCGCTGGACAACCGGCGGCCGTCGATGAGTTCGACGGCATCGGCCGTCACCGCCACCGCCTTGGCCTCGGCACCCTGCAGCACCGTGATCCCCAGCTTGGCCAGCCGTTTGGCGACCGAGCGCCGAGCATTCGGGTGGAGGTAGGGGCCGAGGACCCCGCCGCAGATCAGGGTCACGTCCCGTCCCCCCTCGGCGAGCTCGGCAGCCGTCTCGATGCCGGTCGGGCCACCACCGACCACAGTGATCGCAGCCGAAGCCGGAGCGGCGTCGACGGCCGACCGCAGTCGCTGCGCCTCCTCCAGGCCCGCGACAGGGTGAGCGAACTCGGCAGCCCCAGGTACCCCCGGGTCGGCGCTGGCACTGCCCACCGCGTAGATCAGATAGTCGTACCCGATGGTGTTCGCGGAGGACAGGAGCACGCTGCGGCCGGCGGCTTCGATCCGGATCGCCGTGTCGACGACGAGACGTACGCCGTCGGCCAGAACGTCGGCGTAGTCGACGACTGCGTCGTCCGAACCGCCCACGAGCTGGTGCAGTCGGATGCGATCGACGAACACGGGACGCGAGTTGATCAACGTCACCGCCACATCCGTGCGCTGCCTGAGACGGTTCGCCGCCATGACGCCGGCGTATCCTCCACCGAGCACCACCACATTGGTCCGCATCGTCAGTCACCCCTTCGGTTCTGAAGCCGGTGGCGTTCTTCGCATCACCATCTCTATGAAGACGAGGCAGTCCGCTCGGGTGTGACATGCGGCGGCCCGCGCGAGCCTCGGCGAACAGACCTCCGCGAAGGTCACAGCCGACACCGACCCCGCCACCGTGGCGGGGTCGGCCTCACCATGGCCCCCAAGGGCCTGCGCACCCTGCGGGACCCGCGCCGCGCCACACCGCTCCGAGGACGCGACCCGCGCTCGGGGCGGTGCTTGTCGGCCAGGCCTACTGAGGCCGCACGTTGTGGTTGCGGGCGAACAGGTTGCCGGGGTCGTACTGACGCTTGACGGCCGCGAGCCGCTTGTAGGTCTGCGTCGGATAGATCGCGGCGACGTCCTCCTCGGTGGCAGAGGCGAGGAAGTTCGCGTAGGCGCCGCTGACGTGAGGTGCGAGCCTTTGCCAGATCGCTTCCAGAGCAGGACGAGCGGCCTCGACGACCGGCTCCGGACCCGCGGTGGTGGTCACGAACATCAACTCCGCTCGGCGATGCGCATAGGCGGTGGCGTCGTCGGCGACTCGGGACACCGCACCGCCGACGCTGCGAACGGCGATGAACGGCGACCGCTCCGATGCCCCGACCTCGGCAAGGATCTGAAGGACCGCGGGCACCGATTCCCTGTCGACGAACGCGCTTCGGGCGACAACCTGGATGCCGGGCGGCGGCGTCAGGCCATCCACGAGCGTGTCCGCATAGGGCTTCAGCGCGACATCGTCGTCGATCACCGTGCCGAGCCGGCGGATCGGGTCGATGGCCTTCGCGGCGAGCCCCGGGTCATCGCCGTCGAAGGCGACATAGATCTCGATCGGCGCTTCGGGTCCGCCGGCGAGGGGATTGGCGAAGATCGCGATGGAGGTGAGCTCTTCGGGGGCGGTGCGGAGGTAGTCCGCCCAGCCCTGGAGCACGCCGGCCGTCTCCGATCCCGGGAAGGCGATCTTGCCGTAGAAGACGTCTGTCGTCGGGTGCGCCGCGAACTCGAAGGCGGTCACGATCCCGAAGTTGCCGCCGCCACCGCGAATCGCCCAGAACAGCTCCGGGTTCTCCTGCGCGCTGGCCTGCACGACTTCTCCGTTGGCCGTGACCACCTCGGCGGCGACCACGTTGTCCAGGGCCAGGCCGTGCTTCCTGACCTTCCAGCCGATGCCACCGGTCAACGTCAGCCCACCGACACCGACGCTCTTGGTGTCGCCTGAGGAGATCGCCAGGCCGTGCGGGGCCAGGGCGGCCGCGACCTGGCCCCAGGTGGCGCCGCCGCCGATCCGCACGAGGTGACGTTCCTTGTCGATGATCTGCACGTTCGCGAGCATGCTGAGGTCGATCACGATGCCGTCGTCGTTGGTGCCGAAGCCCGGAAAGCCGTGGCCGCCGCCTCGCACGGACAGCACAAGCCCTGCGCTCGCGGCGAATCTGACACCTGCTTGCACGTCGCCGACGCTCTTGGGCCGCAGGACACAGACCGGACTACCCGAAGCCAACAGCGAGCGACTGGCCGATGCGTACTCCGCCGCTCCCGGTTCGATGATGTCGCCGCCGAAGTCACGGCGAAGGGTTTCAAGCGCTGATCTCATGACGTTCCTTCCACAGGAGAATCCTCGTCATCCGAACTGGCCGTCAGGAGCTCGTGAGGATGACGAGTTGCTGGGTCGCTCGGGTCATCGTGACATAGCGGTCGACCGCTCCTTCAATGCCCTTGCCGAACGCCTCTGGGTCGATGAGGACGACCAGGTCGAACTCGAGCCCCTTCGACAGCTCCGGGGTCAGTGACCGGACGCGGGACGTCGCCCGGAACGTGGGGTCGCCGATGACGCAGGCGATCCCGTCGGCATGCGTGGCGAGCCAGGTGTCGAGGATCGAGCCCAGATCCGCAGCGGATCCGTGTACGACGGGGACGCCGCTGCTGCGGATGGAGGTCGGCACGTTGGCGTCCGGGAGCACGGCCCGGATGACCGGCTCGGCCTCCGCCATGATCTCTCCCGGCGTCCGGTAGTTGATGCTCAGGGAGGCCAGGTTGATCCGGTCGAGCCCGACCCGCTTCAGCCGTTCCTGCCACGACTCCGTGAACCCGTGCCTGGCCTGGGCGCGGTCCCCGACGATGGTGAAGCTCCGGGACGGGCAGCGGAGCAGCAACATCTGCCACTCCGCGTCGGTCAGCTCCTGAGCCTCGTCCACGACGATGTGCGCGAACGGCCCGGCGAGCCGGTCCGGCTCGGCGCTGGGCGAGGCGGTCTCGTCGACCAGGGCGTCCCGTAGGTCCTGGCCGTGCAGCATCGTCACCACACCTTCACCGTCGTCATCGGCCTGGAGCAGGGCGTCGACGACCGTGGCCATGCGGCTGCGTTCGGCGGCGACGGAGGCTTCATGGCGGCGCCTACGTCGTGACGCCTCCGGGTCGCCGAGCCGCTGCCGTGCCGCGTCCAGGAGCGGCAGGTCGGACACCGTCCAGGCGTGGGCGTCCTCGCGCTGCAGCTTCCGAACCTCGTCGGGGCTCAGCCAGGGAGCGCACAACCGCAGGTAGGCGGGCACCGACCACAGGTCTCCGACGAGGTCAGCCGCTTCGAGCAGCGGCCAGGCGCGGTTGAAGGTCGTGAGCAGCTCCCTGTTCCGCAGCAGCGATTTGCGGAGCAGGTCGGCCGGGGCGTCGCCGTCGTGCTTGTCCGCCAGGATCGTGAGCAGTTCCTCCCAGATCTGGTCACGCGCATCGTTGTGCGGGGTACCGGGTTCCGGTGCTTCGAACGCCTCGGCCCAATCGTCGGCGCTCAGCCAGATGTCGGACCAGTGGGTCGTGACGGTCATCCCCTTGGTGGGCGGGTTCTCGTAGAACCTGACGGCCGGCTCGATCGCCTTCACCAGGTTCGCGGACGACTTCAGCAGGGCCACGTCCGGGTCGGTCTCGATCGCTGCCGCGGCTCCCTCGGCGACGAGGTCCCGCAGGGTGCAGGTCTGCACGCCCTCCTCTCCGAGGCTGGGGAGGACGTCGGCGACGTAGGCCAGGTAGGGCTGGTGCGGACCGACGAACAGCACGCCGCCCCGGCGGTGACCGAGGCGAGGGTCGGAGTAGAGGAGGTAGGCGGAGCGGTGCAGAGCGACGACGGTCTTCCCCGTACCCGGACCGCCGTCGACGACGAGGGCGCCGCGCGATCCCGCGCGGATGATGGCGTCCTGGTCGGCCTGGATGGTGCCGAGCACATCTCGCATCCGGGCCGACCGGTTGCTGCCCAGGCTGGCGATGAAGGCGGACTGGTCGTCGAGCGCGGCGTGCCCTTCGAACCCGTCCGAGGTGAACACCTCGTCCCAGTAGTCGCTGATCCGGCCGCGGGTCCAGCGATACCTGCGGCGACTTGCCAGGCCCATCGGGTTGGCGTGGGTCGCTCCGAAGAACGGCTCAGCCGCGGGGGAGCGCCAGTCGAGCAGCAGCCGGCGACCCGCGCTGTCGGTAAGGCCGAGTCGTCCGACGTACACGGGCTCGGGGTTGTCCGCGCTGACCATGTGTCCGAGGCACAGGTCCAAGCCGAAGCGACGCAGCGCGCGCAGGCGAGCGGTCAGCCGGTGGATCTCCATGTCCCGGTCCATCGCCTGCCGGCCCTTGCCGCCGGGCGCCTTGCGCTCGGCATCGAGGCGGTCGGACAGGTCCGCGATCGACTGCTCGAGGCTCTCCGCGATGGCCGCGAAGTGCTGCTCATCGCCGGCGATCAGCGTCGGTTCGGCCTTGGGGGACAGGTGCTCGGGAAGGTCAAACGCGCTGGTGGTCAGCGGGTTCACGTAATCAGCTCCGATCTGGTGGCGCGTGCACTATCGCGCGCCACAAGGCATCTGGACCGGCGTGACCGGGTGTCCATGACGAGCATGGACACCGTGGCCGTTGTCGGTTCAGGTCGCCAGGTTGTGCAGGTTTTCGTGTTCTGGGTTCTCGCTCGATGATCCCGCGCGGTTCACGCGGACACGGGCGGCCTTTCCCGGCTGACCGCCTCGACCAGCAGCTTCGCGGCCATGGTCGCCCCGTCGGTGCGGATCGTGCCGGCCACGGCGGTCGCTCGTGCGCGGGTCTCGGGGGTCAGTGCCGTTCTGAGCGCGGCTGACAGGGACTCGGTGGTCGGAGTCGGACCGTCGTGCGCCGCGCCGATGCCCAACCCGGCCACCCGGCCGGCCCAGTACGGCTGGTCCGCCACCTGGGGTACCACCACCTGGGGCGCGCCTGCCCTGGCGGCCGTCGTCGTGGTGCCCGCGCCGCCGTGGTGCACGACGGCGGCCACCCGGCCGAACAGTGCCTGCTGGTTGACCTCGCCGACGACGAAGCAGTCGTCCCGCTCGTCGATCAGGGCAAGGCCGGCCCAGCCGCGGGCGACGAGCGCGCGGTGGCCCTGCGCCCGGATCGCCTCGATGGCCACCTGGGCGGCGTCCGTCGACGCGCGCATGGGCATGCTGCCGAAACCCACGTACACCGGTGGTGCGCCGGCTTCCAGGAACGCCACCAACTCGGCCGGGAGCGGGCGAACGTCGGGCAGGACCCACGCGCCGGTCTGCACGACGTCGAAGTCCGGCGTCTCCTGCCACGGGTCCAGGGCCGGGTCCGTCGCCAGCCACGGCCGCTCGCCGATGACGTAGTCGCGGACGTTGTCCACCGGAGGCAGGCCGATCGACGCCCGGTTGGTGTTGAGCGCCGCACCGAACAGCGCATCGATGCTCTGGGCGTCCAGGTCCCACAGCACCCGGCGGTCGGTCACGTCCGGCGGGAACGGCCGGCCCGCATACGCCAGCGGCGGGTGGTGCGGCGACGGCAGGGTGAGCTGCTGGAAGGTCGCGTGCACGCAGTGGATGCCCAGTTTCTCGGCCACCGACCGCGCGCCGGCCGCGGCAGGCATCACTCCGGTCGCCACCAGCGCGTCACATCCCTCGGCCGCCACGGTGAGCGCGTCGAACTGGCTGGCGATCAACTCGGCCGCGTGCCGGGGCAGGTCCGCTGACGACGGCCGCGGCACGGCCGTCGTCAGCGCGCGCGCCGACCGGCCGAAGGGCACCATCGGCACGCCGACACCGGCCAACCGCTGCGCGAACTCCTCGTCCGGCGGCGCGCACACCCGCACCTCCGCGCCGAGTTCGCGCAACCGCACCGCGAGTCCCACCAACGGCTCGACATCCCCGCGCGACCCATAGGTCGACAACAACACCCGCACTTCGCATCCCCCCATTTACGTACGTTTCTGGCCTCGGCCGATGATTCTGCGGCACGACCCGGGTCTTGCCGCAAGTCCCCCGGTGCGCTATACGTTAGGAGTGGAAAGGAGTGGGTGCTCCCCTTTCCTTCACCGTCCGTCGTGGACGGACAAGCCCTTCGCCAAGCGGCGGCGCGCCGCGTACGGTGGCCGGCGCCTCCATCCACACCGGTACCGTCCGCGCGCCCGCCGTTTCGGCTTCCGGATCTGCGCGGCGGCCGCCGCGCTTCTCGCGCCCCGACGCCCCTGATGACCGTGAGGAAACCTGAGGGGCGGAGCCTCTTCGCAGTTCCTGAGGCCAGCTTGTGCCACGTGGGATCAGCCGCAGCGCCGCTTCGCGGGTGGTCCCGGGCTGGTCGAGCCGGTGCAGGAGAAGTTCCATCGCGGCACCTCCGGGGGCTGGCGCACGGTGGTGAGGTCAAGGGCCTCGGCCAGGTCGCTGTCGTCGAAGCCGGCTACCGCCAGGCCATCGGGTACGGCGAGGCCGAGGTCGCGGGCGGCTCTCGGCGTTCCCGCCGCGAGGGTGTCGCCGGCGGCGAAGACGGCCGACGGGCGCCACGCGGAGTTCCTCGGCTCCCAGAGGCTCGCGGCCGCCGCCCGCATCGAGCGGGAGATGGCGTTGTTGAACCCGCTGGGCCGGGTGGCGTGGTCCCAGGAGGTCGCGGCCGCGATCGCCTGTCTGCTTTCGGACGACGCCGGCTTCGTCACCGGCGCGACCGTGCCGGTCGGCGGCGGACGGTCGGTGCTCGCGCACGATCCCGAGCCATTGGAGGTCACGTCGACGGAACCGGACCGCTCGCCCGCTGCGTATGCGGTCGCCGCGGAGTTGGTGGAGGGTTCATCCTCCGAGTGGTTCCGGCTCGTCGGGGTCGGTGACGCCCGGGGTGGCCAGGGCGCGGGTGTGGAACTCTTCCAGGTCGTCGTGGCCGGCCTCGGTGGCGGCTTGTGCCAAGGCGTGCACGGTGCCTGTGGCACTGTGGTAACGATCGCGACGTTCACGGGTTCCGTGATCGGCTTCCGTCCCCCGCGAGTTCTGCCGGTACGACGACACAGCCCCACGCAACGTGAGGCGAAGCGCTGACCTCACACTTCGATGTGATGTCTCGTCGAACCGGGTGAGGGCGGAGCGACCAAGGGAGTCGGCGACACCATGAACAACCCATCCGGGCCAGGACACAGCCGGCCCGATCCGAGCCTGAGCGCGATCATGAGCGAGCGGCGTCAGCTGATCAATCTCGCGTACCGGCTGCTGGGCTCCCTGGCCGATGCCGAGGACGTCGTACAGGAGACCTACGCCCGCTGGTACGCCATGTCCCGACAGCAGCAGGAGGCCATCGCATCCCCCGGCGGCTGGCTGACGACCGTCGCCAGTCGTATCTGCCTCGACCTGCTCGGCTCGGCACGCGCCCGGCGGGAGCGCTATGTGGGCGAATGGATCCCCGAGCCGCTGCCCGACCGTACCGAGTGGATCAGCGGGCGGCCGGGCGACGCCATGGCCGACCCGGCCGACCGGGTCACCCTGGACGAGTCGGTCAACATGGCCTTCCTCGTCGTACTCGAATCGATGACCCCGGCCGAGCGCGTCGCGTTCATCCTGCACGACGTCTTCCGCTACTCCTTCACCGAAGTGGCCGAGATCGTCGGCCGTACGCCGGCGGCCTGCCGCCAGCTCGCCTCCTCGGCCCGCCGCCGCATCCGCGCCGCGCAGGCTCCCACGACCCCGGCAGCCCAGCGCGCCGACACTGTCAGAGCCTTCAAACAGGCCTGGGGAGCCAGGGACATCGACGCCCTCATCGGCCTCCTCGACCCCGACGCCACGGCCATCGGCGACGGCGGCGGACTCGTCACAGCCGAGCTCCGCCCGGTCGAAGGCGCCGAACAGATCGCGCGCTTCTTCACCGACCGGGCCAGGACGACACCCGACGTGACGATCCTGGAGTGTACGGTCAACGGTCAGCCCGGCCTGGTGGCCCAGGTGGACGGCGGCACCGTGTCGGTGCTGGCGTTCGACGTCGCAGGAGGTCGGATCAAGCACATCTGGGCAATTCTCAACCCCGACAAGCTCCGGCCTTGGACGACGGGCTGACACGCGCCTGCGCACCATCGGCTCCGCTGCCGTCTGTCGATGCCTGCGGGCGGCAACAGGTCGTCGGCAACGCCGTCGCCGCGCACCTCGCCTGGACCGCGGTTCCGGCGCGGGACGGCCTGATCATGGCACGGCGAGGACGGCGAGTCGGGCGCCGGGTCACGCTGCGACCTGGAGATCAGCGAGCGTGACGGCGTCACCAGCGTGATACTCAACCACAGCGGCCTGCCCGACCAGCACGCGGCGGCCGAGCTCCGCGAGGGCTGGGGCCTGTGCCTGGACAACCTCGACCAGGTCATCGCCCCATGACGCGCCTCGACAACCCGACGACCTTGCCCCAGGGCGACCCGCGCCTCCTGGAGACCGACGTGGCCCAACGGCTGCTTCCACTCCACCGAACTCGCCCGCATCGCCTACGTCGCCCAGGACGGCACACCACGAGTGTTCCCCATGCTGTTCCACTGGACCGGCAGCGAGGTGGTGCTCTCCACATTCGGCGGCCTCAAGGTCAACGCCCTGCGTGCCCGTCCCGACATCGCCATCACGATCGACGCCGCCACCACTCCGCCCGCCGTACTCCTCATCCGGGGTAGGGCCGAGATCACCGACGTCGACGGCATCGTCGAAGAATACGCCGCCGCCCGGCGACGCTACGCCGGCGAGGAACAGGGCGCGGCCAACATCGCCGCGGTCGACCGGCCCGGCACCACGATGGTCCGCATCGCCGTCCGGCCGGCATGGGTCGGCGTCCTCGACTTCGTCACCCGCTTCCCCAGTGGCACGACCCCCGCTGAGTTCGCTCAGCGAGGACAATGACCCGGCCCCCGAGCCGACACCGCGATCCTGATCCGAAAGGATGAACCCGGCCGGTGCGATCACGCCGGCCGGGTTCGCGCGCGGCACCTCGCCGGCGCGGCAACGTGATCGAGCACGTTCCAGGTCCACCGCGTTCCCGATCGAAGGCCGCTACGAGAGCTCACCGGCTGCGGGTTGTCCGTGGCCATGTGAGAGCGGCTCTGGTGCACGGCTGGCGGATGACCCGCCGGTCATCTCGGCCGCGCGTGCGGGTCACTGATCCTGCGGGCCATCGGGCGGTGTGACGGGAACGACGTAGGACAGGGCGCGGCGCAGGATGGTGGCGAAGGAGTCGGTGTTGCCGGGCGCGAGCCAGTGTCGCCCCGCGACGCGGATGGCGCCGGCGACCGCAGCGGCCGTGACCGTGGGGAACAGGTCGCGTGTCGGGTCGGTGCCGGTGCGTGCCGCGATCGCCTCGGCGAGCGGGCCCTCCGCCATGGTGAACGCCTTGAGCGCCTCGCCCTCCAACTCGGGCGTCGACGTGATCATGCGCAGGCCGGCCCGGTCGGGCTCGGGGTCGGTGTAGAGGTCGATCATGGCCGCGATGACGGCCTCGCCGAGCGGCTCGTCGGCGGGCCGGGAGCGCAGTGTCTGCCCCGCGCGCCCGGCCTGGTCGGCCTGGAAGGCGCAGATCGCCTCCGCCCTGCTGGAGAAGTAGTTGTTGTAGGTGCGGGGGGAGACTCCCGCGGCCGCGGCGATGTCGTGGACGCGGACCAGGGCCAGCCCGTTGGGGCCCTGCTCGATGGCCAGGCGCAGTGCGGCGTGGCTGATCGCCTCCCGGGTGCCCTGCCGGTTGCGCGCCCGGAGATCCATGGCGTCGTCGTTCATGGCTCAACTATATCCGACATTGCGTGCCGCGCACTATGTGCGTGACACGCAAGTTGTGGGTAGAGTGCCATCGGACGCCCGGCACTCCCGCCTGGAGCGCGCCGACCACAAGGTGAGCCGGGACGGCGAGGTCCGCCTGCGGGTCGTCCACCTGCCGGCGGACGTCCGTCGCGGGCGCCGTCCCGGAGCACCCCATCAAGAGCAGGAGCAGTAATGACATCGAAGATGATTGCGTTTGACGAGGACGCCCGGCGCGGTCTCGAGCGCGGTATGAACCAGCTCGCCGACGCCGTCAAGGTGACCCTGGGGCCGAAGGGCCGCAACGTCGTGCTGGAGAAGAAGTGGGGCGCTCCCACGATCACCAACGACGGTGTGTCCATCGCCAAGGAGATCGAGCTCGAGGACCCGTGGGAGAAGATCGGGGCCGAGCTGGTCAAGGAAGTCGCCAAGAAGACGGACGACGTCGCGGGTGACGGCACCACCACCGCCACCGTGCTCGCCCAGGCGCTGGTGCGCGAGGGGCTGCGCAACGTTGCCGCCGGCGCCAACCCGATGGCCCTGAAGAAGGGCATCGAGGCCGCGGTCGAGCGCGTCAGCGAGGAGCTGTCCAAGCTGGCCAAGGACGTGGAGACCAAGGAGCAGATCGCCTCCACCGCCTCCATCTCCGCCGCCGACCCCGAGATCGGCTCGCTCATCGCCGAGGCGATGGACAAGGTCGGCAAGGAAGGCGTCATCACCGTCGAGGAGAGCAACACCTTCGGTCTGGAGCTCGAGCTCACCGAGGGCATGCGCTTCGACAAGGGTTACATCGCCCCGCTCTTCATCACCGACTCCGACCGGCTCGAAGCGGACCTCGACGATCCCTACGTCCTCATCGTGAGCGGCAAGGTCTCCGCCAACAGGGACGTGCTGCCGCTGCTCGACAAGGTCGTGCAGTCCGGCAGGCCGCTGCTGGTCATCGCCGAGGACGTCGAGGGCGAGGCCCTGGCGACCCTGGTGGTCAACAAGATGAAGGGCGTCTTCCGGTCTGTCGCGGTCAAGGCCCCGGGCTTCGGTGACCGTCGCAAGGCCATGCTCGGCGACATCGCCATCCTCGCCGGTGGCCAGGTCATCGCCGAGGAGCTCGGCCTCAAGCTGGAGAGCACCACGCTCGACCAGCTCGGCCGCGCCCGCAAGGTCGTCGTCACCAAGGACGAGACCACGATCGTCGACGGCGCGGGCGACCCCGACGCCATCGCCGGCCGGGTCAACGAGATCCGCGCCGAGATCGAGCGCACCGACTCCGACTACGACCGCGAGAAGCTCCAGGAGCGCCTGGCCAAGCTCGCCGGTGGTGTCGCCGTCATCAAGGCCGGCGCCGCGACCGAGGTCGAGCTCAAGGAGCGCAAGCACCGCATCGAGGACGCCGTGCGCAACGCCAAGGCGGCCGTCGAGGAGGGCATCGTCCCCGGCGGTGGCGTGGCGCTGCTGCAGGCCGGCGCCAAGGCGTTCGACAAGCTGGAGCTGTCGGGCGACGAGGCCACCGGTGCCGCGATCGTGCGCAAGGCTCTGGAGGAGCCGCTGAAGCAGATCGCCGTCAACGCCGGCCTTGAGGGCGGCGTCGTGGTGGAGAAGGTCCGCAACCTCACTCCGGGCGAGGGCCTCAACGCCGCCACGGGCGACTACGTCAACATGTTCGAGGCGGGCATCATCGACCCGGCCAAGGTGACGCGCTCCGCGCTGCAGAACGCCGCCTCCATCGCGGCGCTCTTCCTCACCACCGAGGCCGTCATCGCCGAGAAGCCCGAGAAGACCCCTGCCGCTCCCGCCATGCCCGGCGGTGACATGGACTTCTAGCTCCATCTTCAACCAGTGCGTCACGGACGAAGGCCGGCGATCGGGTGGGTCTTCGGGACCCGCTCGTCGATGTGCATCGGGACTACGTGCCATGAACGCTCAGCATCGACAACCCCGGTCACAGAACCCGCCCCCATGTCCCACCCGCACGACCACACGAGGAGATCCCTGATGCGTGCCTACGGTGTCACCTACGACACCGGCTTCCTGTCTGCCGGAACCACCACCCACGAGCCCTACAACCCGGACACGGTCCGCCGCGAGATGCAGATCATCCGCGACGAGCTGTCCTGCGACGCGGTCCGCATCACCGGAGGAGACCCCGACCGCCTCGAATCCGCCGCACGCCACGCCGCGCGCGCGGGCCTGGAGGTCTGGTACTCACCGTTCACCAACGGCCTCACCCAGGACGAGCTGATGGCGTTCATCGTCGACGCCGCCGGACGTGCCGAACACCTGCGCCGGGAAGGGGCGCGCGTCGTCCTCCTCACCGGCTCCGAGATCAGCTTGTTCACCAGCGGCTTTCTGCCCGGTGACAGCCTGGAGGAGCGGCTTGGCGTGATAGCCGAGCCCGCACGGGTGCGCGCCGCGCTCCCCGAACTGCGCGCCCGCGTCAACGCCTTCCTCACCCGGGCCGTCGCCGCGGTGCGCGAACGGTTCGACGGCCAGGTCAGCTACGCCTGCCTGCCCTTCGAAGGCGTGGACTGGACCCCGTTCGACATGATCGCCACCGACGCCGGCTACCGCGACGCGACCACCGCGCCCGGTTTCCGTGCGGGTCTGCGCGCGCAGACCTCGCAGGGCAAGCCGTTCGCCGTCACCGAGTTCGGCTGCACCACCCACCGCGGCGCCGCCGAGCTGGGCGGACGCGGCGACTCCATCGTCGAGTGGGACGATCGCGCCCGCGCCGTCCGCCTGACCACGGCCGTCACGCGGGACGAAGCGGAACAAGCCCAATACGTGCGCGAGCTCCTCGACATCTATGACGAGGAGGGCACGGACACGGCGTTCGTCAACACGTTCGCCCGCCGGGATCTGCCGACGTCCTCGGAGCCCGAACGGGACTTCGACACCGCAAGCTTCGGCATCGTCAAGATCCTGGAGCACGGCCGCACGGGCACTGCCTATCCGGGGCTGCCGTGGGAACCCAAGGCCGCCTTCCACGCCCTGGCCGCATACGGACGCGCCAGGAGGGCCGAGACCGAAGCGAGGACGCCGGCGTGACGCTGCCAACCGCGGAGCTCGGAAGGACCGGACTGCGGGCGAGCCGCCTCGGCTACGGATCGGTGGAGATGCGCGGGCCGCGGGCGTGGGGCAAGCCGATAGGCGACGACCAGGCCCGCACGGCGTTGAACACGATCCTCGACTCGGGCTCCGCCGCACGTCTACACGAAGGCGAACGTCCGCGCGTGCGTCGAGCAGAGCCTGCGCCGGATGCGCACCCACCACCTTGACATCTTGATGGTGCACATGAGCCCGAGCGTCGCAGATGCAGGCCGAGGACACCATCGAGCTGCCGACCCTCCAGGAGGAAGGCGCGATCCGATGCGCCGGCCACTCGCCGACCACCACGCGCGGCTCGCCGCCGCCGGCCTGGACGATCTGGCAGACGGCGCCTCGACGATGGAATTCCTGCTCCGCTTCATCCTCAGCCACCAAGATCTTCACTCGATGATCGTCGGCTCGGCTCAGGTCGCGCACGTGCAGGCCAATGTCGCAGCCGCCCAGAAGGGCCCGCTCCCGACGGACGTGTACGACGCGCTGCGGGACCGCCTCGGCGCGGGTAGGAGGCTCATGTCGAGCGCGGCATCCGTGAACGACAGCTTCGCTGCGACTCAACCCGCGTTCGGGCCCTGTTCGCCGGCCGACCGTGCGGGCGGGACAGAGCGGCGGGGCCCGACGATCTCCAGGAGTTGGAGAGCCTTCTGCGAGGCGTTGCCGGGGTAGACGGACGCGAATGCGGGTCCCGGGAAGCACCCGCTCCCTCGGAACGTCCTTGACTTCGGATCAGGACATCACGCTGAGGTTGATCTTGCTGGCACTTCGCGGGGGCTTCGAGCTGGCGGGGTACGGCACCGGCCCGCGCCGCACCCGGCCGGAGCGAGGTCCCGCTTTCCGAGCCGCAACTGCGCGCTCAGCTGACGGCGGCGCCGAACCACGTGGGCAGCCGGCTGAGCAGATCCTGCTGATCTTCACCGACCCACGCCACATGGCCGTCCGGCCGCAGCAGCACCGCGGGCACGTCCAGTTCCTCGCTGACGTCGACGACGTGCTCGACCCGGTCTGCCCAGCCTGTCACCGAGAGCCCGCCGGTCTGGTCGAGCAGCAGTCCGCGGCCGCCGCGCATCAGCTCGTAGAGGCGACCCCGCTTCAGCTCGACGTCCCGCATCCGCCGGCCGAGCAGTTCATGCCCCTCGCCGAAGTCGTAGCGGACCCCGACCGCGGTGATGATCTCGGTGATGTACCGGTTCACCTCCTCGAAGTCCATCAGCTTCGAGAACAGCTCCCGCAGCGCGGCCGCACCAGGATCGGTTCCGATCAGCGTGATCTGCGCGCGGGTGTTCTCCAGCACGCGGGCGCCCACCGGGTGCCGTTCGGCGTGGTAGCTGTCCAGCAGTCCCTCCGGCGCCCAGCCGTTGACCGCGGCGGCCAGTTTCCAGCCGAGGTTGAACGCGTCCTGCACGCCGAGGTTGAGCCCCTGCCCGCCGGTCGGCGGGTGGATGTGCGCCGCGTCGCCGGCCAACAGCACCCGGCCGACCCGGTAGCGCTCGGCCTGCCGGGTGGCGTCGCCGAACCGGGACAGCCAGCGCGGCGAGTGCACGCCGAAGTCGGTGCCCGCGAAGGCCCGCAGCTGCTGCTTGAACTCCTCAAGGGTCGGCGCGGTCGTGCGGTCCTCGGCCACGCCGTCGGCGGGCACGACGATGCGGTACACCCTCTCGTTCTCGTCCCCGATGCGGACGGCGCCGAACCGCAGGTGGGTCTTGTGGACTTCGGCGACGATGGCGGCAATCGTCGCCGGGTCCTCGGTCACCTCCATGTCACCAAGCAGCGTCTCGACCTTGGCGGGCTCGCCGGGGAAACCGACGCCGAGCCGCTTGCGGACCGCACTACGGGCGCCGTCGCACCCGACGAGGTAGCGCGAGCGCAGGTGCGTGCCGTCCGCCAGTTCGACGGTCACCCCGTCTTCGTCCTGGCTCAGCCCGACCACTTCGCAGCCGCGCCGGATCTCGGCACCGAGTTCGAGGGCATGCTCGTTGAGCAGCCGTTCGGTGACCGGCTGCGGAGTGGCGAGACCGTACGGGTGCGCCGTGTCCAACCGGTCCGGCCACGGCTTGACGATGCCGCCGAAGAGACCGCCGACCTGGAACTTCTCGCTGACCGCGAGGAACCGGTCGAGCAGGCCGCGCTGGTCCATCATCTCGACGCTGCGCGCGTGCAGGCCGCGTCCGCGGGACTGCTCGGTCGGCTCGGACAACTTCTCCAGCACGACCGTGTGCACGTCGTGCAGCCGCAACTCGCCGGCCAGCATCAGGCCGGTCGGTCCGCCGCCGACCACGATCACGTCAATCATGAACCCCCCATTCGACAAGGCTGCTTTTCGGCCGCTTGCTCCGCGCAGTCCGACGGCGCGCACACCCGCACCTCCGCGCCGAGTGCCCGCAACCGCACCGTGAGTCCCACCGGCGGTTATCGACGTCCCGCGTGACCCACACGTCGAGACAAGAACACGTCCTTCGCGAATCCCTGATCTCCGCAGGTTCTGGCCTCGGCCGATGATTCTGCAGCACGACCCGGGTCTTGCCGCAAGCCCCCCGGTGCGCTATACGTTGAGAGTGGCAGGGAGTGCATAACTCCTTGCCTTTTGCTTTTTGTCGTCCGTTGCGGACGGACGGGCTCGTCCTCACGAAGGCGTCCCGGAAATGCCACGGCAGCCCCAGGTAGCGGACCGTGCACGGCTGGAGCGCGAACCTCCGGACGATCGTGGTCCCCGCGGCGTTTTCCGGATCGGCTCCCGTGCCACGTCATCAAGGGAGAAGAACCGCTCCAGCTCCGGTCGTGTCGGCTCCTCCGCCAACCGTCCGCCCGCCGCCGTTCTCACCCAGTCAGAAGTTCCACCGGCACCCGGCGGACACGCCGCTCGTACGATCTTCCGTCGAATGCCGGCGGGGGAGCGGATCACTGTGCGAGGCGACCAAGATCAACCCTTGGCGCTGACGGCTGTTCCGTTGTTCGAGACCGTGGCCGGCCTCCGCCAGTGAGCCGAGCATGCGGCAGGTGACCCCCTTCAGCTGGGGGCGATGGCCGGTCACCTTTGCCGCTCGCGAACCGTCATGACGGCAACCATCCACACGAAAGGTTGCTGATCATGATGAGGACGGATGTCCATGGAACGGCCGCGGACGGATTTGAGGAGGTTCGCAGGGAGTTCGCCGCGGTGGTGGCCGAGCAGGACGGCCAGGCAGGTTCGCAGCTGGCCGTCTGGGCGCACGGCCGCCAGGTGGTCGATCTGTGGGCAGGGCAGGAGGTGAGCGGTGACACGCTGACCGGGGTCTACTCCTCCACCAAGGGCGCAGCGACGTTGGTCGTGGCGTTGCTGGTGCAGGAGGGGATTCTCGACCTCGACCAGGCCGTGGCCCGGCATTGGCCGCAGTTCGCCGCCGCCGGCAAGGACGCGATCACACTGCGGGACGTGCTCACGCACCGCTCCGGCGTCATCGGCGTCGACGGCGGGTTGACCGCGGCCGAACTCGCCGATGACCAGGTGATCGCCGCTCGCCTGGCCGTGCAGCGGCCGTACTGGAAGCCCGGTTCGGCCTACGGCTACGGCGGGTTCGTCACGTTCGCCGTGGTGAACGAGGTGGTCCGGCGCGTGAGCGGCCAGTCGCTGCAGCAGGTCTACGAAGAGCGCATCCGGGCCCCGTACGGGCTGGACCTGTACCTGGGACTGCCCGAGGCCGAGGAGGGCCGGTTCCAGCCGATCCGGTGGTGGCTGGCCACGCCGGAGCAGGAGGCCGCGTTCTGGGCGAACGTGCCCGGACCGCACAGCGTCATGGGGATCGGATACGGGCTCAACAGCACGCCGCCGCTGGATCAGGTGGCATTCGTCAACGACCGCGCCGTTCGCGCGAACGGCCCGGCGTCGGCCGGCGGCGTGGGCAGCGCGCGCGGCCTGGCAGGGCTGTACGCGGCGGCCGTCTGGGGCATCGACGGGCAGCCTCCGCTGCTCAAGCCGGACACCGTCGCGGAGTTCGCCCAGCTGCACTCCACCGGTGGCGATCTGGTCCGCGGCGATCAGGGCAACTACGCGCTCGGGTTCCAGGCCAAGGGCCTGCGCTACCCGTTCCTCAGCGCGAACGCCTTCGGCCACGACGGCTCGGCGGGCTCGGAAGCCTTCGCCGATCCCCGCAGCGGCATCGCCTTCGGCTACACCCGGCGCCGCTTCGGCTTCGGCTGGTCCTACCCCGAACACGACCGGCTCGCCGCCGCGGTCCACCGTGCCACCACCGCCTCCTGAACCGACCTGCCGAGGACTTCACATGACTTCGCACACCGAGATCCGCCGAAGAAGCGGTTCGGCGCTGCTGGTGATCGCGGCCGCGCAGCTCCTGATGGTGATGGACGGCACCATCGTGACCGTGGGCCTGCCCGTCATCGGAACGGGCTGAAGATCGCCGAGGCCGACCTGGACTGGGTGCTCACCTCTTACGCCCTGGCCTTCGGCGGCCTGCTGCTGGCCGGCGGCCGCGCCGGCGACCTGTTCGGCCGCCGCCGGCTGTTGCGCATCGGCCTGACGGTCTTCCTGGCCGCCTCACTGCTGGGCGGCCTGGCCGGCGACGGAAGCGTGCTGATCGCCGCCCGCGTCCTGCAGGGCATCGGCGCCGCGATCGTCGCCCCGGCCGCGCTCGCCCTGCTCGCCGACACCTTCCCCGCCGGACCGGAACGCAACAAGGCGCTGGGCGTCTACGGAGCGATGAGCAGGTCTGCTTCAACCAGTCGGAACGAGAACAGGTAGCGAGTGATCGCTTCCAGCCTGCGACGTGTCGACTGGATCTACTGGTCAACCGCTAGGGTCACGAGGTACCCGATGAACTGTAGGTCGCCCTGATCTGGATTCCACCCGTCGGCGGAGGTCTGTGGAGAAAGGACTCCCCTGACCGGGTGATATGCGTTCTCGTCGGGAAGGCGTTCCAGATGAGCATGGACTGCGGAGATATGGGTGACCTGGGCTTCGACGCGGAGTTGGTCAGCGGACGGGTCGCTGTGGTGGTCCTCGCTCCAGTCGATCGTGGCGGCGGTCTCCTCGCCCAGGACTCGGGTCAGCCAATCGCGGTCGGCCGGGCAGAGGGTCCAGGAGACCGTTGAGCCGATGCGGAAGGGATCGCCGCAGCATTGCATCTGCCAATCGCTGACCCAGATGTTCCATCTCATCCCGCCAGTCTTGCCAGGCTGGCCGGTCCACGCCAGCTCCAGAGGGTGCGGCGGTGTCGTGGTGATCGGGGTCCACCGCCCCCGACGGAGCTGCTTCGGTCGATCTTGTCGACGCTCACGACCGCTCCGGTGCGTTGACCCCTTCGGAGTTGTCGATGGCCAGACCGACGTGGTCCGGCCGGGAGCGGACGCTGTTGGTTTCACCGAAGACCAGGCGTGTACTCCCGGGCGATCGTCGGCTGGGCGGCGTCGGTGTCCAAGCGCGCCGGCCTGGTGCTGGACGCCCTGGACATGGCGTCGTGGCGGCGCGACCGCGCCGGACGCCCCACCGGGCCGGGCCGGGTCCAGGCCTTGCTCGCGCACCAGCGCCCCCACCAGCTCGACCGAGCAGAACTCGCGTCGCGCCGCAGCGGCGCCACATGCACCCGCCGATACCTGTGGGTCTTGTGTACGTCGTGGAAGATCTCGGCGACCAGCCGGGCCGGCAACGCGCGGCGTTGCGCGGTGGCCGAGGCCGGCCGCTGGCGCCACTCGTGGCAGATACCCCAGCCAGGCACACATCTTGGCGATCTTATGGTGGGCCTCTGCCGCATCGATCAGCTCGTACTTGGCGAGCGTCATCGACTTTCCACCGCGAAGAAGGCCGCGGCGGACTCAACCCATCAGCGCAACACCATTCGGATGATGATCACGGAGGTGTTGCGTGGCGAGGATGGGTCGCCTGGGGTGCAGGACGCGGAAACTCAGGAATCCTCCCGCTGATCCGACACGGGCCTCTCCGATGTGAGCTGACGAGGCGCGGCGCGGAGCGCGTCGAGGACGCCCGCTGCGAGCGCGAGCGCGTGGGCCGAGGCCGGGCAGGGCCGCACGCCGTGGCCGAACGTCAGGTGCGGGCACTCGCCCCTGGAGGCGTCGAACCGCTCCGGGTCGGCGAACACGGCGGGGTCGCGGTTGGCGGCGACGAGGTCGATGACGACCTCCTCACCGGTGGCCCGGTCCACCCGGCGGGTCACCTTCAGCGGCGGATCGTGGCGCAAGGTCTCGCGCAGCAGCCCCTTCACCCCGGCACCACCCTCATGGGTGAGGGCGTTCGCGATGAGTCCCTCGGTGGCGGCGTGGGCCTGGAGCAGCAGCGTCAGATCTGTGATCACGGACGGCCCGTCGCCCGGCAGCCGGAACAGCTCGGCCACCGCCGCGTCCGTCCCGGGGGTCTCCTCTCCGGACAGGTAGCCGGCGGCGACCGCCTCCACCAGCGGTACTGGGGCCGGGACTCCGAGGGCGGCGGCCAGCACCTGCGTGGGCACGCCCCTCCAGTCGCCGTCGCGCTCCAGCGTCGCCGCCCGGGCCCGCCGACGCAGCGTGGCCGGATCGAGCTCTGCCAGCCGCTCTTCCAGCGCCCGGCGCCGCTCCGCGTGCGCCTCACCGCTGCTGAACCGCGAGACCCGCGCCCTGAGCCACCCCAGCGTGTACGGCGGCGCGTCCTGGCGCACGGGCGGCGGGACGTACCGGGTGTCCGCGAGCACTGCCCGGGCCTCGACGTGACGTGTGATGATCATGTGCTCCACGCTAGGCGCGGATTCCTTCGACCAGTGCCGAAGGATGCCGGGCGCGCTCCCGGAGCACGGCAGGCCGTCAGACGGCCACGTTCCCGCGCCCGTCCCAGTCGCACCGAGCACCCATGCCACGGCGCCGTCGCTGCCGAAAGGGAGCCGCCGCTGCCGGGCCGGCTGCTCGAAGGCGAGATGCCGCCGCTGCCCGGCGGCGCGGTGGAGGTTCGGCATTGAGCGGTGCCGATGACGCACCAGGCCGACGCGATGCGGTGGACAGCGGACCGCGCGCCCTGGCGGCCGGGGCCGGGTGCCGGCGGGCAGATGCTCGCCTGCCCGCGGTGCGGCGCTTCGGCGGCGGCCTGCCGGTCTCCGAAACCGCTGACCGTTCCTCCAGGAGCCGCACGACCTCCGAACCCCTGGTACCAAGCAGGTCACGGGGACTGTTGTCGTGCTGACATTGCCTCCCGCGCCCGATCCCGGCTGCGAGATCCTGTTCTGCCAGGGAGAAAGGTGGAGCACATGGGGCTGGAGCCTGTCAGGAAGGCCGTTGTCGGCCCACGCGTGCGTGTGGTGGCCGCGGCAGCAGCGGCGGCGGTTCTGCTGGGGGTCCTTACCGTCGCCGCGCTGGATCAACCAGTCGACCCCGGCGGCACGGTGGCGGTCAGCGAGCCTGAACAGGCCGGTGACAGCCAGGCCGCCGGGCCGGCGACGCCAACCGCCCAGCCGACCCCGACCTGGGAAGGCCCCGCGGTCCCGCCGATCGACATGAAACTGGCCCAGGGCGCGCAATCGGCGCCGGTGACGATCGTCGAGTTCGGCGACTTCACATGCGCCAGTTGCGGGCAGTTCGCCCGTACCGTGGAACCGGCCCTGCGCCGCCGCTACATCGACACCGGCGTCGTCCGGCTGTTCTGGCGGGACTTTCCCGCCCAGGGCCGCGAGTCCACACGGGCCGCGATCGCCGCCCGGGCCGCGGCCGAACAGGACATGTTCTGGCCCTTCCACGACGCGCTGTACGCCGACCAGTCCAGCTTCACCGACGAGCGCCTGCGTTCGCTCGCCGGCCGGGTCGGCCTGGATGTGGCCCGGTTCGACGCCGACCGGCGGGACCCGGCGCTGCGCCGAGCGGTGGAGCAGGACTTCGCCTTCGGCGCGCAGCTCGGGGTTCCCGGTACCCCGGCCTTCCTGATCAACGGCGAGGTCTTCTTCGGTGCCCAGCCACTGGCGAAGTTCGTGGCCGCGATCGAGAAGGCCCGCACGCGGCGATGAGTGACATCGGCTACGCCGCCGCCTTCTTGGGCGGGCTGTTCGCGCTCCTCAGCCCGTGCAGCGCGCTGCTGCTTCCGGCGTTCTTCGCCTACGCCTTCCCCGGCCGCAGCGCTCTGATCGGCCGCACCGTGCTGTTCTATGTCGGCCTGTGCGCCGTGCTGGTGCCGCTCGGCATGGGCTCGGCGCACGTCAGCCGCCTCTTCTACGGTCACCAGGAACTGCTGATCACCGGGGCGGGGGTGCTGCTGATCGCGCTGGGAGTCCTCCAACTGGCCGGGCAGGGCTGGGCGATCGGGCCGCTGGAGCGGCTGCGGGGCCGCATCCGCGGCGACTCGTCCGGCGCGGTGCTGGCGCTGGGTGCCGTTTCTGGGTTGGCCGGGTTCTGCGCCGGGCCGGTGCTCGGCGCCGTGCTCACCATCGCCGCCGCCTCAGGCAACACGCTGCGTGGAGCCGTGCTGTTGGCGATCTACGCGGCCGGCATGGCCGCACCGTTGCTGGTGATGGCCATGCTGTGGCAGCGCTTTGACCTGGGCCGCCGAGGCTGGCTGCGCGGCCGGGGCCTCCGGCTTGGCCCGCTGCACGTGCACACCACCACGCTGGCCTCCGGACTGATCTTCATCGGTCTCGGCATCGTCTTCCTCGTCTTCGACGGCACCCGCGGGCTGACCGTGCCGATCCCGCACAGCTGGGAGGCAGGGCTGCAGGAGTTCGCCGCCGGCCTGCAACTGCCCGACCTGCTGGTGGTGGCAATCGCCTCGCTCATTGTCGTCGTGGTCAGCCTGTGGCGGCTGGCGCGCCCTCGACAGCCACGCGACGTCGGCGACAGCATCGAGTGACGACGCCGGTGCACGCCTGGCACGTCGGCACCGTCCTCGCCTCCGGTGCCGCCCATGCGTCGCGGCGCATTCCACGCTCGCCTTGCGCCCGGGTTCCAGGGGAGGTGGTGGCCGCGCTGCGGGCGGGCAAGCCGTTGGACGTTGCGGCGCTGGAGGCCGCGCGCCGGCTGACCCAGGCGAGGGTCGCCGAGTGTGGCTGGTGGACGACGCCGAGATCGAGGCGTTCCTGAGAGCGGGCTGCACGCGCCGGCTACGTGCTGGACATCGTGCTCGAGGTGGGGATGAAGACGTCGCCGACGTCGCAGACATCCGCGAGAGGTCCGAGCGCCCGGCCGCAGGGCAACCTCTTCGCCGCCGACCGAGTTCCCCGCCTCCCGGAGCTGCCGGCCGGCGCTGAGCAGGACCACCCAGAAGAGACGGCTGTGCCCGATCCCGGCCTTTCCTCGCCGGCTGGCGTGTCCTCGCTGCGGAACGCGCCGGTCGTGGCAATCATGCTTGCTGTGATCAGCAGGAGGTCGTTTCTGGCAGCGGGGCTCGCCTCGGGACTGCCGTCTCTGGTGCCGTCGGCCGCCTTCGGCGAACCGTTCACCTTGGGTGTGGCCTGTGGCGATCCAGACCCAGGCGGGTTCGTGCTGTGGACCCGCCTGGCCCCGATGCCCTTGGCCGAAGACGGGCTCGGCGGCATGCCCGAGGCGCCCGTGCCCGTGCACTGGCAGGTCACGACCGATCCCGCAGGCAAGGACGTGGTCCGGCGCGGCGTGGGAGAGGCGGTGCGCGATTGGGCGCACAGTGTTCACGTCGAGGTCACCGGGCTGCTGCCGGGCAGGGAGTACTGGTATCGCTTCAAGGCAGGCCCCTATCTGTCACCGATCGGGCGCGCGCTGACCGCCCCGGCTCCCGGCTCGGTGCCCCGATCGCTGCGCATCGCGGTCTGCTCGTGCGCCAATTACCAGCACGGCTACTTCACCGCCTACGCGAGAATGGCCCAGGAGCGGCCCGATCTCGTCCTGAACCTGGGCGACTACATCTACGAGCAGGGCAGCGACCACCTGCTCACGCTCGGCGGCAACGTCCGTGACCATGAAGGCGCGGAGGCAGTGACCCTGGCGGACTACCGGCGCCGGCATGCCCTGTACAAGACCGACCCCGACCTGCAGGCGGCCCATGCCGCCGCCCCGTGGGTGGCCGTCATGGACGACCACGAGGTGGTCAACAACTGGACCAACCTGATCCCGGCCGAGCGGCGCGGGGCGGCCTTCCGCGCCTACTACGAGCACATGCCGCTCCGGCCGAGCGCCCGGCCAGGCGGCCCCGCCATCCAGCTCTACCGGCGGCTGCACTGGGGAAACCTGGCCGCCCTGCACGTGCTGGACACCCGCCAGTACCGCGATGCGCACCAATGCGCCCCCGGCTACAGCAGCTGCCCGCTCCCGGCGGACCCCAGCCGCAGCATGCTCGGGCTGGATCAGGAGCAGTGGCTCCTGGACGGCCTGCGACGCTTCGGCGCGCGCTGGGAGCTCATCGGCCAGCAGGTCTTCTTCGGTCAGCGCGACCGCGACCCGGGTCTGGACCGGGTGGTCCGGCAGGACGCCTGGGACGGCTACACCGCCGCCCGCCTGCGCCTCAGCGAGGGTTGGATCGAGGCCGGCGTGCGCAATGCCGTCGTGCTCACCGGGGACGTGCACGCGCACTGGGCCGGCAACCTCGTCCTCGACTACGACGACCCCGACTCCCGCCCGATCGGTGCCGAATTCGCCGTCACCTCCATCTCCAGCGGCGGCGACGGCCACGACATCGACCCGGCCACGGACCCGCTGCTGGCCGGCAACCCACACCTGAGGCTGCATCTCCGGCGCCGCGGCTACCTCATGATCCAGATCACTCCGAGCACCCTGACCGCCGATTTCAAGATCGTCCCCTACGTCAGCACGCCGGGCGCGCCCGTGGTGACAGCAGGCACATTCGCCCTGCACGACCGGATTAGGGGCCTGATCCCCGTGGCCGGCACGACGCCGTCGCCCCGCCATCCGGACTCTTCGGCCGCTGAGCTGCGGCGACAATCGTGACCGGACCGAGTTCGGAACGCCTGGCCGGCACTTCCACAATCAGGAAAGCAGACTTTCTCATGTGCCGGGCGACGAGTCTCCGCGGTGGTGCTCGGCGGGCTCTCCGGGCGTCGCGCCGTGGTGCTCTTGCGCTGTCGCCCACCGCATCGCAAACGCGGTGATGGGGCCCTTCCTCGGTCGGCGCCCGAAGGCGAGGTGCTCAAGGCGATCCACGGCACCTTCCGGCGGGAGCTGGCCCTGATCCGTGCCGAGGTCACCGCGTCAGGCGCGCGCCTGGGCTCGCAGCTTGGCGGACTCGCTCGCAAGTAGTGGTCAGGCCGGCCGCATCTACACGCTTGCGGTCTCGGCTTGCGCCTCAGCTATTCGGTGTTGCAAGGTACCGGTAGTCAGTGTTACTTTCTACTGGTAGTTAGCACCACCGAGTAGCTGAAGGGGGGGGAGTGTTTCGTTGGGCAAGCAGGTGACGGAGATGCTCAAGGGAACGCTGGAGGGTATCGTCCTGGCGATCTTGTCCGGCCGGCCCGCGTACGGCTACGAGATCACGGCGTGGCTGCGGGACCAGGGCTTCTCCGACATCGCCGAGGGCACGATCCACGCGGTGCTGGTCAGGATCGAGCAGCGCGGCCTCGTCGACGTGGAGAAGGTCCCGTCGGAGAAGGGGCCGCCGCGCAAGGTGTTCTCCCTCAACGCTCAGGGACGGGAGTATCTCAAAGAGTTCTGGAGGACCTGGAGCTTCCTCGCGGAACGGCTCGAACAGCTCCACAAAGTGCCCGGGGCCGAGCACCGCTTTCATTGAAAGTCTGCACCATGCGGCCACGGGGTCATGCCCGGCCGACTACTTCTCGCCGCATGTCAGCGGCGGTGTCACGACGGCGACAGCCAGTATCAGAGCGGCCGGCGATGGCGGATGCCATGAACGGTTCAGCAGTTGTGCCCTCGAGGCTGCGAACTGGGCCACGCCGAGCTCACCCCGACCCCCGTGCGTCGCTCGTGCAAAGCCCATGAGCGCCACGCCGGGACGGGTCTTGCAAGATCGAAAACTGTAGGTAAGGAGATTCACGATGGGAAAAGGCAACAGCGGCTTCTCCGAAGCAGGGCTGCGCAGGCTGCGCGAGTTGTTGACACGGCATGTCGAGTCCGGGAAGATCCCCGGTCTGGTCGCCCTGGTCAGCCGGGGCGAGGAGACGCACGTCGAAGCGATCGGGACGATGCGCCATGACGGTGGCGCGCCGATGCGCCGCGACACCATCTTCCGGATGGCCTCGACGACCAAGCCGGTCGCCGTGTCGGCGACGATGGTCCTGCTGGACGAGTGCAGACTGCGGCTCGACGACCCGGTTGATCCGTGGCTGCCCGAGCTCGCCGACCGGCGGGTGCTCAAGCGGGCCGACGGCCCGCTGGACGACACCGTGCCGGCGCGGCGGCCGATCACCGTGCGGGACCTGCTGACCTCCACGTTCGGGCTCGGACTGGATATGACGGCGCGGACCGCTCCGATGATGGGCGCGTTCTTCGAGCAGGGGGTTTACGGCCAGGAGGACGGATGGCTGTTGCCCGAACCGGGACCGGATGAGTGGATGCGCCGTCTGGGCGCGCTCCCGCTGATGTACCAGCCCGGAGAGCGATGGCTGTACAACGTCAGCGACGACGTGCTCGGTGTGCTGGTGGCCAGGGTCACCGGCCAGTCGTTCGAGACGTTCCTGCGTGAGCGCATCTTCGATCCGCTGGGGATGAAGGACACCGGTTTCCACGTGCCCGCCGACAAGATCGACCGGCTGCCGCCCTTGTACGCCCCCGACCCGCAGACCGGAGAGTTCCTCGTGGGGGACGAGGTCGAAGGGGGACACCACAGCCGGCCTCCGGCGTTCCAGTCGGGCGGCGGCGGACTGGACTCCACCGTCGACGACTATCACGCCTACTTCCGGATGCTGCTGAACGGCGGGATGCACGGGAACCAGCGGATCCTGTCCCGGCCCGCCGTCGAGCTGATGACCACCAACCGCCTCACGCCCGAGCAGACAGCCGCCCTACAGGCCTGGGCCCGCAGCGTCGTCCATCTTTCACACGGCCAGGGACAGCACGGCGGCTGGGGCTTCGGGATGGCGGTGCGCACCTACCGCGGCGACTACGCCCCCATCGGCCAGTTCGGCTGGGACGGCGGAGCCGGCACCACGACATACGCCGACCCGGACAACCAGCTCGTCGGCATCCTGCTCACCCAGACCGGGATGTCCACCCCGGACTCGGCGCGGGCCATCCACGACTTCTGGACCACCCTCTACCAGGCAATCGACGACTGACTCGCCTGTCTGGTCGAGGTCGGTCCGGCAGAAGACCTCGACCAGGCTCCGGCCTGCGACGTCACCACGTCCTGCGATCAGCTGCATGACCGGCTCAAGACCGTCGCCGCCGAGGTCGGTCGTCGGGGTGATGGCCCTGGCCCAACCTGGCTGAGATTCCTCAGGCGTCCATCGCGGGTTGATCAGGAAGGTGGTGCCTGACTCGTTCACCGGCGTGGGGCGCAGCGGCCGCCCTCCACCCCTGGCCGTGGGGTGGCTCAGATTTCCTTGACGAAGACGATGGCGTCGGTCTGGCCGGTGGTGGCCGGGTCGAGGGGGAGGTAGGTGTGGTCGGCCGGGACGCGGGGCGTTGGCTTCCGGTCGAGGACTGCGGTGAGGCGGACGGGATCGATGACCGCGCGGGCGTCAGGGAGGGCCGACAGCAGCCCTTCGAGGGTGTCGGGCTGGGGGACGTCGGAGCCGCGGGTGCCGAAGGTGGTCGCGGCGAAGGCGTACTGGTCGCCGAGGCGTGTGCCGACGATCGCCCCCGCGCTCCACCACTCCAGCGTCCGGCCTGCCAGGGGGCCCCAGCCTTCCGGCAGCAGCCACCGGCTCTTGTCTTTTTGCAGGTGGCGGTTGTGGGCGAAGGCGAGGGTGGGGCCGCGACGGGCCTCGCGGTCGATGATGGCGTCGAGGTTGTCGGCCATCATCGCATCGCGCAGGCACATCAGCGTGCCGACGCGGGTGGCCGCGGTGTCGGCCATGCCGGCGTGGTAGCGCAGGAGTCCGGCGGCGGTGCGGGCGTACAGGTCGGCGCGCCACCGGTCGTCGGGGGAGGTGGCGGCCGTCAGGTGGGGGGTGTGTGCGGTGAGCAGCGCGCGCAGGTCGTCGGCGATCAGGCGCAGTTCGCGGGCCTCGGGGGTGCGGCCGACGGACTGGGTGGGATCCGTCGTGGCGGCCGGGTTGGTCCAGCGCTGGTCGGGGCCGAGCAGCGCGTCGAGGGTCTCGCGGCTCCAGGCCAGATCGAGGTGGGCGGCGAGGTAGTCGTGCAGTGCGGTCAAAGCTGGGCGGGGGCCGGCGGGGCCGGTCATTTCCAGGGGGCCGTCGAAGCCGTAGAAGTGGAGTCGCTCGCGCGGCGGACGCTGCTCGTTGTAGGCGCGCATCCAGCGCAGGAGCTCGCGGTTGGCGGGTGAGGCGCCGAGGTGGTGGCCGAAGCCAAGGCTCATCGCGTCGTCGAGGGTCCCGATGCCGTCGGTGATGTACGCGTCGGCGGCCAGGGCCGACAAGCAGTCGCTCTCCAAGATGATCGAGCGGTAGCCCTCGTATTCGACGAGGTGGCGGAAGAGCTCGTTGCGCAGTTCGAGGAAGGCCTCGACGCCGTGGGTGGGCTCGCCGAGGCCGAGCAGCCGGGTGGCGGGGGACAGGAGCGCGGTGAGGGCACCGCCGGTGAAGGGACGTGCAGCGTCCCGGATCGAGACCGTCATACCTTCGACCGTATCGTTGAACCCACGGTGTAAACTTTGACGGCATTTACGGCTGTTGATGAGAGCATACCTTCAAAATACGGTTGCGGGGCCATCGATCCGGTGCGCGGCCATCCCGTCACACAGGTGCCGTTGCAGGAGTGAGGCACGTTGCCGCCTGCCCGCGGGATGTCGGCCGTTGGAGCTCACTGGACGCTCCAGGCCTCCTTTCGCGGCGGATAGGCGAAGGTCTGGGTATCGGCCCAGTCCTCTCCGACGACGCGGTAGTCGTGCGCGGCTTCGCTAGCGGTGTGGTCGCGGCCGATGTCGACCGTGTCGGCGGTCGACCAGACGCCGTTGACCTTGTGCTCCACGGTGTAGAGAAACTCGTTGAAGCCCGAGGAGGACACGCACGTGTTGACGATGGTGAGCGAGCGTCGCCCCGTCGTCAGATTCGGCGGGATGGTGACGACCTGGTCTCTCCACTTGTAGATGCCGTCCTCAGGCAGCGGTCGCCATTGCGCGGCCGGAGTGCCGTCAACGGTGATGGTGGCATGTTGCAGACCGACGCCCACATCCAGCCGGCGGATCAGCCGTACGCCCGTATTGGCCGGGTTGACGGTCACGGTGAACCGGCTCGACCCGCCACGAGGGAACGCACGACCATCGTCACTGACGATGTGGGCGGGATTCACGATGTGGTCAGGCACCTCTTCGGAGGCGCCGCGTTGTGGCGTCGCCCCCTGGGCGATGACGACGACGCTCAGGATGACCGCCGTCGGCACGGCCACCGCTGTGAGCAGGGCGGCTTGGCGCCAACGTCGGCCGGCGGCACGTGCCGTCCCCGTGTCGTCAGGTGTGGCCAAGACCTGGGCAGCGAGCGGCGTGCCAGGGGAGGACTCGACACCGTGATTCTCCCTGGACCCGGCGGGCATCTGATTGACACGCACCCGCTCCCACGCCCGTTCCCACGCCGGGAGTTGATGCTCGGGGACGCGGCATCCCCGAAGGAACGCCACCATCACCGCCTTCTTGGGGAAGCGCCGACCGGCCAGCATGTCGGCGCAGGTAGTGCGTGGCAGTCGCGTTCCGCCCGCCCTGTCCGCCCGTGTCTGAAGCTCTCGAAGTGACACGTCGGCTCGCACGAACTGCTCGGCCAGCAGTTTCACCAGGTCCTCGTGACAGGTCACCGACTCCAGCCCACCCCCGGTCGCCTCTCCTGTAGGCCGAGGGTCATGGTCGCCTTGAGGGGCCTTGCTCATCTTTTCCCAGATCCTGCTTTCTCCTGACCGGGCCCTTCGGCCTCACCTGCTGCGGCAGACAGTGTACGAGTGATTGCTCAGCGTGTCCGAATCCGGTGGCGGAGCGTCCGGAGCCTGCCGAGTTCGGCCGAGTTCGGCCGTGGACCTGTTGGACACCCGTCGGGGGTTGTTTCGCTGTCGTGTGCCGGTAGTGATCGGGCGAGCACGTCAGGTCACTGCCGGAACCCGAGAAGACGTCGGCCCTTCGACCGGCCCGAACACAGGAGGCCCCCATGCACGCACGTCGCGGACTCGCCGGGATGCTCGCCGCCACCGTTGTGGCTGCCGGCGCGTTGCTGCTACTCGGCCAGCCGGCGCACGCCGACCCCGACTGGCCCTTCCCCAACGACTGCGACAAGAAGAACTACAGCAAGCACATGCGCTGGGGATGGCGCCAGGGCCGGATCGACTTCACCTACGACCACACGGACAACAACATCCACAACTTCTACCGCAGCACCTGGCGGGACACCGGCGAAAAGGTCGGCAACGGCTGGGCCAGCTGCATCAACAACGGTCAGGGCTAGCCCACCCGCCCGGCGTCCGCCGCCGGTGGGCGCCGGGCCACACGAAGGAGTACGCATGAACCGCACATTCGGCCGAAAGGCATTCCTGGCCGCCCTCTCCGCGCCCATCCTGGGACTCACGCTGTCCGGGCCGGCGACCGGGGAGGCCGGCGCCGTGAGGACCGACGGTCCTTGCTATGTGGTGGACATCAACGTCGGCGAGCGGCAGGGGGCTCGCTCGATCTGCCCACCCGGCACGTGGATGCACTGGCATCAGGTGCACGTCCGCTGCAGATTCATCGCCGAACCCACCGAGCATGGGCCCATGGTCGGCGCCACCAGCGTGTCGGAGGTGTTCTGCCAGAAACCCCACTACCGCGTCCGGTCCTGGAACACCCAGGGGCCCGATCACCCGTGAGTCCACCGTTCGGCGACGATCGCCGCCGAACGCGCCCGGCTCGCCCGGAGAACTGCCGCACCCCGTACCGAAAATCTGCTGTCGCCGTAGTAGACATTCGCTGCTGTGGGTACTATGGTTTCTGACATCGCAAGGAACGGATCCACCGGGCAGCAGAAGTAGTTACCGGCATCACGACGAACTGCCCGGAGCAGGGTGAAGCCAAAGATTGACGGCAGAAGGTCGGACGTGACGGGCCAGCGCAGTGGTAAGGGGCCCAGAGCGTGGACGCGCTGCCGAAGGTGAAGTTGGACAACTGGTCCGGAAGAGAGATGAAGGGAGTGTTGACGCCATCGGGATCGCCCGTTGCCGGCTGAGTCTCGCCGCTCGGGTACCGCAGTTCCACAGATTGGAAGGTGGTCTACGGTCACGCATCCGCGATCCGCGCATCATCGCCACTCGGTACGGCGAATGCGGAAACAGTAAGCCGGCCGAAGGCCGGTAGATGGTGTTGAACTCTTCGGGGCCTCGGCGCAACAGGCGCCGGGGCCCCCTGTGCGCGTACGGAAAGGAATGTATGGATCAACGTCGCTCGGCTGCCGAGGGTGACACGCTCGCTCACGGCAGGATTACCGATACGGCCGAAGACCGGTTCGACGATGAGGACTACCCCGCCTACAGCATGGGCACGGCCGCCGAGATGCTCGGCGTCACCCCCACGTTCCTGCGGGCTCTGGGCGCCGCCCACCTGATCGAGCCGAGACGCTCCAGCGGTGGGCACCGCCGCTACTCCCGCTACCAACTGCGCCTGGCCGCGCGCGCACGGGAACTCGTCGACCAGGGCACCCCCGTGGAAGCCGCCTGCCGGATCATCATCTTGGAAGACCAGCTCGCCGAAGCGCTGCGCATCAACGCCGAATACGAACGCGAGCGCACGGCCGGAGACTGACACGGCGGCTTCGTTGCCCTGCGGCCTGGTCTCCGACCGCGCTGACCAGGCCCAGCCCGAGACGCATCACCGCCGCCACATCGTCGACGCGATCCCGACATCCGCAGTCACGGTCTTGTCCAGGTAGGCGGCCGGCCTGGTCCAGTCGGGCGGCCATGAGATCGCGTTCCGCCCGCTGGTGATGACCTGCACGCCCGAGCCGCTTGCGCCGCGTCGGGCATCAGCATGAGGCGCGCGTGGACGGGCGGGTCGGTCTTCAGATGAGCGACCACGGCGGGGAGGGCCTGCGGCACGACGACGAGCACCAGCCGGTCCAGCAGGTGAGTCATCGCGAGGGACGGCAACGCGGTCGCGGGTTCGCCGTACCCACCCGCCAAAGCCGAGCTCGGCAGGAGCCTGAACAACAGGGGGCGTCGCCGCGGGCTCGCCGTCGCAGCCGACGGCCGCAGCTCAGGCACCGACGCGGCTCCTCCACGAACCGCATACCGGGTTCCGAGACGGGCTCTCCAAGGGCTTGCCTGACGGTCAGGTCGAGGGCATGACGCCCCTGCCGGCGAGGGATCCGGCTGACGGCGGCCAGGCTGGGCCGTTCGCGAGGCGGGCTGACCAGCAAGGTGAGTCTCCGCCGACCGGCGCAGCCGTCCGCTGTCCTTCGTCCTCCAGCTGGGATCTTCGATGGTCGGGCCCCGGGACACGGCGGACGCTCCGGACGCCGTGTCCTCTGCTCGCGGTCAGCCGCCGGTGCCGAAGATGGTCGCGATCATGCCACGCACGGCGGCGAGCTGCTCGTCCGGCAGATCGCCGACCTTAGACTTGAGGCGGACGGCCGCCACGGTGCTGATGCGGTCCACCATGGCGGCGCGGCCCTCACCGACGTCGACCACGAACGCAGTGAGGGCGTGCGCCATGTCGGCGGCCTCGACGTGCGCGGTGAGCACGTTGTCGCCGTAGAGCGTGTGGTAGAAGTCGCCGGACACGACCAGGCGCACCTCGTCGCGGTCGCCGAACTGGACGGTCCACAGCTCGCCGAATCGGTGGCTCACGCGGCTTCGCCGCGGTGCTCGTCAGCGGCCCGGGTGATGTCCTCGGCGGTGATGCGCTCGTCGGCCTCCTGAGCGGCGACGGCGCCGGCCCCATACACCGCGGCGCGGGCGGCCGGGGTGTGGCTGGCGGCGATCTCGCGTAGGGCGCCGCGCGCCAGGACGGCCGAGACGCTGAGCCCGTTCTCCTCCGCGTGCTTGCGGACAGCCTTCAAGATCCACGCTTCGATGCTGACGGAAGTCTTCTCCATTGCCATACCCGGAGTGTACCCGCCGGGTATTACCCGGGGTAGGAAGACGGCGGCATACCTCCCTCGATTTTTGTTACCGGGAATGTTCGTTCCCGCCGATAAAGCCGCTATGATCTTGCTGCTCGCCTCGCGGGAAGGGGTTCGGACGAGTTGGTGCGAACACCCCAAAAAACACAGGAAGGACTCGAACGTGCCCATACGGGATCTACGGTTCGTACCTCCCGACACCGACCGTACGGCTCTCATCGCCCTCGACACGCACGCCGAGTGGGCCCGATGAGCGAGACCCTGCCCGAGGTGGTCGCTGCGGTGGGCGTGGAAGCGCTGCCGGCCGTAGTGGCGGCCGCCGACCCGAACAAGAACCCGTACTGGACCTACCTCGACAGTCTCGACAACGCCGAATCCCGCCGCACCATGAAGGGCTGCCTCGACCGGATCGCCCGGCTCATCGCCGGCGCGGATCCCGCCGGCGTCGACCGTGTCACGGGCAAGCCGGACCCGGCCGCGCTCGCCATCACCGGCGAGACGGTTCACTGGCACCTGCTGCGGGCCGAGCACACCCAGCACATCCGCGCCCTGATCGCCGCAGCGACCACCCGTAAGAAGGACGCCGATCCCGAGCCGTGGTCGACCGCCTACCGGAACAAGCACATCGTCGCCCTGCGCCAGGTCCTCGACCGGGCGTGGCTGCTCGGCCTCATGAACGCCGACGAACGGGACCGCGCCCAGCGCGTCGACCAGTTCGCAGGGACGCGCCTCCCCAAGGGCAAGCACCTGCCCGTCGAGCGCGTGGGGGCGCTGTTCGCGGCCTGCGACGCCGACCCCGAGGACGTCGAGGACGACGCGCACCGCGAGAGGCTGCGCCGTACGGCGTTGCGGGACGCGGCCCTGCTGGCAGCCCTGTACTCGACCGGCGCCCGCCGGTCCGAGCTGGCCGGGGTGGCGCTGGCCGACTACGACCCGGCCGACCGGTCCCTGCGCATCCGCCACGGCAAGCGGAACAAGGAACGGTACGTCTACCTCACCTCCAGCGCGGTCAGCCGGATCGAGGCGTGGCTGACCGTCCGCGGCTCCGACCCGGGCGGCCTGTTCGCGCCGTTCACCCCGCGTGGCGGCCACGTCCGCCGCACCCGGGCGGGCACTGTGGCGCACATGAGCGGCCAGACGGTTGGCGACGTGATCGCCAACCGCGCCGAACAAGCTGGGCTCGCCGAAGCCCCGGATGCTCACGACTTCCGTCGCACGTTCACCGGCGAACTCCTCGACGCCGGGGTGGACCTGGCCACCGCGCAGGCCCTGCTCGGGCATGCCTCCCCCGCCACCACGGCGCGGTATGACCGGCGGCCGGAGCGGGCCCGCCGTGCGGCCGTGGACAAGCTGCGCACGCCGGAGGCGACACCGCTGCCCGGAGTCGGGCGAAGAAGGGGAAACGCTACGTGAGGGCACTCCACTCGGTTCCACAGAGCGGGGGGCGGCACGGCGATCACGCCCAGGTCACGACGAGTTGGGTGTGCCGCTTGCGGAAGATCCGGCCAACGGCTGGGGCCGGCACCGTGACCTCGCCGGAGTAGAGGGTGAAGTCCGGGCCGGGGTGGTCGCGCCATTCGCGGTCCCAGGTCTGCACGTGGTCATGGAGTTGTCGGGCGAGTTCGCCGCCCTCGCGGCCGTGTCCGTAGACGCCGAATTCCCACCGGCGCTTCTCGGCCTCGCCGTTGGGAGAATCTTCGCGGACGGTGAGGTAGGCGAAGCTATCCGGGGTGATAAGAACCGGGCAGTACCAGAGCGTCGCCAGGTCGACCGAGGTCGCCGCCCCGGTCAGGGTCTCCCCAGATCATGCCGAACCTGTCATCGAGGGAAGCGATTCGCAGGTGCATCGAGTCGAACGGCTCCCCGCCAGCGACAGTCACGCCGGTCCACAGCTCGGTCCGCTCTCCGACCAACGCCCGGTCGAGCGCGGGACCGCTCTCGATGGTCAGGACAGGCCGAGGGCGCGGCGGCGCAGGGTGTCGAGGGTGCGTTGGGGGAGCCAGCGGCCGAGAGTGCTCATCAGGCGGGAGCCTTTGCCGACGGGGTAGCGGACGCGGGGACGGCGTGCGGTCAAGGCGTGCAGGATGGCGCGGGCGACCACGTCGGGGGGCGAGCCGTTGCGTTCCTGTTTGAGGCCGGCGGTGGTCATGGTGCGGTAGGCGTCGCCGTAAAGTTGCCTGCCCTGTTCACCGAGCGAGGCCAGCCGGGACTCGACTTCGTCTTCGAGCTTGTCGACGGCGTCGGTGTGGATCGAGCCGGGCTCGATGAGGATCGCCTCGATGCCCCAGGGCTTGACCTCCATGCGCAGGGCGTCGTTGAGCGAGCGGATCGCGTGTTTGGAGGAGCACAGCGGTCCGCCGAAGGGCAGGGTGATCCAGCTTCCCACCGAGCCGACGGTGATGACCCGTCCGCGCGAGGCGCGTAGCAGGGGCAGCATCGCCTGGGTGACGGCGATCTGGCCGAACACGTTGACCTCGTACTGCCGGCGCAGCGCGTCCAGGGGACGAACTCCACCGGGCCGGTGACACCGATCCCGGCGTTGTTGACCAGCGCGTCCAGGTGGCCGATCCGTGCGGCGGCGTCGGCGATCCGGTCGGTGTCGGTGACGTCCAGCTTGATCGGGGTGACGGTGGGCCCGAGTGCCTCGCCGTCGGCGTCCTTGCGAACCCCGCCGTAGACGGTGAACCCCTCGCGGGCCAGTAGCAGGGCGGTGGCCCGGCCGATTCCGGTGGAGGCGCCGGTCACCAGCACTGTCTTCGACATCTTCTGGTCCTCATTCCCGGGTTTGCCAACAACTGTTGGCATAGTGTTACCCCTTGCGTGCCGCGATGTCAACAGTTGTTGGCCTACACTAGTTGGCATGAGGAGATCTGCAGTGGAGACCAAGGCGGTCATCCTGGCCGCGGCCCGCGAGCGCTTCGCCGCCGACGGGTACGAGAAGGCGACGATCAGGGCGATCGCCGCCGACGCCCGCATCGACCCGTCGATGGTGATGCGCTACTTCGGCAGCAAGGACAGGCTGTTCGCCGCCGCAGCCGAGTTCGACCTGCGCCTGCCCGACCTGGGGGCGCTCCCGCGCGATCGGGTGGGCGCGACCCTGGTCCGGCACTTCCTGGACCGCTGGGAGGCCGACGACGCCCTTCAGGTCCTGCTGCGCACCGGGGTGACCAACCAGGCCGCGGCCGAGCGCACCCGCGCCATCTTCGCCACCCAGCTCGCACCACTGATCACCGCCTTGGCGGGCGACCCGACCGGCGGGGACGGCCGGGCGGCGACCCGGGCCGTGCTGGTGGCCTCCCAGATGCTCGGGATGGCCCTGTGCCGCTACATCCTGCGCTTCCCGCCGGCGGTCACCATGTCGGACGACGACATCGTCGCCTGGCTCGGCCCGGTCATCCAGCGCTATCTGACCGGCAGCGACCCGGCGAACGGCCCGCTCTAGGTCGAGCCCGCCGCCCGCACACCGGTCCAGCCCCGGGCGTGGCCGGTCGCGCCATGGCTGGCGGGCACGCAGGCCAACAGTTGTTGACATCAGTGGGCGCGGCGTCCTACGGTATGCCCACAAGCGTTGACCAACAGGTGTTGACAAACTCTTGGGAGGGCACCATGTCACCCACCGTCACCAATGCCGACGTCCTGGTCGTGGGCGCGGGACCGACCGGGCTGCTGCTGGCCGGTGATCTGGCCGAGGCGGGCCTGTCGGTCGTGCTCGTCGAGCGCCGCCCGTACAAGGTCAGCAACCTGTCCCGGGCGCTGGTCGTGCACGCCCGGGTGCTGGAGCAGTTCGACGCCCGCGGCATCGCCGACGAGGTCGTGGCGGGCGGGCACCCCATCAACCGGCTGGCGCTGTTTGAGGCGGCCCGGCTCAACCCCTCGCGGCTGCCCACCCGCTACCCGTTCGTCCTGTTCACCCCGCAGTACAAGGTGGAGAAGGTGCTGGAGCGCCGGGCCCGCGAGGCCGGGGTCACCTTCGTATACGAGACCAAGGTCGTCGCGGTGGCGCAGGACGCGGACGGCGTCACGGCCCACACGCAGGACACCGACGGGCAGCCGGGCACCACGTTCCGCGCGTCCTACCTGGTCGGCGCCGACGGAGTGCACAGCTCGATCCGGCCCGCGATCGGCCAGCCTTTCCCCGGTGACACGATCCTCAGCTCGCTGATCCTGGCCGACGTCAGGCTCGGCAAGGCACCGGACCGGCCCTTCGTCGTGAACGCCGTCCCGGACGGGTTCGCGCTGCTCACCGAGATGGGCGACGGCCTGTACCGGGTGACCGGCTGGAACCGGCGCCACCAGCTTCCCGACGACGCGCCGCTGGAGGCTGATGAGGTCAAGGAACTGCTCCAGATGAACTTCGGGACCGACTACGGCATCACCGAGATCCCTTGGATGTCCCGGTTCCACAGCGACGAGCGGCAGGCCCCGGCCTACCGCGTCGGGCGGGCGTTCCTCGCCGGTGACGCCGCGCACGTGCACTCCCCGGCGGGCGCCATGGGCATGAACACCGGCCTCCAGGACGCCGCCAACCTGAGCTGGAAGCTGGTGGCCGTGCTGCGCGACGGGGCCGACGACCGGTTGCTGGACACCTACCAGGCCGAACGGCACGCCGTCGGCAAGATGGTGCTGCGGATGAGCGGGACACTGGTGCGAGCCGCCCTGCTGCACGGGTTCGCCGCCCGGCTGCTGCGCCGCGCGGCCGGAACGGTCGTCAGCAACTTCCGTCCGCTGGCCGACAAGGCGGCGTCCATGGTCACCGGAATCGGCATCGCCTACAAGGCTCCGCGCGGCGCGCACAAGCTGACCGGACGGCGCGCCCCCGACGTGGAACTGGCCGAGGGACGCCTGAACGAGCTCCAGCGCGGCGGCAGGTTCGTGCTGATCACACCGGCCGGTCAGGACGCGGACGTGCCCGGCCACGTCGTCCACGCACACTGGACCGACGACCGACGCACCACGGCCCTCATCCGTCCCGACGGCTACTACGCCTGGGCAACCGACCGCCCCGACGAGCAGGGCCTCCACACCGCCCTGGCTACCTGGGCAGGCACCGCCACCACATCGGCCTGAAGGTGTCAGGGCTCGGGCGCGGTGAGGTAGCGCTGGATCGTGGTGACCGGACTCCACGTCGGCCTCATGGCCACCGACATGCCCCGGGGACTCACCGAGCCCAAGGCCGACCCGCCAACTTCGCCCGAATCGCCGTCGACGGCATCGCCGCCGACACCCACGAGATCGTCGCGGACGACCTCAGCCGCCAGGTGCAGTCCGGGCTGGCCGCGGGCGTCGCGGCGCTCTACCCGCAGCTGGCCGGGACTTCCCGTTAAGCCGGACCACTCGGCGCTCCTTAGCCACCACCTGACCGGCCGAAACCGCCACCCCTCGTTGCCCCGTCTGGGCCGGCCGGTCTACTTCCTCGTCCTGGCCGCCGGCGGGTGAGCGCAACGGCCGCAGCCCTGGTTGGACCGGAGGGCGTGATGGCATAGCGGCCCAAGCGGTTGAGGTGGGTGTGGCCGAGCGAGGACAGCCGGGCCACGTGCTCCTCTCTGATCGAGGCTCTGGAGGTGGACTTCCAGCCCTGGGCACGCAGGTGGTCAACGATCGCCGACAGGTACGTTGAATCCCACCGCACGGCGTTCACGACCGGGCCTAGGGCGGCGAGTTGGTCTTAACCGAAATGATCTTGATTCCTACAAGAGCAATTCGGCAGTACGTCTTTCGCCAGGCGCCTGAGGGGCTTCGTGCCCGGTCGTTGGTCGCGCGCGTGAACTGGCCTCGCTGAACTTTCGGCAACTCGGGGAGGGTGAACGGTGGCACGCCGTCGGATGCTGTGCGAGCGGTACGAGCGGGGCGCATCAGCCCGGCGCAACGAACTCGAGGCCGGTGACTACCTCGCCACTGCCGCGTGCGAGGACCTACCTCGGGAGCTGTTCCGCGACGACCACATCGTTCGCCGAGGCTACGGTGTCGAGTTCGGTCAGTGGTTCTTCTTCGGCGCGCTTGAGCCGGCGATTGCCTTCGGCCGGGCTGCGCGGATGTCGCTGGACTGCCACGCCTACGGCGTCTACCGGGCCGCCCACGAGACGCTGTTCTGCCAGATTCACCGACGCGATGAGCGGGTGCTGCTGCTGACCGGCGACAGTCTCGACCGGAGGGACGGGGAGGTCGAGGTGCTCAAGCGGTTCGTGCAGGGCGTCAAGGAGCACCCCTGGTCCTCGCATTGGCAGGGCGTAACTGGCTTCATCACCGACTACAACAACGCCCGTCCGATCAAGACCGGCCGCCGCTCACTGCCGCTGTAGGCCACGCCCGGGCGCCGCCGGCGCCCCTTGATGGTCGTAGAGAAAAGTTGCATTCACCGCCGGTGCCGACCGAGTTGGGGAGCACTTAGCGCCTATCTTGCTGCGGCTGTTCTGCGCGGCCGGGGGCGCACTCGGTCAGCGGCCCAGGAGCCGGTTGAGGCCTCCGGGATGGGCGCGGTCGAGCGCGTTCATGACGTCGGCCAGGGCGCGATACAGCTTGGCGTGGGTCCAGTGCTGGTCGCCGAGCTCGTCTTCACGGAGCTGGCGGGCGAGCTCGGCGAGGTGCTCGATCCACGCGCGGGCGGTGTCCGGCGGGCGCCGGTCGAGGCGGGTTTGGACGCGCGTCTGGGTGTGGGTGACGGTCTCGGTGATGACCTCGCGCACCGGTTCGGCGGTGGCGGCCGTGGTGGCGATGTCGCGTTGCAGGCGGCGCTCGGCGGTGCGTACTTCCCACGCGCGGTTGCGGTGCGCCTTGCTGCAGTAGGCCGGGGGCCGGCCGCGCCCGGTGTAGGGGATGAGGGTCCCGCACCAGCCGCAGGTGCGGCTCTGCAGGCGCTGCTGTACGCGGGTGGTGAGGGTGCTCTCGCCGTCGGGGTCCATGTGATCTATCCCAGCGGGCTTGCGTCCCGGACGGAACGTCTTCTCGGAGTTTCGTACTAACTTGCTCCGCAAGAGCGGCGGATCCGGCGATGCCAGTGCGGCGATGTCATGGGCGCGGCCAGGCCCGCAGGAATGTTGGGCGTCACGAGATGTCAGTGGGAAACGACAGCAGATGACAGTCCATGCGTCATGAAGTGTCAGTGGAAGGCATCACAGTGCGTGATGCTGCTTGGGGCGCTGCGGCTGACCACCGCGCAGGGGCTAGGAGCTGTTTGGGATTCGGATCTTGGTGGGGTCGGTGCTGGGCTGGTCGTGACTGGTAGAACTCGGATGTGGCGCGCTTCGATGTGACCGATGCCGAGTGGGCTTTGATCGAGCCGCATCTGCCGGTAGCGGCTACCGGGCCGCTGCCGCGGCGGGTGCGTGATCAGTTCAATGGGATCTTGTGGCGGTTTCGCACCGGATCCGGCTGGCGTGACGTGCCGGAACGGTACGGGCCGTGGTCCACGGTCTACTCCCGCTTCAACGGCTGGGCCAAGGCCGGGGTGTTCCAAGGGCTGATGGACGCATTGATCGCCGAGGCCGCATCGCGTGGACAGGTCGGGCTGGAGCTGGTCAGCGTGGACTCTACGATCGTGCGGGCGCATCAGGAGTCGGCCGGGCTGGCGGTCGCCGGGGAGACCCTGGATGCGTTGGAGCAGGCGCTGACCGAGGAAAAGGGGGCTCCGCTGCCGGAGCAGCCGCCGGTGCTGCGGGTGATGCGCCCGAGGCCACACCCGAGGCCGGCGCGTCGCCGCCGCACGAGCGCGCCGCCGTTCGGCGACGCCGCAAGGCGCGGGCGAAGGCTGCCGCGCTCGGCCGATCCCGGGGCGGGCTGAGCAGCAAGATCCATGCCGCGGTCGATGCCGCCGGGCTGCCGCTGGTCTTCGTGCTCACGCCCGGCCAAGCCGGCGACTGCCCGCGATTCACCACTGTCCTGGACAAGATCCGCGTGGCCGGACCGGTGGGCCGGCCACGGACCCGCCCGACGGCGGTGGCCGCGGACAAGGCCTATTCCTCCAAGGCTAACCGTGCCTATCTGCGCCGCCGCAGGATCGGCGCGGTCATCCCGGAGAAGAGCGACCAGCAGGCCAACCGGAAGAAGAAGGGCTCAGCCGGTGGGCGGCCTGCCGCCTTCAATCCCGAGCGCTACCGGCAGCGCAACACCATCGAACGCTGCTTCCAGAAGATCAAGGCCTGGCGTGGCCTGGCGACCCGCTACGACAAGGCCCCGGAAAGCTACGAGGCCGGGCTCTACCTCCGGGGCTTGATCCTGTGGTTAAGACTCCTCACCTCAACCACATGATCCGAACTCTAAACAGCTCCTAGTCCGAGTTGAGCTTCGATCAGGTCGCAGGTGTCGCGCATCCGGTACCAGTTGCCGTGCAGGTTCGGGCGTCGTCCGTCTTGGCGGGCGAGGGTGGCGATGAGGTGGATGTGGTCGCGGGCGTGCCGAAGAGCGATCCACCGGCAGGCGAATAGGTCGCCGAAGGGAGCGATGCCCGCGGCGTCCAGTAGGCGGGCGGCGATCTGCGCCCAGGTGGTGTCGGTGAGGACGCGGTCGTGGCGGGCGGTCAGGACGGTGCAGTGCCAGACGTGGCGGCGCAGCGGGTAGGGGGAGACGTCGACCGGCCGGTTCAGGTGGGCGGCGAGATCGTCGAGAGTGGCCTCGCCAGTGGCGGGGTCGGGCTCGAAGGGGTCCCAGGCGGCGATGAGGTGGGGGTCGCGCTGGTGTTCGTAGCGGCTGGTGCTTGGCCCATACAGCTCGCGCAGCAACTCGCGTGTGCGTGAGCCAGGACCGGGATGCACCATGGCGATCACGTCGAAGTCGTCTTCCGGCTGGCGTGGCGGGTCAGGGCGTCGGCGGCTTGCTCGATGCGGCGGGCAGCCCGGGTCAGCTCGGGCAACACCGTGTGAGCATCGGCGGTGGGGAGCAGGGCGGCGATGCGGGCCAACTCGATGCGGGCGTGCAGGAGTTCGGCGATGCGTTCGCGGTCGGTGGCCGGGAGCAGCACCAGGGCGTGGCGGGCGGTGGTGGTGACGGTGTGGGCGGCGTAGGCGCCGGGCGACATCCCGGCGCGGGCGGCCGCGGCCCGGATGTCGGCGAGCTCGCCGGCTGACAGCTTGAGCGGGCCCAGGCGGTGCGAGCGGGCGCGGGCGGCGCGTCGCCGACGGCGTCGGGGCGCGGGCGGAACAGGGGCTGGCTCTGGAGCCTGGGCTTGGTCGACGGGGAGCGTCATGTCGAGTCCCGGGTACCAGGCGGGGTGCGGGCGGGCAGGTCATCGTCGTGGTGGTAGCGCAGGCTGTACAGGACGTCGTCGGCGACGTCGACGCGGCTGGGGTCGAGGTCGCTGCTGAGCAGGCCGGCGCACTTCAGCGCGGATTCAGCCTCGCGCCAGCCTGGCTGATCGCGGTATTCGGCGTAGGTGGGAGTGTGGCCGCAGGCCAGCGCGGTGAGCAGGACGACGGCTTGGTGGCCGGTGAGACCGGCCTGCGCCTGGCCGGTGGCGCGGACCGCGCGGTGCTGGTCAGCGCTGAGCACGTCGGTGCGCGGGGCGAGAGTGAAGCGGTGGGGCGGGACACGGCGCACAGCCATCGGTCCGCCAACTTGCGGATGGGCCAGCGCGTAGGTAAGGGCGTCATGGGTGCGCGCCAGGCTCCAGCTGAGGGCGCCGGCGAGGTGCTCGGCGCTCAATGCCTTCGGGGCGGCGTGGGCCAGCGCGTTGACCACGATCGCGGCGTCGGCGTCGCTGCGGGATGGGTCGTCGGCGGGCACGCGGCCCGGCGCTGGATGGATGTCCAGGACGGCCCGCAGTTCGGGGACAAGGTCGGCGGGATGCAGGTCCAAGTGGCGGGCGAGCTCGATGATGGCCCATATGGGGCGCCTGCTCAGCTGGTTCAGGTGAGGGTCGTGCAGGTGATGGGGGTGGATGCCGAGCAGGTCGCCCAGCTCCCAGCGCGACAGGCCTGCGGCTTGCAGCCGTTCACGGAAGAGCGTCTCGTTCATCGCGTTCCTTCACGATGTGTGCCGCTGCCCGGCGGCCGGCACGGTGGGGCGGGGCGGGGGATGACCAGCTTCGGGTCGGTGCCGATGCGCGCGACCTGCAGGCCGCGTTCGGTGAGCCAGCTGGGTGCGCGCGCGCGCTCTGCCCGACGTCGGAGCCGTGCGGGCAGTCCTCGCCGTGTAGCCAGGGCGGATCCAGGCCGATCTGCTGGCAGGTGCGGCGGATGGCGCCGAGCAACAGCATCTGAGGATCGCGATGGGCGGCGTGGAGGTGGACGAAGTAGGGGTCGCGGTCGGCGGCGTCTTGGCGGCGGCGATGCGCCAGGTGGGCGATGAACAGGGCGCGGGCGTGGGGTGGGATGCAGAGAGGTTCGGGCCCGGCGAACTCGTGCCAGGCGCTATCGCGCACGTGCAGTTCATGCGGCAGCGAGCGCCGGGTGCCGGTGCCGGGGTAGCTGATGCGGTGGATGGTGTCGGGCCCGGGCTGGCCAGGGGTGTGGACGGCGGAGCCGTCGGCGGCGATGTCGCCGACGAGCAGGAATCCGAAGTGGGTGCTGGCGTGGTTGAGATGGAGCGCCAGCGCGGTCGCCGCCGCGGTGTCGGTACGGCCCACGGCGTGCAGCCGGGCGCTGACGAGTGCGGTGAGATCGCCGGGCAGACGCCACTCGGGGTCGGGGCCGAGGGTCTCGGGCCGCCAGTTGAGACGGATACCGGCCAGGAACAGCGCGGCCTGGACGGCGCGCAGCCGGATCAGCGCGCTGCGGTCGGTAGCCGCACGGCCGACGGTGTCGTCGCGTAGCCAGCCGGTGACGGCGCCGTTCAACCGGTGCGGCGTGGCCGAGGCGAGGTCGAGGCGCGCCAGCCAGGCGTCGGTGGCCGCGGCGGTGGCATGGAAGTCCTGCTTCACAGCGGCGAAGTCGTCGCCGGGCAAGTGCCGTCGGCAGGTGGCCAGGAAGGTGGTGAAGTCGGCTGCCGGCAAGGCGGGCTGCTGATCGGGCTCGCGGGTGCGGGGATGTGCGGGGCTTGGCAGGAGCCGGCGGAAGTCGTCGAGGCCGATCACGTCGACGGGCCGATCCAGCAGGGCGTGCAGACGGGCGATCGCCTCGTGGTGGGGTGCGGCCCAGATCAGCCACAAGGTGGCATCCGCCGTCACCGCAGTGTGGGCCAGGACCTCCAGTTGGCCGGCGGTGAGGCGGTGGGCGCGGTCGATGATGAGGTCGGTGACGGCTTGGCCGCGTAGCCAGGCGGCCGCGGCCGGCCAGGTGCTCGCGGCGAGGCGTTCGGTGCGGGCGGCGTACGGGTTCTTGCCGAGCGCGACCAGCAGGTCCAGGCCCAGGCTGTGCACGCTGGCGGTGCCGGGGGTGGGACGCACGACCACCTGGCTGTGGCCGGGCCCGTCCAAGGTGTTGAGGTGATGGCTGACCGCGACGTCGTCGCAGGCGTTGTCGACCAGCACGAAGCGGCCGCCTGGCGGCAACCACAGGTGTGGCGGAGCAGGCCGTTCGGCGATCCCGTGGGAGGGTCTGGCGGCGGACGAGGTCATCGCGCGCCGCCGCCGAGCAGGGTGTAGGCGTTGGCGGCGATGTCGGCGTCGACGCGCTCGCGGCCGGCTTCGTGGCACAGGTCGGCGGCGGTGTGGGTGAAGGCGGCCCAGTCGCGCAGCGTGCCGTGGGCGTAGGTGTCGTCGATGTCCAGCAGCAGGCCGTCATCGACACCGGCGTAGACGGGGTGGTATTCGCGCATCAGCGCGGGAATCTCGGCGCGCTCGATCGGCTGGAACGGCAGACGGCGGAAGACGCGCGAGCGCAGCATCGGCTCGCGCGAGAGCACCTCCCAGCAGCCGTCCCCGCCGACGTACAGCAGCGCGAAGCGGGTGTCGCCGTGGTCGTGCAGATGACGCAGTTGCTCGAGGCAGTCGCCGTTCATACGCTGCGCCTCATCGATCACCAGCAGCCGGGGCGGTCCGCTCAGCAACTCGATCAGGGCGGTGATGAGGTAGAAGCGGTTGCCGCTACGCGGCTTGGCGCCGGTGAGCGTCTTGACCAGTTCCTCGGCCAGCTGCCGCATGGTGGGCTTGCTGGTGAAGACGAGCGTGTGCGTCCGCATCGGGTCGCGTCCGCCGTGCCCGGCCCGCAGATCCTCCAGCGCTGTCTCGACCGCGAAGGTCTTGCCGGTGCCCGCGCTGCCGTGGATGACGCCGCAGGCCAGTTTGTCGGCCAGGTCGCCGATGATGCGGCGGGTGAGAGCGAGCTGGTCGGTCTCCAGCGTCTTGGCTTCGGTGAGGTTGGTGAAGTGCTGCGGCATCGTCGCCTACTCCCTGGTCTCGGGATCGTCAGGTTCGGGCGCGGAGACCGGTGATGTGCGGGTGCGGCCGCTGGGCAGGCCAAGAAGATCGGAACGCGCCTTGCGCGCCAGCGCTTCGTCGCGGCGGCGCTGCGTGCGTGGCGGCGCGGTCGTGGGCTGCAGCCGGGACTGCTCGGCAGGTTCGGCGCCGGTGAGCGGAGCCAGTTCGACGCGCGCCCGGGCGGTGGCCCGGCGGCGCTGGCGGCCGAGTTCCCTGGCTTCGTCGCGAGCGTGGGCGCGGAAGGCCTCTTGCTGTTCGGCGGTGAGCTGGTCGGCCGGGTAGGCGGTGCATAGGTGCGCGCCGTCAAGGTAGATCTCCACCGAGCGGTCGTCGTGCGGCATGTAGCGCACGATCACGTGCTGTCCGCCGCGGCCTCGCAGTTCAGGGGCGACGTAGGCGAAGTTGTTGAACTGCACCCCGGCCTTGCCGATGGTGCGCTCAGTGGAGGCCAGCAGCAGGTGGCGCAGGCTGGCCGCGTCGATCCGCTGTAGCGCGCTGGGGTCGTCGTGCCAGGCCTGCAGCGGGGTGCGGCCGGCCAGCATGCGGTGCGGGCGCTCGGTGTTGTACCAGGACACCCATTGGGCGAAGCGAGCGGCGAACCGTTCGATCCGCATCGGCGCGACCTGCGCGTCGGCAGCTCGGGCACGTGCGGCGGCCCGGTCGTCCAGCGGTCCGTACAACCGGCCGCCGGCCTCGCGTGGCCCTTTGGTGTAGCCGGGAAGCCCGCCGAGCAGCGTCTGGTCGATCGTGCGGTGCAGGCGTTCCACCTTGCCCTTGCGGTGGGGCTGAAAGGCGGGCAGCCGGTGACCGGCGACGCACAGGGCGGCGAACACGTCGCGGACCGCGGTGGCGGTGAACTCCAGCCCGCGATCGATCCGGTAGGCGGCCGGCACGGCCCCGTACGGGCCGCGGGCCACATCGTAGACCAGCGCCATCCGGATCGCGGTCAGCACGGTGCCGGTGTGCGGGGTCAACGCGATCGCCCAGCCGATCAGCGAGCGGGTGCCGTCGTCGAGCACCGTGGTCAGCCACGGGCACACCGCCGGGCCGCGCGGCGGAAGCACCAGGACGGGCAGCTGCTTGTGGTCCATCTCCCACACCTCGTTGCGCCGCGAGGGTCCGCGCGTGAGATAGACGCCAGCCGCCCGGCGGCCAGCCTCTCCGTGTCGCCAGGCCGCCAGTTGCGCCGGAGTCAGCTCGCGGCGGAACGCGCGCTGCAGCGTCCGTAGCGATACCTGCGCGCTACCGGCCCAGCCGGACGCGAGGAACTCCGGCACCGCCGCGCCCGCCACCTGACTTTCGCTTTCGCCGCTCACCGAAGCGGAACGAGCACGATGAACGGCGGCGATGTTGCCGCCGTAGCAGGCGAAGGCCTCTCGATCGGTCTCGCTGAGCTGGTACTCCGACGGCGTTGACAGCCCCTTGTCCAGCCGCCGCCACACGGTCCGCTCGCTGAGTCCCACCCCGTGGGCGGCCAGCCGCACATGCTCAGTCGTCAGCTGCCCAGCGTTCTTCAAGGCCATCAGCCGGGCGATTGCGGCCCGCTCCTGTTCGCGATCGGCCCGGGCCACGCTGCCCTCCCACACGCCGAGACGGAAGCCGTTAAGCGCAACGTAGCAAGGCAAACACGATCAGTCGCGGCGTTTGGTGTATCTCGGGAACGTCTTCTTCCTCACCCGCTATGCAGAGAGCGACCCGGCGCACAACGGCGGGATCACGCCAGTGTTCGCGGCGGTGGCCACCAGACGCCGCATGCCTTCGGGGACTTTCGCGCCGAACGGCTGGCCTTGCCGATGCGCCCGCAGGGAGTTGTTGAAGATCGTGATAGTGGTGTGGAACAGGCCGGGCGGCACCGGGTGGCCCAGGCGCTGCTCGACGCCGGACTGGAGCTCGCCGATGTCCCTGGCCTCCGGCAGCACCGCGGCGATGGTGTCGATGATCAGGTCGAGCCTGGTCATGATCAGATCAGATTCGCGCGGATGTACTTCGAGGGAGGTGCCGTACTCGTTGCGGCGCACCGTGATCGTGAACCCGTCCTGCTCCAGCGCCGCGCGCAGCCGGTGGCGCGGCTCGGGTTCGTCCATGCCGTACACCACGACCAGGCCGGTCCGGTTCTCGGTCCGCAGCGCGAACTCCTCGACGCGCAACCGGTCGACCAGGCGGCTCACCATCTCGCAGACGTCCATCAGGTCACTGGTGTGCACCGGGTCGAGCTCCTGATCCCCGCGCACGGTGTTGTGGGGGTAGCGGGCCGGGGTGCTGAAGTAGTTGACGAGCCATTTGCCGTCCACGGAGACCTCCGGTCGGTCGTGCCTGCGGGTCAGTGAGTGCGACGGGGCGGAGCGAGAACGGCGGTGATCTCGGCGACGGCTTCGCCGCCCGGCCGGGTGTAACGCATCGCGGTGCGCGGGTTCTTGTGCCGGGTCTTGGCCATGATGAGCTGCAGCGGCACCTTGGCCTCGCCCAGATGGGTGGCGGCCGAATGGCGCAACTGGTGCGGGTCCAGGCCGAGGTGCGCCTCCATCAGGACGCGCACCCGGTCATACCCCAAGCGCGGCCGCCCGGTGTGCGGGCAGATGTGCTCGGGCCCGGGACGGCGGGCGGGGACGGGCTTGCGGTTGGCCAGGAACAACGGCCCCCGTGTACGCACGACCCCATCGCAGTGACCGTCGGGCAGGCGCAGCAGCCGGGGCAGCAGGCGCGCGGTGCCTGCGTCCCAGTAGACCCATTCGACATCGCCGCCTTTGGAGCGCACCGGCGCCTTGCGGTTGTCCAGGTCGAGATCCTCGACGTCGAGGGAGAGGATCTCGGCGGCGCGGGCGGCGGTCTCGTACAACATCCGATAGAGCGTCTTGTCCCGCAGCGGGATGTCGCGGCGCGACAGCAGCCGCTCCAGCTTGGTCCTGGCCACCGCTTTGGTGTGGTCAACGTTCTCCCGACGGCGTTCGGCCTCAGCCGGGACCGACGGCGCCGCCCACCGCTTCTTACTCGAGCACCACGACAGCCAGGAGGCGACCGCGGCCCGGTTGCGGTTCCAGGTCGCCGGCGCACACCCGCCCCACAGCGCGGTGAGCGCCTTGCTGATCTCGGCGTCGGTGACGTCGGCCAGAAGCCGGTCGCGGCCGCCGATCGCGGCGATGGTGCGGTCGATCGCCGAAGCATAGGCGCGGTGGGTGTTGGGGTTGGCGACTCGGTGAGTCGACAAGAACTCATCGGCCGCCTCGGCGAGGGCGATGCCGTCACCGCGCAGTGCGGTGATCTTTCGATCGGCGGCTGAGGACGTCATGAGGTAGGCCTTTCCTGCAGGGGTCGTTCAGGCAGGAATCCGCAGGAGTGGGGGCCGCAGTCGCTCTCGTGGTCCAGGCGCCATGCCCGGGTGTCGCGTTCGGTGGCTCGGGCGAGGTGGATCAGCCGGCGTTGTCGGCTCCGGGAAAGGGTGGACGGCAGTGGGGTGAAGGTCTGCGGGAGTACCCGGATGCTACCGGCTACCTGCTCGCCGTCCTGCATGCATAGCAGGGCAGCGCATTGCCACCAGTCGATCGTGCCGCCACGGCCGTTGGAGTTGCCGGGCCAGTAGTAGCCGGGTGGATCCGGGACCAGATAGTGAGTGCCGTGCTGGTCCAGGTGGGCATACAGCCAGGAACCGTCCTTGCCGGCGACGGATCGAAGGCGGCGGGCCTCTTCAAACAAGGCGCACACGGTTTCGGTGTCCACGGCTTTCAGGACGCGCGCTTCGGCTGGCAGAGGCTGTCGCCCCTCGGGGGCCTGGACGGGCCAGCGCAAGGGAAACCCGAGCCGCTTCCGCAACGACAGTTCGGGTGGCCCTTTGGACGCGTTAGGGAGCGGAGGTGGAGGGGTCCACGGGCAGTCGGCGCCATCGAGTTGCTCGATGATCCAGGCGCGTCCCTCCGGCCCGGCGGTGTTCCAGGTCCAGCTCATCGGCCGTTCCTGCATCGCCCGTTCCCGGCTGCTCAGCGGGGCGTTCTTGCGGGAGGGCTGCCAGACTGGCGGCCGGGTGACGCCTGGCAGGTTGTGGCAGAGGTCGGACAAGAACCAGATGCGCTGCAGGTCATCGGCCGGTGAGGCCCCTTCGTTCTCGCGCCGGGCACGCCTGGAAAGGTAGCGGATCTCGATCAGCGCCGCAGACAGCAGCACTGAGGCCGCTTCCTGGTCGCTCACGCCGGTGACAGCGTCGCCATGAAAACGCCGGCTCATGCCGACCCCGCGCGGGCGGCATCGATGTACCGGATAACGTGCGCGAGTCGTGCGCTTCCGCTGAAGAGGGTTCCCCTGCTCAGCGCGATGCCATGGTCGTTCATGTACGTGATAATAGGCTGTTATCGCGTACATGAGCCCGTCGTCGCTATGCCCGGCAGTGGACTCGGAGTCCGCGCCGCGTGCGGCATCCTTGATAGCCCGATGCCCCACCCACCCCCCGTGCCACGAGCGTTGGAGAGCCCTCATGACGCTGTATCTGAACCTGCCGCAGAACACTCGCCAGGTGGAGTACCTCAGCGCTTTACCGGGCAGCATCGTCTTGCCCGACCCGCCGCACGGCCTTGACGATGTGCCCCAGGACAAGGCACTCATCTGCGTACTGGACATGGGGACGTACGAGGCGGCCGGTTACATCATCACCGAGACCGACTTGTCCAACTGGACCCGCTCCGCTGCCGACCGGCCGCTGACCTGGCTCTTCATGGATCGCCTGGTCGCTGACGACCTCTGCCCGGACGCGGCGGAGATTCGCCAGTCTTGGCAGGCCGACCTGCAAGCCGATGCCGAAGCAGCCGCGCACACCGACAACCTGCTACCCATCGCACGGGCCAGCCGCAGCGGGATCGGCCTCCACATCGCCACGTTGCGCAGGTACGCGAAGGCTCTCCGCAGGGAGCCACAAGGCATCAGGTCCGACGACCTCCTGACGGATCCCGGAGTACAGCGCATAGCCGCAGTCGACCTCGACGCCCTCGCAGACGATCTGGAGAAGTGGATCGCGCACGACTGGCTCGCCGTCATCGACCTCAGCACGGAACGCCAGAATCTGGCGGGGCCGCTTCCTCACTTCCCCGGTATCGGCCCAGATGACGATCAAGGCGGCGAAGCGCAGCACTGAGCACAACCCGACTCCGGGTTTTCATCAGCCTGCGTCCACCCCTCAACAGCAGAGGAGATGGTGCCCTGTGCAAAGACCCGTTGAGTGGATCGGGCGCTGGGTGTATGAGGTGGTGCCGGTCACCAGGCTGCCCATTCCCAGGGAGCTCCGCGACCCCGAGTGCATGATCGGCTCGAAGGTCTGGCTGGTGCGCCGGATCCGCTGCCTGGCCCCCGGGCTCGTACGCCGCCAACGCCCTCGCGACTGTTGCTGGCATCACAAGGTGAACTGGCGGCAGGCCGCCGCGATCGCGGTTCACCTCGTCCGCCAGGCCCACGCGGCTGGCATCGCGGGTGAGGACATCGGGGACTTCGTCATGGAACGCGTCCATGACGAACACGGGGACCTCGATGACAGGGAACGGACCGCGATCGTCCTGCTCGTCGGCCTCGACGCCGGCATCCAGCTCAGTGAGCCCGGCAGCGCGTGGCTCTACGGTGACGGGCAACACCGGGTAGCGGCGCAGCTTGATCAAGGGGTGCGCGAGACCATCGTGCAGCGGTTGGAGCTACTCGACCCCGTCACCGGATTACCCGTCACATAGCGTTACTGACACTTCTTGTCGCGAAGCGCTGTCACGATCCTGTCGTACAACAGGGGAAGGCTGGCGAGTTCCAGGCAGGGGAACACCGCCAGACCCTTCGCCCGGCGGGTCGAAACAGGGCGGCCAAGGAGGGCCAGCAGTCATGACCGACACCACGAACACCACGCGCTTGTACATCTGCATCGAGGAGGTGGTCCGCCTCCTGAACAACGCAGAGTGCTACGCGTTCGTGTCGGTGGATGAGCAATTGGCCTACCTGGAGGACCGGGCTCAACTGCTTCACCAGTTGGTCGATGCCTTCGGTGACGAGCGGGGCCGCTACGTCGCCCAGGACGCCGATGACCGCGCCGAACGCGCACGAGGCGTGGCCGAGAAGCCCGCGCCGATGAATGCGGCGATCCCCGGCCGGCACCGCGCCGTACGGAGTGTGCAGTTGTCTCGTTCGGGCGAAATCGTCGTAGTGGCTAGTGTCTAACGTGCAAGACGTCAGATAGTTCCGAACGATGGACGCCACATCTGTCCGGAATAACTCTGCATCTTCGGCGCACGGTGCTCTCTTGGGTTTCACGGAGCAGGCCCGCATCTCGTGATGATTACGATTTGATGAGTGCGTAGTCCTTGGACGCCTCCATGGCGACCAGGAATCGGTATCTCTTCTGGTTCCGCAGCCAGGTGTCGAGCCACGGTTTCCCTTCTGGCGCCCAGTAGTAGGGGTCATACATGCCGCCGTCCGGATCCCACACTTTGGCACCCGGCATGACGTCGAGCCCCGGGTCCTTGCTGTGAGTCGGAGTGGTGAAGGTCATCGTCAAGCCAGCGCAGTCGAGGTCGGGCAGGTCGCCGACATCGTAGATGCGCGGGCTGTCCTGCGGATCTGGTTTGCCTCCGAACTCGCGCCAGTAGTCCCTGAGCTCGGCTGTTCCTGGGCAGTCGGGTAACCGGTCCAGGAGGGCTTCGATGTCTCCGTTCCAGGCGTAGGCGCGATAGAGGCTGAGCGTGCACTTGGATGAGAAGTCCTCATCGTTCTTGGCATCGTCATTGCCCTTCCTGCACCGATCGAGCTCGCTGTGGCTGATGTCCTTGGTTAGGCCCGCGGTTTTGACCGTCTGATCGAGACGGCCGTTCAGCGCCTGCCTGGCCGTGATCCGCAGCTTCCCCACCTCTGGGTCCGAGGGTGAGATCAGGGGCGGGCCTTCCGCCGAGGAACAGGCTGCGAGGGCGATCGACCCGATAGACATCAGCATGACAAGGAGTAGACGCTTGGTCATGGTCCATTTGATGTTCAGGAGCAAGGCGCGGTTCCCGAGAAGAGGGCAAGGTGACCGTTCGTCACATGATGTCCCTCCTCATCTCTCCAGATGCAGGGTTAATCCGGACACCAAGCGGTCGGAGGCATGGTAAGTCCGGACGTGGCAAGGTTCGGGTCGTGTCCTCGGTCCGAACCCGCCACCACCGACCACCACACGCTTCGCCAAGATCGTGCCGTGAGCCAGCCACAGGAGCCACCGCCCACTCATACCGGGGCCGCCGAGCCCTTACGCAGTGCGCGGGCCTGTGGCCGGCTGGGGCCACGAACTGCTGATCGGATGTCGAGCCGTGGAGCTCTCTCATTAGGGCGTGGCGTGCCCCTGCATGGCTCACCTGGGCAAGGCACGACGAAGGAGACATGTTGATGATCACGTGCGGGATCGACTGGGCGGAGAAGCACCACGACATCGCCCTGGTCGACGAGACGGGCAAGCTGGTGGCCAAGCGTCGCATCGGCGACGACGTCGACGGATGGCGGACGCTGATCGAACTGCTGGCTGAGCACGGCGATCGCTCCGAGGCCCGCATCCCGGTCGCGATCGAGACAAGCCGCGGCCTGCTGGTGTCGTGCCTGCGCGCCACCGGCCGCACGGTCTACGCGATCAACCCGCTGGCAGTCGCCCGATACCGCGAACTTCATACCGTCGCCCGGTCCAAGTCCGACCACGCCGATGCCTTCACCCTGGCCAACATCCTGCGCGTCGACGCCGAACACCACCGGCCGCTGCCCGACGACTCTGAGCTGGTGCAGGCGATCGCCGTGCTGGCCCGTGCCCAACAGGACGCGGTCTGGAACCGCCAGCAGCTGGCCAACCAGCTGCGCTCCCTGCTGCGCGAGTACTTCCCCGCCGCGCTGAAGGCCTTCCAGGTCAAGAACATCGGCCTGACCTCGCGCGAGGCCCGCGCCGTCCTCGCCGCGGCGCCCACCCCGGCCGCAGCCGCCAAACTCACCAGCCGCCGCCTGCACGCGCTCCTGCGCGCCGCCGGCCGCCAGCGCAACATCGAGACGTGGGCCGACAACCTCCAGGCCCACTTCCGTGAACAACACCTTCGCCAGCTCCCGGCCGTCGAGGAAGCCCTCGGCCGCCAAGCCCGGGCGATCCTGCTGCAACTGGACGCAGCCTGCCGCGCCGCCGACGAGCTCGCAGAGGCCACCAGCGAGGCCTTCGGCCAGCACCCGGACGCCGCCATCATCACCAGCTTCCCGGGCCTGGCCGACCTCACCGGCGCCCGCGTACTCGCCGAACTCGGCGACGACCGCACCCGCTTCGCCGACGCCCGATCCCTGAAGGCCTACGCCGGATCGGCGCCGATCACCCGCGCCTCGGGCAAGAGCCTGGTCGTTCACCACCGCAAGGTGAAGAACCAGCGCCTGGCCGCCGCCGGCTATGTCTGGGCCTTCGCCTCCCTGCGAGCACCTGGACCCCGGGCGCACTACGACCGCCGACGGGCCGATGGCGACAGGCACTCCAGCGCCCTGCGCAACACCTTTAACCGAATGCTCGGCTGCCTGCACCACTGCCTCCAGAAGCGAAAGCACTACGACGAACTCGCAGCTTTCCCGCATCGTCTGGAGTCCGCAGCTTGACGCCTTGGGCAGATCGGATGTCTTAGCACTCTGCCGTTCGGAAGTTCAATTCTTCTGAAGGTGCTTCAATTGAACTGTCGGGTACTCGTTGGTTCCTGATGTGGTTTCTCCTAGAGTTCAGATCAATCAATTGATCTTCTTGTCGTTCTCATCGTGATCTTCGTTGATGAGAACGTATCGGTTGCAGACGAAGCTGTCGGTGTCCGCGTGTTGTCGGTGCTCGTGTCGGTGTTCGGATCGAGATGTCGGATTTCGCCTTCGGCTGCCGGTTCCCGCCGCCCTTATGGCTGCTTCACGAGGGGTGGTCGATCATGGGGCGATGGCGGGAAATAGGTTGCTCAGGCTCACTCCAGTCTTCGGAGCCGCTGTCGTCGGCATCTACCTGATCGGCTACGGGCAGATGCGGTTCGTCACTGTTCCGACCGTGTTCCTCCCGGGCGAGGACGACACCGAGTTCCTGAACCTCGTCACGGAGATGGTGGCGGGACCTATCGCGTTCGCCTGCGTGTTCTTCACGCTAGCGGCGCTCGCCTTCTGGCGTCTGGCCGCGGCCCGGCCCACCGCCCGCGTGCTGCTCGTGGCGGGCCTGCTGACGCCGCCCTACCTGCTCGGCCTGTATCTCGTGGGCGACGCCAATCCGGCGCACCACCTGATGTGGCTCGAACCCGATGCCTACACAGGCCGTGAGGTCGGTCCCGAGGAGTTCAACCTCGGCTGGAGCCCTCCCACGCTCACCGCGGTCCTGGCAGCGGCGGCGATCGCACAGATCTGGGGCGTGCTGCGACTGGCCCGCGGTCTGGAGGTCACGCCCTCGCCGTACGTGGCCCGCCTGCTGTTCCTGCAGCCGGTTTGGTATGCCGCCTACCTCGCGGTGTGCTCGTTCGATATCTGGTTCACCTCGGTCACGACACGTCCCGCGACTCCGGACGAAGTGGCCTGGGGCGGCATGCCAGAGGGCCTGGTACGGGACGCGTGGAGCATACTCCCCGCTGTCGCGATCACCATGGCGGTCATGAGCGCTGCGATTGTTGCCATGGGCGTGGCGGCGCGCCGTGGCAGCGCTCGGTTGCGGGTGCTTACGGCGATGGTGACCCCGTTCAACATGCTGGGACTGACGGTTCTCGCAGTTGCGGGGCCGCTGGGGCCGATCGGGCCGTACCCGGGGGTGGCGGCCGAGATCCGGCCCTTCTGGCACGTCCCCTTGCTCACCGCGCTCGCCGGCGGCGCCATGGTCTCCTACCTGTACGTGCTGAGGCGTTCCGCGACGAGCACGCAGAGCCTCTCGGCCCCGGTAGGCGGATCCAACTAATTTGGGCGTTCGAGCCCATCATTGGCAAAAAGACCTGAACAACTTCACTCGAAACCGTCCAGGCCAGGATGTCGTGCCACAGGTCAGCACGTGTCCCTTCCGCCAACTTCACCTGGAAGGGACAGTCGGCGTGCCTGTTCGGCGTACCGGATGGCGGTGCTCTCCTCAATGCCGAAGACCACGGCTAGTGCTGTGACCGGAAACGATCACCGGGTTGGCGTGTAGAGCGTCCCTGCGGGTTGGATGGGTGCTGATCACGTTCAATCGGCGCTCGGGAGGCCAGGTGACGCAACCGGTCAAGGTCCGCAGACTCACGGACCCGGAAGGGCAGAAGCTGCAGCGCATCGTACGGCGCGGCACGATGAGCACGGTGCGCTATCGGCGGGCGATGATCCTGCTGGCCTCGGCCGGCGGCAACACCGTCCCGGTCATCGCTCGGCTGGTACAGGCCGATGAGGACACCGTGCGCGATGTGATCCACCGCTTCAACGAGATCGGCCTGGCCTGCCTGGACCCTCAGTGGGCGGGAGGCCGTCCCCGCCTACTGAGTCCTGACGACGAAGACTTCGTCACGGCGACGGCCACCACCCGACCTGCCAAACTCGGCCAGCCCTTCACCCGCTGGTCCATCCGCAAACTCCACGACTACCTGCGCCGCCTGCCCGGCCGCGCCATCACCATCGGCCGCGAAACCTTACGCACCCTGCTGATTCGCCACGGCATCACCTTCCAGCGCACCAAGACCTGGAAAGACTCACCCGACCCGGACTTCGAGACCAAACTCGACCAGATCGAGTACGCCCTCACCCGCCGGCCCGAACGGACCTTCGCCTTCGACGAGTTCGGCCCGCTCGGCATCCGCCCCACCGCCGGGACGGGCTGGGCACCTGCCGGCGCGCCGGACCGATTGCCGGCCACCTATCACCGCACTCACGGCGTGAGGTACTTCCACGGCTGCTACTCCGTCGGCGATGACCTGCTGTGGGGCATCAACCACCGGCGCAAGGGCAGCGAACCCACCTGGTCAGCCTTGAAGTCCATCCGCGCCGCCCGCCCGGACGGCGCCCCGATCTACGTGATCATGGACAACCTGTCGGCGCACAAGAACCGGCGCATCCGCGCCTGGGCGGACAAGCACAAGGTCAGGCTGCTGTTCACCCCGACGTATGCGTCCTGGGCCAACCCGATCGAGGCTCATTTTGGACCGCTGCGCCAGTTCACCTTGGCCAACTCCAACCACCCGAATCACACCGTCCAGACCCGGGCCCTACACGCCTACCTGCGCTGGCGCAACGCCCACGCCCGTCACCCCGACGTGCTGGCCGCTCAACGCCGCGAACGCGCCCGCATCCGAAGCGAGAAGGGCATCCGCTAGGGAGGTCGGCCTCTGGCTTCCGCAGCCTGAAGCCTGTTACCCAACCCGATGATCGTTTCCGGTCACAGCACTAGATGAAGTGGGTCCGGGCCGCGGCTGAGGGCCTCCTCCAGGACACGGTCGGCGCGTAGATCGTCGAGCCGGACGTAGTGCCGGACAAGTAGGTGTTGTTTGAGGTAGTAGGTGCTGACGGGCTCGACTCCGCCCGCGGTGAGTCGGGAGAGCAGGACGTGCGGGTTGGCGGTGTGCGGCCAGCGCTGGCGGCGCTCGGTGAGGTAGTCGCGCAGGGCGTCGTGGGTCAATTCGTCGAGGGGACGGGCGAGGCCGTCGAGGATGATCCGGCGGTTGGGCAGATCAATGTCGTCGAGGGTGAGCTGGCGGATCGCCTGAGGGCGTGCGGCGTGGATAGCGGCCAGGGCGACGATCAAGCGCAGCACCGGCGTGACGGCGGCACTCGCGGTGGTCTTGAGCGTCACCTCATCCAGCGGCAGCCGCTCGGGGTAGGGGTGCGCTCCTGGATGAAGCTGGGTCGTGGGGTTGGTGAAGATCCGCCGACGCTTGGTGGCGAAGCGGAACAACGACTTCAGTGCGGTGACGGTGTTGCTGAGGCGGCGCCCGCGCAGCGCCTCGACGGCGGCGTGGACGTCCTTGCGCGTGATCTCACGGAGGCGTTTGCGGGTCGTCGCCCAGCTCTCCAAGATCGGCTGGACGGCTCCCAAGTAGACGTACAAGGTGGTGTCCGAGCGCGGGCGGATGCGGGCATCCCCGGTGTGCAACCAGGTGAGCCAGTCGCGGACGTCGGCCTGGAACCCTGCGGGCAGCGTGCTGGTGCGCCGGTCAATCCAGGCCAGGATCGCTTTGGGAGGCGGGCCGTCGAGCAGGCCGAGCTCGGTGAGGACCTCAGCGGTCCGCTTGATGCTGCGCCCTCGGCCGCGCAGCCGGTCGAGCTGGGCGTGGAGCTGGGAACCGAACTCGTGGTCCGCCAGAGTATGGCCGCTCTCGGGCGTAGCCGAGATCGGTCTTGATCTTGATTAAGTTTCTTATGGCATGGCGTGGGCGGCCACCGCAGACAGTCCGGTATCTGCCGCGGTCGCAAGGTGGACCGTCGCGCTGAGGGGAAGCCGCAGCACGAAGCAAGCGCCTCCGGTCGCGGACTCCCCGGCGTCGAGGGTGCCCATGTGGGCTTGGGCAATGTCGCGGGCGATCGCCAGACCGAGGCCCGTGCCTCTGTGGTCGAGGCGGTGTGCGGCGCCCAGGCGGGTGAAGCGTTGGAAGATCCGTTCCCGCTCGGACTCCGCGATCCCGTCTCCGTCGTCGGCCACCGTCATCTCGGCGCTGTCGCCCACACGGCTCAGCCGGACCTCGATCATCCGCTGGGCGTGCCGTTGGGCGTTGTCGAGCAGGTTGGTGAGCAGTCGGGCAATCCGGATCGGGACTGCCTGGACAGTCACGCCCCGTTGAAGCCAGAGCTGGACCGGGAGGCGATCGACCCGGCGGGAGATCTCGTCCCGGACCAGTTCCGCGAGGTCGACCTGCTGCGGCTCCACGGCCGGACCTGCCTCCATTTCGCCGAGGACTCGCAGGTCGGTGAGAATCGCATCCAACCGGTCGACGCCTCTCAGCGCCCTTGCGAGCAGGTCGTGGAGATCGGTCTGGTCGGGATACAGGCGGGCCTCCTCCAGCTCCGCGCGCAGTCCCGCGAAGGCCGTACGCATCTCGTGGGAGGCGTCGGAGGCGAACTGCCGGTTCTTGTGAAGCTCCTGCTCCAGCTCTCTCAGCAGGTCAGGGACGATCGGGAACGACGCCGCGGCTCGACCCTCACAGAGCGAGTGGGGTTCCTCGCAGGCGTACCGGGCGGTCAGACGCGTCATCGCAGACGATCCCTTCTTTCGATCGGATTCGGCGGAATCGGGGCTGCGCTCTCCCCGGAAGACGTACAGGTCGGTTATGTCCAGGCGCGAGTCCCGGCGGGCGCTGGGAAGATCGAGGTGAGACATGTCGCTCTCGTTTCTCTTCGGAATGCGGCAAAGGTCAGGGCTCGCACAGGGTGTTTTCTGTGGCCTTGGCCAGTCGTCCTCGGCCGTCAGGGAACGAGGATGAGGCGGATCGGATCGCCGATCTTGTGCTCCAGCCGGCGGATCGCCTCGGCGGCGTCGGCGAGCGGGATGTGGTCGGTGATGGAGGGAGCCAGGTCGAGCCGGCCGTTGGAAGCCAGGCGCACCAGCTCGGGGACGGACTCGGGGAAGCCGCCGTAGTGGCCGCGTACCTGCTTGCCCATGTAGTTGAAGGTCAGGCCCTCGCTGATGGTGAGCGGGTCGGGCGTGATGCCCACCAGGACCAGGGTGCCGTGCCGGCCGAGCACAGCGGCGGCCTGCTCGCGGACCGCCGGCACGCCCGCACAGTCGAAGGCGAAGTCCAGGCCCCGACCAGCCGTGGCGACACGTACCTGCTCGGCGAAGTCGTCGGCGGCCGGGTCGAGAGCGATGTCCGCTCCGAAGGCCAGAGCGCGGTCCCGGGCACCGGGCAGCGGGTCGACGGCGATGATCGGGGCGGCTCCGACCAGACGGGCGACGCGGAGGCTGTGCGCCCCCACTCCGCCCACACCCCACACGCCCACGGCCTGCGCGGGGCGCACCCCGGCGGTGGCCACGACGGCGGCGTAGGAGGTGGAGACAGCGTCAGGGATGATCGCGGCCTGGTCGAACGGCAGCTCGTCGGGGATGGGGACGAGGGTGTCCTCGCGGGCTATGGCGTACTGGGCCCAGCCGCCGTCGTAGTCGATGCCTCGGGTGCGGACCTGGGTGCAGGGGCGCCGGCGTGCGCAGTCCGCGCACCGGTCGCAGCTCTGTCCCGCCTCCAGGGTGACGCGGGTGCCCACGGGCAGGCCCCGCCTGAGGCCGGGGCCAAGGGCGTGGATCACACCGGAGACCTCGTGGCCGACGGTGACGGCGCCGGAGGCGTTGGGGTACAGGAGGACGAGGGTTCCGTCGATCAGGTGGAGGTCCGACAGGCACACGCCGGCGGCCTTCACCTCGATGAGTACCTCGCCCGGGCCGGGCACGGGAACGGCGACCTCCTCGACGAGGAACTTGCCGCTGTCCAGGTGGAAGCGTCCGGCGAGCATGGTGTCCATCGTGATCTCACTTTTTCTTGGAAGGGTTGGGCGGTTGGTGCCGCGCACCCGAGACTGTTCGACCTGGCTCGGGTCGCGTTGGACGGAGATCAGGCGAAGACGTCCTGCTGGTAGCGGCCGTCCGCCTCGAGCTGGTCGACCCACTGCCGGGCGGTTTCGTCGTCGCTGCCGGTGCGGCTGCGGTGGATGGCGGTGAGCGCTTCCCGTACGGCGGGAGCCATGCGGCGGCCGTCGCCGCAGACGTAGACGTACGCGCCGTCCTGCAGAGCCCGCCACACCGTGTCGGACTCGGCGATGACGGCGTCCTGGACGTACCGGGCCGGATGGTCGACCACCGCGGAGAAGGCGGCGTGCACCTTCGCGATCCCGGCCTGCTCCCAGGCGTGCATCTCCTCCCGGTAGAACCAGTCGTGCTCCGGGTGGCGGCAGCCGACGAAGACCTGGGACGGGCCCACCTTCGTGCCGTTCTCCCGCTGCCAGGCGCGCTCCTCCAGGAAGCCGCGCAGCGGCGCGACGCCGGTGCCGGGGCCGATGAGGATGAGCGGCGCGGCGGGGTCGGCGGGCGGCGCGAAGGGAGGGGAGGGCACGCGCACGTAACCGTAGAAGACGTCTCCCGGCTTGAGCCGTCCCAGGTACTGCGAGCACAGGCCGCGGTACGTGCCGTTGCCCGACAGCGCGGTGCCTTCGACGAGGCCGACGGTCAGCCGGACCTGGCGCGGGTTGGCCAGCGGAGAGGAGGAGATGGAGTAGAAGCGGGGGCGGATGGGCCCCGTCATCTCCAGGAACGCCGCCAGCGGCAGTTCGACGGCGGGGAAGCGCTCAAGAAGGTCGAGCACCGAGACCCGCTTACCGAGGATCTCCTCCTGATACCGCTCGTCGGCCTCCTCGGTGTCGGCCGTGCAGGCCTGCAGCTGCGGCTTGGTCCAGGGACACCGGGTGTGCTCGGCCAGGGCGCGCACCTGGGTGCGAGTGGCCACATCCTGCAGCTCCAGGAACTCGGTGAACAGCAGGCCCGCGGTGACGGGCGTGCCCACCGGCAGGTGCGTCCTGCCGCCGCCGGGCTGGTCGAGCCGGAACACCTGGTCGCGGTCGACACCGAGCCGCGCCAGCGCGCGGTCGACGAGCGCCGGCTCGTTCTTGGCGAAGACGGCCAGGTGGTTGCCGGTCTCGTAGGTGGCGCCCTCGGGCAGCTCGATGATGATGGACTTCGCCGAGGGGCGCGGCGGCTCGATGCTGAAGTCCCACAGCCCGGTCGCGTCGCTGACGAGTTCCTCGTTGGCGACCACGGTCAGCGGATAGGCCTGCTCGGAGACGATCGCGGGACGCACGTCCGCCTCGGTCAGCAGTCGCACCCGGTAGCGTGGCGCGCCGTCGTCGGAGGTGTTCGCGGCGTACTCCTCGGCCAGGGTGGCCCACAGGGTGTCCGTCCAGCGGGTGGCCATGCCGTCGAAGTCACCGGCGGCGTCCGCCGCACCGCGCTCGACCACCGGAGTCGCGCCGGCGGCCAGCAGGGCGGCCTCGATCCGCTTGGGGAACGCCTGGTAGCTCGCCACCCACTGGGTGTTGCCGGCGCCCAGCAACGCGAAGCGCACGCCCGACAGCGAGCCCTCGGGGAGCCCGCCGGCGATCAGGTCGTCGAAGCGCTGGGCATTGTCGGGTGCCTTGCCGTTGTAGCTCGCGGCCACGACCACGAGCAGGCCCTCGGTGGGCAGGTTCTCGGCCAGGTCGTCCAGGCTCAGCAACGTGGTCCCGAACCCGGACCGCTCGCCGCGGTCGGCGATCGTGCGCGCCAGGTCCTCGCAACTGCCCAGGCTGGAGCCGTAGGCGACCGTGAGGTTCACCCCGACGCCGCTGACCGCGGCCGCCTGCTGAGCCTGGTCACTCCGCGGGTCCGAGACGCCGAAGACCGCTCGCTCGCGCTCCTGCCGGGGACGGACGACGACCTCGAAGTCGCCCGGCTTGCGCGTCAGCGCCTCCCGCACGTCCATCTTGTAGTCGTTGATGTCGGAGAACTTGAACTTCTGCAGCACCAGCGCGAGAGCCAGGCGGGCCTCGGTGAGCGCGAACTGCCGGCCGATGCAGGCACGCCGGCCGTTGCCGAACGGCTTGTAGGCGTGCGGGTGCTGCTTGGCCCGGTTCTCCGGCAGCCACCGGTCGATGTCGAACTCCAGCGGCCGTTCCCACGCCTTGGGATGGGTGTGCAGCGGGAACATCAGCAGGTTCGTCTTCGTGCCCTGCTTCAGGTGGTAGCGGCCGCCGATGACCGTGTCCTCCAGCGGCGCCTTCATGATCTGTGGGATGGGAGCCCACAGGCGCAGGGTCTCCTCCAGGACGCGCGGGATGACATCCAGCTTCATGATCGTGTCGTGGTCGGGGGCCGTGTCGCCCGGCAGCATCCGGTCCACCTCGGCGTAGGCCTGGGCCAGCACCTGCGGGTTGCGCAGCAGCGAGTACGTGGCGAATGACAGCAGACCGCTGGTGGTCTCATGACCGGCGATCAGGAACGTCAGCACCTGGTCCCGGACGTTGTCGTCGCCCAGCGGCCTGCCGGCCTCGGGGTCGACGGCCTCCAGCATCAGGCCCAGCAGGTCGTCCTCGGCGCTGCTCTTCCCCTGACGGCGCTCCTTGATCACGGTCTCGACCAGCTCGCGCATCAGCTGGATGTTCTCGCGGTACGCCCTGTCGTCGGCTTTGCGGAGCTTGGTCATCATCGGCAGCTCCTGCGAGCGCCGCATCGACTCCACCAGCGCCTGCAGCAGCGCCGTGAGGAAGGGGTGCAGCTCCTCGTCGCGGAAGGAGTCGAACCGGTGACCGAACCCCGACAGGGCGATGGTGTCCAGTGTCAGCCGGGTGTAGTCGTCGGTCACCTTGACCAGCTGCCCCTGTCGGCGCTCCCACTTGCCCGCCAGGTTCTGGGCGATCTCCAGCATCTGCCCGAAGTAGCTCTTCATCGCCCGCTGGCTGAAGGCCGGCATGAGGATCCGGTGCGCCATGCCCCAGGCCTCCTCGTCGTCGTGGGCGGTGAACAGGCCCGCGCCGGCGTAGTCCCGGACATGGCTCAGCGGCGGGAGGATCGGCTTGCCGAACCGGGTCTCGTCGCAGACCTCCGTCACCAGGCCAGGGTCGTAGACGAAGACGTTCTCCTGGCCGGCGATGTCCAAGCTGAAGATGCCCTCGGGGAACTGCCCGGCCAGCTCACCGAAGTATGCGACCGGGTTGATGTCGGGGATCTGGGGTGTGTGGCCGAGGATCGGGATCCCGCGCGGGGACCGAATGGGACGAAGGCCGGTGACGGACTGCGTGGTGGTCATGAATTTCTCCTTCGCACGTTGCGGCAGGTGGTTGCTCCGGTGCGGACCCGCGCTCTCAGCTCGCTGTATCTGATGATTTCGTCACTTATGGACAGTATCGTCATTCATGCAATGACTTGCCAAAGCAGTAGTGAGGATTCCGTCACTCTTGACGGATCCCACTACAGCGGAACGCGCACCACAGCCGACAGGCGCGCACCCGCGCCGCGCTCATCCAGCGCGGCCCAGACCTTCATCGCCCACGGCAACAGGCCCAGCAGGGCAGGCGGGAGCCGGGTCGGGCGGCGGGTTCGACCGCGACGTTGTAGCCGAGGGCCTCAAGCTGAGCGCTCTCCCCGGACCCCGGGCCAGGTAGCGGTTGCCGTGCCTGGCGCGCCGCCCTCGACCAGCGCATCTCCATCCCCGAACGGTCAACGAGGTGACAGCGGAGTGATGAGTGCCTGTGTCAGTGGTAGGCCCTCTGGCGAGTGTCAACGACACTCGAATTCTGGATCAGGCACACTTTCCGTGATCGGACCCTGGTCAGTCGGTCAGCAGGATGCGTTTGCGCAGGAGATCGGGGTTGGCGCGGCCGTACATCTGGCGTTTCAGCAGCTTAAAAGTTACGTGGAATCTGGCCGTGGAGGTGATCATGTCTCCTCGGTCCTGACCACGGAACTGGGGAGATGGTTTGAGCGGCACGGTGGTGCTGGAGGAGAAGTGGCCGGTGCTGGGCCGGCATGCGCGGGCGGCCGAGTGGCTGCGGATCTGGGTGGACCTGGGAAGGGCGCCGCGGACGATCGATGCCTACGCGCGCGGATTGGCCGAGTACCTGCAGGTGTGCGAGCGCGAGGGCGTCGACCCGGTGACGGCCAGCCGGGCGCACATCGGCGTGTTCGTGCGGGCGTTGACCGAGCGTCGCAGCCGTCGGGGCGCGAACGTCGTCGCGCTCGATTCGGGCTCCGGCTTGTCGAACGCCACCATCCAGCAGCGGATCGTGCCGGTCAGGCTGTTCTACGACCACCTCATGGAGGAGGGCCTGCGGGATTCCAACCCGGTCGGCCGGGGACGGTACACGCCGGGCCGGCGCTGGGGCGGGTCTCTGGGCGGGCATCAGCGTGGTCTGGTGCCCCGGTTGACGAAGCTGCCGTGGATCCCCACCGAGCAGCAGTGGAGGAACGTCCTGGCGGTCGCGGCCGAGGAACCCATCCGCAACCGAGTCATGCTCACCCTGGCCTACGACGCCGCGTTGCGGCGCGAAGAGCTGTGCTTGCTGCGCACCGACGACCTCGACCCTGCGCACCGCACCCTGCGGATCAGGGCGGAGACCACGAAGAACCGGCTGGAGCGTGTGGTGCCGTACTCGGCGGCGACCGGTGTGCTGTTGTCGAGGTATCTGGCGCACCGGATGAGGATCAGCAGGGCGCGCGGGCCGTTGTTCCTGTCGGAATCGCGGCGCAATCACGCTCAGCCGTTGAGTTTGTGGACCTGGTCGAAGGTCGTACGCCGCATCGCGCTGGCCGCCGAGGCTCCGCAGTTCTCCACTCACACGACCCGGCATCTGTGCCTGACGGACCTGGCCCGGATGGGCTGGGAGTTGCACGCGATCGCGACGTTCGCCGGGCATCGCCATACCGACTCCACGCTGCAGTACATCCACCTGTCCGGCCGGGACTTGGCCGACAAGCTCAGCCGCGGCATGGAGCACATCCATGCGTGGCGCATCGCGATGCTCACCGGCCTCGACACCCCTGCGGCGATCGCGACGACGACGGGAACGTCGCGATGACCGCCGCGCTGCCCGGGGCCGCCGAGGCTCCCGCGCCCCGCTGGTGCTCACCCCTTGCTGGTCACCGCTTCGACACGACGGTTGAGGTTCGCGCCGACGAGATACAGGGCATCGCCGAACTCGGTGTTCGTAACCTGCGGCGGCTGCAATATTACGACCGGTCCGCGCCCGGCTGGATCATGATCGGACGGCTGCTGCGTCCGCTGGAGGTCGTCAACGCCGGCCTGGACGGCCCGGTCACGCAGCATCGGCGACGCGCCATGCGGGATGTCGTCGCGCTCCTGCTGCTGCGCTGCGCCGAGGAGGGCCGGACCTTCTGGGGTTGGACCGAGGAAGGATGGGTCCACCTGCTCGGCCGTGACCAGGCCGAGTTTCATCGCCACGCGCCCGCTTGGGCCGGTGACGAGGTCCGCCCCTACCTGGCGGCGCACGCCTATCTGCTGGGCTCGTTCACCGGCTTCGACCGCCTCGGCAGCTTCCAACGCCTCACCCTGGCTCGGCAGATCTTCGGACGCGACCGTCTGAGTAACGAGCTCGCTCAGGCTCGAGCCGTCCTGGACGAGTGGGGTTACCGGCTCGGCCGCGACGACGACACGTTGCTGCCGATGGTGGCCTGCCGGCTGTTCCTGCTCAACCGCAGCCCTCATGTCGACCAGCTGAGCACCGAGTTGTTCGATCGGGTGCGGCGCGACCGTCTGCTGCCAGGCTCGCAGATGAACACCTTGCACGCCCTGCAGCGGGCGGTGAGCGCGCTGGGGTTCTGCGATCCGCCCCGGCAGGGCACCGGCCGTCACTCGGCCCGGGCCATCGGCGGCGCACCAGAGTGGGAGCGGTGGGTCGACCGCTGGCATGCCACCTCGACGTTGACGCCCCGCACCCGCAGCGGCGTCCGCTCCAACCTGCTCAAAGTCGGCCGCTGGCTCCAGGCCGAGCGCCCCGACGCCGCCGACCCGGCCGACTGGACCCGGCAGACCTGCGCGGCCTGGGTCGCCGCGCTCGACCGGATGAAGGTCGGTGACTACGTCCAGCGCACCGTCGGCCTGAAGGACCGTGTCGGCAAGCCGCTGGCAGCCAGCAGCAAGGAGGGGCAGCTCGCCGCGCTGCGCAGGTTCTTCACCGACTGCCAGGAATGGGAGTGGCTGCCCCGCGGTTTCGACCCGCAACGCGTGCTGGCGACCCCGCGCAGCATCACCGCGCTGCTCGGCCCGAACCCCCGTGTGATCGCTGACGAGATCTGGGCCAAGCTGTTGTGGGCGGGCCTGAACCTCCACCAGGGCGACCTGCCGCAGACTAAATCAGGGCACTTCTATCCGATCGAGCTCGTCCGCGCGATCACCGTGACGTGGCTGTTCAGCGGGCTGCGCAGTGACGAGATCGCCCGGCTGCGCCTCGGGTGCATCCGCTGGCAGCACCAGGACGCCCCGATTCCTGGCGACTCCGACCAGGTTCTGGCCCGCGACGCGGTCTGCCTCCTGGACGTTCCTCCGCACAAGACCGGAACCGCATTCACCAAGCCCGTCGATCCCATCCTCGGCCAGGCCATCGATGCCTGGCAAACCGTCCGCCCCGACCAGCCAGTCTTCGTCGACCGCCGCACCGGCGAGCAGGTGAACCTGCTGTTCGCCTTCCGTGCCCGCCGCATCTCCTCCTCCTACATCAACAACACCGTCATCCCCATGCTCTGCCGCAAGGCCGGCGTCCCGGCTGCCGACGTCCGCGGGAACATCACCAGCCACCGGGCCCGCTCCACCATCGCCAGCCAGCTCTACAACGCCAAGGAGCCGATGACGCTGTTCGAGCTGCAAGCCTGGCTCGGGCACCGCTCCCCGCAGTCCACCCAGTACTACGCCAAGATCACCCCAACGACGCTGACGCGGGCCTACACCGACGCCGGATACTTCGAACGCAACGTCCGCACCATCGAGGTGCTGGTCGACCGGGACGCCGTCGAGAGCGGGGCCGCGGCCGCCGGTGAGCCGTGGCAGTACTACGACCTGGGCCACGGGTTCTGCAACTACACCTTCTTCGAGCAGTGTCCACACTGGATGGCCTGCGCCAAGTGTGACTTCTACACCCCGAAGGACTCCTCCAAGGCTCTGCTGCTGGAGGCTAAGGACAACCTGCAGCGCATGCTCGCCGCCGTCCCGCTCACCGACGACGAACGCGCCGCGGTCGACGACGGCAAGGCTGCCTTGGACCGGCTGCTCGGCCAGCTCGCCGACATCCCCACCCCCGCCGGACCCACGCCCCGGCAGATCAGCACTCCGGCCCAGGCGACCCTGCTGCCGGTCATCGAGATCAACCGGAGGCCGACCTAGGAGCTGTTTGGGATTCGGATCTTGGTGGGGTCGGTGCTGGGCTGGTCGTGACTGGTAGAACTCGGATGTGGCGCGCTTCGATGTGACCGATGCCGAGTGGGCTTTGATCGAGCCGCATCTGCCGGTAGCGGCTACCGGGCCGCTGCCGCGGCGGGTGCGTGATCAGTTCAATGGGATCTTGTGGCGGTTTCGCACCGGATCCGGCTGGCGTGACGTGCCGGAACGGTACGGGCCGTGGTCCACGGTCTACTCCCGCTTCAACGGCTGGGCCAAGGCCGGGGTGTTCCAAGGGCTGATGGACGCATTGATCGCCGAGGCCGCATCGCGTGGACAGGTCGGGCTGGAGCTGGTCAGCGTGGACTCTACGATCGTGCGGGCGCATCAGGAGTCGGCCGGGCTGGCGGTCGCCGGGGAGACCCTGGATGCGTTGGAGCAGGCGCTGACCGAGGAAAAGGGGGCTCCGCTGCCGGAGCAGCCGCCGGTGCTGCGGGTGATGCGCCCGAGGCCACACCCGAGGCCGGCGCGTCGCCGCCGCACGAGCGCGCCGCCGTTCGGCGACGCCGCAAGGCGCGGGCGAAGGCTGCCGCGCTCGGCCGATCCCGGGGCGGGCTGAGCAGCAAGATCCATGCCGCGGTCGATGCCGCCGGGCTGCCGCTGGTCTTCGTGCTCACGCCCGGCCAAGCCGGCGACTGCCCGCGATTCACCACTGTCCTGGACAAGATCCGCGTGGCCGGACCGGTGGGCCGGCCACGGACCCGCCCGACGGCGGTGGCCGCGGACAAGGCCTATTCCTCCAAGGCTAACCGTGCCTATCTGCGCCGCCGCAGGATCGGCGCGGTCATCCCGGAGAAGAGCGACCAGCAGGCCAACCGGAAGAAGAAGGGCTCAGCCGGTGGGCGGCCTGCCGCCTTCAATCCCGAGCGCTACCGGCAGCGCAACACCATCGAACGCTGCTTCCAGAAGATCAAGGCCTGGCGTGGCCTGGCGACCCGCTACGACAAGGCCCCGGAAAGCTACGAGGCCGGGCTCTACCTCCGGGGCTTGATCCTGTGGTTAAGACTCCTCACCTCAACCACATGATCCGAACTCTAAACAGCTCCTAGTCAGGCGGCGCGCCACAGCCCAGTGGGTGCCGCACGAATTCTGGATGAGCGTCGCCGAGATCGATGCTGTTCTCATCAAGAGCGTTGGCGATGTGGAAACGGCCTGCATCGAAGACGAACTCCACTGCGATGGTGCCGTCCGCCAGGTCATAGCTCGAAGGACGCCACTCGAGGAGAGCAACTTCGCGCAGTTCCTGGCCGACGAACGGTTCAAGCCGTTCGTCGGCGCTGGACCACGCCGGAGTCAGCTCGAACCACTCCCAGTCACTGATCGCAGTCGTCGTGTCGATGCTGTTCCAGCTGATCGACAGCTCATCGAGCTTCCAGTGGCAGATCTCTATCTGGACACCGTCGAAGTCCAAGACGACGGGACAGTCAGCGAACCAGTCCTCGTCCTCGACAAAACGCACGATCGCGAACCCCGTCAGACGCCGGCCACCAAGCGCGGCCAGGTTCGGTCCGTGTTCCTCGCGGACGGCTTCAAGCCCGACGAGAAAGGTCGGCTCGAAGCCGGAGATCCCCATCACGATTGCCGATTGTCCAGGTTCTTCACGGGACCGGCCAGCCGATAGCTACCGCCAAGCCGCATGGCCCCGCTTGACAGATCAGATTCCACATAATGGTGCGGTTGACGTGGCCTTCGACGGGCCCGGAGCTGTAGGGCAGGGTGAGCCCGGCGGTGACGGCGTCTTGGTCCCTACGTAGTCCGGTGACGAAGGAGTGCAGCTCGGGCAGGTCGTCGCCCAGGACCGTGTTCATCCAGGTCTCCAAGTTCCGGCCGTGGCGGTGCATCATCATCTCGGCGAACTCGCGCACGCGCAGCCGAAGCGCCGCCAGCTGAGGGCAGGCGGTAGTGAGCGTCTGAAGCTGGCGGTGTTCGTCGAGATCGAGATTGGCAGGGTTGCGCAGGAACCAGCCGGTGGTTTGCCGGACCGTGACCGGCCGCAATGGCATCGCTGCGGGAGGCGTTGCCGCTCGCCAGGGGCGGACGTACTGGCGGACGGTGGTGCCGCTGCCGCGATAGCCCCGAGCCTGCAGTTCCCGGTAGAGGAGTTCGGCGTTGGTGCATCCCTCGGCCCAGCGCGTGCGCAGGTAGGAGTCGTAGGCTTCCAGGTTTTTGGGCCGCCGGCCCGTTCCGTCGTGAACGAGCAGGTCTTCGGGATGGGCGGCGCGGGCGAAGCGCCGCACGGTGTTGCGGCCCAGGGACAGCAGGCGGCCGATCTCCCGCAGCCCTTGGCCTTGCTCCAGCAGGGCGTGGACGGCGGCATGCCGCTCGCGAGTTCGCATGGCGATGCGGTCCTGACGGCCGGCGGGTAAGCAGGGCGAGGCGGCCGACGCCGCGAGTGGCGAGGTGCCAGCGCGCGTGCTGGGCGTGGCGATCAGGGCTTGGAGGTGGTGGCGGTGGCGGGTGACGGTGCGTTCGACGGCCTCGCCGAGGTTCCGCCAGATGTGCCACCTGTCGGCGACCTGGGTCGCGTGTGGTGCGCCTCGGGCGATGCCGTCGGCATAGGCGCCGGCTCGGTCGCGGCAGACGATCTCGACTCCGGGATGCACGCGCAGCCAGGCCGCCAGGGTATCGGCTGTCCGGTCGGCCAGCACGTCCACCACGGTGCTGGTGGAGATATCGATCAGGATGGTTCCGTAGGAGTGGCCCCGCCTCAGGGCGAAGTCGTCTACGCCGAGCACCCGGGGACCGACTTGGAGTGCCGGGTCGGGCAAGGCACGAATCAGCCTGATCAGCGTCATCCGGCTCACCGAGGCCGCCAGTTGACCCGCCAGCCGAGCCCCGGCCCGACCGCCCAGCGCCAGCGCGATGGCCTGCAACGCCCTTGCCGCCCGAACGCTGCGGCGGCCGTATCGGACGGTCAGTCCCGGGATCTGCTCGGCGAACGTCGCCTTCGCACACGTGGAATTGCGGCAGAAGAACCGGTGAACCCGCAGGTGGATGAGCACCTCCTGGCCCGCGACCGCAGTATCGGACAGCCGTCGTTCATAGCGGCTGTGTACTCGCTGCGACAGCGTGTCACAGGCCGGGCAGGCAGCCTCCACGGTGTCAGTCCTGGCCCGGATCCGCACCGTGGCGCCCGACCGGAACACCTCGTCGACGCGCACGCCGGCCAAGTGCGGGAACAAGACGGCGACCAGTTCCTTGATCAACACACTGCAGATGCTCGTGATCAGAGGCCCGGCTACCGGCCGGAACACCCGGACCGTGATCTACTCAACGGGTCCGATCACGGAAAGTGTGCCTGATCCAGTTTTCACGTGTCGTCGACAGCGAGGGCGAGGAGCGGCGGACCTGACCATTGGTGATCACCCCGGGCTGGATATTCGCTGGGCGCGACTGATGCGTGTTCGTAGGATCCACTGCGTGATGGACGGGGATGAGCGGGCAGTACAAGCGGCTATAGATGGCGAATTGCGGCTTCTGGATCCGGAGGTGCGTGCTTCTCCAGCCCTTGTTCGGGAGCTTCTGGATCCGGAGTTCACCGAGATCGGAGCCTCTGGACGCTGGTGGGACGTGGAGTCGATTCTCACGATGATGAGTGCGGAAACCGTGGCTTCGGAGTCGCCGGTCAAGGTCAGCGAGATGTCCGGGGTCGTGCTGGCGCCGGGGATTGTTCACCTGACCTACTTCGCCGACCGTCAGGGGCGCCGGGCATGGCGGAGCTCCTTGTGGCGACTGACGGAGACGGGCTGGCGTGTGTACTTCCATCAGGGCACGTTGACTGATTGACGACCATCGGCACGATCAACATCTGAGCGTTCTCATGCCCGCCACATGCACATCTTCAATGGCAGCAACAGTGAGCTGCCCGAAGCCGCGCATTCGGCCCAGCGGGGCGGCGTATCCGGCGGGGGTGGCGGGGAGCTCCTCGGTTCCCGTGAAGTCACAACGCCGCGTCCAGTGAGCGCGGGAAGCGCTCTTCTCCATCATCACTGTCAGTCGTGGATCCCGTCGATGTCGACCAGGACGTGGCGCGGTCCGCGGAAGATCTGGTTGTGGCGGTACGGCGGCGGGTCGACGACGAGCCGTGGATTCTCCACGCGGCGGACGAACTCCCCGACGGCGACCTGGACCTCGAGCCGGGCGAGTGGAGCGCCGAAGCAGAAGTGGATGCCCTGGCTGAAGCCAAGGTGCTGGTTGTCGGGGCGTTCGAGATCGAGTTGGTCAGGGTTGGCGAACCGCTCCGGGTCGCGGTTCGCCGAGCCGTACGCCAGGAAGATCGGCGCGCCCTTCGGGATGGTGGTGCCCGCGATCTCGATGTCCTCGGTGGCGGAGCGGGTGTGCCAGAACTGGACCGACGACTCGAAGCGCAGCAACTCCTCAACCCCGGGCACGATCAGGTCGGGCCGGCGGCGTAGCTTCTCGAGCGCCTCGGGGTGCCTCAGCAGGGTGAGCACGCTGTGGGCGATCAGATTGACCGTGGTCTCATGCCCGGCGAAGAGCAGGAGCACGGCATTGCTGGTGAGCACGCCCTCGGACATGCGCCCTTCCGGGCCGTCGTCGTGCACCATCGCCGAGAGCATGCCCGGGCCGGGCTGGTCGGCGTACTGGCCGATCAGCCCGGCCATGAATCGCTCGAGCTCCTGCACGCTCCCGCGCCCGCCCTCCCGCCGGCGCCGGGTCTCCTCGGAGGCCGCCTCCGGGCCGAAATCCAAAGCGTCCAGGGCCGCCTCGATCCAGGAGTGGAAGCGCTGTTCGTCTTCCAGCGGTACGCCGAGGATCTTGCAGATCAGGGTCACCGGCAGGGGATAGGCGAACTCGTCCACGACGTCGATCCGGGTCTTGCCCCGCATCCTGTCCAGGAGGTCGGTGACGATGTGGCGGATATCGGGTTCCAGGTCAGAGATCAGGCGAGGGGAGTGGGGCGGGCCGAAGAAGTGTCGCGTCATCATGTGGCGATCCCGATCGTGTTCGGGCGGGTCGCAGGTGATGATGTTCGGCTCCAGATTGATGACGGCATCCGAGATCGGCTCGGCCCCCGGTTCCGCCGCGCCCGCGGCTGGGGCATGGGCGGGGGCGGGCGCGGAGATCTTCCTGACATCCGAGCTGACCCGGGGGTCGTGGAGCAGCGCGACGATCTCTCGGTAGGTGCTGACGACATAGGTGCCGTCCGGCTGCCGCGCCACCGGGGTCTTGCGGAGCTCGGCGTAGAAGGGGTACGGATTGGCACGGTTGGCGTAGCGGAGCGCCTGCTGCCAGGGTGTTTCCTCGCCCATGCTGTTCCTCTCCTTCCTGCGGTGCCGGCCGGGTTGCCCGCCGATCCGGCAAGGCGCGTCAGCGACCTCGGGGTCGGAACTCGGCGCTCCGCCCGCTCGGGTCGTGGCCGGTCAGGACAACGTCGGGTATCGCCGTCGGGACACCCGGTGCCGGGAACTCCGCCGGGACCGGCTTCATGACGTCCGGCCGATCCCAGCCCGGCGGCGGGGGCGGGAACGGAGCTGATTGCTCGATCAGCCGCGCGTAGTACTCCAGCCACTTGCCGTGATCGAAGCTGACGGCGGCGACGATGCGGCCCCGGCGACCGTAGGCTGCGACGAAGCGGCGCTCCTTCACGGAGCCCTGTGTGAAGACGATCTCGTCGCCGAACGGTGGTACGCCGACGGACTTGATGTTGACGCCGAACTGACCGGACCAGAAGCCGGGCAGCAACAGATGCGGGCGGTAGTCGGGCTCGAGGCTCACCATGTTGTGGGCCGCCACCTCGGCACCGAAGACGGCATTGTCCCAGTGCTCCATCGCGAGAAACTGGTACTCGTACAGCACGTGGGGCGCGCGCGCCACGTCCCCCGCAACGTAGACGGTGTCGGTCACCACGCCGTTGATGTCGAAGGCGCGACCCCCGGCGTCGCAGCCGACACCCCAGAAGCCGGCTGCCAGCCCGGAGCCCTCCAACCATTCCACGTTACGGATCGACCCCAGCGCGGCCAGCACCACGTCGGCCTCGACGGTGGTCCCGTCCGAGAGCCGAGCACGCCGTACATGTCCGCGCGTGTCGCCCTCCAGCGACGACACGCCGACCCCGCAGCGCAGGTCCACGCCGTGGTCGCGCTGCATCTCCGCGGCGATCTCGCCGATCACCCCGCCCAGCGCGCCCACCAGGGGAGCGGAGCCCCGCTCGGCGACGGTCACCGGGATGTCGAGTTCCCGGCAGACGGAGGCCACCTCCGAGCCGATGAACCCGCCGCCGATGACCAGCACCCGCGATGGCCGCTCGGCCAGCGCCCGTTGCAGCCGGGCGGCGTCATCACGCGAGCGCAGCGAGAACACCCCCTCCAGGGCGGCCTCGGTCGGGTTGGGCCACTGCCGCGCGCGGGTCCCCGTGGCGATCAGCAACCGGTGGTACGGGACCTGCTCGCCGTCGGCCAGGCGCACCTGCCTGGTGGCCCTGTCCAACCCGGTGGCGGCCACGCCGAGCCGCCACTGCGCGTCCAGTTCTCGAAAGCGGGGCAGCAGAGTGTGGTCAGCCGGCACCCAACCCTTGAGCACCTGTTTGGACAGCGGGGGACGGTCGTAGGGCTCGTACGGCTCGTCCCCGATGATGGTCAAAGACCCGCTGAAGCCCTCCTCACGCAAGGCTTCGGCGGCCCGCAGGCCTGCCAGGGAGGCGCCGACGATGACGATCCGGCCGTTGGCCTTGAAGTCGCGCACCAACTCGGCGAGCGTTGCCGACATGGTCATGACGGCGCACCCCGCTCCGCGCCGTCCAAGCGGTCGATCATGATCGCTTGGACCGGGCAGGCCGCGGCGGCTCGCTCGACCTGCAGGCGCCGCGCGTCGTCGGGGTTGGGCTCGTAGGTAAGCGCCTCCGCACCGTTCAACTTGAAGATCTCGTGGGCCAGATACACGCACTGTGCGTATCCCTGGCACCGGTTCAGATCCACGACGATACGCATGGGCCGACCCCCTCCGTCCTGCTTGCCCGACCATCGAAGCGGTCATTCGGCTACGCGGTCACCCGGCCTTCCGCCGGGTGACCCAGCTGGACAGCCCCCCATCATTGCCGGTGAGCGTCACGTCGCGGGGACCCCGATCCACGCAGATGGCGTCGGCGCCGAGGTGTGCCCCGGCCGACCCGCCACAGGACGATTTTCGCCCCCGGCTTTCATCACCACAACCACGACCAGGGAAAACATGCTCCGTGCCGAGCGTTCTGGCCGACCCGGGCGGCGTGCCCGCCTCGGTCTCCCCGCCGAGATCGAGGGTGACCTCCACGTCCCCCAGTGGCGCGTTCAGGTCGTCGACGTGTCGTCGCTCATGACCGGTTGATGCCATCGACGGGCACTGGCTACACGGTGGTGCTGAGGAGAAGCCGGTCGAGGTCGGGCAGGGGGCGTTGGCAGATTTCGTGGGCCTCGTCGGCGGGGATGCCGAAGGTGCGCAGGAGGTCTTCGGTGATCTGGTCGGTGGCCTGGGCGTCGTCGCGGTCGGGTTGGGTGTGCAGGAGTTGGCCGAGGCACAGGGCGGTGCCTGTGGCGATCACGAAGGCGAGTTCGGGGTCGTTGATGGTGAAGCGGCCGGCCTGGATGCCGGCCTGGATGTCGCGTCGGACGCGTGGGGCGATGCCGTGCTCGGAGGTGGCGATGGTGAGGCCGGTGTTGAGCAGGACCTTGCTGAGCTGGGGGTGGCGGCGGTGCAGGCGTCCGGTGAGCCGGAAGCTGTAGGCGAAGACTTCGGCGGGGTCGTTCATGTCGCGGGTCAGCTCGTCCAGCCCTGCGCCGTGCCGGTCGAGGGCGTCTTCCACGGCGGCTCGGAAGAGCTCGTCCTTGCTGGAGAAATGGTTGTAGAAGGAGCCCATGCCGACGTCGGCGGCCTGGGTGAGGTCAAGGATCGCCGCGTTGGTCCTGCCGTCGGCGATGAAGGTCTGGGCCGCGTGGATGAGCGCGGCGCGGGTGCGCGCCTTGCGCCGGTCCAGGCGGCTCGGTGCGGCGTCGGCCATCTGTCTCTCTCCTGTCGGCTGTGGTGCGCGTTCCACTGTAGCGGGATCCGTCAAGAGTGACGGAATCCTCACTACTGCTTTGGCAAGTCATTACATGACTGACGATACTGTCCATAAATGACAATAACGTCAGTACTGGAACGAATCATCATCTATGGGCGCAGCCCTGTGGGGATCGCGCCCCGCGTCCTCCAGTCCGACAGATCAGGGAGGCGGATCCCCATGCCCGCAATCACCGACACGACCGCAGGAGGTCCCGAGCACGCGGTCAAGGCGCTGCTGAGCGAGTACGACGCGCTGAAGGCGGAGGAGCGGCAGCGGATCGGGGCGCGCGGCCAGTTGCTGTACGCCACGCTCACCGCGGTCGCCGGAATCAGCACTGTCACCACGACCGTGGGCCAGTTGGAGTTGCTGTTGCTGCTGCCGCTGGCCGCCACGGTGCTGGGCTGGGCCTACGTCACCAACGATCACAAGATCACCGCCATCGGGCGGTACGTCCGCGGCCGGCTGGGACCGCGCCTGGTCGGCCTCGTCGACGACGGCTCCAGCGACATCGACATGTTCAGGTGGGAGAAATACCACCGCGAAGATCCACTCCGCCCCTCTCGCAAGCGGCTGCAACTGGCGGTGGACCTGGCTGCGTTCTGCGCGCCCTCGCTGACCGCCCTCACCCTGCTCTGGCTGCTGGGCCCACACGCTCCAACGGTCCTGATCGGCTCGGCCGCCGCGCTGGCCGCAGTGCTGGTCCTGGCGACCCAGATCATCCGCTACGCGGACGTAGCCGGTCCCGAACAGCGGACATGATCGCGTGACCGTCTCGAACCGGGAGCGGATGCGGGCCCGACCTTTGTCGCCGTGCCAGTCGATCACGACGCCGCGGCCCCGCCCTCACCTTGCCCGCCGGTGGCGGCCACCTGCCGGATGCCCATGGGCGTACCGAGCGCGAACAGGCACGACAGCAGCCGCCGGCGTTTGATTGACGCCGGTGTCAAGGTTGCATACTGGCCGCATGAGCTTCACGCAGGCAGAACTCGACTATCTGGCCGGGCAGCGCCTCGGGCGTCTGGCCACCGTTTCTCCCGCCGGTCAGGTTCAGAACAACCCCGTGGGGTTCTTCGTGGACGCCGCCTCGGGCACGATCACCATCGGCGGGCACGCGCTGGGTGCGTCCAAGAAGTTCAGGAATATCCAGCGGGGCAGCACCGTATCGTTCGTCGTGGACGACCTGGCCTCGGTGGACCCGTGGGTGGTGCGCGGCATCGAGATCCGGGGCTCGGCGGTGGCTCTGACGGACCACGAGCCGCCGGTGCCGTACTTCTCGCGGGAAATCATCACGATCACGCCCAGCAAGATCATCTCTTGGGGGTGGGACGGGGCTCGGACGAGCCGCACGGTGTGAAAGCTCGTGGGCCCCTCACTGAAGACCCGCGTTCCCGGGGGTCCGATTGCGGGGTGTAGCGGGTCCGGCGCTGATGCTGTAACCGGGCCAGGTCCGGTGGGCCGAGGTCGTCGGGCGTCGCCGTGCCGGAACACGTCGCCTGACTACCCATCATGATCGGGTCGGGCCGTCAGGCGATCGGCCCTGCTGACGAGGTATCGCTGCTCGACCTGGTTGTCCGTCAGGGCCGCTGCCTCGCGGTACAGCGTCGCCGCACCGGCCGCGTCGCCGGTCAACTGGAGAAGGTGGGCGCGCACCGCGCGTTCGCGCTGCCGGGTCAGTGATTCCTGATCCAGCCGGTGGCGCCGGTTGAGGTCGTCGAGCAGTGCCAGCCCGCGGGCCGGTCCGTAGGCCTTGGCGATCGCCACCACCCGGCTGAGCCGCACCGGCGCGGTCGGGTTGAGCCGTTCGAGCCACAGGTACAGCACCGCGATCTGCGGCCAGTCCGTCTGCTCCGGCGACGGCGCCGCAGCGTGCACGGCCGCGATGGCCGCCTGCAACTGGTACGGGCCCACCTCGTGCCCGCTCCAGACGCTGTCGATCAGCTCGGTGCCCTCCCGGATCAAGTCGGGATCCCACTGCGTCCGGTCCTGCTCGTCCAGCGGCACCAGCTCGTCGTCTCCCCCGATGCGGGCGGGGCGCCGTGACTCGGTGAGCAGCATCAGTGCGAGCAGGCCGGTCACTTCGGCGTCGCCGGGCAGGGACTCGCGGAGCATGCGGGTCAGCCGGATCGCTTCGCGGGTCAGATCGACCCGGGCGAGGTGGTCGCCAGCAGAGGCCGTGTAACCCTCGTTGAAGATCAGGTAGAGCGCCTGCATCACGGCGGCCGTCCGGCTGTCCCGGTCGGCGTCGGTCGGCGGGGTGAAGCGGGCGCCGGCGCGAGCCAGTTGCTGTTTGGCCCGGCTGATCCGCGTACCCATGGTGTTCTCGGTCGTCCCGTAGGCGTGCGCGATCTCACCGGTCGTCAGGCCGCCCACGGCGCGTAGCGTGAGCGCCACCTGGGAGGTGGCGCTCAGCGCGGGGTGGCAGCAGAGCAGCAGCAGGGTGAGGGTGTCGTCGGTCTCCTGTGCGGGGCGCGCCTGGCGGGCCGGTTCCCGCATGGTCAGCTCGGCTATCCCTGCTTCCTGCTCACGCCTTCGGCGGGCCTGATCGGAGCGGAGCAGGTCGACCATCCGCCGGTAGCCGATCCGGATCAGCCAGCTACGCGGGTTCGCCGGCACGCCGTCGACCGGCCACGCCCGGCTCGCGGCGAGCAGCGCCTCCTGCACCGCGTCCTCGGCGATGTCGAACTGGCCGAAGCGTCGCACCAACGCGCCGAGCACCTGCGGCGCCTCCACGCGCAGCAGGTGCTCGACCTCTGCGGTCATACCCGGATCCACCTTTCGCGAGCCCTCCGCTCGCGGGCACCGCGCGGTGCGGTCGGTCATGCCGTGAAGTCCTCGCCCATGATCGGCCGGATCTCGATCGGCTCACCCAGCACCTCGACGATCCGTGAGACGATCTCGACGGCTCGCTCGTGGCTGGCCACGTCGATCACGGCGAAGCTGGCCAGGACCTCCTTGAGCTCCGCGAACGGCCCGTCGATCGCCACCACGCCGTCCGGCGTCCGGCGGACCGTGGTGCTGACCGCCGGGTGGCCGAGCCCCTCGCTGCCGACGAACTCACCCGTCTCGATCAGTTCACGCTCGAACTTCTGGTACGCGGCGAACGCGGCCATCGCCTCCTCGGACGGGGTGTCAGCGGTCGCGGCATCCCAGGCGGCCGTCGGCGTGTAGCTGAGCAGCAGATACTTCACGGGTGGATCCTGTTCTCGATCGTGCCTGGGCAAACGGTACCCGGGGTCAGGCGGAACGGCGCAGGAACAGAGCCAGGACGGTTGTCCAGGTGAAGGCGACCAGCCCGTTGACGGCGATCTGGATGCTCATGTGACCCGGCGACATGGGCAGCAGCAGGACGAGCGCGGCGGTGCCGCTCAGCACGGCAGGCAGCACGGCCCGCCGGCGTGCGCACCGGACGGCCAGCACGATGGCGGCGACGGCCAGCGCGGTGAAGGCGACGGCGGCCGCGGCCGAATGCGCGACGCTGTGCCAGGACATCTGGGCGACCGGCCCGTCCGGGGTGCCGACCGGGAAGCCGTTCTCCGGGTCCATGGTGAACAGCCCGGCGGTGATCAGGCCGACGCCGAAGATCCCGACGAAGATCGGCAGCACCCGCCGGCCGACTCCCTCGGTGAGCGTGCGCTTGGTGCCCGCGGCCAGCGCCACACCGCCGAGCCCCGCCAGCACGAACGTCGTGATCTGGATCCAGCCGAGGCTGCCGGTGGCGAGCTGGCTGATCGGGTGGCGGGTGATGTCGAAGCCGTCGCGGGTGAGCATCTGGACGATGGCCGAGGCGAAGAAGACCGGCCCGGCGAGGGCACCGGCGAGCAGCAGGTGGTCGGACGAGCGGCGGACGGCGGGGACGGCGACGGTGGCCATGAGTTCCTCCTTGGTGCGTGTCTGCCGGAACCTCGGGGCCGGACCGGGGATCTCGACATGGCAGCACTGTGAACTAAGTCACATGTCACAGGTGTCGAGGACCGGAGGTCGCCTTCGAGGTACCGGCAAGCACTCACCAAGGAGGACGAGATGTCTGAGACCAACCAGCCGAGCACCGAGCTGCAATCCCTGGACCGCCTGGTCGGCAGGTGGGCGGTTACCGGCGGCGCCGAGGGAACCGTGCGCTACGAGTGGATGCCCGGCCGCTTCTTCCTGCTCCAGCACATCGAGCTCACCCAGTTCGGCCAGCCGGTGACCGGCCTGGAAGTGATCGGAAACCTGCGCCCCTTCGGCGAGCCGACCGGCGCGGACGTGGTGTCGCGGTTCTACGGATCAGGCGGCGACACCCTCGACTACGTCTACGAACTGACCGGCGACACGCTGACCATCTGGGGCGGCGCGAAGGGCAGCCCGGCGTACTACCAGGGCAGGTTCAGCGCCGACGACACCACCGTCACCGGCGAATGGGTCTACCCCGGCGGGGGCGGCTACCCCTCCACCATGACCCGCATCTGACACTCCCGAGCGGCCGGGCAGCGGTGAGCTCGCCCAGGGGTGGCGTCGCCGTGGACGCGCGCTTGCCCGGTCGCACCCCTGGAGCCGGTCCGCCCGTCGGCACGCCGGGGGACCGCGCCGAAGTCCGTCAGCGGGCCCGTGTCTCACTCCAGAGGCAGGGGACGGCGTGGCACGGGCGCAGTGTGGATGAGAGACGTGGTCGTGTGACCGTACGGGGTGAACAGGTCGAGGATCGGTTCGAGTTCGTCGACCGCCCGCAGGTGCATCGTGAAGTAGAAGCAGTCGTCACCGGTCATTCGGTAGCATTCGACGATCTGGGGAACTTCCTGGGCGATCTTGGAGATGCGTTGGAGTTCCCGGATCGCCGGACGGATCCGGACCATCACGGTGACCGGAAAGCCCAGGGCCCGAGGGTCGACCTCGGCGCGATAGCCGGTGATCACTCCGGTCTCCTCCAGCCGCTGCACCCTGTCGGCCACCGCTGGGGCCGACAGGGCGACCCGGCGGCCCAGTTCGGCGAAGCTCACTCTGGCGTCGACCTGCAGCTCGGCGAGAATACGAAGGTCGAGGGCGTCCATTCCCTTGGATTCGTATGCCTGCTCGGGTCTGATCTTTCGATTCGCCATTCTCCTAAATTACGGGTTGGCCAACGATGGGGACATGCCGCCCACCGGCCCTCGCGCCGTCCTCTCCACGGCGCCTCCATGGACCTACTTCATCGGAAGCGCCGTCTTCCACTACCTCGGCCCGGCTTTCGCCGTGCTCCTGTTCGCCAGGCTCGCCCCGCTCGGGGTCGCGGCGCTGAGGATCTGGAGCGCCGCACTCGTCTTCGCGCTCTGGCGCCGCCCCTGGTGCACTCTCGCCCGGCTCGACGCCGAGGGGCGTCGTACGGTCATCGCCTCGGGCGCGGTGCTCGCGGCCATGAACGCCTGTTTCTATCTGGCGATCGCCCGCGTGCCCCTGGGCACCGTCGCAGCGATCGAGTTTCTGCCGGTCATCGTGCTGGCCGCGCTCGGTGCCCGTACGGCACGTAACCTCGCGGCACTCGTGGCAGCCGTCGGCGGTGTCTACGTGCTGACCGACATCCGGCTGGCCGGGGAACCACTGGGGTTGGCCTTCGCCTTCGCCAACGCGATGCTGTTCGCCGCCTACATCGTGCTGGCCCACCGTACGGCTCGGCGTCTGCGCGGCGTCAGCGGCATCGACGGGCTGGCTGCCGCCATGCTCATCGCCTGTGTGTTCGTCACACCGATGGGCGTTGGGCAGGCCGCTCCCGCCGTGCTCGACCCGGTCACGCTCGCCGCCGGGATCGGGGTGGGGATCTGTTCGTCGGTGATCCCGTACGTGTGCGATCAACTCGCGATGGCCCGCATGGCCCGCTCCACGTACGCGTTGCTGGTGGCGCTGCTTCCGGCCGTGGCCACGGTGATCGGCATCCTGGCGCTCCGGCAACTCCCCTCACCCGCCGAGCTCGCCGGAGTCGGGCTCGTGGTGCTCTCAGTCGCGCTCCATCGAGAACTTCGGCCTTCTCCCGCCGCGGTGGAGATCACGCTCTCGCAGGAAGGTAAGACGAAATGCGATACATGAAGCTGGGCTCGTCGGGACTGCAGGTCTCCCGGATCTGCCTGGGCATGATGACGTACGGCGATCCAGGTTCCTGGGAGTGGCTGCTGCGAGAGGACGCGGCCGAGCCGATCGTACGGCGCGCGGTCGAGGCCGGTGTGACGTTCTTCGACACCGCCGACATGTACTCCGACGGCGTGAGCGAGGAGATCACCGGGCGGCTGCTCAGCAAGCTCTTCGCGCGCCGCGACGACTACGTTCTCGCCACGAAGGTCTACTTCCCGATGGGGCCGGGCCCGAACGACCGAGGGCTGTCACGCAAACACGTGCTGGCCGCCATCGACGCCTCGCTGACCAGGCTGGGAACCGACTACGTCGATCTGTACCAGATCCACCGCTGGGACGACGAGACGCCGATCGAGGAGACCATGGAGGCTCTGCACGACGTGGTGCGGGCCGGCAAGGCACGCTACATCGGGGCCTCCAGCATGTACGCCTGGCAGTTCGCCAAAGCGCAGCACACCGCTCAGACAGCCGGCTGGACCAGGTTCGTCTCGATGCAGAACCACTACAACCTGGTCTACCGAGAGGAGGAGCGAGAGATGATCCCGCTCTGCCTGGACCAGGGGGTGGGCGTCATCCCGTGGAGCCCGCTGGCGCGCGGACTGCTCACCGGGAGCCGCCACCGCGACAGCCGGCCGCGCACGGTCCGATCCGGCAGCGACCGGCTGGCCGACAGCATGTACGAGGACGCGGATTTCGACGTCGTCGACGTGGTGCGTGCGGTCGCCGGCGAACGAGGCCTGCCACCGGCGCAGCTCGCGCTCGCGTGGCTACTCGGACGGCCTGGGGTGAACGCGCCGATCGTCGGGGCGAGCAAGGTGGGTCATCTGAACGACGCGATCGCGGCGGTGGATGTGTCCCTGAGCGAAGAGGAGACGGCCCGGCTGGAGGCCCCCTACCGGCCACACCGGATCATCGGGCACTCCTGAACGGGGCGATGGTGTGGCTCAGTCTCCGGCGGCGAGTTCGGCGCGTGCCGCGGGGTCGCGAAACCGGGGGTCGCCGCGTGCGGCTCAGATCATCCGCCGCAGGGCGGTCTCCACGGCGTCGATGAGCGCATCACCTTCGGTGCCGGGGTGGCGGGCAAGGCCGAGTTCGACGTCCGGCAGAGCAGGCAACGCGGCCGCGTCGTGGCAGGCCATGGCCGGCTCGAGGTTGGCGGGCAGGAGCGCCGCGACCCCGAGCCCGGCCCGGAGCGCGGCGAGCACTCCGGCGAGACTGTTGCTCTCGAACGCCACCCGCCAGCGGCGCCCGGCGCCTTCCAGCGTTTCCAGCACCGACGTTCGCCAGGCGCACGTGTTCGAGAACAGCACCACCGGCAGCGGATCGGCGTCGGCGGCGACACCCTGCCCGACCGCCCAGACCAGCGGCAGACGCACCGTCCAGCGCGGCGGCCAGGGAAGATCTGGGACCTCGTCGAGCACGAGCTGGACACGGCCCGTGTCGTAGGCCTCCCGCATCGCCGCGTTGGAAAGACTGAGCACCTCCAGCGTGGCGTCGGGGTGCAGCCGCGCGAGGTCGGCGAGTGCCTGAGGAAGGCGGGAGACGGCGAGATCTTCGAGGAGCCCCACGCCGCAATGCCCGGTGAGCGCGCGTCCCGTTTCGGTGAGTGCCTGTGCCGACAGCGCGAGAATGCGCTCGGCGTAGGGCAGCAGCTCCTCGCCCGCCCGGGTCGGCGTGACGCCGGACGGCGCCCGGTGCAGCAGCGGCCTGCCGACGGCCCTTTCGAGCTTGCGCAACTGCTGGCTGAGCGCGGGCTGGGTGTGGCCGAGCGCCGCCGCCGCACGGCTGATGCTGCCCGCTCGCACGGCGGTGACGAACGACCGCAGCAGTGCGGTCTCGAGATCACGTGCCATAAGCGTTCATTATGCCTGGTCCAACGAATTGGCGACTTCCTATGGCATTACTGACGATCTAGCGTCAAAGCGGTGACCAGATTTCGACAGGTGCTCGCGGTGCCGGGGATGACGCCACTGCTGGGCACTTCGCTGCTCGCTCGTGCCGCGATCACGGCCGACGTGATGGCGCTGACGATGTACGTCGTGCTTGCCCTCGACATGAGCTACGCAGCCGCGGGAGCCGTGGCGGCGGCGCTCACCGCCGGTGTGGCGCTGGGCGGGCCGCTGCTGGGCCGGATGATCGATCGGCGGGGCCTGCGCACCGTGCTGCTGGCCACGGTTGTGCCGCAGATCGTGTTCTGGCTGACCGTGCCTGTGCTGCCGTACGTGATCTTGCTGGGCGCCTCCTTCGCCGCCGGTCTGCTGATGGTGCCGGTCCAATCCGTTACCAGGCAGGCGATAGCCGCGATGACGACGGCAGGGCAGCGGCGGGCGGCGTTCGCGCTGGAGTCGGTGGCGGGCGAGCTGTCGTACATGGTGGGCCCGGCGGTGGTGATCCTGTGCGCGGCGAAGGTGTCCCCCGACGTGGTGGCATGGGGCGTGGGCGCCGCGATCGTCGCCGGCGGGGCAGGGATCGCCCTGCTCAACCCGCCGCTGCGGGCCGAGGACGAGGCGGCCGGCGACGCAGCGGGCCGGCCCCGGCGCCGGGAGTGGCTGGGAGCGCGCATGGTCGCTGTTCTGACGATGGGGTTCGGCGCCACGATGCTGCTCGCCGGCGTCGACCTGGCCATCGTCGCCACTCTCGAAGAAGCCGGTCAGATCTCGTGGGGGGCCTTGGTCGTCGCCGTGTTCGGGGTGACGTCCGTCGCGGGCGGTCTGGTGTACGGAACGCTGCCCCGGCCGATGCCCACCTGGCTGCTGCTCGGTCTGCTCGGGCTGGTGACGATTCCGGCCGGACTTGCCCATGACTGGCCTTGGCTGTGTGTGGCCGTCATCGGTGCCGGTCTGCTCACCGCACCGACCCTCTCCACAGTCTCCGACGCGGTGAGCCGCCTGACGCCGGCCAGTGTGCGAGGCGAGGCGACCGGCCTGCAGTCCTCGGCGCTGAGCGCGGGGTTCGCGCTCGGCTCCCCGCTCGTGGGAGTGGCGATCGACGCCTCCGTGCCGGCGGGCGGCTTCGCGGCGGCCGGCCTGGCCGGCATTCTCGCCGCACTGACGGGATACCTGCTCTCGCGCCGGTCACCCGCCGTCGCACCGTCTCCGTCGTCCTCATCGCAGGCACTCGAGCCCTGCGACGCCGTCGCGCCGGCCCCCTGACGTCAGCCCGGTACGGCTATGGGCGAACGGCGCCGGTGACGAGCCAGGGCCGTTCGTCGAACGTCTTCGGCCGTCGACCATGCCGGCCCCGCTCCGGGAGCCGTGCCGGCGGCCACCGGCAGGGGCCGCTGGGTCCCGGTGGCTGTGTGGTGATCACCGCCTGTCATTTCGGCGTCCTACGAGCGCTGCGCATCGGTCGTGAACGCCTATCGGGCTTCGTGGCGATACAGAGGCATGCGTACATGGATGAGCTGGATCGCCGTTGTCCCGTTCGCCGGGTGGGCGCTGGTGCGGCTGAGCGGGTTCGAGCCGGACTGGCCGTGGGTGCCGGTGGTGGCGTACACGCCGTACGCGGCGGCCGGGGCGGTGGTCGGCGTGGCGCTGGCGTGGGTGCTGAGACGGCGGGCGGCGGGGGTGGTGGGGATCGCGACCGTGATGGCATTGGGGAGCGCCGTCGTTCCCCGGGCCTTCGCCGACGGCAATCCGGCCGTGAACGGGCCGGTGTTGCGGGTGCTGGCGGCCAACCTGATGGTGGGCCAGGCGGACACGGACCAGCTGATGGCCCTGGTCGGCCAGATACGGCCGGACGTGCTGACGCTGCAGGAACTCACCCCGGAGGCCATGCGGCGGCTGGAGGAGGCGGGTGTGCGTGAGAGGTTGCCGCACGCCGTCACGCGGCCGTTGCCGGGGGTCGGCGGGTCCGCCGTGTACGCGAGGTATCCGCTGACGGCCGGGGAGATGATCAAGGTGGGTGCGTTCGGGCAGGCCAGGGCGTGGCTGGCGCATCCCGGCGGGGACCGTGTGGAGATCGTCTCCGTGCACCCGTGCGCGCCCAAACGCGTCGGCCGGCAACCGTGCTGGCTGGGCGGCCTCCACGCGTTGCCGCGAGGCGGGGGGCAGCTGCGGCTGCTGGCGGGGGACTTCAACGCCACACTCGACCACCTGCCGATGCGTGAGCTGCTGGCATCGGGGTATCGGGACGCGGCCGACGTCATGGGACGCGGATTCACGGCGACCTGGCCGCAGGCGCTGGGCCGAACGTGGCGACTGCCCGGGGTGACGATCGACCACGTGCTCGCGGACTCGCGGATGGCGGTGCGGGACTTCCGCGTGCTGGAGTTGCGGCACACCGATCACCGGCCGATCTTCGCCGAGGTCAGGCTCCCGTGACGGCCGCCATCAGAGGATGTTCCGCTGGAATGCGTGGTCTTCTCGTCGAAGCCCCGTGACAACTTCCCCGCCTTCGTCGCCTGGGCGCTCGCCAACGGCTACGAGTCCAGCCTGACCATCGACCGGGCGGATTCCGACCGAGACTGCGAACCCGCGAACTGCCGCTGGCTCACCCGCCGCGCCAACGGCTGACGGCCTACGTGCAGGACACCGGGAAGACCGCCTCCGAGGCTACTGAGGATGCGCTGCTCGCCTACATCAAGGGTTGGTGGTCGCGGAGTACGACCGTCCGCTTGCGCGCGAAGTCCGAAGGTGAGGAAACCGGCGGACAGCCGTTGGCGTTGAGAAGGATCTTGGTTGCCTGCGACTCCCATCGAAGGCACGCGGGCGGGGATCAGGGAGTTGCGGACGTCGCTTGCGCGAGCAGCCCGTCGACGAAGGCCTCGATCGCCTGGGGGTAGGTGTCTCGCGCGGCCAGCTCCGGCCATTGGTCACCGAGGGCGGCCAAACGTGGGAGCTGGGAGGTGTCGAGGCTGCTGCTGAAAAAGGGATCGCGCTCGTCGGCAGGCCGCCGGCGGGCGGAGTGGATGCGTACGAGGATCTCGCCGACGGTGTAGTACCAGATGCTGCGGAAGACGTCGACGGCTTGTGCGGGCGTGCATCCGTGGGCGATGGCTCCGGCCACGATGGCTTCGACCATCCGCAGGGCCGGTTGGCCGAGGCGGCCGAGAAAACCGTCTGTGGTGAGGATCTCTGCGGCCCATGGTACGCCGGCGAGGGAATCGTGTATCGCGGTGGCCGCCGCGATGATGCGGTCGCGTGGCTCGCTGGGTAGTTCGAGGTGCAAGGTCCGTTCGGCGAGTTCGTTGATCAGTTGGACTAGCAGGTCCTCCCTGTCGCGTATGTGGTGATACAGGGTTGTTGTCCCGATGCCGAGCTCTGTCGCCAGCCGGCGAACGGTCAGCTTCTCCCAGCCGTCTCGCTCGATGATCTGGCGGGCCGCCGCCAGGATCTGCGCGCGGGAGGTGACCGGGGGGCGACCGGTACGGCCGCTGGGTGCATCTGGTCGAGACATCGGTCTCATCATGCCGTCCCATCACCCCGCTGCGCGACGTGTTGACCAGGGACCAGCTTGGCGATGTACTTTAGGAACATGTTCCGAAACTCTACTGGCAACACAGAGGAGTGAGCTGGGTTGACCGTCAAGGAATGGACAGGTGGAAGGCCGGCCACCGGTTCGGGTGTTCGGCCCGGGCTGACTCTGGCGGCGGTGGCCGTGGTGCAGTTCATGGTGTCGCTGGACCTGTCGGTGGTGAACGTCGGGCTCCCACAGATCGCGGCGGGTCTCGGTTTCAGCGAGGTGGGCCTGACCTGGGTGATCCACGCCTACGCGCTCACCTTCGGCGGGCTGCTCCTGCTGGGTGGCAAGGCGGCCGACCGGTATGGCCGCAAGCGGGTCCTGCTGCTCGGGCTCGGCCTGTTCGGCCTCGCCTCGCTGCTTGGCGGCTTCGCGCAGGACCCTGGCCAGCTTGTCGCCGCCCGTGCCGGGCAGGGCATCGGGGCCGCCGCGCTGGCTCCGGCCGCGCTGGCACTGCTGGTCGCGACGTTCCCCGAGGGCAAGGCTCGGGTGAAGGCCTTCGGTGTGTGGAGCGCGATGAACGCCGCCGGGGGTGCGCTCGGCGTGCTTGTCGGCGGAGTGCTCACCGAGTACGCCAGTTGGCGCTGGGTGATGTTCGTGAACGTGCCGATGGCCGCTATCGCGCTGGCCATCGCCTGGCGGGGTGTCGCCGCCGGTCCGCCGACCGCTCGTGGCGGCCGTCCTGACCTGCTCGGCGCCGTGCTGGCCACGGCGGGCATGACCCTGCTGGTGTTCGGCGTCGTCCGCACCGATCAGTATGCGTGGACCTCACCGGTCACCCTGACGACCCTGGCGATCGCTGTCGCGCTGCTGGCCGCGTTCATCCACGTGGAGCGAACCACCTCTCGTGAACCGCTGCTCCGGCTCGGCCTGTTCGCCAACCGCTCGGTCGCCGGCGCGAACGCCTACAGCCTCCTGATCGGTGCGGCCATGGCGTCGGCCTTCTACTTCATCTCCCTCTATCTGCAGCAGGTCCTCGGGACCGGGCCGGCGCTGACCGGGATCATGTTCCTGCCGCTGGCCCTCGGCGTCGTCGTCGGCTCCGTGCTCGCCATCAAGTTCGGCTACCGCGTGGCTCCCCGCACCCTCCTGATCATCGGCGGTCTGCTGACCGCGGCCGGGTTCGCGTGGTTCGGCATGATCAGCGCGGATGGTGCTTTCGTCACCGACGTCCTGGGACCCTCCCTTGTCGCCAGCATCGGCTTCGGGCTCTGCCTCGGACCGGTCGTCTCCACCGCCACCGCCGGCGTCGCCCCCCACGAAACCGGCACCGCATCCGGCCTGCTCAACAGCTCCCGCCAGATCGGCGCCTCGCTCGGGCTGGCCGTTCTCGGCACCGCTGCGCAGAACCGCACCGGCCAGGCTGTCACCCCCCAGGCGCTCAACGACGGGTACGCCCTCGGCCTGACGCTCGGCGCCGCCCTCCTGGCGGCCGCCGTCCTCATCGCGCTCACCGTGCTCCGCCGTACCAGATGAAAGATCCACAGGAAGGTGGTTTCGCAATGACTGTCACCGAACTCGCCGAGGCGGGGGAGCAGTCCACACCACCACCGGCGAGCATGGCCGGGCTGTTGCGCCCTCATGTCGGGGCTTTCACGGCCGTGGTGATCCTGCAGGTGATCGGCGCTGTCGCGGGTCTGGCGCCGCTGCTGGCGGTCGTCGAGTTGGGGCGTGCCCTGTTGTCGTCCGGCCCGATCGATCACGGTCATGTCTGGGGCGTCGTGATCGCGGGTTCGGTCGGGCTGTTCGTCCGGTTGGTGTTCACCGCCGCGTCGTCCGGAGTCGGACATCTTCTCGACGGCCGGGTGCAACTGGGGTTTCGCCGGCAGTTGGCCGCGCGGCTGGGGCGGGTGCCGATCGGCTGGTTCTCCCGGCGCCGGACCGGCGAGCTGGCCAAGGTGGTGGGGGAGGACGTCAGCGCCGTGCACCCGTTCATCGCCCACGCCCCCGGCGAGCTCGTCGCGGCGTTCGTGGTGCCGCTGGTGTCGCTGATCTACCTGTTCACCATCGACTGGCGGCTCACGCTGATCACCCTCATCCCGGTGGTGCTGGCCGTGGCGCTGGTTCCCCTGATGATGACCCCGACCCGGCTGCGCGAGCAGGAGGACTTCGACGCGGGAATGGGACGGATCGCGAGTTCCGCCATCGAGTTCGTCCAGGGGATCGCGGTGGTCAAGGCGTACGGCGGAGGCGGGCGCGCCCACCGACGATTCCGTACGGCCACCGACGAATTCGCCGACACCTTTCTGCGCTGGGCGCGCGGGCTGTCCCCGATCGCCGCGGGGATGCAACTGGTCCTGTCGCCGCCGTTCGTGCTGCTGGTCGTGCTGATCGGCGGCACCGCTCTGATCACGACCGGCGGCCTGGCCGCCACCGACCTGCTGCCCTTTGTGCTTCTCGGGCTGGGCCTGACCGCTCCGGTGGCGGCCCTCGGCCACGGCTTCGACGACCTGCAGGCCGCCCGGCGCGCCATCGGCCGAATCCGCGACGTGCTCGACGTGCGGCCGCTACCGGAGCCCGCGCACCCGATCGCACCACAGGGGCACCGGGTCGAACTGCGGGAGGTTCGATTCGGCTACGACACCGATCACGAGGTGCTGCGCGGGATCGACCTGGTGCTCGAACCGGGGACGGTCACCGCAGTCGTCGGGCCGTCGGGAAGCGGAAAGTCCACGCTGGTCCAGCTGCTGCCGCGCTTCTTCGACCCAACCCATGGCTCGGTCCTTCTGGGCGGCGTCGACCTTCGCGATCTCGGCAGCGAAGAGTTGTACCGGACGGTCTCCTTCGTCTTCCAGGACGTTCGCCTGCTCCGGACCACGGTCGCCGACAACATCGCGCTGGCCGTACCGCATGCGGACCTTGACGACGTGATCCGCGCCGCCCGGCTGGCCAACATTCATGATCGAATTCTCGAGCTGCCGCGCGGATACGAGTCGGTGATCGGCGAGGACGCCGCTCTGTCGGGTGGCGAGGCGCAGCGGATCTCGCTCGCCCGCGCGCTGCTCGCCGACGCGCCCGTGCTGGTGCTGGATGAGGCCACCGCCTTCGCCGACCCGCACACCGAACAGGCGATACGTGGCGCCCTGACGACGCTGGCAGGTGATCGGACGATCCTGGTCATCGCCCATCGCCTGGAGACAGTCGCCGACGCCGACACCGTCGTGATGCTGGACAACGGGTCGATCGTCGAGCGCGGCAAGCCCGCCGACCTGCTGGCCCGCAACGGAAAGTTCGCCGCGTTCTGGCAATCCCACCGAATGGAGTCCCGATGATTCGCATGTTGCTGCACGTGCTGGGACAGCAGTACGCCCGGTCGGTGCGCCGCACCGTGACGCTGATGACGGTGACGGCTGTGGCCGAGGGCCTGTCCTATGCCCTGCTGGTCCCTGTGTTGCAGGCCCTGTTCGGAAGCACGCCCGCAGCCGCGTGGCCCTGGCTGATCGCCTTCGGGACCGCGATCGCCGGCTACGCGGTGCTCCGCTACTGCAGCGATCTGTCCGGCTTCCGCGTCGGGACCACGCTCCTGCGCGGCATGTATCACCGGCTCGGCGACCATCTCGCACGGCTGCCCCTCGGTTGGTACGGCGCAGGCCGTACCGGAGAGGTGTCTGTCCTGGCCAGCCGCGGCCTCCTGCAAGCGATGAGCGTGATCGCTCACCTGCTGGCACCGTTCATCTCCGCCAGCGTGACACCCCTGACCATCGTTGTCGTGATGCTCGCCTTCAATGTGCAGATGGGGCTGGCCGCCGTGGTCGCCGTGCCGATCGTGGCGGCGATCCAGGTCTGGACCGGACGCTCGATGGCCGCAGCGGATGCCGAGCGGCACGAACGCGACCACCAGGCCGCCGGACGGGTCATCGAGTATCTCCAGGCCCAGCCGGTGTTGCGCGCCGGCGGCCGGACCGTCGAACGCTTCGGTCTGCTGGATGACGCGCTTTCCGGGCTCCAGCGCGCCGGCCGCCGTACCGTGTTGTCGGCGCTGCCTGGCACGGTGGGCCTGACGCTCACCGTGCAGGCGATGTTCACCGGGGTGCTGGTCCTGGGCGCCTACCTCGCTCTCGGCGGGGCCATCGGGGCGGCAGAGGTCCTGGCGATCCTGGTGCTGGCCGCCCGCTGCGCCGATCCGCTGCTCTCGCTGGCCGAGATCGGCGGAAAGCTCCGCGGTGCACGTTCCGAACTGGCCAGGCTCGACACGCTCCTGCGCACCGAGCCGCTGCCCGAACCCCGTCAACCCCTCCAACCGGCCCACCACGGCCTGGGATTCGAGTCCGTCACCTTCCAGCCGGACGACCGCACCGTGATCGACAACCTGACGCTGTCCGTGCCCGCAGGACGGCGACTCGCCATTGTCGGACCATCGGGTTCCGGCAAGACCACCCTGCTCCAATTGCTCGCCCGCTTCCACGACGTCTCCGCGGGCGCGGTGCGCATAGGCGGCGTGGACGTGCGCGCCATCACCACCGAAGCGCTGATGGCGCAGATCGCCATCGTCTTCCAGGACGTCTACCTCTTCGACGGCACCATCGAGGACAACGTACGGCTCGGCCGGCCGGACGCGGACGTTGCCGAGGTACGGGCCGCGGCGACCGCCGCCCGGTTGGACGAGGTGATCGAGCGACTGCCCGGGGGATGGGCGGCCAATGTCGGCGAGGGCGGCGCACTGCTGTCCGGCGGTGAACGCCAACGCGTCTCGATCGCCCGAGCACTGCTGAAGAACGCACCCATCGTGCTGCTGGACGAGGTGACCTCCGCCCTGGACCCGGTCAACGAGGCCGCCGTCCACGAGGGCATCGAACGCCTGATGGCGGGCCGGACGGTCGTGATGGTCGCCCACCGGCTCCGGACCGTCCAACGCGCCGACCACATCGTCTTCCTCGACGACGGCCGAGTCGTCGAGGCAGGCACCCACGACGAGCTGCTGCACCGTGGAGGCCGCTACGCCGACTTCTGGAACATGTCCCTGACACCGGCCGTCAGTCAATGAGGCGGTGGTGCGCTCGGGTGACGGCAGCGCCGTACGCAGCCCCCGGTCGCCGAGCATCAGCTCGTAGAGGCGGGGGCCAGGGCGCGGCGGAACGAACGCGATCAAGCCGAGATGAACGGCTCCGTCAGATGCGGTGTCGCCAGGTGCAGCGTGGTGGCGGTTTCGCGGCCGAGCATGCGCTTCCTTGAGTGCCTGGCCGCCTCAGGGTCGATCTCGTGCGAGTAGGCGAGCTCGGGGTGGAGCAGCTGGAGGGCGTGCACCAGGAGGTCACCGGTGACGAGCGCCAGCTCGCGCCCGTCGGCGACCAGCACGCTCTGGTGCCCGGGCGTGTGACCGGGCGTGGCGACCGTGCGCCCGGCGCGCAGCGGCGTGTCCCCGTCGAGGAGCCGGAGCCGGCCGGCCGCCTCGAGCGGGTCGGTGAGGGTCTCGCGAAGCTGCGGGTTGAGCGCGTCCAGGGCCTCGAACTCGGCCCGCTGGAGCAGGTATTCGGCGTTCGGGAAGTAGGGGCGGCGGTCGCTGGTCGCAGGGGCGCCGCCCACGGCGCTGCTGGTCGAAGCGTTGCCGTCCACCGCGGCGCCCGCTGAGGGGACGGCCGCCTCGGTCACGACCGCCCATCCGACGTGGTCGGTGTGCAGATGCGTGAGCACCACGGTGTCGACCTCGGCCGGGTCGATGCCCGCGGCGGCGAGCGACTCGGGGAGCACACCGGGCACGGGCGCCCACGAGCCGGCAGGGCTGTCCGCCGGACCGATCCCGGCGTCCACGATGGTGAGGCCCTTGTCGCTGCGGATCGCGTACGCGCGGAACTGGAGCCGCCAGCGGCCCTCGGCGTCGACCGCGCCCGGGTCGTAGCGGTCGGCCTCGGCCCACTGAGCGGCCGTGGCCTCGGGGAAGGCCTCGGCGCGGGGGGAGAAGAACGGGCCCTCGCCATCGGCGAGGGCGATGATCTCGGTCGAGCCGATCCGGAGGCGGGGAATGCTGAGGGACATGGCCGCGATCCTGCCATGCCTTGCCCGCAGGTGGTGACTCTGCCGATCGGCGGCTTAAGGTCCAAAGTCCCACGGTGAGGGTGACCTGTGGCGGTGTCGGCCGATCGGGCCCCGGACCTACCGTTGGCGTCATGCCCGATGAACGCCACCCGATCCGCCGCCTGCCCGGCACGCGGCCCGTGGCGTCCATGACGGGCCTGCACCCTGGCGGGCGGCGAGTCGTTGTGAAAGCCCATCCCCGGACTCACCGCCCGTCCGGCCCTCAGCCGGTCGCCGGCTTCGCGACCCCCATGACCGGCTTCCACATCCGGCGTGTCTTCGACGAGCGCTGTCCGGGGACCTGACCGCGCTCTCACCCCATGGCCCATCTTTTCCGAGGGGCCGATCTCGTTGCGGACCCGGACGGACATCACCCCCATGCTCGAAGAGCTTCGCGCGGCCGTGCGCCGCGACCCCGCCCTCCACGGTCACCGCAAGCCGGAGGCGCTCCTCTACCCCGGCGTATGGGCGGTGTGGATCCACCGCCTGGCCCACCGGCTGCACGAACGCCGCGTGCCCTTCGTTCCCCGCCTGATCTCCCAGCTGGCCCGCACCGTCACCGGGATCGAGATCCACCCGGGCGCCCGCATCGGACGGCGGCTGTTCATCGACCACGGAGCGGGCGTCGTCATCGGTGAGACCGCCGTCATCGGCGACGACGTCACGCTGTACCACCACGTCACGCTGGGCGGCCGCGGCCACCGGTCCGACGCCAAAGGCGCGCCCCGCCACCCCGTCGTCGGCGATCGGGTCACCGTCGGCGTCGGCGCCTCCATCCTCGGTCGCGTCCACGTCGGCGGCGACGCCTCGATCGGCGCCCACGCCCTCGTCCTGGCCGACGTGCACGCGGGCACCCGCGTGCACGCCCCCGTCGCTCCCACCGTCATCAGGAGAGAACCCGTGCCCGGCATCCATCCCAATGTTCTGTCCCTCATCGGCGCGACCCCAGCCGTGAGCCTGTCCCGCTTCGGCGCCGGACTGCCCGCACGGCTGGTCGCCAAGCTGGAGTCCGCCAACCCCGGCGGCAGCGTCAAGGACCGCATCGCCCGCGCCATGATCGAGGCCGCCGAGGATGGCGGCCTGCTGCGCCCTGGCTCCTGCATCGTCGAGCCCACCAGTGGCAACACCGGCATCGGGCTGGCCATGGTGGCGGCCTCGAAGGGGTACCGGCTCACGCTCACCATGCCGGAGAGCATGAGTGCCGAGCGGCGGGCGCTGCTGGCCGCCTACGGCGCCGAGCTGATCCTCACCCCTGCCGCGCTCGGCATGAAGGGCGCGATCGCGGAGGCGGAGCGGCTGGCCGCCGAGCACGGCTGGTTCATGCCCCAGCAGTTCGCCAACCCCGCCAACCCCGACATCCACCTGCGCACCACCGCACAGGAGATCTGGCAGGACACCGGCGGCGAGATCGACCTGCTGGTCTGCGGCGTCGGCACCGGCGGCACGATCACCGGCGTCGGCCGGTTCCTGCGCGAGAGGAAGCCCCAGGTGCGCGTGGTCGCCGTGGAGCCGGCCGAGTCGGCGGTGCTGTCGGGCAGGGCTCCGGGGCCGCACGGGATCCAGGGCATCGGCGCCGGCTTCGTGCCCGAGGTCCTGGACACCGGAATCTACGACGAGGTCGTACGGGTGGACGTGGAGCAGGCGCGGGAGGCGGCGCGGCGGCTGGCCCGCACCGAGGGCATTCTCGCGGGCGTCTCCGCGGGCGCGGCCCTGCACGCCGCCTCCACCCTCGCCGCCCGCCCGGACAACGCGGGCCGGCTCGTCGTGGTCGTCCTCCCCGACACCGGCGAACGCTACCTCAGCACCCCCCTGTTCACCCCGTAGGAACCACAAGAGGAGATTCGCTTCCATGACCACCCAGACGGAGCCCGGCGCCCAGAACGCCGTGCTGGCGAGAATCCGCGCCCATCACGACAAGCTCGGCCGGACGATGTCCGACCACGCCGTGACCATCGCCCGCTCGATCGACCGGCTGATGTCCCCGGCGGCCCGGCAGGCGGTGCTGGCGGGGTTCTGCGCCGACGAGGTGCTGCCGCACGCCGCGGCCGAGGAGGAGACCCTGTACGCCGCCGCGGCCGACCTGCCCGCCACCGAGCTCCTTGTCCGCGCGATGCGGGACGAGCACGCCGCCCTGCGGGCGCTGGCCGCCGACCTGGCCACGGCGACCACCCCCGGCGAGATCGTGAGCACGTCGTCCGCGCTGAACGCCCTGTTCCAATCGCACCTGAAGAAGGAGAACGACGTCCTGCTGCCCGCTCTCGCCGCCCACGGCGTCGACCTGGCGTCCCTGCTGGGCGATGCGCACGAGATCCTCGGCGAGCCGGTCGGCGACGCCTGCTGCGGCGGGTGCGCCTGCACGGGGGACACGGACGGGGACGACGTCGAACTCGACGTCCGCCGCCTGATCCCGGCCCGGCGCCACGAGCAGATCTTCGCCGTGTACGGGGAACTGGCTGCCGGGACGGCGTTCGTACTGGTCAACGACCACGATCCCAAGCCCCTCTACTACCAGTTCGCCGCTGAGCACCCCGGCGAGTTCACCTGGGACTACGTCGAGGCGGGGCCGGCGGTCTGGAAGGTCCGCATCGGCCGTCCCTGATCGTCCGTGACGTCGCGCGCAAGGGACGCGCACATGAGCGTGGCCCGCCCCGTCGGAGAGAACGGGGCGGGCCACTTGCCTGTACGCGGTCAGTCGTCCTGCGAAGGGCTCACCTTGAACAGGCCGTGTGCGCCCGCCTCGGCCTGACGCATGGTGTGGTCCACCACCGGGTAGGTGCCCGGCTCCGGAAAGACGAGTTCGGCGAAGCCGCCCTGCGCGGGGGCCAGGTCGAGCACCTGCGCCCCGCCCGGGTCCTGAGTGCGCAGCCGGTAGGCGCCTTCCTGGTAGACCGTGTCGAACGGCGCGCCCACGACGTGCAGGGCGGTGCCCGAGCTGGGGCCCGCCGCCACGGCCCAGATGCGGACCCGCTCTCCGGCCGTGGCCGCCAGGGGGGCGTGGTCGTAGCCGGCGGCGGTGCCGTTGAACATCCAGCCGTCCGGGTCGCCCTGCAGGATCTTGGCGACCTGCGCCTCGCTGCCGGGCTCGCCCAGGTACAGCTCGCCCTGGATGAGGAGGTATTCGCGGTCGACCTCGGGCAGGTCGGGCGGGTCGATGATGACGGCCCCGTACATGCCGTTGGCGATGTGCTGGGTCATCGGCATGGTCGAGCAGTGATACAGCCACGCCCCGGCGAAGTCCGCGCGGAAGCGGTAGGTCAGCCGTTCGCCCGGCTGGATGGTGCGCATCGGGCCGTCCGGCGCGTTCGCTCCGGCGTGGAAGTCGATGCCGTGTCCCATCGTGCCGCCGTTGACGAACGTCACCGTGAACACGTCGCCGACCTTGCCGCGCAGAACCGGCCCCGGCATGGTCCCGTTGAACGTCCAGACGCGTTGCCGCACTCCGGGCGCGACCTCCTGGACGAGGGTGTCGTCCGCGCGGATCTCGACGTGGTGCTCCGTGCCGCCGGGGGCGGGCTTCAGGGTCGCGTCGTACGGGGTCCAGCCCGGTGACATGGGAGCGGCCAGATCCAGCCGGGTGCCCCCGCCTGCCTGCGCGTCGGCCGGTGTGCCGTGCCCGTTGTGGCCGGTGCTCGACCCGGCTCGGGTCGCCGCGGTCGAGCCGGTCGGGGCGATGCGCATGGTCATGCCCGCTGCGCGGTGTCCGGCCACCGTGCACCACCCGTCCACTGCCTCGCCCAGCGGCTTGAGCTTCAGTGTGGCGCTCTGCCCGGAGGTGAGCATCGGGGTGCGCTCGCCGGTCGCCAGGCGCAGGTCGTGACGTTGGGCGTCGGCGTTGGTGACACGCAACGTCAGTACGGTGCCCACGGGCGCCTCGATCACGGCAGGACGGATGCTCATCCCGGACAGCGTCACATCGACGGTACGGGAACCGGTCGCGGTCACCGCCGGCGGTTCGGAGGCACCGGTCGTGGCGACGGCGACCGCAGCGGCCGTCAGCAGGCAGCCGACGACCACCCCGGCCACGGCGGGCAGTGACTGGCGCCGCCCCGTACCGCCGCCGGCCACCGGACCCCCATCACCCGCCGTCGCGCTCGCCGTGTCCGATGACCGGCCGTGGGCGGGGCGCGACCGGAGCAGGGCAGTGACGGCCAGGGCCACGAAGGCCAGGGCGGAGCCCAGAACCAGCGCCCAGCCCAGCGACGTCACCGGCTGCGGCACCGGCAGGACCAGCAGCGGCACGCCCAGGTTGAGCGCCGCCAGCCGCACCGGCCACCCGCGTTCCAGCAGCGCCGCGTTCTCCTTGAACCGGGCGGGGCCGCCGCCGAGCACCGCGGGCAGCAGGTGCAGCAGCGAGCCCAGCAGCACCTGGGCGACGAACCCGACCAGCACCAGCGGCAGCAGCGCATCCAGCGAGGCGGCGACCTCGGCGGGCGGCCTGGTGGCCAACGCCACCAGGCCGGCAGCCAACGCCACCTCGAACCAGACGATCGCCGCCCCCAGCATCCACGCCGCGCCGGTGTGCGGCCGTTTGCGGCGCAGCGCGTCGGCCAGCGGCGCGAGTGCCGCCAGCCCTCCGGCCGCGTACGCCGCCAGCCCGGCCAGCGCCACCCACTGCCAGCCCGCCAGCAGTCCGGCCACGGCCACCGCCAACCCCGGCGCGGCCAGCCGCAATCCCACACGCGACGCCCGCCGAGTCTCCTCTGACATACGAGTCCGCAGAACCGTCGGCCACAGGGTGAACAGCGTGCCGAGCACGGTCAGGCCGACCCAGCCGAACAGGTTCACCTCGGCGTGCGCGGCATGCAGCCGCTCGTGCGCGGCTCCGTGCCACACGTGCGTGGTCAGCAGCCCACCCAGGACACCGCCGACGGCAAGGGCTCCGGCGGCGGATACGTACCAGCCGATGACATGGCCGAAGCGGCCGGGCAGCGCCTGCCGGACGAGCGTGACCAGGACGAGCGCGTGCCACAGCACCACCCCGACGATCAGCGCCGCGCCGGTGGCGGCCACCTGCCACGGTCCTGCCGAGACTCCGAGCAGCACTGCCAGAGTTCCCGTGTTCAGCAGGGCGAGCCTGGTCAGGCTGCCGGTCTGCGACGGGGTGCGGACGCGCAGCAGCGCCACGGTGAAGTGCTCGCTCCAGATGAGGATCGCGGTACTGACCGCGCCCAGCAGGAACACGTGGACGAGCAGCCAGCGCGGCGCCGGCAGCACCTCGCCCGCCAGCGCTGTCGCGACGGTCAGGGCCAGCCAGCCGACCACGATCGTGTTCGCCCGCAGGTGCCACGACGCGCGTGGACGTTGCGGCGGCTGTGGTACGCCGAGCGGCGCCCTGGGTTCTTCCATGCGAATATCGATCGGACCCACTCTTGGCACCTTTCTGGCACGACCGGAGCGCGTCAACGTGATCGCGCATCCGGCGAACATCAGCAGAGCGACCGCCGCCAGCACGCCACCCAGTGTGCGCACCATCACGGCGGCGGCCAGATCCCCGGCCACGCGCAGCCCCACCGCCGCGTGCAGCGCCGCCAGCGGCGCGTACAGGACGGGCCGGTAGGGCAGCCGGACCCGCAGCACCGCGGGCAGGATCACCGGGGCGTGGCCGAAGACCATGGACATGACGAAGCCGAGGAAGAGCGCGTGCAACGCGGCGTCGTACAGGTAGCGCCCGGACGCCAGCCCGGTGATCGACCACAGCACCCCGGCCACCGCCAGCCAGCCATACCCGGCCAGCAGGCACACCGCCGCGTACCGGGGCAGCCCGGACCCGCGCACGGTCCGCCGTGCCACGTCGTGGAAGGCCAGCCACCCGGCCACCGCCACCATCCCGGCCCCGGCTGCGCGCGCGCCGGCGACCGGGGCGAGGAGCGACACGACGGCTCCGGCGCTGACCACCGCGGCGGCGACCAGCAGGCCTGCCCAGGCGGCAGGCCGCAGGAACACGACGTGGGCCAGTTCGAGCCGCTCAGCGGCGATGGTCAGCAGGAGGAAGGCGGCGAACCACACGATCAGTTCCGGTACCGGCCGGCCGGCCAGCCACAGCAGCCCCGCTATCGGCCACGCCAGCGCCCCGCCCAGCTGCAGAAACGTCTCACGGGAGCGACGGCGGCCGAGCAACGCCAGGTAGATGCCCACCAGCCAGCCGCCGGCGGCGGTCAGCGCCAAACGCCCCGTCTGCTCGGCACCGGCGGCAAGCGCCACGGCACCCGCCGCGGCCAGCACCGGCGCCGCGTATCCCCACGGGCGGCGCAGCGCCACCGCGCGTTCCAGCGCGATCAGAGTGCCGAGGAAGCCGAGCACCATCAGCGGCCCGTGCTGCTCGGTGAACGACGCGGGCGCCGGCATCTCGGCGACCAGCAACGCGAGCCCGCCGATGATCCCGGCGACCAGCGCAACGGCGGCCCCGGCCAGCAGCGGCAGCCGCCGCCAGGCCGCCGGCGGCCCTGGTCGCTGCGGCCGCCGCGGCGACTCCGGCCGTGCCGAGGGATCCGGTCGCGGCGCGCGGGGGATTCGCGGTGTCACCATGGCCTGTCACGCCACCGCTGCGGTGGCGGACGGTGTCGTGCCGTGCACCCCGTTCTCGGGGCTCGCGCCGGTTCTGATCATCGCGACGAGGGGCGTTCCTGGCAGGGCGACAGCGGACATGGATCCACGCTGTCGTGCCCCACCGTCCCCTCGGCAGGGCCCAAAGTCCCTTTGCGCAGGTCTGAGAGACCGTTTTCCCGGGGTATCCCCGGCGGTCATGGCCGACGACAGGAAGCCCATCACCAGCGGCCCGCCGTGGCCTCGACCGGGGGCTCAGGACACATGGAGATGCCGGGCGAGGTCGCGCTGGTAGGGGAAACTGCCCGGCTCGTAGCCGCACCAGGGCTCCTCGGCGAGCACGTCGCCGGTGCAGGCGTACGCGCGCGATCGCGAGCCGCCGCACACGGTGCGGAACTCGCAGGCCCCGCACCGCCCGCCCAGCCGGTCAGGATCGCGCAGGGCGACGAACAAGGGAGCGGACCGGTAGATGTCGGTCAGCGGCTGATCCCGTACGTTGCCGGCGCCCAACGGCAGGAACCCTGAGGGGTGCACGGTGCCGGTGTGGGAGACGAACACGAAGCCGCGCCCGGCGCTCACGTCGATGGGCGGGCGGCGCACCCGGCTCTGGCCGATCAGCCCGGCGCGCTGCGCCTGCCGATGCAGGTCCTGGTAGAGCGGCCCCAGCGTCTCGGCGTGGTCGGCGCCGCGCTCGGCCAGGATGAGGCGCTGTATGGCCACTCGCCGGAAATGGTGGGCCTCGGTGGCCTTCACCGGGATGGTGGTGCCGAGGTCGTACAGGAAGTGCAGCACGTCCTCGGCCTCCTCGGGGCTCAGCGCGGACAGGGCGCGGCCCCGGCCGGTGGGCACCAGGAAGAAGACGCTCCACAACTGTGCCCCCTGGTCGCGTACGAGGCGGGCGATGTCCGGCAGCCGGGTGAGGTTACGGCGCGTCACTGTTGTGTTGATCTGTACTTTGAGTCCCGCCTCGCGGGCGGCCTGCCAGGCCGCCATGGTGCGGGCGAACACGCCGTCGTACCCGCGGAAGGCGTCGTGCCCGGCGGCTGTCGCCCCGTCGAGGCTGAGCGAGATCGCGGCGGCGCCCGCCTCGCGCAGCCGGGCGAGGCTGCCGGGGGTGAGCGCCGGGGTGCCCGAGGGCGAAACGGCGGGGGAGAGGCCGAGCTCGCGGGCCTGCCGTATCAGCTCGAAAAGGTCGGGCCGCTCGAACGGGTCGCCACCTGTGATCACGAACAGCGGTGCGGGCCGGCCGAAGCCCGCCACCTGCCGCATCAGCTCGGCGGCCTCGTCAGTGGACAGCTCCTCGGGGTGCCGGTCGGGCACCGCCTCGGCGCGGCAGTGCAGGCAGGCCAGCGGGCAGGCTCGGGTGGCCTCCCAGATGACGATGAAAGGGCTGTGGGCGGCATCCCGCCGGACCCGCCGCAACGGTCGCTCCGTCATCCGCGGGCTCCCGGCAGGATGTGGGCCACCACGTCGGCGACCTCATACATGTGGGACCTCCACCGGGTCGAGTACCTCGAGCACGGAACGGCGGGGCACGCGGGGGACCGGTGGGCCGTACCCGAACCTGGCCAGCATCTGCACGTGCCCGAGCGGCCCGGCCTGGTTGTCGCGATGCCGCACCGGGCGCAGGTCGAGGGGCTGGCTGAACATCGACGCCGCCACGCCGTGCACGGTCGCAGCGAGGAGCACCCGTTGCAGCGCCTGCCCGGCACGCAGCCAGTCGAGCGGCCCGTCACCCCTCGTGAACAGGGCCGCGATCTGCGGATCCGCCTCGAAGTCAGCGCTTGACCGCACGCCGGCCAGGCCGAAGTCCCGCAGGGGCAACCTCCCGTCGCGCGGGCGAGGGCCGAAGGCGTGCTCGGGCACGCCGTCGAAGCGCCGGCTCGGATCCGTCCAGCAGGCCAACTCGGCGCGGTAGGACTCCGCGGCGGCCAGCGTGGCGTCGGCCGTACCGATCATGTCGAGCACACGCCGCGCCGTCCGCCCCCTGATAAGGACGAGCGTGGCGCCCTCGGCGTGCGCAGCCCGGACCAGGTCGGCGAAGACGTCCCCGGGGAGCCGGCGGTCGTCGAACGGGAAGCGGTTGGTCCGTCGGTGCGGGATCATGTCGTACATCAGCCGCTCGTCCTGGTCGGGCAGGTCACCCGGGGTGGCGTGCACGGTGGCCAGCAGGTCCGGGTGGGCGGCCGGGTCGGGCAGCGCCGTGACGCGGGCGTCGTGCCCGGTCATCCGGACCGCGAGCCGCAGGTTGAACAGTGCGGCCCCGCAGCTGATGCCGAGCCCGCGCCCCATCGGATCGGTGACGGCCAGCAGCCGGTCGAGGTCGGCGTACAGTTCCATGGTCGCGTCATCGACACGGCGGAAGCGCCACGGCTGGGTGTTGTGCACCGACGGCGCCGCGGCGGCGGCGTTCACCATTCTGCTCACGCCGCCGGGCGTCGCGAACGGAAGCGTGCGGGCGGCGGGCGATCCGGGGTCGGGGGGAACCGGGATCACGCCGGTATCGGTCACCGGGACATCCCCGGCACAGGGGTAAGAGCGGACATGTAACGAACGTCCCGCACCTGGCCATGGCGACGGCAGGGACCATAGTCCCTTGGATCGCCTCTGTTGGACCGTTTCCCGGCCGGAACTCCGTTCGGAATGCCCGTCGCCGGAAAGCACTTCCAGGCCGTCAACAACGGCACCGCCGGTCGCCGGGGATGGGGCGGGGAAGTAGGCGGAGCATACGCGCCACGGGCTCACCAGGCCCAGCTCTCGCTGAGTTCGGTTCGGCCGGTCCACAGGCTGGGCGGCGACCCACGGTGGCTCGGATCGCCACCAGTTCTCCACCTGCGGTGGGCGGACCGGACCGTAGAGAACGGGACCAACGACGAGTTGCTCGCCGCCGAGATAGTCACGCCGAGATAGTCAACAGTCACCACGCTGTGCTGTCGCCGACAGCCGCAGAGACGCTACCGCGGGGGTCGGGGTCGGGACCTGACGGTACGGGGTGCGCGGCCAGATAATTCTGTCGCTGTTCAGGTGCCGCCAGGCAGACAATCTGTCGAAACGGGGCCAGCGAGTTGCTCGGGACCTCGCGCGGCCGCACCACAAGGCCCGCTCGCCGGCCCTGGTGGTCTGGGTGGGCACCCTCGGCTCCGTGCTCGGACCGAATCTCGGCGCGCCCGGTGAGATCAGCAGCATCGTCCGCGAGCAGCGCGCCATCGGCGAGTGGGTCGCCCGCAGAATGCTCAACACAGGCCTGGCCAAGACCGGACTCATCGACGCAACAGGCGGGCCGTTGCTCTTCACCCCGCATGACTTTCGCCGCTTGTTCTTGACCGATGCCATTCTCATCGGGCTGCCTCCACACATCGCCCAGGTCATCGCTGGACACAAGGACATCAACGTCACGCTGAACTACAAGGCCGCCTATCCCGACGAGGTCATCCAGGCCCACCTGGCCTTCCTCTCCCGCCGCCGCGCCCTGCGCCCCACCGACGAATACCGCGCCCCCACCGACGAGGAATGGCAAGAATTCCTCGGACACTTCGAGATGAGAAAGGTCGCCACCGGCACCTGCGGACGCGCCTTCGGCACCCCATGCATACATGAGCACAGTTGCCTACGCGGCCCACTCCACTGGCCTCACCCGAGCAACGCGACCGCATCGCCGAGATCCGCGACAACCTCGAAGCCCGCATCGCCGAGGCTGAACGCGAAGGCTCGCTCGGCGAGATCGAAGGACTTCGCGTCAGCCTGGCTGGCGCCGAAGACAAGCTCGCTCAGCTCGACGAACGAGCTCGCCGCGCTACCACCATCAACCTCGGCATGCCCGCCTTCTCCGGCATCGCCGACCGCGCCGCTCCCCTTCCGACGCTCGGCCAGGAGCCCTGTCATAATAACCATGCTCGAACGGACGCTGACGTCTTCGCTTACCCGAACGAGATACCATTCGGCTACAATCGTCCATCAGCAGAGGGTCTTACGTGAGACAAAACCGAAAGCTAAAGTTTGCGCTCTTAGCACTCAATATCGTCGGCTTGGCCATGACGGTCACTTCCATCGCCGTCTGGATATCCACTGGCACCAATTCCACTGCCGCGGGCCAGTTGCTGCTCAATGGAGGGCTGCTCATTCTGTTACCGACCTCGGTGGTCACCCTTGTTCTGGTCATCCGGGAGAACCAGAATTCGAGTCGTCGCTGATTTCAGCGGATCCTACACGGTCAAGCCGAGCGGTCTGCGTCTCTCCGGTGCGGGCCGCTTCGTTGAGAACTGTTCTCGTGTTTCCCCTCCGCGTACCGTGTGGTTTCTAGTTCAGAGAACTGGTCATCTTCCACAACGCCCTGGACATCATGGACGCCGTCCGGCAACTGGTCGCCGAAGGTTGGACCATCACCGCCGACGAGCTCGCCGCCCTCTCGCCCTACCTGCGCTCGCACATCACCCGGTTCGGCGCCTACGCCACCGACGAGCTCGCGCGCATCCCCGCAGCCTTCAACCCGGTGCTCAAAGAGGTCGACTTCACCACCCCGGGCCTGGCCGCCTGCCCCTGGCTGTTGAACCGACGGACGGTCGTTCGCGTGTTCAGCTAGCGAACGTTTGATGAACGCCCGCGTGGGCCGCGCTCGGCGTAGCTCTGTCGGTAAGGGGGCTACCTCCAGCCGCCATCTGAGGAGTTCCCGCAGGTAGATGTTGGTCCAGATCGTGGGCGGGTGACGATTTCGATGGCCAGGACGCCCAGGGCTTCTTTCTCGGGGCCCGTGGATCCGCTTGACGGGCCGCCCGATTCGCCCGGCGGCCTTGAGGGCCGTCGTTGATGTTATCGGCCTGGTCTGGGTCAGCACCGACGAGCGGAACACCCAACGGCAGCACGACGCCCTCGACCCGATCTGCCTGAAGGTGTTCGAGGAGAAGATCAGCGGCAAGCTCGGGGTTGAGGAACCCGGGAACAGTCATTGGCGCTGAGAATGATCTTGAGCGAAGCGTGACGTCCGGCTTCGGTGCCTGATCGCCTCAACTGGAGGTCTCTGGCCCGTGGATGATGCATCGAACACAAGGACATGGTGCCGACCCCGTCGCTGATCTCGCACGAGGCGTTCGCTCGGGGGTGGTGCTGGGGGCGGCGCCGGCCGCCCGGCCGCTGGATCATGGCAGGCGGGCGGCCGGCGCGGCCCGCCCGTCGTCCGGTGGACGCAGGCTCAGACGCAGCCTCTCCGCTTCAAGGACTTGGACCAGGCCGGGAGTACGCGCTGATCTGCGGACGGGTGATGGACCAGAGTTCACGCCCTTGCCCCGGCACGAGTTCCTGGCCGCCCAGGAGGACGTAGGAGGTCTTGTCGAAGATGAGCGATTCGCGGGAGATGGCGCCCCCGGGGCCTCGGCTGTCCACCCGGGTCACGGCGATGCCCGATTTGCCGGTGGCGTCCTTGAGCTCTTCCGTCTCGATACCCGGCAGGGTCGCGGCGATCTTGATGATGGCTGCCTGCTACTTGGGCGGGACCGGGCTGCCGAGGATGTTGAGGACGCCGTTCCAGGGCTGGGTCGCTGTGTCCTTGTTGGGGACCATTTCGTTACCGCGTTCGGCCAGCTTGTGCCGGAGTTGCTCCTGGTCGGTCGGCCACTCTCGGAGGTCGGCGTAGGCAGGGCGCCCCGCGCCACGTTCGGGGGCACCGGGTCAGGAGTTCCTTGTACTCGCGGTCTTGTGGCCTGGATTTCGACGGCTTGTGCCAGAGGAGTCCTGGGCGGGAGCCGTCGACAGACTGCCAGACCTCGCCCGTGATGTGGCGCGGACCGACGTTGGGAACCCCGTTTTCGCTGCGTGTCTCTGCGATCCGCTCGTAGCGGAGGTACTGGTCGTCACGGGGTTGCGGCCACGGGGTGGCGGTCGCGGCGTCGGCCGCCAGCCTCAGGACCCGGCGGCGCTTGCGGGCGCGGAGGAGTTGAACGTCTGGACGGCGATCACTCCTGCGGCCATCGCCGCGACCAGGCCGCCCGCCAGCATCACACGCCGCAGGCCGGCCGGCCGGGTCCGGGGCCGGTGCTTCGTGCGGGCTTCGGCCAGGAGGGGGGTTCGGGCGGGGTGAGGAGGTCCGCAAACGGCGGAAATCCAACGGATGTACGCCTGACCTGTGGTTTCTCGCGTTCCACGGTTCTTGTTGATCATCTCCGTTACGGTTCGTCGCGAGTCTGGGTGATCTGTGGCGCGTGGGGTGGTTGATGTCGACGAGGTTTTTGTCGGATGAGCAGGGAGCGTCTTCGGTCGTTCCTAGACATCGGGCGCGAGGAGTTGATCAAGTACTTCACGTTGACGTCGCGTGAGCACGCGTTCTTGGATGCGCCGGGTCGGGGCCGGAAGCGCGCTTGGGGCTGGCCGTGCAACTGTGCACGTTGCCGTGGCTCGGGTACATCCCCGACGACCTGCAGAAGGTTCCGCAGGCTGCATCGGTGCGGTTGGCGGGTCAGATGGCGGTGTTCCCGGGGATGTTGGAGCAGTACGCGCGGGCCACGACGAAGCGCCCGCAGACCCGCAGTGATCACCTGAAGCTGGTGATGAAGTACCTGACGTGCCGCGGGGGCGTTGACCACTCAGAAGGTCGAGCACCCTGCTGACGCGGCCGATGCGAGCGGATCTGGACCGGCTGCTGGTGCATGATCCGGAGATCGGGATGCCGCGGCTGCGATGGTTGACGACGCCGGCGGTGGAGGCAACGGCATCGGCGATCGGCGTCTCAATTGAGAAGCTGCTGTATCTGCGGGCGGTGGACGCACACCATCTGGATCTGTCGATACTGCCGCGGGAGCGGCGCCGGTTCCTGGCCATGGTGGGCCGCCGCTCGACGGTCCAGGGGGCTGGAACAGCGTGAGGAGCGCCGCTACCCGATCCTGCTCGCGCTGGTCGCTCAGTCCGCTGTCGATCAGCTGGACGAGGTCATCGCGCTGTTCGACCAGGCGGTGTCGGCACGCGAGTCGCACGCCAAGGCCAAGACGGGATGAGGCCCTGGCGGAGCGGGCCAAGAAGGGCGAAGCTCGCCAACTGCTGATGGATGTGATCCTCCCGGTCCTGGTCGACCCGGGGATCTCGGATGAGCAGGTAGGCGGGATCCTGCGAGAGCACATCGGGATGGACAAGCTCCGCGAGGTCTCGGCGATCAACTGGAAGCCGTTGCCGCGCGACCACGGCCGCCTGGCCGCTGCGCTGGACCGGGTTCCGCGAAGGCCTGAGGCCATGACGTGCCTCCTTACCTGCCGGGCTGGCCGAGCCGCTCGCTGACCTGAGAACGCCGCAGAGCGAGACGCTGGGACATGCGGCGAAGACTGGGGGCCATCCCGCAGGCCTTCCGATCTCCCTAACGTGGGCCGCAGCCACCCTCACCGCCAAGCCAGGGCCGCCTGGACCATCACGGACCCACCCCGACGGGGGGCGGACGCCTACGTCTGCCCCCCGTTATCTCGCCATACCTCACCCTTGAGAGGACACCCATGCCCACCGTGCCCTGGATCGAAGTCGACACCCCTGTCGCGCCTGAAGCGCTGATCATGGCCTCCCGTTTGGAGGTCAGATCGCTGCGCCAGGTGCCAGGATTCCTGATGGCCTCCATGAGGTTGCTGCGCCAGGCCTGTCGAGCGCCAGGTGCTCTGGGCGTCTCCTTGAAGGCCGAGCTGCTCAAGCGCACCTTCTGGACCGTATCCGCCTGGACCGACAAAGCCGCCGTGTACGCCTACGCCGCCACCGAGCCGCATAAGACGACCATGCGTCGCAAACGTGCCGTGATGCGGGATTCCACATTCCTCTTCTGGGAGGTGCCCGCCGACCAGTTGCCCCTTGCCTGGGACGAGGTGCAGCGCCGCATCTCGCAGGAACGCGACCCGGATCGAGGGGCCGGCCCCGCGAGCAGCTGAGTCTCACCACCCGCCGGGTGACGACCTTCGACCACAGCCCGCCCCGCAGTGCGATCTTCGGGGCGGCGCTCATGCCGCCCGCCGGCCGATGCTCGCCGAGCCGGTCCGGGTGACCCGCGCCGCCACCCGCCTCGATGAGGGAAGCGCCGAGCGTTGTGGGGCATGGGCGGCCTATCCGGCCAGGGCGGCGAGTTTCGAGGGCGGCGGCCGGTTCGATGCCCAGTTCGTGGGCTGCGGCCATGACCGCGTCGGCGGGGTTGGTGTGCTGGGCGAGGTGGCGGGTGGTGGCGGCCATGAGCTTGGCGGGGGTGTCGGGCGGCAGGCCGAAGTCGTCGGTGATGGCGCGCACGGCCAGGGTGACCGAGCAGCCGCCCGTCTCGGGGTGGGCCAGCTCGTCCACGCCGTGGTGGCGGGCACCTACCTCCAGGCGGGGTGACCCCCAGGGGTGAGCATGAAGGAGCCCGGGACCGCGAGCGGCACGCGGCCCCGGGCTCAGGAGCGGCCCACCTCGCTACCGGAGGAACGGGTGAGCCCCTCACCCGGCGGTCAGGTCCTCGCCTCCCTCCGCGCCGGGAGATTCAACCGGTCAGGTGGCGGACGGCGTCGCGGACGCTGTCGGGCAGGTGCTCCCAGCCGAACCGCCGTTCAGCCATCCGGTGGCGGCTCCGGCTTCCAGGACATTGTGGCCGGGCCTGGCGTCGAGCTGCTCTAGTCCGGCCACGATGTGGTCGTCGGTGAGCTGGTCGAGAAGGTCGGCCGCGGGCCGCTCGGTGCGCAGGCGCAGGCCGCTGTCCTTGCGGAGGAAGTGGTAGCGGTGGTCGGACAGCGCGGCCGACAGCGCCCGCGCTGCGTCCGGCGTTATCCCGGCGTCGGGGAATGAGACGGTGGCGTGCCACCAGTTCGTGTCGGTGGTGATCGGGAGGCGCTCGTCGTCCACGTCGGGTTCCTTGTCGTGGGTTAGGTGACCAGGAGGGCTCTGGTCCAGCCGGTCGTGTTCGTGCCGTCCAACGCCAGATGCGCGCCGACGCGGGCTTCTATGAATCCGGGCTTCGGCAGCCGATCCAGGTCGGCGGCTAGCCGTCCGGTGAGGTCGTCGATGACCGGCGCGAACCGGTCCGGTGCGGGGCTGTCACCGGCTACGGCGCGGGCGACGGCCAGCAGACCGGCCCAGCCGTGGCACAGCGTGGCGTCGGTGATCCGGTCGAGACATGCCGGGTCGGTCAGCGGGATGACGAGGCTGTGGGCCCGTCCGCCGATCCAGCCGTCAGCGTCCGGCGGTGGCGCGTCGTGAAGGACCGCGACACCGGTACGGCTGGCGTCGAGGTGGGCGCGCAGGAGATCCAGGTGCATGTCCTGGCGTAGGTCGAGCGGCAGGTGCTGGTCGTCCTCGGCCAGGAGCACACGGTCCGGCACCCTGAACCGGCTCATCCAGGCGTGCGGCCGGTCGGCCCACTCGTCCAACGTGGCGGCGCGGCCGGGCAGCTCCCGGGCTCGGGGCCTTCCAACGTGCGGTGGTCAGGATCGACCGCCGGTAGGTCAGCGTGGGAAGGAACGGGAGGATCCAGGCGGCGCCCCAGTCGAACCATGTCACCTGGGCGGTGTGGGCGCGGCTGATCTCGGCCAGGAACCTGGCCAGGGGCGGCGTGTAGTTGTTCCACACGAGGTTGAGCGCGGTCGGCGCGAGCAGCTCCAGACGCTTCCCCGTGGCTGCCTCGGCCAGATAGGGACGGCCGTCGCGGACTCCGACAGCCAGATCGGACGCGACCAGCACGCTCTTGTCTGGGTGTCGGAACTCGCCGACGCTGACCAGCCGGGGCAGCACTTGTGGGGCGCGGGTGAGCAGGTCGGCGTGGACGCGGCCGGCGTGGAAGGACAACTGCGCCAGCTCGGCGCCGGGCTCGACCGTGGGCAGGCTGGTGTACGCGGCGCAGGTGTGGGGGAACAGGTGCCAGCCAGAACCGGCCCGTCATCGAACCGGCAGCGCGGGAGACGGTGACCACCCGCAGACGGAAGTCTGCGCGGTCCAGGCACCGGGTTGAGGCCGCTTGGAGTTGCGCGCACAGTTCGATATGGGGGGTGACCGCAGATTGCCCCCAAGCTTCCAGGCGTTCGATCATCTCCTCGGACAGGGCTACGGACCGGCAGCGCTCGACGGCTGCGGTGCCGGCTATCTCCAGCAGGAGCGGTCCCGCAGGGCCATCGGGCGGGGAGGCTCGGCCAGTTGGCCAAGTCCTTCAGGCAGGCCCAGCCCCTTGTCGGGGTCGATGACGAGTTCCAGCGGTACCTCGGCGCCGTAGCGGTTGGTGAACTTCGCCATGCTGGCGTTCCCGCCGGACGCGTGGCGAGCCAGGTCAAGACCGTGGTGGCCGTCTCCGCCTCCGTGAGCACGGCTTCTGGCAGCCGCACTGCGGCGGCACCAGCGGCTTCCGGTCTCCGGCCGTGGGCGGGGGTGGGATCTACAGCCTCGTATGGTCTCCGGACGGACGCACCATCGCCACGTACGCAACCGGCGACAGAATCCAGCTGTGGGACGCGGACACGCGGCAACCGCTGGGGACGATCTTCGACGGCCATGCCGATGTGGGCTTCGAGCTCAACGCGACCCTGGCGTTCAGCGCGGATGGCCGGACCCTGTTCAGCGCCACGCCGGACGGCGTGGTGCGCGCGCGTCTCCTCGATGCCTGGCCAGCCGCCACGGCGGTCTGCGGCCGGGCACGCGGACCGTTGAGCCCCGAAGAGTGGAAAGGGTACATCGACGAGGTCGAGTACTTCGACACGTGCGAGTAGGCCGCCGGCGGATCAGAGGGTCTGCCGGCAGGGCGGCGGGTAGAGCGTTCATGATCAAGTTGACGCAGGATGAGGCCCCGGTGCTCTCTACTGGCTCAACCGTGTGATCGGCACTGCGGGGTTTGACGACTTGGTTGCCGAGGGCCGTGCGGTCTGGTGACCGAAGTCCTCGGAAATGTTCTCAGCCTTCGATGCCGATCTTGATGGAACGGCATCCGGAGACGAAAGTCCGTAGCCGGCCCGTTCCATGCAACCCGCGGCCGGGCCGGCGGCATCTCCTCTGGTGTGAAGCCATCTATCTGGGAGTCCCATGAGCCTTGATGAGGAGTACACCGCCTACGTGAGGGGCCGGTTGTCCTGGTTGCGGAAGATCGCTTACTCGTTGTGCCAGGACTGGCACCGCGCGGACGACCTGGTACAGACAGCGATAACGCGGTTATACGTCAAATGGCGCCAGGCGCGGGCGGCCGACGACCTCGACTCCTACGTGCGGGTGATGCTGATCCGGGTCTTCCTTGCCGAACAGCGAAGGGGCTGGTTTTCGCGGGTACGGCTGACGTCCGCGATATCCCACCAGCCGCTCGAAAGCGGCGACCAGGACATGGCCATGGACATCCGCCGGGCCCTCATCGCCGTCCCTCCGCGCCAGCGCGCCACCCTCGTACTGCGCTTTCATTGCGATCTGAGCGTGGAGCAGACCGCCCACGCGCTGGGCTGCTCCACCGGAACCGTCAAGAGCCAGACCGCCCGCGGCCTCGCCACTCTGCGCGCGATGCTCGGCGAACCGGAATCCCGTCTAGCACGTGCGGAGGAATGCTGATGGATGTCAAGCAGGTGTTCGACTCGCTGGCGCGCGAGGAGCAGCCACCTACCGCGGTGGACGTGAACCGTGCCATTGCGGCAGGACGCGCCATGCGCAGACGTCATCATGCGGCCGTCGCCGGGATCACGGCGGCGGTGACAGTCGCGGCCGTCATTGCGGCCTGGACGGTTGGCCCGTGGCCGGGGCAGCGGGACGGCGTAGCCGTGGCTGTACCCGCTGCGCCGTCCGCCACGGCCAAGCCGCCCGTCACAGCCACGCCTCGACCCGCCTACAAGGGATTCGCGGAACTGAAGAAGAAGTATCCCCCCAGGGGAAAGATCGCCTCCCTGCCACCGCTTGTCATGTGGCTGAGCAACGCCCCCCGCAAGAACGAGCTCCTCCTGTGCGAGAGCGGGCCGAACGGTAGCTCCTGCTCCGGATTTCCTCCACTCGCCGCCAACGAGTTCGCTCGCACGCAGGGCAAGCTTCGCGGTATGGACGTCTGGTTCGGTGTGGCCAAGGACGACGTTCACGGGGTGACGGCTGTCACCAAGGACGGGAGGAAGCTTCCAGGGAACCTCACACGAAGTGTCGGAGCGGGGCTCGGGCTGTGGGCCGTGGAGTATCCCTCGGGGGTCGACGTGCGGAGGCTCGTCGTCACCGGCGCGAGGGGGGAGACCCTGCAGAGGATCCCATCCGGGTGACGAGCCTGACGGTCCTGGGGTTGGCCCGGTGGCCACGCTGCGCGGCGCGGTGGTCCGGCGGGGCGCTTTCACGCTCGGCCCGGCGAACCTCGGAGATCGGCTGGGCCGAGCGGATAGCGATCACGGGTTCGGGCAAGTCGACGCTGCTGGGCGCGCGCTGCCTGGCCGGATCGGGCCGGACGAGGGCACGCCGCCCTGGGTTCCGGCGTGGTGGTCGGCGAGGTGGACCAGGCCAGGGCGCTGTTCGAGGGCGGGGAGCCGCTGCTCGGCGCCTTCGCCGAGCACGTCCCCGAGACGGTGCCCGGTGAGGTGCGGACCCTGCTGGCGAAGTTCGGGCTGAGGGCAGCCCACGTGTTGCGCCCGGCCGCCCACAAGTGGGCCCCCACGAACGTGCCTGGCGCGTTGTCCAGGGTTGTCAGGCACGTTGGTCACCTGTGGAAACTCCTCCTCAGGGAGCTCGGTTGCGGCCAGGCCGGACGCGTCGCCGAAGTCGCAATGCCACCGTCAGGCTCGATGCCGCGGGCCGAGGTGGGAGTCGGCACCGCCCTCGGCCAGGATGGGAGCGCGCCGGTTGTCCAGGTCAATGGCCTGGAGGTCGGGGAGGACCGTCGCGGCCAGTGAGTCTCACCCGAGGAGAGCTTCTTCCCGATCGGCGTGCGCCTCGCTCAAGCAGTAGGTGACCTTCAATCGAGCGGCAGGGCGTGCCGTCCGGCCACCTGGCGGATCTCCTCCAGCGGGTACGGCGTCTTCCTGCTCTCACTCTGCAGCTCATGGTAGAAGTCGTTCAGCACGGTGGCCAGCGGGCTGTGCCGCGACAGCAGGGCCGCGACCCCGCCGGGCACGCCGGTCGGCCGCTCTCCCGCCGCCCATTCCCGCACCAGTTCGCGACGCCCCGGCCAGTCGGCGCCGTGGAAGGCGCCGGCCAGCCAGTTCACCAGGTACGTCAGCGTGTAGGTGCGGTCAAAGGTCAGGTGCCGGCGATAAAAGGCCTGTTCCTCCTCTGACAGGTCGAACCGGGTCGACACGGCCTGCCCGAAGTCGGTCAGGTAGAAGCGGCGCCCGTCGGTGAGGATGTTCTCGAAATGCGCGTCGAAGTGCAGAAGACCGCCCGCGTTCATGAAGGACACGGCCTCACGCAGCCCCTGGTCCGCCAGGGCGCAGGCGCGGTCGGCGTCGCCCGCGCGTACCCGCTCGTCCAGCCACTGGTGCAGGTTGTGGGGAATGTACTCCAGGAAGAGCGTCAGGCTCGCCGGAGCCCCTGCCAGCGCCTCAAGGCGGCGGCGCACGCCGGGCGCGCCCTCCCAGAACGTGACCGCCCGATCGATGTCGGCCAGCTCTCCGTACAGCGGGGCGGGCTCGGCGTTGGGCAGCACCCGCCAGTGATACAGCAGCGGGAAGCCGGGGAACCGGCCGGTCAGCACCCACTCGGTGGTCATCGTGTGCGCGGCCAGCTCGCGCCAGGCGCCGAAGCCGGGCGAGCCGATGCCGTACTGGCAGAAGGGCGGCAGCCCGAACAGGTCGGCCGTCGAGTGCGGGTGGCGCAGTTCGGGCTCGGTGAGGGGCACGCGTTTGACGAAGACCGAGGTGCCGCCGACCTCGAGCCGCGCGGACGCCCCGCCGATGCCGGTGCCGAGGGGCACGGCCTCGCGCTCCAGCAGCTCGGCCAACTCCCGGTCGTCGTAGCGGGCCATGGCCGTGGAAACGTCACAGTGGGTGGTCAGCCGCGTGTCCGTCATCATGATCATCTTACCGGCTGATGACGGTATCTCGGCGCCCCCACCCAGCTCAAGATCGTCGCACCGACCCTGCTCATGGCGATCATCAATCAGGAGTACCGGCACGACCGCTGGATCGGCGAGGTCCGCGACCGCGATCTCGGCCACGCCCTTCCCGACGCCCCAGTCTCCGATCGGCTCACCACCATCGAGGGACCCTGGTCGAGTGCGGATGGAACCCCTGATCACATCCATGCGCCGGTCAGGAGCGTATGGCCCCGAGCAGCCTTCCTTCAATGTCGAGCGGGCGCGTTTCAGCAGGTCCAGATGCCTTCAATCGCCACGACCTGGGAAGACTGGTATGACCCGATACCTTGCCGTGCAAGGTATCGGGTCATACCATGCTCTCATGACTGAGGACACCGAGGCGACGCCGGAATCGGCGACCATCGCCCGTCTGCGTCGCGAGCTCGCACGTGGCACGACCGAGCTGGCCGTGCTGTCCGTCCTCAGTGTCCGCCGCCGATATGGCTACGAGCTGCTGAAAGTGCTGCGGCAGACGGGCGAGGGGGTCCTGGAGGTCAAGGAGGGCACGCTCTATCCGCTGTTGCACCGGCTGGAGGATTCCGGCCACATCCTCGCGACTTGGGAGGCGGAAGGGCGTGCCAGGCCGCGCAAGTACTACGTCATCACCCCAGACGGTCGCGCGTACCTCGCCATGCTGCGTACCGGGTGGAGCGGCCTGGTCGACGGGATGCGACAACTACTCGACACCCTTGGTGAGGTGCAGGAATGACCGACGAGCGGCAGATCATCGACGATTACACGGGAAGGGTCGGGCGTCATCTGACGGGCCCGGCCCGGGACAGGGCGAAGGCGGAGCTCAGCGAGCACTTGTCCGACGCCGCGGAGATGGGAGAGTTAGCCCAGGTCCTGAGCCGCCTCGGCGCCCCGGAAGAGGCGGCGGCCACCTTCGCCGAACTACGGTCCGCACCGCCGGCTCCCATGGATGCGCGGCTCACCGCGGTCGTGATCGACAACCTACCGCTCGTCGGGGTCACGATCGCGCTGCTCGTTCAGGGGATCGTCCGGACCTTGGAGGTGGGGAGCGGCTTCGCGCTGGCGTTCCCGCCCTTCGTGCACATCAAGATCGGTGACGGCTGCGTGTCCCTCGCGCCAGTGCAGTGCGGCACCGGCTACGACCACGCCGGGCTGCTCTACAGCCTGGGTGTCCCGCTCGCTCTGCTCTGGTCGATCGTCGGACTGGGGCTGCTGGAGGCACGGACCGGTACGACTCCGGGCAAGCGCCTCATGAAACTACGCGTCGTGACCGAGGCCGGGCTGCGCATCCACCCGGTCGCCGGTGTCGTGCGGCGGCTCAGCCTGCTGGTGGGACCCTTCGCCTGGCTGGACTGGGCGCCGGTCGTGTGGGGCGACCGGCGGCGGGTGCTCGACCGCCTGACCGAGATCAAGGTCGTGAGCGCCCGGGAGGCGAAGTGAAGACCGCCGTCCGCGTTCCGCCCCTCGTGGCGCTGGCCGTCGGTGCGGCACTGTGGTTCGTCCCCACGCTCGTGCAGCGCGCGGCCTGGTTATTGGGCGATGACGATCGCGCGGTGGACTTCGACCTCGTCCTGGTGTCGCGCTGGATCGCCGCCGCGCTGCTGCTGGGCTTCGTCCTGGCCGTGGAGCGGCGGCCGCTGTCATCGGTGGGCCTGCACGCCCCTCGTGGGCGGGACGTCCTGATCACCGTCGGGCTGGCCGTCCTGGCGCTGGTGGTCAGTGTCACCTTGTACGGGCTTGTCGCGGGGACGGGCCCCGACCAGCAGTCGCCGTCGGGGCGGATCGTGGCGAGCCTGTCGGTCGCCGAGAGCATTCACCTGATCGTCAACGCGGCCGTCGTCGAGGAGCTCTTCTTCCGCGGCTTCCTCATGGAGCGGGTCATCGACCTCACCCGGCGGCCCTGGCTGGCCGCGCTCGTGTCCTATGTGGTGTTCGTCGGTTCGCACGTGCCCGGCTCGGGCGGGGCCACCGCGCTGACCATGGTCGCCGTGGGATCGCTGCTCTTCGTCGGCCTCTATTGGGTCCGCCGCAACCTGCTGTTGTGTGTCGGCGCGCATGCCATCGGCAACCTTCCCCTCCTGGCCAACGCCCTCGCCTGAACCTTGGACCGCCCACACGCGCGTTGGTGTCCCGACAAGTCTGCCAAAGGGGAAGCACACGTGCAGAGATGATCAGCATGTCGGTATCGTCGGAGGCCGATGCTAGGTTGCGGCGGCATGACGACATCCTCCCGGCAGAAGCCGCCGATCCTTCACGTGATAGATGAGGAGTTCGTACCGCCCGATCGGGGTGACGAGCAGGAAGGTCCGGAGTCCGCGGTTCCCGCCGGTGATCCGGACGAGGCGGTGCGGCTCTTCCACCGCTACCGGCGGCTGATGGCGCAGATCCTCGGGTACGAGGAGGAGCTCCCCGGGCCCGCGAGCGAGGAGGACCTCGCGGCCGTGGAGGAGGAGCTCGGCGTCGCGCTGCCCGCGGACCTGCGCGCGCTGTACGGCATCGCCGACGGTGACGGCGACATCGTGAACCAACTGTTCGACCGGCACCCGTGGCTCTCCCTCGCCGAGATCTGCGACCAGGATGACGAGTGGCTCGACATCGCGCGGGAGTGGCACTACGAGCCCTGGCGCCAGCTGGTGTTCGATGCCACGCCGCCGAACACGGTCCGGAGGTCGTCGCTGCGTCCGGGCTGGATCCGGTTCGCGATCGACACCGGCGGCAACTGGCTCGCCGTGGACACCGATCCTGGGCCGAACGGCCGTCCCGGGCAGGTCATCGCGATAGGAGTCGACTACACGCGGGGGCCGGCGTACGTCGCCGACTCGGTGACCACATTCCTGCGCCGCCTGGTGGAAGCGCTGGAACGCGGTGACTACGTCCGTCACGACGAGAGCCTGTGGATCGAGGCGGACCAACCGCAGCTGTCCGAGCACACCATGTACTACGACGGCCCGCCTTCCCGCGAGCGGGCCGGGCAGGCCGGTCCGCTCGTGCAGGACGTCCGGGTGACCGAGGTGGAGGATTGCGCGTTTCTCGACGCGATGCCCGAAGTGCGCTCGCTGGCGCTGTCGAGCACGGGTTCGCCCGACCTGACCCCGCTCGGCGGCCGTCCGGTGGAGTATCTGGAGCTTAATGTGGAGTCGGCCGACCTGACGACGCCGGCCCGGAACCGGGAGCTGCGGTCGCTGTCGATCGCCTGCGCGCGTCCCGTCGAGCTGGCTCCGCTCCGTATGGTGCCCAACCTGTGGGCGCTGGACATCGCGGCGGCACCCGTCGCCGACCTCGCCACGGTGACCGAGCTGAAGGGACTGCGGTACCTGGAGGTGACCCAGGACCAATGGCGGGAGCTGTCGGAACTCGACGACCTGCCGCCGCTGGCCGTCGTCGGCGTCCACCCCCACCGCCCCGAACGCGACTGGCCGGTCAGGACTGCCTGGGTCACCACCGACGGCGAGCCGCCTTCGCCAACAGCCTGACGCGGTGCCTGGGCGGGGCCCGAGGGACCCGCTCAGCCCGCTGGACAGGAAATCGTCATAGACAGCGCCTGGATCTGCGACTTCTCATCCACACACAACACCACCGCGCGTTCCGGCGGGTCGTGATACGGCCCCACCACCTCCACGAAGAGCGGATCAGTTTTCGCCCCATCGAGGCGCTGGTCCAGGCCCGTGCAGAGCCTGCTGGCCTCGGCGGTATCTCCTAGCTGGCCGTGTTCAGTCATCCTGGCTCCGGGTCCCACAGCTTCACCGTGTCGGAGAGATCCATGCCGTTGGGGCAGCCGACGCCCTTTTCGGTGGCGTTCGCGGTGTGGGCGCTCCACAGAACAGGGCCATCGTGGCGGCACACCGTGAGACCGGCCTTTCGGGGACGTGGTACGCGTAGTGATCATTAGACTTGCCGGACGTTGACAGGATGGCCACAGGACAGTTGAAAGGCCCACATGAACAAGGCGATTCCCTTAATCACCATGAGCGTGGCGATGTTCGCTTGTGTGCCTTCCGGGCATGCCGTCGCGGCGGGGACGGCCGCCGCGAGTGACGTCTACGCGAGCTACGCCGATCTCGCAGCCCATGAACAGGAGGGCGTGTCCTACCGCCGCGTCCAGCGTGTCCCGCGCCGGGCAAGGGTGGCGCACATCGCCATTCACGGCGGGGCGATCGAGGCACCCACCACGCAGCTGGCCGACCACGCCGCAGGTGCCCGGAACGCTTTCTACTCGTTCGAAGGTGTCAAGAGGTCCGGAAACAGCTCCCTGCACATCACCGCGACCCGGTTCGACGAACCCAGGGCGCTCGCGGTCGTCAAGGGGGTCGACTACACCGTCTCTTGGCACGGGGCATCGGGCACGAAGCCGACCACCTACGTCGGCGGACGTGACGAGCGGCTGATTGGCAAGGTGAAAGCCGAGCTGCGTGCGGCGGGTTTCACCGTTGCGGCCACAGTGCCCGAAGCGTTGAGGGGCGACAGCCCGCGCAACATCGCCAACAAGAACCGCAGAGGCATGGGCGTGCAGCTCGAACTGAGCCGGGGTCAGCGTGAGCAGTTCGTTGTCGGTGGGAAGTTGACCAGCGCGAGCATCGGGAATCCCGCCAACCGTACGAGAGCCTTCTACCGGTACGTCGCAGCCGTCACTCGCGCGCTGCGCTGACATGCGGTGACGCAACGGCGCGCTGCGCACCGTGTGCGAGATGCGGGCGGCCGGAGAGAGCGGCAGCGTGGTCACCCTCTGGTGTGACCAGGGCGAACGCTACACCAGCTCCTGTTTCGCCCCGGCCTGGCAACGTGCCCAAGGGCTCGACGTCGCGACGTACGCCCCTCTCGTGGAAAGGGCCATGACCGAGGGCGTCTGGCCGGCCGGCCTGTCAGGACTTCCTGGGAGGGTCCGCTCATCGCGCGTGAAGTCACCACCATGGCACATGGCGCGGAGGACTACGGCGACGGTACGACTCGAGTGGCCACCACAAGGTCGTGTAGAGCGGCCCGATCGCGGCGCACCAGCAACAGCGCGATAGAGGCCCCGGCCAAGGCGTACGCGGCAACCAGAAGGAGTATGGCGGCGCTTACTTCGTGGTTGCCTGCCAGCCGAGACACCGCCATGTGACCGCACTGCCACGGGAGCAACTTCACGACATTGCGCATCACGATCCGTAACGCGCCGGGCCGTTTCCCGCTGGCGGTGACCACAGCAAGTCCAGCTCGTCGCTTGCCCCACGTAGCCTGGCGCCGCCCTGCTTCACCGATGGTCAGATACGCTCCGGTAGGCAGCACGGTCAGCACGGTGATCAGCAGATCGCTGCTCACCATGCCGAGCCCATCGAACACCCGTACTCCCGCGAGATACAACGGGACGAACACCGCAGCCAGCAGGGCCAGCCAGACGACGATCACAAGATAGTCCCAGCCGGCCGACACCAGTCTGGGGCGTAACGCCGCCCGGCCGACCTGCGTCTTCCCCAAGTTGTTCAGCATGCGTTGCCTCCTCGACCAGCACGTTGATTCCGCATAACTCTGTCGATGCACGTCCATAGCGGGCAATACAACGCCCCGGCGCCGACTGTGAACTCGGCTACCGAAATCCCGCGCAAATCACGCGCACTCAGAGCCTCAGAACCTCACAAGACACCCTTTCGGCCTACTGTGGCGACCTGCTGACGCTCGTCGTGGAGGGACACCTGAAACGCATGCGGTTCAGAGCGCTCGTCCTCGACGAAGTCCCGGCAGCCCAAGGAGAACTGGTCCGCTGGGCAAGCGTGTGCACACCGTCCGGTGAATCAACGAGGAGGGCCCTCGTCCACGCTCTGGAAGGCCTCCGACGTGCTGGCCGCTCATTTCACCCCAAGGTCATGTGGGGACGGGGTAGCGGGTAGGTCGTCCGGCCAGACGCCCTCGGTCATGGCCTTTTCCACGAGAGAGGCGTACGTCGCGACGTCGAGCCCTTGGGCACGTTGCCAGGCCGGGGCGAAACAGGAGCTGGTGTAGCGTTCGCCCTGGTCACACCAGAGGGTGACCACGCTGCCGCTCTCTCCGGCCGCCCGCATCTCGCACACGGTGCGCAGCGCACCGTAGAGGTTCGTGCCGGTGGACGGGCCGGCGAAGAAGCCGGTGAGCCGGTGGAACACCTCGGCCGCGGCGATCGAGGCGGCGTCCGGCACTTGGATCATCCGGTCGATCACGCTGGGCAGGAAACTCGGCTCGACGCCGGGCCGGCCGATGCCCTCGATACGAGACCCTCGTCCGGTCCGGTACCCCGGGTCCTGCGTGTCCCACGAGGGGAAGTAGGCGCTGTTCTCCGGGTCGACGACGCAGAGCCGGGTGGGGTGGCGGCGGTAGCGGAGGTATCGGCCGATGGTGGCGCTCGTGCCGCCGGTCCCGGCCCCGACGATGATCCAGCGGGGCTCCGGGTACGGCTCGTGGCGGAGCTGGGTGAAGATGGACTCGGCGATGTTGTTGTTGCCGCGCCAGTCGGTGGCGCGTTCCGCGTAGGTGAACTGGTCCATGTAGTGGCCGCCCAGCCGCTCGGCCAGGCGGCGTGACTCGCCGTCCGCCATGGTGGGGTCGTCGACCAGGTGGCAGGTGCCGCCGTGCCGTTGGATGAGGGCGATCTTCTCCGCGCTGGTGTTGCGTGGGACGACCGCGATGAAGGGCAGGCCGAGCAGCCGGGCGAAGTAGGCCTCGCTGATCGCGGTCGAGCCGCTGGAGGACTCGATGACCGGGGTGTCCTCGTCGAGCCAACCGTTGCAGACGGCGTACAGGAACAGGGAACGGGCCAGCCTGTGCTTGAGGCTGCCGGTCGGGTGGCTGGACTCGTCCTTCAGGTACAGCAGGACGTCCCAGCCGGGGGGCAACGGGACCTGGTGCAGGTGGGTGTCGGCGGTGCGGCCGCTTTCGGCTTCGAGCGTGGCCACGGCCCAGCCCGCCCACCGGCGGCCGGTGGGGCTGTGGCGATCAGTGTCCCGCGGGACGTCGACGGTCGTGGTCACGGCTTCCCGCCGGCCGGGGTGGTGCTGGTCTCGGCTCGCACCACGAGCTCGGGGTGCTGCTCCATGGTGTTGTGCACCTTGCACCGGTCGCCGGCCCGGACGAGCGACTGGACCTGCGCCTCGGTCAGATGTCCGGGCAGCTCGTAGGTGATGTCGATGCGGCTCATGCGCATCGGGCGGGCGGCGCTCTCTGCCGTCACCCGCACGCCGGCGCCGGTGACGTCGATCTGGTTGGTCTGCGCGTAGCTCATCAACGTGGCCAGCATGCAGGCGCCGAGCCCGGCCAGGAAGAGCTCCGTGGCCAGCCAGGAGCCGTCTTCGGGGTTCCAGGCGGTGGTCAGGTTGGTTCGACCGTTGGTGATGTTCAGCGAGAGACCGTCGGCGTGGCGGACCTGGACAAGATAGTCGGACATGATGACAGTCACCTTTCGGACGGGACGACGGGGACGTAAGGGTGGTCGTAACCGAAGTAGGCGGGGCCGACGAGGGCCAGGCCCTCGGCCGTGCGCCAGCGCGGATGGCAGGGCAGGGCGAGCACGACGACGCGGAAGCCGTAGCGCATGGCTTCGGTGGTGACCGGCTCGCCGGTGTCCGCGTCCAGGACGCAGATGAGATCGGGCACCGAGGCCACCACCTCGCCGTCCATGTCCGCCACAAGATGCTCGTTCTGGAAGGACAGGACCATCCGGGAGCTGCTGTCGGCGCCGATGCCGTCGAGGCGGGCCGAGCCGCGGGCGAATCCGCCGCTCGTCTGCCGGACGACGTCGGCGACCTTGCCGGTGAACAGCACGACTCCGTCCAGCTCCGCGGCCAGTGTCCGGGCGACGTCGCGGTGCTCCTCGCGGCACCTGGTGATGGTGCCGCCGATCCAGAGCGCCTGGCTGAGGGTGTTCGGGACGAGCGCGCGTCTCGCCTGCGGGCCCGTCATGGGATACAGCGCGATGGAAGCCGAACAACCCATGTCGACGGTGGCGGAGCGAGCCAGGCGCTCGGCCCACGGGTTGTCGATGGTCTCCAGGGAAACCGTGTTGCCCTTCTCGTCCACCATCGCCATGGGGGTGGCGGCGATGCCGTCGAGGGTGGCGAGCACCATCTGCAGTTCGGGGAAGGCGCGGCCCATGCCGTCGCCGTCGATGAGCGGCAGTCCCGACGTCGCCGCGGCGATGATGGGGGTCATGGAGTTGAGGCCCCCCGCCTCCAGGCATGCGACGTGGGTGACCTTACGCCCCGCCACCGCCTCGACCGCGTACAGGGCCCTGGCGAGTTCGTCGCCCGAGGGCGGCTTCTCCACGATGACCGTGGGTGCCCCCATCATGGCGACCGGGACGACGAACGCGTCGTCGGGCACCTCTTCCAACGCCACCGTGGTGACGGGGCCGTAGCGGTCGATCATGTTCTCGGCCAGCAGCCTGCCGAGGTGCGGATCCCCGCCGCCGCCGGCGCCGAGGATCGCCGCCCCGCGGGCGATGTCCTGCACGTCCTTGCTCTCGATCATGTTCACCGGGATCCTCCGAAGATCAGGTCGCCGACGGCCTTGACGCGCACGCGGACCGCGTTGCCCGGCAGGTAGGCCATGGGGAGCTCGTCGACTTCGACGATGCGGATGCTGTCGGCCGTAGCGCCCGCCAGCAGCGCCTTCTGGCGCGCTTCGGCCTTCGCCTCGGCCAGGATGTCCTCCCGGTCGAGGTCCTGGCCGGAGTACACCTTGTCCACCTCGCCACCGACCTGGGCGATGGCCGCGCCGATGGCGTTGGCGACGGCGAAGTGCTCCGGGCGCACCACGGCGTCGAAACCCGGCATCTCCTCGGGCAGCAGCACGCTGCCACCGCCCACGAGCACCATGGGGATGGGCTCGGCGGACGTACGCATGGAATCGGCGAGCACGGCTACCCGCTCGGCGATCGCCTGCTGGCACCGCCTGACGTCCGCGCGGTCCAGATGGGCCACCAGGGAGGGGTCTCCCAGCCGCAGACGGCCGCCCGCGACGGCGATGTCGGTGGCGGTCAGCGTGGAGCCGCCGAACACCATGGCCTCCTGGTGGATGAGGAACCCGACGCTCTCCGGGCCGATGACGGGCGTGTCGCCGAGGGTCACGCGACTGCCCCCGCCGATGCCGATGGACACCACGTCCGGCATGCGGAAGTTGGTGCGCACGCCGCCGATGTCGACTTCCGTCGTGGCCGGCCGTGGGAAGCCGCCGACCACGGCGCCCACGTCGGTCGTCGTGCCCCCGACGTCGACCACGATGCAGTCGGACAGCCCGGACAACACCGCGGCGCCGCGCATGGAGTTGGTGGGACCGGCTGCGAACGTCGCGACGGGATAACGGCGCACGTAGTCGACGTCCATCAGCGTCCCGTCGTTCTGCGACAGGTAGAGCGGCGCGTCGATGCCGGCCTTGTCCAGCGCCTTGAGGAAGGCGTTGGTGATCTGCTCGGCCACGGGGAGCAGGGAGGCGTTGATGACGGTGGCGTTCTCACGTTCGAGCAGCCCCACCCGGCCGATCTCGTGGGAGAGCGACACGCGCAGCTCGGGCAGTTCGGCACGCAGGATCTCGGCCGCACGAAGCTCCACCTCGGCGTTCACCGGCGAGAAGATCGAGGTGATGGCAGCGGAACGGACCCCCTTGGCGGCCAGGTCGGCGGCCACACGCCTGAGCTCGTCCTCGTCCAGCGGAGAGATCTCCCTGCCGTCGAACTCGTGGCCGCCGCTGCAGAGGTAGACGTGGTCGCCGAGGGCCAGGCGAAGCCTGCGCGGCCAGGCCGTCAGTGGCGGGACGCCGGCCGCAGCCGGCAGCCCCAGGCGGATCGCGGCGGTGGAGGCCAGCCCGCGGGCCTGAACCACGGCGTTGGTGAAGTGGGTGGTGCCGATCGCGACGGCGTCGATGTCCTGCGGGTCGAACGGCCGACCGGCGGCGAGGTCGTCCAGCGCCCCGATGATGCCCGAGGTCACGTCACTCGTGGTCGGGTTCTTGACGGCTTCCAGGACGTGCGTGCGGTCCACGAGGACCGCGTCGGTGTTGGTTCCTCCGACGTCGATGCCGATGTGCATGGCTGATACCTCAATCCTGATGGGCGGGGGCGGCGACCGCGGCCTTCGAGCGGGTGGCGATGACCTTGCCGAGCACCGCGTACACCACGAATGCGGTCGCCAGCGAGTTGACGGCCGGGATGCCGGCCTCGATGGTGTAGCCGACCAGCGCCGCGAGCGCCCAGGCCAGCAGGCTGACGGGCACCCAGTCGGGTGCGGAGTCGGGCAGCGCGCCGCGGGCGGCGGACTCGGCGAGCGGCTTGCGCCAGGTGCGGACGACGAAGTACTCAGCGATCATGATCCCGGCGACGGGCGGGGTGAGGATGCCGATGAACGTCAGGAGCGGCACGAAGTGGGTCAGGATGCCGACGGCCGACAGGATGGAGCCGACGGCGCCGATGGCCAGGGTGACGCCGGCTCGGCTGAGCCTCTTGCCGAAGAGCACGTCGACGGCGTTGACGAGGCCGAGGGACGACGAGTACAGGTTCCAGTCGTTGATCTTCAGGATCGACGCGACCAGGACCACGGTGCCGATCAGCCCGCTGGACGTTGTGATGATCATGACGATGTCGCTGCTGCGGGCGGCGTGCGCGAGCAGGACGCCGATCAGGCCGACCACGTACTCGCCGAGGGTGACGCCGACGACGGTCTGCTTGACGACGTCGGCGACCGATCGGTTGTAGCGGGTCATGTCCGGGGTCATCACGGCCCCGACGATGAAGCCGCCAGCGACGATGGTCGCGCCCTGCGCCAGTGTCAGCGGTTGGCCCGGCGGCGGCGCGGAGATCAGGGCCCCGAGGTCGTGCTCCATGAGCTGCGATCCGATGGAGAACGCGGCCACCGCGAGGAAGGCGGGGACGGTCAGGTAGGCCGTCCAGGCCATCGAGCCGAACCCGTAGACCACGATGGCCGTGACGGCGGCGCCGCCGAGCAGCGCCCACGCCCACACGGGCAGGGTGCCGACGAGCGAGTGAAGCCCGGACGCGAAGACGGCGTTCTGCACGCCGAACCAGCCGATGAGGCTGAGCGTGATGAGCAGACCGATGATGGCCGAGCCCTTGCGGCCGAAGCCGCACCAGCGGGCCAGGACGGACGTCGAGAGCCCTTCGCGCATCCCGGCGATCCCGACGAAGACCGTCACGATCTCCAGGAGGACTGATCCGACCGTGATGGCCAGGACGGCGTCCCAGAAGCTCATGCCCAGACCGAGCGTGGCGCCGAGCAGGAACTGTGCAAGGGCTGACAGTTGGCCGAACCGCTGTGTGGCGACGGAGAACCACGAGTAGCGACGGTCGGTGGGCACGCGTTCCAGGGCGTAGTCGTCGTGGTCGCCGGCGCTTGCGGCCGGTGGGGCTTGGCGGGTCATGAGACCTCCCGCGTGAGGGGTGTGACGGGCGTCACCGCCCGGTGGTTGTCGCCCCACAGTAAGAACACAGGTCAGGCGACAACAATGGGCAAAGTGCCAGGAAGCGGGCCATGGCCGGTGCATTGTGCTGCGCCTATGCTGAGGGCTATGCACCTTGATGCGGCCGATGTCGAAGTTCTGGCACTAGGCTGCACGTTCCTCGGCTCCGGTGGTGGAGGGTCCGTTGCGGCGGCCGCTCCGCTCCTGCGGCACACCCTCGAGGTCAAGGGGAGGCTGCCGGTCGTCTCCGCGACCGCGCTGGAGCCGGATGCGAGCGTCGCCTGCGTCGGCGCCGTGGGTTCCTCCACCGTCATGCTGGAGCGGCTACCCAGCGGGGTCGAACTGGCGGCGGCCGTACGGGCGCTGGAAAGGCATGCGGGGGTGCGGTTCCAGGCCTTGCAGCCGCTGGAGATCGGTGGCGTCAACGGGCTGCTCGGCCTGGTCGCGGCGAGCTGGCTCGGCCTGCCGGTGATCGATGGCGACGCCATGGGCCGGGCCTATCCCCGGCTGGACCACACCGTGCTGATGGGCGCCGTCCCGGCCTCCCCTCTGGCGCTGGCCGATGCGGGCGGGGACGTGTTGCTCGTGGACAGCGCCGGGGACCGCTCCGTCGAGCGGCTCGTCCGGGCGGTGCTGCCGGCCATGGGCGCCTGGGCCGCGGTCTGCCTGCACGCCGGCACGGCCGGGCAGTACGCGCGCCACGCCGTGCCCGCCTCCGTCAGTCGTGCTCTCACGTTGGGAAGGGCGTGGACCGGTCGGCGGCGGGAGGACGGGGCCGATTTCCTGGCCGCCGCGCAGGCGCGTCTGGTCTTCACCGGAACCGTGCTGGAGATCAGGAGGACCCGGTCCGCGACCGAGATCAGCGGCGTCATCTCCCTCGGCCATGCCTCCGAGGAGGACCGTTCCATGCGGATCGACTTCGCCAACGAGTACGTCGCCGCCTTCGACGACGGCGTGCCGGTGTCCACCGCGCCCGACATCACCTGCGTGCTCGACGCCCGCACCTGGGAACCCGTCTCGGTGGAGCGACTCGCCGTACAGCAGCGTGTCCGGGTCATCCACCTGGCCGCACCAGAGGCGCTGCGGCGCACCCATCCGGGTCGCCTGGACCTCGGCCTGCGCGGGTACGGCATGGCTGAGGTCCAGACGGAGACCCGGTCATGAGAGACGATGCCGTACGGTTCCGAGACCTGCAGGCGCTCCCCGCGCTCAACAGCGCGCGACTCGTCGGCGGCGGCGCGGGCATGGACGTCATCGTCCGCGAGGTCGAGATCGTCGAGCCGGAGGCGGTCATGACCGCCGACCTGCGGCCCGCCGCGCTGATCGTCCTGCCGTTCGGGAACGCCGACGGCCCCATCCATCAGGAGCACCTGCTCGATCTCATGCTCCGCCGCGCGCACCTCGCCAAGGTGTGCGCGATCGTCGTCACGGGACACCACAGCGAGATCGCCACGGCGACCCGCCGGCTGGCCGACAAGTTCGCCATCCCCACCCTGGTGGCACCCGACCGGCTGCCGGCCCTGCCCCTCACGGTGCACCTGCGGACCGTCGTGCACGAGCCCCAGGTGGAGCAGAGCCGCATCCTGCACGCGCTGACATCCCGGCTGCGCGCCCACGGCGAAGACCTCCACCACATCATGACCTGCCTGGCCACGACCCTCGATGCCGCGGCGACGGCATGCACCGCTCAGGGGACCATCCTGAGCGGGGACGAGCCCGCCACCGCCGTACCGGACATCGTCTCCAGTCGCACGCTGTGCTCGTTCAGGACCGATGACACGAGCATCGCGGTCCTCCCGGTTGCCGGACTGGCGGGCTCGGCGGCCCTGTGGGTCGCCGTCGAACGCGCCGACGCCGGCGCCCTTTGGCGAGGTACAGCAGAGCTGTGCCTGTCGGTGGCGCACGGACCGCTGCTCGCCTGGCTGGCACGCGAGCAACTCACGGCGGAGCGCGATGCCCGGCTACGGGGCACTCTGCTGGCAGAGATCCTCGAACACGGGGGCGCCGTCACGAGCGCCGTCGCCGAGCAGGCCGCCATGGCCGGTTGGCAACTCGCCGGCTGGCACGTCGGACTGCACTTCCGCCTGGGCCACAGCGCGGGCCTGTCCACCTTCACGGTCGACACCCTGGCCCGCGAGCTGGCCGCCGCGCAGCTCTACCCCGGCCCGCTCGTCGAACGGGCCGACGGATGGTCCACCTGGATCACCAGCCCGCAGGAAGTACCCGCCGATCACGCCCACAAGGTGGCCAGGAAACTGACCCGGGCGTTGAGAGCCTTCCGCGACCGCAGAAGCGGCGTGACAGTGGCCGCCGGAGTGGGATCGCCGCAGCGGGACGCCAGTGGGATCGCCACGACCCTGGCCGAAGCACGCCAGGCCGCCGTCATCGCCGCCTCGTCCGGCGACAGCATGGCGGTGCGGGTGGTGCAGGACCTCGGCGCGTCACGGCTGCTGCTCGGCTGGTACTCCTCCAGCGCCTTTCGTGACTACGCCGGCCAGCTCCTGCGCCCGCTGCTGGACAACAGGGACAAGGACCTGATCACGACGCTGGAAGCGTACCTGGACCGCTCCTGCTCGGCGATGCAGACCGGCCGGGTGCTGGGGATCCACCGGAACACCGTTTCCCAGCGGATGGCCAGGGTGGAGAAGCTTCTCGGCCTTTCGCTGAGCCAGGCCGACACCCGGCTCGCCGTACAGCTCGCGCTGCGTGCGCTGCGAACCAGCGATCTCAAACACTGATTCTCGCGGAGAAGGACCATCACGAGGTCTCCTGCTGGCCCGGGTGCTGGGCATGTCGCGCCAGGGCTACTACACCTGGGCAACTCGCCTGCGGCGCGGCCCGTCGGCCCGAGCCCGGCGCGACCCCGAGCTGACCCACAAGATCCAGCGGGATCGCCAGGCCTCGGATGAGACCTACGGCGCGCCATCCCCGGCGATCCGCGCGAGATCGACGGGGAGCGGGCTTGCGCGACCCGGACGCGGCCGAGGACGACGAGGAGCTGGGCAGGGCGGCGCGCGGCGCGTCAGGAACGGGCTTCACCTGGCGGGTCGACGGTGATTGGGCCGCCGGGCCGGCAGCTCAAGACGCGGCAGATGCGGGTGAGGGTGCTGGAACGGATGGCCTTGGCTTGGATGGAGCGCCCATCCAACGGCTGGCGTTCGCTCCCCTCGGCGTCTCAGTGCAGGTCGGTGACCGCATCGTGGACTTCACGGCTGTTGCTATCGGAACCCTGCGGCCGTTGCTGCGGACCTCGCGCGAGAACGTAGACGAACAGGACCGCCATGACTACTGCGCCTGCCCACATGGCCTGCTGCCAGCCGTCGACGAAGGACTCTTGGGCTGCTCGGATCAGCGCCTGCGCCTGGGGGCCGACCCCGTCGGCGACCGTGAGGGCGTTGGTGACGCCCTCACGGGCGGTGTCGGCGGCGTCGTCAGGCACTCCGCCGAGCCGGGAGGCGATGGCGCCGCGATAGCCGGCGGCCAGGACCGCTCCGAGCAGCGCGACGCCGAGCGCGGTGCCGAACTCCCGGGTGACGTCGTTGAGCGCGGACGCGACACCTTGACGCTCACGCGGCAAGGCGGTGGTGATGGCCTCGGTGGAGGGCGTCATCGTCAAACCCATCCCGAGTCCCATGGCGAGCATGCCGGGGAGAATCGAAAGGTAGCCGCCGTCGACGGAGACGAAAGTGGCCATGAGAACCAGCCCTGCGCCACCCAGGAAGATCCCTGAGGCCATCGTCGAGCGGCTGCCGATACGCGCGGTCACCCGCGGGGCGAGACCGGAGGCGAACATCATCAGCAGCGCCATCGGCATGAGCGCCAGGGTGGAGCGAAGGCCGGACCAGCCGAGCACCGCCTGAAAGTACGGGAAGAGGACCACGAAGATCCCTGCCTGCACGCCGAAGACCGTCACGAGCGACACGGAACCGCTCGCGAGACCTCGCTCGCGGAACAGGCGGACGTCGAGGAGCGGAGCCTGCCGGCGCAGCTCCCATGCCACGAATCCGACAGCGGCGATGAGACCGACGAGAAGGCTCAGGAGCGTCGCGGGCGCGGTCCAGCCTCGTTCGGGGCCCTCGTGGAGGAAGAAGACGAGCCCGACCACCGCGACCACGGACGACAGCGAACCGACGACGTCGAACCCGTGCCCTGACGCCTCTCGCGAGTTCGGGATGGATCGCAGCGCCATGACCATGGCGACGACGACGAGCACGACGGGCAGGACGAAGAGCCACCGCCAGCTCGCCAGGTCGACCAGGACGGCCGACAGGTACATCCCCAGGATGCCTCCACCGCCGGCGACGCCGGTCCACACGCCGATCGCCTTGGAGCGCTCCTCGTCCGGGAAGGTCGAGGTGATGACGGCGAGGGTGACCGGCATGATCATCGCTGCGCCCACGCCGCTCAGGAATCGCGCAGCGAGCATGATCTCGGACGACGTGGCAAGGCCGGCCGCCGCACTCGCTATCCCGAAGACGAGCAGGCCTGCGAGCAGCACCGGCCTGCGGCCCCACCGGTCGCCCATCGCGCCGAGCGGCAGGAGCAACGCGGCCAGAGTGATGGTGTAGATGTTGATGAACCACAAGACTTTGGTTTGCGAGGCGTCGAACGCTACGGCGAGCTGCGGCTGGGCGACGTTCAACCCGGACACCGAGGCGATGACCGCCATGAGCGCGATGCAGACTCCGACCAGGATCGTACGTCGTTGTCGTGGGTCTTGGATGGTCGGGTCGGTGGCTCCCGCGTCTGAGGACCGGTTCGTACTCATGGGATTCCTTTCAGGAAGGCAAGGGGGATCGGCGCCGGAGCAGCTCGGCCCTGGCGCTGTCGGACGGTGTGATTACCGGCGTCGGGTGGCGCGCACGACGACGTCGTGGAGGGGGACCGCTCGGCCCCCGTGGCCGGCGAGCGTGCGCAGATGCTCTTCGGCGGTGACGATCTCCCACTCCCTGCCGTCCATGCGCGCGGTGATGGCCGCGGAGGTGGCCGACGCTTCGGCAGGAGGGTGGTGCCCGTGGCCGGTGGAGCCCGAGGTGTGCAGGTGTCCCACAATGAGCAGCGTGCCGCCGGGGGCCACCCATCCGGCGATGCGGTCGTAGAACTCCAGTTGGGGCGTCGCCGGGTGGGCGTAGTGGGTCATGACCAGGTCGAACTGCGCGCCCGGGCTCCAGACACTCAGGTCCGCCTCAACCCACCGCAAGCGTTCGGGGGCCCCGCTCGTCGCCGCGCGCTCGGCGGCGCGGGCAAGGGCCTCGGACGAGATGTCGGCTGCGGTGACGTGCCAGCCGTGGGAGGCGAGCCAGATCGCCTCGGCGCCGCCGCCGCACCCCGCGTCCAGTGCCGTGCCCGGTGTCAGGCCGTTGGTCTCACGAGCGAGGTACGGGTTCGGCGGGTTGCCGCCCATGGATCCGGGGCCCCCAGCTCGCCCCTGTTGCCACTGCCGCTCCCAGAAGTCCTTGTCGAATCCGTGCGTCACAGGTCGTCCCTCTCGTTCGCGATGATCGCGTCGCGGCCACGCGCCGACAGCTCCGTCAGGCTCACCGCGCCGACAGATCGTGCACGCGGGTGCGTTCCTCGGTCGTTCTCATGGTGCGGATGGAGAAGACCGGCGTGCAAACGTTGTTGCCGAATGGCAAAATGGAGGGGTGGACGATGCCATTGACCGCACCCTTGACGCTGTCGGACCGAGGTTGAAACACCTGCGGCTGCATCGCGACGTCACGCTCGCCGACCTCGCGGCGGAGACCGGCATCTCCACCAGCACCTTGTCCCGGCTAGAGGCGGGCCTGCGGCGTCCCACGCTCGAGCAGCTGCTTCCGCTCGCCCGCGCCTACGGGGTAACACTCGACGAGCTCGTCGACGCGCCGCCGACCGGCGACCCCCGCATCAATCTGCGTCCCATCCCCTGCAGCGACGGCTCGCTCATCCTGCCGCTGACCCGTAGGCCCGGAGGAATCCAGGCCTACAAGTTCGTCCTCCCGGCCGGAAGCGACGACGCCGAACCCGACCTGCGCACCCACGAGGGCTACGACTGGGTCTATGTCCTCAACGGAACCCTCCGCCTTGTGCTCGGCGAACACGACCTCATCCTCAAGCCCGGGGAGGCCGCGGAGTTCGACACGCGCACCCCCCACTGGTTCGGGGCCACCAGCGCCGGTCCCGTCGAGTACCTGAGTCTCATCGGAAGACAAGGCGAACGCGCGCACGTCCGGGCAGCACCGAGACAAGGCCCGGCCGAGTAGGAAGCTCAGAGACGCGATAAGGGCCTTCTTACTCTGAGGCTGGGGTCACGTTCGGAGGCCACGGTTACACCAACCTCCGCAAACCAGAGCGCCTCAGCCAAGCTCGGCCCGCGCAGCCAGTCGGACCGCTGCACCAGCTCCGCCGCTGCGCCCTTCAGTACCTCGCCCGTGCCGCGCCACGATCCGCAGTCCGGATCCTCAACCTCAACCCGCCGGCCGCCGCGCCCACCACGCGTCTCGACCTCGAATCCCGCGTCCCTGTTTTGCCCCATGACGGGAGTGAGGCCGTCCGCCGGTGTCGGTGTCATGCCGCCGTGTAGTCGTCCAGGCCGAGGGCGACGGCCAGGTCGCGCAGGCATTCTTCGAAGACGGGCTCCATGTCGGTGTAGGCGAAGTCCAGTTGGTGCAGGACTTCCATGCACAGCAGCCCGTACAGCCTGATCCAGCAGGTCAGGAAGACGTGGGCGGCTTCGGGCGGCAGCCGTCCGTCGATGGTGGCAGAGTAGCCGGTCAGTTGCTCGCGCAGTGACGCGGGCAGGCCGGCCAGGTCGGGCACCGGGAACGGCCGCGTCTGCCACAGCTCGATGGTCAGGTCGAGCAGGACCTGTTCGAAACGCAGGGCGGCCTGGTGGCGCACCGAGTCCGGCCGCCGGTTCGGCGGGGCGATGGGGCTGGCGAAGATCCAGCCGAACTCGGCGGGGTGGACGATGGCCCAGGCGCGCATGGCCCGGCAGACAGCCAGTATGCGCTCGCCGGTTGGCGCGTCGGCGTGGGCGTCGCGGGCCTGTTCCATCGCGGCGGCCAGTTCACGGAAGAAGTCGGCGGTCACGGCGCCGACCAGGTCGTCGTGGCCGGCGTAGTAGTGGTAAAGGGCCGGGCCGCTCATGCCGACCTGCCGGGCGACCGCGTTGATGGTTACCGCGGCCGACCCCTGCTCGACCAGCAGCTTACGCGCGGCCGCGTGGATCTCCTCCAGGGTCGCCTGGCGCAGCCTCTCTCGCCGGCTGCCCGTGTGTGAGGACATCGTCACCCCTCTTGTCGTTCCCTCGATCACCGTTGACATCTTAGGGTATCTATGTTTCCTTAATGGCTCTAAGAAATCTATTACCCGTAAGGAGCGTCGCATGGAGTGTCTGTGGTCGATCGTTTTCGCGGTGATGGTGCTGGTTGCGGCTATGTGGTGGCGAATGTCCAGATCCGCCCACGTCCGGCGGCGTAAGGACTCCTGACATGGTCCGCACGATGCGCGACCGCTTGTTCGGCAAGTACGCCATGGAGTCGACCGTCACTGTCGCCGAACAGGTCACCCCCGCCATGCGCCGGATCCGGCTGGAAACCGACCAGCCCGTCGCCTTCCCCTACACCCCCGGACAGCACATCAGGATCCAGCTGAAGGACCCGCTGTCGGTGTCGGGCATCCTGCGCCCGGCCGAGACGCTGCGCACCTACACGATCTGGGACCTCGACCCCGGCAAGAAGGCGATCGAACTGCGCGTCCACCTGTATGGGGGCGACGGCATCGGCCTGAGGTGGGCGCGGGCGGCCCGGCCCGGGGACCGGGTGACCTTCTGGTGGCCGCAGGGCGACTTCTTCACCCGCGAGACGGCCTTTCACTTATTCATCGGGGAGGAGACCGCCAGCGTCGCCTTCGGGCCGATGATCAGAGTGTTAGGAGCCTCGGCCGAGGTGTTCGGCGTCCTGGAGAGCGAGACCCCCGAGCACGATCTGCTCATGCCCGGGGCGACGGTGCTGCGCCGCGTTCATCGCCACGGCGCCCCCGCCAGCGCTTCCCGGGCGCTGCTCGCGGCTGTGGCCGAGCTCGATCTGCCCGGCAACACCGGTGCCGCCTACATAGCCGGTGAGGCCAGAACCTGCCAGTTGGTGCGCGACCTGCTGGTGCGCGAGCGCAACTGGCCACGGGCCTCGATCAAGACCAAGCCGCTCTGGGCCCCCGGCAAGCGGGGCCTGCACTAGCCGTCAAGGAGACATGCACATGAAAGTGATCATTGTGGGGGGCGGCATCGGCGGGCTCGCTACGGCCGTCGCGTTTCACCAGCGTGGGCTACAGGTGGAGGTCCTCGAACGCGCTGCCGAGTTCACCGAGGTGGGCGCCGGGCTGAGCATCCAGCCCAACGGCCTGCGCGCGCTGGACGCCCTCGGCATGGGCGACCGTCTGCGTGCCGGTGGACTGGCCGACCCGCCCGCGGGCATCCGCAGCAGCCAGGGGGACTGGCTGATCCGCAACGACGTCGACGACCTCAAGCGCCGCTTCGGCCCGTGGGTGATCGTGCACCGGGCGGCCCTGCTCGACCTGCTGCGCTCGGCCGTGCCGCCCGAGGCGCTACGGACCGGCGTCGACGTACGGCACGTGCAGTCCGACGGCACGGTCCGCCACAGCGGCGGCGTCTCCACCGCGGATCTCGTGGTGGGCGCCGACGGCGTGCACAGCGTGACCCGGCGCTCCCTCTGGCCCGACCTTCCCGGGCCGCGCTACGTCGGCTACACCACCTGGCGTCTCATCGCTCCACCTCAGCCCATCGAGGGGAGCGTGGAATCGTGGGGCAGGGGCGAACGGTTCGGGCACGTGCCGATGCCCGACGGCCGCATCTACTGCTACGTGATGGCCAACGCCCCGGCCGGCTCCGACGTCGGCCTGGATGAGCTGCGCGAACGCTTCGCACGCTGGCACCAGCCCATCCCCGCGCTGCTCGACTCCGCGCAAGAGGAGGCGATGCTGCAACACGACACCTATGAGCTGCCGACGCTGCCCGCGTACGTCTCGGGAAACGTCGCCGTTCTCGGTGACGCGGCCCACGCCATGACCCCCAACCTGGGGCAGGGCGCCTGCCAGGCGCTCGAGGACGCGGTCACGCTCGCGCACGCGGTGGACACCCTCGGCGTGCGCGCGGGGCTTCAGGCGTACGACCGCGCCCGCAGGCCACGCACCCAGCTGATCGTCCGCCGTTCCCGCCAGGCCGGAGCCGCCGCGCACTGGACCTCCACGCCGATGACCACTCTGCGGGACGCGGTCCTTCCTCTCCTCCCGAACGTGCTCTTCGACCGCTCACTCACCCCCGCCTACACCTGGACGATCTCATGTCCACCCCACGAATCCTGATCATTGCCGTCACAGCGATCACGGCGGTCAGCGCCGTGCTCGCCGACCTGGTCATCCCCGACCCGGCGGCACAGCACGCCTTCAACCCGGCCTGGCCACCCCAGGCCAAATTCCACGACGCCCAATACATGGTGATGGCCGTGCTCCTCGGCCTCACCGGCCTGGCCCTCGCGCTACGGCGGAGCCGGAACCCGCTGCTGTACGCCGCCACCGTCTACGTTTCTGGACACCGCCGGGAGGGTGGCAGATGCCGTCTGGGCGTACGCACGCGTCTCGACGCGTGACCAGAACCCACAGCTCCAACTCGACGCCCTGGCGGCCAGCGGCTACGACGAACTGGTCATGAAAAAAGGAATCGGGCAAGCGCGGCGTCCCGCGACCGGCATGGGAGACCATCTTGGCCCTACCTCAGGCGGGCGACACTGAAGTTCTACGAGTCCGACCGGTAGGGCCGCCCAGCGGGACACGTGCTGATTACGGTCAACGAGCTGCGCGGCCGCGGCATCACGGTGGTGTCGCTGACGGAGAACTTTGATTGCGGCCGTGGCCGAAGCTCAGCCGCGCGTCAGCGCCTTCCATCCCAGGAGTAGAAGGCGCCCTGCAGGTGCTCGAAATAGTGATCGACGTGATCCTCTGACCACTCCATGTCCTCAAGGAGTCGGGCTGGATCGCCCTGTGGGCTCCAGGCGTAGCCGTAGGGGCTATGCAAAGTCTCGCCCTGTTGGAAAACGACCACCCCGCGCTCGCGGCGGACCTCCTCGAAGTCCATCCCGCCGACGGTGCGGGGGCCGAGCCGGTCGCCGTCCCTCATTGTGCGGGCGAACGCCTCCGTCTCTGCGGCTGAGCGGATGAACCGCTGGTCGTCGGTGCCGCGGAAGGCCACGATCGCCACTAGCACGGCGCCCGCGAGGGCGAGAACGCCGAGGAACGCTAAAATCCCCGAACGCGAAACGCCGACTGGCATTGCGGCCCCCAAATGATCGTCGTGGACAGAGTTTCCCGTGATCGTAAACCGGCCGGCCGACGTCACGCCATCACCCCAAAGACGTGCCGGCTCATCGGCGGCGCGGTTTGCCCAGATGATCGTGACTGGGCTAGCGTGCCCGACAACCCGACCACGGTTTGCATCACGCCCGCGAATCGGATCCGCTCTCCGACCTGCAACGCCGGTGGCCGTGCCGTACTCATCCCTCCTCCTCGGACGCCCACACGATGCTGCAGGCAGCCAGCGGCGCCGAGGCCAGATCCGTCAGTAACAGGCCTCGCCAGAGCAGGTGATAGAGCACGGGAACGACGGCCAGCTGATCGCCCACCCGCTGTGCGGTTGCCAGGAGCGGGGCCGGTTCGGTGAAAGCCTCCATCAGCACGCCTGCGATGTCCTCCGCGAAGCAGCGGCGGTGGCGGTAGCCTGCCAGCCACCTGACATTGGCTCGTAAGGTCGGCACTGGGCACGCAGTCCGCCGGAACTCCCAGCCCACCTCCCGACACGCCTGCGCCATCGTCGCGAACGCCTCCGCAGCTGGCGCATCCACCCGGTCATCAGGGCGGACATCCACCACCACGCCTTGCCCATCAACGGTGCGGGCGAAGTAGTCGGGGACATGTCGCCTCAACCTGCCCGTCCCGGCCCGCCAGATCAGCCAGAAAGGCTGGGAGGCTACAACGACGCGTGGGTCGAAGTCGAGCATCATCACGACATCGCGTTCCGTCCACGACTCATAACCCACGTGCTGGCCTGTGGTGGCAAACCACCACAGGCCAGGGAAGTTCTTCTGGCCCCCTATAGGAGGGGAAGGTCCGGACAGCCGGAGAACGCTCAAAACGCGTATTCCACGCCGAGCGTAGCGGGCCGTGACGTCCACGCCGTCCTCGTCGAGGAACGCCACCTCAAAACCCTGTCCATCGGACAGCACACTGTGCACCTCGGTCATCGGCGCCTCCACCCAGGATCGCCCCAACACCGACACACTCGGACGGAATGTAACCGAACGAACACGAAGAATGAGGGTAGTTTCGTCGATTCCGCCACTCTTACCGAGACGAACTGCTTCTCACTCCAACTCCAGTGAGACGAACCCGCCCACGCGCCAGGTTCGATGAGACACCCAGCCCGCGACCAGTGGGCTGTGCGCCACCTTGATGAGACAGGTGGGCAAGACGCGCCGAGTTCAGTGAGACGCGCGCCAACTTCGGTGAGACAGGACAGCACGCCAGCTCTTGTGAGACGGGACAACAGTCACTACGCGCCATGACGAGCGCCGCAGGGGACTTCGCCAAAACTTGCGGGAATTCAGCCTTCTCGCAAGTTACCCTACGACGGTCAAGGCGCAACGGATCGTCTTTTCTGTTTTTGATTTTCTGGAAAATAAGAAATGCTATCGTGGTGGTGTGACGGAAGAGACGGCTGTGGTGACGCCCTGTAAGCACTGCGGGGCGCCGATCGAGCAGCGGCGGGGGAGAGGGCGGCCCAAGGCGTACTGCCCTGAGGGCGACTGTCAGGCGGCCGCCAAGCGGGAGCGCGAGCTGCGCCGGGCCACCCCCGGCCTGGAAGGGGCGCTGGCCAGGGCCGAACAGTTGTACGAGCGGATGGAGAGCGGGCTGGCCGCGGCCATCGAGCCGCTCGCCCGGGCGCTGGCCGAGGAGCTGAGTCCCGCCGGGGTGGAGGCGAAGCTGAGCGCGGTCCAGGCCGAGGCGCACACGAGGGTGGCGATCGCGCGTACCGAGCGGGAGCAGGCGTTCGAGCAGGTGCGGCTGGCTCGTGAGGCCGCCGAGCACGCGCGCAGGGAGGCCGCGGAGATGCGGGCGCGGGTCGAGGAGGCGCAGACGGAGCGCGACGACGCGCTGAGCGACGCCGAACGGGCGCGCGAGCAGGCGTTGGCCGCCTTGCGTGAGGCCGCAAGCACCGAGCGGCAGGCGTTGCAGAACGCCGAGGAGGCGGCGCGCCGGGCCGAGCTGGCCGAGCGCCGGGCGGACGACGCGGCCCGGCGGGCCGAACAGGCGGAGGCGGCCAGGGACCAGGTGGCTCGGGAACTCGTCGCGAGAGTGGAGGAGGCCGAGGCCCGTACCCGGGAGGCGGAGGAGCGGGCCGTACAGGCCGTTGAGGAGGCCGAACAGGCGCTGGGCGAGCGTGACCGGGCGCGCGAGGAGGTGGTGGGGGCCGTCCGGGCCAGGCAGGAGGCCGAGCGTGACGTGGCGGCAGCACAGGCCAGGGCCGAGGCCGCCGCCCAGGAACGCGACCGGGCGGTCGCCCGCGCCGAGAGCGCCGCGCGGACGGCGGCGGAAGCCGAACGAGACCGGGCCGTAGCGCTCAACGAGGCCGTGCAGGCCCGCGAGAACGCCGCCGCGCAGGTCCGGCAGGCGCGCGAGGCGGCCGAGGCGGAGGTCGCGCAGGTACGCGAGGGCGCCGAGGCGGAGGTCGCGCAGGCCAGGCAGGAGCAGGAGAGGGCGGCCCACGAGACCGCCGCACTGGCCGAACGCGTGGAGGTCCTCGAACGGCAGGCCACCGAGGCCGGTTCACGCGAGGCGGCCCAGGCGGCGGAGGCCGTGGCCGTCGAGCGGGCCCATGCCGACGCGCTGGCGGGCCAGTGCGACGAACTGCGCGTGGAGTTGCGGCTGGAACGGGCCCGCCTGGACGACATGCGAGCCCAGCTCGACGCGGCGCGGGCCGAGGCGGCCGAGCTGCGGGAGCGGGCGGTGGCGGCGGAACTGCGATCCCGTTGAGCCATGCCACGGGGGCTGCGGCCGCCCCCACGGCAACTCCGGTCACCTGGCAACCCTCGACGAAACGCTGCGGGGTCACCGTGATTACGGCGCCTGGGTTCTCTGTGGTGCGGATTGGGCTGGTCGGCCAGGGGCCTGGGCTGCTACGAAGTCTTTGCTGCGGATGAGGGCGAAAGCCAAGGCGCCCCCTATGAGTGCCAAGATGCCGCTGGCGGCCAGCAGGTCGTTCAGTGACGTCGCGAAACTGGCGTGGACCGCACTATTCAGCTGGCCACGAAGCTCCGGTGGGGCGGCGGCAGCCGCCTGCCCGGCAGCGCCCTTGCCGATGGCGTCCGCGATCTGACCGGCCTGTCCTTGGAGCGCGGGGATGTTCGCGAGCCGTTCCCGTAGCGCATCGTGCAGTGATGCGGTGAAGATCGAGCCGTAGAGGGCGATGCCGACGGCGATGCCGACCTGGCGGAGGGTCTGGTTCACACCGGAGGCCATGCCGGCCCGGTATACCGGCACGACCCCTATCGCGGTCGACGCCAGCGGTGGGTTGACCATTCCGGCGCCGATGCCGGTGACGACGAGGCCCGGGATGAGGTGGGTCCAGTCCGAATCTGCGGTCACGCCCGTCATGAGCAACAGGCCGATGCCCACCGTGACCAGGCCGGGACCGATCAGCCACCGGGTCGGCACCCGGTTCAGCAACCGGCCTGCCGCCATGGCGGCGACGAGTGTGCAGCCGGAGCTGACCAGCAGCCGGGCACCGGTGCCCATCGCGCTGTGACCGAGACCGTTCTGCAGGTACAGCACGAGGTAGATGTACATCGCGAACAACGAGGCGTTCATCGCGAACGCTGCGATCGAGCCGCCGACGAACGTCGGGGTCCGCAGCAGCGAGAGGTCGAACATCGGCTCCGGCACTCGCGACTCGACCACCACGAACGCCGCGAGGAGCAGTACCGCGAGGCCGAAGCAGAGCAGGACGCCCTGCTCGCCCCATCCCATGTCGCTCGCCCTGATCAAGGCGTACACCAGGCTGAACAGTCCGGCGGTGAGCGTCACGACGCCCAGCCAGTCGATCCGCGAGGCGCGCGGCGGACGGGACTCGTCCACCAGCCGAAGCGTGATGACGATCGCGGCGATGCCGATCGGCAGGTTCACCAGAAAGATGCCGCGCCAGCTGATCCCGCTGGTGATCACACCGCCGAGCACCGGGCCGAGCGCGGTGGCGACACCCGCGACGGAACCCCAGACGCCGAAGGCCATGCCGCGCTGTTTGCCCTGGAACGTGCCGGCGAGCAGCGCCAGGGAGGTGGCGAAGAGGATCGCGCCGCCGACTCCCTGCACCCCGCGGGAGACGATCAGCATCACCTGTTCCTGGGCGATGCCGCACATCAGCGATCCCATCGTGAAGATCGCCAGTCCGATGACGGACAGCAGCCGCCTGCCGTACTGATCGGCCAGGGAGCCTGAGATGAGCAGGAGTGCCGCCAGGCTCAACGCGTAAGCGTCGGTCGTCCATTGCAGGCTGCTGAAGCTCGCGTGCAGTGAGCGCTGGATGTCGGGCAGCGCGACCGCGACGATCGTGACATCGAGCAGCAACATGAACGTCGCGGCGCACACCACCAGCAGCGTCCACCATTGGCGTCTCATCGTTCGGCCCCTTCCTTGACGGGCAGCTCTTCGAACTCCGGCTTGGTCCGGCGATGCTAGCATGCTAGCTTGCTAACATGGGTGGCGCGGAAGTCAAGCAGTTCAACGTCTACTTGCCGGTGGACCTCATCCGGCAGGTCAAGCACCATGCCATCGAGAACGAGCTGTCGCTCTCGGCCCTGGTGGCCGAGGCGTTGCGCGCGTATCTCGCGGTTCACGAGAAGGAAGCTCGAAAGGAAGGCTGACATGACCACCGAGGGCATCGAAGGCGTTTACGTCGAGACCCACAACTGGGGAAAGGCGGCCAAGTTCTTGCAGGCGTTGGGCTACAACGTCGAGTTCGCGACCGAAGACGGCTCGGGGATGCTCCGCAACGGCGACGGTCCCTACCTCCTGCTCGCTGAGATTCCCGAGGACCGGAAGCCAGAGGTCCAGGTCGTGTTGCGCGTAGCGGACGCGGGCGCGTTCAGCGCCGAGGAGTCCCTCGAAGTGGTCACGCCGTTCGAGGAGACCCACTACGGAACGCAGGAGATGAAGGTGCGTGACCCCGACGGGCGTGTCTGGAGCCTGCAGGCACCGATCAAGAAATGACGCGTGGCTGTCGCCGAGTGCTCCACGTAGCTGCGGACTGAAGTGTCGCCGGCAGCGCGGTTTGTCAGGTGTCGTCACAGTGCCGGCCGTCGGCCTCGCTCGTGACGGTCCTTCTTCGGCCGGTGCTGCTGTTCGTCGCGGGCAGCGGAGTAGGCATTGCGTGGCCGCACCTGAGCGCCGCCGCCATGACCGTCGGTGAGACCACGCAGGGATCCATCACGACCCTGGGCGCGGCCCTGACCGGAGTCGGTGGAGACATAACCGAGACAGGTCATTCCGCACAGTGGTTGTACGGAACGTTCGCCGTCATCGTCCAGTGTGAAGTGTTGCTCGCGCACCGCGCCATCGGGGAACGCACCAGGAATCTTCGAAGAAGTTCGGGAGGCGGTGTCGGATCGGCGCGGTGGTGTTCGTAGCAGGGGTGAGGCCGCCCGCAAGGGGCGGCGCCAAGGCGAAGGAACCGCGATCATGAAGCTGGCGACCATGACTCAGGTCACCATCGATGGAGTGATGCAGGGAAACGGCGCCGCGTCGGATGACCGCAGGAACGGATTCGAGCGCGGCGGATGGGCCCGGGGGAAGGGCGACGACGAGACCAGGACGTTCATCACGCAGACCTACCAGCGCGCAGAGGCGTTCCTGTTCGGCCGGCGCACCTACGAACTGTTCGCCGGCTCCTGGGGATCAATCGACCGGATGCGCGCACATCCCATCGGCGTGGCCTTGAACGAGGCCCCCAAGTACGTTGCCTCGACCACGCTCACCACGCCGCGCTGGGACGACACGACCGTTCTCCGCGGTGACCTCTCGGCGGCCATCAGTGAGCTGAAGGCCAAGCCCGGAGGTGAGCTGCAGGTGCACGGCAGTGGCATCCTGACTCAGTGGCTGCTGGAGAACGACCTGGTCGACGAGATGATTCTGATCGTGATCCCGGTGATCCTCGGCCAGGGCGCGAGACTGTTCCCGGAGACCGGTCCGGATCTTGCGCTCGACCTGGTCGAGTCGCGGGTCGACTCGAAGGGTGTGACGATCCAGGTCTACCGGCCGGCCGGGCGCCCGCGGTATGCAACGGCCTGAAGTCTCCACCTCCAAACCACGCTGTCTTGCCACCACAGGAGATGATCTCCAGATGCGGTACCTGGTTTCCGTGATCGATGACAAGAGCAATCCCGGCAGCACGGACAGGCGGCCTGCCATCAGCGCGTTCAACGAACGACTGATCGCCGAGGGCTACTGGGTTTTCGCGGGCGGACTCGCGGACACCGACGCGGCCACGGTCATCGACAACCGGGGCGAGCAGGCGGTGTTCAGCGACGGGCCTTTCGTGGAGTCGAAGGAGTACCTCGCCGGCGTCTGGGTGTGGGAGGCCCCCGATCTGGATGTGGCGCTCAAGCTCGCCACCGAGGCGTCGAAGGTCTGCGATCGGAAGGTCGAGGTGCGGCCGTTCCTGTGAGCGACGTCGAGGAGGCGATCACCCGGGCCCACCACGACGAGTGGGCGCGGGTGGTGGCCGCCCTGACCAGGCGTTTCGGTGACCTCGACATCGCCGAGGAGGCGGCTGCCGAGGCGTTCGCGACCGCCGTGGAGCGGTGGCCCGCCAACGGCGTGCCGCCCAATCCCGGCGCCTGGCTGACCACAACCGCCAGCCGCAAGGCCATCGACCGGATCCGGCGTGAGAACAAGCGCGACGACAAGCACAGGGAGGCTCAGATGACGTACGACGACCCGCCCGAGCCTGTTGGCGTCATCGATGACGACCGGCTCCGGCTGATCTTCATCTGCTGTCACCCGGCGCTGGCGACGGAAGCCCGCGTGGCGTTGACGCTGCGCATGGTCGGCGGTCTGACCGTGCCCGAGATCGCCCGTGCCTTCCTGGTGCAGGGGACCACCATGGAGCAGCGCATCACCCGCGCGAAGGCCAAGATCAAGGCGGCTCGCATCCCCTATCGGATGCCGTCCGCCGACGATCTGCCGACTCGTGTCTCCGGCGTCCTGGCCGTCCTGTTCCTCGTCTTCAACGAGGGCTACCTGGCCAGCGGCCCCGACACCGACCCCGTACGACACGACCTGACCACCGAGGCGATCCGGCTCACCCGCCTGATCCGCGCGCTCCTGCCGCGGGACGGAGAAGTGGCCGGGCTGCTGGCGTTGATGCTGCTCACCGAGGCCCGCCGCACCGCCCGGATCTCGGCGAACGGCGAACTGGTCGCGCTCGACGAGCAGGACCGCGGGGCCTGGGACGCGGAACTGATCGCCGAAGGTCATCGGCTGGTGCGCGAGCGCCTGGCCGCTGCCGCTGCCGGGGTGGCTCCGGGTCGCTACCAGATCCTCGCCGCGATCAACGCCGTGCACACCTCTGCCCGCGACATCCGTGACACCGACTGGTCGCAGGTCCTCGCCCTCTACGACCAGCTCGTCCGCCTCGACCCCTCGCCGATCATCGCCCTCAACCGGGCCATCGCCGTGGCCGAGCTCGACGGGCCGGAGGTGGCACTGGCCATCATTGACCGCCTCGCCGAGGCGCTGGCCGGCTATCACGCCTACCACGCCACCCGCGCCGACCTGCTGCGCCGGCTGGGTCGAAGTCAGCAGTCACGCGCAGCCTACGAGCGGGCCATCGAGCTGGCCGGCAACACCGGCGAGACCGCCTACCTCACCCGCCGCCGCGACCAACTGCAGTAGCGCCCGCGCTTGAAGATCGCACTTGATACAGCGATGAAAGGCGACACGGAACGCTGCACTATTGACATCGAGGTGCCCAGCAGATTCCGGACAGTCAGCTACATAAGCTGACAGAAGTCTGGAAGAGGTAAGTACGTGACGAGGCGTCGTAGGCAGTTCTCGCCGGAGTTCAAGGAAGAAGCCGTCCGGATGGTGCTGGAGGGCGAGCGGACGGTCGCGTCGGTGGCGCGGGAGTTCGGGATCAACGCCAGCACCCTGGGTAGCTGGGTGAACCGGCATCCTGGTCCGCGGGCCACGGGACGAACGCTCGCCCGTGGCCCCGCGGACGTTGCACGGACTGCGCGATGCCGCGGCCACCGGCTCGCGGGCGCGAGTCGGCGGTTGCACCCCGAAAGCCCTGCCCCGGTTGTGTACCGGGGTGTTCGTCCTCAAGGCCCACCGGGCAGGCACTCGACAGGAGCTGACGAATGCACTCCGCACCGCACCACCAACGGGCTTCCCCCAGCGTTTGGAGGGAACGCTTGCGCCACGTCTACTGGATCGGCGGCGGCAGCGGGTCCGGAAAATCCACCATCGCCCGACGCATCGCCGACCGGTATGGGATGCGTGTGTACGATACCGACGCGGTCATGCCCGACCACGCCCGCCGCATGTCCGTGGAGCAAGCTCCTTACCTGGGCAAGTTCGCTGCCATGGACATGGACGAACGCTGGGTGGCCAGAAGTCCGCGCGAGATGCTCGATACCTTCCACTGGTTCCACGGCGAAGGATTCAAGCTGATCATCGATGACCTTCTCGCCCTCCCCGCCGACCGGCCGGTGGTCGCCGAGGGATTCCGGCTGCTGCCCGGCCTCGTCCAACCCTTGCTCGCCGAAGTGGGCCATGCCGTGTGGCTGCTGCCGACTCCCCAGTTCCGCCAGGCGGTGTTCGACAGCCGCGGCGGACCGGCATGGGGATTCCTCGCCAAGACCGGTGACCCGCAGCGGGCGCTGCGGAACCTGCTCCAGCGCGACGCACTGTTCACCGACCGGCTCACCGAGCAGACCCGGCATCTGGGCCTCTACGGGCTCAGGGTGGCTTCCGGGGACACCGAGGAGGATCTCGCACGGCGAGTCTCCGCGGTGTTCGGTCTTGCGGAATAGGTGGTCATCAGCGGCCGCGGCCCATCGGGCATCTCCGGGAGCCGGAAGGCCCGTCATGGTGATGTGGTGTGGTCCCGTGGACGACGTGGGTGCCTCGGCGGGCCGCTGCGAGAGCCACCGGTGTCATCGATGGTGTTCGGCGAACAACCGCGCGACGAGCTCGCCACGGCTGGAGATGCCCGTCTTGCCGAAGACGGCCTTGAGGTGGCCGCGGACGGTGTGCGGGGAGATGACCAGCGCCGCGGCGATCTCGCCGGTGGGCAGGCCGCGTGCCACGAGCCGGGCGATCTCGAACTCCCGCGGCGTCAGTCCGTACGCCTGGGCGACGATGACCGCCAGGTCGGCGGCGGCCGCGGGCTCGATGACGAGGGCCACCGGACCCGGACGGCCACCGGCGCCGGTCAGGCATGAGGCGCGACAGGTCAGCCACCGGCCGTCCCGCGTCCGGATCCGGACCTGGGCGCTGCCGCGGTCGCGGCCCCGGGCGATGGCTCGCGCCTGCAAAGCCGTGCCGATCAGCCAGATGGGCAGCCTCAGCCCCAGCGCCGACGGCATGGCCGGCCCGTCCGGCAGCAGCGCGAGATACCGCCGCGCCTCCTCGTTGATCGACGTGGCCTCGCCGTGCTCGTCGAAGAGCAGGAGGCCGGGGGCCGACGCGCCTGCTTCGGGCTCCGCGCCGGACGGGCGGGCGAACCGGCGCAGCCGGCCGGCGAGCGGCCCGGACAGGGTGGCGAGCAACGCGATCTCGTCCGGGCCGAACGCCGTGCGCCCCCGCATGCGGAACAGGCTCACCACGCCCCACGGCCGGTCGCCGGCCCGCAGCACGGCCCGCAGCTCGTCGTCCACGCCCTGGCCGCCGAGCAGGCGGCGGAAGCGGGCGCTGCGCGCGGGCAGGTCGCCGGTGGCCGCGCGCAGCCCTGCCACCGGGACGGCCGCGCGGGCGAGGTCGCGGAACGGGACGACGTTCTCCTCCAGGAGCTCGCTCTCCCAGTAGGTTGCGCAGCCCTCGCCGGCGCCCATGTTCTCGACCAGCATGGGCGCGGTGACCAGGCCGGTCTCCGGGTCGGTGGCCGTCCACACGGCCGCGTCGAACGGCATCAGCCGCCGCAGCCCGGCCGAGGCTCGGCCGAAGAGGTCCAGCGCGTCGGCGGCCCGTTCGACAGCCGACAGCACCTCGCCGTGGCGGCGTGCCCGCGTCATCGACTCTTCACCCGAAACCATCCGCGTCCCCTCACGAAACCGGCCGAGTAGGCCAGCCTGCCCGTCACGCTCTCCCTCGCCAACCCCTCGTTTGAGGGGGTCATTCCTCACCGATCACCCGAAACCGGGGGATGGAGCGCGGTCCCGCCGCCCGCGAGTCTCGGAAGGACCTGCTGGACCGAACGAGGGAGAACATCGTGCACATCGCGATCGTGGGAGCCGGCGCCGCGGCTGTCGGCCTGCTGGACGCTCTGGCCGGCAGCGTGGAAGGGGCGGGCGAGGTCACCGTTCTCGAGCCGTCCCCGCACCTGTGGCGGGGCCGGCCGTACGGGCCGGATCTGGACAGCGTGCTGGTCAACGCGCCACCCGCCATCATGTCGATCCGCCGGGCGGACTCCGGGCACTACGCCTCCTGGCTGGGCGCGGAGCGCGCCGCCGCCCATCTGGACGACCTGCTGGGACAGCCGCTGGTTCCCCGCGCGCTCTACGGCGCGTACCTGGCGGACACCGCCGAGGCCGCCGTGACCGGGCTGTGCGCGCGGGGCTGGCGGGTGCGCGTCGTCCCCGCCCGGGTCGTCGCCGTCACCGGCGCCGGCCTCCGGCCGGAGCTGCTCACCGAGGACGGGCACCACCACCCGGCCGACCAGGTGGTCCTGTGCGTGGGCGGGGGGACGCCCCAGGACCACTACGGCCTGGGCGGCGCCCCCGGGTTCGTCGGCGATCCGTACCCCTTGGCGCACACGCTCGACCAGGTCCCGGCCGGGAGCGACGTCGCGGTGATCGGCAGCGGGCTGACCGCGGTGGACGTCGTCGTGTCGCTCGCCGCCCGTGGCCATGGCGGCCGGATCGCGCTGGTGTCGCGCAGCGGCCTGCTGCCCCACGTCTGGCAGCGCCCCCTCGGTCACCGGCCGCGGCACGTGACCGTCGAACGGGTGGAGGCGCTGCACCGCGCCCACGGTTGCGTCACCCTCGACGACCTCGCCGGGCTGCTCCGTGCCGAGCTGGCGGAGGAGGGCGAGGACTTCGCGGACTTCGCGGCGGAGCTGATGGGGGCCGCGTCCGAGGAGCCCGTACGGCGGCTGCGGCGGCAACTGGCCGCCGCCGGCGACCCGCGGATCGGGCGGCGCGTGCTGCAGGAGACGGCGCACACCGTCGGCCCGTACGCGTGGCGGCTGCTGCCCGAGTCCGACCGCGACCGGCTGCGGCGGCACTTCCGCCTGGCCACCAGCGTGGCCTCGCCCATGGTGCCGGTGAACGCGGCCGTCCTGCTGCGGCTGTTCGACTCGGGGCAGCTCACCGTGGCCGCCGGCGTGCGCAAGATCGAGGCGGTGGACGGGGGGTTCCGGGTGCGGGGCGACAGCGGCGACCTGCACGCGGACGTCGTGGTCAACGCCGTGAACCCGCCGCCTCAGGCCGTGCCCCGGGCGGCGGAGCCGCTGGTCACCTCCCTCCTCGCCGGTGGGCTGGCCGCCCTCCATCCCGCCGGTGGGCTGGTCCCCGCCGACCCGCGGCTGCACGTGGTGGGCGACCTCGCCGGCGGAGGTCCGTTCATCACCTCCGGCATCCCCGGCGTCGCCGCCCGAGCCGCCCGGACGGCCCAGGAGGTGCTCGCCACCCGGGTCGGTTGACCGGCCCGGGTGGTGGCCTTCGTGCTGTCCGGCGCGGTGCTGCTCGTGACCGGTGTGCGCCGGCAGCCGTCGCCGGTCCTGGCAGGGGGAGTGCGTCGGCCGGGGTGCCGCTCCCACGTCGTCCACGGGGTGGGTGACGATCAGGCGGGGATCGCGTTCACCAGGCCGCCGTCGATCACCAGGTCCTGGCCGTTGATGTAGGACGCCTCGGGGGAGGCGAGGAACGCCACCGCTGCGGCGATCTCCTCCGGCCGGCCGAACCGGCCCGCCACGACGCGGCTGGTGATGGCCGCCGCCTCCGCCTCGCTCAACGCCGCGGCCGGGTACATCGGTGTGTCGATGTACCCGGGGCTGATGGAGTTGACGCGGATACCCCGGGGCGCGAGTTCCGCCGCCAGGGTGCGGGCCAGGTTGTGCGCGGCCGCCTTGGTGGCCGAGTACAGCGTGAGGACGCCGTTGCCGCGATGCAGGGTCCAGGAGGCGTTGATGACGATGGAGCCTTCGTCGGCGATCAGCGGCAGCGCCTTCTGAATCGTGAAGAACACACCCTTGAAGTTCACGTCGACGGTGTGGTCGAAGTCGGTTTCGGTGATCTCGGCGAAGGGTACGAAGGTGCCCACTCCGGCGTTGGCGAAGACGATGTCGAGCCTGCCGTACCGCGTCTTGATCGTGTCCATCAGGGCGTCCAGACCGTTGAGGTCGGCCGTGTCCGCCACCACGCCGAGGGCGCGCGGGCCGAGCACGGCAGCGGCCCGGTCCACGCGCTGCCGGGTGCGGCCGGAGACGATCACGTGGGCGCCTTCGCTGATGAGGCGGTGTGCTGTGGCCAGTCCCATGCCGCTGGTGCCGCCGGTGATCAGCGCGGTCCGGTCGACGAAACGTGTCATGTGAGTGCTCCGGAAAGCCGGTCGGCAACCGCTGCCAGCCAGTCGGGGCGGGCGTTGCCGAGCAGGTGGTCGCCGTGGGGCAGGTGCAGGTACTGTCCGCGTGCTGCCAGGCGGGCCAGCGGCTCGCCGTTGGTCACGCCGGGGATGACGTCCTGGCCGCCGTCCACCACCAGCAGCGGGCAGGTGATCCGCGGGGCGAGGGCGGACAGGTCCACCTGGCGGGCGAAGCGGCGGGCCGATTCTTCTCCGCCGGAGCGTTGGATGAGGATCTCCCGTACGGGAGGCGGCAGGACGTCCCAGTCCAGCCGGAAGGGACCGCTGACGGTGACGGCGGCCGCGACGCGGGTTTCACGGGCGGCGCTTTCCGCGACGTAGTAGCCGCCGAGGCTGAGCCCGACGAGTCCCACGCTCTCGGTGCCGAGTGCGTCGATGACCTGACCGATCACATGGTGGTAGTCGGCGCGGACGGTGGTGGTGGCTGCGAGCACGCCCTGTCCCGGCCCGTCCATGGCGAACACGGTCAGGCCCCGGCGCAGCAGGGCGTCGATCACATCGTGGAATTCCTCCTTGCCGGAGTCCAGCCCGGGGACCACGACCACGGTGGCCGCGGCATCGGCCGGGCCGCGCAGCCAACCGGTGAAGCCCGCTCCCTCGATCCGGCGCGCCCCCGGCTCCAGCAGGTCCAGCGCGCGGCCCATGGCGGTGTCCGCCTCGGCGGCCGCGAGCGCACGTTCACGGTTCGGCCCCAGGGTGGCGAAGTGGAACCAGCGCGCCGCGACCTGGAGGTGCTCGGCTGTCGAGATCGCCGTGGCCGCCCGCCCGGCGCGCGCCAGGTGCCCGCGCGCGGTGCGCATGAAGGCCTCGCCCCACTGGTCCAGGTCGGCGAGCTCGGCGGTGACACGCTGGTACTCGTGCGGGTCCAGCCCGGCTCCGGTCGCGCGCGACAGGTTGGCGGCGGCGAAGTCCGCGGCGTTCGTCGTGGCGCTCATCGTGATGCTCCGATCGTCAGCACGGCCTTGCCGCGGATGCGGCGTTCCCGCAGCTCGATCAGGACCTCGGCGGTCTGGCTCCAGTCAGCGGTGCGGCCGATCTCCGTGTGCAGCCGCCCGCCGGCCACCAGGCGTAACAAAGTGGCCAGGTCGGGACCATACGGCGCGCCGGCGTAGTGGAAGTGCCGGATCACGGCGTTCTCCGGCCCGGCGAGCAGGTCGAAGAAGTTCACGGTCGCGGGAGTACGGCTGGCCTGGCCGAACCAGACCAGCGTGCCGCCGGGGACCAGCCTGGCCAGCGTGGCCGCGAGCGCGCTGCCACCGGTGGACTCCAGCACCACGTCGAACGGCCCGTCCGCGTCGGCCACGTCGTGCACGATCGCCGTGGCTCCCAGCTCGAGCAGGCGCGCACCGCGCTCCGCCGTCGCGGTCACCGCGGTCACCTCCGCCCCCGCCGCGGCGGCCATCTCGGTCAGGTAGTGCCCCACCCCGCCAGAGGCGCCGGTCAGCAGCACGCGCCTGCCCGTCACGGCGCCGGCCGTGCGGAGCAGCCGGACCGCTGTGATCCCGGCCAACGGCAGGGCAGCGGCCTGGACGGCGTTGATCTCGTCGGGCAGGACGGCGATGGAGTGGGTGGGCACGGCGGTGTACTCGGCCCAGCCGCCCATCGGCGGATGGCCCACCACCCGGGTGCCGGCCGGCGGTCCCGAGCCGTCGGCGGCGGCCTGCACGACCAGGCCCGCGACGTCCTTCCCCGGCATCAGTCCGGGTTCCGGAGTTTCCAGCAGGAACGTCTCTCCGCGATTCGGCGAGAACGCCTCGACCTTGACCAGCACCTCGCCCGGGGCGGGCACGGGCTGGGCGTCCTGGGCGAACTCCACCGGCCGCGTGGCATCTCCCGTAGGGATCAATCTACGCATACGGCCATGCAACCGGCATCCGGGTCGCGGCATCCAACAACCCGAGCGACAGGCCGACAACCATCGGTTGTCGCCTAAGGTGACAGGCGTGGACCTCGACCTGGCGCAGGTGCGCGCGTTCGTGCTGGCCGCCGAAGAACTGCACTTCGGCCACGCGGCCGAGGAGCTGTCGATCTCGCAGCAGGCGCTTTCCAAGCGGATCGCCCGCCTGGAGTCCACGCTCGGCAGGCGCTTGCTCGACCGCGGCGGCCAGGGGGTGCGGCTCACCGAGGCCGGGCAGCGTTTCCTGGAGCCTGCCCGGCAGACGTTGGCCGCCGCGGACCTGGCCGTGGCGGCGGTGCTGAACGCGCACCGTCCGCTGCGGATCGACGTGTGGGGCCACCTGTACGCGCCCATGCGCACGCTGGCGCAGGTGGCGACCGGCGAGCCGCGGCTGGAGCTGGGGCACGGCCGTGACCTGTCCTCGGTGATCGCCGCGCTGCTGCACGGCGACATCGACGCCGCCTTCGGCCGCGTCCACGCCCCGCTGCCCGGCGGGCTGACGCATCGCCTGGTACGGCTGGAACCGGTGGATGCGATCCTCAGCGCGGATCATCCGCTGGCGAACGCCCCGGCGATCCGGCCGGCGCAGTTGCGTGACGGCGTGCTGTGGGCCCCAGGGGCGCTGCACCGGCTGGACTTCCTGCGCCGCTTCGCCGAGTCCTTCGGCGTCCGCGAGCGCGCCGAGGGCTCGAACCTGGGACTGGACCACTTCCTGGCCGACCTGGCGGTCGACACGCGGCGCTTCGGTCTGCTGCCCGCGGACGTGCCCCTCCCGCCCCGCCCGGCGATCCGCTCGGTCCCGCTGGTCGGCCCCACGCCCCTGTACGCCTGGTCACTGCTCTGGCGCGGCAACGGCGGTCATCCGCTGCTGGACGCCTTGGTGAGCGCGTTCGTGGCAGAGGCTGAGCGCAACCGCTGGCTGGAATACGATCCCGTCCGCGATTGGCTGCCCGAGCGCCACCCCGCCCCATCGGCCACGCCATGACCCGGCCTCCTTGAGCAGCGGATCAGGGGCGCAGGCCGGCTGCCAGGCGAGGTCGTACCGGGGTCAGCCAGTGCCGGTAGCGGGGGTCGCGGCCGTGGGCGGCCGCCTCGTAGGCGGCGGCCAGCGCGCTCGTCACCGGGCCCGGCGCGGTCAGCTCGCGCCCGTCGACCGAGCGCACCGGCACCACCCCGGCGGCGGTGCCGCACAGGAACACCTCGTCGGCGGTGTACAGGTCCGAGCGCATCACGTCGTGCCTGGCCACCGGCATCCCCAGGTCGGCGGCCAGGCGCTCGACGGTGTCCTGGGTGATCCCCTCCAGCGCCCCGGCACTCGCCGGGGGCGTGACGACCCGCCCCTCGCGCACCACGAAGAGGTTGGCGGCGGTGCACTCGCTGACGTGCCCGGCCGCGTTCAGCAGCACCGCCTCGTCGTAGCCGGCCTCGACGGCCTCCGCCTTGGCCAGCACCGAGTTGAGGTAGGGACCCGTGGCCTTGGCCGCCGTCGGCACGACCGCCTGGTCGTTGCGCCGCCACGAGCTGGTCATCAACCGAACGCCCGCGGCCGGCGTCTCCCACTCCCACGTCGCGATCGACACCACCACCGGGTTGGCGCGCGCGGCCAGCCCCAGCTCGCCGTAGCCGCGGTGCACCAGGTGGCGGATGTAGCAGGCGCGGGGGCCGTTGGCCGCGACGGTCTCCAGCGTGGCCGCCGCCAGCTCGTCCACGTCGTACGGCACGCGCATCCCCACGACGCGGGCGCTGCGGTGGAGGCGTTCGAGATGCTCGCGCAGCCGGAAGACCGCCGGACCCTCGCCGGTGTCGAACGCCCGCGTCCCCTCCAGCACACCGGTGCCGTAGTGCAGGGCGTGCGAGAGCACGTGCACGCGGGCCTCGGCCCACGGGACCAGCGTCCCGTCCATCCAGATGTGGCCCGTCTCCTGGCCTGTCTCCATCGCCGCCTCCTCAAGTGGCTCAGCACGTTATGCCACTGGATGACCAAGTGGCAAGCTAAGATGAGCCTCATGGATGCGCTCGTCACGCTGCTCCGCGACCGGCTCCGGCTGCACCAGGGGCCGCCGAGCCGCCGCCTGGCAGGGGCGCTGGCCGACCTCGCCCAGACCGGCGCCCTCGCCCCCGGCGACCGGCTGCCGTCGGAGCGTGAGCTGGCCCAGGCCGTCGGCATGAGCCGGGGCACGGTGGCGACCGCGTTCAACGTGCTGTGCGAGGAAGGGCTGTGCGAGCGCCGCCACGGCAGCGGGACCTACGTGACGCGGACGCGGTCCATGGCGGGCCTGCTCACCGGCGCCGTCCTGCCCGCCGACCTGTCGGCCTCCGTCGTGCCCGATGCCTCCCATCTGGCGATGCCGCCGATCGACCCCGCGGCGCTGCTGCGCAGTCCCAGCGGCCACGGCTACGACGCCATGGGCGACCCGCGCCTGCGCGCCCTGCTCGGCGACGGCGACGGCGACGGCGACGGCGACAGTGGCGACGGCAGCGGTGGCGGCGGTGGCCACGGCGCGGTGGGCGGGCCCGTGCTGGTCACCGGAGGGGCGCAGCAGGGCATCGACCTGGCCGCACGCACGCTGCTGCGGGCGGGAGAGCGGGTCCTGGTCGGCGACCCCACGTACGTCGGGGCGCTCGCGGCGTTCCGCCGGGCCGGCGCGCACAGCGTGCCGGTGGACCTGGCCGACCCCGGTGCGGTCGAGGCCGCATTCGCCCGCCACCGCCCCGCCGCCGTCTACGTGGTCAGCGTCGACAACCCGACCGGCGCCGTACCCCGCCTGCGCCACGTCGCCGAGCTGGCCCGGAGCGCCGGGGTGCCGCTGGTCGAGGACCGCGCCCTGGCGTCCCTCGTCTACGACGGGGCCGCGCCGCCCGAGCCGCTGTCCCTGGTGCACCCCCACGGCACGGTGACGGTGGGCTCGCTGTCCAAGGTCCTGTGGGGCGGCCTCCGGGTCGGCTGGCTGGCCGCCCCGGAGGCGCTGCTGGCCCGGATCACCGAGGTCAAGCTCGACTCCGACCTGGCCACCAGTGCCGTCGCGCAGCGGCTGGCCGCCGAGCTGCTGGAGCACAACCCCGCCGGCCCGTGGGTGGCCGAGCTGGCGCGCCGCCGCGACCGCTTCACCGCCGCCCTGGCGGCCCGGCTGCCCGACTGGTCGTGGGCCGTGCCCGCGGGCGGCCTGTCGGTGTGGGTACGGTTGCCGGGCGCCGACGGCGACCGGTTCGCGGCGCTGGCCCGCGAGGAGGGAGTGGCGGTGGCGCCCGGCTCCCTGTTCTCGCCCGACGGCCGCCACCGCGACCACCTGCGCCTCAGCTTCGCCCCGCCGCCGCCCGTGGCGGACCAGGCCGTGGCGGCGCTCGCGCGGGCCTGGGCCCGGATGCCTTGACCTTGACGCGACGTCAATGTCTTAACTGGGGCCATGCGGATAGGAGAGCTGGCCGCGCTGCTCGGAGTCTCGACCCGGACGGTGCGCCACTACCACCACCAAGGCGTCCTGCCCGAGCCCGCCCGCCGGGCCAACGGCTACCGCGAGTACGGCATGCGCGACGCGATCGCGCTGGCCCGCGTGCGGCGGCTCGTGCAGCTCGGCCTCAGCCTGGGCGAGGCCCGTGACGCCATCGCCGACGACCAGGGCAGGGAACTGCCGGAGATCCTGGCCGAGATCGACGCCGACCTGGCCCGGCAGGAGCGGGAGATCCGCGTCAAACGGGCTCGGCTCGCCGAGCTGATCGGCAAGGCCGAGACGGGCGCGCTCGGGCCCGACGACACGGTGTCGGCCGAGCTGGCGGCCTACCTCCAGCAGGTGGAGGCGCCGGGGTCCGGGGCGGCGGCGTGGGACCGGGACCTGCTGGTGCTGGTCGACAGCATGGGCGGCTCGCACACGGGGGAGTCCCCGTGGGCGACGTTCGCGGCACTGACCGCCGACTCGGCGCTGGCGGCGCGCGGGAACGATTTCTACCAGCGGCTGGACGAGCTGGCCGACGCCGACCCGGCCGACCCCCGGGTCGCGGCCCTGGCCGACGCGCTCGCCGGCTTCACCGTCGAGCACCTCCTGAGCGACGCGTTCCCGGGTTCGTCCGGCTGGGACGTGACGGCCGTCGAGCCGTTCCTCGGCGAGCTGGCCCCGGCCCAGGCCGAGGTCGTCCGCCAGGCGGTCCGCCGCATCTCCGAGCACGTGTCCGCCACCGGGGCGGACCGTGACCAGGCGCCCCGTTCCCGGCCGGAGCCCGGCCCGGCGACCGCGAGCAGAAAGGCGCCCGCCTCGTGACCACGCCTGCCTCACCGAGCACGCCCTCCGGCCGATCCGCTCTCCCCGAGATGCCGGACTTGCCGTTCGATCGGCCCGGCCCGTTCGGGCCGCCGCCGCTCTACGCGCGGCTTCGTGAGCACGGCCCCGTCGCCCGCGTGCGGACCCCGAACGGGCGGCCGGCCTGGCTCGTCACCTCCTACGACGCGGTGGCGGCCGTGCTGGCCGACCGCCGGTTCGGGTTGACGCCGCCCGGCGAGGCCGTACCGGGTCACGACACGCTGTTCCAGGACGGCGAGGCCCACGCACGGCTGCGCCGCCTGGTGTCCGGGGCGTTCAGCCCCCGGAGCCTGGCCGCCCTGCGCCCGCGCGTCGAGGAGCTGGCGACCGGACTGGCCGCCGGCCTCGCCCGTGGTGCGAAGTCCGCCGACCTGGTAGCGGAGTTCGCCGCCCCGCTGTCGATCACGGTGATCGGCGAGCTCCTCGGCGTGGCGATCGGCGAGCGCGATCGCTTCCGCCGCCTCGTGGACGCGGCGAGCGGCGCCGACTTCTTCTTCGGCACGCCGGACGACCTGGCCGCCGCCGCGCGGGCGTACGAGGAGCTCGGCGCCTTCGCCGCCGCCCTGGTCGCCGCCAAGCGCACGGAACCGGCGGACGACCTGCTCAGCAGGCTCATCGCGGTGCGCGACGCGGACGACGGACGGCTCAGCGACGCCGAGCTGGTCGCGATGGCCGCCACGATCGTGTCGGCCGGCTATCTGTCGGCGTCCAACGCCGTCTGCGCCGGAACGCTGCGGCTGCTGGCCGAAGGGCGGCTCGCGGCCCTGGCGTCGGCCACTTCCGAGCAGGTCGCGGCCGTCGTGGAGGAGGTGCTGCGCACGCAGTCAGGGCGGACCGGCGAGCCGTTCCCCCGTTTCGCCCAGGAGGACGTGGAGCTGGCCGGCGCCGCGTTCACCGCCCTCGCCCGGCACCTGCCCGGCCTGCGGCTCGGCACGCCGGCGGGCGAGATCGCGTGGACGAGCGCCGGGGCGGACTCCGGCCCCGCGGCGCTGCCCGTCGCCTGGGACTGACCCCTCCGCGGCGGCGCTGCCGGCGGCCCAGCTCGCCAGGAAGCGCAGCGCCTGCTCGGCGGCCGAGCCCGGCTCGGCCAGGTAGGTGACGAGGGCCTGGTCGGGGTCGTCGCCGACCCTGAGCGTCTCGTAGTCGAGCAGCAGCTCGCCGGCCAGCGGGTGGTCGAGGTGGACCTTGCCGGTCGAGCGTTCCCTGACGTCGTGCTCGGCCCACATGCGCCGGAAGTCGGGGCTCTTCATCGACAGCTCGCCGATCAGGGTGGCGAGCTGCCGGTCGTCCGGATGGCGGCCGGCGTCGAGCCGGACGAACGCGACCGTCTCCCGGGCCTTGTCCTCCCAGTTGCGGTAGAGGGCCCGGAAGGACGGGTCCAGGAACACCAGGCGCGCGCAGTTGAGGCCTTCGGCGGGCAGGTCCGGCTCGGCGTCCGTGCCGCCGAAGAACAGCACGGCGGCCAGGCGGTTGGCGGCGAGCAGCTCGGCGCGGCGGCCGAGGACGAAGGCGGGCGTGCCGGCCGTGTCGAGCATGCGCTGGATGGTCGGCCGCACCCGTGGGGCCGGCCCGCGCGCCGCCGGTCGGGGGCGGGCGAGGTTGCGCAGGTGAGCGCGCTCGGTCGCGTCCAGCACCAGCGCGCGGGCGATCGCGTCGAGGATCTCGTCGGAGGCGTTGGCTGCCCGTCCCTGCTCCAGGCGCACGTAGTACGGCACGCTCACGCCGGCGAGCAGCGCCACTTCCTCGCGCCGCAGCCCGGCGACGCGGCGCCGCTCGCCGTACGTCGGCAGCCCGGCGTCCTCGGGGCGCAGGCGCGCCCGGCGCGATCGCAGGAAGTCGCCCAGTTCGCGGCCTGTGTCCATGCCGTCCAGTATCGGACATCCCGCCGTGGCGGGCCTGACCCTGCCGGTACCACCTTCGCGGGGGTGCTGGCTGCCCCCGTACGGCTCCGCGCAGCATCGAGTCCGGCACATCGGATTTCGAGCACTGGAGCACGCTATGACTGTTGTCTCACCTCTCACCGGCCGGCGCGCCGTCGTGACCGGGGCCTCGTCGGGCATCGGCGCGGCCACGGCCCGGTTGCTCGCCGCGCAGGGGGCGCGGGTGGCGCTGGTGGCCCGCCGCCTGGACCGGCTGGACACCGTGCGCAAGGAGATCGAGAACGCGGGCGGGTCGGCCGTGGCCGTCCCCCTCGACGTCACCGCCGGTCAGATCGACGGCGCGGCGGTCGCACACGAGCTGGGCGGCGTGGACCTGCTGGTCAACGCGGCCGGCATCCTGACGCCGGGCCTGGCGGCGGACGGCCGGATCGACGAGTGGGAGCGCCAGGTCGAGGTGAACCTCACCGGCCTGCTCCGGGTCACCCGGGCGTTCCTGCCGTTCCTCACCGAGGCGGCGTCGGCCGGCGGGCCCGCCGACCTGGTCAACATCTCGTCGGTCGCGGCGAGCAGGGCGGAGTTCGGGGCGGGTGTGTACGCGGCGACCAAGGCGGCCGTCAGCCACCTGTCCAGGAACCTCAGGCTGGAGCTCGCCCCCGGCGGCGTCCGGGTCACCGACGTCCAGCCGGGCATGGTCGTCACCGACCTGCTGTCGGGGTCGGAGCTCGGCACCGCCTGGGCCGAGGACATGAAGACCCGCATCGACCCGCTCGCCGCCGAGGACGTGGCGGAGGTCGTCGTGTTCGCCGTCGGCCGCCCGCCCCACGTCGGGCTGCCGGAGGTGGTCGTGATGCCGGTCAAGCAGACCTGAGACCGCCGCCTGGCGCGGTGTCGATCCGGCGGCCCGTCGTTCGTATAGAGAGGGAAGAGGCACCACACCGCGTTCGCCGAGGAGGCGCATCCAGTTGAAGCACTACCTGCTCAGCATTCAGCAGCCCGACGGAGGCCCGCCCGCGCCCGAGGTCATCGAGCCGATCATGCGGGACGTCGCGGCGTTCAACCAGGAGCTGCGGGAGGCCGGAGCGTGGGTGTTCGGCGGAGGGCTGCACCTGCCGGACACGGCCACCGTGGTGCGCTACGACCACGGCGAGCCGCTCGTCACCGACGGCCCGTACACCGAGGGCAAGGAGCACGTCGGCGGCCTGTCGATCATCCGGGCGGCCGACCTCGACGCCGCCCTGGAGTGGGGCCGAAAGCTCGCCCGGGCGACCACGCTGCCCGTCGAGGTGCGTCCCTTCCAGGGCGACCCCGCGGACCACCTGGCCTAGCGGGCACGTGTCCGGGGAACGGCGGCGGTTCCGGCGTCTCCGGTGACGGGAAGGGAGCGCGTCATGACGGCCGGGTCCGAGAACCTGCTGCGCGGGCCGGCGCCGCAGGTCCTCGGCGCGCTCGTCCGGCGCTACACGCATGTCGCACCCGGGCCAAGCGGCGCATCAGGGGGAGCGGCGTGCCGTTCGGCCATCTTCTGTGCCACAGGGCTGGGCATGCTGTGCACCGCCACGGGCCTGCCTGCTGATCGACGAGGCGCTCGACATCAAGTCAAATCACGTGCAGCGATTGCGCCGTCACGTTATGTGCTGTCAGGGCGGTGGGGCGGTCACCAGGCTGGAGGGGGCTGGGGGCCGCGATTCGTAGGGCGGCCCTCGTCCGTGAGGCTGCAGTTTGGGCGGGGGCTGCCACGCAGACATGCCGCCGTGGGCAGATTACCGGTGTGCATCCGCCGTAGGTGCGGTCAGTGTTTCGGGCCTGGCGTTGGGCGTGGGTGCTTCGGTGGCGTGGAAGACCGCGAGGATCTCTCCGATCTGGTGGTCGCGTTCCAGCGGGTGGCGCAGGGGCAGGGACGGGTTGAGCTGGTAGCGGTTGCGCCGCCCCTCGCGGATGGCGGTGAGGTATCCGGCGGTGGTGAGCTCGGCCAGGATGCGTTGCGCGGCCCGTTCGGTGATGCCGACCCGGGTGGCCACGTCGCGGATGCGCGTACCGGGGTCGCGGGCGATGCACAGCAGCACGTGGGCGTGGTTGGTCAGGAAGGTCCAGTCCGGCATGTCCTCCATGGTAGAAGCACGACTGTCGTAACGCGAACCAGAAGACATGACATGCATGACGGTGGTGATCAGCGGCGGGTGACGAGGGCGACGCCCTGGTGGCCGGCCAGGGCTCCCGGGGTGGTGAAAGCGATCCGGCCGCCCCGGGCGAGCACGAGCTCGATGAGCTCGTCGATGACGTCGGGATGTGCGATGTCGGCGGCGGGGGTGAGGATGTCGCCGTCGTCGGACAACCGGGCGGGGTAGTAGAACGAGTCGTCGACGGCGAGCATCTCGGGCCGCCGGGTGCGGGCGGCTCGCCAGGCGGCGGGCATGCCGGAGGCGACGCGGCCGGCCGTGGTGCGCTGCTGAAGCAGGGCGAGAGCGTCGTCTTGGCGGCGATGCAGGTAGGCATCGAGCACCGCGCGGATGCGGGCGGTCAGCTCGGCCGGCAGGGTGGTGGCCAGGTTGCCGGTGACGGTGCCGGCCAGCCGCTGGCAGTTGGCCGATAGACGGCGGAAGGCGGCGGTGGCGCGCTCGTCGCCGAGAAGCACCAGCGAGGCGGGGTGCAGGCGCAGGTAGGCGCCGAGGGCGGCGTCGACCTGGCGGTAGAAATCCACGGCGGGGGCCTCGCGGGTTGGCCGGTCGGCGCGGCCGGTGGCGGTGCGGCGGCCCGCTGACATCGGGAAGGCCGAGGTGGCGGCGGGCAGCAAGGTGTCGGCGGCGGCCTCCAGCAGCCGGGCGTGCCCGGCGTTGAGGGTCAGCACCAGGTGGCGCGGGGTGCGGTGCAACGCGCGGATCAGGTCGCGGGTGGCGAAGGTGGGGCCGACGACGGCGCGGTCGCGGACGCCCATCGGCAGCCGGATCAGCGCCTGGCTGCCGGCGCTGGCATACACGGCCAGCCCATGGCCTGCGGGGCCGCGGTGGGCTTGGTCGATCAGCGTCTGCAGGCGGCCGATCGCCGGTGCGGCCGCGGCGGGCTGCAGCTCGCTGCGCAGCCGCTGCACCGCCTCGGCGGCCAGCGCGTCCAGCCAGAGCGCGTCGGCGCCGGTGAGCGCGGCGGCCGGGGTGGTGCTCAGCAGCAGGGAGATCGCGGGGTACTCGCGGACCTGTTGCAGGGCGGTGATCTGGGCGGACGCGGGGATCGTGCCGATGCCGGTGGTGGTCATGGTCATGCCTCTTCCTCGGTGCCTGGACAGTCGGTGGTGGCTGAGGGCCGCGGCCGGTGTGTGCCGAGCGCCGCTGTGCTGGCCGCGGTGATTGCCATGGCGGCCGCCTGCGGGGGGAGCGGTGCCAGGCGGCCGGCCGGGTCGTGCAGCGGCGCGGCGGTGACGACGGCGACTGCGGCGAAGCGGTCGACCAGGCGCCGGATCGTGACCAGCGACGGGGTCGGGGCCGGGCCGGCGCGGGTGGGCACGGCCACGATGGTGCGCAGCCACGCCACCCCGGCCGCGGTCAGGATCGGGGTGAGGCGGTCGATCACGGCCAGGCTGTCGGCGTCCTGGCGGCGGGCCCGGACCTGGTGCAGCAGCGGGTTGAGGCTGAAGCCGGTGCCGGTGACCACGGTGGCCGCGATGACCGGGCTGCCCGTGCCGGCCGCCCAGGCGGCAGCGGCCTGGGCCACGGCCAGGTCGGCGGGGCCGCCCGTGAGAACGGCCAGGACCGGCCCGGCGCCCGGGAGGCGGCCGGTGACCTGATGGCAGTACACGCTGACAGGGGCACCGAGGCCGGCGGTGGGCTGGGCGGTGGCGGGTGGGTTGCGCATCGTGGTGCGCTCCTTCCGGCCCCTGGGCGCTCGGCCCGGGGCGTTTCGTGGGCGGATGTTCAGGACGGGTCGTTGACGACGGTGGCGCGGTCGGCGGCCGCTGCGTTGTCCGCACCGGCTTGCGGCCCGTCCGTGCCGGAGGCTGCAGGCGGGTGTGTGGCGGCAGTGCCACCGCCGCTACCGTTTCCGCCGCTGCCGTTTCCAGCGGTGGCGCGGGTGGCCAGCAGGCTCCAGCCGATGGAGACGCCGATGGTGACGACGATGACCCCGAGGGTGACCGGGATGGGCAGCTTGCCGACCGGGGTCTCGGACAGGATCAGCTTGAGGCCGGCGAAGGCCAGCAGCAGCGCCAGGCCGTAGTGCAGGTGCACGAACCGGCGCAGCAGGCCGGCCAGGCAGAAGTACAGACTGCGCAGCCCGAGGATCGCGAATGCGTTGGCGGTCCAGACGATGAAGGTGCTGGTGGTGATCGCGAGGATCGCGGCGACCGAGTCGATGGCGAAGATCAGGTCGGTGGCCTCCACCGCGATCAGCACCACGAACAGCAGCGTGGCCACCCGCTTGCCGTCGATGCGGGTGAAGAACCGGGCGCCGTGGTAGCGGGGGTCGGTCGGTACGACGCGGCGGACCAGCCGTACCACCGGGTTGCGGTCCAGCGGGGGTTGCTGGTCGTGCCGGAAGGCCATCTTGTAGCCGGTGTAGATGAGGAACGCGCCGAACAGGTAGGCGGTCCAGAAGAACGTCTCGAGCAGCTCGGCGCCGACGAAGATGAACACCAGCCGGAAGGCCAGCGCGCCGATGACCCCCCAGAACAGCACCTTGTGCTGGAGTGCGGCGGGGACAGCGAAGGCGGTGAAGATCAACGCGAAGACGAACACGTTGTCGACCGACAACGCCTTTTCGATGAGGTAGCCGGCGAAGTAGGTGCCGGCTACCTGCCCGCCCTGCCACGCCCACAAGATCGCGCCGAAGGCCAGGCCGGCGGCGATCCACACGCCCGACCAGATGACCGCCTCACGGAAGCCGATGACGTGGTTGTCGCGGTGCAGCAGCAGGTCGATGGCCAGCATGACGGCCACCGCCAGCAGCACCGCGGCCCAGGCCCACCAGGTGACAGACAACGGAGAAGACCTCCTCGACCCGGCCGCCGCGCGCTGCGCGGCGGCGCCCTGTGCGGTCGACGGTCTCCCCGGGCCACCGGCGAAGGCGGTGACTGCACCGCCGGGGCCCGGATGGGCTGGGCCCGTACTGACGGCGGTGCGATGACGAGTCGGGTACTCCCCCTCAACTACGATCCAGTATTCACGATATACATTTCGTGTGTCAAGTGTCGGGTATGCCGGGATCGAGAGGGCTCACCCTGGCAGTGACACCCGCCTGCGACCGTACGCTCTGGGCGGGCAGGTGGAGAGCGACGGGCGAGTGCCGTCACGGCACAGGCGACCAGGCGACGGCCGCCAGCCAACGGCACTCGCGATCACGCGGCCAGATCGACGTCGGTGAAGTCGACCTCTTTCAGGAGGGGGTCGAATGGATCTGGCTGACGGCGTAGATCATCGGTGGCGTAGGCGCCGAAGCGGCTGATGTGGGCGCGCAGGTAGGGGGCGATCTGGCCGAGCTGGTCGGTGGTGATCCGCCAGCCTTCGGCGACGAGCTGCCGCACGATGTCGGAGATGTTCAGGGCGTTGTGGAAGATGACCAGGTTGGCCAGCAGGGTGTTGAACTTGATCAGTTTCTCCTGCTCTTCGGGGTCGTTGTCGGCCAGCACGCCGCCGAAGCCGAGCCACTTGGAGAACCCGTTGTAGGACTCGACCTTGTTGGTCGCCGCAGTGACCCGCGCACGGAGCGCCGGGTCGACCAGATACCGCAGCAGGGCGACGGTACGTACGCTGCGGCCGACCTCCCGGAAGGCTTTGTAGACGCGGTTCTTGCGGGAGTTGGACCGCAGCCGCCGCATCAGCGAGGCCGAGGACAGGCGGCCAGGTCGAACCCGAACAGCGTCGCCAGGGCGAAGACCGGGAAGTTCTGGCCCTGGGTGTCGGCGTGCACGGCGGAGGGCTGGATGTCGGAGGCATTCGCAGGTATCGGAGATGTAGTGGTAGGCGATCCCGCCGAATCCTCCGTACCGGATGCTGGTCTCGGCCAGGAGATTATCGATGTGGGTGTCCACCGCGCTGCCATCCCCCAGGCCTTGACCATCCAGCTCAGCGAAGGCGTTGACCACGTCCGCGATCGCGGCGTTCAGCTTCTTCAGGCTGATGTGCCGGTTGCGCACCATGGACAGCTCCCGGGCGGTGACGCCGGCGATGTGCTTGGCCATCGCTGGAGGTGGGCCTTCAGCCGCAGCCTGGCCGCCAGCTCGAACAGCGCCGGTCGGTCCTTCTTGAAGAACCGGTACACCAGCAGTTCGTGCGCATCCCCGTGGAAGGCGGCCACCTCCTCGATGTCGGCCGGCTGGGCGGCGAACCCGCCCCGCCTGCTCCACCGCCGCCCGCACCGCCTGCACGCTGTGGGTCTGCACCACGAGCGCCGACGGCAGTGCGCTCGATCCACGTCATCCCAGGCGTCCCTCGCCTCGCTCCCGGCCTCCAGACGCCGAAACCGTAGCGGCGATCAACCACCCAGAACGCCCTTGTTCACCAAACCGCAACCAAGCTCAAGCGTCCGGACACATCATCCGACAAATACGGCCTCTGACCAGTACCTCAGCACCCACTGCCCCTTTCCCCCGTGCTTGGTTGCCCCCTATCTGATCTTCAACGAAGAGTACGCGAGCACCTCGGGGCCGCGCCTGCACCGGGCCGCACCGGACCGCGGCCTGTGGGACGCCGCGCCATCGCCGAGGGGTGGCGCTGGTCGCGGAGACGCTGCCCCGGGGGATGCCGGGGCCGTACCAGCTCCAGGCGGCGATCCCCGCCCTCCACGACGAGGCGCCGAGCGCGGGGGAGACCGACTGGCCGCAGATCACCGCCCTGTACGAGGTGCTGATGGGCATCACCGACAACCCGGGTGGTCGCGATGCGGGGCCCGCGACGCCGTCCTCGACGCCGCCCGGCGCACGACCTCGCTGACGGGGCTGTACGGTCGCGCTGCCCGCCTACGCTAACCTAGGAGTATTAGGACTCTACCTAGGAGCATTAATGACAGCGAACACGTTGCAGGAGCGCGTGCAGCGGGCCGTCGACGAGTTGGTCGCCTCCGGCCGCGAGCTGGGCGTGCAGGTGGCCGCCTACCTGCACGGCGAGCTCGTCGTCGACGCCTGCGCCGGCGTCGCCGACCCCGGCACCGGCCGGCCGGTCACGCCCGACACGCCGTTCTTCAGCTTCTCCTCCGGCAAGGGCATGACGGCCACCGCCGTCCACGTCCTGGCCGAGCGGGGGGAGCTCGACTACGACCTGCGCATCGCCGACGTGTGGCCGGAGTACGCCCGGCACGGCAAGGGCGGCACCACGCTGCGGCACGCGCTGACCCACTCCGCCGGCGTGCCCGTGCTGCCCGCCGGCATCACCGCCGAGGACTTCACCGACTGGCAGCGCATGTGCGCCGTCGTGGCCGGCAGCGAACCGCTGTGGGAGCCGGGCACGGCCCACGGCTACCACGCGTGGACGTACGGGTGGCTGGTCGGCGAGACCGTGCGCCGCGCCACCGGGCGCACCCTCGCGCAGGTCCTCGCCGAGGACGTCGCCGAGCCGCTGAAGGTGCCCGGGGAGCTGTTCTTCGGCGTGCCCGACGACCAGCAGCCCCGGCTCGCGGTCCTGCGCGACGGCAACTGGTCGGCGGTGCTGGAGCACATCAGCTCCGCAGTTCCCCGCCTCGACCTCGTCGCGCCGCCCGGCGTGCGACCGGACGCCGTGCTGGGCTCCCGGCCCGACGTCCTGCGCGCCGACGTGCCCGCGGTCGGCACGATGACCGCCCGCGCGGCGGCGAGGATGTACGCCGCGCTCATCGGCGAGGTCGACGGCGTCCGCCTCGTCTCTCCCGAACGCCTGGCGGAGATGACGGCGGTGGCGGTCCAAGGGCCGGACTGGGTGTTCGGCGCCGACGCCCCGCGCACCCTCGGCTACGCGCTCGAGGCGGGTGGCGCCATGTTCGGCGCGAGCGGCAGCGGGGGCAGCCTGGCCGGAGCCGCCCCCGCCCTGGGCCTGTCGGTCGCCGCCACCAAGAACCTCCTCACCGCCGGCGACGACGACCCGATGGAGGACCTGCGCGCGCTCATCCTGGAGGCGGTGTCGTAGGGGTGCGGCCACGGCGAGCCCGAGGTCACGGCTTCGACCATGACGACCGGTCCTCGTGCAGCGGGTGTTTCCCGGCGATCGACCGGCGTCGCCACAGCACGAGAGCGACGGCGGCCGCCAGCGCCGCCCCGGCGACGGTCCAGGCGCTGTGCAGCAGCGCGGGCGGTGCCTGCTGGACGAGGACGAAGGCGCCCATGGCCAGGACGAACCAGCCGAACGCCTTGCGCAGCCGATCGGCGTTGATCCGCCCGGCGAAGCCGCCGCCGATGAGCCCGCCGACGACGGCGGCCGCCGTCACGGGGAGCGCGAGCGACCAGTCGATCGTGACGCTGTGCAGGTATCCGGCCAGGCCGGCCAGGGACTTCATGGCGATGACGACCAGAGAGGTCCCCACCGCGACACCCATGGGCAGGCCGCCGAGCAGAACCAGCGCGGGCACCACCAGGAAGCCGCCGCCCGCGCCGACGAGCCCGGTCACCAGGCCGACGACGACGCCTTCGGCGATCACGTGCAGGACGGGCAGGTCGCGATGGGCGGGCCTGGCGCGCGGAGTGGTGCGGTCGCGGATCATGGCGACCGCGGTGGCGAGCATCATGCCCGCGAAGGCCGCCATGAGCAGCGCCTCGGGCAGGTACGGGCCGATCAGCCCGCCCCCGTAGGCGCCCGCCATGCCGGCCGCGCCGAAGATCAGTCCGGTTCGCCAGCGGATGCGTCCGGCCCTGGCGTGGCCGACGGCGCTGACCGCGCTGGTGACGGCCACGACGAACAGCGACATGGCGATGGCCGCCTTGGTCGGCACGCCGGCGAGGTAGACCAGCACCGGCACGGTAAGGATGGACCCTCCGCCGCCGAACAGGCCGAGCGTCATGCCGACCACGACGGCGGCGGCGAGGGTCAAAGCGATCATCGATACTCCCGGGGGTATGTAGCAGTCATACGACAGCCGCGGTTCACGCGCCCGCCCGCGAGGAACCCTGGCGCAGACGGGCGATGGCGGCCTCCACGTCCACGCCACCGGCTCGGTTGTAGGGCAGCTTGGCCAGCATCATGCCCATGGCGCAGGTGTCGGTGAGGGCCGCGAACGTCAGGCCCGCGCCGACGAACCCGGCGACGAACACGGCGGGCGGGGCCCAGAGGCTCGCCACCGCTGCGGTGAGCACGATGCTGCCGGCGACGAGCCGGACTTGTCGCTCCAGCGACCAGCGCGCCCGGCCGCGGTTGACCGGCGCTCCGGAGGCGATCCAGCTGTTCATGCCGCCGTCCAGGACCACGACGTCGGACAGCCCGGCGTCGCCGAGTGCCGTCCTGGCGCGTTCGGCCCGGTTGCCGGACTGGCAGATGAGCAGCATGCGGCCGCCGGCGCCGGTGACGATGCGTTGCAGGTGGGCGTCGACCTGGTCGAGGGGCAGGTTGATGGCGCCCTCGATGTGGGCGGACTCGAACTCGGCGGAGGTGCGTACGTCCACGACGAGGACGTCGGGGTTGGCCGCGATCAGCGAGCGGGCGGAGGCGGCGTCGATACGGGACACGAAGGTTCTCTCCTGGTCTGGCTTGATGGTGGTGAACGGGGAGGTCAGGCGGCGTCGCGCGCGCGGAGCTCGGCGGCGGCCTCGGGGACGCCGGCGCCGGTGAGCACGATCGGCCGGTAGCCCTCGCGGGCGAGGAGGCCGGCGGCGATGCTCGCGCGGCGGCCGGAGCCGCAGGCGACGAGCACGGGCCGCTCCGGGTCGAGCTCGACGGGGACGCCCTGGGTGAACAGGTCGGCCAGGAAGCGTTCGATCGCGCCCGCCACCCGCCCCTGCTCCCGCTCATTGGGCATCCGCACGTCCAGGAGCTGGGCGTCCGGCTGGGCGAGCCGCTCGACGAAGGCGTCCAGTTCCAGCAGCTCGTACCGTTGCGTGGCGTCGGCTCCGAGGTCGCGGACGACGCCCTGGACGGTGTCGACACCGATCTGGGCGAGCTGGGTGACGGCTTCGGCGACGTCCTGGCCGGGCTCGGCGACCAGCGTCAACGGCTCGGCGTACGGCAGCAGCCAGCCCGTCCAGCTGCCGAAGTCGTCGTCCAGCTCGATGCCGATCGAGCCGGGCAGCATGCCGCGGGACTGGGCCTGGCGCGGGCGGATGTCGACGACGTGCGTGCCTTCCGGGGCGTGGTCGAGTTCCGGCACCTGAACGGGCGGCATGGGCGGCACGCCCAAGGTGTTGGCCGGACCCATGTACCTGTAGAAGGCGGGGATGGGCATGGGCGCCGCCAGCAGCGTGTCGGCGAACTTCTCCGGGTCGTCGATGGCCAGCATCGGGTTGTCGGCGCATTCGGCCCCGATGGTGGAGGTCAGCCTGCCCGCGCCGGTGGCGGTGCAGAACGAGCCCTCGCCGTGGGTCGGGTACAGGCCGAGACCGGGCGGCAGCCCGGCCAGGCGGCGCAGCGAGATGTGCTGGAGGCGGGCCAGGGAGCGGGCCCGCTCGGGGCCGAGCAGGTCGGGCCGTCCGGCCGAGGCGACCAGCAGGCTGCCGCCGGAGAACAGCGCGGCCGGCTCGCCGTCGATGAGCACCAGGTAGCTGGTGTGCTCGGGGGTGTGGCCGGGCGTGTGGACGGGCCGCAGCGTCAGACCGGCGCCGCCGTCGATGTCCTCCAGGTGGAAGGCGGGCGTGTGCCGGTAGGCGGCCGCCGCCGCGGCGGGCAGCACCAGCTCGGCGCCGGTGCGCAGCGCGGCCTGCTCGGCGCCGGAGACGTAGTCGTTGTGCAGGTGGGTCTCCAGCACGAACCGCAGTTCGACGTCGCGCTCCGCGGCGGCGCGCAGGAAGCGGTCGAGGTCGCGCTGGGGATCGACGAGGACCCCCTTGCCCTCGTGGGTCAGCAGGTAGGTCTGGTCGCCCAGGCCGGGCGTCCGGAACGAGATGACGTCCATGCCGTCTGCTCCTATCTATACCCCGGGGGGTATCAATGGGTCAAAAATCTGCGGCCACGGATGCCCGTGGCCGCGGGTCTCAGGCGAGCGCCAGGAAGAGCTTCTCCAGCTCTGCCGCACTCATGGGGGGCTGGTCCCCGCGATTCTGGGCGTCCTGGCAGTGCCGCAGCCCGGTCGCGACGATTTTGAAGCCGGCACGGTCGAGCGCCTTGGAGACGGCGGCGAGCTGGGTGAGCACCTTCGTGCAGTCCTCGCCCGCCTCGATCATCGCGATCACCCCGGCCAGCTGGCCGTGGGCCCGCTTCAGCCGGGTCAGCGCGTCGCCCACCATGTTCTCGTTCAGCTCCATGCCCCCAGGATACCCCAGGGGGTACCCCTGAAGGCAAGTCGAGATCCGCGCGGGACGTGGACCATCACCTGGTGTCGAGCGTGGTGGTGGGGGCGCCGGTGTAGGCGACGCGGCGGTACCACTCGTTCGCCAGCATCTGGGCGCGGGCCTGCTCGGGCAGCGCGGTCAGCAGCGTCATCGACGCGCCCCGCTCGACCTCCGACTCGTGGGCGAGCATGGCCGCCCACTTGCGCTCGGCCCACCGACCGACGTCCAGGTGGGTGGTGACCTGCTCGTCGGGCACGCCCGGCAGGGTCTGGTCCGGGGCCGGCGGCGACCCGAAGACCGCCTTCCAGTGCGACGTCACGACCGAGCGCGGGATGGTACTCAGGTAGACGGCGCGCGGCCGCCAGGGTTCGCCGGTGCCGGGGTAGAGCTGGTCGTAGCCGGCCGCCTCGACCGCGGCCAGGGTCACCCGGTGGGCGTGGACGTGGTCGGGATGGCCGTACGAGCCGAAGCCGTCGTAGGTGAGCACGACGTCCGGCCGGAACTGCCTGATGTGCTCGACCAGCCGCCCCACCGCCTCGTCGAGCGGCACGTCCACGAAACGCGGGGCACCGGGGGCCGACTCGGCCTTGCGCGCGTCGGCGTAGCCGAGCAGCCGCGGCCTGCCCGCGCCGAGGATGCTGAGCGAGCCCTCCAACTCGGCGGCGCGGGTGGTGCCCTGCGCCCACGTGCAGGTCACCACCGCGGTCCTGGCGCCCTCGTCGGCGTACCGGGCCAGGGTGCCCCCCGTCCAGATGGCCTCGTCGTCCGGATGGGCGTGCACAGCCAGCAGGCCGAAGTCCATCCTGCTCCTCCCGTCAAACGATCATCGGCCGCTCATGCTAGCCAGGCGCCCGCCCCTCGACGCCGTTTGACCAGAATGCTACTTTGGTCATCGGTCACCAGTCATCACGAAAGGAGTGCCCGTGGCGGACGTACGGACGAGCGAGCGGGAGGCGCGCGCCGACCGCATCCTCGACGTCGCCGAGGACCTGCTGCTGCGCTGGGGTTACCGGCGGGCCACCATCGACGAGATCGCCCAGCGGGCGGGGGTCGGCAAGGGCACCGTCTACCTGCACTGGCGCACCCGCGAGCAGGTGTTCTTCGCGGTCGGGGCCCGGGAGGCGACGGCGATGATCGACGCCGTGGTGACCGCGATGCGGGCCGACCCGGCCGAGATCGCGCTCGACGCGTACCTGTCGCGGTTCTTCCTGGAGGCGATGCGGCGGCCGGTGCTGCGCGCCCTGTTCACCAGGGACGCCGAGACCCTCGGCAAGTTCCTGTCCAGCCCGGCGCGCGAGCCGCTGGAGAGCGGCAAGCTGCTCGCCTCGCGGGCCTACCTCGGCGTGCTGGCCGAACACGGCCTGCTGCGCGACGGCCTGCGCCCCGAGGACCTCGACTACCCGCTGCCGACGATCGCGTTCGGCTTCTTCGGCGTCGAACCGCTGCTGCCCCCGCATCTCGACCTCACGCTGGAGGACAAGGCCGCCCGACTCGCCGACGTGCTGCGCCGCTCCTTCGGCCCCGCCACACCCCCGCCCGCCGACCGGCTCGCCGCGGCCGCCCCGCAGGTGATCGAGGTCTTCGAGGATCTCGCCCGCACGTTCCGCGCCGCCGCCTACGGAGAGACCTCATGATCACTGCCCTGCACCACGTCGGCCACGTCGTCCGCGACCTCGGCGCGGCGATGGACCTGTACGCCCGGCTCGGCTTCTCACTGCCGCCCCCGACGTGCCCGGCGCTCCCACCGGCCGACGGCCTGCCGCCCGAGCCGCTCGGCGCGGCGAACACCCACGCCCACTTTCCCGGCGCCTTCGTCGAGCTGCTGACCGTCGTCGGCGAGGGCGCCGCCACCCGCCTCCCCGGCGACACCCGGGTGACGCCCCTTCAGGTCCCGGCGGACAGGCTGCCGGCGTTCAGGTCGGCCGTCGAGGCGACCACCGCCGACCTGGCCGCCGCGCTGGCCCGTTTCGAGGGCGCGCACATCCTCATGCTCACCCCGGACGACATCGACGCCACCGCCGCACGGCTGCGGGCCGACGGCGTCGCCCACGGCGGCGTGCACACCGCGCAGCGCTCGGTCGAGACCGCCGGCGGGACACGGACGTCGCCCGTCCGCTTCCTGGAGCTCGACGGCACGGGCGTCCCGGAGGGCCGGGTCGGCTACGCGCAGAACGCCGGGGACGGGGCCGGCGTCGCCCACCCCAACGGCGCGGTGGACCTGGTGGAGAGCGTGCTGTGCGTGGCGGCGCACGACCTGCCCGCCGCGGAGCGGCGCTACGAGCGCTACCTGGGCCGTCCGGCGCGCCGGGACGGGGAGCGGCGGACGTTCGACCTCGCCGCCGCGCAGGTCACCCTCATCACTCCGGCCGGGCTGGCCGATCTGCTGCCGGGGGAGCGGCCGCCCGCGCTGCCGGCGTTCGCCGCGTACGCGGTGGCGGTGCGCGACCTGGCCGCGGCCGGGCGCCTCCTGCGCGACGCGGACGTGCCGGTGTGGGAGAGCCCGGCCGGCGACCTCTTCGTGCCGGCCGCCGCCGCACTCGGCGTGGCGATCGTCTTCCGGCAGCTCGTCTCCCGCTAGCTCGTCTTCCGGCAGCTTGTCTCCCGGCGGCGGAGCTGATCCTCGGCGGGTCTCAGGGCGGCGTGGCCCCGGGGCCGGGCAGCAGGTCGACGTCCGTGGCGCGCATCGGGCCGCCGCACTCCGAGCAGTGCAGCTCGACGTGGCCGACCCGGCCGCAGGCGTGATGCCGGTAGAGCACGGGCGGCCCCGACTCGCCGGCCGTCCACCGGTCGCCCCAGCGCACCATCACGAGCAGCAGGTCGCACAGTTCGCGGCCCTTGTCGGTGAGCGCGTACTCGTGCCGCGGCGGCCGGGAGGAGTACTGCCGGCGTTCCAGGACGCCGTTGCCGACCAGCCATCTCAGCCGTTCGGTGAGCACCTTGCTGGAGATGCCCAGGTCCTGCTGGAGCTGGTCGAAGCGGGTGATGCCGGCGTAGACGTCGCGCAGGATCAGAGGTGACCACGGCTCGCCGATGACGTCCAGAGTGCGGGCGATGGAGCAGGCCATGTCGCCGAACCGGGTGCGCTGCATGGGGCCACCCTAACGGACTCCCTTCCCTCAGGGAAGTTATTCCGTTAGGGTGCGGGCACCAGTCACTTCCCTCAGGGAAGCTTCAGGACGGAGAAACCGCATGTCCCTACCCCAGGTCGTCTCCGAGCAGGAGTGGCACGCCGCGCGCCACGCACTGCTGGCCAAGGAGAAGGAACTGACCCGCGCGCAGGACGCCCTGGCCGCCGAACGGCGCCGGATGCCGATGGTCCGCGTCGCCAGGGACTACCGCTTCGCCGGCCCGGACGGGACGGCTCGTCTGCCCGACCTCTTCGACGGGCGCCGTCAGCTCATCGTGTACTCCTTCATGTGGCATGGCGCCCGGGAGTTCTGCTCGGGGTGCTCGATGTTCACCGACAACATCGGGCATCTCGCCCACCTGCACGCCCGTGACGTCTCGCTCGCGCTGGTCTCCCGCGGACCGCAGGTCGAGATCACGCCGTTCCGGCGGCGCATGGGCTGGAGCGTCCCGTGGTACTCGGCGCTGGACGAGGACTTCAACGCCGACATGGGAGCGGGCGACGGCTTCGCGCTCAACGTCTTCCTGCGCGACGGCGACGACGTCTACCGCACGTACACCACCTCGGGGCGGGGCGTCGAACGGCTCGGCAGCGGCTGGACCTTCCTGGACCTGGCGCCGTACGGCCGGCAGGAGACCTGGGAGGACTCCCCTGAGGGATGGCCGCAGTCCCGCCCCTATGTCTGGTGGCGGCTGCACGACGAGTACGGGGCCTCCCACGAAGGGGAGCACCTGGCATGACCGGCCCCACACCCCTCGCCGAGCTGCTGTTCGGCGAGGCGGACGCGACACCGATGAGCACCGACGCCACGACGGTGAAGCCGTGGAGCCAGGCGCGCGCCTGCCTGGACGCGGCGCCGAAGGCCTGGCTGTCGACGATGCGCCCCGACGGAAGGCCGCACACCATGCCGGTGATGCCGGTCTGGGCGGACGGGGCGCCGTGCCTCGCCACCCGGCCGGCCTCACGCAAGGGCAGGAACCTCGCCGGCAACCCGCACACCGTCCTCGCCGTCTCCGGCGCGGACCTCGACCTCGCGCTCGAAGGCATCGCCACCCGGCTCCGGGACCCGGGCCCGCTGCGGGAGGTGGCCGGCGCCTTCCTGGCGAAGTACGGGTGGCGGTTCGAGATCCGCGACGGTGCCGTCTTCGACGACGGGCTGCCCGGCTCGCCCGAGTACGCCTTCTACCGGGTGACGCCCGTGCGCGCCTACGGCTACGGCGCCGACGGCCTGACGGCGACCCGCTGGCGCTTCTCCTGACGGCACGAGGGACTTTGGTCCCGCCGATCGTGGACCTTACGCCCCCTCGGCCCCGGGCGGCGCGGCGTAGCGTAGCGTGCTCATGACCCGGTCGAGGACGACCGGCGGCACGACCGGGGTCGCCTGCTCCCGGCTCGCAGAGGGAGGAAGCCGGCATGCCACCGTACACCGGGCAGGGCGGGCGCGGTGTGGCGCACGAGCGGCTGCACGCGGCCCATGCCGAGGTCAACCTGTACCTGTTGCGCGAGGACCAGCCGGGCGGGGCCCAGGTGCTCGACCTGGCACCCGCGCAGGGCGGCTGCACCGAGTGGGTCTTCCCCGAGCCCGGGCACTACCCGTTCGTCGACCACGCCATGACGCGCGCCCAGGCGGACGCGCACGGGATCTTCGAGGTGACGGCGCCGTGACGTGGTGGTCGGTCGTCCGCTTCCTGCACGTCCTCGGCGCCGCCCTGTGGGTCGGCGGGCAGCTCACGGTCTCGCTCATCGTGCTGCCGCTGGCCCGGCGGCTGCTCGACGGTGAACGCCGGGCCACGGTGCTGCGCGCGGTGGGGCGGAGGTTCGGGCTGTTCACCGCGGCCGTGTTCCTGCCGGTGCAGCTCGGCACCGGCGTGGCGATCGCCGTGCGCAAGGGCGTCACCTGGGCCTCGCTGCTGGAGCCCGGCTACGGGCGCGTCCTGGCCGCCAAGCTGCTGCTGTTCTGCGCGGTGATGCTGGCGGCCGGCCTGCACGGATGGGCCAGCGGCACCGGCCGGGCGGGCACCGCGCGGGCGCTGGCCGTGGCCTCGCTCGTCGGCTCGCTCGGCGTCGTCCTGCTGGCCACCGCCCTGCCCGCCACCTAAGATCGGCGCCTGAGGACCGGCGCTAGGGCCGGTCCGGCCCGGCGGCGTCCAGCAGGATCTTCAGCAGGGCCTGCGGCGCGTCGCGCATGAGGTTGTGGCCGCCGTCCAGCGCGTGGGCCGTCCAGGTGGGGTCCTCGCGCAGCCGGTGGTACACCTCGGTGAACGGCGACTCGCCGTCCCATCCCGCTGCGTACACGTAGACCCTGCGCCGGACCTGCGACAGGCCGCCCGTCAGCCGGAGCGGCTGGAGCAGCGAGGCGATCGGGTGAGGCGTGGCGCGCGGGTCGAAGAAGGGCAGGGGGCGCGCCGCGTAGCCGCTGTCGACCACGTCCAGGTACCACCGCCGTTGCGCGTCGGTGACGAGGTTCCAGCAGGAGTCGCCGTCCTCCGGCACCACGGCGTCCAGGTACACCAGCGAGCCGGCCCGTTCGGGCATCCGGTCGGCGACTCCCGTGATCACCATGCCGCCGTAGCTGTGGCCGACCAGCACCGCGTCGCGGATGTCCTCGGCGGCCAGCACCCCGGTCACGTCCTGGACGTGGGTGTCGAGGTTCACGCCGCCGTTCAGCAGGTGGGCGCGTTCGCTCAGCCCGGTCAGTGTCAGAGGGAACACCCGGTGCCCCTGGTCGCGCAGCGCCTCGGTGAGCTCCGCGAAGCACCACCCGCCGAACCACATGCCAGGAACGAGGACATAGGTCGCCATTGTCAGCCTCCAAGAGGGAACAGGTCGGTTCAACAGACCCTAACAGGACATCGAACCGATCGGTACCATGTGGGGGGGCTCAGCCTCTCCTGGTGACGCGGATCTTCGACTGCTTGTGCGGGAGCTTCTCCCAGTCGTCCATGAACCTCGCGTCGAGGCCGTACCGGTCCGCCAGCGCCACGAGCGTCTCGGTGCGGTAGTAGAAGTCCTCCCGCAGCACGTGGTGCTCCTTGCCCTCGGTGCGGTCGAAAGTGAAGTCGAACCACCCGTCCGGCCGCATGACCCGGCCGACGTGGGCGAAGCACTCCTCGATGACGGACAGCGGCGAGTGCGAGAAGACGCTGTGGGCGTGCACCACGTCGAAATGCTCGTCCGGCAGGAACGCGAACCGCAGGTCGCGCACCGGCGTCAGATGCGGCAGCTTGTCGCGCAGGCCGTGCTGGACGAGCGTCTCCTGCGCGGCGACGAGGATGTCCGGCGAGATGTCGAGGCCGTAGAAGTTGCCCGTGTCCAGATAGTCGATGAACAGGCGCCCGGCGCGCAGGTTGCCGCAGCCGATCTCCAGCATCCTGAACTCCGGCTTCAGCCCGTGCTCGCGCAGGTAGTCGAACTGCATCCGCCCGAGTGCCAGCCAGCGCTCGTGGGTGTGGGAGCCGACCGCGCCCTCCGGGCTGCGGGCGGTGTCGGACTTCATGACGGCCCGGTAGTACGAGACATGGTCGCGGGTGCTCAGCCGCAGCCAGGTGTCGCGGGCCAGCCTGCGCAGGTGTGGCCCGATCTTCTGGGGGTTGCGCAGCGCGTAGCGGGCTTGGTGCGCGAGGCTCGAACGGTTGTGCTTCAACGGTGGCCACCTGACGTGATTCCTACGGGGATTCGGAATCTAGGCAGCGCTGTGCCAGCCCTCCATCACCCCCGCGTATGAGGAAGGCAAAGATGGCCGACAGGTGACAGGAGGTCGCCTTCTTTATCCGCTTTAGTGCGCTTCTGTTCCGGCGGTGTGGGCCCGGTCGAGCGGCGGCGAGCGCGCTATGGTCGGCTAGCTCTCAGCGGAGGTGGTCGTCGGTGGTCAGGTTGGACCGCTTGGTCAACGTGCTGGGCGGGTACGGGGTGCGGCTGTGCAGCCGGACCGACACGCGTTCGGCGCAGCTGCGCAGCGTGGCGATGCCGGACGCCGCCGACAGCCGGGTCTGCGGCGACGTGCTCCTGGCCGTGGGAGCCGCCTCGGTGACCGAGGCGGTGCGGTGGGCGGTCTCGGCCCGGGCCACGGCGGTCCTGGTGCGTGCCGGGGCCGAGGCCGAGCGGGAGGCGTCCGTCGCCGGTGCGAGCCACGGCGTGGCCGTGCTGCTGGTCGACCCCGAGGTCTCGTGGAGCCAGCTCGCCGGGGTGGTCTACGGGCTGGTGCTGGAGGGGCGGGAGACCGAGTCGGGGCGCGGCCCGACCGATCTGTTCGCGCTGGCCGACACCCTGGCGGACGTGGTCGCCGGTGCGGTGACCATCGAGGACCGGCTCTCGCGGGTGCTGGCGTACTCGCGTTCCCAGCAGGCCGGCGATCCGGCGCGGCTGGAGACCATCCTCGCGCGGCAGGTTCCGGACCGGCTGCGCGAGGTGTTCCAGGCCCGGGGGGTGTTCGCCCGGCTGGCCGCGACGGACGAGCCGGTGTTCGTCGAACCGGACCCGCGCCACGGCCTCAGCGGGCGGATGGCCGTGGCGGTGCGGGCGGGCCGCGAACTGCTCGGGTCGGTGTGGGTGACCTGTGGCACCCCGCTGACCGGGGCGCGCCACCGCGCCCTGGCGGACGGCGCGCGCACGGTGGCGCTGCATCTGCTGCGCTCCCGGGCGAGCGCGGACCTGGAACGACAGGTGGAGTCCGACCTGGTGATCCGGCTGCTGGAGGGCAGCGCCGACGCCGCGACGGTGGTGAGCCAGCTCGGGCTGCCCCACAAGGCGATGCGGGTCATCGCGGTCCGCGCGCACATCGGCGCCGAGCTGCACGCCGCGCTGCTGCTGGCCGTCGAGCAGGCCACCACCGGGTTCGGCTGGTCCCGGCCGGGTCGCAGCACCCTGCTGGGCAACACCCTCTACACGGTCCTGCCGGGCGAGCCGGCCGCCGCGGCGCGCGAGTGGGTGGCCGCGTTGCAGGCCGCGTTGCCGTCGCAGGTGCGGATCGCGGCCGGGATCGGCGCGGCGGCCCACGCGGCGGAGCTGCCGGCCAGCCGGCAGGAGGCGGACGAGTGCCTGGCGCTGCACGAGACGGGCGCCCCGCCCGCCGCACCGCCCACCTACGACGAATCCTGGGACGACATCCTGCTGCAGCGGCTGCGGGCCGCGGCACGGACGGGCCGGACCCCCGCGCGCGGGCCGGTGAGCGCGCTGCGCCGGTACGACGCCGCCCACGCCACCCACTACGTGGCGACGCTGCGGGCGTGGCTGGAGGCGCAGGGCGATCTCACCGTGGCCGCCGAACGGCTGGGCGTCCACCCCAACACCGTCCGCAACCGGATGCGCAGGATGAGCGAGGTCACCCCACTGGACCTGGACGACGCCCGCAAGCGCCTCGCCATGATCATCACGCTGGCCGCCGCCGGAGACGACGAGCCGAGCCGCTCCAACTCGGCGGTCCGTCCGGAGAACCCGGGACCGTCGCAGGGCAGGAAGGCGGAGTGACGCGGTGAGCCCCGCATCGACGACCTGATCACCCGTAAGGGGGGTCCGAACCCGGCGATGACCTGTTCGCCCGGCAACGCCAGGACTGGATGTCGGGCGCGGGGTCAGCCACCGCGGGCTGACCCGCGGAGGGCGTCCTTTTACGTGGATCGCCGAGCAGCCGCCCACGATGATCCCGGTGACAGGTCGTCGGAGTGGGGGGAGTCGGATGGAAGTGCTGCTCGGAAACAGGCCCGTCTTCGCCAGCAGTGACCTCGACGAGGTCCGTGACGAGGTGGCCCGGGTCTTCTGCCCGCACCGGCTGGACCTGACCGGCGAGGCGTCCTTGCTGTCGGCCCGGTTCAACTCCGTCCGGCTCGGCTCGGTCCGGATCAGTTACCTCGACTACGGGGCCGACGTCCGCATCGAGCCGGGTGACCTGGATACCTTCTTCCTGGTGATGATCCCGCTGGCCGGGCGCAGCCTGGTCCGGTGCGGGAACCAGGAGATCGTCTCGACCCCGGCGACGGCCGCTCTGCCCTCTCCGACGCGGCATCTCGACATGCGGTGGGCGGCGGGCAACCCCCAACTGATCGTCAAGTTCGAGCGCACGGCGGTCGAACACTCGCTGGAGCAGCTGCTGGGCGAACCGCTCAACCGGCCGGTCGTCTTCGACCTGGGCGTGGATCTGACAGCGGGATGGGCGCGCGCCTGGCGGGGGATGGCCGACCTGATCGTCCGCGAGGCCGAGTACGACGACGGGCTGGCCGCGCAGCCGCTGGCCATCGCCCATCTGGAGAATGGGCTGCTCGCCTCCCTGCTCACGATGCAGCCCTCCAACTACCGGGAACGGCTGGCCGCGCCCCGGACGCCCGCGCTTCCCAAGGTGGTGTGCCGCGCGCTGGAGTTCATCGACCAGCACGCGCACCTCCCGATCACCACCGATGACATCGCGCGGGCCGTGGCGGTCAGCGGCCGCTCGCTCCAGGAGGGGTTCCGCGCCCACGTGGGTCGCACGCCGATGGCCAAGCTCAGGGACGTTCGGCTGGCCAAGGCGCATGAGGAGCTCGCCGCCGGGGACCCGGCCCGCTGCACCGTCACAAGCGTGGCCGCTCGCTGGGGCTTTCTTCACCAGGGCCGCTTCGCCGCGCTGTATCGCCAGAAGTACGGCCGGCACCCGTCGGAGACCCTGCGGCGGGGCTGAGGCGGATCCCGCGCCAGATGGACGGGATCCGCGCTCAGCGGATGGATCACCTGGCCGCGTCGGCCGTAATTTTTTTGTTGAAACCTCACTCATGACGGAAGGAACACCATGCGCAGAATCCTCGTCGTCGGCGCCGGTCAGGCCGGTCTGCACCTGGCCATCGGCCTGCTGCAGAACGGCTACGACGTCACCGTGGTCTCCAACCGCACCCCGGAATCGATTCGCGACGGCCGGGTGATGTCAGGCCAGTGCATGTTCGGCACCGCCCAGGCGCACGAGCGCGCCCTCGGCCTGGACCGGTGGGCGGACGTCTGCCCACCCATCGAGGGCATCGAACTGTCCGTCCCGAGCCCCGCCGGCGGCAAGGCGCTCGGCTGGGCGGCCCGGCTGACGACTCCCGCCGTCTCGGTCGACCAGCGGATGAAGGTGCCGGCCTGGCTGGACGAGGTCGAACGGCTCGGCGGCAAGCTCGTCATCCACGACGCCACTCCTGAGGACCTGGAGACCTACGCAGCCCAGTACGACCTGGTCCTGGTCGCCGCCGGGAAGGGGGAGATCGCCTCACTGTTCGAGCGGGACGGGGCACGCTCGATGTTCAGCACCCCGCAGCGGGCGCTGGCGGTCACCTACGTCAACGGCCTCACCCCCCGGCCCGAGTACCCGGCGGTCTGCTTCAACCTGCTGCCCGGGGTCGGCGAGTACTTCGTCTTCCCCGCTCTCACACACACCGGCCCGTGCGAGATCATGGTGTTCGAGGGGGTGCCGGGCGGGCCGATGGACTGCTGGGGCGAGGTGAACGGCCCCGCCGAGCACCTGGCGCGCAGCCGCCGAATCCTGGAGACCTTCTTCCCCTGGGAGGCGGAGCGCTGCTCCGGCATCGAGCTGACCGACGCCAACGGGGTGCTGACCGGGCGCTTCAGCCCCACGGTGCGTCGCCCGGTCGCCGTCCTGCCGTCAGGCGCACCGGTGCTGGGCGTCGCCGATGTGGTGGTGCTCAACGACCCGATCACCGGGCAGGGCAGCAACAACGCCGCCAAGTGCGCCGCCGTCTATCTCCAGGCCATTCTGGAGCGCGGCGGGCAGCCGTTCGACGCGACCTGGATGCGGCGGGCCTTCGACCGCTTCTGGGCGCAGGCCCAGCACGTCACCCGCTGGACCAACGCGCTGCTCACCCCGGCCGAACCGCACCACCTGGCGATCCTGGGCACCGCCGGTCAGGTGCCGGAGATCGCCTCCCGCTTCGTCAACGGCTTCGACGACCCCACCGACTTCGCCGAGTGGTTCCTGGACGCCGACAAGGCGCGGGCCTACCTCGACCGGGTCGCGGCATGAGATCGCTACGTGAGGCGCTCGGGCAGTTCGCCACCGGGGTCGCCGTGGTCACCACCATGACCCCGGGCGGGGAGCGGGCAGGAGTGACGGTGAACTCCTTCAGCTCGGTCTCGCTCGATCCGCCGCTGGTTCTGTGGTGCCTGTCGGACCGCGCTCCGAGCGCGCCGGTCTTCCTGCGGGCGGGGCGTTTCGCGGTCAACGTCCTGGCCGCCGGCCAGGACGAGCTGTCGCGGCGGTTCGCGACGCCGGCGCGGGACAAGTTCGCCGGGATAGACGTGCTCGCGACCCCCTCCGGGCTGCCCATCCTCGCCGGGACCGTGGCCACCTTCACCTGCCGTACGGTGACCGTCCACGACGGCGGCGACCACCACATCTTCGTCGGCGGGGTGGAGCACTACCAGCGCTCAGGAGGGGAACCGCTGGTCTTTCACTCCGGCCGCTACCGCGAGTTCGCCTCGTCGCCGGGATGACCCGCCCCGCCCCGTCCGGGATGCTGCTGCGCGTGCCCGCCCTCAGGCGTGCCGCCGGTGCTCCAGGACCTGGAGCACCGTGCCGCGCCGCGGGTTGACCAGCAGGTGGACGGAGTCGCCCGGCAGCCGCACGGGCCCGTTCGGAGTCGTGGTCACGTGGCTGGGAAAGCATTGGACGGTGTGCTGCTCGGGCTTGTAGCTTGCAGTTGACTGTGACACCGCCTGAGGAGGTGAGACCCATGAACGCTGTATCGATGTGGGTGCTCCTCCTCCCCGTCACGGTCGGGCGATTGACGTAGGTGTCGCCGGGAGCGCCTCGATGACAAGGCACTCCCGAAAGGCAACACCTATGCACTCTCCGCAGTTCCCCGCCGAGCCGCCGTCGAACGATGGGGTCGAGCACGACTTCACCGCGGGCGACGTCCCCGGGCTCCGGTCGCCGGCCTCCGGCGCCGATCGCGCGCCCCTCGTGTTCGACGTGATCATCGCCGGGTGCGGGCCGACCGGCGCGATGCTGGCCGCCGAACTGCGCCTGCACGACGTGCGGGTACTCGTTCTGGAGAAGGAAACCGAGCCCAAGTCGTTCGTCCGCATAGTCGGTCTGCATATTCGCAGTCTCGAGCTGATGGCCATGCGCGGACTGCTGGATCGCATTCTCGAACACGGAAGACAGCGTCCGGCCGGCGGTTTCTTCGCCGCCATCCCCAAACCCGCGCCCAAGGGCCTGGATTCCGCGCACGCCTATCTGCTGGGCATCCCGCAACCGGTCATCGAGCATCTGCTCGAAGAGCATGCGATCGAACTGGGCGCGCAGGTCCGGCGCGGTTGTGCGGTCGCCGGATTCGAGCAGGACGACGAGGGCGTGACCGTCGAGCTGGCCGGCGGGGAACAGCTGCGTTCGCGCTATCTCATCGGCTGTGACGGCGGGCGCAGTACGGTGCGCAAACTGCTCGGCGTCGGCTTCCCCGGCGAGCCCTCGCGGACCGAGACGCTGATGGGCGAGATGGAAGTGGGTGTACCGCAGGAGGAGATCACCGCCAAGGTGACCGAGATCCACGAGACCCATCAGCCATTCTGGCTCCGGCCCTTCGGCGAAGGCGTCTACAGCGTCGTGGTCCCCGCCGCGGGAGTCAGCGACCGCGCGGAGCCGCCCACCCTCGAAGATTTCAAACAACGGCTGCGCACCATCGCCGGAACCGATTTCGGCGTGCACTCCCCGCGCTGGTTGTCCCGCTTCGGGGATGCCACCCGGCTGGCCGAACGATATCGGGTCGGGCGGGTGCTGCTGGCCGGCGATGCGGCGCACATCCATCCACCCATCGGCGGACAGGGCCTCAACCTGGGCGTTCAGGACGCATTCAACCTCGGCTGGAAACTGGCCGCACAGATCCGCGGCTGGGCGCCGGAAACACTGCTGGACACCTACCAGGCCGAACGTCATCCGGTCGCCGAGGACGTGCTGGACAACACCCGCGCCCAGATGGAACTGCTGTCCACCGAACCGGGCCCGCGGGCCGTGCGCAGGCTGCTCACCGAACTCATGGACTTCGACGAGGTGAACCGCCATCTGATCGAGAAGATCACCGCGATCGGCATCCGCTACGACTTCGGCGCAGGCCCCGACCTGCTCGGTCGCCGCCTGCGCGACATCGACGTGAAACAGGGCCACCTCTACGGTCTGCTGCATCGCGGCCGCGGCCTGCTGCTGGACCGCACCGAACGCCTGACCGTCGGCGGCTGGTCAGACCGGGTCGACTACCTCGCGGATCCCACTGCGGTACTGGATGTTCCGTGCGTCCTGCTGCGCCCCGACGGCCACGTCGCCTGGATCGGCGACGATCAGCAGGACCTGGACGACCACCTCTCCCGCTGGTTCGGCAAGCCCGCCGACTGATTTCGCCTGAGCAGTGGTCATCCGTACACACGCCGAGGGGCGAAGTAGCCGTTGACCCGGTCGTTCAGCTGAGGGTTTCGAGTTCGGCGGCCGGGTCCATGTGGAGGGAGTGGCCGCCGGCCTTCAGTTCGGGGACGTACTTGTAGGTGGTGGAGCGGCTGATGCCCAGGAGCCGGGCGATCGAGGACACGGTCACGTCGGGTTGGGTGAGTAGGGCGCGTGCGTGCCGGACCTGCTCGGGTGTCATGGCGGGCGGCCGAGGCGAACGCCACAGGCGAGCCCGCAACGTTGTAGCGGACCCACAAGATCGGCGGCAGGATTGTCGCCCGCGTACAACGCTGCGCGACGGCCCCCGGGACATGCTGAGCTCGACAACGGCATTCGTCCCGTATGGAGGTTGGTCATGGTCGGCGCCGAGCGCATCGGCAACTGGCCGCGATCGGTGATCGTGGTGGGCGCGGGCATCGTGGGCCTGTCGACCGCGTGGTTCCTGCAGGATCGCGGCGTGCAGGTCGACGTGATCGACCGGGGCGGCGTGGCGGCGGGCGCGTCCTGGGGCAACGCCGGGTGGATCGCGCCGGGCCTGGCCATCCCGCTCAACGAGCCCTCGGTGCTGCGCTACGGGCTGCGGTCGCTGCTGAACCCGGCCGCTCCGCTGCACATCCCGGCCACCGTCGATCCCGGCCTGTGGGCCTTCCTGGCCCGGTTCGCCGCCAACTGCCGGTGGTCGTCGTGGACACGCGCGGTACGGGACAACCTGCCCCTGAATGACGAGAGCGTCGAAGCGTACGACGTGCTCACCGCCAACGGCGTGGACGCGCCCACCGTCCGGGCGCCGATCACCGCGGCCTTCCGCACGCCCAAGCAGGCCGAGGGGCTGCTGCGCGAGCTGCGCCGGCTGGCCAGGGCCGGGCAGCGGGTCGACCACGTCACCCTGCGCGGCGAGCAGGTGTCGGAATACGTCCCGCTCGCCTCCGACCGGCTGCAGGCGGGGGTGCGGATCGACGGGCAGCGGTATGTCGACCCGGGCGGCTTCGTGCACGCCCTGGGCCGGGCGGTCATGGCCCGCGGCGCCACCGTCTACGCGATGGACGTCGCCGACGTGCGCACCGACGACCGGAAGGTCATCGTGCTCTCCCGCAACGGCACGCCGCTGTCCGCCGACGCGGTGGTGCTGGCCACCGGCGCGTGGCTGCCGCGGCTGGCCGCCCGGTGGGGAGTGCGCGTGCCGGTGCGGGCCGGCCGCGGCTACTCCTTCACCGTGCCGGTGGACCGCCCCGTTCCCGGCCCGATCTACCTGCCGGACGTGCGCGTGGCCTGCACGCCGTACCAGGGGGCGCTGCGCGTGGCGGGCACCATGGAGTTCCGCGACCCCGACGCCCCGCGCGTCCCGGCCCGGCTGGAGGCGATCATCGGCTCCGCCCGGCCCCTGCTGGACGGGGTGCGCTGGGAGGAGCGCACCGACGTCTGGGTCGGCCCACGGCCGGTCACCCCCGACGGGAGCCCGCTGATCGGCGCGACCAGGGCGCCCGGGATCTACGTGGCGGGCGGGCACGGCATGTGGGGCCTCGCCCACGGCCCGGCCACCGGACGGCTGCTGGCCGAGCAGATCACCACCGGCAAGCAGTCCGCCGCCCTGCGCGCGTTCGACCCGCTGCGCTGACCGTTCGACCTGCCGCGCCGACAGCCGGCCCGTGAGCCGTCGCGCATCCCGACCGAGGATGCGATGCTGCTCCTCGCACGCCTGCTGGATCTTGAGCGAGGAGAGCACGGGATGGACGACCTCCAGCCGGCTTCGTGGGGGGTGCTGGGCAGGGCCGCGCCGTTCAGCGACTGCTTCGGCTACGACCGGGGGACCCCCGTGGACCGGCGCCACATCGACGCCTTCCTCACGGCCTGCGCCCACCTGGTCCGGCCGCCGCTGCTGGAGGTCGGCGACGACGACTACGCGCGGCGGTTCGCGGGCGACGACGCCGAGGTCGACGTCGTGGACATCGACCCGGGCAACACCGACGCGACGCTGGTCGCCGACCTGTCCGAGCCGGGCTCGCTCCCGGCGGCGCGCTACCGCTGCGTCCTGCTGATCCAGACCCTCCAGTACGTACGGGACCCGCGCGCGGCGCTGGAGAACGTCCGGCGCAGCCTGGCCCCCGCCGGAACGTTGCTGGTGACGGTGCCCGGCATCAGCAGGACCGACCCCGTGGACGACACCCTCATGGCCGACCGGTGGCGGTTCACCCCGGCGGGCCTGCGCGACCTCCTCGCCGAGGTGTTCGGGCCCGAGTCGGTGCGCTGCCGCGGGTACGGCGGGTTACACGCCGCCACCGCGTTCCTCTACGGGCTGGCGGCCGAGGAGGCCGGTGAACTGGACCGGGGGGAGGCGGGCGGCGCGGAGTTCCCCGTCGTCGTCTGCGGCACGGCACGGAGCGGCCCATGACCCCGGACCCGGCGGCCGCCTCCGCACCCGGCGTGCTCGTCACCGGGGCGGCTGAGGAGGAGGTGCTGGCGGCCGTCGTCGTCGCGCTGCGCCGGCTGTGCGCCGGAGGGGCCGAGCTGCACCTGCGGGCGCCGCCCGTGCTCGACGCCTCGGTGGCGGACCGGGCCGGCTACAGCACCTCCTTCCCCCACCTGCTCGGCGCCGTGAGCCGGGGCGGGGCGGCCACCGACCTGGTGCTGACGCCCGCGGCCTGCTACCACGTCTACCCCCTGTTCGAGGGGCGCGTCCTCGCCGCGCCCGCCGAGGTCAGCGTGCTGGCCGACTGCCATCGCCAGGAGGCCACGACGGAGCGGGGACGCCTGCGGTCGTTCCGCATGTTCGAGACGGTCCGGCTGGGCGGGGCCGAGGACTGCCTCGCCTGGCGGGACGACCGGCTCGACCGGCTCGGACACTGGATGGAGGCCCTGGGACTGCCCGCCGAGCGGCGACCGGCGAACGACCCGTTCTGGGGCCGGCCGGGCCGGCTGCTCGCCTCGGCCCAGCGGGCGGACCGGCTCAAGTGGGAGCTGTCGGCCGACGTCGCCGACGGGGTCCGGCAGGCCGTGGTGTCCGTGAACCACCACAAGGAGCACTTCGGCGCCGCGTTCGGCATCCGGACGGCCGACGGGGAGCCCGCGCACACCGCCTGCCTGGGAGTCGGCCTCGAACGCCTGCTGCTGGCCCTGCACCACGCCCACGGCCCCACCCAGGAGCGCTGGCCCACCCACGTGCGCGACGCCCTGGGGCTGACCCGATCCTGTACCAACTAGTATGTACACTGGCTCCGAGGGGTGGCCGTCGGGCGCGCCCGTGGACTGCGTGGGGAGCGCCGACATGCCCTTCGTCCGCGTCGACGCGTTGGGCGCCGACAGCGATCGCCTCGACGCGCTCGGCCGTGCCGTGCACGACGCCCTTGTGGAGACCATCGGCATCCCGCCCGACGACCGCTTCCAGGTCCTGACCGGTCACGACGGCACCCGCAGCACGCTGCGCTACGACGACTATCTCGGCGTCCACCGTGACAGCGGCATCGTCTACGTCGCGATCACGATGCGCCGCGGACGCACACCCGCGCAGAAGCAGGCCCTGTACCGGCGGATCGCCGAACTGGCCCACGACTACGCGGGCACCGAGCCGCGCAACGTCTTCGTCACCCTCACCGAGAACGAGTCGATCGACTGGTCACTCGGCGAGGGGGTGGCCCAGTACGCCCCTTCCCCCGACGTGGCCGGCCCGCCATCCCTCAGCGGTCCCGATCACGGATGATCACGCGCTGATCGGTTCATGCCGGGAGCGTGAACCGGGCCGAGGACGCTCAGGGGGGCCGGGCACGCTGGGCTGCGGCCGGGACTCGTGTCCACGCTCCTGCGCCTGCCCAACGGGAGGGTTCGGAACGCGGCGCCGCGTTTCCGGAAATCGCGAGGTAAAGTAGTAGTACCGAGGACTCTTCGAGCGTTGGCATTCAGGTCGGCGTCGCCCACGGCGATAGACCGTTCAAGGACCCTACGCGGGCCCGGTCAGGCCAGGCAGCCATGACTGCGACACTCCTGTCCCATATCAAGCCGCTGAGCGTCATCGCCCAGGCGGTTCCCGTGGCCGAATCCCCGGTCCGGCTCAGGCTCGGTCGCGTGCTGGACCGGCGAGGCACCGTGGACGGGGCGTGGTGGCCCCGTTCCCGTGACGCCGCCGCCGAACTGCCCGGCCTCATCGCCGCCGTCGATCAGCGGCTCGGCTGGACCACGCTGCGAGTCGGCGTGTACCTCGACGCCTGGGACCACATCCCGCGCCGTATCCACGCGCGGGGCCGCCAGATCAGGGTGGGCTGGTTCCGCAGCACCGACCCTCACGTGATCACCTTGATCCCCGCGGCCGGCGAACCGATCGTCCTGCTGGTCATCGAGCCGGGCACCGCAAGCGGTCCCGCCGAGGCCACCTTCACGCTCGCCGCCCAGGACACGACCGGTCTGCGCCCGGCCGACATCCTCGCCCTCGCACACCTCCCGGCGTCCCCTGCGGCCCGCCCGGCGGAAGCCGACAACTCGGCCAGATGGGAGAACGACGGCGGGCCCGGGGCTGATCGCGCGGGCGCTCGCCCCCGCGACTAGCCGGCCGGGCCGGTGTGCCCATGCGCTGCCTGCCGGCTGGATCGAGCGGCCCTGACGCCGCCCTCCCGACGGCCGGCCGGTCTCCGGCCGGCAGGCGCCTCATCCAGTCTCTTCCGCACGTCTCTCTTCCACGCTTCTCCGATCGGAGAACCTCATGGCCGTCATCGACACCTCCCCACTCAGCGAGGCCGGTCGATCGGGTCCCACCACCGTCCACCTGTCCGGCGACATCGACGTCTTCAGCAGCCCGGAACTGCACGGGCAACTGCTGAGCGCGCTGGAGCACTGCACGAGCCTGCTCATCGTCGACCTGTCCGAGGTGACGTTCTGCGACGCCGGCGGCCTGCGCGTCCTGGTCGGCATCCAGCAGCGCGCCCAAGCGCAAGGCATTCTCCTCGCGCTGACCGCGCCCCGCCCGAACATGTCCCGGCTCCTGCATATCACCGGCCTGGACCGCAGCCTGCCCGTGGTGGGCTGACCGGATGCGCGCCCAGGTGCCCGATCAGGCCTACGACGGACGTTCGCCGTTCCCGTCCGCGACCCGGCCGCCGGCCTTCCCCGCCGGGCAGGCGGCCCTGACGGCCACGATCGTGGTCGCGCCGTTCGTCGCGCTGGCAGCAGGCGTGTGGCTGGCGTGGGGGACCGGGATCACCCTCACCGACCTGCTGCTCGCGACGCTGTTCTACGTCGCGACCGGACTCGGGGTGACGGTCGGCTTCCACCGCCTGCTCACCCACCGCTCCTTCACCGCCCGCCCGTGGCTGCGCGCCGCCCTGGCCGTCGCCGGATCGATGAGCTTCCAGGGCAACGTCGTCGACTGGGTCGCCGTCCACCGCCGCCACCACGCCTTCACCGACCGGCCCGGCGACCCGCACTCGCCCTACCGCTACGGCACCCACCTCGGCGGGCAACTGCGCGGCCTGGTCCACGCCCACCTGGGCTGGCTGTTCGTCGACCAGCCCACCCAAGCGTCCCGCTACGCCCCCGACCTGCTCAACGACCCGGCGATGGTCCGCATCGCGCGCGCCTTCCCCGCCCTGTGCGCCGCCTCGCTGCTCCTGCCGTTCACGGCGGGGTGGGCGCTCAGCGGCAGCCTGTACGGCGGGCTGACCGCGTTCCTGTGGGCCGGCCTGGTCCGCGTCGCCCTGCTCCAGCACGTCACCTGGAGCGTCAACTCGCTGTGCCACATGATCGGCGACAGGCCCCACGCCACCCGTAGGCACGACCGGTCCACCGATCTCTGGCCGCTGGCCCTGCTGTCCTTCGGAGAGAGCTGGCACAACGGCCACCACAGCCAACCCGGCTGCGCCAGGCACGGCCGCGGCCCCTGCCAGATCGACGCCTCGGCCGCGGTCATCCGTATGCTCGAGCGCCTGCGCTGGGCCACCGACGTGCACTGGCCTACCGATGCGCCGTCGCGGCGGGTCAGGCTTCCGAGGCCGCCAGGCGCAGGGTGGCGGGGACGGCCTCGGTGAGCGCGGTGAGGCGGTGGGCCGGCAGTTCGAGGGCGGTGACGCCGTCCGCCCAGGGGGCAACCCGCAGGACGATGTCGCGCGCCTGGCGCTTGGTGAGCCCGGGGTGGGCGGCGATCAGCGCCTCCCGCCAGGTGTTGACCAGCTTGCCGTGCGCCCGGTCCAGGAGCCGGCGCAGCAGGGCCGGTCCGGGGTCCGTGGCGGGCGGACGGCGTACGGCGTCGATCGCCGCACCGTGGACGGCGAGCTCGTAGACGGGCGACAGCAGCCCGGCGAGACCCGTCACGTCGGTCGGCGGCTCGGCGGGGAAGGCGCGGACATGGGCGGCGCGGGCCGCCAGCAGCAGGCGGGGCAGCGCCGCGTCCAGGCCGGGCGGCACGGCGATCGCCACCCGCCCGGGCGAGGCGGCGTACGGCTTGGCGAGCCAGGTGGCCAGGCGCACCCGGGGGGTGCGCGGCAGGAAGCCGGCCGGCCACTCGCCCACCAGCAGGTCGGGGGCGAAGTCGGTGGCCTCGGCTCGCAGCCGCGCGTCGTCGGAGCCGGCCTGGCTCTCCACCGACTGCGGGCCCTGGGTGTAGATGGCGGCGCTGAAGCGCTCCACCCGGGCGGCCACGGCGGGCTTGGACTTGGTGGTGGGGCGCAGGACGTAGAGGTCGGCTGCCGAACCGATGGCTTCCGCCCCGAAATAGCGGTTGAAGTCGGGATACATGGCCTCGTAGGCCATGTTGAGGTCGTGCAGGGAGGTCTGCACCTTCAGGGCGAGCATCGGCGTGCGCTCGCTGGCCCCGTACGCGAGCAGCACCCGGCCCTGCTCGGGATCCTGGAGCCCCTCCACGCACCGGGCGACGAACAGGCCGATGCCCTCCGGGGTGTAGGGCGGGTCGGTCACGGCCACGTCGGCGTAGCCGTGGAGCGACGGCGGCAGGCCCAGGCGCAGGTCGGACCAGCGGGTGTGGACGGACAGGCCCAGCTCGGCCGCGCACTCGTCGATGTAGGCGAGGATGCGCTCGTCGATGTCGGCCACCGCGACCTCGGCGCCGGGGTAGACGGAGGCGATGGCGAGCGAGGTCAGATCGTGGTCGCCGACGCACAGCACGCGCCCCCCGGACGGCCAGAACCGCGCACCGAGCAGCAGCGCCCGCCGCACGACGGTCTCGGGGGTGGCGGAGACGTGGTCGAGCGCGTGCCTGCTGCGCGGGGCGCCCGCGATCAGCTTGGCCATCCGCTCCACCGTCTCGGCGTGGCCGGGCAGCACATGGTCGACGGGACCGGCCGGGCCGACCGGCCGGTGTCCGGCGGCCAGGAGGTCGCGCACCGCCTCGGGGCGCACCCGGAAGCGGTCGCCGGAGCGCTCCGCGCCCAGCTCGCGCAGGACGGCCTCGACCGAACGCCTGGACGTGGCCGTCCGCCGCACCAGGTCGGCGAGCGTCCACCACGAGCCGTCGCCCAGCGCGGACAGCACCTCGTAGGCGCGCCTGGGGTCCAGGCCGGCGGTCGCCGACAGGGTGCGTACGTTCTGCTGCTCCTGTTCCACAGCGAGAACCCTAACGGGCCGGGGGAGCGGCGGGGGACGTCTACGCGATCATGCCGGGGACGCGGCGGCGCCCCACCAGCGCTCGACGGTGTCGCGGGTGGCGGCGAAATGGTCGGCGGCGTACCGCACGCCCGCCTCGGTGCCGTCGCCCCGGGGACCTGCGCCCGGGCCGCCGCCCGCCGCCGCGGCGGGGAGGGCGCGGGCGGCCGCCTCCAGGAAACCGTCGACGTCCTCGTCCGTGAGCGCGGCCGACGGCATGAACCGCTGTCCGTACTCCATCGGGTAGCCGCTCTCCCGCAACAGCGCGAAGAAGCGCCGCCCCTGCTCCGGGTCGGCGAAGACGACGTCGAACATGGTCGGCCAGGACCGCGCCCAGGCCGCCGCGGACGCCCGCGCGAACAGGCCGTCCAGCCCGGCCATGAGCCGCCCGCCCGCCGCCCGCATCGCCTCGACCGCGGCCCCGCCGGCGCTCGCGTCGAGGGTGGCCGCGGCCGCCGCGAACGGGGTGACCTCCCGCTGGTAGGTGTTGCTGAGGTGGGTGCGGCGTGCCGCCTCCATGACCGCGGCGCTCCCGGCGACGGCCGACAGGGCCACGCCGTTGGCCAGGCCCTTGCTCAGCGTGATCAGGTCCGGGGTCACCCCGGCGGCGGCGTGGTAGCCGCCCCAGGCGTAGCGGAAGCCGGTCATGACCTCGTCGAGGATGAACAGGCCGCCGTGGGCGCGGGTGAGGCGCTCAGCCTCGCGGACGAACTCCTCGGGGAAGGCGTTCACCTCGGGGGTCACGATCACCGCGGCCAGGTCGCCGCGCCGCCGCGCCAGCCGGTCGAGCAGCGTGAGGTCGTAGCCGAAGTCGGCGGTGTCGGGGTCACGGTCCGCCAGGCCCATGCCCGGCCGGTACTGGACCTGCCAGTCGTGCCACCCGTGGTAGCCGGCGGTGAGCACCGTCCGGGCGCCGGTGTGCACCCGGGCCAGGCGCACGGCGGCGGTCGTGGCGCACGACCCGGTCCGGAAGAACTCGACCGCCTGCGCCGCCGGGAAGATCTCGACGAGCCGGTCGGCCACCTCCTGCCGCAGCGGCGAGGTGGCCTCCGGCAGGATGCCGCCGCCACGGTGCAACTCGGCGACCACCGCGTCCACCACGGGCCGGTACCCGGCGCCGAGCGGCGCGGCTCCGCTGCAGGACGACAGGTCCACGTGGCAGCGTCCCTGGGTGTCCCACACCCGCGCGCCCGACGCCCGGTCGAACGCCGGCCCGGTGCCGGGCCGTGCCAGGGAGGCCGGCCGGGCGGTGGAGGTGGGCGCTGTACGGGGCATGGGCTCTCCCTCGGGTCGAAGCGGGTCGAAGCGGGTCGGCAGGAAACAGGTCGGGCGGCGAGGTGGGGCGGCGGGTCAGGTGGTGGCCGTGGCGAGGTCCCGGGCGATCCGCCGGGCGATCCGGGAGGCGTTGGCGAGGATGGTGAGCGTCGGGTTCACCCCGCCCGGATAGGGGAAGAACCCGCCGTCCACCACATAGACGTTCTCCTGGTCGTGGACCCGGCCGTGCGCGTCGACCACGGAGGTCCGCGGATCGTCTCCGGCGCGGCAGCCGCCGTGCAGATGGCGGCTGCCGCGTTCGTATCCGGACGCCTCGCGAGTGATTTGTGCGGCCTCAGCGGAAATGAGAAGTTTGGTGGCCTGTTCTGCGAGGTAATTCAGCCGTGCGCTATCTAATGGGTGAGTTTCGTACTCCATTATTAGCTTTCTGGCGCCGAGTCCGTTTCTCTGTTTGGACAGGCGGACCCGGTTGCGCCACATCGGCTGGTCGGCGGCCAGAAAGTGCACGCGCAGCGGCATTCTCCCGTCGCGCGAGGCCCGCTCGGCCGGGCTGGCCTCGTACAGGATGCCGCCGAGACCGCCGGGACAGGCGTCGGCGAGGTAGTGGTCGGAGAAGGCCACGGTCGAGAACGGCCCGCCGGTCCGGTGGACCTCGCCGCCGGGCGCGGCCACCGTGCCGCTCACGTAGCCGCTGACCTTGAAGCACAGGCCGCGCCCGACGACGCCGTGGCGGTTGCCCAGTCCGGACGGCGACCAGCGGGAGGGGGAGCGCAGCAGCAGGGCGGAGGACTGCACGGCGTTCGCGGCCAGCACGACGCACCTGGCCCGGGTGGCGTGCCGCACCTTCGCGCGCAGGTCGAGCCACTCGACCGCGCCGGCCCGGTCGCCGGAGGCGGCGCGCACGCGCAGCGCCCGGCACCCGGTCGCCACCACGAGCGAGCCCTCCTCCCGGGCCGGGTCCAGCAGCGTGGTGGCGAGGTCCGGCTTGGCTCCGGTGGGGCAGGCGTGCTCGTTGCACGGGCCGCAGGCGTGACAGGCGGGCCGGCCGCGGTAGGGGGCGGAGTTGATGAGCAGCGGGGTGGGGAAGGGCCGCAGGCCCAGGTCGCGACCGGCGGCGGCGAGCAGGCGGCCGTGGACGCTGTAGGCGTGCGGGGGTAACGGAGGGCGGGCGCCCCGGGGTTCGAGCGGGTCGGCGCCCGCCTCGCGGGCCACGCCCATCAGGTGCTCGACCTCGTCGTAGTGCTCGCGCAGGTCCTCGTAGGCGAGGGGCCAGCGGGGGTCGAGGGCGTCGTCGGCGACGTGCTTGCGGGCGTCGAAGTCGACGTGCCTGAGACGGAAGCCGATGCCGGCGAACAGCCCCATCCCGCCGCCCAGGCCGCGCGCCGACCACGGGCGCCCGGTCGGGACGAGCCGGTGCGGCCCGGCACGCACGAGGGCTGGCTCCCAGGCGGGTTCGAGGGCCTCCAGTGTCGCGCCGGGGCCGATCCGGTCGCCCTCCTCCAGCAGCAGCACCCGCAGACCGCTGCGGGCCAGCAGGTGAGCGGTGACGGCCCCGCCGGGGCCGCTGCCGATGACGCACACATCGGCCGACCGATAAAGGGCCGAGGTGTTCCGCACGGAGTCCACCCGCTCGTGGGGTGCAGCGTTCTTGGCGATGGCCACAGGCTAGCAACGAACCCGGCGATCACGTCAACTTCGGAACATAACTAGTTGTCACTATTGCGTGACAGATAGCACGTAATTGAATGGTGTATCGGCAACACAGGGCAAAAGCTGCGTTATGGACTATCCGGATCTTGTGTGCTCTCATATGTCCCTGTCCGCGCCGACGCGCGCTCGCACCGGTGACCGTCTCACATACCGGGGGTAATGTGGGAGTTCAGTCAGACCGCGAAAGCGATGAGCCGCGTCAGGTGTACGCGGTGCACATCAAGCTGCTGAAAAGGGGAGATTCCCCCCGCGTCTTGGGGGTCGACGCCGACCACGTCCGCCGGCTGGCCGAGGTCGAGACCGAGCTGCCGCCCATCCTGGTCCACCGCGAGACCATGCGGGTGATCGACGGGATGCACCGCCTGGGCGCGGCGATACTCAACGGCCGCCAGACGATCGACGTGTGCTTCTTCGAAGGCAGCGAGGAAGCGGCCTTCCTGGTCGCCGTCCGGGCCAACACCGCGCACGGCATGCCGCTGTCCCTGCAGGACCGGCGCGTGGCGGCCCTACGCATCCTCGAATCCCGTCCCGGCATGTCCGACCGGGCGATCGCCGAGGTCACGGGCCTGTCGGCGAAGACGGTGGCCGGCCTGCGCCGGTGTTCGACCGCGGATTCTCCCCAGTTGAACGCCCGCATCGGCAAGGACGGCCGGCGCCGCCCGCTCAACGCCGAGGAGGGCCGGCTGCGCGCCGCCCGCGTCATCGCCGCCAACCCGGACGCCTCGCTGCGGAAGATCGCCCAGGACGCCGCCGTCTCGGTCGGCACCGCCCACGCCGTACGCCAGCGGATCCGGCGCGGCGAGGACCCCATGGCGCCCCGGACCACGGAACGGATCGGCGGCGCCGCTCCGGCCACCGCGGCGGAGGCCACGGCCGAGGCGCGACGCCGGCGCGCCGGCCAGGAGGCCGACGTGCTGCTGCGACTGCGGTCCCTGCAGCGCGACCCCTCGCTGCGGCTCTCGGAGGCCGGCAGGCACCTGCTCCGCTGGATCCACGGCCACATGATCGCCCAGGACATGCGGGCGGACCTGGTGGACGCGGTGCCCACGCACCTGGCCCCGATCGTGGCCGACATGGCGTTGCAGTGCGCCGAGATCTGGAACGACTTCGCACACGACGTCCAGGAGCGGATGCGGGAGCAGTCGGAGCGCACGCAGACCGGGGGGCGGACGTGGAACGGGTGACCTACCGGCCGGTCCGGTTCGCCGGGCAGAGCACCGGGTCCGGCCCCGCCACCTGCGGGCAGGCGTCCATGTGGCTCGACATCACCGACAAGGACCCGCGCGAGGCGTTCTTCAACCCCTCCGGCGAGGTGGAGGCGCCGGCGGGGCTGACCGTCGACGACCTGCTGGCCGAGCTGGGCGCGCTGGTCGGCCGGCACGAGTCGCTGCGCACGTTCCTGGCCGAGGACGCCGGGGGCGGGCTGAGCCAGACGGTGACCGGCTCGGGCGAGTTCCCCGTGTGCCTGATCGACCTCGGGGACGCCCCGGAGTCGCTGTGGGAGGAGCTCGCCGAGCGCCGGAAGGTCGTGGAACGGCTGCCGTTCGACCTGTCCGCCGAGCTCCCGATCCGCCCGACGATCTTCCACGGTTCGGGGGAGCCGCTGGCCGTGCTGCTGAGCGTGGCGCACACGGCGGCCGACGGCGGCGGCGTGCGCAACCTCGTCGCGGACCTGGCCGCGATGGCGCAGGCCCGCGCCAAGGGGCTGGACCGGCCACCGCCGCCTCCGGCCCGCCAGCCGCTGGAACAGGCCCGCTACGAGGCGTCCGCCGAAGGCCGCCGGCGGCTCGCGGGCGCGCTGAACTTCTGGGAAACCAGCCTGGCGACGGTGCCGCGCACCATGTTCCCCACCGCCCCGAAGCCGGGCCCGCCCGCCTACCACGCCGCCGTGCTCCACTCCCGCGCCGCGGACCTCGCCCTGAACCTCCAGGCCCTGCGGTACGACGTCAGCGGCACCGCCGTGCTGCTCGCGGCCACGGGGCTGGTGCTCGGCGCGTACACCGGGATGCCGGCCTGCGCGGTCCGGCTCATCTGCGCCAACCGCACCAGCGAGCCGGAACGGCGGGCGGTCGCCTGCATGATCCAGGGCGTGCTCGTCTCGCTCGGCCTCGGCGGGACCGGTTTCGGCGACGTCGTCGCGCGGGCCTGGCCGGCCTCCGTCCGCGCCTACCGCCACGGCCTGTACGACAGGCGCGAGGTGCGCCGGATCACCCGGGCGGCCGAGCAGCGGCGCGGCGTGCGGCTCGACCTGTCGTGCGTGTTCAACGACATGCGCGAGGAGACGCGGCCGGACCACCGGCTGGCCGCTCACCGGACCACCCGCCCGCAGGCCGCCGACGAGGCGGCGGTGCGGGCGGCGATGCGCGACAGCGTGTTCCGGCCGGAGCCGGCGGTCGAGCAGGAGACGTTCGCCCTGTACGCCGAGGACACGCCCGAGACGCTGCGGCTGACCCTGCACGCCGACGCGCGCCACCTGGACCCCGACGCGGTGCGCGCCGTGCTGTTCGGCATCGAGCGGCTGCTCGTCGAGTCGGCGTTCGGCGAGGTCCGGCCGGAGGAGGTCGGCGCGCTGACCGGTCTGGCCGCGCCCCCGCGCGAGGGCCGGTGGCTCTGGCACGAGGGCTGCTGGACCGACCTGGACGCCGTGGAACGGATGCTCGGCGAGGTCCTGGACGTCCGGGCCGCGCGGGTGGAGACCGAGTCCGGCGAGGACGGGAAGCCGCGGATCGCCGCCCACCTCTGGCCGGCCCGTGAGCGCCTCACCGCCGACGACGCGCACGCCGCCTGCATGGCGGCCCTGCCCGGCCGGCAGACCGCGGTGGCGCCCCACCGGTACGTCATCCACCCCGCGACGGGGGAGCCGGGATGAGAGACACGGCGAGGGACACCACGCTGGACGGCCCGGTGCCGGACGACACCCTGCGCGCCCTGCGGCTCGTCCCGGACGGCGCCCGCGGCTTCGACGTGCCGTGGGACTCGGCCGGACGTGACTACGGCCTCAGCCCTGACGTGCTTCGGGCGATGCTCGCCGAAGGGCTCGGCCGCCCGTCCGGGTTCGACCACTTCGACCTGCTCAACGTCGCGCTGGACCTGGGCGCGCGGTCACTGTGGACGTTCGGGCCGGCGTCCTGGGCGAAGGGGCTGCGCGCGCCCGCCGGGACCGTCGTGCGCGCCGAGGTCGAGTTCGTGCCCGAGTGCGCGCACGAACCGGACGAGGGCGGCCCGTGCGACTTGCGGGTCCTGCTGCCCGACGGATGGGCCGCCTGCCCCGGCGGCTCGGCCGTGGCCCGCTTCGAGCTGCCCGCCTCCTGGCCGCCGCCGGGGCCGGGCGCCGCCGAGTTGCTGGAGGAGTTCGGCCGGGTCAGGTTCGTCCGCCTGCCCATGACGGTCGGGCTCGACCCCGACTTCGTCGGGCGGACCGGCATCGCCGACTGCACGGGCGGCTCGCTCCGCCTGGTGCGGGAGGGCCGCCGCCGCGGCCTGCCGGTCCGGCTGGCGCAGGGCGTCATCCTGTCGCCGCCGTTCTCCGTCCTGCACTACTGGGCGGAGATCGAGACCGACGGGGTGTGGGTGCCGCACGACCCGCTGATCGTGGGGGCGATGCTCCGCTGGGGCCTGCTCGATCCCACCGGGTGGACCGCGCTGCGCTCGACCGGCGCGATCCTCGCCCGGATCTCGGGCGAGATGGGGCCGGTGGGGCTGGACGCCGGGCGCCCGGCGGGCGTCTCCTTCGCCACCACCGTGACGACCGGAACGAGAGGATGAGCGCAGTTGAGCACAGTGCCCGCGAGAGCCTTACACGGTGACGAGCGGATCCAGGTGGAGCGCAGGGTGCGGCTCCTGCTGGCCGGCAGGTCGGTGCTGCCCGGGGTCATCGAGTCGGCCGACGCCGGGGCTGACCTGTGGGCGCTGGGGATGGAGTCCCTGGCCATGGTGGGCGTCATGGTGGCCGTGGAGGACGAGTTCGGCGTCGAGTTCCCCGACGAGCTGCTCACCCGTGAGACGTTCCGGTCGTTGGCGGCCATCACGGACGCGCTCCTGTCACTCACGTCGGGGGAGGGCCGTTCGTGACCGAGGCCGGGGACGGCCGCGTGGAGCGGGCCGCCGAGAGCTGCCGGGAGCTCGCCCGGGGCGTGCTGGCCGAGCACGCGGCCGAGGTCGACACGGACGCCCGCTTCCCCAAGGAGGCGCTGACCGCCCTGCGCGCGCACGGCCTGCTCGCCGCGGCGGCCCCGGCGGAGCGCGGCGGCCTCGGTGCGGACGTGCCCGCGCTCACCCGCATGGCCGCGGACCTGGCACGCGGCTGCGGCGCGAGCGCCATGGTGTGGGCGATGCACCAGGTGCAGCTCGCCTGCCTGCTGACCTGTGACGAGGGCCCCGAGCTGCGCGCTGCCGTCGACCGGATCGTCCGCGACCAGCTGCTCGTCGCCTCGGCCACCAGCGAGGCCGGCGTCGGCGGCTCGCTGCGCACCAGCGTGTGCGCGGTCGAACGCGACGGCCCCGCAGACGGTGCCGCAGACGGCCCCACGGAGCGTGCCGCGGATGACGCCGCAGAGGGTGCCGGGGCCGGCCCCGCCGCCCGCCTCGACAAGAGCGCCACCACCGTCTCCTACGGCGTCGAGGCCGACGCCCTGCTGGTCAGCGCCCGCCGTGGGCCCGGCTCGCCGCCGGGCGACCAGGTCGCCGTGCTCCTCGACGCTCCGCGGACGCGGCTGGAGGTCCTGGGCGGCTGGAACCCGCTCGGCATGCGCGGCACGTGCAGCCCCGCCCTGCGCATCCGCGCCGCGTTCGAGGACTGGCGGATCCTGCCGCTGCCGTTCGGCGACCTCGTCGAGCGGGTGATGACGCCGCTGTCGCACGTGCTGTGGTCGGCCGTGTGGTACGGCCTGGCCGCCGAGGCCGCCGACCGGGCCGTCCGGTACGCCAGGAAGCGGGCAAGCGGGCAGGCCGGCCAGGCCGGGCAGCGGCCGAGCGGGAACCTGGCCGAGATGCGCTGGCGGCTGGCCGCGATGGAGGCGCAGCTCGCCGAGACGGCCCGCGAGGCACAGGCAGTGCTGAACGGCGCCGCCCAGCCGACCGTCGCGTTCGCGCTGCGGATCAACTCGCTCAAGCTGGCCGTGTCCGAGGTCGCCGTGGACGTCGCGCTGGCCGCCCTGCGGGTGTGCGGCATGGCCGGTTACTCCGAGGACGGCCCGTACTCGGTCGCCCGCCTGGTGCGTGACCTGTTGTCGGCGCCCCTGATGATCGGCAACGAGCGGCTGGTGGCCATCGGGTCGCAACTCGCCCTGATGGCCCGGGACCGGTGATGGGCCCGGTGACGAAGCCGGTGACAGCGGCGGCGAACCCGGCGTGGGTGCACGTGCTCCCGCCGGGGGAGGTGTTCTCGCCCGCCAGCGGCGGCTCGCTCGGCACGGTCGCCGCCGAGCTGACCCGCGAGCACGCCCGGCACGGCGGCGCCACCGTGATCGTCGCCGAGCGTGGCCCGGAGCACGTGCCGTCAGGGGTGCGGCTGGTGCCCTACGACAGCCCCGGCGAGACGCTGGGCGAGCGGGAGCGGCGGGAGGACGACGCGGCCGCCGCCCGCGGCGAGCGCCGCGCCCACTATGCCGGGTTCGTCCGGCCGGCGCTGGAGGCGCTGCCGGCCGGGTTCGCCGGTCCGGTCGTGCTCCACAACGCGGTCGCCGCCGTGCCGGAGCTGCGGCGGCTGCGACCGCGGGCGCGGATCTGCCTCTACCTGCACGCCGACATGTTCCGGTCGTTCCCGCCGGCCGAGCGGGCGCGCGTGGTGGCCGACGCGGACCTGGTGGTGTGCGTGAGCCGGTTCGTGGCCGAGCGGTTCCTCGACGGCACCGGTCTGCCGCTCCCGGCGGTCGCGGTGGTGCACAACGGGCACGACCCGGACCGGTTCCACCCCGCCCGCCGGCCGGCTGGCCGCGTGCCCGTCGTGCTCTTCACCGGCCGGCTCGCCCCCGAGAAGGGGCCGATGGCGCTGGTCAACGCTTGTTTGGAGCTGGCTCGGGCCGGCGTCGGCTTCCGGCTGAGGGTGGTGGGCAACGCCGAGCTGTCCGCGTCGTCGGCTCCCGACCGGTTCGAGCGGCAGGTCCAGCACCGGGCGTCGCTGCTGGGCGACCGGGTGGAGTTCTCGCCGTTCGTGGACCGCGACGCCATCGGCGAGGTGTACCGGCAGGCCGACGTGCTGTGCGTGCCGTCGCTGTGTGAGGACGCCAGCCCGCTCGTCCTGACCGAGGGCCTGGCCAGCGGCCTGGCGTGCCTGGCCAGCGCGCGCGGCGGAGTGCCCGAGGTGGGGCGGGACGCGGTGCGGTACTTCGACTACCGGCGGCCCGGCGACCTCGCCCGGCAGCTCGGCCGCCTCGTCGGCGAGGCGCCGCTGCGGGCCGAGCTGGGACGGCGGGCGGTGCGCCGCGGGCGCGAGCTGACCTGGGAGAGCCGCTACCGGCTGCTGTGGTCACGGCTCGCGGAGCCGTCCCGGTGAGCCCGGTGGACGTGACGCCGGTGCTGGTCGTGTCCGCGCACCTGGACGACGCCGTGCTGTCGTGGGGCGGGACGATCGCCGCCCTGACCCGGCGGGGCGTCAGGGTCGTGGTGCTGACCGTGTTCGCCGGGTGCGGGGGCGACCCGCTGCCGCCGTACGCCGAGCAGTACCACTCCTGGTGGAGGGCCTCGGGCACGGTGGCCGCCGCGGTGGCCGCCACGGCCGCCGAGGGGATGCGGCTGCGCCGGGCGGAGGACGCGCGGGCGTGCGCCGCGCTCGCCGCCGAACTCGTGCACCTCGACTTCACCGAGGCGCTGTACCGGCGCCGGGCCGACGGGTCGCCCCGCTGCGCCGCCGGGGACGACCTGTTCTCGGCGCCCGACCCGGACGACCTCGCGCTTCAGCGGGCCGTCGCCGACGCGCTGGGTGGCTGGATCGCCGAGCTGGCGCCCGGGGAGGTGCACGCGCCCGCCGCCGTCGGGGGGCACCTGGACCACGTGCTGACGGCCCGCGCCTGCGCGTCCGCGCTGCGCGACGGGCCGCCGGGCCGCTGGTACGAGGACCTGCCGTACGCCATGGAACCCCCCGAGCCGGGTGTGCCGGCGGCCGGCCTGGGCCCGGCGGCGGCCTCGCCCCTGACCGGCGGCGACTGGCGGCGCAAGGTGGCGGCCGCCGCGGCGTACCGGTCGCAGCACCCCATGCTCTGGGACGACGACTGGCCCGACCGGCTGCTCGCCCACGCCCGCGAGGCCGGCGGCGGAACGCCGGTCGAACGGCACTGGGCGGCCGCCCCGGGCTCGAATGGAGATCATTGACATGCCCGCGAAGCCCGTTGATAGCATCCTGCCCGTCTCAGCCGGTGCTGATGGGAGGCCCGTAGCCGGAGGTCACATGGACGTCGCCCCGCACGACCCGCACACGCCCGCCCCCTCCGTCGCGGCCGTCGACGTCTCGGCCGACCCCGCCACCTGGCTGCCCGCCGCGTCCCGGGCGCTCGCCGCCGACGGCGCGGTGCTGCTCACCGGCACCGGCCTGGCCGCCCGCGCCCGCGACGTCGGCGCGCGGATGCTGGCCGAGGTGCCCGTGCTGGTGGAGCACCACGACGCGCTGAGGGCCTACGACGACGGCCACATGCGCCACCGCCCTCCTGGCGGGAGCGACGGGCACGTGGCGGCGTTCCTCGGTCACCCGGCCGTGCTCGCCCTGTGCTCCGCGCCGCTGGAGGCGCCGCGCGTGATCAGCTACCACGGGCACACCGTCCTGCCCGGCTCCTCGCCGCAGCCGGTCCACGCCGACTGGGAGCCGCTGTGGCCGCAGCCGGGCCTCGCGCACCCGCCGTTCATGCTGGCGGTCAACATCGCGCTGGTGGACACCGGCGAGCACAACGGCAGCATCGAGGTCTGGCCGGGCACCCACGAGCTGGCCTCCCGGGAGGTCTACCGGCACGGTTCGCTGTGCGTCCGCGAGGAGCTCCTGGAGGAGCGCCGGGCGGCGCGTCCGCCCGAGCGGGTCGCGATGCGGCCGGGTGACGTTCTGGTCCGCGACGTGCGCCTGTGGCACCGGGGCACCCGCAACACGAGCGGCAGGGCCCGCCCGATGCTGTGGCTGCTGCTGGCCGCGCCGTGGCTGCGCGCCGAGCCGTCCGTGCTGCTGGAGGCCGGGGTGCGCGGCGAGGTCGAGGCGCTGCCCGTCGAGGTGGCCGCCGAGTACGCCCGCCACCCGGTCGGCGCCCTGTCCGGCGGCGAGGCGGAGTGACCACCGCCCGCCGTTCTCGTCCCGGTCCGTCCGCCCAGGGAGGTCGCTTGCCGTCCGAAGTCCGCCTGATCACCGATCAGGACATCGAAGAGGTGCTCGTGCTGTGGGGGCTGAACGCGGGCGAGCACGTCCCGCTGCTCTCCTACGACCGGTGGGGACCTGGTGTGGCGGTGCCGGCCCGGCCCGAGGTGACGGAGGTGGAGGCGTTCACCCGCGACCCGCTCGACGGCACCAGGGACCTGCTGCGCGCGGCGCTCACCGACGAGCTGTCGTTCTGCCTGGTGGTCGACACCGGGCACGGGCTGGACGGGTTCCTGACCGGGGAGATCCACACCCAGAGCGTCAACGACTTCCGGATCGGCTCCATCCGCGAGCTGTACGTCCGCCCGGAGGCGCGGCGGCACGGCCTCGGCTCCGCCCTGGTCGAGGCCGCCATCGCGGAGTTCCGCAGCAGGCGGGCGCGGATGTTCCGCGCTGAGGTGAACCCCGACTGGAAGGACGGCATGGCGTTCTGGCAGTCGCGCGGCGCGTGGCTGCAGGACGCGGTGGTGTTCAACCACTACGAGTGAGCCGGTCAGCCATCCATTCGCGACACGCCTGGGAGCATGATGAGCCTGCAGAACGACGGCGTCACAGTGGTCGCCGAGGACTCCACGCCGATCGCCGGCGACCCGGCCGCGCTGCGGCGGCGGCTCCGCGAGCAGGGCATGCTCCTGTTCCGCGGGCTGCTGCCCGAGGCGCGCCCGGCCGAGCTGCGCGCCCGCTTCGCGGCGGTGCTGCGCCGCCACGACTGGCTCGCCGACGCCACTCCTGACTCCGCCACCGACGGTGACGGCGGCGGCCTGCGTCCGGCCGCCAACCGCCGCGACGGCAGCCCGCGCTGGTGGCGCATGTACGAGGACCTGCAGAGCGTCGAGCTGATGCACGAGCTGGCGCACGCGCCGCAGCTCGTCCGGCTGATGACGGCCATACTCGGCAAGCCGCTGCTGAACCACACCCGGCGCCAGGTCAGCCTGATGCATCCCGGCTTCTGGATCCCGCCGCACCAGGAGCACACCTACGTCCAGGGCACGCCGGACGTGCTCACCGCGTGGGTGCCGTTCACCGCCTTCCCGGCCGACGGCGGCACCCTGCGCGTGCTGCGGGAACGGGCCGTGCCCGGGGTGCGCCCGCTGACCGTGCACGACTCGGGCGGCGTCGAGGCCGTGGTCGAGCCGGGGGAGGGCGACTGGTGGCGGGCCCCGGACCTGGGGCCGGGCGACGTGGTCGTGATGCACGCGCTGGCCACGCGGGCGGTGGACGAGAACGTCTCGCCGTTCCTGCGCGGCGCCGTCGAGTACCGCTACCAGTCGTCGCGCGAGCCGGTCTGCCTGGCCTCGCTGCGCCCGCACCACTACCCGCGGGTGCCCGGCTGGGAGGTGCTGGCGGCCGGCTGGAACGACCGGCGCTGGCTGCGGGTGCCGCTGCGGGTGCGGCAGGTGGACTTCCTGCTGCCCGAGCGGCAGGAGAGCTGGCACGAGCTCCTGCCGCGCCCGGTGTCGCGGCTCGTCGACGTGGAGCCCGGCCGAACGTGACACCGTCCGGCCGCACCGGAGCGGGAGGCCCGGCGGGCGCGGCCAGGGTGGCGATCCGGCTGTGCTTCGAGGCGTCGCCCCGGCTGCTGGTCCTCGTCCTGCTCCTGTCCACGGCCGTGTCCACGCTGCCGGCGGCGCTCCTGCTGATCGTGCGCGAGATCGTCGAGGCGTTCTCGCGCGCGCAGGACGGCCGCGCGACCACGTGGATCCTCGTGCTGGGCGTGCTGACCGCGCTGCGCGTCGCGCTGGGCGCGATGCTGTCCGTGCGCCGCGAGGAGCTGACCGAGCTGGTCGGCATCACCTCCGAGCAGCGGCTGCTGCGGGTCACCGGGTTCGCGCCGCTGGAGCGCTTCGACGACCCCTCCTGGTACGACGCGGTCGCGCGGGCGCACGACGGCGTGACCTGGCGGCCGGCCGCCATCGCCGGCATCCTCATCGAGTTCGGCGGCCAGATCGTCTCGCTGGTCAGCATGGTGGGCGTGCTGGCCATCCTGGACGTGCGGCTCATCGGCCTGGCCCTGCTCGCGGGGGTGCCGCTGCTGGTGCAGCGGCGGATGGAGGCCAGGGCCATCTACCTGGCCCGCCGGGGCACCACCGAGCTGGAGCGCCGCCGCGACTATCTGACCGAGCTGCTCGTCCGCTACGACCTGGCCAAGGACGTGCGCAGCTACGGACTCGCGGCGCCGTTCGTGGACATGCACGACGCGGTCAGCCGGCGGGCGCTGCGCGCCGTCATCGCGGCGAGCCGCCACAGCGTGGCCCGCGGGCTGGTCGCCGGGGTGCTGAGCGCCGTGTGCCTGGTTGTGGCGTACTTCCTCGCCGCGGACCAGGCGTCTTCCGGCGCGTTGACGGCGGCCGAGCTGTTCCTCGTCTTCACCGCGTTCAGCACGCTGATGAGCAGCACGGTGGACCTGTTCACCATCGTGGTCGACATCGAGGAGCACGCCGCGTACCTGACCGACTTCGTCGCGCTGGCCTACGGCGCGCCGCCGCCCGCCGAGCCGCGCCCCTCCGGCGAGCCGCGCGGCGGGCCGCAGAGCCGGCTCGGGGGCGTGGGCGGGCCGCCGCGGGTGGAGTTCCAGGGCGTCGGCTACGCCTACACCGGTGGGCCGCCGGTGCTGCGGGAGGCGTCGTTCACGCTGCTGCCGGGCGAGTTCGCCGTGCTCGTGGGGCGGAACGGGGCGGGCAAGTCCACGCTGGTCAAGCTGCTGCTGGGGCTGCTGGCCCCGGCCCGCGGGCGGATCCTCGTGGACGGCGCCGACCTGGCGGGGCTCGACCCGGCCCGGCTGCGTGACCTGATCGGCGTCCTCTACCAGGAGTACGGCCGCTACGAGTTCACCGTGGCCGAGTCGGTCCGGCTCGGCCGGGCGGACCGGCCGCTGGACCGCGACCGGCTCGACTTCGCGCTGGGGGCCAGCGGGCTGAGCCGGGTGGTCGAGCAGTTGCCGCGCGGCGCCGACAACCCGGTGGGCCGGATGTTCCCGGGGGCCCGCGAGCTGTCCGGCGGCCAGTGGCAGCGGCTGGCCCTGGCCCGGGTGCTCTATCGCGACGCGCCGGTGTGGGTGCTGGACGAGCCGACGGCGGCGCTGGACGTGCAGGCGGAGGCGGCGCTGATCCAGCGGTTGCGCGCGGAGCGCGGCAGGCGGACGGTGCTGCTCATCACCCACCGGCTGGAGACCGCGCAGGCGGCCGACCGCGTGCTCGTGCTGGACGACGGGGTGCTGGTCGAGCACGGCTCCCACGACGAACTGGTCGCGCGCGGCGGCAGCTACGCCCGGCTGTGCGCCGAGTACGCCGCCCGCCAGGGGGCCTAGCCGGTGGTCTTGCGCTGGGCCGTGGCCGACAGGAACTCCAGCACGCACCGGTTGGCCACCAGCGCGGTGACGTCGGCGTGGTCGTAGGGCGGCGCCACCTCCACGACGTCCAGGCCGACGACGTCGGTGTTGCGGACCAGGTCGCGGATGCCGGCCAGCAGTTCCCTGCTGGTCAGCCCGCCGGGCTCGGGGGTGCCGGTGCCGGGCGCGTAGGAGGGGTCGAGCACGTCGATGTCGATGGAGATGTAGACCTTGCCCGTCACGGTGGAGATGACCTGCTGGACGATGTCGGTCAGGCCGGTCTCGTCCACGTCCATCATGGTCCAGTGCTCGACGCCGTTCTCGCCGGCCCAGGCGAAGGTCTCGCGGGAGGGGCCGTAGCCGCGCAGCCCGATCTGGAACACCTGGTTGGTGAGCCCCTCTTCGATGACCCGGCGGACCGCCGTGGCGTGGGTGAGCAGGCGTTCCGGACCGCCGTCCCAGGTGTCGGCGTGGGCGTCCCAGTGCACGAAGCTCACCGGCCCGTGCTTGTCCGCCACGGCGCGCAGCACCGGCAGCAGCACGGAGTGGTCGCCGCCGAGCACGACGACGCGGTCGGTGACGGTCATGAGCTCGCGCATCCACTTCTCGGCGGCGTCGAGGTTGCGGTCGTGCTGGCCGGGCGTGACGGGCACGTCGCCGACGTCGACGATGCGCAGGTGCTCGAAGACCTCGGTCTCCAGCCCGACGTGGTAGAGGTTGCCGGCGATGAGGGCGGAGGCCTCCCGGATGGCGGCGGGACCGAAGCGCGCGCCGGGCCGCCCGCCCGTACCCGAGTCGATCGGGACGCCCAGCACGACCACGTCGCTCGGACGCCCCTGGAACCGGCCGTCACTTGACGGTGGAATGTCATGAAACGTCCGCGTGGGCACTCATATCCCCAATCGCACACTTGTCTCTTTGGTTTTCGGTCGGCAGCATAGATCAAAGATCACCCGCACAACACCGTCCGGCGGAAAGTGGCCCTATGGAGGAAAATCCCATCTCCGGTTCTGCTACCGAGGAAATATCCGGCCGCTGGGCCGCCGCACGGGCACAGCCGATCGGCAAGGCGTACCGCGACGGCACGGACCGCGCGGTGAGCCCCGCCACGACGCTCGCCCGGGTGTCGCCCGCCATGGCCGCCGCCGGCATCACCCGCGTCGCGAACGTCACCGGCATGGACCGGATCGGCATCCCCGTCTGGTGCGCCGTCCGCCCCGCCTCCCGCAGCCTGACCGTCTCGCAGGGCAAGGGCGTCACCGGCGACGCGGCCAAGGCGTCGGCCGTCATGGAGGCGCTCGAACTGTGGCACGCCGAGACCCACCACCTGCCCCTCCGCTACGACACCCACCGCGCGCTCGCGGCCCGCGGCGAGACCGTCCTCGACCCGATGACGCTGGTCCGCTGCCCGTGCAGCGAGTACGCGGCCGACCGCCCCATGCGCTGGGCGCGCGGCTGGGACCTCATCGGCGGCCGGCCGGCCTGGGTGCCGTACGAGGCCGTGCACTGCGACTGGCGGGTGCCCGTCGCGCCCGGCGACCACGCCGTCCAGAACGGCTCCAACGGCCTGGCGTCCGGCAACAGCCTCCTGGAGGCGACGGTGCACGCCCTGTGCGAGCTCGTCGAGCGTGACGCCATCGTCGCCGCGCAGGACGCCGGCGACCTGCTCGCCGCGCCGCGGATGGTGCGGCCCGAGACGATCGCCGACGACTCCTGCCGCGACCTGCTCGGGCGCTTCCGGCACGCCGGGGTCGACGTGCTGGTGTGGGACCTCACCTCGCAGATCGGGGTGCCCGTCTTCAACTGCCTGGCCGTGGAGACCGACACGCCCTGGTACCACCCGCTGCCGCAGACGCAGGGCTCCGGCTGCCACCCCCGCCGCGCCATCGCGCTGTCGCGCGCGCTGACCGAGGCCGCGCAGGCCAGGGCCACCGTGATCGTGGGCTCCCGCGACGACATCGGCCGCGACCGGCAGAGCTGGTACTTCGACCCCGAACAGCGGCGCGCCGTCGGCGACGCCGTACGGGACCGGCCGCGGCGCGACTACGGGCAGGCACCCGACATCGACCACCGCACGGTCAACGAGGACCTCGACTGGCTGCTCACCCGGCTCACGGCCGCCGGGATCGGCTCGGCCGTGGTCGTCGACCTGACGATCGCGGAGCTGGGCGTGCCGGTCGTCAAGGCGGTCGTGCCGGGACTGCGGTGGCGGCCATGGGAGGAGTGAACCCGGACGCCCGGCGCCCGCCGGTGGTGTTCCTCGGGCCCACCCTGCCGGTCGCCGAGGCCGCGCGCATCCTGGCCGCCGACTACCGCCCGCCCGCCGAACTCGGCAGCGTCTATCGCGCCGCCCGCGAGCGGCCGGCGGCCATCGGCATCGTGGACGGCTACTTCGAGCGCGTCCCGGCCGTCTGGCACAAGGAGATCCTGTACGCGCTCTCGCTCGGCGTCAGGGTGTACGGGGCGGCGAGCATGGGGGCGCTGCGCGCGGCCGAGCTGGCCGAGTTCGGCATGATCCCGGTGGGCGAGGTGGCCGAGCAGTACCGGCTCGGCGTGCTGACCGACGACGACGAGGTGGCGGTGCTGCACGCCCCCACCCAGGGCGGCTACCGGCCGCTGTCGGAGCCCATGGTCAACATCAGGGCCACGCTGGCGGCCGCCGTCCGCGAGGCGGTGATCGGCGAGGAGGTCGCCGCGGCGCTGGCGGCCCGGGCCAAGGGCATGTTCTATCCCGACCGGGAGTGGGGGGCGCTGCTCGAGCGTGCCGGCGAGGACGACCCCGCGGCGGCGGCCGCGCAGCTCGCCCGGCTGCGCGCGTGGCTGCCGGCGGGCGCGGTGGACCAGAAGCGGCTGGACGCCGAGCGGCTGCTGGCCGAGATGGGGCGCTGGATCGAGTCGGGCGGCGGGCCGCCGCCGGTGACGTTCCCGTTCGAGCAGACGGAGAACTGGCAGCAACTGGTCGTGGGCGACGCCGCGGCGGCGGCCCCCACCGGTGACGCCCTGCCCGGCACGGGCGGCGGGGGAGTGGTCGACGGGCGGTCCGCGCGAGGCGGCCGCGGGCGAGAGGAGTCCGGGGCAGTGAACGGTGACGGCAGGCCGGGGATCCGGAACAGGTCCGGGACGAGCGCGCCGCGCCCGCCTGAGGACACGCCTGAGGACATAGCTGCGGACACGGCTGCGGACACGGCTGACGGCGCGCCCGCAGACACGGATGGAGGCACGGCCGGGTGGCGGGCCCTGCGGGCCGGCGAGGTGCCCCGGCGGCACGCCGACGACATCGGCGGCGTCCGTGAGCTGGAGCGGGCCCGCCGGCCGGTGCTCGTCGAGGGGGCGCTGGACCGCTGGCCCGCCCTGGAGCGCTGGAACCCCGGCTATCTCCGCGAGAAGGTCGGCCGGACACGGGTGCCCGTCGAGTTCTACCCCTCCGGCTCCTACTACGGCAGCTGGGTGCAGGCGCCGCTGCGCATGGACCGCTACCTCGACATCCTCACCTCGCAGGGTGAGGCCGAGCGCTGCTATCTCGCCCAGGTGCCGCTGCTCGACCTGCTGCCGGAGCTGGCCGAGGACCTGTCGGTGCCCGGCTGCCTGGCCGGGGCGCCGGAGTTGGGGCTGGCGTTGTTCGTCGGCCGGGACACGGTGACCGCCCTGCACTACCACAGCAACGAGCAGGCCCTGCTGTGCCAGGTGAGCGGGGCCAAGGACGTGCTGCTGTTCCCGCCCTCGGACCACAGGTACCTGAATCATCATCCGTGGTATTCGTACCGGTTCAATTTCAGCCGCATTGATTTCTCCGCCGTGCCGGCCGGGCCGAATTCGCCGTTGCGGCACACCACGCCGTTGCGGGTCACGGTACGGGCCGGCGAGGCGCTTTACATCCCCCTTTACTGGGGGCACCTGGTGGAGGGGCCGGGCACCACGTCGTCGGTGACGTTCTTCTGGCGGCCCACCGCCGGGCGGACCTGGTGGCCGCCGGCGATGCGGCTGCGGGCGGCCGCGGGCGGGGCCGTGCGGCGCCGCCTCGTCAGCCCGGTGAGCGAGGCCTTCAGCCGGCGGTTCGGGCTGGGCGGCTGACCTCGCCGGCTCCGGCCAGCCACTCCTCAAGGACCGCCAGCCTCGCCGCCACCACCGCTTCCACCGGCCCGGGGGCGCCGTCCAGCACGCCCAGGGCGCGGCACAGCGGGTGATCCGCCACCGCGGCGGCTGTGGGGCTCGCCGTGGGGATGCTGGTCGTGGGGAGCGCGTGGCGGGCGGCGTGGGGGACGAGCGCGACCAGCAGCCCGCTGCGCCGCAGGTGCGGTGCGGGCAGGCGCGGGTCGTACCGGGAGCCGGCCGGCAGCCGCAGGGCCCACGCGGTGAAGGCCGGGTCGAGGAACGGCGACCTGCGCGGCACGGCCGCGGCGGCGGCCACGGCGGCCGGGAGCGGCCCGGCGAAGCGGGCCGTGCGCGCCAGCACGTACGCGCGGACCGGGTCCCGGTACCCCGCCAGGCACTCCACCAGCCGCCGGATCCAGTCCGCCGTCCACGACTCCACGTGCGCCAGGCGTTGCGGTGGCAGCACGCGCGGCGTGTCTCCCAGGGCCGCGGCGAACGGCGCGAGGGCCACCTGCATGCCGGCCCGGAGCCGCCGGGCCCGCGCGCCCCGCCCCAGCACGGACGTCGCGTCCGCGAGCACGGCCGCGGCGCCCTCGGTCCGCCACCGGTCCGCGAGCTGCCTGCCGGCGGACCGCGGACCGCGCAGGCGGGACGGCGCGGGCAGCGGTCCGGCCTGGAGGACCTCGTCGCAGCCCTCGGCGGTGAGCAGCAGCGTCGCCCCCAGCCGCGCCGCCCTGGCCTCGGCCGCCCGCACCAGCGGTGTACCCGCCAGGTCGGGCGCCACCGGATTCCAGGCGCCGCCGGCACCTCCGGGCAGGCGGGTGGTCTCGGCGAGCAGGAAGCGGTGACGTTCGCCGAGGGCCGCGATGACCTGCTGGGTGGCCACGGCGACGCTCGCGCCGGTGGGGCCGGGGTGGTCGGCGGCGACGACGGTCACCTCGGCACCGAGCGCGCGGCCCGCTGCGGTCGCCGCCGCCAGCAGCGCCGACGCGCCCACACTCCCGTCGTGCAGGACGGCCACCGTCCGGTGCGCCCCGATGGCCCGGCCCACGGCGTCCTGGAGCCGTTCGCCCAGATCACGCGGATCGGCCACGCCGGGGTCGCGCGGGGTGTCCGCCCCGAAGCCGCCGGGCGGTCCGGCCGCCGTGCCGTCCGCCCAGGGCGAGGCCGGGTACACCCCGAGTGCCAGCGACGGCCGCGACAGGTACAGCGCGACCGCGTCCACGTCGATCCCCCGCGCGAGCCCACCGGACCCCTCACCTCGGGCCGGCCGGCGCCCGGTCACGCTGTCGCCCCTCACGCCGTCGCCCCCCGTTCCTCGGCTCCGCGCAGCCACAGCTCCACCGCGCTGGCCGTCGCCACCTCGAACGTGTCCCGGCACCGCGAGCGCCAGTCCGGCCGCAGCAGCCCCCGCTCGACGGCCAGGACCGGCTCCACCCGCGCCAGCCGCCAGTAGCGGGCGTACGACTGCGACCCGCGCTGCCGGTACGGTGGCAGCACCGCCCCGACGCCGTCCGGCAGCAGGTCGGCGACGAGCCGTTTCCTGCGCAGGTACTCGTTGTCGTACGCCCCCGAGTACCGGACCGTCAGCGGCAGATGGAAGGCGTACTCGGCGAAGACCGGGTCGTAGAACGGCGCCACCTCGGGCAGCTCCGTGGCCGGCACCACGACGTCGTACGGGAACGTGCGGTGGATCATCAGCGCCTCCGCCCACGACGCCCCGGCCTCGGCGGCGACCCGGGCCGCCTCGGCCCGGTAGTCGTCCTCCCACTCGCACGCCCGCTCGTGGACGCCGTCGGCCAGCAGGGCCGAGCCGTGCTCCCGCAACCGGCGCGGCCAGGCGGTCGACCAGTAGAGCCCGGAGGAGGCCCGGCGGTCGAGCCGGCCGGCCAGCGCCGCCAGCAGCTCACGCGCGGGCGGTCCGCCGCCCGCGGAGGCGTCGCGCAGGTAGGCGGCCAGGTCGCCGAAGGAGCCCGAGCCGAGCAGCCGCGCGGCCAGGTAGCCGGGCGCCTCCAGCAGTTGGTCGGCGCCGCTGCCGTGCAGCAGGATCTGCGCGCCCGCCCCGGCGGCCAGCTCGGCCATCCCGCGGTGCAAGCGGGGGAAGCCGTCGAAGCGGGGGCCGTGCGTGCACCAGTCCGGTTCCGGCCAGCGCCGGGGGGCGGCGGCCACGCGCAGGTGGGGGATGCTCAGGCCGAGGAACTCCAGCAGCCGGTCCACCACCACCTTCGGGCGGCGGCCCCGGTCGTCGGGGATGTCCATGGTGACGGCGAGCAGCCGCCGGCCGGTTCGGCGGCAGACCCGGGCGGTGACGGCGAGCAGGGCGGCGGAGTCGAGACCGCCGGAGGTGGCGACAGCGACGTGTTCCCGGTCGCCGATCGCCCGCTCGACCGCGGCTTCGAGCCGCTCGCGCAGCTCGGCCGGGCGGGCGTGCCCGCGCGGCCGGGGCGGGGCGTGCCTGACGCGTTCGAGCCCGGCCCACGGCGCGGCGGGGAACAGGTCGGTGCTCAGCCCCGGCCAGGTGAACCAGGTGCCCAGCGCGGCCAGGGAGTACGTGCCGCCGGTGGAGGGCGGGGTCGCCGCACGACCGGAGCCCGTCTCCTGGTAGGCGGGCCTGGTGACGAACGGCGCGAGCCGGTCCGGCGCGGCGGTGTAGCGGAAGGACGGGGCGGGCCCGTGGGCGGGAGCGGGCCCCGCGGTCGCGTGCTGCGGGGTGGTCGTGCGCTGCGGGGTGGTCATGTGCGCCTCTCTGCGAGGTGGAACGCGAGCTGGCGGCTCACCACGCGGGCGAGCCTGATCCGGTTGGCCGGGCGCGTGATGCCGTGACCCTCGCCGGACAGGACGAGGCAGTGGTGCGGGTGACCGTGTTCGGCCAGCGCGGCGGCCATCGTGGTGGCGTGCGTCCAGGGGACCAGCGGGTCGTCGCGGCCGTGCGCCAGCAGCACCGGCGTGTGGCAGCGGGCCGCGTGGGCGAGTGGCGAGCGCTCCCGCAGCCGGTCGGCGTCGCGGTCCGGGTCGCCGACCCGGTCCAGGAAGTGGGCCCGCTCGTGGTGCGCCGACTCCTTCACGTGCCGCAGGAACGCCACCAGGTCGGTCGGCGCGCAGACGGCCACGGCCAGCGCGAACGCCTTCGGGCGGGCGGTGGCGGCCATGAGCGCGGCGTACCCGCCGTACGACTGGCCCATGACGGCCACCCGGGCGGGGTCGGTGTGCCCTTCGGCGACAGCCCACCGCAGCGCGTCCTCCAGGTCGTCGTGCATCCCGCCGCCCCAGTCCGCGCGGCCCAGGTCCAGGAAGCGGGTGCCGTACCCCTCCGAGCCGCGGAAGTTGACGCGCAGGGACGCGTAGCCGCACTCGGCCAGCCACTGCGCCTCGGGGGACAGGCCCCACGTGTCGCGCGACCACGGCCCGCCGTGCACGAGCAGCACGGTCGGGTACGGCGGGGCGACGGCACGGGACGGGGTCACCAGGTAGCCGTCGAGCGGCAGGCCGTCGCGCGCGGGGATCGTCACCGTGGCCGTGGGAGTGAGGTGGGGGCGTGCGTCCGGCCGCCGCAGGGTCGCCTGGAGGAGCCGGCCCGCCGTGGCGGCGAGGCGGGCCGGGCCGTGCTCGCGCCGGTCGGCCGGGACGTGGTGGGCGGCTGCGGTGCGGCGGTCCCACAGCAGGTGCCGGGGCGGCGTCCGGCCGTCGTCGAGCCGGACCAGCCAGGTCGCGTTGTCGCGGGTGAGGCCGGCGAGCTGCAGCTCGCCAGGGTGCCGGGCGGTCAGGGCGGCCAGGTCGGCGGCGAGCTCCGGGTCCGGCGCGCGATGGCTCTGGCGCGCCCCGGACACCAGCGCGAGCTGCGGCACGCGCGTCACCGGGTGCAGGACCACGTCGAGGTCGTGCTCCCCGTCGTCGAGCACGGTGCGCACGGTGCCGTCTCGCAGGTCCAGCAGCCGTACGCCGAGGAACCCGCCACGGCAGGGGGCGGACAGGTAGAGGCCGTGCCCGTCCGCCGTGACGTCGATCGGATGGGTGACCAGCGCTCCGGGCGGCCGTGACCGCCACACCTCACGCCAGCCGCCCGCGTCCCCGCCCTCCGCCCGATCCGCCCCGGAGCGCGCGTCCGCCGCGTACACGACGAGCGTGCCGTCGGCGTCGCGGGCTGTGGCGGCGCGCGGCCGGTCGTCCGGATCGCTGAACAGGCGGCTCATCCCGCCGGGGCCGGGCACGCGACGCGCGGGGCCGGTCCGCGTGGACAGCAGGTGCCAGACGCGGCGGCCGTCCGCGCCTCCGCCGGCCAGCAGCAGGCTGCCCAGGCGCGGCTGGTCGCGGTCCACGACGTGGACGTCGCCGGCCCCCTCGGGCGTGACGTCCACCGTCCGGCCGGTGGCCTCGTCGTGCACGACCACCCGCGGGCGGTGGCCTCCCAGGACGGCCAGGACGGCACCGCCCGCCGGCCACCAGGCGTGGTCCACGACCGGGACGCGGCCGAGCGGAAGCCTGCGCACGCCCTCGCCGGGCCGCCAGACGAACAGCCCGGGCTCGCGCTCGCTCTGCCAGCTCACCGCCCCGCCGTCGGGGGCCAGGGCGAGGTGGACGGCCGGCTCGGCGCCGAACCACCGGCGTGCCGCGGCTCGCATGTTAGCGGGCGGCCACCGGCTCGGCGCCGGCTTCGAGCGCGCCCGCCACCCACCGCTCCACGTTGCGCACCACGATGGGCAGCCTCGGGTGGACCCGTTCCAGGTCGAGCCGGTCCATGGGCTTGATCAGCCCCAGCTCCTCGACCAGGAGCGGCCCCTCGGGCAGCACGTCCAGCACGTAGCGGCGGAAGGCGTCGGAATAGCTCTGCTTGTACTCCGGCAGCAGCGGCCGCAGCGCGGGCGGCAGCAGCCGCAGGTGCAGCGCCTTGTACCACGGGTACGGGTGCGGCCCCTCGGCGCGGAACCGGGCGGCCGGCGGCAGCCCGAAGGCGTACCTGACGAACCGGTCGTCCACGAACGGCGAGCGCTGCCGGATGGGGGCGCCGAGCGGGTGCGCGTCGTAGGCCCACGGGAAGATGGAGTCGCGCAGGCTGGCCGTCGCCCAGTCGCAGCCCGCCTCCTGGAACGACGCGAACCTGGCCGCCAGCCAGTCCTCCACCCAGCCCGCGACCGAGTCCCGGTAGACGTCGGTGAGCACCGAGGGGCGTCCGCTGTTGACCACGTCGCGCAGCGCGGTGGCCACGTACAACTGGAAGGACGTCTGCGGGGGCAGCCGCCGCGCCGCGAGCGCGGCCGCCTCACCGGCCACCTCCACCACGGAGTCGCCGCGGCCGAACGCCGCCAGGTAGTGGCGCAGGTCCCGCCAGCGGCGCCCGCGCGCCAGGGAGGCGGACAGGTGGTTCCAGGCGCCCAGCACCTCGTCGCCGCCCTGCCCGCTGAGCACGACAGTCGCGCCGATGTCGTGGGCGTGGTCCACGGTGGCCTGGTGCAGCCGCGTGTAGTAGTCGTGCCGGGGGCCGAGCGGCGACCAGCGCGGCTCGGGCAGCGCCCGCCACTCGGCGGGCAGGACGTGCAGGTCGCAGGAGATGCCGACGGCGCGGAGCTGCCGGTGGACGAGGCTCGCGGTGGCCTTGCCGAACTGGTCGCGCAGGTTCCACACCACCGCGCCGAGCCGCCGTCCCTCGCGCCGGGTCTGCTCCCAGGCCTGGACGAAGACGGCCCACGAGTCCATGCCGCCGGACAGCAGGACGACGGCGGACTCGGCGTCGCCGAGGCTGCGCGAGACGGCCGCGGCGAACTCCTCGCGCAGCGCCGACTCGTCGGAGGTGCCGAGCGGGGGCAGGTCGAGCGGCGGGCGGTGCCGTACCACGCCCTCCCAGGGGCACTCGGGCGGGAACTCCGCCTCGAACGGCAGCCCGTCCAGCAGCAGGGCCAGCCGCTCCAGGGAGAACCTCTTGGCGGGCGCGGCCAGGCGCAGCGGGTCGCCGTCGAGCGCGCCGTCCTCCGTACGCGAGTAGAGGGGCTCGGACAGGACGTCCGAAACCCCTCCAGAGGTGCCGAGTTCTGATCGCAAGGAGTGATTACCGCTTCTTGTTCAGCATCTTCCGGGACGCCCGGAACGTGGCCCAGAACTCGGAGACGGCCCGTGTGTTGCGGCGGACGGCCGACTCGCTCGGCTGGGTGGCGTTGGCGACGAGGAGATTGCCCCCGCACCGACGCACACCGCCACAACTGTCACGAGGTAAGTCGCTGTGCCCCATCTCGTACCTCCAATCGGGTGCGAATTCGGCACGAGTCTTAGTAATGCCGGTAATGGCGTCAACGATGAACATTTTCCGCATTGAGCACTCTGATCATGAGGGCCGGCGGTGCGTATGGTGGGAAAGGCGTGCCGTTCGCCTGCCGCTGGTCGCCGTTCGCGGGGAGGGACCGCCGTTGCCGGTGTCATCGCCAGTGTCATCGCTGGTGTCGTTGCCTGACATTCTCGCCCGCCGGGCGGCCGGGCATCCGGCGGCGCCGGCCTTCACCGTCGACGGGGCGGGCACGCTCGACTACCTGACCTGGCACCGGGAGACCGGGCGCATCGCGGCCGGACTGGCCGCTCGCGGGTTGCGGCCGGGCGAGCGGGTGGTGCTCGCGTTCGAGGACGGCGACTGGCTGACGTTCGCCTCCTGCTTCCTGGGCGTGCTGGCGGCCGGCGGCGTGGCCGTTCCGGTGCGCGCCCCCGTCCCACCGTCCCATCTGCTCTCCACCGCCGCCGGGGTGGACGCGGCCGGACTGGTCACGGGAGGCGGGCCGCCGGTGGCGGGATTCGGCGGATGGCAGTCCGGTGCGGGCGAGCTGACGGAGGCCGGGCCCGCCTCCCCGCCCGGGGCCCTCACGCCCGCGCCCGTCGTGGTGCCGCGCGGTGGTGCGGACCCGGCCGCGGTGATCCTCACCTCGGGCACCACCGGCGCCGCCAAGGCCGTGCTCAGCACCCACGCCTCGCTGACCGACGACTGGCCAGGGGGCGACGACGTGCCGCCGCCGCAGGTCAACGCGCTGCTCACGTCCGTCGCCGTCGGCACGAACGCGGCGCTGTCGGTGCTGAAAGGCTGCCTGGTCAACGGCGTGCACGTGGTGCTCACCCAGCCGTTCGCGCCCGAACGGCTGGCCGCCCTGATCGAGGAGCACCGGGTGACGGCGCTGAGCCTGGTGCCGACCACGGCGCGGCTCGCGGTGGCCGCGCTGCGCCGGCAGGGGTGCGCGGCCGGGCGGGTGCGGTCCGTGGTGTCGTCGTCGGCGCCGCTCGACCAGCCGACCGTCGCGGGGCTCGCGGAGGTCTTCCCGGCGGCGGAGATCTTCAACGTGTACACGGTGGCCGAGGGCGGCGCCGGGCTGCAGCACCGATGCTCGCCGGACCGGCCGCCGGCGCTGGGCACGCTCGGGCCCGAGGCGCGGCTGGTGGACGGCGCGGGCCGGGACGTGGGTCCCGGCGAGTCGGGCGAGTTGTGGCTGCGGCACACCGGTCCCGCGCTGGGCTACCTGGCGCCCGCCCCGGCCGCGGGTGGCTCCGGGTCGGGGACGCGCTACCTGGCGGACGGCTGGATCGCGACCGGTGACCTGTGCCGGCGGGACGCGGACGGGCTGGTGTACTTCGTGGAGCGCGCCGACGACGTGGTCGTCTCGGGCGGTCTGAACATCGCCTCGGCCACGGTGGAGGCGGCGCTGCGGGTGCACCGGGCGGTCGCGGAGGTGGCGGTGTTCGGGGCTCCGCACGCGGCGCTCGGCCGGGTCCTCGTCGCCGCGGTCGTCCTGTCCGCACCCGCCTCACCGGCCGAGCTGCGCGACCACTGCGCGGGGCGGCTGCCGCGCGACCACGTGCCGGCCGACGTCGTCATCGTCGCCGAACTGCCCCTCACGCCGAACGGAAAGGTACGCAAACGGCTCCTGGCCGAACGGTACGCGGGCACGCACCCGACCGGCGCGCACGAGCCCGCCGAACCCGGGAAGCCCGCCGAGGCCGGGAAGCCCGATCCGGTCCCGGCACCAGCCGGGGCCGCGCCCGTCGGGCCGCCGCCGGGGCCCGGCACCGCGCACGCGGTGGAGGAGGCGGTGCTCGCCGCCTTCCGCGAGGTCCTCGGCGTCGAGCCGGTCCGGCGGGACAGCAACTTCTTCCGACTGGGCGGCCACTCCCTGCTGGCGGTCCAACTGGCCGGCGAGCTGGAACGGCGCATCGGGCGGCCGGTGGCGCCCGCGTGGATCCTGCGCTTCCCGTCCGCCGGTGACCTGTCCGACGCCCTCGCCGAGACGCCGCCCGCCTGATCAGCCCGCCTGATCAGCGCTGCCCGTCTCCACGCCCGAGGAGTCGGGGCGCCGACGACCGGGCGGCGCGGGGGAGAAGCCCCGCGGCGCCCGGTGCCCGGTCAGGACCAGGTCATGTTGAGCTCGCGTCCGTAGTTGACGTAGCCCGCCCGTGCGAAGGCCCCTGCCATCGGGGTGTTGCCGACGTCGGTGGCGGCTCTGATGCGGGGGACGCCCTGCTCGGCGAGGACCCGGGTGCCCTCGGCGAGGATGTCGTCGATGTAGCCGCGGCCGCGGTGGGCGGGCAGGACGGCGATGTAGGCGATGATCGGGTTGTAGCCGTTGTGGGCCGGGATGACGAACCCGACCGGCTCACCGCCGGGCAGTGTCGCGATCCGCCACCAGTCACGCGGGGTCCGGTATCGGGCCAGCTCGTCCTCGTAGTGGCGGGTGGCGGCCTCGTGGGCGGACATGCGCGTCAGCTCGTCGCGCCCGTGCGCGTCCAGGGTGCCGTCCATGACCGTGGTCATCAGGGACACGAGTTCGCCGGTGTCGTGGACGGGCCGAAACGTCAGGCGTCCGCTCGGTTGGGGGACCGGGGACTCCGGTCGCCATTCCAGGCGGAGCCGTTCGACGAGCAGTTTGGCGCCGGTCCGCTCCAGGACCGTCATGCGGTCCTCCACGACCGTGCGGGTCACCGCGTTCTCCCGCCAGCCGGGCGGGACGTACCGGGTGTACTCGGGGGGAGGCGAGCCGTCCGGGACGACGGCGGCCATCGCGGCACGCACCAGCCGCTCCCCGATGTCCACGCGCTCGGCGCCGGGAAGGCCGTCGTCGAGGTCGAGGACGTCGAGCAGGAACGGGGTGTCGCTGCCCGCCCTGCTCCACCAGGCGGCCCTGGCCAGCAGGCGGTCGCCGCGCAGGGCGACCCACATCCAGGCCGGCCGTCGCCGGCCGGCGTCGAGGTCGCCCGCCAGTTCGTCGTTGAGGACGTACGGCAGTGCGGAGAAGAGGTCGAGTTCGTCGCGTCCGGTGATGGGACGCAGGGTCAGGTCGTTCTGTCGCACGGTAAGGCACTCTCCGGTGAAGGCGCCCGTCCGCTCCGGGGTCAGCCGTGGTCGGCGTCCCGGGAGGACACAAGCGCGGTGATCGAGGACGTCATCGGCTTATCCCTCCTTCCACCGTTCGGGCCCCCTCGCTCGGGGGCGGCGCTCATGTCTATCCGACCCCACCCTGGTCCGCAAACCCTTTTTCCGGTGGCCCCCTATGGCTGCGGCAGCGGCTCACTGGTCTCGAGCAGCGTCTTGAGGCTGGACAGGATGTGCGGCCAGCCGCCGCTGACGGCCTCCAGCACGAGGCTGCCCGGGTCGAAGCCGTCGTGGACGACCGTCAGCTTCACCAAGGAGCCGGCCTCCTCGATCTCGAAGGTGACGGTGGAGCGGCGCTCGGCGTCCGCCCGCGCGATCCACTCGGCGTCGAGGCCGAACTTCTCGCCGAACGCGGGGGTGAAGACGTGCCAGGTGTAGGACAGCCGCCGGTACGGCTCGGCCTCCACCACCGTCTGCGCGGGATCGTCGAGCCTGAGCCCGTCCACCTCCCAGCTCATCGGCGAGCCGGGCTTCCAGTCGGTGGCGAAGATGGCCCCCCAGTAGCGGCGGGTGAAGGCGGGGTCGGTCAGCGCCTGCCACAGCCGTTCGGGAGTGGTGCTGATGTAGGTCGTGTACACGAACGAGGGCTCGCCCATCGGTGTCTCCTCCAGTGCGGTCTTCAGGTCGGCCAGCGCGCGGACCCGTTCGCGGTCGTAGCGGCGGATCCAGCGATCGGCGATGGCGTTGATCGGCTCGGCGTTGAGGTAGTGGAGCTTCTCCCGGCCCCGTTTCACCGTGGTGACCAGGTTGGCGGCCTCCAGGACGGCCAGGTGCTTGCTGACCGACTGGCGGGCCATGGCCAGCTCGCCGCACAGCTCGCGCAGGGTCTGGCCGTCGCGGGTGTTGAGACTGTCGAGCAGGCGTCTGCGACCGGCGTCGGCCAGCGCCTTGAACACGTCGTCCATCACATCCCCCAACATGCAGCCATTTGGCTGCTTTTTAGGCTAGCCCAGTCGGCACGACTCGTTCTACGAGAAGATGTACGACTTCTACGCCGGATTCCACGCCCTCGACCGCCCTCCATGCGAGACCCGGCGTGAGTGGGATGCCAAGGTCGAGGACGCCCGGCTGGCGAGCCTGGGCGGCGAGGTGGACCGCCCGCCGGCCGTGTTCGAGCAGGCCGCGCGCTTCGGCCGCGACCGCGCCTCGTTTCTGCACTTCCAGCTGCGGACCTTGTTGAGAGAGGAGGACGGTGACCCGTTCTACCGGCTGCTCACCAAGAGCGACAAGCGGACGGCGTCTACGCCGCCCGACGAGAGCTTGGCCGGACGCGTGCCCCCGACCATCAGGATCCGCAGCGTGATCGGTGGGAGGACGCTTCACGGCGGTCCGCCCAGACGGCCCGGCAGGTCGGCCACGTCGATGACGTCCTCTATCTGGGCAAGGACGTCCTCTACCTGGTCGCCGTACACGCTCGGATGGCAGCCCCGATACCAGGAATGCCGCCCGGCGGCCGGCCTCTGCCGCGCGGGGACCTCCCGCAACGCGGTCAGGAACCTCCCGAGGTCGCGCGTAGCGCGACCCGGTCGACGTCCGCGGCGCTTTCATGCCCGCGGCTGCGTCCCTGTGGGAGTCCTTCCACCACCCGGTACGCCGACTCGCGTTTCGCGAGCGCGCCCGCACGCTGCTGGAGCCTGTCACGCCGGATGGCGGGCGAGCTCCTCCGCCGGCAGTTCACAGCCGTTGGCGGCGCACTGTTGACATGCATTGCATGCAATGCATACGTTACCTCCCATGTCGCTGAGGCGAGAGAGGGAGGGACCGTGCCGGAGCTGCTGCATCTAGCCGTCCTCGCCGGGGCCGGCTTCCTGGCCGGCGCGGTGAACGGGGTGGCCGGCGGCGGCTCGCTGATCTCGTTTCCCGCCCTGCTGGCTCTCGGCTATCCGCCCCTGACGGCCAACGTCACCAGTGCGCTGTCCACCCTGCCGGGCTACGCGGGTGGGCTGGCCGGCTACCGTGCCGAGCTGGCCCAGGTACGTGGCCGCGTCCCTCGCCTGGCCGCAGCCAGCGTCGGGGGCGCGGCCTGCGGCTCCGCTGTCCTGCTGATCGCGCCCGCGGAGCACTTCGCGTCCGTCGTCCCGTTCCTCGTGCTGGTGTCCGTGGTGGCGCTGGCGGCACAGGGCATGGTGGCGCGACGGCTCGCCCGGGCCAGGGCGGCGGGCGGCGGATTCGGCCTCCTCGCCGCCCAGTTCGCGGTCTCGGTGTACGGGGGCTACTTCGCCGCCGGGCTCGGCGTCATGATGCTCGCCGTCCTCGGCGCGTTCCTCGCCGAGGACCTGCACCGACTCAACGCGCTCAAGGGAGCGCTGTCGCTGGTCGTCGGCTCTGTCTCCGCACTGTGCTTCGCCGCCTTCGGTCCCGTGCAGTGGCTGCCGGTCGCCGTCATGTCGCTCGCCGGTCTCGCCGGCGGCCGCGGCGGCGTGGTGCTCGCCCGGAGGGTGTCCCCAGGCGCCCTCCGCCAGCTCATCATCGTCGTCGGCCTCATCCTGTCCGTCGCGCTCTTCCTGAGGTGACCATGCTTCCCGAACGCACCGACCTGCTCGTCTCGGGCACGTATCTGATATCGATGGATCCGGGCGTCGGCGACCTGCCGCGCGCCGACGTGCTCGTCCGTGACGGCCGGATCGCCGGCGTACGCCCGCACGCGCCCGGCGGGCCTCGTGACTCCGGGTCCGCGGGCATACCGGTGATCGACGGGACCGGCACGGTCACCCTGCCCGGCTTCGTGGACACCCACTGGCACCTGTGGAACTCGCTGCTGCGCGGCACGGTCGGCGACCGACCGGGAACGGACTACTTCACGGTCAAGCGGGCACTCGCGCCGCACTTCGAAGTCGAGGACTTCTACTGGGCGGCCCGGCTGGGGCTGGCCGAGGCGGTCAACGGCGGCATCACCTCGGTGCACAACTTCGACCACAACGTCCGCGACCCCGAGGACGCCGACGCCAACATCCGGGCGCATCTCGACTCCGGCCTGCGTGGCCGCTTCTCCTACGGCCCGCCTGACTCCGCCCCACCGGACGCCACCAACGACCTGGACGACCTGGCGGCGCTGCGTACCCGCTGGCCGGACTCCCGGCTCGACGGGCGCCTGGACTTCGGCGTCGCGGTGCGCGGACCGTACCGCACCCCTCCCCAGGTCTACGAGCGGGAGTGGGAGACGGCGCGCGCCCTCGGCCTGCCGATCACCATGCACTGCGACAGGTGCCTGCGAGAAGAGGGCTGCCGGAGCTGCGGCCTGACCCGACTCGAAGAGCTCGGCCTGCTCGGAGAGGACGTGCAGATCATCCACGCGGTGCACGCCGGCGAGCAGGACATCCAGGCGCTCGCCCGCACCCGCACCCGGGTGTCGCTGAGCCCCATGACCGAGATGCGGACGATGGGCTTCCCGCTGCTGACCGAACTGCTCGACGCCGGTGTGCGCGTGTCGCTGTCCCTGGACACCCTCGCCATGCCCACCAGCGCCGACATCCTCGGCCACCTGCGCGCCATCGTCTCGGTCGAGGCCGCCCGCACCGGCTCGGCCACGGTGACACCCCGCAGGCTGCTCCGGCTCGCGACCCTCGACGGCGCCCATGACCTCGGGCTGCAGGACGTCACCGGCTCCATCACACCCGGCAAACGAGCCGACATGGTGATCCTGCGCTCCACCGACATCAACCTGACGCCCTCCGGCGACCCCGTGGAGGCCCTCGTCTACACCGGCCAGATCGACAACATCGACACGGTCATCGCCGACGGCCGCATCCTCAAACGGCATGGACGGCGCACCCTCGCCGACGGCGAGCAGGACCCCGTCACCGTGGCGATCGCCCGCCGCGACGCGCTGCTGCGCAGGGCCGCGGCGGCCGGCGACTGGCACCTGCCGCCCGTCGCCGCCGACACCCCCGCCGGCCAGGGGCCGGCGACCATCGCACAGGAAAGAAGCCGCCCATGAGTGCCACCCCCGCCTCCCGGCCCCCGATCCAGCGCAGCGAAACCCTGGCCCCCCGCGCCGCCGTGGCCATGTTCGGCCTGCTCCTGGTCGCCTACGCCGTCAACGCCATGGATCGCATGGTCTTCCCCGTCCTGCTCGTCGAGGTCCGCGCCGAGTACGGCTTCAGCCTCGAGGCGGCGGGGCTGCAGGCCACCGTCTTCGCCCTCGGCATGGGCCTGGCCGGGTTGCCCGCCGGACGGCTGCAACGCCTGCTCGGCCGCAAGCGGACGATCGTAGCCGGCACCGTGGTCTTCTCGGTCGCGACCGCCCTGACGGCCGCGTCGGCCGGATTCGCCGACATGCTGCTGTGGCGCGTGCTGTCCGGCGCGGGGGAGGCGCTCCAGCTCGCCGCGATCATCACGGTGGCCTCCAGCGCCTTCCCCGCCCGCCGCGGAGTGGCGATCGGCAGCGTCAACATGGCCTTCGCCGCCGGATCGGTCATCGGCCCGGCGTTCGGTGCGAGCCTGCTGGAGGACTACGGCACCTGGCGGGCGCCGATGCTGGCCTACGGAGCCATCGGCGTCATCCTCGCCGTGGCCGTCGTGCTGCTCGTCTCGCCCCTGCTCACCGAGGCGGAGCCGTCCGCGGCGGCCGCCGCGCACATCGGCGGCGCCGCCTCGCTGCTGTCACGCAACCCCCTCGTGCTCGCCGCCGTCATCACCCTCTTCGGGCTGGCCGACTTCGCCTTCATCGGCCTGTACGCCAGCTACCTGCGTGAGGAACTGGGCTTCGGCTCCGGAAGCGCCGGGTTCGTCGTCGGGCTGTCCGGGCTGGCGGCTTTCGCCTCCCCGCTGGGCGGCCACTTGGTGGACCGGTTCAGCCCCAGGGTCGTGCTCGCGGCCCTGAACGTCGCCGTCGCGGCGTGCGGGTGCGCGCTGTTCCTGGGGCCCGGCTCGGCCGGCTGGCAGGGGACGTTCTCGTTCCTGTTCGGGCTGTTCGCCAGCAGCGGCGTGTACGTCGCCGCGGCGGGCTACCTCGTCAAGTCCGTCGACGCGGCGAACGTCAGCCGTGCGGCCGGCATGTTCGTCACCTGCGTCTACGTCGCCGCGAGTGTCGCCGGGCTGTTGTTCAGCAGTCTGGTCGCCACGGCCGGCTGGACCGTCGCGGCCATGGTGCAGATCGTCGGCTTCTCGGCCGTCGGCGCCGCCCTGGCCCTCGCCCTGCGCCCTGATCTGTTCAGCACCACCACCACACCAGCACGGGATCACTCATGACCACATTGCTCTGGCCGCCAGCCCAGGTCGCCCTGCCCGTCGCCGGACGGAGCGAGGGGTTCCCCGTCCGTCGCGTCTACTGCGTCGGGCGCAACTACCTCGACCACATCCGCGAGATGCGCGAGGGCGACGAGCGCGACGACCCCTTCTTCTTCCAGAAGCCCGCCGACGCGGTGGTGCCGGACGGCGCGGTCGTTCCCTACCCTCCCCAGACCACCGACCTGCAGTTCGAGGGCGAGCTTGTCGTCGCCATCGGCACGCCCGGTTCGGACATCGCCCCGCAGGACGCGCTCGGGCACGTCTTCGGGTTCGCCGCGGGCATCGACCTGACCCGCCGGGACCTGCAGCGCCGCTGCCGTGAGATGGCCCACCCCTGGGAGGCCGGCAAGTCGTTCGACCACTCCGCACCCTGCGGCCTCATCCAGCCCGTCGAGGAGGCCGCCTGGACCCTGTCCGGTGAGCTGCGGCTGAGCGTCAACGGCGACCTCCGGCAGCACACCGGGCTGAAGCTGATGATCTGGGACGTCCCCGAGATCATCAGCCACCTGTCCCGCTCGTACCGGCTGATGCCCGGCGACCTCATCTACACCGGCACACCGGCGGGTGTCGCCCCCGTCCGGCCCGGCGACCGGATCCACGTCGAGATCACCGGCCTGCCTACCCTCACCGTGACCATCACCGAAGGAGACACCCATGCGTCCCAGCGAACGGCTTGAGTACGACCCCATCGAGGGCCGTCCCGCGCTCACCCTGCCCGGCGGCAACCGGATGGTGGTGTGGGTCATCGTCAACGTGGAGACCTGGTCCGACACCGATCCCATGCCGCGGACCGTTCTCACCCCGCCGGCGGGTGGCATCCCAGCCCCCGACGTGCCCAACTGGGCCTGGCACGAGTACGGCAACCGCGTCGGGTTCTGGCGCATGCTACGGGTGCTGGATCGCCACGGGGTGCGGGCGGCGCTGGCCGTCAACGGCCAGGCCGTCGAGCACTATCCGCAGATCACCCGGGCGGCGCTCGACCGCGGCTGGGAGTTCGTCGGCCACGGGTTCACGCAGAAGAACATGCAGAAGGTCGAGGACGAGCGAGCCGACATCCGCGCCACCACCCGCGTCATCGAGGCGGCCACCGGCGCCCGGCCGCGCGGCTGGCTCGGTCCCGGCCTGACAGAGACCTGGGAGACGCCCGACATCCTCGTCGAGGAGGGCTACGAGTACGTCTGCGACTGGGTGCTCGACGACCAGCCCGTCGAGCTGGCCACCCGGACGTCGCCCATCGTGAACATCCCGTACACGCAAGAGTGCAACGACGTGGCGATGATGTTGATCCAGCACCATCCGGCCCGCGAGTACCTCCAGCGCGCGACCGACCAGTTCGATCAGCTCCACCTCGACTCCGCCGGGTCGGCACGGGTGATGGCGCTGGTCGTGCACCCGTACATCATGGGTGCGCCGCATCGCCTGAAGTACTTCGACCAGGCGCTGGCGCACATCCGGGCCCACCACGACGTGGAGTTCTGGACCGGCGGGCAGATCCTCGACTGGTACCGCCACGCCACGGCCGCCACGCTCGTCGGCAGTCCATGATCAAGGTGCTTGCATGCAACGTATACTGATCGCATGGCGAGCACTCCCGACTCCCAGCCCGGCAGCGCCCAGGCGGTCTACGCGGCCCTGCGTCGCAGGTTCTCCGACGGTGTGTACGCGCCCGGCCAGCGGCTCACCGAAACGGTCCTGGCGGCGGACCTCGGAGTCAGCCGGACACCGATCCGCGAGGCCATCGGCCGGCTGCTGACCGACGGGTTGGTCGTCCCCGCCGCCCGGGGCGTCGCCGTCGCGGCGCTCACCCCGGGCGAGGCGGAGCACCTGTTCGTGCTGCGCGCCGACCTGGAAGCCCTGGCGGCGGAGCTCGCCGCCGGCCGGCAGGCGCAGGGCCGCCTCGCCCCCGCCGAGGTCAACGCCCTCGATCGAGCCGTGGACCAGGTGGAGTCCGCGGTGAAAGCTCACGATCCGCGCGCATCCGCCCAGGCCAACCTGGCCCTGCACCGCGCCATCGGCGCGGCGGCGGGCAATCCGTTCCTGGAGGAGGCCCTGCACCGCGTCTGGGATAGGATCGCTGTCACGACCGTAGCCAATCTGGACGATCCCCACTGGGCCGGCGCGATCACCGAGCAACACCGGGCCATCGTCTCGGCGATCCGGGCGGGCGATCCGGCAGCCGCCCGGCGCACCGCGAAGGCCCACATCGAGGCAGCCTGGAGCGCCTACAGACCGCTCGCCTGACGAGTCGCCAGGCCGCCCCACGATTTCGCCGCCGGCCCCCGACAGCGCGATCGACCAGAACCCGCAGGGGCGTCGGCACGCCGACGCCCCTGCGGCGATCGACCAGGCCGGCGGGCTGTGGCGGGCAGGGAGCCTGGCCGACAAGCCGGTGACGGCATTCACCTCGGCGTTCAACCGGCACGGCGGCGGCGAGGCCACGCTCTTGTCGCTGGGCGACGTCTTCTACCACTGGGGGCGCTCATCGTCCCGCCTGGATTCACCGACCCGGCCGGGTACGCCGCAGGCGGCAACCCCTGCGGCACATCGTTCGCGACCGGCCCGAGCGGAGACGGCCCGGACGCCGCGGCGCTGGAAGCGGCCAGGTACCAGGGACGGCGCCTGGCCGAGATCACGATCCGGCTGCTGCGGGACGACCGCGTCACCGACGCCGCCGCGGACGACGGGAATCCCCGCACGACCATGGCCGGAACAACCTCCCAGACCGCGTGAACGACGGGTCGGCAAGGAGGGAAGTCATGACAAGCACCGGCACGGCTGACTCGAGGCGTCAGGTCTGCCTGCGGGCCTCGGCTCCTCCCCACGTCTTCAGATACGCCTCGGCTCCGGCCAGCATGTCCTGGGCGAACTCGTCACCGGCGTACTCGCGCATGTCCTCCATCCAGTCAGGGACCAGGCCGTAGTGGGCCACGCCGTCGGTGTTGACGTCCCAGACCCGGTCACCGGTGCGCAGACGGTCGAGCGTGACCGCACCGTCGAGCGACGTGAACGGATAGGTGACCGCGCCGCCTTGGCGCGATCCCGGGAGCGGGCCCATGCCGTTGGTGTCGAGGCCGTAGCCGTAGCCGGGGTGACCGAACTCGTCACGCAGCGGCTTCGTCGCGCGCCAGCCGGCGGTGAAGGAGTCGGCGGGCGAGCCGTACGCGGTCACCATGCCGCCGAGCCGGTAGATACGGCGGAAGTAGCTGGGGTCCGCCCAGCTGTGTGAGGAGATGACGCCCGGATACTTGACGCTCTCCAGCAGGTCGAGTGTCTGGGCGGCGGCCTTGACGCTCATGTGGTCGAGCTCGACGAGCATGCCGCGTCTCATCATCCCCTGGACCATGTAGGCGCCCAGCGAGGTCAGGCCTCTGGTGTTGCAGTGCGGCGCCGGAGGATAGACCGGCAGGCCGACGCCGGGCGGCAGCCACTTGGCCACCTCGGGCGGCAGCACTCCGGCCGGGTCGATCGTGTTGTCGTGCTCGGGTCCCGTGCACGACTTGGCGTTCCAGAAGGAGCCGCTCGCCAGGAGGTTGCCGATGTTGACGATCACTCCGGTGGTCCCGGAGTCGAACCGGACGCCGCACAGGGCGTTGTCGTACTTGTGGCAGACGAACATGCTGCGGACACCGATCTCGTACATCTCGTCCAGGCCGCGGTCGATCTGCGCCTTGGTGCAGTGCGGGACACCCCAGGTCTGGCGGCAGCCGAACGGCTCGGAGGTCTCGATGCCCAGGACCACGGCGAGCTTGCCGGTCGCGATCACCTGCCTGGCCTCGGCGGTGGACTTCACCACCCGGAACCAGCCCCGGCCCGGACCGCCGCTCTGGGCGTCGATGTGGTCCTGGAGTTCGAAGGTGCGCTGCGCCTCCAGCTTGAGCGTGGCCATCTCGTCGCAGGTGTTGCGCTTGAGCGGGTAGATCTCGCAGAGCTGCCGGTTGGCGACCAGGTCGTTGACGAAGATCCGGAGCCCGCCACGCCAGGCCCGTTCGAGCCACTTGTAGTAGCCCTGCTGGTGCGTGAGGGAGTCGTGGGCCGGCCAGTCCTTGAACGTCGGCCAGCCGACCGGGTCGTGCTTGCCCACAGGGGTGCCGTGCCGGGTGAAGTTCTCGAACCAGGCGAGCGATCCGTCGGGCTGGTGGTCGGGGCAGTCGACCAAGGCGTGCTCGATGCCGTCGGGGTCGAACGGCTTGCCACAGATGAGGCTGCCGCCGAATGCCTCGTTTGCCATGAGATGGCTGTGGGCGTCGACGAAGCCGCGGACCGGGTTCGCGGATCCCGCTGGTTGCCCGACCGCCCCGACCTCAGATTCTGGGGCGGTCTGAGCGGTGGCGGTGGGCCCCGCCAGAGTCAGGGTGGCCAGCAAGGCCACCCCGACGATCCTGGTGATGTCGCGTAACATGAGCGCACCTCACGAATCGGTTGATTCAGCGTCCGCCTTCGTTACTCGCCCGTCAAGACGTAAGCCCGACTCGAATCTCGCCGCCAGGGGCGCCTGGCCGCCAAGAGGCGCATCAGCCGGCGTATCCGCCGCCGGAGATGGGCCCGTACGTCTGCCAGAGCCGGTTCCCGTGGATGCTCCGGTGGCACCGTGGGCATCGGATACCGCCGTCCGCCCGTCTCCAGCACGCACTCGGGCGCCGCGCGGGCGCCGCCAGCTGACGGCGTTTCCCTGGACACCGGCGCACAAGATCATATAGAGAGGACCAGCACTCCTTCCTCCCTCCGATCGGAATCCCGCGTGTTCCCATCACCTAGGTCATCGCTGCCACGCCCGGAAGCCGCTCCCGCCCCGGCTTTCGGGGCCCGGACGCACCGCGCCGTCCGCGCGGTGACGGCGGTCGCGGTCGCGATACTCCTCCTCGTCACGACTGCCAACGACCAGGGGCCGGAGAAGGTCACTTCCGCCGCGTCGAAGGAGTGCGCTCCCTGGAAGATGTCTGTGTACATGAACAAGCAGCCCGCGCCCGGGGAGCGGGAGGCCGCGTTCATCTGCGCGAACAGGCAGCGCCTGGTCTTCAACGGCCACTACGCCCACGTCCCCGACGCAAGGCTGCTCAAGATCGGCCGGCGCCTGTGCCAGGTCTCGCTGCGTGACGACTCGCGGGAGATGCACACCGTCATGGAGACGTGGGGTTTCGTGGTCAACACGGAGGAGAACACCAAGGCGCTTGGCTATCTGTGCCCGGCACTCAACCGGCGCCAGTGGGCGAAGGATGAGGCGCTGCGGCAGCAGCAACACGACGTCATCACGACCGCCGAGCGGCGGTGCGCCTCTGCCCCGGAGCACCGGCCGCGGACCCGCCCCGTACTGCGGGACAGGGAGATGTTGTGGGTGGCGGAGCTGGGCATGCTCGTCATCTGGGAGGAAGGATCGCAGGACGACGTCTACCCGTCATCTCTGGCCAAGGCGTCCGCCAACAAGGTGGTCGGAGCCACACCCGGTGATCTCACCATTCTCACCGCTGACACCGACAAGCATGTTTGCGTCGCCGTCGAGGCGTACGCCAGACGCCCTCCCGTGGAGGTCGAAGGCTGGGAGAAGGTCGTCGAGGTCGGATATCGGAGCACCGCCGGAGAGATGGTGTTCACCGGCGAGGACGAGGAGGGGAACATGATCGAGGTCGACGAACTACCCGATCTGGCCATCCGCGGCGCCGGCCGCTACCGGGTGCGGGTCCACATGCGGGGGGCGAAAGCGGCTCTGGCCGACGACGGAGACGCTCGACAGCAGTTCCTCGTCGTCGTCTATCCCGGGGACTCCAGGCGGACCAAGATCTACAGGTAGCTCCGCTCTCGCCTCCCAGAAGGGAGAACAGCTGCCACGGGGAACCACCAGGGGCAGATGGCCGGCCGACGAAGGCTCGGGCGTGCGGGCGGCCGTCATGATGAGGTCAATCGTGAGCGCCAGCAGCAGGCAGCGCGCGGACTGAAAACCTCAGCCCGTGATGAGGATGACTTCCAACGACACAGGCCAAGACGAGACCGGCCGACGACAGCGCCGAGTTCGAGGCGTTCGGCCCGGACGATGACGAGGACGAGGACGAGGAAGGCAGCGTCGGCGGCGGTATGAGCGCCGCGGCGGTGGAACGCGCGTGGCTGGGCGATCTTCACCAGTACGTGGGGGCGCATCCGCCGCCGGTAGGTGGCCACGTAGCGGAGTACTGGCCAGTTGATGCGGTTGTAGACACCTGAGGTGTGCTGGCCGGCGCCGTGTCGGGCCTGGCGGGACAGGACGCCCCACAGGGCGACGGGGGTGGGGACGTCCGTCATGACCACGGTGTCGCACGCGCCTGCAGTCGCACTTGCAGCGTGGAGTTGTAGTTGCCGTCAATGATCCATCGCGGCTCGGCGACCAGTTCCCGCTGGACGGCCTCGAACTTCTCCTGCGGCAGCGGGTTCCACTCGTCGTCGTAGTACACCGCGTCCAGATGGGTGACCGGCGCAGCCAGGATGCGGCCAAGTTCGCCCGCCACGTGCGACTTGCCGCTGCCGCCGGAGCCGACGACGGCGACCCGCTTCATCTGCATGATGCTCCACGATAACCGGGACCGTTGTGACCGGTAGGGGAACCGTCCCTCGCGTTGAAACGACGCGGCGGGGCTGGGCTAGAAGAGGGCCATAGACATACCCCTCAATGCCTCGCTCCGGCTGGAAGTCCAAGGACCGCAGCCGCCCCGCGTTCCGGTTCCCCGAGGGCGGCAAGATCGTTGTGGAGCGGCTGAACCGGCGCTGGGCGCGGGCGAAACTGCCCAAGTTGGGCTGGGTCCGTTTCCGCTGGAGCCGCCGGCTGGGTGGGGCAGTCAAGAACGCCACCGTGATGCGGGAGGGCCGCCACTGGTATATCAGCTTCCTTGTCGGTGACGGCGAGCAGCCACCCGCCCGGCACGCCAAGCCCGGCACCTGGATCGGTGTGGACCGCGGCGTCGCGAAGATCGTGACCACCAGCGAGGGCAGGTTCCACCACCAGGTGTTCGCCCGCGGACGGGAGGTCGAGCACGCCGCCAAGCTGCAGCGGGACCTGGCCCGCACGACCAAGGGCAGCAACCGGCGCAAGCGCGCCGCCAGGCGGGTGGGGGCGTTCACCGTGAGATCCGCAGGCGTCGTGAGGACTTCGCTGCCCAAACCGCTGACGCCTTGACCCGCGACCATGATCTGATCGTGTTCGAGGCGTTGAAGACGAAGAACATGACCGCCACAGCCAAACCCGTGCCAGACCCCGACCGGCCCGGGGCGTTCCTGCCCAACGGAGCGGCGGCGAAGTCCGGCCTGAACCGGTCCATCCTGGACAAGGGCTGGCACCGCATCGAGGTGGCCACCCGCAGTAAGGCCCGCTACACGGGTAGTTGCGTGGTTACTGTCAACCCGGCGTACACGAGTCAGACGTGCAACGTGTGCAAGGTGGTGGATTGGACGTCCCGCGAGAGCCAAGCGGTCTTCCGGTGCACTTCTTGCGGACATGCCGAGCATGCTGATGTGAACGCGGCCAAGAACATCCTCACCGCCGGGAGGGCGGAGCACGCACAGGCCAGACCGGCTGTGCGGGCTGGGGCGCGCAAACCACGCAGCCGCGTGGGCCGGAAGGCGAACCGCCAAGCGGCAGTAGCCTAGGCCACCGCGCAGACGGAGCCCGAGCTGGCTGGAATCCCCCGACTTCAGTCGTGGGGAGCGCTTCAATTGGCAGATCAAGGCCTGTTCGCAGGCATCCGGCCGGTCCAGGAGCCAGGTGCCGGAATCGGGCGGGCGGGTGTCGGGCCTGGTCATGTCCACCGCCAGGACGCCACACGTCACATTTTGAAGTGGGTCCAGCCCGCCCGCCACGTTCCGTAAGTCTTGGGGCCTGGCGGATAGCAGCCGCCGGCGTAGCACAGCGCAGTGCTCTTGATTAGACGGCTTACCTTTCCAGATTCGGCGCCGTAGTGGATGCTTTGCCAGTAATACTGGTTCTTACCAGTCTGGTATCGCCTGCCGCAGGGTTCCTCGACGTACGCGATGCCGAAGGATCGCTCTCGCGAGTAGCTGACCATTCTGTCGGGCGTCGGCTTTACATTCTTGACGAATACCGTGTCGTATTTACGTCGAGGAGAAAGGTTGACGTTATACTTCCGCATCTTGGAGCCCTTTGTGCAGGTCTGGTTCTTCCACACCGCGAAGAGGTAGTACGGAGGCGATGCCGCAGCCGATTGTGGTGTGGCCGCTACTACGCCGGTGGCGATCATGGAAAACGCCAGGCCAATGCCCAGCCTCTTGGCCGCACCCTGTAAAGCGGTTGGCTTCGACATTCGCTCTTCCCTCCTACGCGTGATGCAGACGGAAGAAACGATAGAGATCGTGGGTATGTTCTGAGTATGTCGGGCCTATGTCGGGGGGCACGGCCGCGAATACACTGCTGTGACGAATAGCCGGTCATCACGCGCATACCGAGATCGAGATCAGCGCGGAGTTGGTGCGGGATCTGCTGCGCGACCAGCGCCCCGACCTGGCCGATTACCCTGTGAGGCTCGGCGCGCGGGGCTGGGCCAACCAGCTCTGGCGGCTCGGCGACGACCTCGCCGTCCGTTTGCCCTGGGCGACGCCGTCCGCGGACGTGACGCTGCGCAAGGAGCACACCTGGGTGCCCTCCCTCGCCCCGCGCCTTCGCTGCCGGTTCCCGTCCCGCAACGCCTCGGCGAGCCCTCCGCCCTGTTTCCACGACCCTGGATCGTCACCACCTGGGTGCCGGGCGAGCCTGCCGACCGCGCCCCCGTCACGCGCGCCGCGGAGGCTGCCGACACCCTGGCCGCCTTCCTGACCGCTCTGCACCAACCGGCCCCCGAACAGGCGCCGCCGGCACCCTGGCCCGCGCCGCCGCGCTCTGAGAAGGCGTCCAGGGCCGACGCCCTCGAAAGGGCCGGCGTCGCGGTGTCCGACTGACGGGCCGTCCCCAACGAGCCCCGGGAACTGACCATCCGACCGGAGCACGCGCCCGGCGACTACTACGAAGTGCACGTCGTGGCGGGAAGACTCAAGCGGGCTGAGTTCCGTGGTTCGGCGTGCCCGACGACATGGGTGACGGCGATTCGGATCGCCGTCACCCCGTCGGGAGGTTACGCGGGGGGCTGGGAGACGACGACCACGTGGGTGGTCTTCGCCGGCTCGATTGTCGAGTTCCCCACCAGCTGGATGACGTACGTGTGCTTGCCGGCCGTCGGCGGAGTGTCAGCGAAACTGAACGACCCGTCGGCAGCGGCAGTCATCTTGGCCAGGACTTTCGAGGTAGTGCCATCGGGGTTGGAGACGTTACGTACGACGGTGACAATGGTGAGCGGGAAGGTGATGCCGTCGGCGGCGAACGTTCCGTTGAATTCGAGTCGCTCGCCGACGACGCCGGTGGCCGGGCCGGTCACCGTGAGCACCGGCTGGTACAGGCCCACCTCGACGGTGGCCGAGGCGCCGCTGCCCCTGAACCATGAGTTGCCCGGCCAGTACAACCGATATTCGTGCGACCCCCATTTCGGTGCGGTATCGAGGTTCTGAGTGGTCGGCGGCTAGATGATTGATGCAAAGGCGTAGCTGCGGAGATAGGGCGAGGGTGCCCATCCTCGATGTGTGACGAAAGAGTTAGACACCCTCGCAACCGCACTGTACGTGCAGATCGACGATGCGTTGAAGGCCCAGCCGCACCTGGCACCGTGGCGGCCGAAGATCGGCATCGCGCCCACGCTGAGTGACGCCGAGCTGGTCGCCCTGGCGGTGCTGTCAGCGCTGCTGGGCTTCACCTCCGAACGCCGCCGGCTGCGTCACGCCCGTGCCGAGCTGAGCGGGATGTTCCCGTACATCCCAGGCCAGTCCGGCTACAACCGGCGGCTGCGGCAGGCGTCCGGGCTGGTCACACACATGACCAGGATGCTGGCCTCCGACACCTCACTCTGGAGCGACGATGTCTGGGTTGTCGACTCCACCCCTGTGGAATGCGGCCGCTCCCGCGATACCGCCCAGCGTTCCGAGCTTGCCGGATGGGCCGAGTACGGCTACTGCGCCAGTCACTCACGGTACTTCTGGGGGTTACGGCTGCACTTGCTGTGCACCCTGGGCGGGCTGCCCGTACTGTTCGCGCTGAGCGGCGCCAAAGCCGACGAGCGCGAGGTGCTGCTGGGCATGCTGGAGGCCGCCCCTGACGTGGTGGCCGCCCATCCACGGCAGACGCTCATCGCTGACCGGCAGTACTACGGCCGAGCCTTCGAACAAGAACTCACCGAACGTGATCTGCGCCTGCTGCGTCCGGCCCGCCGGGGCGAGCCGGAACGGGCCGGCGCGCACCTGTTCAAGCCGTTACGCCAGACCATCGAGTCGATCAACCAGACCTTCAAGAGCCAGCTCGACCTGGAACGTCACGGAGGACGTACGCCGGCCGGCGTCATCATCCGCGTACTGGCCCGCATCCTCGCGCTGACGACAGCGATCTGGCACAACGACAAGACCGGTCAGCCGATCAAGCGATCCCTGACCGCCTACGACCACTAACCGTAACCAGACCCCTTGGCATCAATCATCTAGTTGGCGGCTGGGGACACGTTCGGGAGCGGAGGGCCTATACGGAACACCCTGACCTGGGGGCCTGTTCTGGTTGCGCGGTGTTCCGCTGAGGGATCCTCTAACGGAACACCTGCCGCCACCACCACTTGACGGATGCACGGGCAAGCGGCGCATACATCATCGCCTCGGCTGGTCGAGCGCCCATCTGGCTAAGGACGCCGGAACGCGGATGCCTCTGGCTCCGGCGGGGGCTGGGTGCCCTGCCCCAAACCTGCGTCTCTCGCCAGGACGATCGCCTCTGCCCGGGAGGCGACCTGGAGTTTGGCGAAGATGCTGGAGATGTGGTTGCCGATAGTCTTCGGCGCGAGCGCGAGCTGCGTGCCGATCGCCGCGTTGGAGCGCCCAGCGGCGATCAGGTCGAGCACGTCGCGTTCGCGCGGCGTGAGCTCGGGGAACGGCTCACCTTTGGGTGGCGCGTTAAGATAGCCGAGGACGCGCCGCGCCACTCCGGGTCCGAAGATGACCTCACCGGCCGCCACGGCGTTGATCGCCCTGACGATCTCACCTTGGTCAGCGCCCTTGAGCACGTACCCCTTCGCTCCGGCCCGCATGGCGGAGAACACCGACTCGTCGTCGTCGAACATGGTGAGCATCAAGATCGCCACACCTGGGGCGGCCACGGCTACTTCCCCGGCCGCCTCTATGCCGGTCATGTCCGGCATCTGAATGTCGAGCACCAGAACGTCCGGCGCGAGCGTGACGGCCGCTCGGACGGCCTGTCTGCCGGTGGCCGCGACGCCGGCGACTTCGATGTCGGGCAGGGTGGACAGCAGCGCCGCCAGCCCGTCGCGGACGATCGGATGGTCGTCGGCGAGGACGACGCGTACTTTCATGGTGTCACCGCCAGCGGGATCAGCGCCACCACGCACCCGCCGTTGGGCCCGGGCCCGATCCGGCAGGTGCCGCCCAGTTCTTCGGCCCGCTCACGCATGGAGCGCAGTCCCACACCGGGCCGCCAGCCACCGCCGTCACCGTTGCCGCCATTGTCGCGCACCTCTATGCGAAGACGGTCACGTACGGTGAGATCGACCTGGGCACTGGAGGCGCCGGCGTGGCGGGCTACGTTGGTGAGCGCCTCGGTCACGATGCGGTACGCGGCCACCTCGACCGCGGCGGGCAGGGCCGACAGGTCTTCGGAGGCGCGGATGCTGACGGTGAGCGACATCTGTTCGGCCTGCTGCCGCAGTGCGCCCACCAGCCCGAGTTCGTCCAGCGACGGCGGGCGCAAGCCGTACACCAGGCGCCTGATGTCGGCGATGGCGGCCGTCAGCTCCGAGCGCAGCATGAGGATCAGTTCCTTTGCCCGGACCGGGTCCTCGGCGATCACGTTGCCGGCGGCGTCGGCTCGGTAGACCACGCCGGTGAGGGTGGGCCCGAGCCCGTCGTGCAGGTCGCGGCGCAGCCTCCGCCGCTCGTCCTCGCGGGCGACGACGATGCGCTCGCGGTTGTGCTGTAGTTCGGCCGACAGGCTGGTAGCGTGCACAGCTACGGCGAGCGGTACGGCGAGCAGTTCCAGAATTCGTGCGTCGGCCGGGGCCACGGCGTTCTCGCCGGGACGCAGGCCGATGATCAGTTCGCCCACGCGGCCTCCCTCGTAGATCAGTGGCACGGTGTGCAGCAGTTCCGGAGCGGTGCCGTGGGCGGCACGCTCCACCTCGCCCGACCGTAGCGCGGCGAACGGCAGGCGTAACACCTCGCACAGCGCCGCGACCACCCCGGCCAGGCCCGGGGCTGGGTCGGTCAGGCGGTTGCCGATGCGCGACAGTGCCCGAGCCGGATCGGCCCGATCGCCGTACAGCAGCCGATCGACGATGCGTTGCAACCACACCCTGACCGGATTGAACGCGACGGCGATCAGCACCGTGGCAATCACCGAGTCGCCCAGTCCCGCGCTTCCGAGCACTGCGACCAGGAGTGCGTAGGCGCCGACGACGCCCGCGGTGAGCAGGCCGTAGAGCACGGTGCGGGAGATGACCAGGCGGATGTCCAGCAGCCCGTGGCGCAGGATCGCCACGGCCACCGCGATCGGGATCAGCGGGATGGCCAGAAGGATCAGCGCGGGTCCCGTCTCCAAGACCCCCCAGACCAGCATGACCGCCGCGACCAGCAGCACCGCCAGCAGCAGCCACAGGAGCTGGCGGCGCTCCTGCTCTCCGCCGCGCCGGTAGCGCACCACGAGCCCTGCCAGAGCCGCCAGGATCAATGCGACCCCGCGGATCTCCGTCACAGTCCACAGAACTTGGAGATCGTCATGAAACGGCAGGGTCAGGTATCCGGTTCCGGCCGGCCCTGGCGCCAGGCCGCTCGGCGAGGCTCCCATCTCGATCACGAACAGGGGGGCCGTCAGGACCGTCACGTAGACGAGCCAGGCCCAGCGCGGGCTCGGCGGTCTGCCGTCGGGGAAGAACAGCAGGATCAGCGGCAGGCACAGCGAGATCGACCACGGCCAGGAGTACAGGGCGAAGGTGATGAGGGTGCGCAGGACACCTTCGGGCCAGCCGTATGCCATGCCGACGGCCCACAGGCCGGCGCCTGCCGCGGTGCCCGCCTGGGTGACGGCCGCGGCCAGCATCAGCCAGCCGACGAGGTTGCGCGGGCGCTTCCAGGCGAGGAGCACGCCTGCGAAGGCGAGTGAGAGCCCGATCGCTCCGTTGGTCACGATGAACGTGTCGACGGCGGCCTGAAAGCCCATGTCCGCAACAACGGCCCCGGCCACTCCGACGGCCACTTCGGCAGTGGCCGTTGCGCATAGGCCCCAGGCCAGCACCTTCATGGCGTCCATGATGATCGGTCACCCCATTGCGCGCACAGGGGCAGGCCCCCAGGACACCCGGGAACATTGCCCGGCCGCAGGGGTGCGCACGCCGTGTTCTCGTAGCAGCCCTGGTCGGAGCATGAGTACGTCACCGACACCCCTGGAAGGCTGGCCATGCCTGAAAGCTCCGTCCACCCGAAGGTGCGAGACACCCGCGTTTTGCGCCGCAATGCCCTTGCCGTGCTGTTGCCGATCGGGCCGCTGTGCGTGGCCGTCCTGCGGCTCGTCCTGCCGTACGGTACGAACGACGACCCGCAGGCGCTGCTCGCTGCGGTCGCCGCCGACCAGGCGGCGCAGAGCACTGTGCTCTGGCTCTCCACGGCCGCGGTGCTGGCTCTGGTCCCCGCGTTGTTCGCGCTCACCCGCCTGGCGATGTGCCGCGCTCCGGCGCTGGCCTTGGCGGCCATCATCCTGGCCCTGCCCGGCTACCTGGGCATCGCCGCGCTCACAGTCTCGGACGCCGCAGCCCTAGCCGCCGTCACCGCTGGGCTGAGCCCGGCGGACAGCGTCGCGCTACTGGGCGAGCTGGCGGCACAACCGGCCTTGACGGCCTCGGTCATCCTCTTCGTGGTGGGCCACGTTTTGGGCACCGTGCTGCTCGGCGCAGCACTGTGGCGGGCGGGCGCGGTCTCAGGTTGGGCCGGCGCCGCGCTGGTGGTCTCCCAGCCGCTGCATCTGGCCATCGTGGTCACCGGCGGGCCCAAGATCCTTGACGGTGCCGCCTGGGCGCTGACCGCCCTGGGCTTCGCAGCCGGGTCGCTCACCCTCGCCCGGATGAGCGACGACGAGTACGAGCCGCGCTCCTAACAGCCGCAATTGAGCGTGGCCCTGTCCGGGTGCTGTGCAGCGGTAGACGAGCGTGAGCCGACACAAACGATCCACCAAACGAAAGGAAATATGCGATGAAAGCACCCATCCCCGGCATGACCATGCCAGGGCTGTCTGGGCGGACGCTCGCCCGAGCATGCGTCGTAGCCGCTGCGGGCTTCGCAGCGCTGAGCGGTACCACTGCCTCAGCCCAATCCGCGCCCTCCGGCATGCAGGCGGCAGGCGCGGCTTATGCGCCCGATACCTGCCGCAGTGGGTACGTCTGGCGCGGCGCCCGCTCCAGCGATCACGTGTGTGTCACCCCGGCTGACCGGGACCGCACCGCTCGGGAGAACGCCACCGGCGTCTGGCACGCCTGCACCCAGGGATTCGTCTGGCGCGAGGCCTACTCCGGCCACTACCGGTGTGTGGTCCCCGGCTCGCGCAGCGCCAACCGGGTCGACAACGCCAATGCGCCCTACCGGTTGGCCTGGATCATCATGACCCGGTGGCACCACGACGCCCCGCCGACCAACTGCCAGGACGGCGTCGGCTGCTCCACCAACCAGAGCGACTACTACACCGCCGGCGTCCGCGGTTACTACCTGACCCCGGGGGCGCAGGTCACCGTACAGATCATGAAGGCCGACACCCAGCAGAAGCTGTGGTCCGGCCACGCCACCGCCCGCGCTGGAGGCAAGGGACCGGGCGGCAACTACGACCTCGACACCGGCAACCTGCTGTGCCAGGGCGGCACCTTCGCCCAGCCGTACAACGCCTACGTCCAGGTCCGCGAGAACGACGACCCCTGGTCGCCTCGCGTCCCCATCTCCTACCACAAATGCAACAACCTCTGAGGTCCCGGCCGGTATCCGGGGCCATCCGGATTCCGCCGGCTCCGGAACTACCGGCATGGCGGAAGCCAGGACCTGAGCCACCCACCAACCCGTAACCGCGCAAGCGCGCTTTGATGAAGGGCATCTCATGAACACCAACCGCAAAATGGCCGCCGCGGCCGCGGCGCTCCTGACCGCCGGGCTGGCCATCTCCACCCCAGCGGGCGCGCACGCGCAGACCGGGGCCGCTCCGAAAACCTTCTACTGGAACAACCCGCAGCGGGCGGGGGACTGCACCATGTTCGAGGGCGCGACCTGGACTCTGCACCCCGACGGGACCGCCTACTTCGACGCGGTCGTCACCAGCGGCGACGACGGCGACGCGTGGCTGATGTGGGCGCGGCTCAAGGACGCCAACGGCGCGGTGATCGGCGCGCTGTCCAACTCGCGCATCCAGGACCCCACCGACCGAGCCAAGTTCGTCAAGAACCTGCCCAGCCGTACCCAGCGCTACCGGTGGTTCGCCTCCGGCCGCTTCAACCCCAACCTGTACCCCCTCATCAAGCGCATGCAGCTGAGCAAGCACTGCTGACCCCACCACACTCCTTCACAAGGCGTAGCTCCTTCCTACATGAGAGGAGTCCACTGCAAAACTTAAGCTGACTGCATTTTTGCAATAGGCTGCAGTTTCTGTCATGATCAATCAATGCATGTATCCCGATGCGAGCTGCTGCGCTGGCAGTTCGACCTGACCTGGTCGCTGTTCGATTACCACCTGGAGCGGCTGGAGCCTGCGGACTTCCTGTGGGAGCCCGCTTCCCGCTGCTGGACTGTACGTCCGGACGACGAGGGGACCTGGGTGCCTGACTGGGCGGAGATCGAGCCCGACCCCGTCCCGGTTCCCACGATCGGTTGGGTGAGCTGGCATATCGGCTGGTGGTGGAGCGTGACTATCGATCACGCTCAGGGCCGGACACCGCGGGAGCGGGCCGAGATCGCTTGGCCAGGTGATGGAAGGACAGCCATCGAGTGGTTGCGCGGCCTCCGTGAGGACTGGTTGGCGGTGCTGGATCGCCTCACCGACGCCGACTTGGACGCCCCAGCCCCGCCCTTCCCGTGGCCAAGGGACTCCGAGCACACCGTCGCCCATATGGTCGCCTGGGTGAATTCCGAGCTGATGAAGAACGTCACTGAGATTGGTCAGCTTCGGCTGTTGCGGGCCGCTTCGGAGTGAGGTGAGCGATTCGGGCCCAAGGATCTCGACGAGAGCAGTTGCACTTTCCGGGCCAAGAGCTTGATCCTCCGTTGGGGGTTCGCCGGATCTGTGCGAGCTCGTAGGGTCAAGCCGGTTCGGCCCGCCACAGGAACTCATCGCCGCTGCTGCAGATGTCCAGGGCGGTCAGGCGCTGCGCCTGCATCTGACGCTCGCCACGTTGCTCAGGCTCCGCCGAGGGAGCCATCGCGCCAGAGGAACCGTCGCGCCGGTCCAGCCATGCTCGGCATGCTGGCGTCTACTTGCCTGACGTGCCTTAACGACCTCCATGCGGCTGACCGGCAAGTTTGTCGGACAACCCCAGATGAATCCAGTCACCGCACACTCGGGCCTTGGCGTCCCTCCCGATTCCCTCGTCGCCCTCTCATTCCTCCGGATGACGGCCGAGCTCTCCGGGCACTGCTCGAACAACACGTTCCCGCAATGCGTACAGTGTGCGCTACAGTGAAGGGTGTTGGCGAACCGAAGGAGACTCCCATGCCGGCCAAGCCACCCGCCGTACCCTCCGTCTGGGCGCGCCCGCGCAAGGAGCGCGAGCAGCCCGCGCTGAGCCGCGAACGGATCGTCGCCGAGGCCGTCCGCCTGCTCGACGCCGAAGGCATCGACGCCCTGAGCATGCGCAGCCTCGGCACCCGCCTGGGCGCCGGCGCCACCTCCCTCTACCGGCACGTGGCCAGCAAGGACGAGCTGATCGAGCTGGCCGTGGACGAGGTCTTCGGCGAGCTGGAGGTGCCCGAGGCGGCCGGTCCCGGCGGCTGGCGTCCGGCGCTGACCGCGTGCGGCCAGAGCCTGCGCTCGATGGTGCTGCGCCATCCGTGGTTCGCCTCCGTGGTGGGCCAGGTGGGGCTGGCCTACCTGGGGCCCAACATGATGCGGATGTCCGACCGGGTGCTGGGCATCCTGGGGGCGGCCGGGCTCGGCGTCGCCGAGGCCGACCGGGCCGTGAAGGCGCTGGTCGCGTACGTGCTCGGGATGGCGACGAGCGAGGCCGCGTGGCTCAACCTGCTCGCCCAGAGCGGCCAGGACGAGGGCGAGCTGCTCCGCAGCCTGATGCCGGCCGCCGAGCAGGCCGTGCAGGACTACCCCCACCTGCGGGCCTTCTACTCCGCCGCCCCGGCCAAGGACTCGGCCCAGGATCCGGCCGAGGGCCGCGACGAGGACTTCGACTACGGCCTGCAGTGCCTCCTCGACGGCTTCCAGACCCGGCTCGGCTGACCCGGCTCGGGAGCCTGTCCCGCACGGTCCGGCTTGAAGGTGGCCCGGCGGGGTAGCGGGGCACGGTGTGGCGCTCGCGTCTGCTCGCCGTGGCGATCGGGGCCTGCCTGGCACTGGCCTTCCCGGCGGCCGATGCCTGGTGGTGGGCGTGGGCGGGCCTCGTCCCGCTGCTGGTGCTGCTGGCCCGGGCCGGCTCCTGGCGCCAGGCGACCTGGCTGAGCTGGTGTGCCTGCGCCGGGTTCTTCACGACGCTGCACCACTGGGTGCTGCCGTTCCTGGGCGTCTTCGCGCCGCTGGCGGTCCTCGTGATCGGGTGGGTGTGGGTGCCGTTCGGGCTGGCCGCCCACGCTCTGCTGCGCCGGGTCACGCTCGCGCGTGTGCTGACGGCGCTGCTGGTGCTGCCCTCGGTGTGGGTGGTGACCGAGGCGCTGCGCTCCTGGAAGCACCTGGGCGGCGCGTGGGGGCTGCTCGGCGCCGCCCAGTGGCGGGCGCCCGCCGTGCTGCAGCTGGCCGCGCTGGGCGGGGTGTGGCTGCTGAGTTTCGTGCTGGTCGCCGTCAACACCGGACTCGCCGTCGCGGTCCTGCCCGGCATCGGGCGGCGCGCCAGGCTGGCCGGCGGGGGAGCCGCCGTCGCGCTGGCGGTCCTCGCGGCCGGGTACGGAGCGCTGCGGCCCGAGCCGGCCGTGACGGGCGTCATGCGGGTGGCCGGCGTGCAGCCGGGCATCGTCCCCGGTCCCGAACGGCGCATCGCCGAACACCTGCGGCTGACCCGTGAGCTCGCCGGACGTGAACCCGACGTCATCGTCTGGGGCCAGAGCAGCGTCGGGCTCGACCCGGCCCGGCGGCCCGACGTGGACCGCCGGTTGCGCGCCGCCGCCGCGGAGGCGGGCAGTGACCTGCTGGTCAACGTGGACGCCGCCGACCCCTCCGGCCGGATCGCGAAGTCGGCCTACCAGTACACCGCCGGTGGTGTCGTGAACACCTACGTCAAGCGGCGCCTGGCCCCGTTCGGCGAGTACATCCCGCTGCGCCCGCTGCTCGGCTGGGTCGCGGGCGCCACTGAGGCTGCCGAGCGGGACCGGGTCACCGGCGACGGCCCCGCGGTGTTCGAGGTGGCCGGCCGCCGGGTCGGCCCGCTCATCTCCTACGAGTCCACCTTTCCCGACCTGCGGCGCGAGCTGGCCCGGCTGGAGGTGGACGTCACGATCACGCAGGGCTCGCTCACCACGTTCCACGGGAGCTGGGCGCACGCGCAACAGGCGAGCTTCGAGGCGCTGCGGGCGGTCGAGTCCGGCCGCCCGGCGGTGCTGGTCGAGCTCGACGGCACGTCGGCGGCGTTCGACGCGCGCGGCAGGCGGCTGGCCTGGGTGCCGCACGACCATCGCGGCGCGTTCGTGGTCGAGGTGCCGCTGTCGCGGGAGACCACCCCGTATGTGCGGCTCGGCGACTGGGTGCCGGCCCTGGCGGCCGGTGTCGTGGCCGCTGCGGGCCTCTCCTGCGCGGTCCGGCGGCTCCGCCACAAGAATCAAGATTGACTTATATAAGCGTATATTGAAACACTGGCGGCCATGCACGCGTTCGACGTCCTGGGCGACCCGGTCCGGCGCCGGATCCTCGAGCTGCTGGCCGGCGGAGAGCTCAGCTCCGGCGAGGTCGCGGCCGTCATCCGGGCCGAATTCGGCATCTCCCAGCCGGCCGTGTCCCAGCACCTGAAGGTGCTGCGCGACAACGGCTTCGCCACCGTACGAGCCGACGGCACCCGCCGCCTGTACGTCGTGAACCCGGCCCCGCTGCGCGAGATCGACGCCTGGCTGGACCACTTCCGCGGCTTCTGGGAACAACGCCTGGACGCGCTGGCCACCGAGCTGGCACGCGGCAAGCGCAGCCGCCGCACGACGATGCCTTCCGAACCACCCGAGAGAGACGAGCACCCATGATCGACATCATCGACGCCATCAAGCGCGCCGGCCGGCAGGTCGGCGAGGACGGCGAGACCAAGACGGTCACCATCACCCGCACCTACGACGCGGCCGTGGAAGACGTGTGGGACGCCTGCACCGACCCCGAGCGGATCAGCCGCTGGTTCCTGCCGGTCACCGGCGACCTTCGCCCGGGCGGCCACTACCAGCTCCAGGACAACGCGGGCGGCGAGATCCTGCACTGCGAGCCGCCCCGCCTGCTCAAGATCACCTGGATCATGGGCGAGAGCCCCGGCAGGTCGGAGGTCGAAGTGCGGCTCACGCCCGGAGAGGGCGAGACCACCGACTTCGAGCTGCGGCACACCGCCGAGGTGCCGCCGGAGTTCTGGTCGCGGTTCGGTCCCGGCGCCGTCGGCGTCGGCTGGGACCTGACCGTGCTCGGCCTCGGCCTGTACCTGGCGAGCGGCGTGGCCGTCGACCACCACACCTGGGAGCACAGCGAGGAGGCGCGCCAGTTCATGACCGCGAGCGGTGAGGCGTGGGGCGTCGCCCACGAGGCGGCCGGCGCGCCGCCGGAGCAGGTCAAGGCCATGGTCGCGAACACGATCGCCTTCTACGTCCCGCCGCGGGGGTGACCGCGCCTCGCCTGCCCCCCCGCCCGCGCGTAGGTGGACCCGCCCCGGCCGCGCACCCTCCGCGCCGGCCAGGCGGCGGCCGAGCGACCGCGCCGGCCGTTCCACGAAGCGGTACGTCGCCGCGCTCACCAGCACGGCGGCGGCCACGGCGGCCGTCGCCACGGCGACCTGCACGACGTACGGCCTGCCGCCGAGGCCGCCCACCGCCTCGTGCAGGTAACCGAACAGCGGGTGGTGCACCAGGTAGAGCGAGTAGCTGATCAGCCCGAGCCAGGCCAGCGCCCTCGGCACGCGCCGCCGGCGCAACGCCCGCGCGCCCGCGAACGTCAGACCGGCCGCCCCCACCGTGGTGACCCACACACCGGGCTCGGCCCACCACCACCCCGCCTGCACCGCCCACACCGGCGCCAGCGCCACCAGCGCGCCGGTGAGCGCCACCGGCCAGAGCGTCCCCGTGCCGCGCTCCCACCGCTGAACGGCCGTGCCGGCGAACATCACCGCCAGGATCGTCAGCCCGAGCCACGGGATCCGGCCGCCCAGCACGGGCAGGGTCAGCGCCATCAGCCCCAGCGCGCACGCGGCCACCGCCCGCCACCGGCCCGAGACGACCCCGGCCAGCCCCGCGGCGAACACCACCGCGGAGGCGTAGGCGAGCCACGTCCCGGACAGCGGGGCCGCCGCCAGCGTCACCCCCGCCGCCACCGACGCCCCGCCGAACAGCACGGCCACCGCCCCGCTGTGCCGGTGCAGCCCGCCCACGAACAGCGCGGTGACCAGCAGGTAGAACACCATCTCGTAGGACAGCGTCCACATGGTGTCGGCGACGCCGCCCACGTTCACCACGTCCAGCAGCATCGTCAGGTGCGCCACGACCGAGGAGCCGTCGCGCGGCACCGCCTCCCGCAGCGGCACCCACCACGACAGGCCGACGACCAGCGCGGCGACGACCAGGTAGAGGGGGTAGAGCCGGAACACCCGGCTGATCCAGAAGGCGCGCAGGTCGCCCCGCCGCTCCAGCGACACGGGAATGATGTAGCCACTTACCAGGAAGAACACCATCACCCCGTAGACGCCGAGGCTGAACCAGTACGGCCGCAGCGGCGGCAGCACCCACGGCAGGTGCTCGGCGACCACGGCGAGCGCCCCGACGCCGCGCAGCGCGTCCAGCCAGCCGAGCCGAGCCCCGCCCCGGCCGCCGTCCCGGTCGCCGTTCGGGCCGTCGTCCCGGCCGTCGCACCGGTCGCTGTCTTGGTCGTCGGGCCTTCTGTCGGACTGACCGCCGGGCCGGACGGGCTGCGCGGCGTCGGGACCGGCGGCGTTTCGGGGGTTCGCGTGGGCCGTGGGCGCGGGGTCACGGGGTAAGGCGGGGTTCCGGGACGTCGGCATCCGATCAACCTACCCACCCTCCGCCGCCAGCCGACCGGCGCGTATGCGAGGCAAGACGCACGCCGACATCGTCGGCGGCGTCGTCAATCCCGGCTCCCGCGCCCACCATCGAACTCATCCCCGAGAGGTGATCATGAAGCACACCGCCCTGGCAGACCTGGACGTCTCCCGCATCGGCCTCGGCACGATGGGCATGTCCTTCGGCTACACCGGCGCGGGCAGCGACGACGCCGAGTCCGTCCGCACCATCCACCGGGGGCTGGAGCTGGGCGTCACCTTCCTCGACACCGCCGAGGTCTACGGCCCGTACGCCAACGAGGAACTCGTCGGCAAGGCCCTGAAGGGCCGCCGCAACGAGTTCGTCGTGCCGACCAAGTTCGGGATGATCTCGCACGCGAGCGGCGGCCCGGGGCGTCTCGACAGCAGCCCGGCCAACAAAGGGCGTCCCATGCGAACCGTCACCCTGCCCGACGGCGTCGAGATGCCGATCCTCGGCTTCGGCGGCTTTCCGAAGGATCGGTGCCGCGCTCGCCGAGTTGTGGGGCGCGAGCTCGCCGGCGACGTGGAACCGTAACCCGCGCCGCGGTCGTCTCCTGGCCGAGGTGGTGCCGCACCAAGAAGCACCGGGCCGCGCCGTCGGTACCGGCCGGCGTCAGTGGCCCGTCGCCGCGCTGCGGCGTTCCATTATGAGCACGTCGCGCCAGCGGCCGTGATGGCGGCCGAGGCGCTCGCGGGTGCCGACGATCCGGAAGCCGAGCGCCTCGTGCAGTGCCAGGCTGGCGGTGTTCTCGGGGAAGATGCCCGACTGGATGGTCCAGACGCCGGCGTCCTCGCCGGCGGTGATGAACGCCGACATCAGGGCCCGGCCGATGCCGTGCGCCTGGCAGCCCGGGTGGACGTACACGCTGTGCTCCACGACGCCCGCGTACACCGGCCGGGGCGACACGGCCGAGGCGGCCACCCATCCGACGACCTCGCCGGTCCCGGCGTCGGCGGCCACGTACCGCAGGTGCGGCAGCTTGCCCGCGATGAAGACCTCCCAGCTCGGCGCGACGGTCTCGAAACTCGCCTGACCGGTGTCCAGGCCCGCCTGGTAGATGGCCAGCACCTGCGCGGCGTCCGCCTCGCGCATCGGCCGGATCACCAGGCCGGCCCCGACCACGGGCTCGTCGTTCGCCATCAGAACCTCCCGAGAGGACCGGCGGCTTCAGCCGTCGGGGGAACCGGGAGCGGGAGGGCCGCCAAGGCCCGAGCGTCTCCTGGCCTGCCACGTCCGCGCATCACAGATGTCCTTCCCGGTTTTGTCAGTGCCAGCCGATATCGTGGTCGTCTCGTTACAGAACGTGGGAGGTGGGTATGCGCAGGTCGTTCAAGTTCCTGCTGCGCCCCACCGCCAAGCAGTCCGCCGCGCTCACGCAGTGCCTGGAGGACCACCGGCAGTTGTACAACGCCGCGCTGGAGCACCGCCGCACCTCCTACGGCAAGGCCGGTGTCACGATCCGCTACGGCGACCAGTCGGCGGAGCTGAAGGAGATCCGCAAGGAGGACCCCGACGGGCAGGGCCGCTGGTCGGCAGGCTCCCAGCAGCAGACCCTTCGCCGTCTCGACAAGGCATTCGCCGCGTTCTTCCGCAGAGCGAAGGCCAGGCAGAAAGCCGGATACCCGCGTTTCAAGGGCCGGGGCTGGTTCGACACCGTGCAGTGGCCTGCCGTCAAGAACGGCGCGAGGTGGGACTCCCGACCGCATGATCCGGTGACGCGGCTCTACCTGCTCGGCATCGGGCATGTGCGGGTCCACCAGCACCGCCGCGTGTCCGGCACTGTCAAGACGATCAGTGTGAAGCGGGAAGGCGCCCGCTGGTTCGTCGTGCTGTCGTGCGACGACGTGCCCGCCGAGCCGCTGCCCGCGACGGGCGCTGTGGCCGGGATCGACATGGGTGTTGCGTCGCTGGCCACCACCAGCGACGGCGAGCACATCGACAACCGGCGCCGCCTGGCCGCGTCCGCCGACCGGCTCGCGGCGGCTCAACGCGACCTCGCCCGCAGGAAACGCGGGTCCAAGCGGCGTCGTGAGGCCGTCGCGCGGGTGGCCGCGCTGCACGCCAAGGTACGACGGCAACGCCTCGACAGCGCGCACAAGGCCGCGCTCGCGCTGGTCCGCGCCTACGGCGTGATCGTGCACGAAGACCTGCGGATCACCAACATGACCCGCGCGGCGTCCGGCACGATCGAGTTCCCCGGCCGCAACGTCGCTCAGAAAGCCGGGCTCAACCGCAGCATCCTGGACGCGGGTTGGGGGGTGTTCCTGACGATCCTGTCGCACAAGGCTGAAAGCGCCGGTCGAGAGCTGGTCGCAGTCGATCCCCGCAACACCTCCCGCACCTGCTCGCGATGCGGGCACTGCGCGAAGGAGAACCGCGTCACCCAGGCCGCGTTCCGGTGCGCGGCGTGCGGTCATGCCGCGCACGCCGACGTCAACGCGGCCAAGAACATCCTCAGGGCAGGGCTTGCCCTTCGCGACGCTGCGCAGGCGGCTTAGCGAGAAGCCGCTCCCTTCAGGGAGCGGAGGAGTCACCACGTCCTCCTCACTCGCAGACCGGCGAGGCGGGCGCCGGGTTGCCCATCACCACGTCGGCAGCGGTCGGGAAGCAGCTCACACATGCCTCGTTGATCCGGTACAGGTTGGAGGTGCCCTGCCGCTCGATCAGCACGAAACGCACCTCGGCCAGGATCTTCAGGTGGTGCGAGACCGTCGACTGGCCCACCCCGGACAGGGCCACGATCTCGCCCACGCTCATCGGCTCGCGCCGCCGCGCCAGCAACGACACGATCTGGATCCGCGTCGCGTCCGCCAGCGCCCTGAACCAGCTCGCGTACTCTTCCGCCTCCGCCCGTGGCAGAGGGCCCACTTCTTCATTCATCGTTAATCGACGATAGACGATGAAGATGGGAAAGGGAAGCCTCACGACCCCACCCGAGCGGGGGGATGAACAAGGGTGGGCGCGGACCACCGCGCCCGCGCCCACCCTCCTGTGCTCGGGCCGCGGTCAGTCGCCGGAGGGCTCGGGCGGGGTGGGGGCGGTGCCGATGACGGCCGTGGCGTGCAGGTCGCGGGAGGTGGCGATCCGGGGGGTCAGCCCGGCGCGGGCGATCGCCTCGCCCGCCGGCCGCGCCTGCCGTTCGCTGGTCTCGACCAGCAGGTGGCCGCCGGGGGCGAGCCAGCGCGGTGCCTGTGCGACGACCCGGCGGACGACGTCGAGCCCGTCGGCGCCCCCGTCGAGCGCCACCAGCGGCTCGTGTTCGCGGGCCTCCGGCGGCAGCAGGCCGATCGCCTCGGTGGGCACGTACGGCGGGCTGGCGATCAGGACGTCGACGCGGCCCCGCAAGGCATCGGGCAGCGGCTCGTACAGGTCGCCCTCGTGGACGTGGCCGCCGGCGGCGGCGAGGTTGCGGCGGGCGCAGCGCACCGCGGCCGGGTCGATGTCGACGGCGTGCAGTTCGCACCGGCCGACGGCGGCGGCCAGCACCGCGGCCAGCGCGCCGGTGCCGCAGCACAGGTCGACCAGCACCACCGGACGCCGCGCGCCGTCGCCCGCCGCCCCGCGAGCGCCGAGGGCGGCGCGGGCGAGGGCGGTGGCCTGGTCGGCGAGGAACTCGCTGCGGCGGCGCGGCACGAAGACGCCCGTGTCCACGGCGATGCGCAGGTCGTGGAACTCGGCCCAGCCGAGGACGTGTTCGAGCGGCAGGCCGGCGACCCGCCGCTCGACCATGGCGTCGAGGTCACCCGGGTCACGGGCGGTGGACAGCAGCAGCCGTGCCTCGTCCTCGGCGAACACGCAGCCGGCGGCACGGAGTCTCGTCACGATGGTGGCGAGGTCAAGAGAAGAGGACGGCGTAGGGGATGACGTCGGGGATGACATGGAGCGCCTTTCGGAATGCCCACGGGCGCTCTCCCTGTCGCCTACACCGTGGCGACGGCATGGTCACGACAGGAGAGCACCCGGCCTGACATGGCGGTAATGGGGCTCACCTCCTCGGTCGTGTCCACCTGGGGACCGTCACCCTATCGGAGCCGGTCCGAGCGGCGCAAAGCGCCCCGGGACCACCGCCGCCGGTCCGCGTGCCCGCCCCTGACCTGCGCGCCCGTCCCGTCGCGCACGCGGTCCGGCCCGTCCTGGAAGCGTTCGCCGACGGGACGGCGCGCGGCGCGGGACTCGGTGAGGGACCGGGCACCGCCTGGACGTCTCAGGCGGGACGACGGTGCGGGCCGGCCTCACGCGCCGGCGAGGGGGAGGGCCGCCGACGTCTGGCGCCAGATCCTGCCGTCCCTGACGACCAGGGTGCCGAACGCGGTGACCCGGTTGCCGGCCACCGTCATGCGGGCGTTGTACAGGATGACGTCGCCGGTCGTCCGCAGGGACGTGATCTCCTCGACGTGCGGTTCGGCGGCCAGGTAGGCCGCGAACAGGTCCTTGATCTCGGCCGGGCCCCGGGCGACGCGGTCGAAGCGGACGACCTCGGCGTCGTCGTGGTACTGAGCCAGCAGCGCGTCGAGGTCGCGTCCGGCGATCGCGGCGAGCTGCCGCTCGAACAGGTCGGCGGTCATGCCTCTCCCTGGGGGACGTGCTGAGGGTCGTCTTGGGGGACCTCGGGGCGCAGGGCGAAGGCGACCTGTGCCGCGCCGTACACGAGCACGGCGAGGAGGGTCACGAAGGCGGGCAGCGCGGAGACGAGGAGCGTGAGCGCGGCGGCCACGAGGCGGACGGCGCCCGCCCGCCGGTCGCGCGAGCACAGGTGCTGCACGCCGAGCACGGCGAACACCACCGCGGCCGGGACGCCGATCGCCCAGCCCGGCGCGGTCGCGTGGGCGATGGCGTGCTCGACGCCGACGCCGAAGGCGACCAGGCCCACCGAGAGCGGCAGGTGCGCGTAGACCCACACCTGGCCGGCCAGCCGGGTGCGCAGGACGACCGACTCGTCGAGGTGGCCGAAGTACAGCCACCAGTAGGCCAGCGCCGCGGCGATGCCCGCCAGCGCGACGAGCAGCGCGGCCGGGGTGACCGCGTGCCCCTTCAGGCCGACGACCACGGCGGCGACGACCTCGCCGAGCACGATGACGACGAACAGGCCGAAGCGCTCGGGCAGGTGCTCGCTCTGCGGCGGCAGGGCGCTCTGGTGCCGGCGCGACAGGAACGGCGTGGCCAGGTCGATCGCCATCGCGACGGCCCACAGGGCGTAGCGCTGGGGCGGCTCGACGGCCAGGGACGCCAGCCAGATCAGCGCGGCCAGGGCGAACCCGGCCGCGTAGCGGGAGGTGAGCGCGCGCGCCTCGGGGACGTGCCGGCCCGCCCGCAGGTAGGCCGCCACCAGCACCAGCCGCACCACCACGTACGACAGCGCGAACAGCGCCGACCGCTCGCCGATCGCGCCCACACTGGCGGCCATCACCGCCACGCCGAGCAGCTGCGGCAGGACGAGCAGCCGGTGACCGACGTCGTCGGTGTCGAAGCGGTTGGCGTAGAACACGTAGCCGGCCCACGCCCACCACACCGGCACGAACAGCGCCATGAACGCCGTCACCCCGCCCCCGGCCAGCACGCCCGCCAGCTCGGCCACGGCCACCACGAACACCAGGTCGTAGACCAGCTCCAACCAGGTGACCCGCCGGTGCGCGTCCTCGAACAGCCGTAACCGCGGCGGCTGCCACCGCCTGATGCCCGCCATCGCCCCCTACTTTCGTTCGCGTGTCGTCTCGGAGGCCAGATCAGGGCTGGTACGGCGGGGCGACGCCCCATCCCCAGTGCGGCACGGGCGCCTCGGTCGGCGGCGTGGCCCCGGGCTGGGAGTTGTGCACGGCCAGCCGGGTGCCCCATTCGACGTAGCCGGCGAACGCCGCCCGGAACTCGGGGTCGTCGGGCAGCCCCACCTCGTCGGCGGCGTCCATGAGCAGGTTGACCCACCGGCGCCGCTGCGGCTCGGTGATGCCCCTGCCGAGATGCTGGCGCAGCATGTGCGGGTAGCCGCCGCGCTCCTTGGTATAGCGGTCGGGGCCGCCGAACACCTCGCTCAGCCACATGGCGACGTAGCGGGGGTGACCCGGGTCCATGTGGGCGAACAGCGGCCCGATCAGCTCGTCCTTCACCACATGGGCGTAGAAGGCCTCGGTGAGACGCTCCAGCGCCTGCGCGCCACCCGCCCACTCGTACAGGGTGGGTCCCGGTTCATCGGTCATGTAATCATGTAATCACCTAGGTGGAGTGCCGCGCAAGGTCACGCCAGCAGGACCGAGGGATCGCGCTCGGGCGGCCCCGCCGGCCACCACCGGCCGTCGCGCCGCTCGAACGGGTACCACCGGCCGTCCCTGCCGTAGCGCAGCTGGGTCTCGCCCATGGTCCAGCGGTTGCGCCACGCCTCCGGCGCCGGGGGCCGCTCGCCCTCCCAGCCGGCCTCCAGCAGCGCCCGGGAGCGGGCCAGCTCCTGCCGGGGCGGCGTCCAGGCCGACTCCAGCACGTCGAGCCCCGTCGCGCCACCGTACCTCCAGGCCCGTACGGCCGCCTCCAGCCCCAGGTCCAGATCGTGGTCGGCGGCCAGCCGGACCCGGTCCTGGTACTCGCTCAGCGCGGCCGACCGGCCCGAGACCAGCAGCTCGCGCGCCCGCGCGGACGCCGAGGCGGCCAGCACCCGCAGCGCGGCCACCTCCACGCCCGGCGCCGGATCGAGCTCCAGCGGCGTGAACGCCACGTCCACCGCCGGCGGCTCCGGCAGCGGCGGCACACCCAGCGAGAACGCCTCGGCGGCAGGAGTGCCCTGCCGTGCCCCCGCCGCCCCTGCCGCTGCGGCCGGGGAGGTGGGCAGCGACCGGCCCTGCAGCGCCTCGACGAGCTCCGGCCGGCCGCGCCCGCGCAGCAACAGCAGCACGAACGGGTCGTCGTCGAGCAGCCACGACGCCTGGTAGCACAGGGCGGCCGCGTGCTTGCACGGGTGACCCCAGTCGGGGCAGGAGCACTCGGGCTCCAGGTCGCCGACCGTGGGCAGCAGCGGCACGCCCGCGTCGGCCGCCGCCCGCACCAGGTCGTGCGGCATGTCGCCGTCCAGCAGCGCGGCGATGTGCCCGGCCTTGGCGGCCACCTGGTCGAGGAAGCGTTCCCAGTCGGCGTCGCCCAGCTGCTCGACGCGGACCACGGTGTGGTACTCGGCGTCGTACCCGGTCTCGGAGACCGCGGCCAGCCGGCCGGGGCTGACCGTGATGGGGCCGACCTGGCCGGTCTTGGCGTAGGCGCGGCCCTTGCGCAGCAGCACATGGTCGAGCGAGGTGTCCTCCATGGCCTTGATCCAGGCGCGGCCCCACCAGGAGGTGGCGAACCGTGCTCCGGCCCGCTGCCGGGGAAAGGCGGGGAACCCCCGCGCGGCACTCACGTCGGGTTTCATCGCAGCTCCACGAGGGTGGCCAGCTCGGCGTCGGTCAGTTCGGTCAGTGCCGCCTCGCCGGAGGCGAGCACGGCCTCGGCCAGGGAGCGCTTGGCGGCGAGCATCCCGGCGATGCGGTCCTCGATGGTGCCCTCGGCGATCAGCCGGTGCACCTGCACGGGCCTGGTCTGCCCGATGCGGTAGGCACGGTCGGTGGCCTGGTCCTCGACCGCCGGGTTCCACCAGCGGTCGTAGTGGATGACGTGGTCGGCGCGGGTGAGGTTCAGCCCCGTGCCGGCCGCCTTCAGCGACAACAGGAACACCGGAGCGCCGCCGTCCTGGAAGCGCCGGACCATCTCCTCGCGGCGGGCCACCGGCGTGCCGCCGTGCAGGAGCTGCGTGGCCACGCCCCGCCCGGTCAGGTGCCGTTCCAGCAGCCGCGCCATGGCGACGTACTGGGTGAACACCAGCACCGCGCCGTCCTCGGCGACGATGGTGTCTACCAGCTCGTCCAGCAGCTCCAGCTTGCCCGAACGGCCGGTCAGCCGCGGCTGGGCCTCGTGCAGGTACTGCGCCGGATGGTTGCAGATCTGCTTGAGCCCGGTCAGCAGCTTGACGACCAGGCCGCGCCTGGCCATGCCGTGCGCGCCCTCGATCTGGGTCATGATCTCGCGGACCACGGCCTCGTACAGGCCGGCCTGCTCGGTGGTCAGCGGCACCGGCCGGTCGGTCTCGGTCTTCGGCGGCAGCTCGGGCGCGATGCCGGGATCGGACTTGCGGCGGCGCAGCAGGAACGGGCCCACCAGCCGGGCGAGCCGCTCGGCCGCCTGGCCGTCGCCCGACTCGACCGGCTTGGCCCACCGCGTCCGGAACCTGCCCAGCGAGCCGAGCAGCCCGGGCGTCGTCCAGTCGAGGACGGCCCACAGCTCCGACAGGTTGTTCTCGACCGGGGTGCCGGTCAGCGCGACGCGGGCGGCCGCCGGGATCTCGCGCAGCGCCCTGGCCGTACCGGAGGTGGGGTTCTTGACGTGCTGGGCCTCGTCGGCGACCACCAGTCCCCACGGGTGCTCGGCCAGCCGGGCGGCGTCCAGCCGCATGGTGCCGTAGGTCGTCAGCACGAACCCCTCGTCGGCGAGCGTGCGGGCGCTGCCGTGGTAGCGGCGCACCGGCACGCCGGGCGCGAACCTGGTGATCTCCCGCTCCCAGTTGCCCAGCAGCGACGCCGGGCAGACGACCAGGGTCGGGCCGGCACCCTGGCCGGCACCCTGGCCGGCGCGGTGCAGGTGCAGCGCGATCAGCGTGATCGTCTTGCCCAGGCCCATGTCGTCGGCCAGGCAGCCGCCGAGTCCCAGCGACGTCATCCTGGCCAGCCAGCGCAGCCCCTGAAGCTGGTAGTCGCGCAGCGTCGCGGCCAGCCCCTCGGGGGCCTGGACGTCCTCGGGCTCGGTGAGCCGTTCGCGCAGCTCGCGCAGCCAGGCACTCGGCTCCACCGGCACCTGCTCGCCGTCGACCTCCACGGCGCCGGTGAGCGCGGCGCCGAGCGCCTGCAGTCCGGTCAGCGGCTTGAGGTCACGCTGGCGGGCCTTGCGCGCCAGTTCGGGGTCGACGAGCACCCACTGGTCGCGCAGTCGCACGACGGGGCGGTGCGCCTCGGCCAGCCGGTCCATCTCGGCCTGGGTCAGCGGCTCGCCGCCGAGGGCGAGCTGCCAGTCGAAGCTCGTCAGGTGGTGTCCGCCGAAGAACGACGGCAGGTCGGAGGGCGCGGCGTCCCGCTCGCCGACGGCCGCGCGGGCGCTCAGGCCGCGCACCAGCGAGCGGGGCCAGTGCACCTCCACCCCGGCCGCGGCCAGCCGCTCGGCCCCGCCGGCCAGCAGCTGCCCGACCTCGCCGTCGGACAGCGTCAGCTCGTCGGGCACCGCGCTGTCGAGCAGCCGTTCCAGCGCCGGCCAGGAGCGGGCGGCCCGGCGCACGGCCATGGTCACCTCGATCCGCGCCCGCGGCCCGAACCCCTGCTCGCCGCCCTCCCACAGCTCACCGGCGTCCGCCACGAGCGACGGGTCGGCCAGGCTGTGCACCTGCACGACGGCCCGGAACTCCGGCGCGGCCGGGTCGTCGGCCTCCAACCGCAGCGACAGCCGGACCTCCGAGTCGAGCCCGGCGGCCACGTCGTCGGCCCAGCCGCGCAGGTGGGGCACCTTCACCGGTTCGACGGCGGCGAACGCGGTCGTGCCGGTGGCGCGAACCGCGCCGGGGGAGCGCGGCATCGCGTCGGCCACCGCGTCGAGGAACGCCCGCACCTGCCCCTCGGCGTCGGCCAGCACCGGCCCGCCCGTTCCCGCGCCGTCCGGGAGGGGTACGGCGCGGGCGGTGGCGGGCATCGCGTCGGCCAGCTCCTTGATGCGGCGCACGTCGGCCGCGTCGAACGGGCCCGCCCGCCACGCGTCGTGCCCCTCGGCCGTCACCGCGGGCACCACGCGGCCCCGGGTGACGAGCTGCAGCGCCGCCAGCGCCACCGCCCCCCAGAAGCGGGCAGCCGGGTGGGCCTGGTCGTCGCGGCGCGCCCGCACCAGGCCCGCCACGGCCTCGGCGACGGGGATCCGGGTGGCGGTCACCTCGTGGGCGCGCAGCCCGCCGTCGTGCTGTTCGACCACGGAGAGAACGCCGGCGCCCTCGGGGTCGGGGTAGGCCATCCGGCCGGCCCTGGGCGGATCGCCCGGTTCGAAGACGACCGCCTGCCGGACCAGATTCGTTGCGGAGCTCACGGCCGTACAGTGTACGGTACATAGGGGGTGTGGTTTACCACAGCACGACCCCGGATGCCCTCCTCATTACCGGCATACGAGATCCTCCATAGCCTTGACGCCATGACTGACTGGCTGGTTTGGCTCATGGAGCACCTCGGCGCACCGGGCGCGGGCATCGCGATCGCCCTGGAGAACCTGTTCCCCCCGCTGCCGAGCGAGGTGGTGCTGCCGCTCGCCGGCTTCACCGCCAGCAGGGGCGACATGGACCTGGTCGAGGCCCTGGTGTTCACCACGCTGGGCTCGGTGGTGGGCGCGCTCGCGCTCTACTGGGTCGGCGCGCTGCTCGGCCGTGACCGGGTGCTGGCCATCGCCGCCAAGATGCCGCTGGTCAAGCCGTCCGACATCGAGAAGACGGAGGAGTGGTTCCTCAAGCACGGCCGCATGACCATCTTCTTCGGGCGGATGATCCCCCTGTTCCGCAGCCTCATCTCGATCCCGGCCGGCGTGGAGCGCATGCCCCTCGCCACCTTCCTCGCGCTGACGACGGCGGGCAGCGCGATCTGGAACACCGCCTTCGTGCTCGCCGGCTACGCCCTGGGCGAGCAGTGGGAGGTCGTGGAGGTCTACGTGAGCGTCGGCTCCAAGGTGGTGCTCGGCCTGGTCGCGCTGGCGGTCGCCGTCTTCGTCGGGGTGCGGCTCGCCGAGCGGCGCAAGGGGCGGCATGCGTCACGTCGCTGACGGGGCCCGCGTCGGGGCGGCGGTGACGCTGGGCACGGTCACCGCCCTGCTGGAGGCGGCGTACCTGCTCCTGGCGCTGCCGTTCCTCGGCAACCCGAACGTTGCGGCGGGCGCCGTGCGGCTGGCGGCGCTGGAGGCCCGCAGACTCCACCTCGACCCGGCCCTGCTGCGCCTCGCCCCTGACCTGGAGGAGGGGGACGGGCCGGACGGCGGGCGGGCGCTGCGCTACCTCGCCGCGCGCGTCCCCGTCGGCGTGCTCGGCGGGCTCGTGCTGACCCTGCTGGTGTACGGCGTGGGCATGGCGGCGCTGCTGGGCCGGGCGTGGCTGACCGGAGGCGCGTTCGACGGCATGACGCCGACGGTGCCGCTCGTCTCCTACTTCGTCCTGGCGGGCGTCGTGGCCCTCTTCCTCGTCCTGTCGGGCGTGGCCGGCGTGTACGCCCTGGAGCGGCGCCTGGCCCGCCGGCTGCTGGCCCCCGACCCCACCGAGGCGTTGCACCGCCGCATCGCCGAGCTGGCCGAGAGCCGGGCCGGCATCGTGACGGCGGTCGACGCCGAGCGGCGCCGGATCGAGCGCGACCTGCACGACGGCCTCCAGCAGCGCCTGGTCGCCCTGTCGATGCTGATCGGCCGCTCGCGGCGCGGCCGTCCCGAGCTGCTGGAGGCGGCCCACGAGGAGGCGCAGCACGCGCTGGCCGAGCTGCGCGAGGTGGCCTGGCGGGTCTACCCGAGCGGCCTGGACTCCCTGGGGCTGGGCGAGGCGCTGGCCGGTGTCGCCGAACGCTCAGGCGTGCCGGTCCAGGTCACCTGTGAGCTGCCCGAGCGGCCGCCGATGGCGGTGGAGACGGCCGCGTACTTCGTGGTGTGCGAGGCGGTCACCAACGCCGCCAAGCACTCCGGGGCCGGCCTGATCACGGTCGACGTCCGCCGGTGCGGCACCATGGTCGTCGTGAGAGTGCGTGACGACGGCGCCGGCGGCGCGAACGCCTCCGGTGGCGGCCTGTCGGGGCTGGCGCGCCGGGTGGCCGCGCTGGACGGCGGGTTCGAGGTGGACAGCCCCGTGGGCGGGCCGACGACGATCGTGGCGGAGCTGCCGTGCGGGTGATCCTGGCCGAGGACTCCACGCTGCTGCGCGAGGGCCTGGTGCGGCTGCTGCTGGAGGAGGGCCACGAGGTCCCGGCCGCCGTGGGCGACGCCGCCGCGCTGCTGGACGCGGTGGCGGCGCACGAGCCCGACATCGTGGTGGTGGACGTGCGGATGCCGCCCACCCACACCGACGAGGGGTTGCGCGCGGCGCTGGAGATCCGGCGCCGCCGGCCGGCGATCCGGGTGCTGGTGCTGTCGCAGTACGTGGAGAGGAGGTATGCCACCGAACTGATGAGCGGCGACGTCGAGGGCGTCGGCTACCTGCTGAAGGACCGGGTGGCGCAGGTGGCGGACTTCCTGGACGCCCTGGAGCGGGTGGGCGCCGGGGGAGCGGCGTTCGACCCCGAGGTGGTGCGCCAGCTCCTGGCCCGCACCTCGCACGCCGACCCGCTGGCCCGGCTGACCCCGCGCGAGCGCGAGGTGCTGGAGCGGATGGCGCAGGGGTTGACCAACGCCTCGATCGCGCAGGCGCTGCACGTGTCGCAGAGCGCCGTGGAGAAGCACGTCAACGCGCTGTTCGACAAGCTGGAGCTGTCGCACACGGCCGGATACAGCCGTCGCGTGCTGGCCGTCCTGCGTTACCTGGAGTCCTGAGCGGCCGTTCCTCGAGTTCCCGGCCCGGTTGCCGCACGGCGGCCTTGACAAATTTTTTTGTCGGTGGGACGGTGGAGCCATCCGAAAGAGCACCCCGGAGGAACGGAGAGACCGATGCGCAAGATCGTCGCAGGGCTGTTCATCTCGCTGGACGGCGTCGTCGAGTCGCCCGAGAAGTGGCACTTCCCCTACTACAACGACGAGCTCGGCGAGATCGTCGGCGCGCAGATGGCCGACTCCGACGCCATGCTGCTCGGCCGGCACACCTACGAGGAGTTCGCCGCGTACTGGCCGAACCCCGAGCCGCAGGCCCAGGACATGGCCCCCTACATGAACGAGACTCCCAAGTACGTCGTCACCACCACCCTCGACAGCGCGACCTGGCAGAACTCCACGCTCGTCAAGGGCGACGTCTGTGACGTGCCACGGTTAATGTCGCTGTTTCTGCCGCGCTCTTGTCGTGCTGGCTCCGCAGCTGGTTGATGGACTGGTGGGCGTTATGAAGGCCGTTGCCCGGGCCCGAGTCCTCCGCTCCAGAAGTAGATGCTGGATTGAGGCGCTGGCCATAGGGAATCGTCCGAGTCAGTCTTGCCATGCGTCGGGCCGTAGAGGCACGGTGTGCATGGCACCGTCCTGGTCTTTGATAATGCTCAGCGGGGGTTGCCTGGAGTCGCTGGCCGATGCGGGGTTGGTGAATGGGTGGTCATCTGCGCCAGCGTGTCATCGGTCGACGATGAGGTGGCGCAGGGCGGCTTGCTTGTCGTCGTCGGTGGGCTGGCTGTAGACGCGCAGCGTGTCGAGCCGGGCGTGGCCGGCGAGTTCGGCGACGGTGACGAGGTCTTCGCCGCCGCGGATGAGCTGGGTGACGAAGGTGTGGCGGCCGATGTGGGCGGTGATGCCGTCTTCCAGGCCGGCGGCGGCGCCGATGGCGGTGAAGACGGCGGAGGCGGCCCGGGCCGACAGTCGGCCGCCGCGACGGTTGAGGAACAGCGCCTTGCTGGTGGTGGCGTTCTTCCAGGACTGGCGTTCGTCCAGCCAGTCGATGATCGGCTTACGTAGTTGGGGGTGGATGGGGACCTCGCGGACCTTGCCGCCCTTGCCGTACACGGTCAGCACGCCCTTGCGGGCTGACATGCGGATGTCCCCGACGTCGAGGGCGATGGCGTCGCCGATGCGCAGCCCGGCGTAGAAAGGCAGCAGGGCGAGCAGCCGGTCGCGGGCGCGGGGCCAGTCTTCGATGGCGCGCAGCCAGCGCACCTGGGCGTGCGTGTCGAGGGCCTTGGGTGCGGTCTTGGGCAGGTCGTCGCGGTTGATGTCCGCTTTGCCCAGGCCGAGGCGGACGTAGAAGTCATCGAGGGCCGACAGGGCGTTGTTGCTGTAGCGGACGCTGCGCTTGGGGTCGGCCTCGCGCAGCAGGTAGTGGCGATAGTCGCGCACGGCCCAGTCGCGGGCGCGGCGGTCGGTGAGTGGATCGCCGGTAAAGCGTCTGCCGGCTTCGGGATCGGCCAGCCAGGCTAGGTACATGCGGACCCGGGAGGCGTAGGTGCGCTTGGTGTCGGCGGCGAGCGGTACCTCGGCCAGGGCGGCGGCGTAGGTGACGAGGTGCTCCTCGAACTCGGCCGGCAGAGCGGTCGGGCGGGCGCCTCGCCGTGGCGGCGGGCTCCCGGGCGCGGTCTGGTTCGTGTTCTCGGAAGTTGTTTCCGGGGGTTGTGATCCGCCGTGGACCGGATTCTCGGAAGTCACGTCTGGAGTGTACTTCGGGGAATACGGTGTTCTCGGAAGTTTCGGTGATGCCGGCGATGGCGCCGAGCCCGAGGCGTACGACGCCGGGGCGAACGGGCCGCGATCGGCAGGCGACGCTCGAATTGGTACGGTACAGGCGGCTTGCCTGGTTTGGAGTAGATGGGGCTGATGGTGGAGATCGAGCAGACGGCGTTGCCCGGCATTGGGTTGCGGCATGAGTTCACCACGCGATCGGGGCGGCGCATCGGGCTGATCTCCCACCGCAGCGGCCGCCGCGATCTGGTGATCTACGATCGGGACGACCCCGATCGCGCGTGTGAGACGGTCAAGCTCAACGATGAGGAGGCCGACGCGCTGGCCGAACTGCTCGGCGCGCCGCGGGTGGTGCAGCGCCTGAATGATCTGCACCGCGAGGTGGCGGGGCTGGTCAGCGAGAAGCTGCCGATCGGCGACGACTCGCCGTACGCGGGCCGGCCGATGGGCGACGCTCGGGTGCGCACCCGCACCGGCGCCTCGATCGTGGCCATCGTCCGCGCCGGGCAGGTGTACACCAGCCCGGCCCCGGACTTCGCGCTGGCCGCCGGTGACCTGGTGGTCGTGGTGGGCAGCGCGGAGGGTGTCAACGCCGTCGCCGACATCCTGGCCCGCGGGTAGGTCGCGGGTGCACCACACGGCACTGCTGTTCATGGAATTCGGCGCGATCATCCTCGGTCTGGGCCTGCTCGGCGCCCTGGCGCTGCGGGTGGGCATCTCGCCGATCCCGCTGTATCTGATCGCCGGGCTGGCGTTCGGCACCGGCGGCATCGTGCCGTTGGCCACCAGCGAGGAGTTCGTCGCGGTCGGCGCCGAGATCGGCGTCGTCTTATTGCTCCTCACCCTGGGCCTGGAATACAACGCCGATGAGCTGGCGACCAGCCTGAAAAGCAACGCCCGGGCCGGGCTCGTCGACCTGGTGCTGAACGCCGCGCCCGGCGCCATCTGCGCGCTGCTCTTGGGCTGGGGCCCGGTGGCGGCGGTGGCGATGGCCGGGGTCACCTACGCCACCTCCTCCGGCATCACTGCCAAGGTGCTCTCCGATCTGGGGTGGATCGGTAACCGGGAGACGCCGGTGGTGCTGTCGCTGCTGGTCTTCGAGGACCTGACAATGGCGATCTACCTGCCGCTGCTCACCGCGCTGCTGGCCGGGTTGAGCTTCGCCGGGGGCGCGATCACGGTGGCCATCGCGCTGGCCACCGTGAGTGTGGTGCTGCTGGTGGCGCTGCGGTTCGGCCGCGTCATCGAGGCGTTCGTGCGCAGCCCCAACAATGAAGTGCTGTTGTTGAAGGTGGTCGGACTGGCGCTGCTGGTGGCCGGGGTGGCACAGCAGTTGCAGGTGTCGGCGGCGGTGGGAGCGTTCCTGGTCGGCATCGCCCTGTCGGGTGAACTGGCGGAGGATGCTCAGGCCCTGCTGGCTCCGCTGCGTGACCTCTTCGCGGCGGTGTTCTTCGTCTTCTTCGGCCTGCAGACCGACCCCACGAAGATCGGTCCGGTGGCCGGGCTGGCCGTGCTGCTGGCGCTGGTCAGCATGGTCACCAAGCTGCTGACCGGCTATTACGCCGCGCGCCGGGCCGGGATCGCGCAGGCGGGCCGGGCCCGGGCGGGCATCGCGCTGATCCCGCGCGGTGAGTTCAACATCGTCATCGCGGGGCTGGCGGTGGGTGCCGGTGCCCACCCCGATCTCGGGCCGCTGGCCGCCGCTTACGTGCTGATCCTGGCCGCGTTCGGGCCGCTGGCCGCCCGCTTGGTCCAGCCGATGATCACCGCGATCGCCAAACGCGCCTGAACACCGACATCGTCGCCACTGGGCAGGGCATCGCCCCTCGCCTGCCTGCAGTTCGATGGCGTGGAGGAACCGGGGGAGTCCCTGCCGTGGCATGCGGTCACCGGATCCGCCACCAGGGTCGACGACGTTTGGCCAACGTGGCGATGGTTTGTTCGAGGTCGTCGAGGCGCGCATCGAGGGCGGCCTGGGAGAGATTTCCGGGGTCGCCGATCGCCAAGGCCAGGCGGTAGTACCAGGCGGCCGCCAAAGCCGCCTGCGCCTGCTGGTCGGCCGGGAAGAAGTTGCGGCGAAGCGCACGCAATCTGGCCGCGGTCGTCATGCCCTCGTGGTGGCGATGGATCTCGCCCGAGGCGGTGGCCACATCGATGATGCGCTCAAGCGCGTCCAGGAGCGCATGCAGCTCCGCCATCGCGTCGGCGTTGACCGCGGTGTTGCCGGGATCGCGCCGAGGACGATCCAATGTCATTGCGCTCCTTAACCCAGCCGATAATACGATCTTCCGCTTGCCGGGGCTTGTCCGCGATCCGGCCTCGCTCTGCCTATTAGCGCCTGCAGCTGTCTGTTGCGCCTGCGTGGTTTCGTGCTCACCGCTGTGCCTATATCGAGGTCGGGAGGGTCAGCAGGAACGCGTCTATCGCTGCGTTGACCGCGTGCGGGGCGTCTTGGTTGGCGATGTGGCCGGCGTCGGGGATGACGACCTCCTCGACGCCTTCGGCCTGGGCCCACCGGGGCATGGCCGAGGCGATGTTGCCGGTGCGGTCTCGCTCTCCCCGGATCAGGCACAGCGGCACCGGCGTGCGATAGTGCGGGGCGGGGTCCAGCAGGTCGGCGGTGGCCTGCCACACGTGCACGAACTCCTTCTTCGACAGCTGGGAGAAGGCGCGTCGCGCATCCGCCCGCGCGTCTGGCGTGTGCGCGCAGGCCTCTGCCAACACGCTGGCAAGGCTTCTGGCGGGGATCATCGACAGGCTGGGCGTGGCCGCCTTGACCAGCAGACGCTCCTTCCACGACAGCGGTGCGGTGTCCCACGCCGAGCCGATGACGATCAGCGCTCGGGCAAGGTCTGGATGCCGCCGGATGAGCGCCTGGCTGAGGTTGCCGCCGAGGGACTGCCCCACCAGGACCGGCCGGTCCAGCGCCAGGTACTGGATGAGCGCGTACAGGTCCGCGATCGCCTGCTCGGCGGTGAACCGGACACCTGCCGGGCGAGAGCGGCCGTGGCCGCGCATGTCCCAGGTGACGACCCGGCACCCTCGGGCGCGCAGGTAGTCCCTTTGGGCGTCGAACATCACATGGTCAGCCCCAGCGCCGTGCGAGAACACCACCGGCACGCCGTCACCGCCGCTGACCCTGTAGTGCAGGTCACAACCATGCAGCGGAAGCACAGACGACAGATTCACCATTTCTCCTCCATGGCGGACGTGCCCTTCAGACTCGGCCGACCTGACGCCGGCGAGATCGATTCTGCTCGCCTCCTGGCGTTCAAACGGGCATCGCCAGCGGCGTCCTCCCGGTCTGTCGCTTCCGATGCCTGGATCACCGTGCTCATCAGGTGCGTCCTCCATGATCAGGAATTACATGAAACCTTAAGCGCCGACAGCCTCGACTCCGCTCCCCTCTCTGCGCTGCCGGATCCCTCTGCCGGACCACAAGCGCCTCACATGAGATAGCGCAGCCACAGGTAGGGGGTGGCCACGGCGATGGTGACGAGGGTGACGATCAGCCCGTACCGGGTGAAGGTCCAGAAGCTGATCGGGGTGCCGTTGCGGGCGGCGATGCCGAGGACGACGACATTGGCCGCGGCGCCGATGGCAGTGGCGTTGCCGCCGAGGTCGGCGCCGAGGGCCAGCGCCCACCACAGCACCTGTGCCTGCTGGCCGCCGCCGGCCTGGACGAGGTCGGCGACGATGGGGCTCATGGTGGCCACGTAGGGGATGTTGTCGACGATGGCCGAGGTCGCGGCTGAACCCCACAGCAGCACCATGCTGGTCAGGGCGAGCCTGCCCTGGGTGGCGTCGGTGGCGGCGCGAGAGATCTGCCCGATGACGCCGGTCTCGACCAGCGCGCCGACCATGACGAACAGCCCGGCGAAGAACACCAAGGTCGGCCACTCGACCTCGCCGATGGCGTCCTGGGTGCGCACCCTGGTGGCGGCGACCAGCACCCCGGCTCCCAGCAGCGCGACCACAGACGGCTCGTAGTGCAGCACCGGGTGCAGCACGAATGCGGCCATCACCAGCGTGAGCACGGCCAGGCTCTGCCACAGCAGCCGCCGATCGGCGATCGCCTCCCGCTCGTCCAACTCCATAATTTCCGCCGCCCGCTCGGGGTCGTAGCGGAACGCAGCGCGGAACAGGATGCGGCACAATCCGACGAAGACAGCCATCAGCACCACCACGAGCGGGGCCAGGTGGAGGAGGAAGTCGTTGAAGGTCAACCCCCCGCGGCTGGCGATGATGATGTTGGGCGGGTCGCCGATGAGGGTGGCGGTACCGCCGATGTTGGAGGCCATCGCCTCGGCGATCAGGTAGGGCACGACCGGCAGGGCGAGCCGTTCGCACACCAGGAACGTCACCGGCGCGATCAGCAGCACGGTGGTGACGTTGTCCAGCAGCGCCGACGCACCCGCGGTGATCAACACCAGCAGCACCATGAGCCGGTACGGGCGGCCGCGGGCGCGTTTGGCCGCCCAGATCGCCAGGTATTCGAAGACGCCGGTCTGCTTGAGCACCCCAACGATGATCATCATGCCGAGCAGGAGGAAGACGACGTTCCAGTCGATGCCCGAATGCTCGGAGAAGAACGCCGCCTCGGCGTCGGTGGCGTGGATCGCCAGCATGATGGCGGCTCCGCCGAGCGCGGCGGCCGTCCGGTGGATCTTCTCGGTGGCGATCAGCGTGTAGGCGCCGAGGAACACCGCCACCGCCAAGGCCGCGGTGAGCGTCATGACCGTTGCACCCCGCCGGCCGGGGCCGCGGCCAGTACCGGCCGTCTTGGCCTGGCTGCCGGGGCCTGGTCGCCGTGGGGTGGGGTCATGGTTCGATCAGGCCCGCTCGGATGGCGTGCCGGGTCAGCTCCAGCCGGTCGCGCAGGCCGAGTTTGGCCAGGATGTTGGCGCGGTGCCGTTCCACGGTCTTGACGCTGATGATGAGCATGTCGGCGATGTCTTTGGAGGAGTGGCCCTCGGCGATGAGTTTGACGATCTCCTCTTCGCGTGGGGTGAGAAGGGTGTCGGGCACCGGCTCACCCTGCTGGTGGCGTTGCAGGTGGTCGCGGATGAGCGCGGTGATCGCTCCCGGGTAGAGGAACGGCTCCCCGCGCATGGCCGCGCGGCAGGCCTCCAGCAGGTCCCGGTCGGCCACCGACTTCAGCACATACCCGCAGGCGCCGGCCTTGAGCGATTCGAACAGGTACTGCTCGTTGTCGTACATCGACAGCATCAGCAGGCGGATGCCGGGCGCGCGGCGGGAGATTTCCCGGGCGGCCTGGATGCCGGTCATCCGTGGCATGGCAATGTCCAAGATGGCCAGATCGACGGCGGTGTCGGCGCGGGTGGCCAGGTCGACGGCCTCAGCGCCGTCGCCCGCCTCGGCCACGACACTCAGGTCGGGTTCGGCATCCAGGATGAGCCGCAGCCCGTGACGGACCAGCGCGTGGTCGTCGGCGAGCAGGATCCGGGTCGGCTGCTGGTCCATACGTCACTCCCGTCGCTCGGCGATCGGTGCGGGTACGAGGGGTACGCTCAGGCGTACCTCGGTGCCCTGGGAAGGGGCCCTGTCGATGGTGAGGTCGGCGCCAATGAGCATGGCGCGCTCGCGCATGCCGCGGATGCCGGCGCCGTCGTGGATCGGGCCGCCGCGTCCGTCGTCGGTGACGCGCAGCACCACCGTGTCGGGCTCGGTGTCGGGCTCGGCGCGCAGCGACAGCTCCACGTGCGAGGCGCGGGCGTGCCGGGCGATGTTGGTCAGGCTTTCCTGCGCGATGCGGTAGATCACCAGCTCGGTGTCGCCGCTCAATTGCGGCAGCCGCGCATCCAGCAGCCGGGTCACCGGCACGCCGCTGCTGCCGGAGAAGTCGCTGGCCAGAGCGTTCATGGCGCTGATGAGGCCCAGGTCCTCCAGCACGCCGGGCCGCAGCCGGCGGGCGACCTGCCGGACCTCATCCAGACTGGCGCGGACGGTCTCGGCAACCGTGTGCAGCTCCGCGCGCAGGTCGTGCGGCGCACGATCCACGGTGCGTTTGAGCGCGAGCAGGACCACGGTGAGGCTTTGGCCGATCTCGTCGTGCAACTCCCGCGCGATGCGCTGCCGCTCGGCCTCCTGAGCGGCCAGGGCGTGAGCGGCGCTGGCGCTGCGCTCGGCCTCCAATCGGTCCAGCATGGCGTTGAACGTCGCGATCAGCGTCCCCAGGTCGCCGCTGCCGCTGTGCGCGATGCGATCGCGGGAACGCAGCAGGTCGACCCGCTCCATGAGCGCGGTCAGCGCGCCGAGCGGGGCCAGGCTGGTACGCAGCAGCACCGCGTTCGCGCCGAGCATCACCGCGAGCCCCACCGCCAGGATCGGCAGCTCCGTCAGCAGGACCGGCGAGGACACCGTGGCCGGCGAGAGCGCCAGCACGGTCAGCCCCGCGGCGAAGACCAGTCCGTTGATCAGGAAAAGCCGCCAGAACAGCGCCGAAGCCGGGGAACGAGCCCCCCGGCGCGCGCGTGGTGATCCGCGTGGTGATCCCTGGGGATGCTTACCGGCTAGCACGGTCATGCCTCCAGCCTCCCCACCGCGACGACCGTCTGTCCATCGGTGGCGCACCCCATCACATTCCCCACGGTGGTGGTCTGAGCTGCGGCAATCTACATGGTGTCCACCCCCAGGAATGGGTGTTGCCACCGATGGCGCCGCGCGGGTCGGCCAACCAGACTGGCCCCACGGGGAGCCGGACGCCCGTCCGGGGCGATGAGGAGGCTTGCACGGGGACGGGCAAAAGGCGACAGGGGAGAGAGGCAGGACCCATGCTCGCACTGGGCGCTCACACAACCTCTGCCCTCCAGGCGCCCGCCGTGGTGGAGCCGGCGGTATGGATACTGCTGGGCGCCCTGCCCCTTCTCGTGATCATCTCGCGGGCGGTGCGGGTCGTCGGTGAGGATGAGCGGCTGGTCGTGTGCAGATTGGGCCGCGTGGTCAGGGTGCGCGGTCCTGGGCTTGTCCTCCTGTGGCCCGGTTTGGAACGGGAGGTGCGGGTGTCGCTGCGGCTGGTGTGCCTGGACCTGTTCTGCCCTGAGGTGGTCACCCGCGATGGGGTGAGTGTGCGCTTCAAGGCCACCGCGGTGGCCGCCGCGACCGATCCCGTCCGCTTCGCGATGACGACGGACGAGCCGCTGACGGCCACCGTGCTCGTGGCCGAGGGCGTGCTGCGCCGCCAGATCGCCGAGCGAGATCTGGCCGACCTCCCCACCATGATCACTCACGGCTGCGCCGAGATGGCGGATCGGATCAGCGATATGACCGGCCGGTGGGGAGTCCAGGTCACCCTCCTCGACATCACCGACATCCAGGTCCCGCTCAGGGGCGAGCTGCTCGCCTGGGCCCAAGCCCAGGCAGGCAGGCAGGCGGAGAAGCATCCCCGTGGATAGGAGACGTGTTCACCGAGTCATCGAGGTCATCGAGGTGTCGCGATGAGCCTGCAGCAGCTGTATGCGGTACTGCTGACCGGCAGCATAGTCCTGCTGGCCGGCATCGCCGCGGCGCGCACCGCCAGCCGGCTCGGCCTGCCCGGCCTGCTGCTGTTCCTCGCCCTCGGCGTGCTGCTCGGCGAAGACGTCCTCGGCATCGACTTCGACGACGCCCAGCTGGCGCAGACGCTGGGCACCTCAGCGCTGGCCGTCATCCTCATCGAGGGCGGCCTGAGCACCCGATGGGCCGACATCCGCCGGCTCCTGCTGCCCTCCTCCCTGCTGGCCACCGTCGGCGTCGCGGTCAGCGTCCTGCTCACCGCCGCGGGCGCTCATCTGCTGCTGGGCATGAACTGGCAGCTGGCCCTGCTGCTGGGCGCGATCGTCTCCTCCACCGACGCCGCTGCTGTCTTCTCCGTCCTGCGCGCGCTGCCGCTGCCCCGTCGCATCGCGGGCATGGTGGAGGCCGAGTCCGGCTTCAACGACGCCCCCACCGTCATCTTGGTGCTGGTGTTCAGCACCGCCGCCGCCGATCTGCCCGACCCTGCCGTCATCGCCGGGCAGATCACCTACCAGCTCGTGGCCGGGGCCGTGATCGGGCTGCTGATCGGCTGGGCCGGCACCCTCGCGCTGCGCTACGTCGCCCTGCCCGCCACCGGCCTGTACCCGCTGGCCACCGTCGGCCTGGGCGTCATCGCCTTCGCCGCCGCCGGAGCCGCGAACGCCTCCGGCTTCCTGGCCGCTTACCTGGCCGGCATCGTGCTCGGCAACGCCGTGCTGCCGCACCGCGCGGCCACCCGCTCGTTTGCCGAAGGCATCGGCTGGCTGGCCCAGATCGGCCTGTTCGTCATGCTCGGCCTGCTCGTCAGCCCCAGCGAACTGCCCGCCGCGCTGCTGCCCGCCACCATCGTCGGCCTGGTCCTGCTGCTGCTGGCCCGGCCCGCCTCGGTAGCCGCCTGCCTGATCGGCTTCCGCACCGGCTGGCGCGAACAGGCGTTCATCTCCTGGGCCGGCCTGCGCGGCGCCGTGCCGATCGTCTTGGCCACCTTTCCCATCGTGGCCGCCGTGCCCGGCAGCCGGCAGCTGCTGAACATCGTCTTCGTCCTGGTCGTCCTCTTCACCCTCATCCAAGGACCGACCTTGCCGGCTTTCGCCCGGCTGCTGCGCGTCACCCAACCCGGTCAGGCCCGGGACGTGGACATCGAATCGGCCCCGCTGGACGTCCTGAACGCAGACCTGCTCACCCTCACCATCCCACCGGGCTCCCGCCTGCACGGAGTGGAGATCTTCGAACTGCGGCTCCCGGCACCCTCGATCGTCACCCTCATCGTCCGTGACGGCGACACCCTCGTCCCCGAACCCGGCACCCGGCTTCAGGAAGGCGACGACGTGCTCATCGTCACCACCTCCGCCACCCGCACGCGCGTCGAACGACGCCTGCGCGCCGTCGGCCGGCGAGGCCGCCTGGCCCACTGGTACGGCGAGCACGGCGACCCCGACCCGCACACCAGCCACATCAGCCACACCAGCAGCGCGAAGGGAGACACCCGGCCGTGGACATCACGCACACCACCATCCCCGGCACCGGAACCGTCCACCACGGCGACACCCGGCAGGGAGACCACCTCGGCGTTATCGTCACCGACACCGGCCGGCGCACCCTGCTGTTCTACGACCGAGCCGACCCCGACACTCCGGCGCACACGGTAGAGCTCGACGAAGATGAAGCCGACCACCTGGCCGAACTGCTGCACAGCCGGCCTCTGGCCGACCGGCTCGCCGCCGTGGAACGACGCCTGGCCGAACTCACCGATCAGGTGCCGCGCGCCGAACGAGCGCGGCCGCCGCTATGACCTGGCTATGACGTACCTGAGGAGCGTGTCACCGTTGGTAGACAAGAACAGCGGCGCGGTCGCGGTGATCGGGCTGGGCCGGTTCGGAAGCTCGCTCGCGCTGGAGCTCACCCGGCGCGGCACCGAGGTCCTGGCCATCGACCATCGGACCGCGGCGGTGCGGAGCCTGACCGGGCGCATCACCCAGGTCGCCGCCGCCGACTCCACCGACCTCGACGCGCTGCGCCAGCTCGGCGTAGCCGACTTCCACCGCGTGGTGTGCGCCATCGGCAGCGACCTGGAGGCCAGCATCCTCACCTCCTCGCTCCTGGTCGAGCTGGAGATCGACGACATCTGGGCGAAAGCGATCAGCAGGCAGCACGGCCAGATCCTCGAACGCATCGGCGTCCAGCACGTCGTCTTTCCCGAACACGACATGGGCGAGCGCGTCGCCCACCTGGTCAGCGGCCGACTGCTCGACTACATGGAAGTCGACGAACACTTCGCGATGGCCAAGATCCACCCGCCCAAGGACTACGTCGGTATCGCGCTCGGCCGCTCCGGCCTACGCCGCAAGCACGGCGTCACCATCGTGGCGGTCAAACCCTCGGGCGAGGAGTTCACCTACGCCACCGCCGACACCGAACTCGCCTACGGCGACATCATCATCGTCTCCGGCCGACCCGATCAGGTTGAACGGTTCGCCGAACTGCCCTGACCCGCGAGCCGGCCAGGCCCCGCGGCGGTCTGGCGGCGGCCTGGGCTTCCTGAGGCACGGCAACTCTTATCAAGATCATTATCGGTGAGTGTTGGAGATGGCGCCTCGGTCCAAACGTCCCATCCGCCCGGTCCGGCCACGTCTGGGAGGGGCCGATCTCAAGATCGCGTCATCAAGCGATCCAAGTCACCCAACGGGTCCCCCGTACGGGCCCGGCCGTACGGCTCCACCCGGCGGTGCACTACGTTCATACGTTCACACGCGCGACCGACATCACCATGGAGGCCCTTGTTGAGCACCCCGCCAGCCGCCCCGACCAAGGGCTCCCCGCTGGTCCTGGCGGCCAGGATCGTCCCCATCGCGGCCGTCCTGGTCCTCATCGGGGTGTGGGAACGCGACCTGCCAGCCATCACCGAGGTCGTGGTCGTGGCGCTGCTGGCCGCCTGCGTGCTGGCCGCGGTACACCACGCCGAAGTCGTCGCCCACCGCGTCGGCGAACCCTTCGGCTCACTGATCCTCGCCGTCGCCGTCACCGTCATCGAGGTCGGCCTCATCATCACCTTGATGACCTCCGGCGGACCCAGCACCGCCTCCCTGGCCCGCGACACCGTCTTCGCCGCTGTGATGATCACCTGTAACGGCATCGTCGGGCTGTCACTCCTGCTCACCGCCCTGCGCACCCGCACCGCCCGGTTCAACCCCGAAGGCACCGGCGCCGCCCTGGCCACCGTGATCACCCTGGCCACCCTCAGCCTGGTCCTGCCCGCCTTCACCACCAGCGCCCCCGGCCCGGAATTCTCCGGCCCGCAACTGGCCTTCGCCGCCGTGGCCTCCCTGACCCTGTACATGCTGTTCGTCTTTGTCCAGAACGTCCGCCACCGCGACTACTTCCTCACCGCCCCAGCCCCAACCCCGCTCCCAGGCTCGGCGCCGGCCCGCCAGCCCGCTCACCCCACCGGCAACCACATCAGCGACGCAATCCACACCGACAATGACCCCGACGACGCCGCGGACACCGAAACCTACGCGGCCACCCCGCCCACCCGCACCGCCCTGACCAGCCTCATCCTGCTCACGGCCGCCCTGGTCGCCGTCGTCGGCCTGGCCAAAGTCGAATCCACCACCATCGAGCAGACCATCACCGCCGCCGGACTCCCGCACTCCCTCGTCGGCGTCGTCATCGCCCTGCTCGTCCTGCTTCCCGAAACGCTCGCCGCCGCCCGCCACGCCCGCCGCAACCGCACCCAGATCAGCCTCAACCTCGCCCTCGGCTCCGCCATGGCCAGCATCGGCCTGACGATCCCCGCCATCGCCGTCGCCTCGATCTGGCTCGACGGACCGCTGCTCCTCGGCCTCGGCCCCGCCCACATCATGTTCCTGGCCCTCACCGCCGGCGTCGGCATCCTCACCGTCATGCCCGGCCGCGCCACCCTCCTGCAAGCCGGCGTGCACCTCGCCCTGTGCGCCGGCTACCTCTTCCTCGCCGCCAACCCCTAGATCCTTTTGGTTGTGCGGTGACCACAAGCGTTCACCGGAACGAATACGCCCCGCAGCCGTCGCCACTGGCGAGGATCAGCGCACCCCCGGGAGTGTAGCCATACCGCCAGTCCTCACCCAGTGGGCGGATCCGGCTCCTGGTCGGGTACGGCCTTGGCGGCACGGACGCCCGTCACACCGCCAAGGATCGTCAGCGCCAGCATGCCGATCGCGGCCACGATGACCACCGTGAGCACGCCCTCGTCGGTCGGCAGGAGCCACGCCGCCACCGCTCCGGTCAACGCGACACCGCCGCCGGTCAGCGGGGGCACGCCCGCCGCCTTGTTGGCTCGGAACGCCGTGTCGCTGCGCATCGTGGTGGGAGTGCGCACCCCGGCGATGTTGTTGCGTGGCAGCCGCCCGGCCAAGCCAAGGCACCCGACGATCCCCGCGGCGAGCCCTGCGAACACGAGTAGGGGCGGCAGGACGTCCATGTGGTGATCGTAGGCCGTGAGGTACCGGCCATGAAGGGCGAGCGGAATGAGCTCCCCGTCCGCAAGAAGCCCGGCCCGGCACCACCCGGCCGCCGGACTGGTGCACCCGAACCGATACCGAAACACGCCCCCGCCCGCGACCTGCCCCAGCCGACCATGGGTCATGGCGGCTTCGGCGCAGCTGTTCGAGCGATGGGCGGCCACCTACGACCAGAGTCTGATCGCCACCCTGGCCGATCCGGTGCATGCCGCAGTCCTGACCGCCGCTCATCATCACCTGCCCCGCCCCCGCCACCTGCTCGACCTCGGCTGCGGCACGGGGCGCCTGCTCCACAAGGCGGCCGACCGCTTCCCCACGGCGCGCCTGATCGGGATGGACGCCGCCCACGCCATGCTCACCGTCGCCCGCCGCACCACCCCATCCGAAGGGAGTCCGGCAATGGTGCGGGCCCGTGCCGAGCAGTTGCCGTTCCCCGACGCCAGCCTCGATCTCATCACCGCGACCCTGACCTGCCGCCACTGGCGCGGAGTCCGCGCCGGCCTGGCAGAGATCACCCGTGTCCTGACCGCGGACGGGCTGTTCGTCTACGCCGACGTACACCCACCGGCGCCTCGGCGTCGCTGGTGGCGGCGCTCTGAGCGCGGCGGCCGGCATCTTCTGGGCCAGACGACGGGCCTACAGGTGATCGAAGACCGGCCGATTGCCGGCTGCGGACCCCTGTTGCCGTGCCGCCTGCTGGTGACGTGCCGTTCCTGACATGGCTCTGACTCGGCTCGAGCCCTTGCCGGTTCGACTCCACCACCTACCACGCGGAGGTTGGCGTGAGCGTGGCCTTCACCGGTGTGGTGGGCGCCCATTGTGGGGACGGACGATGACAGGGTGAGTACTGCCAGCGAACAACACGCACAAGCCCAGCTGGGCAGCGGGAGCTCCGGCGGCGCGCCCGGCCACGCTGCCGGGCGTGCCCTGGCCATGAGCCGGTACGAGATGCTCGCGCCGCACCTGCACGAGGGAGCACCGCTGGCGCAGCTGGCCGCCGCCCAGGACGAGGGCGGCGTCTCCTACCGGACGTTGCAGCGGTGGCTGGCCGACTACCGGCAAGGCGGTCTGGACGCCTTGACCCGGCCGCGCCGCCGCGACAAGGGGCTGCACCGGTTCCCCGACGAGCTCGTGGCGTTCATCGAGGGGCTCGCGTTGCGCAAGCCCCGCCCCAGCGCGGCCACCATCCACCGGCAGGCCGAAAGCATCGCCAAGGCGCGCGGCTGGCCGTCACCCGCCTACCGGACCGTGGCCCGCATCGTCGCCGACCTGGACCCCGCGCTGGTCACCCTCGGCCTTGAGGGCACCAAGAAGTACCGCGAGACCTACGACCTGGTCTACCGGCGCGAAGCCAAGGCTCCCAACGAGATCTGGCAGGCCGACCACACCGAGCTGGACATCTGGGTGCTCGACGACAAAGGGAAACCGGCCCGGCCGTGGCTGACCGCCATCGAGGACGACCACTCCCGCGCCATCGCCGGATACGCCGTCAACCTCGAGGCCCCCTCGGCGTTGACCACCGCGCTGGCCTTCCGGCACGCGATCTGGCGCAAAGTCGAACCGGACTGGCACGTGTGCGGCATCCCGTCGGTCTTCCACCTCGACCACGGCTCCGACTTCACCTCCGCCCATCTGGAACAGGTCATGGCAGATCTGAGGGTCCAGCCCGTCTTCTCGCTCAAGGGCCAGCCGCACGGCCACGGGAAAATCGAGCGGCTGATCGAGACGATCAACCAGATGTGCCTGGCCCACCTGCCCGGCTACGCGCCCCGCGGCACCCCTGAGCGCGCCAGCCAGGCCAAGCTGACCCTGGCCGAACTCGATGCCGCGATCGGCAGGTTCATCCGCGAGGTCTACAACCTACGCACCCACAGCGAGACCAAGACGCCCCCACAGGCCCGGTGGGAGGCCGGCGGGTTCATCCCGCGCATGCCCGACTCGCTCGAACAACTCGACCTGCTGCTGCTCACCGTCGCCAAACCCCGCGTCATCCACACCGACGGAATCCACTTCCTGAACCTGCGCTACCTCGACCCCGTCCTGGCCTTCTACATTCGCGAGCAGGCCACCATCCGCTACGACCCCCGCGACATCACCGAGATCCGTGTCTACCTCCGCCTCCCCGACGGCACCGAAGAATTCCTGTGCCGGGCGATCTGCCCCGAACTGTCAGGCACCACCATCAGCCTCAAAGAGATCACCACCGCCCGCAACGCCCGCCGCAAACAACTCCGCGGCCACCTGACCAGCCGCGACGCCATCGTCGACCGGCTCCTGGCCGCCCACAGCGAACCCCTGCCCGCCTCCCTGGCCAGCCCCGATCTGGCCACCTGGGCAACCCTCACCCGACCCAACGGTGACGGCGATGGTGACGGCGCCATCACCCAGGACAGCCCCGCCCCCAACACCGAGCCGCTGACCGGCACGAGCACCGCCACTACCCACAGTGACAGTCCACCACTCAAACGCTACTGGAATGAGTGAGCCGCCCGAGCCCCGGATAGACACCCGGCGTGGCGAAAGCAGACGACACCCCCGAGCCAGCCCTCGAGCCAGCAACGCCCTCCGACGCCCCGAGCGACGACACCCCCGATCCCGCGGGTGGCCCGATCGCCGAGGCCCGCCCTGACGATCACGGCAGCCAAGGCCGCCTCCACGATCGCCCCGACGTTACCGACCGGCCCGCACCCACTCCCGGACCTGGCTCTCCGCCCGGCCAGCCGGCGGGCGGCAACGGGCACAGGCCCGTCGCCACCCCCATCGTGATCACCAAAGAGCACCGGCTCTTCATCGAATTCGCCGACGCCGTACGGCGCGAACGCTACGTCGGCCTCTGCTTCGGCGCCCCGGGCGTGGGCAAGACCCAGTCAGCCCGCTACTACTCCCAATGGGACCAGCTCGCCGGCCACCTCGACGGCACCCGCCCCGTCGGCACAAACGGCGAGGCATCGGCCGGGCAGATCCTGGCCGCCCGCGCCGTCATGTACACCCCCAAAGTCCACAACACCCCGCACAACCTCGACAAAGAGATCTCCTTCCTGTGCGATCGGCTCGGCTGGAACGTCGAACTCATGCTCAACCCCGGCCGCGGCATCGACGAACACGGCAGGCTCAACACCAGCACCCACGCCGAACTTCTCATCGTGGACGAAGCCGACAGACTGAAAGTCGGGGCACTGGAACAACTGCGCGACCACCACGACCGCACCGGCATCGGACTCATCCTGATCGGCATGCCCGGCATCGAAAAGCGCCTCGCCCGCTACCCCCAGCTCTACTCCCGCGTCGGGTTCGTCCACCACTACAAGCCCATGTCCGCCGACGAACAAGCCTTCGTCCTGGCCAGATCCTGGCCCCATCTCAGCCTCGGCGACAACGACGACTACGCCACCACCGAAGCCCTCGCCGCCATCACCCGCATCACCAGCGGCAACTTCCGCCTCACCGTCCGCCTCGTCGGCCAGATCGAACGCGTCCTGAAAATCAATAACATGTCCACCGTCACCAAAGAAGTCGTCGAAACCGCCCGCAAGAACCTCGTCATCGGCTCGATGTGACCACCCCACGCCAAGCACAGCCACCCAGAAATCGCGGGCCACCACACGACATCACGCGAAGGCCGTTGCCCGGCCCCGAGAACTCGGGGGCCGGGCAACGGCCTTCATAACGCCCACCAGTCCATCAACCAGCTGCCGAGCCAGCACGACAAGAGCGCGGCAGAAACAGCGACAGCGACCGCGGCACGTCACAGCGACGTCAACGCCCGCCTGGCGGAGCTCAAGCAGCAGCCGGGCAAGAACATCTCCATCACCGGCAGCCCCACCCTGGTGCGCTCCCTGCTGCGCGACGGGCTGCTGGACGAGCTGCACCTGACCATCCACCCCGTCGTCGTGGGCGGCGGCAAGCGGCTGTTCGAGGACGGCACCGGGCACATCCCGCTGACCCTGCTCGCCGGCCGCACCCTCACGACCGGAATCGTCTACGCCACCTACGGGAGGGCCTGACATCGCCACCACGACCACCGCCGGCAAGACCACCGCCGCCAAGCTCCTCGTCAAGCCCGGCGGCACACTGTGGGTGTCCGGCCCCGACCACCGCGACCGCGTCGGCCCGCTGCCCGAAGGCGCCCGGCACACCGACGACCTCGACCAGGCGACCGTCGCCGTGCTGTTCGCCGCCGACGCCGCCTCCGCCCGCAGCCTCCTCGACGAGCACCGCGACGGCCTCACCCGGCCGGGCACGCTCTGGGTGGCCTATCCCAAGGGCAACACGTCCGACATCAATCGCGACACCCTCTGGCCGATCGTCGGCGAGTACGGCCTGCGCCCCAACGGGCAGGTGGCGGTGGACGACGTCTGGTCGGCCCTGCGCTTCCGTCCCCTCAAGGAAGGCGAGCCCCCCTTCACGGGCGGCCGCTCCACCTGACCCGGATGACGTTCGACGGCCCGGCCGTGCTCAGCGGCTCTCGGCGGCCACCCGCAGGCCGAGGGCGACCAGGACGGTGCCACTGACCGCGTCGAGCCTGCGCCTGATCACCGGCCGGCGGAACCACGCGCCCGCACGGCCCACCGCCGCCGCGAGTGCCAGGTACAGGACGATCTCGATGGCCACCTGCAGCAGGGCCAGCACCGCCGTCGTGGCGAACAACGGCCGGTCGGCCGGCACGAACTGCGGATAGAACGCGATCATGAAAGCGGCGGCCTTCGGGTTGGCCAGCATCACCACGGCCCCCTCACCGAACGCCTTCCACCAGCCCCGCGCCGACACCGGCTCCTCGACGACCGGCACCGCCTCCACGCCGTGGCCGCGCCACGCCGAGCGCCAGGCCCGCACCCCCAGGTAGAGCAGGAAGCCCGCACCCACGACGCGCAGCACCAGGAAGGCGACCTCGGAGGCGGCCACCAGCGCTGCCAGCCCGGCCGCCGCGAACAGCGCCCACACATACAGGCCCGCCTCCAGCCCCAGCACCGTGGGCACCGCACCGGAGAACCCGCGCAACGCGGCCCTGCGCAGGATCAACGCCATCGCCGGCCCCGGGGAAGCGGAGATCAGCACGACGGCCACCACGAACGCGGGCAACGAGGAGATGATGTCCATGGCCCATCATGGACCGCCGCTCTCCGGCGCGGCAAAGCGATTTCGAGGACACGACCCGGGGCCGCGACCCCGAGCCGCGGGCCCGGTCACCCCGGCGCCCTCGGGCCTCCCCGAGCCCGCCGAGCGCCACACGCGGGCGCGGGGCGGCGGCACCGCCGTCCACTAGGGTGAGGGCGTGATCAGCCGCCGGGCACTCAACCGTGCCACGCTCGCCCGCCAGCTCCTCCTGCGCCGCCACGCCATGCCGGCCCTGCAGGCGGTCGAGCATCTCGTGGGCCTGCAGGCGCAGGCGCCCTTCCCCCCGTACTTCGGGCTGTGGTCACGCCTGGACGGCTTCCAGCCGCAGGAGCTCGCCCGCCTGCTCATGGAACGCGACGTGGTCAGGCTCGTGCTCATGCGCGGCACCGTCCACCTGGTCAGCGCCGCCGACGGCCTGGCGCTGCGACCCCTCGCGCAGCCGATGCTCACCAAGTTCCTCACCGCCGCGCACGGGCCGCGCCTTCGCGAGGTCGACGTCGACGAGATCGTCAAGGTGGGCCGCGAGACGCTGGAGCAGGCCGGGCCGCTGACCGCGGCGAAGCTGGGCGCCGCGCTGGCCGAGCGCTACCCCACGGTCGGCGCCGACACCCTGGCGCAGGTGATGCGCTGCCTGGTGCCGCTGGTGCAGGTGACGCCACGGGCCGTGTGGGGCAGGGCCGGGCAGACCGCGTACGCCACCATCGAGACGTGGCTGGGCCGCGAGCCGCACCCGGAGCCGTCGCTCGAACGGATGGTGCTGCGCTACCTGGCCGCGTTCGGGCCGGCCACGGTGGCCGACGTGCAGGCGTGGTCGGGCCTGACCGGGCTGCGCGAGATCGTCGAACGGCTCCGCCCCGAGCTGGTCCGCCTGGAGGGCGACAACGGCAAGGAGCTGTTCGACCTGCCGGACGCGCCCCGGCCCGGAGCAGACGTGCCGGCGCCGGTGCGGCTGGTGGCGCCGTTCGACAACCTGCTGCTGAGCCACGCCGACCGCACCCGCGTCATCTCCGACGAGCACCGCGCGCGCGTCATCACCGTCAACGGGCAGGTGCTCGGCACCGTGCTGGTCGACGGCTTCGTGCGCGGCGTGTGGCGGCGCGACAAGCACGTGGTGAGCGTGGAGCCGTTCGCACCGCTCACTCCGGGGCAGGTGGAGGAGGTCCGCGCGGAGGCTCTCGCCCTGCTGGCGTTCGCCGAGCCGGGCAAGTCCGCCGTCCACGAGGTCAGGGGGATCGACGGGTGAGCCGCGCCTACATGGGAGCCGCCGTGCGGGTGGCCGCGCCGCCGGAGCGGGTGTTCGCCCTGCTCACCGACTGGCCGCGGCACCGGGAGTGGATGGTGCTGACCAGCGCCTGGAACGCCGGCGAGGGCCGGGTGGAGGCCTTCACCGGGATCGGGCCGTTCGGGTTCCTCGACACGATGACGATCACCCGGTGGGAGCCGCCCCGGCTGGTGCGCGTCCGGCACACGGGCCGGCTGGTGCGGGGCGAGGGCGCCTTCCGCGTCAAGCGTGCGACGGGGGCAGCCGCGTCGTCTGGGCCGAGGCACTGGAGCTGCCCTTCGGGCCGCTCGGGCGGGCGCTGTGGCCCCTGGCCCGCCCGCTCGCGGGCGCGCTGGCCCGCCTGTCACTGCGCCGCCTGGCCCGGCTCGCCGCGTAGCGACGGCGCCCGGGGCGCTCGGACCGGAGCGCCGGGCGCGAGCGTCCGATCTCCCGCGGGACACGGAAGGCAAACTATTGATCATTCCTGGCGCCCGGTCGCCGTGGTGGTCGAGGAGGCCGGTTCCTGCCGGGCGCGGGGCTTGGTCCGCACGTGCATGCGTTCGCCCTGGCGGCCGAACAGGTTGAGGACCTCCACGGGAGTGTCGCCCGCGGGCCCGAACCAGTGCGGCAGGCGGGTGTCGAACTCGGCGGCCTCGCCCGGTCCCATGATCAGGTCGTGGTCGGCCACGATGAGTCGCACGCGTCCGGACAGGACGTACATCCACTCGTAGCCTTCGTGCGTGATCGGCTGCGGCCGGTTCTGCTCGGCAGGGATGATCGACTTCCACGCCTGCAGGGGGCCCGGCTGGGTGGTCAGGGGGAGTACGGTCCGCCCGTTGCGGACGAGGGGCTTGCAACGGATGCGCGGGTCGCCGACCTCCGGCGCGCCGACCAGCTCGTCCAGCGGCACCTGGTGCGCCTGCGCGATCGGCAACAGGAGTTCCAGGCTGGGGCGGCGCTGGCCTGACTCCAGCCGCGAGAGCGTGCTCTTGGAAATGCCGGTGGCCTCGGCCAGGGCCGCCAGGGTCACGCCGCGCTGGGTGCGTACGCGCCGCAGGCGGGCGCCGACCTGAGCCAGCGTGGCGCTTATCGAGGATCGCTGTTCCATGGGTCCCATTCCACCTCCGCTGTTCCAGAAATGGCAACATAAGTTGTCACCGGCTCCCGGCAGGACGCACCATCGGGGCCGGAGGTGATCGTCATGATCAAGGCGATGAACAGCCATGACGCCGACGCGCGGCCCGCGGTCGACGGGAGATACGACGTGGTGGTGGTCGGCGCCGGAGCGGCCGGACTGAACGCCGCCCTGCTCCTGGGGCGCGCGCGGCGCGAGGTGGCCGTGATCGACGCGGGGGAGCCGCGCAACGCCCCGGCCGCGCACATGCACGGATTCCTGTCCCGCGACGGCCTGCCACCGGCCACCCTGCTGGAGCTCGGCCGGGCCGAGATCGCCCGGTACGGCGTGCGCCTCGTCCGGGGCCGCGTGGAGGAGATCGAGCACGGCTTCTCCGTCCGGCTGGAGGGCGGCCCGGTGCTCGCCGCCCGCCGTGTCCTGGTCGCCACCGGCCTGCGCGACGAGCTGCCCGACATCCCCGGGGTGCGCGAGCGGTGGGGCAGGGACGTGCTGCACTGCCCCTACTGCCACGGCTACGAGGTCGGCGACCAGCCGCTCGCCGTGCTCGGCACGCATACAGGGGCGGTGCACCAGGCCCTGCTCCTGCGCCAGTGGAGCGACGACGTGGTCTTCCTCACGCACACCCTCGACCTCAGCGCGCACGACTGCGAGCGCCTGGAGGCGCGCGGCCTGCGCATCGTCGAAGGAGAGATCGACCACCTCGTCGTCGAGAGCGGCCGGCTGCGCGGCATCGAGCTCGTCGACGGTCGCGTGCTCCCGCGCGCCGCCGCCTTCCTCTTCCCGCGCATGGTGCCGCACGACGAGCTGCTGACCCGCCTCGGTTGCGCCAGGGACGACACCGGCTGGATCGCCACCGACCGCACGGGCCGTACCGGCGTTTCGGGGGTCTGGGCGGCCGGGAACGTCATCGACCCGCGCGCCCAGGTCGTCACCGCCGCCGGGATGGGTGCGGCGGCCGCTTTCGCCATCAACGCCGACCTGGTGGACGAGGACGTCCGCCACGCCGTCGAGCAGCACCGCGCCCCGGCCGCCGCGAGCGGGTAGCCGGCCGGCACCGGGCGGCGGGCGATCCCCCGCCGCCGGATTCCGCGCGGGCACCGGCCCGCCACCACACCCTCTCACCCCGCAAAGGAGACTCACCCATGCCCGCGCACGCTCCAGGCTCGGTGGACAGCGCCACCGAGCAGACCTTCGCCAAGCGCGTCAACCAGGCGAGACGGCCCGTCCTGATCCAGTTCCGGGCCACCCGGTGCCGTCCGTGCCCGATGGTCACCCCGATCGGGGAGAGCCTGGCCGCCGACCGCTCCGGCTCGTGGCCGGGCGCGGCTCCCCAGCACGTGCTGGACCACAAGCACACCACGATCCTGCGTGACGGCGGTGTGGACCGGTGAGCGCCGAGGCCACGATCCGAAAGGCACCGGCCACCCGCGGCAGACTGCCTCTGGGGGTCTACCTGCTGTCCTTCAGCCTGTTCGCGATGGGCAGCGCGGAGTTCCTGCTCGCCGGGGTCCTGCCGGCCGTCGCCGAGGACCTGCGCATCACGCTGTCCTCCGCCGGAGCGCTGATCTCGGCGTTCGCCGCCGGCGTCGTCGTCGGCGGGCCGCCCCTGGCCATCATGACCCTGCGCTGGCCACGGCGGACGACGCTCGTCGCCACCCAGGCGGCCTTCGCCGCCTGCGTGGCGATCGGCATCCTCACGGACAGCTACGCGGTGCTCCTGGCCACGCGCTTCCTCTGCGGTCTGGCCTACGCGGGGTTCTGGGCGGTCGCGGCGGTCACCGCGATCAGCCTGGTCCCGCCCGACCGTACCGCCCGCGCCTCCGGCGTCGTCGTCAGCGGGCTCAGCCTCGCGATGATCGCCGGTGGCCCGGCCGGCGCGCTGCTCAGCTACTTCACCGGGTGGCGTGGTGGCTTCTGGGCCGTGGCCGTCCTCACCGTCGCCGGCGCCGTCTTGACGCTCGTGGCGCTGCCCGCCACGAGCGTGCGCGGCCAGCCGAGCGTGCGCGGCGAGCTTCGCACGATGAGGCGGCCCCAGGTGTGGGTGGTCTACGCCGTCACCCTGCTGAGCACCGCCGCCTACATGATCTCGTTCAACTACCTGGCGCCGTTCCTGACCGGCGTCACCCGGATACCCGAGATCTGGGTTCCGGCGATCCTGACCCTGTTCGGCGTCGGGGCCTTCATCGGCCTGTCCATCGGGGGCAGAATCGCCGACAAACTGCCCACCCACGCGCTCCTGGCCGGGGCGCTCGGGATCGCGGCCTGTTCCGCCCTGCTCGCTGTACTCGCCCGGCACGCGCTGGCCGTCGTCCCTCTGGTCCTGCTTCTCGGCGTCGCCGGATTCGTGCTGAACCCGGCCATCTACGGGCGCGTGTTCGCCATCGCGTCCCAGGCGCCCACGCTCGCCGGGGCCACCACCGTCTCCGCCTTCCAACTCGGCATCAGCCTCGTTCCCGTGGCAGCGGCCGCCGCGCTCGATGCCGGAGCGGGGATCACCGCCATCCCGTGGCTCGGTGCGGGTCTGGCCGCGATCACGACCGTGCCCGTCCTGCTCGATCGGAGGTTGTCGCGTCGGCGGGCCTGAGAGCGTGGCGCAAGCCCGCGAACCGCTCAGGAGCCCGGGTCGTCGCCGGAGCGCCGCAGGGTGGCGGCGCGCAGCAAGCGCGGATGCAACCGGCTCGCCCGCTCCTCGGGCACGCCTCCCGACAGGGCGGCCCGGATGAGCGCGGCGCCGACCCAGGCGAGGTCCACCGGCCCGCCGTCGTCACGGCGAAGCAGCGGCTCGTCGGCGTCGCGCTCCTGGCACAGCGTCCGCAGCAGCGCGCGGGCCGGGGCGGGCACGGGGAAGGCGGCGATGTCGTCACGGCCGGTCTGCAGGACGACGACGGCGCTGCCGCCGCCGGCGCCGTCGGCGACCGTGCACAGGTCACGCGCGGTCAGGCCCGCCAGCGCGTCCACGCACGCCCCCGTCGCCTCCAGCAGGGCGACCGCCGCCGCCTCCGCCGCCCGGCCGTCGGCGGCCAGGCACGCCACGCCCCGCCGCAACAGCCGCCGCTCGTCCCGGGTGAGCGCCCCCACGCCCTCCGGCGCGTCGCAGCTTGCCAGCAGCGCGCCGTGCCGCCAGGCGTACCCGTAGAACGCCTCCAGAGCGGCACGTCTCCTGGCCACCGTGACGTTGGCCAGCGGCTTGCCGGACACGCCCGGACCACCGGGCAGCTCACCGCCGAGCGCCGCGGCACAGTAGCGCTCCACCTGCGCCCCGGTGACGGCCAGCAGGGCCCGGCCCGGCTCGGCGGCGCGCAGCCAGCGCACGAACGAGGCCAGCACCCGCAGGCGGCCCCGCCGCATGGTGGGGGAGGGGGTGTCGAGCAGCCATCCGGTCACCGTGCGCCGCCCGAGCGGGTCCAGCGCGTCGACCACGTCGACGTCGGCGCCGCTCACCTCGCCGCCGTCGCCGGGCCGGCGGCGCGGCCGCAGCCCGGCGACCTGCCCGATGCCGGTGACCCTGACCAGGGGGTCGCTCGTCGCCCGCACCTCTGGAAGACCACGGCGGCCTGCGCCTGGGAGACCGGTCATAATGGTTGATCTTCTCACGGAGCGGGGGCGCGCTCGTCCCCGCCCGCCAAGTCCGCCCCGCCCACCCCTCCCACCGGCCCCAGCGCGGCGGGGCCGGGCCTAACGTGGGGGAGGTGTTGCCCGCTCATCTGACGCCGCTCGACGGCAAGCCGCCCCGGCCGCCCGGCACCACCGGGTTCATGCTCTTCGCCCTGCTCGGCATCGGAGTCGTGGCCGAGACAGCCGACGGCACCATGCGGCCCGCCTGGTTGTCGTGGGCCGGCCTGGCCGTGGTCTGCGCCCTGTACGCCGGCGTGGTCCTGCTGACCTTCCGCCACCGCCCCCGCCCGGCCTGGGTGATGCTCGCGGCGCTGGCCGTGGTGGTGACGGCCATGGCGGCCTCGTACGGTGGGAGCTGGCGCTACCTGTTCCCGCTGACGGGCGTGGCGTGCGGGATCGCCCTGTACGGCAGGGCCGTGCGGATCGTCCTGGCGGCGCTGACCGTGGTGACGGCCGCGACGGTGTGGGCGCGCGGCGCCTCCGTCGAGCTGGTCATGGCGTTCTCGTGGGGGACGTTCAGCATGGGCCTGGTCGTGGCCGGCATGCTGCACCTGTACGCCGTCATCGGCGAGCTGCGCCGGACGCGCCGGCTGCTGGCCGAGGCGGCGGTCGCCGAGGAACGGTTGCGCTTCGCCCGTGACCTGCACGACCTGCTGGGCCACACCCTCTCGGTCATCGTGGTCAAGGCCGAGGCGGTGCGGCGGCTGGCCCGGCGCGACCCCGCGCAGGCCGAACGCCAGGCCGGCGACATCGAGACGGTGGGCCGGCAGGCGCTGAGCGAGGTCCGCGAAGCGGTCACCGGCTACCGCCGCGCCGATCTGGCCGGCGAGCTGGCCCGCGCCCGCGACGCGCTGGCGACCGCCGGCATCGAGGCCGTCATGCGGCAGGCGGGCCCGGCGCCGGAAGGGGAGGGGGAGGTGCTGCTGGGCTGGGTGGTGCGCGAGGGCGTCACGAACGTGATCCGGCACAGCGGCGCCACCCGCGTGGAGATCGAGATCGGCCCGGACTCGGTGACCGTCCGCGACGACGGCCGGACGCAGGCCCACCAGCCGGGCCCGGCGGGCGACGGCCGCGGCGACACGGCGCGCCCCGGGACGCGGACCCCGGCGGGCGGCGGGAGCGGGCTGCGCGGGCTGGCCGAACGCCTGGCCCGGGCGGGCGGCCATGTCGAGGCGGGGCCGCTGCCGCAGGGCGGCTTCGAGCTGAGTGCCCGCCTCACCCCGCCGGGCTGATGGCGAGGGCGTACGTGGACGCCGCGTTTGCCTGTTCCAGAGCGCTGTGCAACCCTCATAGGCCGTCTCCTCGAAAGGGCTGATCGTGACGCTCGGCATGGTTCTCGGCGACACCTCCTCTCGCGCTTCGACGCGGGAGCGGTAGCCCTTCCTGCTCTTTGACTTCCGTGCGGCAGCACGGGCGAGTTTCCGCGTTCCTCGTCGAAGTGCTCTTCGTGTCATCTGCACGTTCGACCACGAGGAGTACGTGGTGTCCACGATCCACTGGACCGAAGCCCACACCGTCCGATCCGCCCGCTGGCATTCCGAGAACGCTTCCCCGCCGCCCAGGCGGATCACCGTCGCGGACGACCGCATGAAGGCCTACACCGCCTACCGCCTCGCCTGCGAGGGCACGGCGTTGCTGTGGCGGGGCGACTTCCACAACGCACGGCAACTCCTGCGGGCGATGAGTCGCCGCATGGACCGCAAACCTCTCCCATCAGGAAACAACGCTCAAGAGACCTTCCGTCTTCACCGCCGTGCCCGCGGCGACCGTGCACGTGTCCTCGGCAGGCTGGTCGTCCTGCTGGATGACACCCACGCCCTGGGCCTGCGCCGAGCTCCGGATGTGCGTCAAGCATGCACCGAGGCCTACGGCCCCCCCCACGAGCCGACGGCGGTCTCCCTCAACTGATTTCGTCGGTGAGTTCGGGGACCAAGCGTCGGCCTCTTTTGGCTCCACTTGGTGATCGACCGCCCATGATCTGAAGGCGAGTTTTGGTACCAGTCTGGTTGGCCGGGTTCGTGCTGGCGCGAGCAGCAGCAGGGTTGTCGGACAGGAACGAATCTCCCCCCTGAGCTGGTCAACGGGTCCATGACTGCGATCTGCGGTGGCGCGCAGGGAGACGGTGCGTTCAAGACCGTTCACGTCCCCGCCGTACGAAGCGGGGGACAAGGTGGACGGGCCAGACCCGCCCGATGTGACACGCCCCGGGTATGCCCGGGGTATGTTCCCGGGTCCGCGGCGCTATGTTTTGGTGCGCCCCCGACGCGGTGCTGCGACTCTTTTCCCGCTGTTCCTCCCCAGAGAAAAGAGTCACCATGAAAAAGGCACTGGCCCTGTCCGCCGCCGTCCTGGCGGCGGGTGCCATGCTGGCCGCTCCCGCACAGGCGACCGCGCTCGACAAGACCAAGGCGCAGCGCCTGGCGATGGCGCTGACCCTGACGAAGAACACCAAGGCCAGCTACAACGCGTGGGCCCGGTTCAAAATCAACAAGGACACCCCGCAGGTCAAGGAGTACAAGTTCAACTGGAACACCGACGGCTGCTCGGTGCCCAAGAAGATCGGAAACTCTGAATACTGGAAGGGCGTCTTCAAGATTCCCTGCGATCGCCACGACTTCGGCTACCGCAACGTCAAGGCGCTGGTGAGCTCCAGCAAGTGGCGTAACACCTACAAGAAGCCCGTCGACGACGCGTTCCTCTTCGACATGGGCAACGTGTGTGTGAAGTTCTCCGGCACGAAGAAGGCGTCCTGCCGGGTGGCCGCGGCGGCGTTCTACGGCGCGGTCAGGGCAGCCACGTAGGAGGGCCACATGGCGGACTGAGCTCCGTGGTGAGAAAGATTGAGGCCCCGACCCGCATCCCGGTGCCCGGGCGGCAAGATCATCAACGAGCACATCGGCCAGGTAAACACCGGTGACGAGGCGATCTCCATCGCCCACATGATCGCACCGCGGTCTTGAGCAGCTTCTTCATGATGCTCCTTCTGTCGGGCGGGTTCTGGTGCACGCCGAGAAGGAGCATGGATCAAGGGTTGAGTCAGGGCGACAGATCCCTTGGACACAGTGCGGTTCGGCCAGCAGCCGTGCGGACTTTGGTCGTCGGCTGCTTGGTCGTGGAAAACCTAGCGTCCCACTAGCGCGCTCCGAGTGGTCTGATTGGGACATACCTCCGCTATACCGCGTCTCCGTATGGTCTCACCTCGACGGGAAATCAACGGAGGGAACCATATGAAGATCATGCGTAACGCGGTCGTCGTCGGGGCCATGGGGGCCGTGGCCATGATGGGCGCGCCTGCGTCGGCCTCGGCGTCCGCGCCGGCGGCGTCGGTGACCACGTCGGCAGACTTGGCCCTCGTCGCGACCTGTTCGAAGGGGTCCTACAAGCTGAAGGTGACCGTCACCTATGTCAACGGGTTGGGTGCGCACCGCTTCCGCAAGGTCTTCTGGACGGCCTCCGGCGGCCCCACCAACGTCAAGGTCAGCCTCGTCCAGGACCGGGGCGGCCTTCCGGACGTCGCGTTCAAGTCGGTCGTGATCACCGGCAATACCGGCCACAAGGACATCCCGGCGACGCGGCCTATGGCGCATCGGGTCTTCGTGAAGTTGGCCGGTAGGAAGGGTGTCACGAGCTGCGTCGGGCAGAGCGGCGTCATCTGATCCGGACCGCTCGGCGCCCGCTGTCGCGAGAGACGGCGGGCGCCGAGCGGTCAGGGCGAGGGGTGGGGGAGTTCGAGGTTGGCCGCGATGGGGAAGTGGTCGGAGGCCTCGGTGCCGATGACGGCCACCGAGGTCGTTTTGATGTCGCGAGAGGTCATGACGTAGTCGATGCGCTGGTACGGCCTGCTCACGCTGTAGGGGAAGCCGTCGCCCGCACCGGCCACGTCCCAGGCGTCAAGCAGCCCCCGCCAGCCCAGACAGCGTCATCGGCCGCCGCCCTGCAAATGCCCCTCGCTCGTGGCCTGTCCGGCAAGGGTAGACCCCAACCCGCATCCAACGCCGCAGGCGAATAGCGTCAGAATAGAGTCCGCATCCGAGTTTCTTGACGTATGTCTGCTGGGCCCTTGGATTCAGCCTGACAATCCGAGCCGATCAACACGGCCGTCCCACGGCCATACAGCGCTGGAGATCCCGGCAGATAGCCCCGGAGCTCGGGGCCTTTGGCCGTGTGCTTCCCGCCGCCGGAATGATGGTCGGTCCTCGTCGCAGGTCAAGGTCGGTCGTCCTCGCTGCGCTGCGGGCGCTCCACCTTGACCTGCTCCTGCGGCCGACGGATTTGGCGGCTATCGGGAAGAGCACGCCGGAGGTCAGCTGGGAGCCTGCTGGGCAGACTTGACGGCCTGGGTCTGGGTATAGCGGTAGGACACGGTTCCGGTCTCGATGATGTTGCCGCCGTAGGTGAGCCGATCGACGATCGCCGCGCACAACCGCGGGTCGCTAAATGTCTTGGTACATCCCGAAAACGACTCATTTGAGGCGATCGCGATGGAAGCCCGCTCGTCCCGTTCGGTGATCACTTGGAAGAGCAGTTCGGCACCCCGCCGGTCTAGCTCCATGTAGCCCAGTTCGTCAAGGCAGAGCAGCTCGACGCGGCTGTAGCGGGCGATGGTCTTGGTGAGCATCTTCTCGTCGGCGGCCTCGACCAGCTCGTTGACCAGTTTGGCGGCCAGGGTGTACTTGACCCGGTGCCCGGCCATGGCCGCTTCGGTGCCCAGCGCGATGAGCAGGTGCGACTTGCCGGTGCCCGAGTCGCCGATCAGACACAGCGGAATGCCCTTGCGGACCCAGTCGCTGGTGGCCAGGCTATGGATCATCGCGGGGTCGATATTGGGGTTGGCCTCGAAGTCGAACTCGCGCAGCGATTTCTGCCTCGGAAAGCCCGCGGCCTTGATGCGGCGTTCGGAGCGACGGCGGGCGCGGTCGTCGCATTCGGCCAGCAGCAGGTCGGCCAGGAAACCCAGGTAGGACATCTGCTCGCGGGTGGCCCGCTGGGCGGTCTCGGCGTAGCTCTGTCGGATGGTGGGCAGGCGCAGCATCTTGCAGGCCTGGTCCACGGCGGCGTCGGCGGCCTGCTCGGTCAGACCACGATGACGGGGAACAGTCATGGTCAGGGCCTTCCTTCCTCACCGGAGGGCGAAGGGCTGCCTGCCGCGGGTCGGCGCAGCAGCTGGTCGTAGATGGCCACCGAGGGCAGCGGCCGGGTGTCGGGTGGCAGCGCGGACATGCGGCGTTCGGTCAACGACACCACCCCCGGTTCATCCAGCCAGGCCAGCGCCGGCGAGCGTGCGGGCGGCGGCGAGCCGGGCTCGGAGTCGAGCTGGGCGACTTTACGGGCCTCCAAAGCGACGGCGTCCGCGGTCCACGCGCCCACCCGCAGCGCCGCGGCGATCCCCGCCGCCACATGCTCGTGAGCCATGTGGCGGTGCAACAGCAGCACCTCGATCAGCGCGCGGGTGCCCTCGGCCTCGCCGTGCGCCCGGCGGGCAGCGGCCCACCACGCCTCGTGCTCACGGGTGAACTTGCCCGAGCGGCGCGCCTGCTCCAACGCGGTGGAGCCGGGCAGGGCGCCGGGCTTCTTCAGCAGGATCTCCAGGTAGTGGTCCAGCTCCAGCCGCGAGCCGCCCTTGGCGATCAGCCGTTCGTGCCGGGCCACCTCCTGCCCCTTGTGGTAGACCACCAGGTGTGAAACGTGCAGCATCACCCGCACCGCTTGCCCGATCAGCCGGGCGGGCACCGAGTAGCGGTTGGTGCGCACCACGATCACGCTGTAGCGGTCCACCCGCGGGGTGAACAGCCGTCCCGTCTCGAACCGTTCGGTCGGCAGCGGCCGCAGCAACGGGGCTTCGATCGCGAACCGCTCACCGATGCTCTGGGGCCGGGAGCGGATCCGCCGCACCTCGTCCTCCACGTCCCACCGGTCGATCATGGCGTTGAGCTCATCGATGGTGGCCACATCAGGGACGGGCACCAAATGGTTGCGACGGAAGTAGCCAATCTGACCCTCCACGCCGCCCTTTTCGTGCGCGCCCTCCTTGCCTCGGCGGCAGTAGAAAGGCTCGATCCCGTAGAAGGAGCGGAAGATGACCCAGCGTTCGTTCTCCACCCGCGAGCGGTTGAAGCCGAGCACCTTGGCCACCGCGGGCCGCAGGTTGTCATAGCGCACCTTGCCGGCCGGCACGCCTCTAATATGCGGGTCTTGTTGTCAAGACTTCGCAGCAGGGGAAGGGCGGGAGCGGCGGTGAGCTCGCGTGGCGAGGTGTGGCGTTTGATGCGTCAGGACGAGTTGGTCGGTGAAATCACAATCGAGGACGCGGATGGGCCGTGGCTCAGCGGTCGGTTCGTTGCCGGGCCTGCGTTCCCTGATTTGGAACCGCTGTTCCAGCAGGAGATGGTGCTGCTCGACACCCTTGACGAGGACTATGAGCGGTGGGAAACGATCTATGGCAAGATCACGCGGGCGGTGCGCCTGGTAGCGCCTCATGGGCCAGTGGCAGAGTTCCTGCTCCACGTTCAGGACGGTGAGGCGTGGTTCCGTTGGAGCGACGAACCGTTCGCCGAGGAGTAGGAGCTGGTTGGCTGTGACCGATGCTGAGGCTGAGCCCAAGAAGCGTTTCCTTGTCCTGCATGACTATGGCATGGGCGGGGTGTGGTGGTGGGTCCATGCGAGATCGGCCCGGGAGGTTTTGGAGACGTTCGCGGAAGTGGAGGTCATCGACAGTCCGCAGGCTGTTGACCAGGCTGAGGGATGGGATCTGGCCGAGGTCGATATCGACTCTCCCACGATGCCCGGAGGCTTGGATGACCTGCGGGCAAAGCGTGACGCTCAGCGTGCTCTGCCCGGCTTCGGCGTGTTCGTGGACAGGTCTGTTCTCTATCTGCGGCGCCGTTGGGATGGCGACGACGGCGTGGACCCGGCGACCTATCTGATGGAGATCGGATCTGATGGTCGCCGGCTCCGTCAGGTGGAACAGGTCGACGACGGCACCGCGATCAAGAGCGATCCAAACGATTGGCCCTTCAACCCGCCTGTCGTGGATCGCTTCGATCCTGAGCTGGTGGAGATGGAGATCAGCCGAGATGAGTTCGAGGAAGCGTGGCTGCGCGCAAAGAGGGAACACGCTCGGTAGTCGCGGCCCCTGCCGCCTTTTGATCATTAGATGATGCGGTCAGCATCCGGCAGACTGTGCGTTCGGTCACGACGCCTGTCCGTCGAGTCGATTGAGCAGGCCATTGAAGATCTGTTCGCGGGCGACTTGCCCCTTGGCCGCGGCGTCGTCGCGTTGACGTTCGAGGGTGGGCCGAAACTCGATGGTGGTGACGAAGAAGGTGCAGGACTCGCAGATGGACTCGAAGTGGCAGTCCATCTCGACTGGACGGGCGCAGTAGCCGTTGCCGAGCATCCGGCGGTGCATCTCCCGGCGGAGCTTGGCCATCTCGCTGCCCTCGGCGTCGGCGGGGAGCTGGCGCGGGGCGTCGTAGAGGGCCTCGACCTTCTCGGTGACCGCGAAGTACTCGTCGGCGACGGCCCGATCGGCGATGCGGGCATAGACGCGAGTCATGGACAGAGAACGGTGCCCAAGTAGCGCGGCGATGGCCTCTAGCGACATGCCCCGGTTGATCGCCTGGGTGGCGAGCGTGTGCCGGAGCTGGTGCGGGGTGACTCGGCCCAGGCCTGCGCGGTCGGCGGCGTTGCGGACAGCTGCCTCGATGCGGGAGGCATTGACTGGGCTGCCGTGGTCGGTGAACAGCAGGTCCGAGCGCAACCCTTCGGGCCGGTGCTGCAGCCAGTCGTCCAGCAGCGCCTTGAGCTGGGGATGCAGGGGAACGTAGCGGTCGGTGTGCATCTTGCCCACCGGAACCCGTAGCCAGTAGGCCGAGCCGATCTGGACCACGGCGTCAATGGTGAGACCGAGCATCTCGCTGCGGCGCATCCCGGTGCGGGCCAGGATCTCAATCGCCAGCCGCGCGAATGGGTCGGGATCTTGCCTGGCGGCGGCCAGGAGCTTGGCGGCTGCGGCGTCGTCGAGGAACCGCGGGAGTGGCTCATCGGCGATGGGCATGTCGCTGTCGAAGACCAGCTGTCGAGCGGGGCGATCGTCGGCATCCCACTCATCCAGGCGCCGCAGGAAGGTCCGCAGCGTGCCCAGCCGATCGCGGACCGTGTGCCGGTGCAGCGGACCGCCGCGCGCGGCCGGTCGCTCCAGCAGCCAGCCCTTGTAGCGTTCGACGTGTCGACGCTGCAGCTCGGCCACGCAGCTCACCGTTGGATCCTCGGCCGTGATGAGCAGCGCGAACTCGCGCAGAGTCAGCTCGGCGTTCTTCACGGTGCTCGATCGCAAGGTCCCGCTGATCTGCTCCACGTAGCGGTGCATCGTCGCTGCCATCGTGGCCGGGACGGTCGACCATTGCCGAGCCCGGACATCGCCACGGTTGGGTGAGCGCCGACGTGGCAGGTCGTCGGTCAGCCCGCAGTGGAAGAGCGTGGCCTCCAGGTTGAACAACGACGTCGACAGCGCCTTCACCCCGCGGTTGGGGATGCGGCGCGCGGCTTCCAGCAACAGCCGCCGTCCTTCGTCCCAGTCGGCCTGCCGGAGCTGATCAGCTGGCTTGCCGGCCAGGGCCACCAGGTGGGCGAGCAGATTGAACTGGGCCATCGCCAGCGGCTCGCGAAAGCCGAGAAGGCGAGCGGTCTCCATGAACCGCAGGTGCAACTCCGGGTTGGTGCGGGCCAGCACGATGCCCAGCCGTGGCCGCCGGGCCACCAGGTAGTCCGCTCCGGGCTGCAGGTGCCCGGTGACGGCCAGCCAGCTGACGAACCTGTGGCTCTCGTGGTGAAAGGCCAGCTGTCGCTCCAGCGGCAGACGGTCAAACGCCGTCAGGTCGGGGACGGCGGCGAGCAGGGCGCGTGCTCCCCAGCGAACCTTGTGATCGTTGTTCATGCCCTGCGCGGCCCGGTGAGCAAGGTAGTACTTCACCAGGTCGGGGCGGATGATCGGCAAGGCCGTGGCCCGGGGCATCAGAGGTTGGTCCTGTCGGCGTCGATGGCGGCGCTGGCGTCCAGGTACTGCTTCACCAACCACGCGTTGGCCAGGTGGAGATAGATCCGGGTGGACTCGATCGAGCGGCGTCCAGCCTGGGCCTGCACCGCTTCCAGGGCCATCCCGGCCTCCCGCAGCCGGGTCAGGCAGGTATGGCGAAGCTGATGGCAGGTGAGCCGGGGCAGCCCGGTGCGCCTGCGGACGCCGTCGAGGATCTCATCCAACCCGTCGGCCGACAGCGGCCGGCCACGCGTCGGGCCGCGCAGCACGACGAACAGGTGGTCGTGGTCAACGATAGGCCGCTCCTGATCCAGGTAGTCACCAACAGCGGTGAAGAACGTCGCTGAGATGGGGATCAGCCGCTGGTGCCCGCCCTTGCCCTCGCTGATGAACACCTGGCGCTCTCCCGGTGACAGGTCACCCAGCCGCAGACCCAGGACCTCACAGCGGCGCAGACCACCGAGCAGCATGGCCAACACCATGGCCCGGTCTCGCCTGGTATTCAGTGCGTCAAGGACCGCTTCGACCTCGGCAGGCCCCAGGACACGCGGCAGGGTGCGCGGCGTGCGCAACAGCGGCGATCCGCGCCGCTGTCCACGACGCCGGTTGGCCAGGCCAGTCGGCACCGGGTTGCGCTGGATCGCCAGGTCATCACGGGTCGCCAAGTATCGAATAGCCCAGAGACGCTGGACAGCCGACGCTTGATGGTGCGCGCCGACAAGCCCGCTTCGCCGTCTTCCAGGCGGACCACCTTCGGTCCGCGGCGCGGTGCCTTCTGCGCGGTGATGAACGCGAAGATGTCCGCCGTTACGACGTCAGCCGGTTCCTTAGAGATCGCCGAGAAGAAGACCTTCAGGTCATAGGCGGTGGCCAGCACGGTGTTGGGGCGGCAGCGCGCCGCCACGAACGCCAAGTAGCCGTCCACCAGGGCGTGCCCCAGCGACAGCTCAAGGTTCCCGGCGGCGTCGACACGCCGAACCAGCTGTGGTTGCCAGACCATGGCCGCTCCTCGACGGGAACGACCATCTTGACCTGACTCACGAGATCGTGGAGGTGATGTCACCCACATAACCGCCCAGCAGGGTGAGAGCGTGGACGTGGCCCTCAAAGAACGCCTCCTGCGAGCAGGTCAGGAACATCCGATGAACGGCCTTGCCCGACCACGACAGGCGGAAGGAGAACAGGTAGCAGCGGGTCAGCGTGCCGGCCAGCCGGATCCACACGTCGCCGAAATCCACCTCGGCCTCGGCGCCTGGGCGGTGGGACTGCTCGATGAAGCCGGGCACCGGTCCGCGGCCTTCCTCCATCCGGATCTCCGCCCGCCGCTGCCGCACGTAATCGCGGACCATCGGGTAGGAGACCTCCACTGCCTGGTGCTCCTCCACCAGCCGGTTCCAGATGCGGACCACGGTGTGCCGCTGCTTGCGCGGCGCGTCCAGATCAGCCCGCAGCATCGCATCGATGACCGGCTTGTAGGGATCCAGCCGCGACCGGCGCGGTGGCGGCTTCTTCCGCTCCGGCGGCCAGGGCGAGGCCAGCGCCTGAGCCACCGTCCGCCGATGCACGCCGTACTTGCGGGCCAGCGCCCGCGCCGACATGCCTTCCAGCCGGGCGTCCCGACGGATCGCCGCGAACAGTTCGGCCTTCCCCTTGTTGGCCATCGGTGCCCCCTCGCTATGCGGAGCACCCCGATCGTCTCAGCAGCCGGACATTCGTGGTACCAAAACTCACCGACACCATTTTCCGGCTCAGATGGGTGGAGCCTCACCTGACCGACATCTGGTACCCGCCCTCACCTACATAGCCACTCAACGAGCTGCTGGGCGTGATCGGGGCACACCAGTGGTGCCTCAACGGCGTTGAAATACCCTTCCTCGACGCTCGCGTGCATCCCCACTACGGCGTCTTCTCCCCTGTCAGAGGGGAGTACATCGACCTGGTCGCCCATGCTCCACTTCGTCGCAGCGGCCGCACCGCGTTCGACCTCGGCACGGGGACCGGAGTACTCGCCGCCGTCCTGGCTCATCGAGGGGTCGATCGCATCACCGCCACCGACATCAGCCCACGCGCGCTGGACTGCGCCCGCGACAACGTCCGTCAGCTGGGCCTCGCTGCCCGAATCGAGGTCACGGGCCCCTGCCTCTTCCCCGAAGGTCGCGCCGACCTCATCGTCTGCAACCCACCCTGGATTCCCGCCCGGCCGACCTCAGCCCTCGAACACGGCGTCTACGATCCGGACAGCACCATGCTTCACGGCTTCCTGAACGGGCTCGCCGCTCACCTTCGACCAGGTGGCGAAGGATGGCTCATTCTGTCCGACCTGGCCGAGCACCTCGGACTCAGGCCGCGCCACCAGTTGCTGACCCTGATCGAGACAGCGGGCCTTCGTGTGGTGGGCAAGATCGACACCGGGCCGCGACACCCACGGGCCACGGACACCGGGGATGTCCTCCACACGGCCCGCGCCGCGGAAGTCACGTCGCTGTGGCGGCTGACCAGCACGTGACCGCCCTTCAGGCAGCTCCGGCGACCCTTTGGGGGCTCATCGCTCTGCGGCGCTTCATGCGGTCTTCTCCCGATGGTGCGGCTCGTCGCCGGGCCGGCCGCGTGGCACCAGGGTGGGGTTGACGTTGTCGAGCACGGTGTCGCGGGTGATCACGACACGGGCCACGTCGTCGCGGCTCGGCACCTCGTACATGACGTTGAGCAGCACCTCCTCGAGGATCGCGCGGGCGGCGCGGGCGCCGGTGCGGCGCAGCAGCGCCTGGTCGGCGATCGCGCCGACGGCGTCCTCGGCGAACTCCAGCTCCACCCCGTCGAGCTCCAGCAACCGCTGGTACTGCCTGGTCAGGGCGTTGCGCGGCTCGGTGAGGATGCGCACCAACGCCGCCCGGTCCAGCGGCTGGAGCGCCGTCACGACAGGCAGGCGGCCGACGAGCTCCGGGATGAGCCCGTAGGCCAGCAGGTCGCCCGGCATGACCCCGTCCAGCGCGTCGTCCCGCGGGGTGCGCGGCGTCGCGCCGAACCCGGCGCCCCGGCGGGCGGTGCGCTGCTCGACGATCCGTTCCAGACCGGCGAACGCGCCGCCGACGATGAACAGGACGCCGGTGGTGTCGATCTGCAGGAGGTCCTGCTGGGGGTGCTTGCGGCCACCCTGCGGCGGCACGTGCGCCACCGTGCCCTCCAAGATCTTCAGCAGCGCCTGCTGGACGCCCTCGCCGGAGACGTCACGGGTGATCGACGGGTTGTCGCCCTTGCGGGCGATCTTGTCGATCTCGTCGATGTAGACGATGCCGGTCTCGGCCTTGCCTATGTCGCCGTCGGCGGCCTGGATGAGCTTGAGCAGGATGTTCTCGACGTCCTCGCCGACATAGCCGGCCTCGGTCAGGGCGGTGGCGTCGGCGATCGCGAACGGCACGTCGAGCAGCCGGGCGAGCGTCCGCGCCAGGTAGGTCTTGCCGGAGCCGGTGGGGCCGGCCAGCAGGATGTTGGACTTGCCCAGCTCGACCGCGCCGGCCTCGCGCGGTGCGGCGATGCGCTTGTAGTGGTTGTAGACCGCGACCGACAGGGCCTTCTTGGCGTGGTCCTGGCCGATGACGTACTGGTCGAGGAAGGCGTGGATCTCGCGCGGCGTGGGCACCGGCCGCGGGGCGGGCTCGGCGGCCGCGAGCTCCTCGGCGATCAGCTCGTTGCACAGCCCCACGCACTCGTCGCAGATGCAGATCCGGCCCGGCCCGGCGATGAGCTTGCGGACCTGCTGCTGGTCCTTGCCGCAGAACCTGCACCTCAGCAGGTCGCCGCCGCCTGTGCGTGCCACTCGGATGCGTCTCCTCAACGGTCGGTACGAGCCCGCACCCGCCACCGGATGACCAGGCCAGATGATCTCAACATCTGGATTGTCACGGTATCCTGGATCGTCAGGCGCCGCAAACGCCGCAGAGGGGGGACCATGGGCCGGCTCACCAGGGCGGAGCAGCAGCAGCGCACCAGGGCCCGGGTGCTGGCCGCCGCCCGCGAGGAGTTCGCCGAGCACGGCTTCGACGCGGCCCGGGTCGACGGCATCGCCGAGCGCGCCGAGCTGACCCGCGGCGCCGTCTACTCGAACTTCCCCGGCAAGCGCGCCCTCTACTTCGCCGTCCTGGCCGAACTCGCCGACGCCTCCGGCGGCCTCCTCGGCGACTCCTTCGGCAGCCCCTCCGGCGGGCGTTTCGACGAGGCGTTCACGGGGGCGGGCCGCACCGTGCGCGACGCGCTGGCCGCGTTCGCCCGCGCCTGGGTCGCCCGGCTGCCGCTGGCCACCGACGACCGCCACGACGACGCCCGGCTCGGCAGGGACCTGATGCCCGTCATCGTCTCCGACGAACTGACCCGGCGCCCGTTCGCCCAGCTCGTCCGGCTCGACGCGCTGCTGCTCGCCCTCGCCCTGGAAAACCTCGCCCCGCACGGGCCCGCCGCCTCGTACGGGCCCGGAGACGTGGCGGCAGGGGGGCGGATGGTGCGGGTCGCGCAGGCGGCGCTCACCATGCTGCACGGCGCGAGCCGGTTGGCCGCCGCCGCGCCCGGCTTCGCCGAGCCGTTCGACGTCGTCACCGCCTGCGGCCGGCTCGCCGACCTCGACCTGGACGACGCCTGGCACGCACCCACCGCCGTCACCCCCGCCCTGCCCGCCGACGAGGCGTGGGACCCGCCCCCCGCGCTGGACGCGGCGCGCGGCGCGCCCGCGCTGCTCACCGGTGACGGCGTGGTGGCGGTCCTCGGGCTGCACCGCCTCGCCGCCGCCGAGGAAGCCGTACGCGCGACGCCGCCCGGCACGCGTGTCACCGCCGTCCTGGTCACCGGGCAGGCGGACGAGCTGGCGCCGCTGGCCCGGCTGGCGGTCGCGGGCCTGCGCCACTGCCTGCGCCAGGCCGTCCCCCCGGCGGCCTGGCCGCGCCTGCAGGTGGTGCACGACCCCTCGGGCGTCCTGGCGGCGGCCGCAGGCGTGCCGGCCGTCAGCGACGGCACGGAGGTGGCCGTCCGCGTCGCGGGCGGCCGGATCGTCGCCCGCGCCGACGGCCTCGGCGCCTGCCACGCCGCCGCGACGGCCACCGGGATCGACGCCGGACGTGCCGAATGTCAGGTGGTTGCGAACGACGGAAGCGCTATCGGTCCGGAATGACTCCGCGTTTTCGGTGTGCTCCCCACCTCACAGGCGTCGGCCGATCGTGAGGATGACCGACCAGTGGCGGGTGAGCCGCCCGTCGGGGCGCGCGGCGAGGCGGCGGCGTATCTCCCGGAAGAGGTGTTCGTTCTTGGCCGGCTTCATGGCGATGTGGCCGGAGAACGTACTGAGCAGAGCGATGTATTCGTCTGCCGTGTAGCGCAGAGCCCACACGTAGCGTCGTGTCCCGACCACCGTGAAGTGCCCAGAGGCATCGAACTCGGCGGCGATGGGGTCGGGCCGGTCCTCGGGCGGTGGCGGTGGCCACGGGCCGCCACCGCCTTCGCCCATCTCCTCGAGGACCTTTTGGAGGTCGGTGAAGAACGGGTCGAAGTCCGCCGGAAACGCGTGGTCGGCGTTCCACACGGCCAAGTGGCCGCCCTGGGGGAGCAGCTTCGCCGCTTTGGCGTACTTGACCTCCGGGTCCACCCACCTCCAGGCCGTGGCCGCGTAGACGAGATCGAAGCGGGCACCTGCCGGCGGCTTCCACTCTTCGAATGCAGACGTGATCACGGAAACGTCGGGGAATGCGGTGAGGCGGTGCCGTGCCTGCGCCGCCAGGGCGGTGCCGAGTTCGATCGCGGTGATCCGGAAGCCCGTCCGCGCCAGGGGCAGCGTGGCCTTCCCCGGACCGCAGCCGACTTCGAGCAGGCGCGCGGGTGGCGTGAGCCCCGTGATCGCGAGCAGATCGGAATACAGCTCGGCTGGGTAGTCGGGGCGTGCGTCTTGATAGAGGGCAGCCGCTTTGTCGAAGGTTGCGCGCAGCCGAAGATCGCGTGACATGATCCGATCCTGACGGTGCGGCAACACCGCTGTCACCTGCGTATCCCGCTCGGATCGCAAGCCCGGGGTCCAGACGCTCGGAGCGGCACCACGGTGTCACGAGCGTGGGATTCCCGGGCCGCGTCCACCACCCTGCGTCAGGACAGCATGTCGCCCGCGTAGAGGGCGTACACGGCGGCGCAGCGGCGCAGCTCGGCCTCCTCGACGTACTCCTCGGGTCCGTGGGAGACCTCCAGGCGGCCGGGGCCGTAACCGAACGCGGGGATGCCGAGCTGGGCGTACCAGCGGATCTCCAGGATGCCCGCACACAGCTCGAACCGGGCCGGGCCACCCCGGACCTCGCCGACGACGCGGGCGAGCGCGGCCGCGGCGGGATGGCCGGGGTCGGTGCCGGCCGAGGGCTGCACCTGGGTGGTGCGCACCGACACCTCGGCGCCGACCTGGCGGGCGGCGTCCTCGACGAGGCCGACCAGGCGCTTGAGCTCGCCGTCGAGGTCCTCTTCGGGGTTGTAGCGGCCGTCGACGGTGAAGTAGGCCGAGCCGGGGACGACGTTGAAGTTGGAGCCGGCGCCGGACAGGCCGCCCACCACGATCATGGTGCCGGGAGCGTCGCCGGGGCTCATCGGCAAGCCGGTGTGGCGACCGGCCATCTCGGCGGCGTACCGCTCGACGGGGCGGGCGAGGTGCAGCATGTGCTGGAAGGCGTTGACGCCCAGGTTCGCCTGGCCGACGTGGGCCTCGCGCCCCTGGACGTCGACGCGCAGCGAGATCGCGCCGCGGGCGGCGTTCCAGATGCCGCCGCCGCTGGGCTCCGCGGTGAGCATGGCCAGCGCGGCGGGGTCGATCAGGCCGGCGGCGCGCAGGTGCCCGGCGCCCACGACGCTGCCGGTCTCCTCGTCGCACACCAGGTGCACGACGATGCGCCCGTCGCCGAGCAGGCCCAGTTCCCGGGCGGCCGCGGCGCCGTAGAGCATGCTGACGATGCCGCCCTTCATGTCGGCCGTGCCGCGGCCGATGATCCTGCCGCCGCGGCGTTCGGCGGTGAACTGCGCGCGGTCCTGGGCGGGCACCACGTCGAAGTGACCGTGGAAGTAGACGAGCTTGTCGCCGCGGCCGGCGCTGCCCCGGACGACGCACGGCTCCTCCAGCTCTCCGGGATCGCCGGTGACGTCGATGATCTCGGGGGACAGGCCGAGGCGGTCCATCTCCTCGCGCAGCACGCGGGCGCAGCGGCCGAGCGCGCGGCCGGGCGGGTTCTCCGAGTCGACGGCCACGAGACGTTCCAGCAGCCAGGCCATGTCCTCGGCCCGCTCGTCCAGCCAGGCCTCAACCTCTGCGACACGATTCGTCAAGATCTGCACCCTTCTGGCACCGCGCGTGAGCAGCGGAAACAACCTTGGTAAAATTCTAGGTCGATTTCCTCCTCATATGGTTTCCGATTCTGGCGCTAAAATCGTCCAGTGAGCAATGAATACACACTTGACGCGATCGACAGAGAAATTTTGTTCCAGCTCCAGCAGGATGGGCGGCTGACCAACGTCGAGCTCGCGAGGCGCGTGGGGCTCACGCCGCCGCCGTGCCTGCGCCGGGTCAAGCGCCTGGAGGAGGCCGGCGTCATCAGCGGCTACCGGGCCACCGTCAACCACGAGCTGCTCGGCGGCGGCCTGGAGGTCATCGTCTCCATCGAGGTCAGCGTGAGCGACCTGAAGACCCTGGAGGAGCTGGAGAAGACCATCGCCGCCTATGACGAGGTCGTCGAGTTCCGCCGCCTGTTCGCCACGCCCGACTACCACCTGCGCGTCCTCGTCGCCGACTACGCCGCCTACGAGGCGTTCCAGACCGGAAAGATCATCGGCATTCCGGGCGTCGCCCGGGTCATCTCCCAGCCGACCATGAAGAAGATCAAGGTGCTCGACTGAACAGTGATGCCCGCCCCCTCAGACGAGCCCCCCGTCGGCACACAGGTTCTGACCCGTCAACCAGCCCGCGTCCGGGCCCAGCAGCAGGGCCACGACCGCCGCGATGTCGGCCGGCGTCCCCACCCGGCCCAGCGCCGTCATGTGGGCGACGGTCGCGAGCACCTCCGGCGACGCCCCCGCCCGCAGCAGGTCGGTGTCGGTCGCGCCGGGGGAGACGCAGTTGACGGTGATCCCACGCCGCCCGAGCTCCCGCGAGGCGACCCGGGTGAGCTGCTCCAGCGCCGCCTTGCTCGCGGCGTACACCGACTCACCCGGGCTGGGCCAGGCGGTGCCCGTGGTCGAGATGTTCACGATCCGCCCGCCGTCGGCCATCCGCCGCGCGGCGGCCCGCAGCGCGAAGTAGGCGCCACGGGCGTTGACGGCCATCACCCGGTCGTACACCTGCGGCGTCACCTCCTCGATCGGCGCGTGCGCGATGACGCCCGCGTTGTTCACCAGCGCCGACAACGGCCCGGCGCCCGCCGCGGCGAACACCTCATCAGCCCTGGCGAACAGACGCTCCACCTGCTCCACGTCCGCCGCGTCCGCCCGCACGGCCGTCGCCCGCCCGCCCAGGGACGCGACCACCTCCTCGGCCGCCCGCTCATCGGCCGTGTAGCTGAACACGACCGTCGCACCGTCGCCCACCAGCCGCTCCACCACGGCCCGCCCGATCCCGCGCGAGCCGCCCGTCACCACCGCAGCCCTCATCCCCGAACCCGCCGCTGCCGCACCTGTCGTTCCCGCCGTCGTCGTCACAGCACCGCTTCCCTTCTTCCGCCGTCTTCCGGTACGACCGCACCCTGACACCCGTTGCGGAAGACGGACTTCCGCAACGCGCGCGAAAATGCCGCCATGAGCACACGAGGGACGCGCGACGCGGCGGGCCGGCTCCTCCGCCTGCTGTCGCTGCTGCAGTCACGCACCGACTGGCCGGGCCCCGAACTGGCCGAACGCCTCAAAGTCAGCACGCGCACGATCCGCACCGACATCGAACGGCTGCGCGACCTCGGCTACCCGGTCACGGCCACCACGGGCACGACCGGCGGCTACCGGCTCGGACCCGGCGCCCGGCTGCCCCCGCTGCTGCTCGACGACGACGAGGCCGTCGCGGTCGCCGTCGGACTGCGCACGGCCGCCACCGGAGCGGGCACCGTCGAAGGCATCGAGGAGACCTCGCTGCGCGCCCTGGCCAAGCTCGAACAGGTCCTGCCCGCCCGGCTGCGCCCCCGCCTCGCGGCGCTGGCCGCCTACACCCTGCCGGCGCCCGGCGGCGGACCCGCCGTCGAGGCGGACGTGCTGGCCACGCTGGCCGGAGCCTGCCGCGACCGGCGGCGGCTGCGCTTCGACTACCGCGACCACGACGGCAACCTCACCGTGCGCGACACCGAGCCGCACCGCCTGGTCTCCACCGGACGCCGCTGGTACCTCCTCGCCTGGGACGTCGGCCGGACCGGCTGGCGCAGCTTCCGCGTGGACCGGCTCACCCCACGCACCCCGCCCGGCCCTGTGTTCACCGCCCGGCCGCTCCCGGACGGCGACGCGATCTCCTACGTCACCAAAGGCGTCGCGTCCGTCCTGGGACCGTGCCGCACGGTCGCGACGGTACGGGCCCCCGCCGAAGTCGTCGCCGAACGCATCCCGCCGGTCGCCCGCGTCGAGCACGTCGACGCCGCCACGTGCCGGCTGCACATCGGCGCGAGCACGCCACTGCTGCTCGCCGCCTACCTGGCCGCCCTCGGACTCGACTTCACCGTCGAAGGCCCACCCGAACTGCTGCGCCGGCTGGCGGAGGTCGCCGCACGCTGCGCCTCGGCCGACGCCGGCCCGCTCGGCGCCGCCGCGTCGTCCTCATCCGACGGCGCTCCTCAGACGTAGGCCAGGGCCTGGCCGATGGTGAGCCGAGCGGCTCGACCGGCGGGAACCACTCCAGCCAAAGCCGAGCCGGCGATCGCGGCCAGGGCCCACAGAGCCAGGGCCAGGGGCGAGACGGTGAGCGGCAGCGGGGCGCGGAAGGCCAGCTCCCCGAGCAGATCGCCGATCGCCCAGCTCAGCAGGAACGCGAGCAGCGTGGCGGCGATCCAGCTGAGCAGACCGACGAAGACGCTCTCGCCGAGCACGATGCCCAGCACGGTGCGCGGGGTGGCACCGATGGCCCGCATGACGGCGAACTCGCGGGTGCGCTCCACCACGCCGGCACCGGTGGCGGCGGCCAGGCCGAGCACGCCGACGATCGCCATCAGCACGGCCAGGGCGATCAGCGCGCCGATCAGGACGAAGATGTGACCGTCGACGGCCTCGCGCATCTCGGCGGCGGTCAGGGTCGCGCCCTCGATGCGCGCGTCGCGGATCGCGCGCTGCACCGCCGCGGTGTCGGAGGTGACGATGCGCAGGTCGCGGGCGGGTCCGGCATGCCGCTCGAAGGCGGTCCTGGTGACGTAGGCGGCGGCCGGCGAGCCGATCTCGCGTACCGTGCCGACGACACGCCACGTGGTGGCGCGGCCGTCAAGCCTGAGAGTGATCGTGTCGCCGGGTTTCGCGTCCGGGAGTGGGACGGCGGCCATCGAGTTCAGCACGACCGCGTTCGCCTCGCCGGGCCGCAGCCACCTGCCCGAGGTGACGGGCAGATCGAGCAGGCGGGAATCACCCGGCACCCCACGCAAAGCGAAGCTGCCGTGCCCGCCGTCGGGGTATGTCGAGACCACATCCCCAGCGGTGGTGGGGGCGCCTCCCCACGTCTCCACACGGGTGACGCCGGGGGTGGCGCGGATGCGCTCGACCAGGGCGGGGTCGGCGGCGGCCAGCCGTACCTCCATGTCGTGGTGGCGGGCGGCCATGCCGTCCTCGACGGTGCGTTGCCAGGCGGCGGCCACGTTCAGGCCGGACAGGAACAGCGCGCCCCCCGCCGACAGCAGGCCGACAGTGAGCGCGAGCCGCGCCCGGCGGCGAAAGGCGTTGCGCAGGGCCATCAGCAGGGTACGGCTGAGCCCGCTCAGCCGGGCCGAGACCGTCTCCGGGCGCACGCCGTAGTCGCTGATCGCCTCACGGACGGTGAGCCGGGCGGCCCAGCGAATCGGCACGGCCGCCACCAGAAGCGGCACCAGCACGGCCGCCGCGAACTGCACGACGTACACCCACAGCGGGACGGCCACGCTGTGCAGGTTCAGGTTGAGCAGGCCGGCGACGACACCGGCGTAGCCGCGGCCGGCCAGCGTGCCGGCCGGGATGCCGACCGCGGCGGCGGCCAGGCCGAGCGCCAGCACCTGAACGGCGTACAGGCCCGCGATCTGGCCGGTGCGGGCGCCGATGGCCTTCATCACGCCGATCTGGCGGATCTGCTGCACCAGCATGCCGCCGATCACGGTGGCCACCAGGATCGCGGCCAGGACGAGCCCGAGCACGGCGAAGATGACCAGCATCAGCATCAGCGCCTGCATCTGCGACTCGTGCGGATGCCTGCCCGGCGGCGGCACCTGGATCTCGTGCACCTGGTGTCCCTGGGCGCGCAGCCAGGCCGCCAGGTCGCGGCTGGTCCGTTCGATGCCTTCCCGGGTGGTGGCCGTCGTGCGGATCTTGAGCTCGTCCATGGTCGCGCTGCCGCCGAGCCCGGCGAGCGTGTGCGGGGTGATGTAGCCGTAACCGGCGCGTTCCTGCCAGGCGGGCGCGAGCGCGGGGTCGTGCACGGTGCCGGAGACGGCGACGGTGCGGCTCTCGCCGCCGGGCAGGCGGACCTCGACGGGCCCGGACGGCACCATGTCCCGGGCGGATCGTTCGATCAGCATGGTGCCGGGGGGCGGCGGCCAGGCACCGGATTCGCGGGCGAAGGCGGCGATGCGCAGGTCGCCGAAGTCGGGCACCACGAACAGCAGCAGCGTCCGCCACGCATCCGGCCCGATCCGCATCCGGGCGGTGACACTCGCCCTGGCTTGTGCGTCGGCGATGCCGGGGCGGCCGCCCACCCGCTCGGCCAGCGCGGCGTCGACCCGGTCCAGCTCCAGGGTGGCCGCGGCGGGCGCGGTGTCGAGGTAGTTGCGGGCGATCTCCCGGGAGACGATCGCGTTCGCGCTGAGCACAGCGCCGATCCCGGTCACTCCGGCCGCGATGGCCACGACCATCATGACCGTGCGTCCCCAGGCCAGCGCCACGTCGCGCCGCAGCTTGCGCCAGCGCGGCCGAGACAGCCTTCCCGGCAGCGGCCTAGACACGCGCCCGCACCGCCCCATCGGCCAGCTCCACGGTCGAGGTGATGTACGGGGCCACCTCGCTGCCGTGCGTGACCATGACCACGGTGGTGCCGCCGGCCGCGATCGCGGCGAACAGCTCCAGCACCGCGATCGCGGTCGCCGAGTCCAGGTTGCCGGTCGGCTCGTCGGCCACCAGCAGCGGCGGGTCGTTGGACAGCGCGCGGGCGATGGCGGCGCGCTGCTGCTGGCCGCCGGACAGCGCGGCGGGCAGCTTGTCGGCCTGCTCGGCGATGCCGACCCGCTCCAGCAGTTCCAGCGCCCTGGAGCGGCGCTCGCCGCGCGGGTAGGTGTCGCAGAAGTCCATGGGCAGCATGACGTTCTCGGCCACGGTCAGCGTGGGCAGCAACTGGAAGAACTGGAACACCACCCCGACGTTGCGGCCGCGCCAGACGGCCAGCGCCCGCTGGTCCAGCTCGTGCACGGCCGCTCCGGCGACGTGCACCTCGCCGCTGGTCGGCCGGTCGATCCCGGTGATCATGTTGATCAGGGTGGACTTGCCGCTGCCGGACCGGCCGACCACGGCCAGGAACTCGCCGGGGCCGGTCCGCAGCGACACGCCACGCAGCGCGGTGAACGGTCCCTGCGGGGTGTCGTAGGTCTTGGTGACCTCGCGTACGTCGATGACGGGCACCGAACCTCCTATCGGAACATCGAGTCAGTTACAGAACAAGATGTTCGGTAGGGAGCAGCCGGGTCAATCGACAAAACCGCAGTTCAGTGCGGTAGCGAACACATCGGCTGAAGTGTTCACATTCCGTAGACGGCACGCACGCCGGGCACGATGAGACGCATGTACATCTCGGCCATCTCCTCGGCCGTGTAGGGCACGTCGTTGTCCAGCCACCACACCAGCAGGCCGAGCAACGAGGCCAGCAGGAACTCCATGGTCACATCCATCGGCACCGCGCCGTCCCGGTGCGGCAGGAACTCCGGCATCCGCCGCGTCAGGACCTCCGTGATCCGCCGGCGCAGCCCGGCCCTCATCACCTCCGCGCCCCGCCTGCCGGCCAGCGCCTTGTACAGGTCGCGTTGCCGGTCGGCGTGCTGGAACGCGGCCAGCACCGGATTCGGCTCGGCACGGCTGGCGAAGTGGCGCTCCATGTGCTCCTCGAACGTCGCCGCCAGCTCCTCCAGGTTGCTGAGCAGCAGGTCGTCCTTGTCGGTGTAGTGCGCATAGAAGGTCGAGCGGCCGACGTCCGCGCGGTCGATGATGTCCTGCACGGTGATCCGGTCGTAACCCTTCTCCAGGATCAGCTCCACCAACGCGCGGCGGAGCAGCTCCCTGGTGCGCCGCACCCTGCGATCCGTGGCGGCCATCGGCATCGAGCCCTCCAGATTCCGAACACTGTATCCGGCACCATACGCCGTGTTCACAACCGCAGGCCTGGTCCGCACAGCCACCCCAAGACGTCGCCCCGCCCACCACCCGGCCACGCACAGCCGGCCAAGACTGGCCCCGCCAGGGCCAGCCTCACCCCGGTCTCCCCACGAGCGACACCACCCGGCAGGCTGTGAGCCCCCACCCACCCCCGCCCAGAAGGGACCGCCCTGTTGCGTTACCGCCTGCTGGGCCGCACCGGCCTGCGCGTGTCCGAACTGTTCTTCGGCGCCATGACCTTCTACGAACGAGGCGGCCCCGGCGCCCTGCGCGAGTACCGCGCCCTGCTCGACACCTACGCCGACGCCGGAGGCAACGTCATCGACACCGCCTCGGCCTACGGCGACAGCGAGGAGATCCTCGGCGAACTCCTCGACGGCCACCGCGACCGCTTCGTCCTCGCCAGCAAGTACACCCTCTCCCGCGACCGCCGCGACCCGAACGCCGCCGGCAACCACCGCAAGAACCTCACCCTGACGCTCGAACGCAGCCTGCGCCGCCTGCGCACCGACCACCTCGACCTCTACTGGGTGCACATCTGGGACCGCCACACCCCCATCGAGGAGACGATGCGCGCCCTGGACGACGCCGTCCGCGCCGGGAAGATCCTCTACGTGGGCATCTCCGACGCCCCCGCCTGGCTGGTCGCCCGCGCCAACACCCTGGCCGAATGGCGCGACTGGACACCGTTCGCCGCCCTGCAGGTGCCCTACAACCTGCTCCAGCGCGACATCGAACGCGAACTGCTGCCCATGGCCGAGGCGTTCGGCATGACCGTGGCCGCCTGGGCACCCCTGGCCCGCGGCGTGCTGTCCGGCAAGTTCACCGGCCACCCCGCCCCGCCCGCCGGCCGCACCCGCGTCGACCCGGCCTCCCTCACCGCGCGCGACCACGCCGTCGCCCGCACCGTACGGGAGGTGGCGGACGACCTGGGCGCCACCCCCGCCCAGGTCGCGCTCGCCTGGACCCGCACCCGCTCCACCGCCGTGCACCCCATCGTCGGCGCCCGCGACGTCGCACAGCTCACCGACAACCTGGGCGCCACCGCCCTCACCCTTCCCGAGGAGGCGACGCGCCGCCTGGAGGCGGCGGCACCCTTCGAACCCGGCTTCCTCAGCGACTTCATCGCCGCCGCCGAGGCCGACCTGTGGCCGCCCGGCGACACCGCCCCACCCGTCACCCGCCGCTGACCGTCCCCCGCCGCCCGACAGCCGGCCGGGCGGCCCGCTCGGCGACGGCCGCGGCGAACGCGGCGATCACCGGGTGCGGGCGACGCCCGTCACCGGCCAGCTCCGGCTGGAACAGCGTGGCCAGGAAGAACGGATGCGACGGCAGCTCCGCCACCCGCACGCTCCCATCGTCGGCGTGCCCGGAGAACACCAGCCCGTGCTCCTCCAACGTCCGCTTGTGCGCCGGATTCAGCCCGTAGGAGCAGTTGTAGGCCTCCACCGTCGTGGCCGCCCCCACGATCCGCCCGATCAGCGAACCGGCCGCGAGCCGCACCAGCCCCTCGTGCCCGGCCAGCGAGCACGCAAGCGGCGTCAGCAGGAACTCCTCCGCCTGCGGCTCGTTCTCCGCGTGCGCCACCCGCAGCCCGCACACGTCGCGCGCGTACTCCAGCAGCATGTGCTGGAACCCGCCGCACGTGCCCAGGAACGGGATCCCGTGCTCACGCGCCGTCCGCGCCGCGGCCACCGCCCCCTCCTCGCTCAGGTACGGGCTGCCCGGCAGCATCCAGATCCCGTCGAAGCGCTCCAGCCCGTCCGCCTCCGGCGTGGGGATCCAGTACGGGTCGAGCGCGATGCCGTCGCGCTCACGCAACGCCTCCAGCAGCGACGGGACACGGACATGCGAACGGACACCGGGGGAGCGGTCACCGACCAGAGCGATTCTCATGCCGCCCATCGTCACCCCCACCCCCGCTTCAGCGCCAACGATGATGCCTGCATCTGCTATAAGCATTCCTGATGGACCCGCATCTGCTCCGCACCTTCGTCACCGTCGCCCGCACCGGCTCCTTCTCCGCGGCCGCCGCGCACCTCGGCTACACCCAGTCGGCCATCTCCCAGCAGATCGCCGCCCTGGAGACCGACCTCGGCCTGCCCCTGCTCCACCGCCGCCCGGTCACCCCCACCGAGGCCGGCACGCGGCTGCTGGAACACGCCGAACCGCTGCTGCTGCGCCTGCGCGCGGCGCGCGCCGACGTGCTGCGCACCGCCGCGCTGCCCGCCCACCGGCTCACCCTCGCCGCCTCGCCGCTGGCGCTCAACACCCGCCTCGCCCACCGGCTGGCCCGCGCCCGCGCCGCGCAGCCGCGACTGGAGGTGACGGTGCGGACCTGCTCCAGGGACGAGGTGAGCGGGCAGGTGGCCGTGGGGGAGGCCGAGATCGGGCTGGCCGACGGCATCGCCGCCCCCAGCGACCCGTTGCGGCTGCCCGACGCCGGCCCGATCACCACCACCGGCGTGTCAGAGGAGGAACTCCTCGTCGCCCTGCCCGCCGACCACCCGCTGGCGGGCCGGGTGGGGCTCCGGCTGGCCGACCTCGTCGACGCCCGCTGGCTGCAGACCACCCTGTGCCCGGTGCGACGGCTGCGCGACCTGGCGGGCGACGGGTTCCGGGTGGCGCTCGACTACACCGGCGACGACGTGCACACCGTGCTCAACCTGGTGGCCGCCGGCCACGGCCTGACCCTGCTGCCCGCCTCGGTGCTGCCCCCCTCGTCGGTGTCCGCATCGGCGGTCACGTCGGCGTTTCCCGCATCGGCCGGACGGGGAGTGCCGCTGTCGGCGCCGCGGCTGGTGCACCGGGTGGAACTGCTGCACGGCGCCCTGCCTGACGGCCCGGCCGCCCGCCTGGCGGCCGACCTGTCAGGTTGACCACCCCACGGCCACTCCCACCGACCTGCCCGGACGGCCACCCTGCCTCGCCGCCCCGTCCGTCCGGTCGGCCCGTTCCGGTCGGCGCGTCCGGTCGGCGCGGGGGAGGAGCCCCGCGATCCCTCAGCCCTCGCCGGACGTCCGCCAGCCCGCCACGCCCCCCGGCACCGGCGCGTCAGCGTCATACGGAGCCCGCGTGAAGATGAAGGTGTTGAGATCCAGATGGTCGGCCGCCAGCCGCAACGTCTCACCGGCGTAATAACCGTCCAGCCCCAGCCACGTGCCGTCATCACGCGGCACGAACCGTGAGGCCCGCCCACCCCCGCCCACCGGAGCCAGCGACAACCACCCCCCGGGCAGCAGCCGCAACGTGTAAGGGGTCGGCCCCCAGTGCCACAACCCCGTCATGGCCAGCAACCCAGGATCGACTGCGGACGGCCGCCACTCCTCGGGCAGCCGCGGCTCGTACTCCTGCACGATGTCCAGCAGATCCACCAGCAGCGACCGGCTCACCCCCGCCGTGGTGTTCGCCAGATACAGCACCCCCACCCGCTCGGCCGGATCAGCCCACACGGTCGCCAGGAACCCCGGCATCGAACCGGTGTGCCCGGCCAGGCGACGCCCGGCATGCCGCAGCAACTGCAGCCCCAGCCCGTAACCACCGCTCCAGACGTCACCGTCGTCCACCGTGGCCGGCTCCCGCATCTCGGCGACCGTCTCCGCCGCCAGCACACCCCCGGTGTCGCCCGCGCAGAACGCCGCCCACCGCGCCAGGTCGGCCGCACTCGACCACAACTGCCCGGCCGGCGCCATCGCCCCCGCGTCATGCTCCGGCTCCGGCAACAGCACATCGGCGTACGGATGCACCGCGTAACCCGTCGCGTGCGGCACGCGCGGCCGCTCGGTCGTGTCACGCATGCCGAGCGGGTCGAGGATCTCCTCCCGCACCGCCTGCAACCACGGCACCCCGCGCAGCCGCGCGACCAGCTCGCCCAGCAACGCGTAGCCGACGTTGCTGTAGTGGTAGCGGCGGCCCGGCCGGTGCTTGACGTGACCGCCGTCCAGCCGCGCCATCAACTCCGCCACCGGCACGCCCGGCGTGCGCTCCCACCACCCGGTCGGCGGCTCGGCGGTCAGCCCGCCGGTGTGCGACAACACCTGGGCGACGGTCACCTCACCCGCCGGCGCCTCCGGCAGGTGCCTGCCGATCGGGTCGGTCAGGTTCAGGCGGCCCTCGTCACGCAGCCGCATCACCACGGCCGCCACCAGCGACTTGGTGATCGAGCCCAGCCGGTACTGGGTCCTCGCGCTCGGCGGCTCACCCTCCACCAGGCCCCGCGCACCGAACCAGGCGACACGGCCGTCACGCACGACGGCGGCGACGATCGAGGGCACCCGGCCCTGCGCCTGGTCGAGCGCCAGCCGGCGCAGCAGCGCCCGCCCGGTCGCCTCGCCCACCCGGCCCTGCGCCGCCTGCAGCGTGCCGCCCACCTCACCGTTGACCGTGTTCATGGCCGAAAGCCTAACGTCACGACCACCCCCGTGATCAGCGCTGATCCGCCCTCGCCGGCCGGTGCTCTAATCTGGCCCGGGACAGGCGGCCGGGACGGGCGTAAGGGACGGGCGGACGGTGAGCGGTGCGGTGAAGGAAGGCGCGGACCAGCCCCCCGGCGTGGCGCTCGACGCCGTACTGGAGCGCATCACCTACGCCAACGAGGAGACCGGCTACACGATCGCCCGGGTGGCCACCGAACGCACCGGCTCCGACCTGCTGACCGTGGTCGGGCCGCTGCTCGGCGCCCAGGTCGGCGAGTCGCTGCGGCTGACCGGCCGCTGGACCTCCCACCCCCGCTACGGCCGCCAGTTCGAGGTGTGGTCCTACACCACCGTGCTGCCCGCCACCGTGCAGGGCATCCGCCGCTACCTCGGCTCCGGCCTCATCAAGGGCATCGGCCCCAAGATGGCCGAGCGGATCGTCGACCACTTCGGCACCGACACCCTCGAGGTGATCGAGAAGGCCCCCGAACGGCTGGCCGAGGTGCCCGGGCTCGGCCCCAAACGGACCAGGATGATCGCCGCCGCCTGGGACGAACAGAAGATCATCAAAGAGGTGATGATCTTCCTGCAGGGCGTCGGCGTGTCCACCTCCATCGCCGTGCGCATCTTCAAGCAGTACGGCGAGGCGTCCGTCTCCGTCGTCCGCACCACCCCCTACAAGCTCGCCGACGACGTGTGGGGCATCGGTTTCAAGACCGCCGACACCATCGCCCAGGCCGTCGGCATCCCCCACGACAGCCCCGAACGCGTCAAGGCGGGCCTGCGCTACACCCTGTCCCAGGCCGCCGACGACGGCCACTGCTACCTGCCCGCCCCCAACCTCGTCGGCGACGCCGTCAAGATCCTCGACGTGCCCGCCGAACTCGTCGCCACCTGCCTGGAAGACCTCATCGCCGAAGAAGGCGTCGTCCGCGAGGACATCCCGGCCGGCGACAACACCGTCCCCGCCGTCTACCTGCTGCCCTTCCACCGCGCCGAACTCTCCCTGGCCGCCGGCCTGCTGACGCTGCTGCGCAACGGCCACGACCGGCTCAAGACCTTCGCCGACGTCGACTGGGAACGCGCCGAGACCTGGCTGCGCGGCCAGACCGGCGCCGACCTCGCCCCCGAACAACGCCAGGCCGTCCGCCTCGCCCTCACCCAGAAGGTCGCCGTCCTCACCGGCGGCCCCGGCTGCGGCAAGAGCTTCACCGTCCGCTCCATCGTCACCCTCGCCCGCGCCAAACGCGCCCGCGTCACCCTCGCCGCACCCACCGGCCGCGCCGCCAAACGCCTGGCCGAACTCACCGGCCACGAAGCCACCACCGTCCACCGCCTGCTCCAGCTACGACCCGGCGGCGAGGCCACCTACGACCGCGACAACCCCCTCGACGCCGACCTCGTCGTCGTCGACGAAGCCTCCATGCTCGACCTGCTCCTGGCCAACAAACTCGTCAAAGCCGTAGCCCCCGGCGCCCACCTGCTGTTCGTCGGCGACGTCGACCAGCTTCCCTCCGTCGGCGCCGGTGAAGTGCTCAAGGACCTGCTCGCCGCCGACGACATCCCCCGCGTACGGCTGACCCAGATCTTCCGCCAGGCACAGGAATCCGGCGTCGTGGTCAACGCCCACCGCGTCAACACCGGCCGCCATCCCGCCTTCGAGGGCATGAACGACTTCTTCCTGTTCCCCTGCGAGGAACCCGAGGACATCGCCCGCCTCACCGTCGACGTGGTCGCCCGCCGCATCCCCCGAAAGTTCGGCCTCGACCCGCGCCGCGACGTCCAGGTGCTGGCCCCCATGCACCGCGGCGCCGCCGGCGCCGGCGCCCTCAACACCGCCCTGCAGGAAGCGCTCACCCCCGCCCGCGACGGAATGCCCGAACGCCGCTACGGCGGCCGCGTCTTCCGCATCGGCGACAAAGTCACCCAACTGCGCAACAACTACGACAAGGGCGCCGCCGGAGTGTTCAACGGCACCGTCGGCATCGTCACCGACATCCGCCCCGACGAACACAAGCTCACCGTCCTGACCGACGAGGACGAACACGTCGACTACGCCTTCGACGAACTCGACGAGCTGGCCCACGCCTACGCCGTCTCCATCCACCGCTCCCAGGGCAGCGAATACCCCGCCGTCGTCGTCCCCCTGGCCACCAGCGCCTGGATGATGCTGCAGCGCAACCTCCTCTACACCGCCATCACCCGCGCCAAACGACTCGTCGTCATCGTCGGCTCCCGCCGCGCCCTCGCCCAGGCCGTACGCACCAAGGGAGCCGGCCGCCGCCACACCGGCCTCACCCACCGCCTGTCCCCACGCTGACCAGCCCCCTTTACCACCCCTTGACGTCACTTGACCTGCGATTGACCGCGATAAGTGATGTAAACGTGACCGAACTCTCCCAAATGAATCCGCGTCATACATGTAGGAGCATTAAGGTTTTTTGGGAGCACTTTGCTGCCCCGGGGGAGAGGACTGTCTTGAACATCGCGTCACGTTGGAGCAAACCCACAGCGGGAATCGCGCTGCTGGCCGCGGCCACCCTCACGGCCGCCTGCTCGGGCGGCAACCCCGTCACGGGCGGCTCCGGCACGCCCGACGCCACCACCTCCGCCACCCCACAGGCACCCACCATCGCCATCACCCCCGCCGAGGGCAGCACCAAGGTCAGCCCCGACAAGAAGATCGTCGTCACCGCCTCCGGAGGCACCCTCGACGAAGTCACCGTCGACGGCGGCGACGAAGAGGTCACCGGCACCTACAACGCCGACAAGACCCGATGGATCTCAAAGGGCACCCTCAAACCCTCCACCGCCTACAAGGTCACCGCCAAGTCCGGCGTCACCACCACCGCAGGCGAGTTCACCACCCTCAAACCCGAACGCGAACTCAAGGTCGCCGACGTCACCCCCAACATCAAGGGCGAGAAGATCGGCGTCGGCGCCCCCATCATCGTCACCTTCAACCAGCCCGTCACCGAAAAGGCCGCCGTCGAACGCACCCTCCAGGTCGAAGCCGAAAAGCCCGTCCAAGGCGCCTGGCGCTGGATCAACGACACCGTCATCATCTACCGCACCGCCAAGTACTGGCCCGCCCACCAGAAGGTCAAGCTCACCGCCGACCTCGCCGGCGTCAAAGCCGGCAAGGGCACCTACGGCGTCGAGGACTACGACACCACCCTCACCATCGGCGCCAAGGTCATCAGCAAGGTCGACGTCAACAAGAAGATGATGTGGGTCTACAAGGACGGCAAGCGCGTCCAGACCATGCGCATCAGCGCCGGCATGGCCACCACCCGCGAATACACCACCACCTCCGGCGTCCACCTCACCATGGAACGCGGCAACCCCGTCCGCATGATCTCCCCAGGCCGCAAAAAGGGCGACCCCGGCTACTACGACGTGATGATCAACCACGCCGTCCGCATCTCCAACTCCGGCGAATACGTCCACGCCAAGGACAACGTCTGGGCCCAAGGCGTACGCAACGTCAGCCACGGCTGCGTCAACGCCCGCCCCGACCAGGCCAAATGGTTCCACGACACCATGCAGCGCGGCGACGTCGTCGACATCACCGGCACCAACCGCGAACTCGAATGGAACAACGGCTGGGGCTTCTGGCAGATGTCCTTCACCCAGTGGAAGAAGGGCAGCGCCGTCAAGGAGCCGTGAACCGGCCCCACCCCTCCTGGCGCGCCCCCCCACCTGTAGGGGGGCAGACCAAGTACGGGAGAAAGCGACAGTCGTCCACGCCCACCTCGGCGTCCACGGCGCCTACACCTTCGCCATGCCCGACCTCGCGCCCGGCGCCATCCGCGACCTGCGCGACCCGAATGCCGCCGAGGACGACGACGAGATCTGACCGGCGTGGTGGAACAGGGGGTGGCACCGTGGGGAGCCATGAAGGAGACACCGGATTCGGCCGCAGTGACCTACGAGGACCTGCTGTGCCAGACCCGCCGGATCCACCAAGAGCTGGAGCGGTACCACGGGATAACCCGGCGGCAACTTCACGAGGAGTGGAAGACCGTCGAAGCCGCGACCTACGTCGCTGAGCCCACCGGCGCAGCCTGACAGAATCGTGACCCATGATCGACGATTTCGCGAAAGACAACCTGCACGGGAGACTGCGGCGGGACCGCAAGGCGCTGCTCTGGAAACTCGACGGCTTGTCCGAATACGACGCCCGCCGACCTTTGACAGCGACCGGGACCAACCTCCTCGGCCTGGTCAAACACGTGGCCAGCGTCGAGGCCAGGTACTTCGGCGAGGTCTTCGACCGCCCTTCCCCGGAACCGCTGCCCCGGTGGCAGGACTCCGACGGCAGCGATCTGTGGGCGACCGAGGACGAGACCCGCGATCAGATCATCGGGTTCTATCGGCGCACGTGGGAACACTCGGACGCGACGATCAGCGAGCTTCCCCTCGACACCCCCGGCCACGTGCCGTGGTGGCCGGAGCCTTATCCCAACACGAACCTGTTCGCCGTCATGGTCCATGTCCTCGGCGAGTCCAACCGGCATGCCGGGCACGCCGATATCCTGCGCGAGGGCCTCGACGGCCGGACCGGGGTACGCCCCGAATACGAGAAGCAGATCGACGAGGAAGCCCGTGCAGCCTACTGCGCGAAGATCGAACTGGCCGCCAGGGCGGCCGCACCCATCAAGGCCTAACCACAATCGCGCCACCGTGGCCCCCACCAAGGGCGGAGCCACGGTTCACCTCCGCCCCCCACCAGCAAGATCACTTCAACACCGAAGGTCGAAGCGCTGCGACGCCACGGCTGGACGGACTCCGCTCCCTGACAACCCCGTCCGTAGCCGGAGTCTTCATTCGTGAGGGAGCAGGTAACGCCACGAGCGACCCAGACCTGCGGGTGCTGCCTGAGCAGATGCGCCCGCTGGTCGCCGCGGCGCTGAGGTCGGCGGAGTCATCGAGGGCGGCCAGCGCGGCGCGACGCCCCGGCCACCGGCCGATGCCGGCTCGGCGGCCCCGCCCTGCTCGAGCCGGGCACCCCGGGCCGGCGCTCGGCAACAGGCTCCTATCCGGCAGATCAAGGATTTCGTCCGGCTCCATCTCGCTCGACAGGATGACGACGCCATCCTTACTCATCCGGATGTTCCTCGGCCGCAGACGGTGCCCCCACCGTTTGCTTTCTGGTACCCCCGGGGGTATAAAGTGGCATGCAGATGAGTGAAGCGATGGTCGGCGACGCGGTGACGCGCCTGCGCCAGGCTCGCGGTCAGCTCGCCGGCGTGATCGCGATGATCGAGGCGGGCGAGGACTGCACCAAGGTGCTGACCCAGCTGGCCGCGGTCTCCAAGGCGATCGATCGGGCCGGGTTCAAGCTGGTCGCCAGCGGTCTACGGCACTGTAACGCCGCGCAAGAGCGGGATGAGGAGGCTCCGATGAGCGTGGCGGAGCTGGAGAAGCTGTTCCTGGCCCTCGCTTAGGCGGACTTTCCGGGAAGGGGCCGCCTTCGCAGACCTTGCACATACCCCGGGGGGTATATATGTGTCGGGGTGCTCGACTCCGCTCGACTGCCTGGTGGGGCGCATCGGTGAGGTGCCGCGAGACCGTTTCGTCACGCGTATGCCTGCACGTCGGGAACCACAGTCGGACCTGTGCGGCGATTGTGTGCCGCGCCGTCGCCGCGGTGTACCCGATGGTCGGCGGGGCCTCATGCTTGGAGGCGTGGTCAGGTGGCGAACGGTTCCCGTCCCCTTTTTTGCTCCGACGATACCCCCGGGGGTATAAGGAAGAGGTGTTCTCTTGGAGCTCGATGACCAGATCTACCGGCTGATCCACCAGGGCAAGGGGGTGCTCGTCGACCCGCAGCGTGACATCCACCGGTTCCTGCGGGCGGCGGCCGAGCCGGCCCGACCTGCTCGGCATGGCCCGGGCCCGCACCCTGGCCTGCTGACCGAAGGCATCCCCACCGAGCTCGACCGAGATTCCACCCAGCGAAACGAGAAGAAGGCCATGAACACCGACTCCCGCACCATCGACACCGCCACGGCCCGAGCGCTGATCGCCTCCAATCCGGACGCGCTGGTCGTCGATGTCCGGACCCCCGCCGAGTTCGAGACCGCGCACATCAGCGGGGCGATCAACCTGCCGCTCGACCAGGTCGACACCCACCTGCGGCAGATCGTCACCGACGCCGGCGGGCGGATGCTGCTGATCTGCCAGTCCGGCGGCCGGGCCACGCAGGCGCACAAGAAGCTCTGCGACGCGGGACTGCCCGACGCGGTCATCCTCGCCGGCGGGATGAACGCCTGGATCGCCTCCGGTGCCCCGGTGGTGCGCGGCAGGCAGCGGTGGAGCCTGGAGCGTCAGGTCCGCGTGGTCGCCGGCGGGATCGTGCTGGCGTCCATCGTCGCCGATCTGTGGCTTCCCGGAGCGCGCTTTGTCGGCGCATTCGTCGGAGCTGGTTTGGTCTTCGCCGGGCTGACCGACACCTGCGCGATGGGCATGTTGCTCGCCCGCCTGCCGTACAACCGCGGCGCGGGCGCCGACGTGGACGCCGCGCTCGCCTGCATCCGCCGCCCCGGACGCAATGCGGCCTGACGGAGTCGAGACGACGACATGAGCGCTCTCACCCTGGCCGCCGCCGTCGCTGTCGGCCTGACCCTGGGCCTGTTCGGTGGCGGAGGATCGATCCTCACCGTCCCCCTGCTCGTCTACCTCGCGGACGTCCCCGCCAAGTCCGCGATCGCCATGTCACTGTTCGTCGTCGGCGTGACCAGCATGGTCAGTGCCGTCGGCCACGCGCGCGCCGGTCGTATCAGGTGGAAGACCGGCCTGGTCTTCGGCCTGGCCGGAATGTCCGGAGCCTACGGCGGCGGCCTGATCGGGCCGCACCTGCCCACGGCGGTGCTGCTGACGGGGTTCGCGCTGATGATGCTGGCCACCGCCGTGGCGATGATCCGCGGTCGACGGACTCCCGAGCACGCGCCGGTCCACAAGGACCTGCCGATCCTCCACGTCATCGGTGAAGGCGTCATCGTCGGCCTGGTCACGGGACTGGTCGGCGCCGGTGGAGGCTTCCTGGTCGTCCCCGCGCTGGTGCTGCTCGGCGGCATGCCGATGAGCACGGCCGTCGCCACCTCGCTGGTGGTGATCGCGATGAAGTCGTTCGCCGGGCTGGCCGGCTACCTGCAGACCATCCCGGTCGACTGGTCGATCGCCCTGTCCGTCACGGCCGCGGCGGTCGTCGGCGGTCTGGCCGGCGGGTGGCTCGCCGGGCACATCGACGCCGACCGCCTCCGCAAGGGCTTCGGCTGGTTCGTCCTCGTGATGGGCGGCTTCGTGCTCATCCAGCAGGTCCCGCCTTCGCTGTTGCCCACCACGGAGGGCGTGGCCGCGCTGGTCGCCGGTGGTCTGGCTTCCTTGGCGGGGGTCACCTACCTGCTCGTGCGCAGGCGACACAGCCGGAGCGCAACGGCCTCGCGCACCGATCAACTGAACCGCACCTGACGGCATCGGCCGAGAGCCGAGAAAGGAATAGCCATGCTGAGCGAACTGACCAAGGAGAACTGGAGCGAGACGGTCACCTCTGAGGGCATCGTCGTCGTGGACTTCTGGGCGGCCTGGTGCGGTCCGTGTCGCCGGTTCGCCCCAGTCTTCGAGAGGGTGTCCGCCCGCAATCCCGACATCGTCTTCGGCAAGGTCGACACGCAGGCCCAGCCGGAGCTCGCGGCGGCGTTCCGCATCACCTCTGTCCCCACCCTGATGGCGATCCGTGACGGGGTCATCGTCTTCTCCCAGCCAGGGGCGCTGCCCGAAGCCGCGCTGGAGGACCTCCTCGGCCAGGTCAGGACGCTCGACATGGCGGAGATCCGCCGCCATGTGCAGGCACAGCCCGCACGGCGCTGAACGAGACGGACGGATCCGAGACGGTCGAGATCCGAGACGGACGGATCCGACCGGCGGGGCTTTCGGCCCTGGCCGCGCCGGCCGTCGCCGAGATACCTCAGGAACAGGAGGTAGTGATGACACTTCACGAGCAGCAGGTACAACCAGGCACCGGCGATCGCATCGAGGTTCGGCACGCCGGAGGGGACGCCTACACCGTGGAGGTGCGCGGGCACGCCCTCCTCACCGACCAGCCCAGTGGCAGCGGCGGCACCGACCGGGGAGCCACCCCGACGGAACTGTTCGTCGCCTCGCTGGCCTCCTGCGTCGCGTTCTACGCCGGGCGGTTCCTGGAGCGGCACGCCGTGCCGCGCCGAGAGCTGCGCGTCACCGCAGAGTTCGACATGGCGACCGACCGGCCCGCCAGGGTCGCCGCCGTACGCCTGCGCGTGGCTGTGCCCGAAGCGCTGCCGGAGGCACGCCGGGCCGCGCTGCGGGCAGTCGTCGAGCACTGCACCGTGCACAACTCCCTGCGCCGGCCGCCGGCGGTCGAGGTCGAGATCGCCTGATCCCGGTCGCTACTCCACCCGGAGTGCCGCCGCCCTACGAGCCCAACCACGCCCTCTACATACCCCGTGGGGTATACCGAATGGGAAGGAAGCACATGTTCTTCGCGCAGTACTACCTGGACTGCCTCTCGCAGGCGTCATACATGATCGGAGATCGGTCGACAGGCCGGGCGGTGGTGGTGGACCCCCGACGCGACGTGACCGAATACCTCGCCGACGCCGAAGCACACGGGCTGCGGATCGACGGGGTGATCAACACCCACTTCCACGCCGATTTCCTCGCCGGTCACCTGGAGCTGGCCGCGCGCACCGGCGCGTGGATCGGCTACGGCCCCGTCGCCGAGGCCGAGTACCCCATCCGCAGGCTCGCCGACGGCGAACGGGTCGAACTTGGCGACGTCGTGCTGGAGATCATGGAGACACCCGGCCACACACCGGAGTCGATCAGCGTCCTGGTCTACGAACACGCCGGCGACGCGGTGCCCTACGGCGTGCTGACCGGCGACGCGCTGTTCATCGGCGACGTGGGCCGGCCCGACCTGCTCGCCTCACTCGGCATGACCTCCGAACAGCTCGGGCGGATGCTGTACGACAGCGTGCAGCACAAGCTCATGGGCCTGCCGGACGAGGTGCGGGTGTTCCCCGCCCACGGCGCCGGCTCCGCCTGCGGCAAGAACCTGTCCACCGAACGGGCCTCGACGATCGGCATGCAGCGGCTGACCAACTATGCGTGCCGGCCGATGAGCGAGGAGGAGTTCCTGTCCATCGTGACCGAGGGACAGCCGGCCGCGCCCGGCTACTTCGCCTTCGACGCCGTGCTGAACCGCAAGAACCACGAGCTGCTGGATGTGGCCGCGCATGCCCGGCCGCTGACGGTCGAGGAGTTCCTCGCCCGGCGAGCCGCCGGCGCGGTGGTGCTCGATGCCCGCGACCCCCAGGAGTTCGCCCTGGCCCACCTGCGCGGCTCCATCAGCGTGCCCGCGGACGGTCGCTTCGCGGAACGGTCCGGAACGGTCGTCGAACCCGGCAGCGAGATCGTCGTCATCGCCCCGCAGGACCGTGAAATCGAGGTCGTCACCCGGCTTGCCCGGATCGGCTTCGACACGGTCACCGGCTACCTGCGCGAACCGGAGGTCGCCTTCCTCGCCACGCCCGACGAGATCGCCCACTCCACCCGCCTGACCACCGCCGAGTTGCACGAGGCGCTCCGATCCCAGCGGCCCCCGTTCCTGCTCGATGTCCGCAACGCGAGCGAGGTCGCGGACGGCGCCGTCGAGGGCGCGGTCAACATTCCCCTCGCCCAGCTCCCGGCGCGGCTGGCCGAGATCCCGGATGGCGGTCTCGTCGTCTACTGCGCCGGCGGCGCCCGTTCCGCCATCGCGGTCAGCCTGCTGGAGCACAAGGGATGCGATCAGGTGAGCGACCTCATCGGTGGATACGCCGCCTGGCGGACCGCCTTCACCCCCGCACAGGCATGAGAGACAGGAAAGGAGGAGTCCGATGACATCGGAAGAGACGACCAGGCTGCCGCTGATCGGCGACCGGGCTCCGGAGTTCGTGGCCGACAGCACGCACGGGCCGGTCCGGCTCGCCGACTACGCCGGGCGGTGGCTGCTGCTGTTCAGCCATCCGGCCGATTTCACACCGGTCTGCACCACCGAGTTCGTCGCCTTCGCCGAGCTCGCCCACGAGTTCGCCGCCCGGGACGTCGCCCTGCTCGGAAACTCGGTCGACTCCGTGCACAGCCACCTGGCCTGGACCCGGGCGATCGAGGACAAGCTCGGGGTGACGATCCCGTTTCCGATCATCGCCGACCTCGATACGCGGGTGTCGCGCGCGTACGGCATGCTCCACCCCAACACCTCGGCGACGGCCGCCGTCCGCGCGGTCTTCGTCATCGACCCCGCGTCGATCGTCCGCGCGATCCTCTACTACCCGATGAACGCCGGCCGGATGATCCCCGAAATCCTCCGGCTCGTGGACGCGCTGCAGACCTCCGACCGCGACGGCGTCTCCTGTCCCGCCAACTGGCGGCCCGGCGATGACGTGCTGCTGGGAGCGCCGCGCACCCAGGCCGAGTTGGAGAACAGACTGGCCGACGGCACGGTCAAACTGACCGACTGGTATCTCGCCAGCCTCCCCGGCCGCGCGGTGTGACGCACCGGGTGACGCACCGGGTGACGCAACGGGGCATCACGCTGCGGCCGCGGCGTGCCGTGGCGCGGTGCCCCGATCTCTCGCCCCTGACGGCGGCCGACCCTGAACCCTACCCACCGCAAGGAGACTCCCTCCATGTCATCTCCGCTACCCTTCTCCCACCCGCCCGGAAGCGCCGAACGGGGAAGCACCGGCAGGAGGGTGCTCATCGTCGGCGGCGGCACCGCCGGCATCACCGTAGCCGCTCGCCTGCGCCGTGCCGGCGTCACTCAGGTGACGGTGCTGGAGCCCTCCGCCACCCACTGGTACCAGCCTCTGTGGACCCTGGTCGGTGGTGGCCGGGCACGGCTCGAGAGCACCCGGCGGCCGGAGGCGCGTGTCATGCCGGAGGGAGTGAACTGGGTCCGCGACGCCGCCATCGGCGTCGATCCCGGCACGCGGACCGTCATCACCGCCGCCGGGCGGGAGATCGGCTACGACTTTCTCGTGATGGCACCCGGGATCCAGCTGAACTGGCAGGGCGTACCCGGGATGGCCGAGACGGTCGGCCGTGACGGGGTGTCCAGCAACTACGCCCCGGAGCACGCCCCCCATACCTGGGACCTCATCCGGGAGCTGCGGTCGGGCACTGCGGTCTTCACCCAGCCGACCGGGCCGTTCAAGTGTGGTGGAGCACCTCAGAAGATCGCCTACCTGGCCGCCGACCACTGGCGGAGGCAGGGCCGGCTCAGCGACATCCGCATCGTCCTCGTGATCCCCGACCCGGCGATCTTCAAGGCGCCGACCTGGGTGCCCCTGCTGGAACGCGTGGCCGGCCGGTACGGCATCGAGGTGCTCCTGCAGTCGGAGATGACCGCGATCGACGGCGCGCGGCGGCAGCTGACCATCCAGGACAACGCGGCTGGTGAGAAGCAGGTCCTCTCGTACGACCTGCTGCACACCGTGCCTCCCCAGAGCGCCCCTGACTGGGTCAAGGCCTCCCCGCTCGCCGATCCCGCCAGCCCGTTCGGATATGTGGAGGCCGACAGGCGCACCCTCATCCACCCGCGTCATCCCAACGTCTTCGCTCTCGGGGACGCGGCCAACCTGCCGACGTCCAAGACCGGCGCCGCGATCCGCAAACAGGCGGCCGTTCTCGTGGCGAACCTCCTGGCCGCGATGGACGGACGGCCTCCCGTGAGCGCCTACGACGGGTACACCTCCTGTCCGCTCGTCACCGCCCGGGATCGGATGCTGCTCGCCGAATTCGACTACGACCTGCGGCCCACTCCCACCGTCCCTGTGATCGACACGCTCAAGGAGCGGTGGGACATGTGGCTGCTCAAACGCTATGGTCTGCCTGCGCTCTACTGGCACGGCATGCTCAAGGGCCGGATGTGACGCCGCAGGTGAGAAATCGTCTGCTTCAACGGGCTCTTGAACCCTTGGTTCGTTTACGCCGCAGATGAGGCGGACCGCGGCCCGCCTCACACCGAGTCGCCCTCGACCACCGAAGTGAGCAGCGGCCGCTTGGCGGTGCGGGCGTCGCCTGATGAGTGCCGTCCGGAAATCCGGCCTGGGGGTTGGCTGGATGGGTGATGAGTCGACTGCCAATCTGAACGGAGCTGGCGCTGATGCCGGCTGTGCATCGTCACGGCAGCCGAACACGAGGCAAGCGCCTGGATAAGTCGGTCAACGTCATACTCGGATTCCTGGGCGGTCAGGGTTTCCACGTGGGTGGACTGGGAAAGTCCCGACACCCGATGCTGCGGTACTGGTCGCGAGCGGGGATATGGGCCATGTGTTGCAAGATGGCCCGTTGACGGCATTAGCGGTGACTTCGCGCCCTCAGCCAACCAGGCACCCTGGCCCAAGCTGGAGAAGGTCCTGAAGAAACGCGCCATCGACTGGGACCTCATCGCCCGCAACTACGATCAAATGATCAAATACGCGACCGCACTCCGGCTACGCACCAACGAAACCGAACAGTTGCTGCGCCGATTTATTGAAGGGCAGCGGCGGCCCCAAGCAGCCCGTCTACCTCGCCCTGGAAGAACTCGGCCGCGTCGTGCGCACCATCTTCGCCTGCGACTACCTCGCCGACGAAAGCCTCCACCGAGAGATCAACAGCGACCTGCAGGTCGTCGAGAACTGGAACGGCGCCAATGACAAGATCTTCTGCGGGCGCGAAGGAGCCATCGCCGGAGCCGACCGCGAACACGCGGAAGTCACGATGCTCGCCCTCCACCTGCTCCAGTCCTCGCTGGTGTTCATCAACACCCAGCTCCTACAAGCCGTCCTACGAGATTCGGCCTGGGTGGCCAAGCTCACCGACGAAGACCGGCGCGCCCTATCGCCGCTGTTCTGGGCCCACGTCAACCCCTACGGCCGGTTCCGCCTCGACCTGGACAGCCGTCTCGACCTCGGGGTCAGCGCGTAACGATTGCCAGGGAGCTCGGAGCGGTCCTGCCAAGGCGCGTGGAAGGGTGGTGATGTTGTTGACCTTCCCCTTGGGTGAAGCCCCAGCATCGTTGACACCGGTCGTCGTGGCCGGGACGAGGAGGAGTGGTGCGGGAGCTGCTGACGATCGGAGCGTTCGCTCGGGCAGCTCGGCTGTCGCCGAAGGCCCTTCGGCTCTACGACGAACTTGGGCTCCTGCTGCCGGCCGCCGTGGATGGCGATTCGGGATACCGGTTCTACGATCCGGAGCAGTTGGAGCGAGCCCGGTTGATCGCCTGGCTGCGTCGTTTAGGCATGCCCTTGACCCGTATCCGGCATGTGTGTGATCTACCTGCGGAGACAGCGGCCGAGGAGATCGCCGGCTACTGGGAGCAGTGCCTGGCCGAGACCGCCGCTCGCGGCCGGTTGGCAACCTTCCTCGTCGACTACCTGACGGGAAGAGGCAGCTCTGTGGACGATTCCGCGACCATGCTCGGGATCCGTTACGTCGCCCGCTCGGAGTCAGGACTGGTGCGGACGAGCAACGAGGACACCGCCTATGCGGGCCCCCGCTTGCTGGCGGTGGCCGACGGCATCCGTGGTGAAGCCGGAGACCTCGCGAGCGCGAGCGCCATCGAGGCGCTCAAACCGCTGCAGGCTCTCGCCATGCCCGCCGAAGATCTCCTCGGCGCGCTGGCTGACGCGGTCGACGATGCCGACGCGGAGATCGGGACGATCGCCGCAGCATCATCGGATGGCGAGGCCGTCACCACCCTGACCGCTATGCTGTGGGCCGGCTCCCATCTGGCGCTAGTGCACATCGGCGACACCCGCGCCTACCGCCTGCGAGACGGTGAGCTCTCCCAGATCACCCTTGACCACACCTTCGTCCAGTCCCTGATCGACGAAGGACGACTGACCCCCGATGAAGCGGCCTCACACCCGCAGCGCTCACTGCTGGTGCGAGCACTGACCGGCACAGGCGGGACGCATCCGGACCTGTCACTTCACCAGGCCGCTGCCGGTGACCGCTACCTCTTGTGCTCCGACGGGTTGTCGGCCGTCGTCTCGGCCGCGTCCCTGCAGCAGGTGCTGACCGAGGAGGACGGCCCGCAGCAGGCACTCGACGAATTGATCGCGCAAGCGTACGCCGCAGGTGCTCCCGACAACATCGCCTGTGTCGTCGCCGACGTCGTACCGCTGGACGCCGCGTATGCCGTCCGGAATGTTTCCAGCCGATGATGCGCACCTCTAGGCTCAAGGCAGGGCGCGGCTTCATCATCGATCGTCGGCCACTGGGGGTCGATGCATTCCGGCGGTTGTGGGTGGCGTCAGTGGTGTGCGCGGTGGGCGGGTCGTTCAGCCTGGCCGCGATCCCGACGCAGTTGTTCACCATGACCGGTTCATCGGCGGCCGTGGGTGCCTCGGCCGTCGTGTCGTTCGTCGCGCTGATGGTGTCGGCTCTGTGGGCAGGCGCTCTCGCTGACGTCAGAGACCGGCGAACGATACTCCTGGCCGCGCACTGCGGCCTAGCGTTGACCTACGCGGCCCTGTGGACTCAGTCTGTGCTGGACGCCCGATCCGTCCCGATCCTGATGATGCTGGTGGCTTGCCAGGGACTGACCTTCGGATCGATCATGACGACGATGGGTGCCGTGGTGCCTCGCCTCGTCCCGGTCGAACTGCTCCCAGCGGCCAACAGCCTCAGCTCGCTGGTCCGCTACGCCGGGTCGATTGTGGGCCCCGTGCTCGCCGGCCTTCTGATCCCGCTCGTCGGGCTCGGCACCCTGTACCTGTTCGACGCGCTCGCGCTGCTGGCCGTCGTGTGGGCTGTCGCCGAGTTGCCCCGCTTGGAGTCGGCCCGAGCATCGAACGTTCCGGCCGAACCGCACCGCGGGGATCATCGGACGATCGCTCAGATCTTGGCTGGGTTCCGGTACCTGGCCGCCAGCCGACTGCTCGTGGCAGTGCTGGCGGTCGACCTCTCGGCGATGGTCTTCGGCATGCCGATCGCACTTTACCCCGAAGTGGCCCAGCGCACCTACGGTGGCCCGGCTGGCGGCGGTCCGGCACTGGGACTGCTCTACGCCGCCTACCCGGCCGGGGTGTTCGCGGTCGGTCTCCTATCGGGCACCTTCACCCGCGCCCGCCGCCATGGCGCTCTCATGGCGGCAGCCGCTGCCGCATGGGGCATCACTGTGGTCGTACTCGGCTTGGCGGCACAGTTGTGGATCGCGCTGATCGCACTCGTCCTCGGCGGAGCCGCGAACTTCGTGCTCAGCACCTTCCGCAACGCCATCTCCCAAGCTCTTACCGACGACGCCATGCGCGGCCGGATCCAAGGATCGCTCACCGTTGTCCTCATCGGTGGACCGCAGCTCGCGAACTTGCTGCACGGGACCACTGCGTCGCTCCTCGGGCCCCGAACAGTGATTTGCATCGGAGGTCTACTGACTACCATGGCCGTCGCCGCGATCGCATGGCGAGTTCCCGAGCTGTGTTCCTACACGATGTCCAGCCCCGAACCACGTCGTGAACCAGACCGCTCAGCGTGATCCGCGTTGACCTCGCTCCAGCTTGGAACGCCATCGGTGTTCTTATGGGACCCCCTAACGAAACACCATCCAGCCGACACGGACCTGCAGATCAGGGTGTTCCGTATAGATGTTCCGCGAACCGTTCCGGCGAAGCCCCCTCTCCGGAACACTTGAGCGCGTGAATGGGGCCCGGGTCGGCTACGCGCGCTGCTCCACCGACGAACAAGACGTCTGGAACGACCCGTTCGGCCGTCTGTTCCTCCAGAGCCTCGCGATGGTCGCCGAGTTCGAAGCGAACATCGGGCACCAGCGCACCCGCGAAGGGATGGCCCTCGCGAAGAAGAACGGCAAGCTCAAGGGCAAGCAGTCCAAACTGCCCGAACCCGCCCGCCGTTCTATCCGCCGCCGCTACGCCGAAGGCGAGGTCTCCCTCGCCGACCTGGCCACTGAGTACAGCGTCGGACGCTCCACCATCCACCACATCATCCATGGAGCCTCAGAAAACCCCGGGTAGAAGCGGGATCACTGCCTACTCTGCCCCTCGCCGTAGCTATAGGAGTTCCGGGCCGTCTTCGCGGACGAGGGGCAGGACCCATGGAAGCACGCGTGATGCAGCAGCACGGCGCCCTCCGGGTGCCGGGCGACGGACTCGATGCCGGCGTTCGGTAGCATCACGCCGCGCACCCGCTGTTCGGGGTCCCGGCGCTGCATGTGGGGCAACAACTTCCCGATCGAGAAGCTCTGGACCGACCTGCGTACGCTGCTCTCCACTTGGCAGAACGTGCCCGCCGGCCGATCGGCCGAGGAGATCGCGGACGTCTTCGGCGCGACGGCCAACCGGGTCTACCGACTCTGTTGATCCAGAGGGGCTCCTGCCCCGATGCTTGTGCACATGGGGCGTCGTGGGACGGTTTCGCCGGTCACGCTGGCGGCTGCAGGCGTCGCGCTGAGCCTGGTGGGCAACATGGCAACCGGCACCGTCAAAGTGGACGCGTGGTGGTGGGAGCCGCTCACCTGGGGCCTGACCGGCCTGTTCGGCCTGGTCGTCGTGACCGGCGCACTTGGCGCGAGGAAGGTCGCCCAGGTCACGCCGGTGGAGCCCGCGCTCGCCAAGCTCAGACAGATGGTGAACGACCAATGGCGCAACGAGGCCACCCGGGTGCTGGGGCTGGGGCTGGACCCGATGCCCGTACGGTGGAACCTGCGCGACGAGGCGCGCTTCATCGACGGCCCGCGCATCGGAGGGAAGATCACCTGGTCGGGATCGGGTGACCAGATCGAGGGGCTGGCCGACCGGTTCCGCACGTCAGGCCGCCGCCTGGTCGTGCTGGGCGGCCCCGGCGCCGGCAAGACGACGCTGGCGATCCAGCTCGTCCGCGAGTTGCTGAAGAGCCCGGACGGCTCGGTGCCGGTGCTGCTGACGATAAACGGCTGGGATGTCAAGGAGTATCCGTACTTCGAGGATTGGCTGGTCGACCGGCTGGAGCAGACCTATCCGGCGCTGCCCGCGTACGGCACCGACATGGCGCGACGGCTCTTCCGCGACGGCAAGATCGTGCCGGTCCTCGACGGGCTGGACGAGATGCCGGCCGCCTCGTTACCTGGGGCGCTGGCCGAGCTGAACCAGGCGCTACCCGCGGAAACCCAGCTCGTCCTCACCAGCCGCACCGCCGAGTACACCGCCGCCGCGCAGGCGCTGGGCCGGGCCGCCGTGGTCGAGGCGGAGCCCATGTCGGCCGCTGCCGCCGCCGACTACCTGGACGGCATCCTCGTACGGACTCGTCCGCATCCCGGCTGGGAACGTCTGCTCGGCCGGCTGCGCGACGACGAGCCGACGCCGCTCTCCGAGACCGTGTCCAGTCCCTTGGGGCTGTGGCTGCTGCGCACCGTCTACGGGCCGGCCGTCGATCCGTCCCGGCTGCTCGACCCTGCCCGTTTCGCCACCGCGGCCGAGGTGCGCGCCCACCTGTTCGACCGGCTCGTCCCGGCGCTCATCGAGGCCCGGCCTCCCGCACAGAAAGACGAGGCCGACCTGTTCCGGCCCAGCCGCCTCTACCGGCACGAACAGGTCACCCAATGGCTCAGCTACCTGGCCACGTTGCTCGACCGCACCCCCGTCGAGGCCGAGGCCGTATCTCTGGGCGGCAAGAGCATTGGGGTCAGGGACTTCGCCTGGTGGCGGCTCGCGGCCTTGACCATGCGCCGGCCGCCCCCGGGGCCGGAGGTCATGATCTTGGTGCTGGTGGCGAGCGTTGCATGGGGAGGGGTACTCGCCACACTGGCGTTGGACGCCTTCTCCTGGTGGTTCCTGCTCGGCGGCCTAGGAATCATCACCATGTATCGGGAAAGGTCCGGCAACACGTATTGGGTGCGTGACCGGCCCGGCTACGCCGACCTGCGGATCGGGCGGCGGATCTTCTCACTGCTCAACAAGCTGCTGTCCAGCTTTTCGGTCGCGAGCGGGATAGCGCTCGGGTCCGGGCTGCTGGGCGGCGTCGTGCAGGCGGTGGTCAATCTCGTCACGGGCGACACGCTCACAGACGCGCTGGTGTGGGTATTCGTCGGGCCGATGGTGTTCGGACCGGGGATGCTGCTCGTCTTCATGACGGACGCGGTGGCCGAGTGGGCCGAGATTCCGGTAATGGACGGGCAGGCCAGCACGCCGCTCACGAGCTGGCGCGCGGATCGCAGGCTCAACCTCGTACGGCTGCTCGCCGGAGGGGTGCTCGGCGCGATCATCGGTGGGATCCTGATCTGGGCGACGGGCGGATCCGCGGGCGAGACAGCAGTCGCGGCCCTGGTCGCGGCCATGGCCGGCATGACGTACGGGCTCGTGTCAGGGCAGCACCACGCCTGGCCGGTCTACGAGCTGGCTGCCTTCCGCCTGGCACGGCGGGGGCGGTTGCCGCGGCGGTTGATGGCGTTCCTGGACGACGCGCACCGCCTCGGGTTGTTGCGCGCGGTCGGGCCGCTCTACCAGTTCCGGCACGCCGAGTTCCATGACCATCTCGCAGGGCGTGTGACGCCGGTTACCGCCGCCCGGCAGGCCATCGCGCCCCGGCCGCCCGTGCCCCGTCGCGCCGGTCGGGTAGTCACCCCTGTGCCGTTGCGTACGATCGTGACCCCTCAGAAGGTCCGCAGCCTCGCGTTCGGCCCGGACGGCACCCGCCTGGCCTGGACCGGCGAGGGCACGACCACGCTGACGGACCTGACCGGCAGCCCCGAGCGCGTCTTTCGACACAGCAGCCGCCTGATCGCCCGCCTGCTGGACACAGGACCGATGGCGGCGATCAGTCCCGACGGCCGGCTGATCGCCTTCACCGGGGAACGCCTGAACCTCAGGGACTTCGACGCCGTCACCGGCAAGATCTGGATCGCCGACCTCGCCACCGGCGCCGAGCTCGTGGAGCTCAGCAACGATGGCGGCGTACAGGCGATGGCCTTCAGCCCTGACAGCGCCCGCCTGGCCGTCAGCGACACCGAGGCCCCCACCACTCGGATTTGGGACGTGACGGACGGCACCGAACTCCTGCGCATCGCGCATCTCGCCGGCCCTCCCGGCCTCGCCTTCAGTCCCGACGGAACCCGCCTGGCCACCGCCTCCTCCAGCTTCTGGGGACGCGACCGGACGTGGGAGGCGGAGATCTGGGACTCGGTGACCGGCGTAGCGCTTCTGCGGCTGCACGCATCGGATACCGAACGGTTTTCGGGGACGCGTGACGTGGCGTTCAGCCCTGACGGCACCCTGCTCGCCACCACGGGCTCCCACGTCACCTGCATCTGGGACGCCGGATCCGGCGCGGCCCTCGTCACGCTGACCGAGGAGGCCCGGCGCGTTGCGTTCAGCCCTGATGGCACCCTGCTGGCCGCCGCCGGTTACGGCTCCGACGTCCGGCTCTGGGACGTCGGGGACGGCACGGCGGTATGGGAGATCCTGCGGGTCCCGCACGGCCAGTGGTCCACCGCGGCGGCTTTCAGTCCCGACGGGTCCCTGTTCGCCACCGTCACAGAAAACAAGATCATCCAGTTGTGGGAGCTGTCGGATTGACCTGTCCGACCTTGTGCCACTTATTTCGGCATCAGTCCTACTCCCTGAGCCGCAGGTTTGTGCTGGACGCAGCCGACCAGAGAGACCAGAACGATCGAAGTCCTTGGCTTACACCGCAGACGACCTGGCACACAATCATGACCGTCAGCCGGGGTAGCCGATCGGCCGCTACCCGGCGATCGGCGTCACCGCCAGGAAGGCCAAGCAGGCCGGCCATCATCACCACCCCGAGGGCGGTAGCCTCGATCGGCTATCCCGCTACGAGGACGGCGACAGACGACGAGCCTCACGTCCCCTGACGTGACCTATGTAGCTGATCACCTTCACACCGGGAAGGTCGTCGGCACGGACTCGCTTTCGCCGGTGAGCAGGTCCCACAACCCTCCGAACAAGAGCAGGCCGCTAAAGAACAGTCCGGCGGCCATGCCGCACCCGGCACCAATCCCACGGCGGCGCGCACGACGAGAAAGCCGTACCCGCCGCCGGCCGGAGCCGTCCGATGCCCAGCCACGTGGCGAGCCGTGCCCGTTCGAGAGCCAGCAGCCGCTCCGCGATCCGGTCGCAGGTGGGCCGCATCGCCGGGATCAGGCGGACCGCGCCGGCCACGCAGAGGAATACCAGCTCGACCACACCAAGGACTGCGCCCACCGACATTCCCACCAAGGTGCACGCACCACGACGACCTGACACGGCCCGCAGTCTAGGCAGCACACTGCCCACGCGTTCATAGCGGCGACCTCTTCGAAGATCCCCACGCTGGAGCGGCCCGCGTTCGCGAAGGTCGCCGCCGCCGCGCACCCCGGAGACGTCCTGACAGTCTCGGAGCTGTTCCGGCTGTGCCGGGACCTGATCGACATCCATGCCGTCCGCGACTGGTGCCAGGCCCGCGGCATCGCCCTGCACGTCCTGTCCGGACCATTGTCGAACTTCGACCTCGCGGCGAACATAAAACCCAAGCGGAGGGTCACGGCATCCGAGGAACACCCCTCTGACCAGCCGTTCATCAGCCCACTGTCCCTTCTCCCGTACTTGGTCTGCCCCCCTGTAGGGGCCGCCAGGAGATCACCGCGGCCCCTACAGCCGCCGCTCCAACACCATCCCCGGCCACTCGCCCACCGAGAACGGCCCCACCCGCGTGAACCCACACTGCTCGTAGTAACCCACCAGCCGCCCATCACCACCGGCATAGCAGTCCACCCGCACCAACCCCACCCCGCGCCGCCCGGCCTCCTCCGCCGCCCAGTCCAGCAGCGCCCGCCCCACCCCACGCCCCGCGAACCGCCGATCGATCACCAAAGCCTGCACATACAGCTCAGGCTCCACCGCCGGCGGCACATACGCGTGCGCAGGACCCACCACCACACACCCCGCGGCCTCGCCCCCGACCTCCGCGATGCGCATCCCACCGCCCTCGGCCCACCCCCGCACCTGCTCCGTACGCCGCGCATCACCCGTGAACGGCCGATCACCCCACTGACCCGTCCGCCCACGACTCACCAGGAACTCCACCGCACCGTCGAACATCGACAGCACCGCGCCCACATCACCCACACCACCCTGCCGGATCATCACCGACCCAGGCTAAACCCCCACGCACTCACCCCCGCCGGGTCCCCACCACCACCAGATACGGCCGAGACTGACGCACCCCACCCGCACCCCGAAAACCCTCGAAGAAGTCGACGAACGCCCGGCGCAACTCCGCCCGCCGCTCCGGCTCCAACCCCTCCGCCAGCACCCGCGTCGGCCCGTACACGGTCGAGAACAACTCCCACACCTCCTCACCCGACTCCGACACCTGCGGCGCGTCACCCTCCTCGAAACGCAACACGAACGCCTCCCCAAGACGCTCGGCCACATACGCCCGATCACCCCACCGGAACGGAGACCCGGCACCAGGCGGCGGCGTCGGCATGAACGGCGCCATCACCCGGAACATGTCCACCACCCCCCGCTCACTGCTCCAGTGACCCAGCACCACCCGGCCACCAGGCCGGCACACCCGCGCCAGCTCACGCGCCACCGCCTCATGATCCGGCGCGAAGATCGACCCCACACTCGACGTCACCACGTCGAAACTCGCATCCCCGAACGGCAACGCCTCCGCGTCACCCACCTCGTAGCCGACCGCCAGCCCCTCCTCACCGGCCAGCCGCCGCGCCGTGTCCACCAGCGCCGGAGCCAGATCGACCCCCGTCACCTCGGCACCCGCCCGCGCCAGCCGCACCGCCAGCGCACCCGTGCCGGTCCCCACATCCAGCACCCGCTCCCCGGGCCGCACCTCGGCCGCCCGCGCCAGATGATCGAGCAACGGCTGGTAGTGCTCAGGCAGCCGCTCGTAGGGGCCCGCCCCCCACACCACGCTCTGCCGCTTCTTCAACTCCTCGAAAGCCATGCCCCCGCACCTCCCGCAGTCGCCGGCACACCCCCGCAGCGACCACGAGCCGCAGCAGAGCGCCACCCAAGCACGCCCTTCCCACCTGCGACAACACGGAAACCCGCAGCTCAGCCACGCACCGCACGCGCCAGCGCCGTCTGCCCACCCCCATCGAGCGCAGCCGCCAGCGAGACCGGGAACTGCGCCATGAACCGCGGCCGCGACCCCGCATGACGCTGCGCCGCGTGCACCGTGAACGGATGCACCAGATAAGCGTCCCCCGGCACCCCCGTCGCATACGCAAGCGACCGCCCCCGGCTCACCTCGTCCACGATCGGACCCGCCACGAACGGATCCAGCACCTGCCCCGCCGGCAGCGCCGCCGCCACATCACGCTGCGACCCCACCCGGATGCGGGTGGGCGCGTCATCCACCCCCACCTCCGACAGCAGCAACAGCACCAGCATCGTCTCCGGCCGCCCGCTCACCCCCCACGCGCCACCCGGCAGGGGAGTGTTGGCATCGACATGCCACCCGCAGTCATCAGCCGGCGGCACCCGCGGAAAACGCACCGGGATGTTGCCGATAGCACCACGCGGCAGCCAGCCGCCCACACCGGCCACCAGGTCCAGCGCACCACGCAGCCGCGCACTGCGCACCATCAGCCCGAACGGCCCCTCACCCGTCAGGTCCGCCGTCCACACCACCGGCTCCCGCCACCCCGACGGATCGTCGGGGGACAGGCCGATGCGCTTCCACAGCAACGCCCGGCCCTCGTCGGCCACCTCCCGCGGCACCACCGACTCCAGCTTCACGAAACCGTCGGCCACGAACCGATCCACATCGATGATCTGCACGCCCGCCACGCTAACAGCGCCGTCCACCCGTTTTTCCGGCCCGCGACCCCAACCGGACCAGCGCGAACCACGCCAGACCACCGCGACCCGCGCTCAGACCAGCGACCCGCGGTAACACCAGCGAGCTGCGCTCAGACCAGCGCGAGCTGCGGAAAACGCGGCCGCCGCGCCACCGGCTCCGGCGGCCCGCACCGCAACCCGTACAGCCGGCACAACTGCTCGATCTGCCCCGTGATGCGACCCTCGTAATCGGCCGACGGCGACCCCGCCCGGTCGTAGAGCTCCTCATAACGCGCCACCAGCGGCGGATGCGCCGCACCCAGCCACGCCAGATACCAGGCCCGCGTCGCCGGCGGCAACCGCAACACCACCGGCTCCACCCCCACCGCACCCGTGGCCGCGATCCGCCGCACCGTCGCCGCCAGCTGATCGGCGGCGTCACTCAGCAGCGGCAGCACCGGCGACATCAGCACCCGGCACGCCACCCCCGCCTCCACCAACGCCGACACCAGCTCCAGCCGCGCCTGCGCACCGACCGCGCCCGGCTCCACCGCCCGGCGGATCCGCTCGTCGACGAACGCGATCGACACCGCCACCTGCGCCCCCGCCTGCGCCAGCAGCGCGGCGTCACGTAACACCAGTGGACTCTTGGTGTAGACGGTGAACGGCACGGCCGCCTCACCCAGGGCGCCGATGATCCCCGGCATCAACCGGTAGACCTCCTCGGCCCGCTGGTAGCAGTCACCGGTGACCCCCACCGCCAGCGGCTCACCCGCCCAACGCCCCAGTTCGGCCCGCAACCGCTCCACCGCGTTGGCCTTGACCACCACCCGGGTGTCGAAATCACGACCCGTGTCCAGACCCAGCTTGCGGTGCCCGGCGCGGGCACCGCACCCCAGGCAGGCATGGGCACAGCCGCGATAGGGGGAGACGGCCCACCGCTGGGTGATGCCCGCCTCCCGCGGCACCCGCTCGATCATCGTGCGGGCCTGGGTCTCGTAGAACCCGTCGCGCCACACCGCCCGCCGCTCGATCAGGGGACGGTCGTCTACTGCGTCCACGAGCGAAAGCGCGTCCCAACCCACACCACCCAGTGGAACACGCATTCGACTCCCTTTCAAGCGCTTCCCCCACATCACCACCCGCACTAAACTGGTACGCACGTACCAGTTATCGGAGGAGGCCATCCATGGCCTGGCTACTGCTCGCCCTCGCCATCACCGCGGAGGTCCTGGCCACCACCGCACTCAAACTCAGCAACGGCTTCACCCACCTCGGCTGGACCACCGTCGTCGCCATCGGCTACCTCACCTCCTTCGCCCTGCTCGCCCAGGCACTCAAACTCCAGATGGAAATGGGCACCGCCTACGCCGTCTGGTCCGGCGCCGGCACCGCCGCCATCGCCCTCATCGGCGCCGCCTTCATGGGCGAATCCCTCACCCCGCTCAAGATCGGCGGCATCCTGCTCATCATCGGCGGCGTCATCGTCCTCAACCTCGCAGGCACCCATTGACCACCCACCAGCCGCCCCCAGAGCAACCCCACGGGCCACCACCCGAGCCACCCCGCCCCACCCAGGAACGCGGCCGACGACGCCGCGCCACACTCCTGAGCGCCGCCGTCGAACTCCTCACCGAAGGCGGTTTCGCCGCCGTCACCCACCGCGCCGTCGCCCACCGCGCAAGCCTGCCCCTGGCCGCCACCACCTACTACTTCACCTCACGCGACCAACTCCTGGCCGAAGCCTTCGCCCAGCTCGTCGACACCGAACTCGCCACCCTGCGCACGTGGATCACCACCCACGGCCTCACCACCCTGCCCGACCACATCACCGCCGCCGACCACACCCGCCAGCTCGGCCTGTGGGAGCTGTACGTCCACGCGGGCCGCGACCCCGCCCTGCGCCGGATCGCCCGCCACTGGACCGACGGCTGCGTCACCCTCCTCGCCGAAACCCTCGACCTCCCCGCCACCGACCCCCGCCCACGCCTGCTCTACACCACCCTGTCCACCCTCTGGCTCGAACTCGTCGTCGAACGACGCCCCACCGCCGAGGCCCGCACCCTCCTCAACCTCGCCCTGGAAAACATCTCGCCCACCCGATGACGGGTTCCCTACACTGCCCACGTGCTCAAACCCGCCTACCCGCTCCACACCGACCGGCTGCTGCTGCGCCCCTTCACCCCCGACGACCTGCCGGCCGTCCACGCCTACGAATCACGCCCCGACGTCGCCCGCTACCTCTACTGGGAACCCCGCGACATCGACGCCGTACGCACCTTCCTCGACAAGAAGGTCACCCGCACCGCGCTCCACGACGAAGGCGACGCCCTCGACCTCGCCATCACCCTGCGCGACACCGGCCAGGTGATCGGCAACGGCCTGCTCATCTGGACCAGCAAAGAACACCGCCAGGGCGAGATCGGCTACGTCCTGCACCCCGACCACCACGGCCACGGCTACGCCGCCGAAGCCGGCCGCACACTCCTGCGCCTCGGCTTCGACGAGCTCGGCCTGCACCGCGTCGTCGGCCGGCTCGACGCCCGCAACACCGCCTCCGCCCGCGTCCTGGAGAAACTCGGCATGCGCCGCGAGGCCCACCTCGTCCAGAACGAACGCGTCAAGGGCGAATGGACCGACGAGATCATCTACGCCATACTCGAAACCGAGTGGAAGCCATGACCATCCTGCACCTGGCCCTCGCCGACGACTGGGCCGCGGCCCGCGCCACGGGCGACTACCGCGTCTCCACGCTCGGCCGCACGCTGGACCAGGAAGGCTTCATCCACTGCAGCCGCGACCACGACCAGCTACGCGACGTCCACGCCGCCCACTACGGTCACGTCACCGCGCCGCTGCTGGTGCTCCAGATCGACCCGGCCGGCCTCGACGTGCGCGTCGAAGGGGGCTTCCCGCACGTCTACGGGCCCATCCCGCTGGAGGCGGTCACCGCCGTCCACCCCTACGAACCCGCCGCCGGCTGACACCCGCCGCCACCGCCCGTACCCCCATACCAGCCGGTACGGGCGGGTACGGGCCGGCACGGGGGAGGGGAGGGGCCACCATAATGATCACCATGGACCCCGCGACCGCGGCGCGACGCTTCGCCGACACCTGGCAACACGGCTGGACCCACCACGACGCCGACGCCATCGTCACCCTGTACACAGCCGACGCCGAGCACACCTCGATGCCGTTCCGCCCGCCACACCGGGGGAGAGCGGCCATCGCCGACTACATCCGCTGGTCCTTCGAGGGGGAGACCGTCCAGCGGGTCACCTTCGCGCAGCCCCTCGTGGACGGCGACCGGGCCGCCATCGAGTTCCGAGTCCACGCCCTCGACGAGCGCGGCACCCCCGTCACGCTCGCCGGGTGCGTGTTCGCCCAGTTCGACGCCGACGGCCTCGCCGTGCGGACGCGCGACTACTGGCACACCACCGAGGGCCACCTCTGACCCCGCGTCACACGGGGGAGCGGCCCTACCGGAGAAAAGCGGTCACACGGAGAGATCAGATGCGGACGGGAGCCATCCGCGCCGGGGCCACCGGAGCCGGACCCTGCGCCTGCGGGGCCATCGGCCGCGCCATCTCACGCGCCCGCTCGGCCTCGGCCAGCCGCTCGGCACACCCGCCGGCGCAGTAACCGTTGGTCACGATCAGCCGCCCCCGCAGCGCCGTGTACGACTCACGGCCCGTGGCGGGCAGAACCCCCTGGCACACCGAGCACAAGACCGATTGAGTCCCCACGTGCTGCTCCTCTCGCGGCGCGGATAGCAGATTCCCACACTAAACCGCGACCGCGCCGGGGGACAGCGAATCAACTCAAGGTCATGCGAATGGTCATGCTCACGGAGCGTCACAATCGGCGTTACTTGACATAATGTTCATTATCGAGCAATCACGAATAGTGGCCCTGGCTAGGACGAACACGCCGATCACCGGCCGTCCCGACCACGTGTCGCCGTCGCCGGCACCGGCGATCACCGTCAGCGTGATTCTCGTCACGCCACGCTCACCAGCACTCACCGGCCCCACCACGAACGACCGGACACCCGCACACCACCAGGCACAGGACGCCTGACGCCCACCGGGTCGTCAGGCGTCCTCTGACATTCGCGTCAAGGCGGGGCTACGATCAGTGCATGCACAGCCTGGCGATCTCCACCCCGGGCCTCATCGCGCTCACCGCCGTCGTGACGGCCGCGATCATCTACCTGATCATCCTGGCCGTCCGCCTCACCCAGCACCCCCGCAACCGCCCCGCCCCCAGCGCCGACCTGGTCGAGCAGGCCCGCGAGCTCAAGGCCATGGGTCAACTCCAGGAGGCCGTCTTCCTCGTACGCGGAGAAACCGGCATGAGCCACCGCGCCGCCACCCGCTTCGTCAACCGCCTCTAACCACCACAAACAACCCGATATCGGACAGAGAATCCGATACCGGACAGAAGGTGGATTCTGTCCGGTATCGAGAGTGGATCCGTCGGCCCGGCCCGACGGTGGCTTCGGTTCCCGACCCAGCCGAGTCTTGGCGGCGCCCATGGTGATGATCATGAGCCTGCACTTCTCCGATGAGGATCGGCCCACCTCGGAAGGACCACTTCGGCCTTGCGGCCTACGTCCGGCGAGCGAAGGGCGGGCCCTGCTTCGTCTGCGCGATCCTGGCGGGCGCCCCCGGCACGATCTCGAACAGATCGTCTTCGAGGAAGAGCACCACATCCCCACCATGCCCGGCAAGGTTCAGGCGGCACCCCAAGCCCACGTCGAGCCGGCACATCGCTCCCCTGCCCCCGGGCGCCCCACCGCCTTCACCCTCTCCGGGAACGCTGCGTTCGCACGCGCAGCCGCTCGCGTGCGCGCGTGGCCGGCGCGGTGAGATCGGTGGCCAGCAGGCTGGCCACCGTGTACAGGTGCCAGACCAGCGGCGCCTTGGTGAGCCTGCCGCCGTCGAACAGCGCGGGCACCTTGTCCAGCCGCACGATCTCACCGAGCCCGGCCGAGGACAGGATGGTGCGCTCCAGCTCCTTGACGATCTCCTCCCCCGGCTCGACACGCCAGTTCCACGGCTTGACCTGCTTGGCTGCCGGCCGCTGCGCCCTGCTCCTCAGCAGGGCGAAGCGACCCTCGGACTTGAACCGCCACTGCCCGCCCTCCAGCGGCACCCCGGCCAGCGCCGGCGCGAACATCTTGATCAGCTTGTGGACCAGGCGCTCGGAGTGCCGGTATTCGGGGTCCAGCTCGAGCGCGGCCGCGATCACCCGGTTGTCCAGGAACGGCTGGACGGGCGTCCCCCTGCGGAGCATGGCGGCACGCGAGGCGGCGTGCCAGCGGCCCACCCGGAAGCGCAGGTACAGGTGGTCCGGTACGTGCGGCGTGTCCGAGCGCCATGCCAGCTCCTCCGCGCGAGCGTTGGCCGCGTCGGTGAACAGGGCGTGGTGCGCGAGGAACAGTGACTGGGTCCTGCGCCGCACCGCGGCGGGCGTGGCCTCCTCCATCCCGGACAGGAAGCCGCCGCGCAGGATCTCCCCGTTGTGCCCGCCCAGCGAGGGGCGCCTGCTGTAGGCGGCTTCGCCGGTGATGTTCTCGTAGGCGGACAGCATGCCCTCGCACACCCGCAGCACGTTCTGGACGCGATCGGCCGGATGCGCCACCAGCAGCTCGTTGTCCGGCGTCTGGGGTGGAGCGTGCACCTCGTGCTCCACGCCGAGCGTCGCGGCCACCTGGCGGGCCACGACCACGTCGGGGTGGTCGTCGAAGCCCGAGGTGACCGCGTGGAACGGGATTCCCGAAGCATGCAGCAGTGCCGCCACCAGTCGGCTGTCCCTGCCGCCGGTGAGCGTCAGCCGTACCGGATCCGGGGTTTGGAGCAGCGGCTCCACCGCCGCCAGCATCCCTTCGGCGACCTGTTTCGATCCGGTGCGGCTCTCGCCTTCGGGCAGCGGGTCGGTGGTGATGGTCAGCCGCTCCCCCGCGACCAACCGGGAGGCGGGCGGCAGCGAACGGACGCCCGCGTAGGGGGTTTCCTCCGACAGGAAATACCCCTGTCGGGCGATCGACTGCAGTGCCGCCACGTCGTAGCGGATTGCGCCGAAGGCCGCCAGCCGTACCAGCAGGGCGCGGTTGCCGATCACGCAGAGCTCTCCCGTCTGCGCGTAGTAGACGGGGTCGGCGGGTGCGAGTGAGGTCGAGGCGCTGATGCCGTGCTCGTCGGACTGGAAGGCGGCGAAGCAACCCGGCTCTGCGGCCGCTCGGCCGATCAGCTCGCGTGCCTGTCCTGGACGGTGCCCGGCTACGGCGGTGATGCCGCCGGGGGTGACCAGCGGTTCCCATTCCGGCTCGTTGGTCCAGGCCAGCAGGTGGACGCCGCCGTGCGAGGCTCGCCATTCGGCGGCGCGGATGCGCTCGGGTGCGACGGGGAAGGCCGCTTCGATCGAGTCCTTGGCCCGCTGGACGGCCTGCCGTACGGCCTCACGCTGGTGCGGTTTGCCCGCCACGGCCAGAAGAACTCTCATTGCGCCCCCGAGGTGTTGTCGCTCTGGTTGGTATCCGTCGTGTGGGCGACTTGCTTTCACGGGGGGGCTGAGGCCGACCCGGATGGCGGGTCTGGTGCGGGGGTGGATTCTGCGGGACAGTGTCGGTCAAGATCCGTTGTTTCGGGGCGTCGAGGAGGCTGGCGTGCGGCTGGGGTTCAGCATCGGGACGTTGGGGCCGGTGGCGGCCGGGTACGAGGCGCAGTTGCGGCTGGTACGTGAGGCCGAGCGGCTGGGGTTCGACTCGGTGTGGGCGTCGGAGGGGTACGGGGTGGATCCGGCGGCGACGCTGGCGTGGCTGGCGGCGGGTACGGAGCGGATCGGGCTGGGCAGCGGGGTGCTGCAGGTGTCGGCCCGGGCGGCGGTCGCGGCGGCGATGTCGGCCGCGACGATCGACCGGTTGTCGGGCGGCCGGTTCCTGCTGGGGTTGGGGGCGTCGGGGCCGCAGGTGGCCGAGGGGTGGCACGGGCGGCGGTACGAGCGTCCGCTGGCGCATCTGCGGGACTACGTGGCGGTGGTGCGGACGGCGCTGGAGGGGCGGCCGGTGGCGCATGACGGTCCGGAGATCGTGCTGCCGTTGCCGGGTGGTGAGGGCAAGGCGCTGACGATGACGGTCGGTCCGGTGCGGCGGCCGCTGCCGGTGCACCTGGCGGCGATGGGGCCGAAGGCGGTGGAGTTGGCCGGTGAGGTGGCCGACGGGTGGCTGCCGATCCACTTCCCGCCGGATCATGTGGCGGAGATGTCGGTGCGGCTGGCCGCGGGTGCGGCGCGGGCGGGGCGGCCGGTGGCGGCGGTGGAGGTGTCGCCGATGGTGATGGCGATGGTGGATGACGACGCCGACTACGCGCGTGACATGGTGCGGCCGATGCTGGCCCTGTATGTGGGTGGGATGGGCAGCCGGGGGGTGAACTTCTACAACCGGCTGGCCGGCAGGTTGGGGTTCGGCGCGGCGGCGGCGCGGGCGCAGGCGGCGTACTTCGAGGGTGGGCTGGGGGCGGCGATGGAGGAGTTGCCGGATGAGCTGGTGGACGCTTTGTGTCTGTGCGGGGAGCCGGGGCGGGTGCGGGAGCGGCTGGCCGCGTATCGGAAGGTGGGGGCGACGCGGCTGATCGTGGGGTTGAACGCGCCGACGGTGGAGGATCGGCTGGAGCAGTTGGGGTGGTTGGCTGAGTTGAACGGGGACTGATCCCCCGGGGTCGGGGTGGGTGGGCCCGGTCGGCGCGGTGAGGCGCGGGCCGGGCCCACTGGCGTTCTCAGGTGGTGAGGGGGGCTTCGGGGATGGTGCGCATCTTGGGGATGGGTGACAGGGCGAGGACGGCGATGGGGACGAGGGCGCCGATGAGGGCGGCGACGAGGACGACGGGGCGCATGCCGAGTGCTTCGCCGAGGAGGCCGGCGGCGAGGGCGCCGAGGGGGGCGGGGACGAGGCCCATGGCCCAGATGGTGGCGATGACGCGGCCGGTGAGTTCGCGGGGGGTGGCGGTCTGCAGGACGGTGATGTTGTTGACGACGAACACCTGGGTGCACAGGCCGACGAGGAGCTGGGAGATGACGAGCATGGTGATGGCGAGCCAGAAGGGTCCGCCGGCGAGGGGGACGAGGATGAGGGCGCCGTTGCCGACGACGGTGGACCACAGCATGGTGGGGCCGGGGCCGAAGCGTTTCATGGCGCGGATGGACAGCCAGGCGCCGATGACGGCGCCGACGCCGCCGACGGCGAGCACTCCTCCGACCCAGGCGGCGGGGATGTCGACGCCGTCGACGAGGTAGGGGATGTAGAGGGTCTGCAGGATGCCGATGTCGAAGAAGGAGTAGACGGCGCTGGCGATGGCCAGGGGGCGGATGAGCGGCTGGCTCATGACCCAGGCGAGGCCGTGGCGGATGGCAGTGAGCATGCTGGCGCCGTGGTCGGGGGCGGGGGGCTCTTCGCGTTTGCGGATGGTGAGGAGGGCGAGCGCGGAGGCGACGTAGGTGGCGACGTCGATGATGATGACGAGGGGGGCTGAGCGGGCGGCGATGAGCAGGCCGGCGAGGCTGGGGCCGGCGGCTTTGGAGATGGAGTCGCTGAGCTGGAGGTGGCTGTTGCCTTGGCCGAGGTGTTCGGGGGCGATGAGGGTCGGCAGGTAGGAGCGGTAGGCGATCTCGAACAGGACGCCGAAGACGCCCATGACGAAGACGACGACGTAGAGCCACTCCAGGGTGAGGACGTCCAGGAGGAAGAACAGGGGGACGGTGGCGAGCATGAGGGCGCGGACGCTGTCGCTGACGATGAGGACGGGGCGGCGGCGCATGCGGTCGACCCAGACGCCGACGACGAGGAAGAGCACCATGGGCAGGCGGGCGAGGGCGCCGAGGATGCCCATTTCGGCGACGGAGGCGTTGAGCAGGAGGAAGGCGACGATGGGCATGGCCAGCACGGTCACTTGGGAGCCGACGAGTGACAGGCTCTGTCCGGCCCAGAGTTTGAGGAAGTCGTGGTTCCTCATCAGGGTGTCGGGCCGGGGTGTGGGCTCGGCGCTGGGGCCGGTGCTGGGTTCAGTGCTGGGTGAGGCCATGGTCGGTGTGCTTCCTCAGCTCGGCGGCGGCGTGGGCGACGCGGGGTTCGTACATGACGGTGAAGCGTTCGCCGTGGATGGGCGAGATGTGCAGGTTTGCGGTGGCGACGGTGCGCCAGCCCATGTCGTCGGGCGGGGTGTCTTCGGCGGTGGGTGAGAACAGCAGGAGGTCGCCGTCGTAGGGGGCGTGGCGGTAGTGGCCGACGGCGTGGGCGTTGGCGCGGAAGACGTCGACGAAGCGGCGGGCCTGGTTGAGGTCGGCGGTGTCGGGTTGGAGGGTGTCGGTGCGGGCGGCGGCGTCGATGACGGCCAGGAGGCGTTGTTCGGGGTCCATGCGGTGCAGGTCGTCGAGGTCGACCTGGACGCGTCCGCCTGCGAGGGCGTGGGTGAGCAGGACGGCGTCGTCTTCGAGTGAGGCGCGCAGGACGGGTTCGTCGGCGTCGGAGTAGAACAGGACGACGAGGGGGACGTGGTGGCCGAGGTGGCGCAGGCGGCGGGCGACTTCGAGGGCGATGTTGCCGCCGATGCAGTAGCCGCCGAGGACGTAGGGGCCCTGGGGGCGGGTGGCGAGGAGGTGGGTGGTGTAGTCGTCGATCATTTCGGCGAGCGTGGCGTGGGGTTTTTCGCCGGGGGCGAGTCCGGCGGCCTGGACGGCGTAGACGGGCTGGTCGGGGCCGAGGTGGCGGGTGAGGGGGAGGTAGCGGAAGACCTGGCCGCCGAGGGCGTGGAAGAGGAAGAGCGGGGGGCGGTCGCCGCGGGGGTTGAGGGGGACGATGCGTTGGGGTGGGGCGTCGTTGTCGTGGGGGCGGCGGAGTTCCGCGGCGAGTTGGGCGATGGTGGGGGCGGTCAGGACGGTGGAGAGGGGGACGGTGCGGCCGAGTTCTTTGCGCAGGCGCATGGTGAGGCGCAGGGCGAGCAGGGAGTGGCCGCCGAGGGCGAAGAAGTCGTCGTGGACGCCGACGGCGTCGATGCCGAGGGTGTCTTCCCAGAGGGTGGCCAGGCGGGCTTCGAAGGGGTCGCGGGGCGGGATGTAGGGGGCGCGGCCGGTGGCGGTGTCGGGTGCGGGCAGGGCGGCGCGGTCGAGCTTGCCGTTGGGGGTGACGGGGAGGTTGTCGAGGGTGATCCAGGCGGTGGGGATCATGTGGTCGGGCAGGTGGGTGCGCAGGTGGGCGGTGAGGGCGGCGGTGTCGGGTGCCTGAGCGCCGGTGGGGACGAGGTAGGCGGCCAGGCGCTGGTCGTGCAGGGTGACGACGGCGGCGCGGATGTCGGGGTGGGTGAGCAGGTGGGTCTCGATCTCGCCGAGTTCGACGCGCTGGCCGCGGATCTTGACCTGGAAGTCTGATCGGCCGAGGTATTCGACGGCGCCGTCGGGCCGGCGGCGGGCGAGGTCGCCGGTGCGGTAGAGGCGGGCGCCGGGTGGGCCGTAGGGGTCGGGGACGAAGCGTTCGGCGGTGAGGTCGGGCCGGCCGATGTAGCCGCGGGCGAGTTGGACGCCGCCGAGGCAGAGTTCGCCGGGCGTGCCGACGGGCACGCGGTGGCCGGCCGCGTCGAGGATTTCCAGGCGGGTGTTGGCGACGGCGTGCCCGATGGGGATGGTCGTCTCGCCGGGGGTGCAGGGGTGCCAGGTGACGTCGACGGCGGCTTCGGTGGGGCCGTAGAGGTTGTGGAGTTCGGTGGTGGGGAGGCGGTCGTGGAAGCGGCGGGCGAGGTCGGGGGGCAGCGCCTCGCCGGAGCAGATGACGCGGCGGGCGGTGGTGGGCAGGTGGGGCTCGTCCAGGAAGAGGTCGAGCATCGAGGGGACGAAGTGCAGGGTGCTGATGTGGTGGTCGGCGACGAGGGCGGCGAGGTGGGCGCTGTCCTTGTGGCTGTCGGGCGGGGCGACGACGAGTTGGGCTCCGGTGGTGAGCGGCCAGAAGAGTTCCCAGACGGACACGTCGAAGGACAGGGGTGTCTTGTGCAGGACGCGGTCGTGGGGGGTGAGGTGGAAGGTGTCCTGCATCCAGTGCAGGCGGTTGGTGATGGCGCGGTGGGAGACGGCGACGCCTTTGGGGCGGCCGGTGGAGCCTGAGGTGAAGATGACGTAGGCGAGGTCGTCGGGGTGGACGCTGGGTGGGTCGTCGTCGCGGCTGCCGCCGGGCTGCTGGGTGGTGCCGGTGGTGAGGTGGACGGTGGTGCCGGCCGGCAGGAGGCGGGCGGTGGCGGGGTCGGCGACCGCGGTGCGGGCCTGTGCCGTGTCGAGCATGTAGGTGAGGCGTTCCGGCGGCAGGGTGGGTTCGAGCGGCAGGTAGGCGGCGCCCGCGCCGAGGATGCCGAGCAGGGCGGGCAGCAGGTCGGGTCCGCGGTCGAGGCAGAGGCCGACGACGTCGCCGGTTCGGGTTCCGGTGGCGCGCAGCCGGGTGGTGAGGGCGTGGGCGCGTTCGGCGAGTTGCCCGTAGGTGAGCCAGGTGCCGTCGTAGCAGACGGCGGGCGCGTCGGGCGTGCGGGTGGCCTGGGCGGTGATGAGCTGGTGGAGGGTGGCGGGCGGGTAGGGGCGGGCGGTGTCGTTCCACCGGTCGATGGCGGCGCTGTCGCGGGTGAGGTAGGCGGTGGTGGGGCGCGGGTCGGTGCCGGGGGTGGCGGCCTGGCCCAGCGCGGTGAGGTAGTGGTCTTCGACGTGCCGCAGGTCGGCGGCGGCGAACTGGGTGCTGTCGTAGGTGAGGGTGAGGTCGAAGCCGCCGTGGTGGCGTGAGCGGGTGAAGCTGGTGGTGAGGGGCAGGTCGGTCTGTTCGAAGAAGTCCTGGTCGACGATGTCGATGCCGGGCATGCCCTGGTAGACGTGGAAGTCGCGGTAGTCGAACAGCACGTCGAGCAGGGGTGAGCGGCCGGCGGCGCGCTGGATGTCGAACAGCGGGTACTGGCGGTGCGGCAGGAGGGCGACCTCGGCGTCGAAGACGCGGCGGATGAGGGTGTCCCAGGTGGGCGCGCCGGTGTCGATGCGCAGCGGCACGGTGTTGAGGAACAGGCCGAGGACGTCCGCGCCGGCGTCGCTTTCGGGGCGGCTGTGGGTGACCAGGCCGGTCATGACCTCGGTGTCGCCGGTGATGAGGGCCAGGACGCGCAGGTGGGCGGCCAGCAGGACGGTCCGCAGCGGCACGTTGAGCCGGCGGGCGGTGTGCTGGAGCCGTTCGAGGAGCGCGGGGTCGACAGGGCGGCGCAGGACTTCGACGGTGCGCTCCTCCCCCGGCCTGTCGGGGGTGGCCGGGCGGGGAAGGCGGGTGTCGGGGGCGTCGGCGACCTGGGCGTGCCAGAAGCGCTGGGCGTCGGGTGAGGCGACGGCGGCGCGTTCGGCGGCGACGAGGTCGCGGAAGGCGGCCGGCGGCGGGGTGGTGGGCAGCGGGGTGTGCCGCAGGTGCGCGTGGTAGCGGCTGAAGAGTTCGGTGATGAGGGCGGCGACGCTCCAGCCGTCGAGGATGGCGTGGTGGAAGCTCAGGCTGAAGGCGTGGTGGTCGTCGGGCAGCAGGTGGACGTGGGCGCGGGCCAGGGGCGGTGCCGCCCAGTCGAAGGGGCGGCGCTTTTCCTGTTCGGCCCAGGCGTGCAGCCGGTCGCGGGGGTCGGGGTCGGTGGTGAGGTCGGTGACGTCCAGGGGGATGGCGGCGGCGCGGTGGACGAGTTGGAGGGGTTCGCTGAAGCCGGTCAGGTCGAAGGAGGTGCGCAGCACGGGGTGGCGGGCGGTGACCTCGGCGAGGGCGGTGGTGAGGGCGGCGTGGTCGAGGTGGCCGCGCAGGGTGATGGTGGTCAGGTCGTGGTAGGTGGGTGCGTCGGGTTCGTAGGCGCTGTGGTAGAGCATCCCTGCCTGGAGCGCTGCCAGAGGGTAGGCGTCTTCCAGGTCGTGCGCGGTCGGGGTGGTGAGGGTCATCGCGCGCCGCCTTCCAGCATTCGGGCCAGGTCGTCGGGGTTGAGCAGGGCGAAGGGTGTGGGCTCGGCGGTGGGTGGTGGGGTGGTGTCGGCGGCGGGGGTGAGCCGCTGGGCGAGTTCGGCGATGGTCTGGTGCAGGAAGAGCTGTTCGAGTCGTACGGCGTAGCCGGCGTCGCGCAGGCGGGCGACGACTTTGAGGCTGCGGATGGAGTCGCCGCCGACGGCGAAGAAGTTGTCGTGGACGGAGATGTGGGCCAGGCCGAGGATGTCGCGCCAGGCGTCGGCCACGGCGTGTTCGGCGGGGGTGCCGGGCGGGCTCGCGGGGGTGGCGGTGGCGGGGGTGTGCGGGCGGGGTAGGGCGTTGCGGTCGAGTTTGCCGCTGCGGTTGAGCGGGAGCGCGTCGAGGTGGACCCAGCTGGTGGGGATCATGTGGGCGGGCAGCCGGTCGCGCAGGAGCCGCGCCCAGTCGGCGGGGTCGGTGGTGGCGCCGGGGTCGGGGACGACGTAGCCGGTCAGGCGCAGGCCGGCGCTGTCGGCGGTGGTGTGGACGGCGGCGGCGCGGACGCCGGGCAGGGTGGTGAGGGCGGTTTCGATGTCGCCGAGTTCGACGCGGATGCCGCGGATCTTGACTTGGTGGTCGGTGCGGCCGAGGTATTCGATGGCGCCGTCGGGCCGGCGGCGGGCGAGGTCGCCGGTGTCGTACAGGCGGCTGCCGGGTGGGCCGTAGGGGTCGGGGGTGAAGCGTTCGGCGGTGAGGTCGGGGCGGCCGATGTAGCCGCGGGCGAGTTGGACGCCGCCGATCCACAGGGTGCCGGGGGTGCCGATGGGGGTGCGGTTCATGCGGTGGTCGAGGATTTCGAGGCGGGTGTTGGTGATGGCGTGCCCGATGGGGAGGGTGGTCTGGCCGGGGGTGCAGGGGTGCCAGGTGACGTCGACGGCGGCTTCGGTGGGGCCGTAGAGGTTGTGCAGGCGGGCGTGCGGGAGGGTGGCGGCGAACCGGTCGGCGAGGTCGGGGGTGAGCGCTTCGCCGGAGCAGATGGCGGTGCGCAGGTGGGTGAGGCGCTGGGTGAGGCCGGGTTCGTGCAGGAAGGCGTCCAGGAGTGAGGGGACGAAGTGGACGGTGGTGACGGCTTCGCTGTGCAGGAGGTCGGCGAGGTAGGCGGGGTCGGTGTGGCCGTGCGGGCGGGCCACGGTGAGCTGGGCTCCGGTGGTCAGTGGCCAGAAGAGTTCCCAGACGGACACGTCGAAGGAGAAGGGTGTCTTGTGCAGGACGCGGTCGTGGGGGGTGAGGTGGAAGGTGTCCTGCATCCAGTGCAGGCGGTTGGTGATGGCGCGGTGGGAGACGGCGACGCCTTTGGGGCGGCCGGTGGAGCCTGAGGTGAAGATGACGTAGGCGAGGTCGTCGGGGTGGACGGCGGGGTCGAGGGGGGCGGGGTCCTCGGCGGCGATGGCGGCCGCGTCGCGGTCCAGCAGCAGTGGGGTGAGGTCGGCGGGCAGGTGTGCGGCGAGTTCGCCGGTGGTGATGACGAGGCGGGCGTTGGCGTCACCGGTCATGGCGGCGAGCCGGTCGCGTGGGTGGTCGGGTTCGAGTGGGAGGTAGGCGGCTCCGGCGGTGACGACGGCGTGGACGGCGACGACGAGGTCGGGGCCGCGGTCGAGGCAGAGGCCGACGACCTGGCCGGGGCCGGCGCCGAGGGCGCGCAGGCGGCGGGCGAGGCGGTTGGTCCTGGCGGCGAGTTCGGCGTAGGTGAGCCAGGTGCGGTGGCCGGGCCGGTCGGGGGTGTCGTGGCCGAGGGCGGCGGCGTGGGGGGTGTGGCGGGCCTGCGCGGCGAGCAGGGCGGGCAGGGTGGCCGGCCGGTCGTCGGGGCGGGTGGTGTCGTTGGCGGCGGCGATGGTGCGCAGTTCGGCGGTGGTGAGGATCGGGACGTCGGTGACGGGCCGGTCGGGGTCGGCGAGGGCGTGGGTGAGGAAGGCGCGGTAGTGGTCGGCCAGGCGCCGCATGCGGTCGTGGTCGAACAGGTCGGTGGCGTAGTGCAGGACGGCGGTGAGCCGGTCGCCGGCCTCTTCGATGATCAGGTGCAGGTCGGCCTGGGTGACGCCGGGGTCGATGTCGAGGGTGTCGAGCCGGATGCCGGCGGCCTGGGGTGGCGCGGGGGGCACGTTCTGGTAGGCGAACATGACCTGGAAGAGCGGGTTGCGGGTGAGGTCGCGCTGTTCGGCGAGTTCCTGGACGAGCAGTTCGAACGGCAGGTCGGCGTGGTCGTGGGCGTCCAGGACGCGGTCGTGGGTGCGGTGGAGCAGTTCGGTGAGGGTGGGGTCGCCGGACAGGTCGCCGCGCAGGACGAGGGTGTTGAGGAACAGGCCGGCCACGTTCTCGACGGCGGGGTGGGTGCGGCCGGAGACGGGGATGCCGATGGGGATGTCGGTGTGGCCGGTGTAGCGGGCGAGGAGGGCGTGGAGGGCGGCGAGCAGCACGGTGAAGGGGGTGGTGTGGTGGTGGCGGGCGCAGGCGTGGACGGCGGCGACGGTGGGGGCGTCGATGGTGAAGGTGAGGCGGTGCCCGGCGTGGTCGGGCAGGCCGGTCCGGTGGCGGTCGGCGGGCAGGTCGAGGGTGGCGGGCAGGTCGGCGAGGGTGTCCTTCCAGTAGGCGAGGGAGGCGGTGTGGCCGTGGGTGGTGGTGTGCTGCCAGGCGGCGAAGTCGCGGTAGCGGACGGGCGGCTCGGGTGGTGCGGGCCGGCGGGTGGTGCGGGCCTGGTAGAGGGTCATGAGGTCGCGCAGGAGGATGGACAGGGTCCATCGGTCGGCGATGACGTGGTGGAGGGTGAGGAAGAGGTCGTGTTCGCCGGGGGCGCGGGCGACGAGGAGGGCGCGGGCGAGCGGTCCTCGGGCGAGGTCGAAGCGGTGCCGGGCTTCGGCGCGGCCCGCTGATGCGGCGGCTTCCGGGTCGGTGGTGAGGTCTGTCACGGTGAGGCGGGGCCGGTGGGGGCCTTCCTGGAGGTGTGGTTCGCCGTCGTGGCCGGTGATGACGAGGCGGAGCGCGTCGTGCCGGTCCACGAGGTCGTCGAAGGCGGCGGTGAGGGCGGCGGTGTCGAGGGGGCCGGTCAGGCGTTCGGCCCAGGCGATGTTGTAGGCGGGGTTGCCGGGGTCGAGCTGGTCGAGGAACCACAGGCGGGTCTGGGCGGGGGTGGGGGTGGTGGGGCCGTCGGGGATGCGCGGGATGGCCGAGGCGGCGGCGGGCGGGTCGGCGGGGATGAGGGGGGCCAGGCCGGCGATGGTGGGGGTTTCGAAGCAGCGGCGCAGCGGCACGGCGACGTCGTAGGCGTCCTTGAGGCGGGTGATGAGCCGCAGGGCGAGCAGGGAGTGGCCGCCGAGGGTGAAGAAGTCGTCGTCGGTGCCGATGTCGTCGCGTTCGAGGAGTTCGGTCCAGATGGTGTGGAGGGCGTGTTCGGCGGGGGTTCGGGGCGGCCGGTGGTGGGGGGTGGCGGTGGCGGAGTGCGGGGGCGGCGGCAGGGCGGCGCGGTCGAGTTTGCCGCTGGGCAGCACCGGGAGGGCGGCGACGGGCACGAACGCGGCCGGGATCATCGCTTCGGGGAGGCGGGCGCGCAGGTGGGCCCGCCACTCCCCCGCCAGTGCCGCCGGTGGGTCGCCGTCGTGGCTGTCGGAGGCGGTCGTCTCGACGTAGGCGACCAGGCCGCGGCCGCCGGGTGCGTCGTCGCGCACGGTGACGACGGCGCGGCGCACGCGGGGGTGTTCGGCGAGGGCGGCCGCCACCTCCCCCGGTTCGATGCGCACCCCGCGTACCTTCACCTGGTCGTCGGCGCGGCCGAGGTACTCCAGCGACCCGTCGGTGCGGCGGCGGGCCAGGTCGCCGGTGCGGTAGAGGCGGGCGCCGGGCGGGCCGAACGGGTCGGGGACGAACCGTTCGGCGGTCAGGGCGGGGCGGCCGTGGTAGCCGCGGGTCACTCCGGCGCCGCCGAGCAGCAGCTCCCCCGGCACGCCGACGGGGACGGGCTGCAGGGTGGCCGGGTCGACGACGTGGGCGGTGGTGTTGGCGACGGGGGTGCCGATGGATCCGCCGGTGTGGCCGGTGACGTGGTTCCTGGTGGACCAGATGGTGGTCTCGGTGGGGCCGTACAGGTCCCACAGGTCGTCGGTGGTGGTCAGGAGCTTGGCGGCGAGCGGGGCGGGGAGGGCTTCTCCGGTGCTGATGACGCGCGGGACCCGGTGGGCGAGGGCGGGCAGCAGCGTTTCCAGGACGGAGGGGGTGGCCTGGACGGTGTGCAGGTCGCCGGTGCGGATGAGGTCGTGGACGGTGGCGATGTCGGCGGTGGAGGCGACGACGACGGTGCCGCCGGTGGTGAGGGGGCCGAAGATCTCGGCCATGGCGATGTCGAACGACAGGGAGGTGAGGAACAGGTGGCGGTCGCCGGGGGTGAGGCCGGGGTGGTCGCGCAGGTCGGACAGCAGGTTGACCAGGCCGCGGTGGGGCACGACGACGCCTTTGGGGCGGCCGGTGGAGCCGGAGGTGTAGATGAGGTAGGCGGCTTGGTCGGGGTGGGTGGGGGGCGGGGTGGAGCCGGTCTGGTCGCCGGTGTGGGTGGTGTCGGGGTCTGGGGCGGCGTCGAGGAGGGTGCGGGGCAGGGCGGTGGGGAGGCGGTTCTGCAGGGTTTCGACGGTGATGGCGAGGGTGGCGCCGGAGTCGGTGAGGATGTGGTCGAGCCGGTCGGCCGGGTAGTCGGGGTCGAGTGGCACGTAGCAGCCGCCGGCCTTGAGTACGGCGAGCAGGGCGACGATCAGGTCGGGCGTGCGGGGCAGGCAGACGCCCACGCGGGTTTCCCGGCGTACGCCGAGCCGTCGTAGCCGCGCGGCCAGGTGGTCGGCGTGTGCGTCGAGTTGGGCGTAGGTGAGCCCGGTGCCGGCCGTGCGCGGTGCGCCGGGCCGGCCGCCGGACTGGACGGCGGACTGGACGGCGAGGGCGTCGGGGGTGCGGGCGGCCTGGTCGGTGACGAGCTCGTGGACGCCGCGGTCCGGGTGGGCGGTCGGCGGCGGGCCGCTGAGGCGGAGGGTGGCGTCCCGTTCGCGGGGGTCCATGAGCGGCAGGTCGGACAGCCGCAGGGTGGGAGTGGCGACGGCGGCGGCCAGGAGGGTGCGCAGGTGGCCGGCGAGCCGTTCGACGCGGTCGTGGTCGAACAGGTCGGTGGCGTAGTCGACGACGCACAGCAGCGATCCGTCCGCTCGTTCCTCGACGATGAGGTCCAGGTCGAACATGGCGGTGCCGGGGTGGACGTCCAGGCGGCGCAGGGTGAGGCCGGGCGCGCCGGTGGGCAGCGGCGGGGTGTTCTGGTAGGCGAGCATGACCTGGAACAGCGGGTTGCGTGACAGGTCCCGGCCGGCCGCCAGGTCCTCGACGAGCGTCTCGAAGGGCAGGCGGGCGTGGTCGAAGGCGTCGAGGGCGCGTTCGCGGGTACGGCGCAGCAGTTCGGCGAAGGTGGGGTCGCCGGACAGGTCGCCGCGCAGGACGACGGTGTTGAGGAACAGGCCGACGGTGCGGTCGAGGCCGGCGTGGGGACGGGCCGACATGGGGGTGCCGAGGGGGATGTCGGTCTGGCCGGTGTAGCGGGCCAGGAGGGCCTGTACGGCGGCGGCCAGGGCCATGAAGGGGGTGGCGCGTTCGGCGCGGGCGAGGTCGCGCAGCCCGTTCGCGAGCGGGGCGTCCAGGTCGAACAGCAGGCGGCGGCCCTGGTGGGTGCGGGCGGCGGGGCGGGGCCGGTCGGCGGGCAGGTCCAGGGCGTCGGGCAGGCCGGCGAGGGTGTCGCGCCAGTAGGCGAGGTCGTCGCCGTGGGGCTGTTGGAGGCTCCAGGCCGCGTAGTCGCCGTAGTCACGGTGGTCGGCGGGTGGCTGGGGCGGGTGCGTGCCGGCGTACAGGTCGAGGAGCTCGCCGAGCAGGAGGGTGATGGACCAGCGGTCGGCGAGGATGTGGTGGAGGGTGAGCAGGAGCCGGTGCCGGTCGGGGGCCAGGCGGATGAGCCGGGCGCGGGTGAGGGGGCCGGTGGCCAGGTCGAAGCGGTGGCGGGCTTCGTTGGCGGCGGTGTCGTCGGCCTGGGCGGCGGTCATGGTGTCGAGGTGCAGGGCGGGGCGGACGGGGCCGGGCTCCTGGCGGGGTTCGCCGTCGTGGACGGTGATGATGTGGCCGAGGATGGGGTGGCGGTCGAGCAGGGTGTCGAACGCGGCGGTCAGGGCGGTGGTGTCGAGGGGGCCGTCGATGTCGTACGCCCAGGACAGGGTGTAGGCGGGGTTGCCGGGGTCGAGCTGGTCGACGATCCACAGGCGGCGCTGGGCGTGCGACAGGGGCGCGGCTGCGGTGGGGTCGGCGCGGCGCGGGATGGGCGGGCCGTGCCGGCCTCCGTTCTGAGGGGGGTGTGCCGGGGCGGGCTGGGGGCCGGTGTGTTGCCGCCGGGTGGCTGCGAGGCGGGCCTCGAGGGCGGCGCGCTGTTCGGGGGTGAGCCGGGCCAGGCGTTCACGCGCGCGGTCCACGTCGGTCACCGGTCCTCCTCTAGCAGGTCCAGCAGGTCTGCGTCGGTCAGTTGGCGGTGGAGTACGGCCAGGGCCTGCTCCTCGACGGTGGTGGCGTCGAAGATCAGGCGCAGCGGGAGGTCGACGCCGAGTTCGTCGTTGACGCGCTCGACGAGGCGGACGGCGAGCAGGGAGTGGCCGCCGAGGGCGAAGAAGTCGTCGGTGGCTCCGACGCGGGGGCGGCCGAGCAGGTCGGCCCAGATCGCGGCGAGGGTTTCCTCGATGGGGGTGCGTGGCGGGATGTGGCCGGCGCCGTGCCCGGTGTCGGGGGCGGGTGGGGGGAGGGCGGCGCGGTCGAGCTTGCCGCTGGGCAGGACGGGCAGGGTGTCGAGGTGGACGAACGCGGCCGGGATCATCGCTTCGGGGAGGCGGGCGCGCAGGTGGGCGCGCCACTCCCCCGCCGCGTCGGAGCCGCCGCCGGCGTTGTGGGTGGTGACGTAGGCGACGAGGCCGCGGCCGCCGGGCGCGTCGTCACGTACGGTGACGGCGGCGTGGCGGATGGCGGGGTGTTCGCTCAGGACGGCGGCGATCTCGTCGGGTTCGATGCGCACACCGCGGATCTTGACCTGGTGGTCGAGGCGGCCGAGGCATTCGATGGTGCCGTCGGTGCGGCGGCGGGCCAGGTCGCCGGTGCGGTAGAGGCGGGCGCCGGGCGGGCCGAACGGGTCGGGGACGAACCGTTCGGCGGTCAGGGCGGGGCGGCCGTGGTAGCCGCGGGTCACTCCGGCGCCGCCGAGCAGCAGCTCCCCCGGCACGCCGACGGGGACGGGCTGCAGGTGGTCGTCGACGATGTGGGCGGTGGTGTTGGCCAGCGGCGTGCCGATGAGCATGGTGGGCGGGGCGGGTGGGACCTGCCAGGCGGTGGACCAGATGGTGGTCTCGGTGGGGCCGTAGAAGTTCCACAGGTCCGCGGTGAGCTCGTGCAGCCGGGTGGCCAGGTCGGTGGGCAGGGGTTCGCCGCCGAGGATGAGGTGCGGGATGCCGTGGGGCAGGTCGGCGTGGACGAGGCCGGCGACGGAGGGGGTGAGCTGGACCAGGTCGGCGTGTTCGGCGGCGCGGCGCAGTTCCTTGGGGGTGCGGGCGGCGTCGTCGGGGGCGAGGTGGAGGGTGCCGCCGGACAGCAGCGGGGTGAAGATCTCCAGGGCGGCGATGTCGAACGACAGGGAGGTCGCCAGCAGGGCGCTGGTGGCGCCGAGGCGGCGGGTGACGTCGGTGATGAGGTTGACGACGCCGCAGTGGGGCACCTCGACGCCTTTGGGGCGGCCGGTGGAGCCGGAGGTGTAGATGAGGTAGGCCAGGTGGGCGGGCGTGACCTCGGGCAGCGGCCCCTCGGCTGCGGTGGTGGGCGGGTGGGCGGCGTGGTCGAGGTGGTCGATGAGGAGTTCGGGTGGGCGGGCGGCCGGCAGCCGGTCGAGCAGGTGTGAGGTGGTCAGGAGCAGGTCGGTGCCGGAGTCGGCGAGCAGGTAGGCGAGCCGGTCGGGCGGGTAGGCGGCGTCGAGCGGCACGTAGCAGCCGCCGGCCTTGAGCACGGCGAGCAGGGCGACGATCAGGTCGGGGGTGCGGGGCAGGCAGAGCGCGACGCGTGATTCGGGGCGTACGCCGAGGCGGCGCAGGTGGCGGGCCAGGGTGTGGGCGCGCGTGTCGAGGTCGGCGTAGGTGAGGTGGGCGCCGTCGGGGGTGCGGACGGCCACGGCGTCGGGGGTGCGGGCGGCCTGGTCGGTGACGAGGTCGTGCAGGCAGCGGTCGGGGTAGGGGGCGGCGGTGTCGTTCCAGGTGGTCAGGAGCTGGTCGCGCTGTTCGGGGGTCAGCAGCGGCAGGCGGGACAGGGGCGAGGCGGGGTCGGCGGCGACGGCGGTGAGGATGAGCCGGTAGGCGGTGGCGAGGCGTTCGACGGTGGCGGGGTCGTACAGGTCGGTGCTGTAGGCGATCCAGACGCCGGCGCCGTCGGCGGTCCTGATGACGTCGAAGCTGAGGTCGAGCTGGGTGGTGCCGTTGGCGAACTGGCCGCGTCCGCTCATGGGCAGCAGGTTGAAGCCGATCTGGTGCAGCGGGGTGCGGCTGGGGTCGCGTTCGGGTTGCAGGGCCTCGACGAGCCGGTCGAAGGGGAGGTCGGCGTGGTCGAGGGCGTCCAGGACGGTGGTGCGGACCCGGGCGAGCAGGTCGGTGAATGCGGGGTCGCCCGACAGGTCGGTGCGCAGCACGAGGGTGTTGATGAACATGCCGATGAGGGGCTGGACCTCGGGCAGGTCGCGGCCGGCGACGGGGGTGCCGACGGCGATGTCGTGGGTGCGGGCGTGGCGGGCGATGAGGGCTTTGAGCGCGGCGAGCAGCACCATGAACAGGGTGGCGCCGTGGCCGCGGGCGAGGTTGTCCAGGGCGTCGACGAGGTCGGCGGGCAGGTGGAGGTGGTGTTCGGCGCCGTCGTGGCCGCGTACGGGCGGGCGGGGCCGGTCGGTCGGCAGTCCGGTGTCGGCGGGCAGGCCGCTCAGGCGGTCGCGCCAGTAGGTGAGTTGCCGGTCCAGGACGCCGTCGGCGAGGTGGCGGCGCTGCCAGTCGGCGTAGTCGGCGTACTGGACGGGCAGGTCGGGCAGGCGGGGCGGGCGGCCGTGGGTGTGGGCGTCGTGGAGTTCGTGCAGTTCGGTGACGAAGTTCGTGGCGGATCGGGCGTCGAAGACGGCGTGGTGGACGATGAGGACGAGCCGGTGCACGGGCCGCTGCCGGTCCGGCGCGGGGCCCGGCAGGCGGACGAGGCGGGCGCGCCACAGCGGGGCCTCATCGAGGGTGAAGGGGGTGCGGGCGTCGGCGCGGGCGAGCGTGTGGAAGTGGTGTTCGGCCTGGTCGGGGGGCAGGTGGGTGAGGTCGGTGTGGTGGAGGGTGACCGGCAGGTGCGCGTGGACGACCTGGACGAGGGTGCCGTCTTCGGTGGTCAGGGCGGTCCGCAGGGTCTCATGGCGGCGGACGATCTCCCACAGGGCGTGCGTGCAGCGCTCGTGATCGGTGTCGGGCAGGTCGATCACGGCGTTGACGTGGTGGGCGGGCGCGTCGGGGTCGAGCTGGGTGAGGAACCACAGCCGTTGCTGCGCGTACGACGCGGGGAAGACGTATGTGCCGGTCACCCGGGGTTGCCCTCCTATTCCCCCATGGCCTCGCGCAGGCTGCGCGGGCGCATGTCGGTCCAGACGTGTTCGATGTGGTCGAGGCAGGTTTGCTTGGGTCCGTGGACGCCGGTGTCGTGCCAGCCCTGTGGCAGGGGCCGGTCGGCGAACCAGATGGAGTATTGGTCTTCGTCGTTGACCACGACCTTGTAGTGGCCGTCGCGCATGTCAGGCCCTTTCGGTGCGGGGCAGCCGGGTGATGGTGGCGGTGCCGTTGGCGGGGGTGGTGTCGGTGCTGGTGCGGAGTTCTTCGACGAGTGCGGCCATGCCGGCGACGGTCGGCACCTGGAACAGGCTGCGCATGGGCAGCCGGACGCCGACCTTCTTGCGGATGAGCGCGATGAGCTGCACGGCGACCAGTGAGTTGCCGCCGAGTTCGAAGAAGTCCTGTTCGACGCTGACCTGGCGGGCGCCGAGGACCTCGCCCCACAGCTGGGCGAGCACGGCTTCCAGGTCGTTGCGGGGGGCGACGTGGTCGTCGCCGGTGCCGGGGCCGCCGTCGCCGGTGGCGGTGGCGTCGAGTTCGGCGGCGACGGTGTCGTGGGTGAGGTCGCGGACGCCTGCGACGAACTCCTCCAGGGGGGTGGCGTTGACGACGACCTGCGGGCCGAGGCGGGTGGCCAGCAGCCGCCGGAAGGCGTCGGCGCCGCCTGCCGGGTGGATGCCGCGCCGGGTGCCGTCGATGTCGAGGGCGTTGCCGGCGGCGGCGGACTCCTCGTTGACGGCCGGTTCGGCGGCGGTGTGCCGGGCGGCTTCGCCGACGGTGTGGGTGACGGCCTGCTTGTCGATGCGGCGCAGCACGAAGTCGGAGATGGTGACGACGCGATGGCCGGCGTCGTCGTAGAGGGTCAGGTCGGTGGCGAGGATCTCGTCGCCTCCGGTGTCGCGGGGGCGGGCGTGGCTCCACAGCCGGGCCGGCAGGGGGGCGTGCAGGGTGAGGCGGCCGTAGCCGAGCGGTAGGTAGCTGTGCTCGCCGGTGACGGCGATGTAGGCGGTGGCCTCGTCGAGCAGTGCGGGGTGCAGGGGCAGCCGGTCGAGTTCGGCGGTGACGTCGGGGCCGGCTTCGAGGCGGGCGAGTTGTTCGCCGGCGCCGTGGTGGACGGCGCGCAGGCTGCTCCAGCGGGGGCCGAAGGTGACGAGTCCGGACGCCGAGGCGAACGGGCTGCTCGCGTCGTCGGCGTCGGCGGTGTAGGTGCAGCGGGCGCGGATGTCGGTGAGGGCGTCTGCGTGCTGGTCTGTGTGCTGGTCGGCGGCGGTCCAGGCGGCGGCTCCCCTGGCGTGCTGGGTGGTGTGGCCGGCCGCGACGCTGACGATCTCGAAGTCCATGCCGTCGCCGGCGGGGGTGAGCAGCACGCGCAGTTCGGCGGTGGCGTCGTCGGGGACGGGCATTGGGGCGACGAAGGCGACGTCGCGCAGTTCGACCACGTGGCCGGGGCCGGGGCTGGGCACGGCGGCCTCGAACGCGGCGCGGGCGCTTTCCAGGTAGCCGGTGCCGGGCATGACGGGGACGCCGGCGACGCGGTGCTCGGCCAGCAGCCAGTGGGTGGCCGCGGACAGGGCGCCGGTGTACCAGGGGTGGCGTCCGGTGGTCTCGTGTCGGTGGGTCAGGACGGGGTGGTCGACCTGGACGATGCGGTCGCCGCGTTGCAGGGCGCGGAACGCGGCGGGGGCGGCGATCTCGGCGGCCATGCCGACTTCGAGCCAGGCTCCCCAGTTGACGGACAGGACGTTGCCGGGCCAGGTGGGGGCGTAGGCGTCGAGGTAGTTGTTGGCGGCGCAGTAGTCGACCTGGCCGAACCCGCCGGCGACGGCGGTGACGGAGGAGCAGAGCATGACGAAGTCGAGCGGCAGGTCGCCGAACGTCTCGCGCAGCGCCAGCGTGCCGGCGATCTTGGGGGCCATGACCTGTTCGGCGGCGGGGCGTTCCTTGACCTCGGCCATGCCGCCGCCGGGCAGTCCCGCGGCGTGCACGATGCCGTCGAGGCGGCCGAACCGGTCGAGGGCTTGTTCGCGGACGTGGCGCAGCGCGTCGGGGTCGGTGACGTCGGCGGCCAGGACCAGGACGTCGGCGCCGGCCTGTTCCATGCGGCGGATGGCGGCCACGGCGCGGCCCTGCCGGCCGGGGGTGCCGTCGAGGGCGTCCCAGTCGGCGCGGGGCGGCAGTCCGGCGCGGCCGAGCAGGACGAGCCGGGCTTGCAGGCGGTGGGCGAGGTCTTCGGCGAGGGTGAGGCCGATGCCGCCCAGGCCGCCGGTGATGAGGTAGACGCCCTGGTGGCGGAGCCGGGCGGGCGGGTGGCCGGCGTCGTCCGGCTGGGCGGGCAGGGTGAGCGGGCGGTAGCCGCGCAGCCAGCGGGTGTGGCCGCGCAGCGCGACCGGGGAGGGGGGTTCGCCGGGCGGGGGTTCGGCGGGGTCGGCGGCCAGTTCGGCCAGGATGGCGTCGAGGGTGTCGGTGGTGGGGTCGGGGTCGAGGTCGATGTGGCGGGCGGTGAGCCAGCGGGCTTCCAGGGGGACGACCTTGGCGATGCCGGCGACGGTGGCGTGTTCGGGCCGGTGCAGGTCGGCGCCGGTGACCTGCTGGGTGCCGGCGGTGAGGATGTCGAGGTGGACGCCGGTGCCGGGTTCGGCCTGGGCGAGGGCTTGGACGAGGGTGAGGAGGCTGAAGAAGCCGAGGTCCTGGGCGGCGCGGGTCTGTCCGATGCCGGTGGCGGGGGCGCCGTCGAGGGTCCAGGCGTGGATGATGCGCTGGGGGACGCCGGTGTCGGCGATGAGCCGGTCGTAGTCGTCGCGCTCCCCCGGCCGGATGGTGACGGTGCGGGACGTGTCAGCGGGGCCGGTGGTTGGTGTGCCGGTGGTGGTGTAGTGGTCGCCGGGCACGACGCGCACCACGTCGGCGCCGGCCGTGCGCAGGGCGTCGGCCAGCGGTTCGGCGGCGGGGCCGGCGAACAGCAGGCAGCGCGTCCCCGACAGCCGGGCCGCGAGGCCGGCGGCGGCGCCCGCCGGGACGCAGGCGGGCTCCTGACGCCAGGCGGGGACGGAGAACCACTCGGGCAGCGGCAGCGCTCCGGTGCGGGGCGCGCGGGGGTAGACCAGTTCCGGGTCCAGGACGGTGTCCACCCAGTGGCGGGTCCGCTCGTACGGGTAGTGCGGCAGCGGCACGCGGCGGGCCGGCTCGGCGAGCGCGTCGGCGTCGAGCGGGACGCCGGCGGTCCACAGGGCGCCCGCCGCGGCGTACAGCACCTGCAGGTCCGACCTGCCTTCGGTGGGGCCGGGCAGGCTGGGCAGCGGGGCGGGGCCGGTGCGGGGCAGTTGGGTGCGGGCCAGGCCGGCGAGCTGGCGGCCGGGCCCGCATTCGACGAGCCGCCACTCCCCCTCGGCGGCGAGCGTGGCCACGCAGTCGCCGAAGCGGACCGTCTCGCGCAGGTGCCGCGTCCAGTAGGCGGGGTCGGTCGCCTGTTCGGCGGTGATCCAGGTGCCGGTGACGTTCGACAGGAACGGCAGGGCGGGCGCGTGGCGGGCGGCTCGGGCGACGGTGTCGTGGAACTCGGCGAGGATCGGGTCCATCATCGCCGAGTGGAAGGCGTGCGAGGTGCGCAGCATGGTGTGCTGGACGCCTTCGCCGGTGAGCCGGGTGGCGTACTCCTGCACCACGCCGGTGGGGCCGGCCACGACGCAGGTGCCGGGGCCGTTGATGGTGGCGATGGACAGCCCGTCGGGCAGCTGGTCGCGCACCTCGTCGGCGTCCTGCCGGACGGCGAGCATGGAGCCGGGCGGGATCGACTGCATGAGGCGGCCGCGGGCGGCGACCAGGCGCAGCGCGTCGGGCAGGTCGTAGACGCCGGCGACGGTGGCGGCGACGTACTCGCCGATGCTGTGGCCGATCATGGCGGCCGGTTCGACGCCCCATGAGCGCCACAGCCGGGCGAGCGCCCATTCGATGGTGAACAGGGCGGGCTGGGTGAGCGCGGTCTGGCGCAGCCGTTCGTCGGCGTCTTGGCGGGCGTCGTCGTCGGGGAAGAACAGGGTGCGCAGGTCCAGGCCGTCGAGTTCGTCGCGCAGCAGGGCGGCGCATTCGTCCACGGCGGCGGCGAAGACCGGTTCGGTGCGGTACAGGCCGGCGCCCATGCCCGCGTACTGGGCGCCCTGGCCGGAGAACAGCCACGCCACCCGGGGGGTGCCGGCTTTGCCGGTGAGCAGGCGGCGCGGGTCGGTGAGGGCGGCGACGGCGTCGGCGGGGTCGGTGGCGACGACGGCGGCGCGGTGCGGGAAGACCCGCCGGCCGGTGCGCAGGGTGTGGGCGACGTCGGCGAGGTTGATCCCGGCGTCGATCCCGCTGTCGATCTCCCCGTCGATCTGGCGGTCGGTGAGGTGGTCGGCCAGCCGCCGCGCGGCGGCCTCCAGCGCGGCGGGGGTGCGGGCCGACAGCTGCAGCAGGTGGGCGGGGCGTGGCCCGGTGGGCGGCCGCGGCGTGGGCGGCGCCTGCTCGACGACGACGTGGGCGTTGGTGCCGCCGATGCCGAAGCTGCTGACGCCGGCGCGGCGGGGGAAGCCGTCGGTCTCCCATTTGGTGAGGCCGGACACGACGTGGAAGGGGTTGGTGCCGAAGTCGATGCGCGGGTTGGGCGCGGAGTAGTTGAGGCTGGGCGGCAGGAGGCCGTGTTCGAGCGCCAGGACGGTCTTGATGAAGCCGGCGATGCCGGCGGCCGGGCCGAGGTGGCCGATGTTCGTCTTGACCGAGCCGATGCCGCACCAGCCGGCCTCGTCGGTGCCGGCGCCGAACACGCTGGACAGGGCGGCCACCTCGATGGGGTCGCCGAGGGAGGTGCCGGTGCCGTGCGCTTCGACGTAGGTGACGGTGCGCGGGTCGATCTGGGCGACGCCGAGCGCCTGGGCGACGGCGGCGGCCTGTCCTTCGGAGCTGGGCGCGGAGAAGCCGACCTTGGTGGCGCCGTCGTTGTTGATGGCGTTGCCGATGACGACGGCGCGGATGTGGTCGCCGTCGGCGACGGCGTCGGACAGGCGTTTGAGGACGGCGATGCCGCCGCCTCCGCCCCAGATGGTGCCCTGGGCGGCGGCGTCGAAGGCGCGGCAGTGCCCGTCGGCGGCGTAGATGCCGTCCTGGTGGTACTGGTAGCCCCATTCGGCGGGCATCTCCAGGGACACGCCGCCGGTCAGCGCCATGTCGCACTCGCCGGCGCGCAGCGCCTCGACGGCCAGGTGCAGGGCGACCAGGGAGGAGGAGCAGGCGGTGTGGGTGGTGAGGCTGGGGCCGCGCAGGTCGAGCTTGTAGGAGACGAGGGTGGCCAGGTAGTCGGGGTGGTTGCCGGTGTAGACGGCGAGGTTGCCGACGGAGGAGAACACCTTCTTGTTGGGGCGGATGTACATCCACTGGTATTCGTCGGAGCCGATGGTGCCGTACACGCCGACCTCGCCGCCGTAGCGGGAGGGGTCGTAGCCGGCGTCCTCCAGCGCGGTGTTGGCCAGTTCGAGGAACATGCGCTGCTGGGGGTCGCGCAGTTCGGCCTCGCGGGGTGACATGCCGAAGAAGGCGGCGTCGAGGGAGCCGTAGTCGGCGGCGATGGACGCGGCGGGGACGAAGGTGGGGTCGTCGAGGAGGTAGTCGGGGACGCCGAGCGCTTCTTGCTGTTCGCGGGTGTAGAAGGTGACGGATTCGACGCCGTCGAGGAGGTTGCGCCAGTAGGTGGGCACGTCGGGGGCGCCGGGCAGACGGCAGGCCAGCCCGACGACCGCGATCGGCTCCACCCCGGGGGCGTCGTGTTCGTGGTGGTCCTCGTGGGGCGTGGCAGCGGTCATTCCTTACTCTCCCGTCTGGCCTGGTTCGGCCGATGCGTGGTGGGGCGCGCCCTGCGCGCCGCGATCCGGCGGGCGGCGCGTTCGGACCCGGCCGGGCGGCGTTCGCCGTCGAGGTGTGCGGCCAGGGTGCGGATGGTCGGGAAGCGGAACAGGTCCACGATCGGTACGTCGTGGCCGAGCGTGGTGGCCAGGCGGGCCTGGACCTGGGCGGTGGCCAGGGAGTGGCCGCCGATCTCGAAGAAGTTGGCGGTGGCGGAGATCCTGGGCAGGCCGAGGATCTCGCGCCAGATGCCGGCCAGGAGCCGTTCGGTGCCGGTGGCGGGTTCGTGGTCGCCGCCGCCGGTGGCGGTGCGGGGCGGCGGGGTGGGCAGGGCGGCGCGGTCGATCTTGCCGTTGGGGGTCAGGGGCAGGGCGGGCAGCAGGATGAGGTCGGTGGGCTGGGCGTGGTCGGGCAGGGTGGCGCGCAGGTGGCGGTGCAGTTCTCCTGGTTGTACGGCGGGGCCTGAGGGGACGGCGTAGGCGCGGATGATCGGCCCGCCGGCCCCACCTGCGGTGGAGCTGGTGGCGGGGCCGGCGGTGATGGCGGCGGCGGCCCGCACGCCGGGGTGGGCGAGCAGGGCGTGTTCGATCTCGCCGAGTTCGACGCGGTAGCCGCGGATCTTGACCTGGGTGTCGGTGCGGCCGGCCAGGACGGTGTGGCCGTCGGGGTCGTAGCGGCCGAGGTCTCCGGTGCGGTAGCGGCCGGTGCCGTCGGTTTCGGTGGTGAAGCGTTGCCGGGTGAGGTGCTGGTCGAGGTAGCCGCGGGCCAGGCGGCGGCTGCGGATGACGATCTCGCCGAGTTCGCCGACGGCGGCGAGGTGGCCGGCGGGGGTGAGGATGAGCAGTTCGGCGCCGTCGACGCCGGCTCCGGCCGGGAGGGGGTCGCCGCTGCCGGGGTCGGGTGCGGTGATGGGGTGGGCGGCCTGCACCTGGGGGGTTTCGGTGGTGCCGTAGGTGTTGACGAGGCGGGCGCCCGGCGCGATGCGGCCGAAGGCGGCGGCGTCGGCGTGGGTGAGCCGGTCGCCGCCGAACAGGACGAGCCGCAGGTCGGGCAGTGTCTGGCCGGCGGCGGCGATGAGGGTGGCCAGTTGGGGGGTGAGGTGGGCGACGGTGATGCGTTGCCGCCGTAGCCAGCCGGCCAGCCGGGCGGGGTCGCGGACGGTGTCCTGGTCGGGTACGCACAGCAGGGCGCCGAGGGTCAGCGGGGTGAAGGCGTCGCGCAGCAGCGGGTCGTGGGCCAGGCCGGCCAGCAGCGCGAACCGGTCGTCGCCGGTCAGGTGGTGGGCGTGGGGGTACCAGTGCAGGAAGCGCGCCAGGGGGTGTTCGGCGGCGAGGACGGGTTTGGGGTCGCCGGTGGTGCCGGAGGTGAAGGCCAGGTAGCCGCGCTGTTCGGGTGGCGCTGCGGGGAAGGGCGTGTCGGCGGTTTCGGCGGTGATGGGTAGCTGCGGGAGCCAGTCCAGTTCGGGGGGTGGGGTGAGGCCGGGGCAGGTGATGAGGGCGCGGGCCTGGGCGGCGCGGGCCTGGGCGGCCAGGCGGGCGGGTGGGTGCGCGGCGTCGAGCACCGCCCAGCGGGCGCCGGAGGCGAGGACGCCGAGGAGCAGGGCGGGCAGCTCGCTCTGCCGGGCCGCCAGCACCGCCACCGTCGCCTGCCGCGGGTCCGGTTGCGGGGCCGATTGTGGATCCTGCTGCGGGTCCGGTTGCGGGGTTCGTTCCGCGGTCTGGCGCGGGGTGCGCCCCGCGGTCTCCTCCCCCGCCGGGGTGCCGCCGGCAGGGCTGCCTCCTGGCTCGGCCTGCCCTCCCGGGCCGCAGATGCGCCGCAGGGCGGCGGTCACGGTCGCACACGTGGCCGTCGCCAGGGCGGCCAGGCCGGCGTAGCTGAGGTCGCCGCCCTGCCCCGTGACGGCGAGCCGGTCCGGGTGGGCGGCCGTGCGCCGCAGGAAGCTCTCGACGAGGCCGGGACCGTCCCCGCCGGGCAGCACCGCACCCCCGGCCGTGTCATCGACGGTGGTGTCTTCGGTGGCGTCGGCGGCGGTGTCGGCGGCGGGTGGGCGCAGGCTCGCCTGGCCGACCGGCAGGCCGGGAGCCGTGACCAGGCCGGACAGCAGGTGCAGGTATCCGGCCAGCAGCGCCTCGACGCGCTCCCGGCGGTACAGGCGCGGGTTGTACACGGCCTGCAGCAGGTAGCGGCCGTCCCGCTCGGCGACGTACAGGGTCAGGTCGAACAGCGACCCGGGCAGCCCGGGCGGCAGCGGCTCGGCGCTCACACCGGGCAGGTCCAGACGCGGCTCGGCGAAGTCGTACATGTTGAACAGGACCTGCACCAGCGGGTTGCGCGACAGGTCACGGCCGAGGGCGAGCCGGTCAACGAGCCGTTCGAGCCGCACGTCGAGGTGCGCGAGCGCGCCCGACAGGGTGTCCTGGCAGCGGGCGACGTGCGCGTCGAACCCCGCGTCGTCCTCGACGCGCAGCCGTACGGGCAGGACGTGGACGAGGCAGCCCGCCAGCGGTTCGAGCGCGGGATGGCGGCGGTCGGCCACGGGGGTGCCGACGATGAGGTCACGCCGGCCGGTCAGGCGGGCCAGGACCTGCGCGAACGCGGTGAGCATCACCGTGTACGGGGTGGCGCCCAGCCGGGCGGCGAGGCGTTTGACGGCGTCGCTGAGCGCGGCGTCGGCCTCGGCGGTGACGGCGGCGCCGTCGAAGGTCTGCACCGGCGGGCGGGGGTGGTCGCGCGGCAGGTCGAGCACGGTGGGGGCGTCCTTCAGGCCGGCGGCCCACCAGTCGAGGTCGGCGGAGGTCTCGCGGCCGGCGAGCCAGGCGGTGTAGCCACCGGCGGAGGCGGGCAGCGCCTGCAGCCGCTCGCGACGGTAGGCGGCGCTGATGTCGCGGTACAGCACGTTCTGGGACCAGCCGTCGAAGACGATGTGGTGGGCGGTGACGGCCAGGACGTGCTCGTCGTCGGCCAGGCGCAGCAGGCGGGCCCGCCACAGCGGCCCGCCGGCCAGGTCGACCGGCAGGCGGGCCTCCTGGTGCAGCCGGTCGGCGAGTTGCGCGGCGGTGATGTCCTCGACGGGCAGCGGGACGTCGGCGGGTGGGGCGACGGTGACGGCGGGCACGCCGCCGTCCTGGGGGACGCGCCAGCGCAGCGCCTCGTGGCGTTCGGCGACGGCGCTCAGCGCGGCGCGCAGGGCGGGCAGGTCGAGCGGCCCGGTGAGTCGCTGCGCCATGGCGATGTTGTGGGCCGGGGTGCCGGGCGCGAGCCGTTCGACGAACCACATGCGCCGCTGGATGGGCGACAGCGCGGCGGGTGCGACGGCGGGCGGCTCGTCGTGCACGGCCGGCCGGTCGGCGGCGCGGCGGGCGATGCCGGCGACCGTGCGGCCGGTGAGCACGTCCTCGACGGCGACGCGGCGGCGCAGCGCGGCGCCGAGCAGGGCGGTGAGCCGCATGGCGAGCAGGGAGTGGCCGCCGGCGGCGAAGAAGTCGTCGTCGCGGCCGGGTTCGGCGGTGGCGAAGGCGCGGGCCCACGCGGCGGCGACGGCGCGTTCGGTGGGGGTCCGCGGCGGCCCGCCCGCCGGTTCCCCGCCGGCGGGCGGGCCGGGCGGGGTGGGGGGCGCCTGGCGGCGCAGCGCCGCCAGGTCCACCTTTCCGGCGACGGTCATGGGCAGCACGGGCAGCCGCACGACGCGGGTCGGGATCATGTACGGGGGGAGGTTGTCGCGGCAGTGGTCGCGGATCCCGTCCAGGACGGGCGCGTCCTCGGGGGTGAGGTAGGCGGTCAGCTCCTTCAGCCCGGAGGGGCCGGTGGCGACGTCGGCGACGGCCTGGCGGATCGCGGGGTGGGTGCGCAGCACCGCTTCGACCTCGCCGATCTCGACTCGCTGGCCCTGGATCTTGACCTGCCGGTCGAGCCGGCCGAGGAAGCCGATCCGGCCGTCGGCGTCGAGCACGACCTGGTCGCCGGTGCGGTAGAGGCGCGCGCCGGGCTCTCCGCACGGGTCGGGGACGAACCGTTCGGCGGTCAGGCCGGGCCGGTCGAGGTAGCCGCGGGCCAGTTGGGGGCCGCCGATGCACAGCTCGCCGGGCGTGCCGGGCGGGCAGGGCCGCAGGTCCTCGTCGAGGATGCGGGCGGTGCAGCCGGGCAGGGCGTGGCCGATGGGCAGCGGCCTGTCCCAGGTGCCGTCGAGTTCGGTGCCGACGACGCACACGGTGGTCTCGGTGGGGCCGTACCAGTTGTGGAAGCGGCGTGGTCCGGGGCGGGTCCAGCGGGCGACCTGTTCGGGGCCGGCGGGTTCGCCGGCGGTGAGCAGGTCGCGCAGGGTGGGCAGCCGGGCGGGGTCGAGCAGCGGCAGCAGCGCGGGCGGGATGGTGCCCCAGGTGACGTGGTGGTGTTCGAGGAAGTCCTGCAGCCGGGCGGGGTCGACGCGGTCGTCGTCGCCGATGAACGCGACGGAGCCGCCTCGGGCCAGCGGGGCGAAGATGTCGAGCACGGACACGTCGAACCCGAGCGCGGCGAAGCCGATGGAGCGGCAGCCTGCGTCCAGGTCGAACACCTCGCCGGCCATGGTGACGAACGCGACGACGGCGGCGTGGCTGACGGTGACGCCCTTGGGGCGGCCGGTCGAGCCGGAGGTGTAGAGGGTGTAGGCGGCGTTGCCCGGGCGGGTGGGCGGCGGCGGGTCGTCGCTCCGGCCGTCCTGTGCGGGCGGGCGTGGGGGGAGCGACCGGACGGGCAGGCCGGCGAGCAGGTCGTCGCCGGTGGTGTCGGTGACGACGGTGGTGATGCGGGCGTCGTCGATGATGGTGGCCAGCCGGCCGCGTGGGTGGGAGGGGTCCAGGGGGACGTACGCGGCGCCGGACATCAGGATGCCGAGCACGGAGACGATCAGGTCGGGGGTGCGGCGGGCGCACACGCCGATGCGCGTCTCGGGGGCGGCGCCGGCCTGGCGCAGGCGGTGGGCGAGTGCGCCGGCGGCGGTGGTCAGCTCGCGGTAGGTGAGGGTGTGCTCCCACTGCCGTACCGCCGTGGCGTCCGGGGTGCGGTGCGCCTGGGCGATGATCAGGTCGTGCAGGAGCGGCCCGGTGGTCGCCGCGGTCACCGTGGTCACCCGGCCTGTTCGGTGGGCGCGTTTTCGGCCTGGGTGTCTGGGGCGCTGGTGTCTGGGGCCTGGGTGTCTGGGGCGTGGGTGTCTTCGGTCTGCGTGTCGAGTCTCAGCCGTACCGTGTCGTACGGCACCGCGACTGCTGCCAACGCTTCTCCCCGTGTGGTGTGCAGGGGCAGGTGGAGGACCTGCCAGCGGGTGGAGGGGGGCGGGCCGGGCCCGTCCTGGGCGTGCCAGGGGCCGGGGTCGGCCAGGTCGGGGAAGGAGGCCCGGGCGGCGTCCCGGCCGGCCGCGGCCACGAGGGCGCGTTTGGCGGTGACCGCCCGCAGTTCGAGCCAGTGCCGGTCCTCTTCGGCCGCGTCCTCGATCTGCTCGCGCTCGGCGTCGCTCAGCAGCTCGGCGGGACCCAGCAGGTCTGCGGGCGGGTGTGCGGGATCCATGTGCCCCGCGCGGCGGCCGTCGGCGGGTGCGGAGCCGGAGCCGTGGGGGCGTGAGGCGGGCTGAGTGCCGGGCCCCTGTGGGGGGTGCCAGGGGCCGGCCGGAGGGCTGGGGGGCGGCCCCAGCAGGGCGATGGCGACACCGGCCGGCGCGTCGCACGCCGCGGCCAGCGACAGGTCGCCGGCCCGGCTCACGCTCGCCCAGCCGTCCAGGCCCGGTCGGACTGCGTCCATGCCGGCCCAGCCGTCCAGGCCCGCCCGGCGGTTGCCGGCGGCGTCCGTCCGGCGATGCACGTCGGCTTGTAGGTCGGCCTGTAGGTCGGTCCCCGGTTCGGCCTGTCGCGTGCCGGGCGCCTGGCCGCCGATCGCGTCGGCCCGCGGCTGGCGCACCAGCAGGTGGACCTCGTCGGGGTCCGGCGGGGCGCTCCGTCCGGCCAGGTCGGCGGCGATCAGGCGGGCCAGGTCGGCCGGGACGTCCTTGACGAAGAAGTGGCCGCCGCGCAGCGTGCGCAGCCCGAATCCGGCCGTGGTGTGCCTGGCCCAGCCGAGCATGTCGGCCGCGCTCACCTCGCCGTCGTCCAGGCCGGTGAAGGCGACGATCGGGACGTCCAGCGGGGGCTCGGGGACGTAGCGGTAGTCGTTGATCCAGGTGAAGTCGGCGCGCAGCACGGGCAGCAGCAGTTCGCGCAGCTCCGGTTCGTGCTTGAGCTCGACGAGCGCGCCGGCGCGGCGGACGAGCTGGTCGATGAACGCCTCGTCGGGCAGGTCGGCGGTGGCCGCCAGCGGCACCTTGCGGTGCGGCGGGTGGGCGCCGCCGACGTAGAGCCGCGCGGGTGGCGGCAGGCCGCGGCGGCGCAGTTCGCGGGTGACCTCGAAGGCGATGCGGGCGCCCATGCTGTGGCCGTACAGGGCGTACGGCTCGCCGGTGGCGGGGGCGATCTCGTCGGTGATGCCGCCGATGGTGAAGGCGGGCGGTTCGGTGATGCGGTTCTCGCGCCCGGGGAGCTGCAGCGGCGTCACCGCGGCGTCGGTGGCGAGCTCGCGCAGGAGTCCGGTGTAGGCGCTGGCGCCTCCTCCGGCGTAGGGCAGGCAGAAGATCGTGCGGGGCCGGTTCGGGGCGGTGGGGTGGGTGCCCCGCGGCGCCGCGGTCAGCTGGCCGGTGATCGCCCAGCACCTCCCCGAGGGGAGTCGGCGGTGCGGGGCGTGGGGGTGGCAGTCGTCGGTCGGGGTGTTCGTCGCTGCTGATTGTTGAGGTGTTCAATCGCCATGTTACGGCGCTCCTCGACAAATGTCTTAAAAACGCTTAATGGGATTTCGACCGGACGACTATCACATTTGATGTGATGTGACGTCAAGCACGGCATGTCTCTTATATCTACTACTTACGGGCGGCGTCAACGACGTGTTTACGCGGTCCGCAACCTTCCCCCTGACAGCGATCAATCGCTCACGCGATCTTGCCTCACTCCGGTCAAGGTGATAGTGGGCCACATTCCCCTGCAAGCGCTAAATCTGCGATTCGGTCGGACCGATACGAGGTTTGGTGTCCAATACGTGGTTTATGGTCGTTTAGGGCGTTGATGGTGGTATGAGGCTCCTGCGGCGGCCGGCCGGCGTGGCCGGTGGACCGCGATTTATGCGACAGGAGGCGGCGAATTCAACCAGGTGTTCCCTCGTCACGCGATTTCCGGGACGCCCGGCGGCGGATCCGGACCACTGCGCCCGCTCGGCCAAAGCCGGCCCCGGCCCGCGGGCGCCTACGCGGCGCCCGACGCATGCGAATGCGTTCCAGTCAAGAAGCAATGGGAAGGTTTCCGGGCCTGTTGACAGCCCGGCACGGTGGGCCTGTCCAGCCCGGTCCGGCACGCGGGAGGCCACCGCCCGGGCAGCGACATAACACAATTCCGCGTTTCCTCGACAATTGCGTGTCAGCCCTCGGGTTCGCGTCGCCGTGGAATGGCACGCGGAAAATCGCATCATGGGGTAAGAGCTCGATCCCGAAAACAGGGGTGTGCCGCTCGCCGGATACCGGGCTCATGGGGGCGGAGCGCGACGACGGTCCCCAGCGGGATCGGGCCGTGGAGGTGGCGCAAGCGGGCCCGGCGCGGACGCCGGGACCGGCCGCCGTCCCGGATGGCGGCGCCTGCCGGCCCGGAGCTCGCCCGGCCGGCCGCACTCGGCGGAGCCGGGTACGGCGGCGGCGCGGCTTCGTCGAGAGGGCGCTGTCCGGCGAGGGCCGCGACCCCCGGCGAGGGGCTGGCGACGGGCCGGGCGCGGGGCTCGGGCGGGCGGGGTGAGCGCTTCGGCACCGGCGTGGCGGCAACCCGTCGGCCCAGCGGGTCGAGGCCGGGCTCTCGCGACGGCCCGCCTCCTTCGCGACGGGCTCCGCGGCCGCCGCGGCGAAGGCCTCCCCGTGTCCGGCAGCGGCCGAGGCGTCTTTACAGCACGGCCCGTATTCCTCACAGGAATGCGCGCAAATCACCATGGAGCCCCGCCGCGCAATTATGGCCGGAACGAATAGCCCGCCGCCGTCCGAGAAATAGAAGAAAGGCGGACACTAAGCTTGTCAGGGCCTCGGCACGCGCAGAAAGTGGGGGTGACCAGGGGGGATCCACGACCGAGGGAGGAATGATGGACCGACCCGTCAGCGCGCCCCGGCGCGTCAGGCCGGTGATCCGGCGCGTGTTGTCCATGGCTTTGGGAATTCTCGCGGTGGCGTTTGTCGCCGCGCCGCCCGCCACGGCTCTGGCGCCGCCCACGCCGAAGGAATTCGTGTCATACCTCGATCTCGAATGCTTCAAGACCGACCCGTACCAGCCGCCGGCCGTCGGTCTGGTCCTGCGGCACCTCAACCCCGTGCTCGGCACCCTGCCGACCGAGCAGGTCACCCTCGGCGCGCGGGAGCAGCTGTGCGTCCCGGTCGCCAAGAACAACGTGATCCCGCCGCCGGGCGTGCTGGACTTCGTCAGGTTCGTCGACCTGGCGTGCTACCGGGTCATCACGCCGGCGTCCGGCAAGGCGCTCGTGCTGAGTCACCTCAACCCGGTGCTGCAGGACCTGCCCCGTACGGAGGTCACGCTGGGCCGGGCGGAGCAGTTGTGCGTGCCGGTGGCCAAGAACGGCGTGGCCCCGCCCGCTGAGGTCCTGTCGCTGGTGCGGCACATCGACCTGCTGTGCTACGGGATCACTCCGAACGCGCCCATGAACCGGGCGCTGAACCTCAGGCAGCTCAACCCGGTGCTGACGGACCAGATCCCGCCCGCGACGGTGCGGGTGACGGCCGCGCGCCAGTTGTGCGTGCCGATGCACAAGGGCGGTGACACCATTCCGCCGGAGGTCGTGCGGGTGGTGCGCTGGGTGGACCTGGAGAAGTTCGACGTGACCGGCCCGGCGATGGCGCCGGTGACGCTGAGCCTGCGGCATCTCAACCCGGTGCTCGGCGGGCTGCCGCCGGAGCGGGCCACGCTCACGGGCGCGGTGCAGCTCGGCGTGCCGGTGGCCAAGAACGGCCAGTTCCCGCCCGGGTGACCTTTTCCTGTCGATCCTGACGGGTTCCGGCCGGGTGTCCGGGGGACGCCCGGCCGGTCTATCCTGCCCAGATGATGTCGTAGACGGCCACGGTGCGGCGGGGACGGTCGACGTAGAAGGCGGCGAGGCCGTACTCGCCGAACGTCACCTCGCGGTAGTGGGGGTCGTCCCGCCGGCCGGCGATGGAGTGTCCGAACGGGTCCTCGCCCACCTTGGTGAGGGCTTCGACGAGGGCGACGAAGGCCGCTTCGGGCAGTCCGGGGATCTGGGCCGAGCCGCTCGCGTGGAAGGTCACGCGATGGTTCACCCGGGCCGACCTCCGGCGTGGCGGGCCAGGGCGTCGGCGAGGGTCACCTCGGCGTAGGGGGTGGCCAGCCGGTCGGCGGGCAGCCACGGGCCTCCGGTGCCGTCGCGGGCGTCCTCGGCGCGCTGGTCGTGGCCCGGGCGGGAGTAGAGGGCGGCGCGCAGGTGCCAGAGTTTGAGCACCTGCTGGAGTTCGCGGTAGCGCCAGGTCTCGTGCGCGGCCGCGACCATGGCGGCGCGGTAGTCGGTGAGGAAGCGCTCGCGGTGGTGTTCGGGCAGTCGGCGGTGGATGTCGTCAGGGTCGTGGCCGGCGCCGTGGGGCTCGGCGGGCTGAGCTGACACGGGGGGGCCTCCTGCCGATCGCCTGCGGGGTGTGGTTTCAGCGTACTGCCTGCCGTGCCGGGGGGAAGGGCCGTCGCCGGCTCTCCCCCGGCGGTGGGCCGCCGTTCGTCGCCGGCGCGCCGGCGTGGGGGCACGGGTCTCGGTGACGGCCGGTGCGGATCACACGGCCGGGGACGGGGACGGGCACGGACGGGCGGCCCGGGGGCGGTCTCATGGGGGCTTTTCGGTCAGGAAGGTCAGGAGGAGGCGTACAACTGCTTCCAGGTGCCGGCGTACAGGCAGGTGTCCGAGGGCGTGCGGCCGGTCTCGGCGCAGACCTTCAGCTCGACGAGGAAGACGCGGGCGCGGGTGAAGGCGAAGTTCTTGGCGGCGCGCGAGGAGCAGGTGCGGACGGTCTTGCGCGTGAAGGGCAGCGACCCGTCGCCGGCCCGGTAGGTGAGGCGGAAGACGGCGAGCGCGCACGAGGGGCCGCGGGTGCGGTCGCGCAGGGTGCCGGTGACGCGGATGATGACGACGGGCGGGATGGAGGAGGTGTCGAGGGCGCCCGCCTGGAGGCGGCCTGCGGCGGTGGCCTTGCCGCCCGGCGCGTGGTGGGGCCCCCAGGTGGTGGGCGGGGCGGAGACGGCCGAAAGGGGCAGCAGGGCGGCGGCGGCCCAGGCGGCATCGCCGTGGCCCTGGCAGCGCGGCGCTGTCGCCCGTCGCGCTGAGGGGGCGGGCCCGTACGGTCGGTGGCGGTTTTCGGTCGCGTGAGCGGCCGGCCGCGCGGGCCGGTCTCGTGCGACCGGGCAGGGTTTTCTTCCCCCCAACCCTCGCAAAACCGGACAAGTAACACCGTAGTGGGCGACTTTTTGCGGGGATGTGTCAACACCGATTGCCGGGACATGTCAGCATCAAGACATGTACGGGTCATATGGGACAGTCGAAATGCTCCGGGACCGGTGGGACGAGCCCCCACCGGCCACACCGGACTGACCACCCGCGACCCCGTCCCACCTCGGCGGCTCTCCCCCGCCCCGCTCGAACGATCGTCCGAAGGAAGTTCCCCCCTTGCGTATCTTGCTGCTCTGCTCCTCGTTCAACGGCCTCACCCAGCGCGCCTGGCTGGAGCTGCGCCGGGCCGGACACGACGTCAGCATCGAGCTGGCACTGTCGGAGCAGGTGATGCTGGAGGCGGCCCAACTGGCCAAACCCGACCTGGTGATCTGCCCCTTCCTGAAGGAGAAGGTCCCCTCGCGGCTGTGGCGCACCCAGCGGACGATCATCATCCACCCCGGCCCGCCCGGCGACCGCGGCCCCTCCTCCCTCGACTGGGCCATCCTCGACGGCGAACCCGAATGGGGCGTCACCGCGCTGCAGGCGGTCGAGGAGATGGACGCCGGCCCCATCTGGGGCTACCGCACCTTCCCCATGCCGGCCGAACCGCCCCGCAAGTCCGCCCTCTACAACGGGCCCGTCGCCGACGCCGCCGTCGAACTGGTGCTGGAAGTGGCCGCCAAGGCGACCGACCCCTCCTTCGTCCCCGCACCGCTCGACTACAACCGGCCGGAGGTGCGCGGGCGGCTACGGCCGGCCATGCGGCACGCCGACCGGCAGTTCTCCTGGAGCGAGCCGACCGACGCGGTGCTGCGCCGCGTCCGCGCCGCCGACGGCTCCCCCGGCGGCCGCGCCACCCTGTGCGACCTGCCCGTGCGCGTGTTCGACGTCTACCGCGGCCCCGCCCTGTCCGGACCCCCCGGAACCGTGGCCGGACGCCGCGAGGGCGCCGTCCTCGTGCACACCGGCGACGGCACCGTGTGGGTGGGCCACCTGCGGCGCGACGAACCCGGCGCACTCAAGCTGCCCGCCGCCACCGTCCTCGGCGAACACCTCTCGGCCGCCGGCGAGGTGTCCGGATACAGCGAGATCACCTACGACCGGGGCGAACGGGTCGGCGTGGTGAGCTTCGACTTCTACAACGGCGCCATGTCCACCGACCAGTGCCGGCGCCTGTCCGCCGCCCTGCGCTACGCGGCCGCGCAGGACACCCGGGTGCTCGTGGTGCGCGGCGGCGAGGTGTTCTCCAACGGCATCCACCTCAACGTGATCGAGGCGGCCCGGCACCCGGAGATGGAGGCCTGGATGAACATCAACGCCATCAACCAGGTGTGCCGCGAGATCATCAAGTGCACCGGCCAGCTGGTGGTGACGTCACTGGGCGGCAACGCCGGAGCGGGCGGGGTCATGATGGGGCTCGGCGCCGACCGGGTGCTGATCCGCGAGGGGGTCGTGCTCAACCCGCACTACCGCACGATGGGGCTGTTCGGATCCGAACTGTGGACGTACGTGCTGCCACGGCGGGTCGGCGCCTCGGCGGCGCGGCGGCTGACCCGCGACGCGCTGCCGATCGGCGCGCCGGAGGCCGTCATGCTCGGACTCGCGGACGAGGCGCTGGCCGGGCCGCGACTGGAGTTCGAACGGGCCGTGCTCGCCGAGGCCGAGCGGCTGGCCCAGGACCCAGGCTACGAGCGGATGCTCGCGGACAAGCGGACGGCACGCGAACAGGACGAGCGGCGCAAACCGCTGGACGCCTACCGGGTGGAGGAACTGGCGGAGATGAGCCGCGACATGTTCGACGACCGGCACTCCTTCCGGGCGGCCAGGGAGGGCTTCGTGCACAAGCGCAAGCCCGAGGCCACGCCGGAGCATCTGGCGGCTCATCGGGAACTCCTCGGCGGGTCGGGGACGCCCATCACCGCTGCATCTCATATGTGAGATATGGTCGGGTCTTGTGACGGATGATTACCTTGTGAGGATCGGCCGGTTGATCCGGGACGCCCGGCAGCATCGCGGGTGGACACAGCTCCAGCTGGCCGACGCCCTCGCCACCAGCCAGAGCGCGGTCAACCGCATCGAGCGCGGCAACCAGAACATCAGTCTTGAGATGATCGCCCGCATCGGTGAGGCACTCGACAGCGAGATCGTCTCCCTCGGCTACGCCGGCCCCATGCACCTGCGGGTCGTCGGCGGCCGCCGGCTGTCGGGCAGCATCGACGTCAAGACCTCCAAGAACGCGTGCGTGGCCCTGCTGTGCGCGTCGCTGCTCAACTCCGGCCGGACGATCCTGCGCAAGGTGGCCAGGATCGAGGAGGTGTACCGCATCCTGGAGGTCCTGGCCTCCGTCGGGGTACGCGCCCGCTGGATCAACGAGGGCAACGACCTGGAGATCATCCCCCCGGCCCGCCTCGAACTCGAGTCGATGGACACCGACGCCGCCCGCCGCACCCGAAGCGTCATCATGTTCCTCGGGCCGCTGATGCACCGCACCGACCAGTTCCGCATCCCCTACGCGGGCGGCTGCGACCTCGGCACCCGCACCGTCCAGCCGCACATGTCGGCCCTGAAGCACTTCGGCCTCGACATCACCGCCACCGGCGGCTTCTACCACGCCCGCGTCGACCCGGCCGTGTCACCGTCACGGGCGATCGTCCTGACCGAACGCGGCGACACCGTGACCGAGAACGCCCTGCTGGCCGCCGCCCGGCACGACGGCGTCACGGTGATCCGCAACGCCTCCTCCAACTACATGGTCCAGGACCTGTGCTTCTTCCTGGAACAGCTCGGCGTCAAGGTCGAGGGCATCGGCACCACCACGCTGACCGTGCACGGAGTCCCCGACATCGACTGCGACGTCGACTACTCCCCCTCCGAGGACCCCGTCGAGGCGATGAGCCTCCTGGCGGCCGCCGTCGTCACCTCCTCGGAGCTGACGATCTGCCGGGTGCCGGTCGAGTTCCTGGAGATCGAGCTCGCCGTCCTGGAGGAGATGGGCCTCGACCACGACAGGGGCGGCGAGTACGCGGCCGCCAACGGCCGCACCCGGCTGGTCGACCTCACCGTGCGTCCGTCCAAGCTCATCTCACCCATCGACAAGATCCACCCGATGCCGTTCCCCGGGCTGAACATCGACAACGTGCCGTTCTTCGCCGCCATCGCCGCGGCGGCCCAGGGCTCGACCCTCATCCACGACTGGGTCTACGACAACCGGGCCATCTACCTCACCGAACTGACCCGGCTCGGCGCGTCGGTGAAGCTCCTCGACCCGCACCGGGTGCTGGTCGAGGGCCCGACCCGCTGGCGCAGCGCCGAGATGATGTGCCCGCCGGCCCTGCGCCCGGCCGTGGTCGTGCTGCTGGCGATGATGGCCGCCGAAGGCACCTCCGTGCTGCGCAACGTGTACGTCATCAACCGCGGCTACGAGGACCTGGCCGAACGGCTCAACGCCCTCGGAGCCAGGATCGAGACCTTCCGCGACATCTGACCGGGCGCCTCGGCGTTTCTGTCGGTGCCGGCCGCTACCGTCTTCACCGGATCTTGTACGGATTCCTGTCACGAGACGAGGGGGGACGGTGCGGCCTGCGGAGCTCGACCGGGTGACGGTGGCGGAGGCAGCTGACCGCTACGTGGAGCTGGTGCGCGCCAAGACGCTCACCGGCGCGCTGTCACCGGCCACGGCGGAGGTCTACGCGCGCGACGTGGCGACGTTCGTGACCCTGGCCGGGGCCGAAAACGTGCTCGACGACCTGACGGGCGAGGACGTCGACGCGGTGCTGCTCGCCTTCGCCCGCAAACCCGACGGCCGCCGCCCCGCCGCCCCGCCCGCCGGCCCGCTGCCCGAAACGCCGGCCGGCGGCCCCGCGGGGCAGTCGCGCTCCACGCAGTCGCCGTCGTCCCAGGCACGCTTTCGCCGCTCCATCTCCACCCTGTTCAAACACGCCGTCCTGGCCGGCTGGGTCCAGATCGACCCCATGGCGGCCTCCACCATCACCGCCAGACAACGCGGCGGGCTGCGCCCCGAGCGGCGCGCGCTCACCCGCGAGCAGGCCCAGGGCCTGCTCGGCGCCGCCCGCTCCCTGCAGCGCACCCCCGCCGAGGGCCGCCGCGACCAGCAGATGCACCTACGCGACGCGCTCATCGTGCTCCTGCTGACCACCCTCGGCCCCCGCGTCTCGGAGCTGGTGCGCGCCAACGTCGAAGACTTCTTCACCAACGACGGCGTCCGCTACTGGCGCATCTTCGGCAAGGGCGGCCGCACCCGCGACGTGCCCCTGCCCGCCGCCGTCGCCGAGACGCTCGACGCCTACCTGGAGCGCGGCCGCGCCGCCGTGCCCGACAAGGCGCTGCTGCTGTCGTGGCGGGGGCGGCGGCTGGCCCGGGGCGACGTCCAGGGCGTCATCGACCGGGTCCAGGCCCGCGTCGACCCCGCGCAACGCCGCACGGTCACTCCCCACGGATTACGGCACACCACGGCCACCCACCTGCTGGCCGACGCGGTCGACATGGACGCCGTGCGCCGCGTCCTCGGCCACAGCGACCTGTCGACCCTGGGCCGCTACCGCGACGAGCTACCGGGCGAGCTGGAGGTCGCCATGCGCGTCCACCCCCTGCTGCGCACCGCCCCTCCCGCATCCCCCGCAGGTGACCCCACCCCGCCCCCCTGACCGGTCACAACACCGGCTCCAGAGGGAGGATCGGCCCGACGCCACCAACCGGCTGCCGGGCCGCTCAACGGGTGAGCAGTTCCCGCAGGGCCCGGGCGACCTCGGCCGGCGCCTCCTCGGCCATGAAGTGGCCGCAGGTGACGGTGGCGTGCCGCAGGTCCGGCGCCCACGCCCCCCACAGCGCTGCCGCGTCGAACCCCAGGACGGCCCCCCAGTCCTGCTGCAACACCGTCACCGGCATGCGCAGCCGGTTGCCCGCCTCCAGGTCCGCCCGGTCGTGCTCGACGTCGACGCCCGCCGAGGCGCGGTAGTCGGCCACGATCGACGGCACCGCCCCCCGGCAGGCGTCCAGGTAGGCGGCACGCACATCGGCGGGGATCGCCCCGCGATCACGGGTCCAGATGTCGAGGAAATGACCGAAGAACGCCTCCGCGTTCCCGGCGATCAACTGCTCGGGCAGACCCGGCGGCTGGGCCATCAGAAACAGGTGGAAGCCGACCGCCGCGCCGACGCCGTGCATCACCTCCCACATGTCCAGCGTGGGCAGCACGTCCAGACAGGCCAGATGAGTGATCGCGCCGGGGTGGTCGAGCCCGGCACGGAAGGCGACCAGGGCTCCCCGGTCGTGCCCGGCCAGCGCGAACCGCTCATGCCCCAGGGCACGGGCCAGGCGGACGACGTCGGCCGCCATCGTCCGCTTGGCATAGGTACCGGCGCCGGTGACGGCGGGCTTGTCGCTGGCGCCGTAACCGCGCAGGTCAGGACAGATGACGGTGTGGTCGGCCGCCAGGTCGGCGGCGACGTGCCGCCACATCAGGTGCGTCTGCGGGAAACCGTGCAGCAACACGATCGGGGTGCCGGAACCGGCGACGGCCGCGTTCAGCGACACGCCGTCGGCGACCGGGACACGCCGGTAGTCGAAACCGGTGATGGCAACAGGCATGGATGCCACGCCTTTCTCCTCGGGTGGGCGAACGTCTCCACCCTGGCGGGCGTGAATGAGCATCCGGTCAGCGCGCTACCGTGACCGCAAGGAGCCACAGCGCGGTGGACGGCACGTCAGCTAGGGCGAGGAGGTCGGCGTGGGAGTCGCGTTCGGGGTGCTCGGAGCGGTGACCGCCTGGGACGGCGCCGGCGACCCGCTCGCGCTGAAGGGACCACGGCACCGCGCCGTGCTGGCCCGGCTCATCGTCGCCCGCCGCCGCGTCGTGCCGGTCTCCCGCCTGGTCGACGACCTGTGGGACGACCCCCCGCCGGGCGCCGTCGGCGCCCTGCGGACATTCGTCGCGGCGCTGCGCCGCGCCCTCGAACCCGCACGCCCGCCCCGCACCCCCGCCCGGCTGCTGGTCACCGAAGGACCCGGCTACGCGCTGCGCGCCGACACCGGCGACGTGGACGCCTGGCGCTTCGAACGCGCGATCACCACCGCCGCGAGCCTGCCCCCAGCCGATGCCGCCGCGCGGCTGCGGGAGGCACTCCGGTGGTGGCGCGGACCCGCCTACGCCGAGTTTGCCGAGGCGGGCTGGGCACGCGCGGAGCGCTCCCGCCTGGCGGAGCTACGGCTGCACGCCGTCGAACGGCACGCCGCCACCCTGCTGACCCTCGGCCTGGCCGCCGAAGCGGTGCCCGACCTCGACGCGCACGTGGCCGAGCATCCCTGGCGCGAAGAAGGCTGGCGGCTGCTGGCGCTCGCCCTGTACCGGACGGGCCGGCAGGCGGACGCGCTGGCCGTGCTCCGCCGGGCGCGCACGCTGCTGGCCGACCAGCTCGGGGTGGACCCGGGCCCCGACCTGCGCCGCCTGGAGACCGACATCCTGCACCAGGCCGACCACCTCACCCCCGCCGCCGGCCCGGACGAGACGGCCAACCGGGTGTGGGGGCAGGCCGCCGCCCTCTACGACCGCACCGTGACGCCGGGAGCCCGCGCCCGCCTGGAATCCACGGTCGGGCTGCTGCGCAACCTCGCGGTGACCGGCCCAGGCGGCCTGCAGGCGGCACGCGAGCACCGCATCGCCGCCGTCACCGCGGCCGAGGAACTCGGCGACGCCGAACTGACCGCCCGCGTGATCGGCGCCTACGACGTCCCCGCCATCTGGACCCGCTCCGACGACCCCCACCAGGCGGCACGCGTCGTCGCGGCGGCCGAGCGCACGCTGGCCGCCCTGCCGGCCGGCGGACACCAGGCGGCGCGGGCGCGACTGCTGGCGACGATCGCCCTGGAGTCACGCGGCACCGGCACGGCACGCGGCCGATCGGCCGCCCGGCAGGCACAAACCCTCGCCCGCGACCTGAACGACCCCGCCCTGCTGGCCTTCGCCCTGAACGGCGTGTTCATGCAGAGCTTCGACCGGGCGGGCCTGGCCCGCCGCCGCGACGACCTCGGCGCCGAACTGGTCAGCGTGTCGGCCCGGCACGACCTGATCACCTACGAGGTGCTGGGCCACCTGATACGGCTGCAGGCCCGCGCCGCACTCGCCGACTTCGCGACCGCCGACGCTCACGCGGCGGCCGTGGACGCGCTGGCGGGACGGCACGAGCTGCCGCTGGCGGGCGTCTTCACCCGCTGGTACCGAGTGGTGCGCCTGGCGGAGTCCGGGCGGGCGCCGCTGAGCGAGGTGGAGGCGGCCTGCCGCGAGGCCGCGACGGTGCTGGACGGCGCCGGGATGCCGGGGCTGGAACGGGGCCTGCCGCCGCTGGCACTGCTGTGCCTGCGACTGCGGTACGCGCCGCGAACCTCAGCGTGGACGCGAACCTCGGCGTGGACCCGCGACGACGAGCGGCGCGATCGACGACCCGGTGCGCGGACGGGCCCGCGGTCCGGGCAAGGGCACCGACAGCCGACCGGCGAACCGCACGGAGAGCGTTGCGGGCCGTGCGGGGCGCGGGTCGAGGGGGCGCGCATCGAGGGGGCGTCGGGCGGGTGGATCGGTGGCGAAGAGGTCGACTGGGGTCCCTACGAGCCGTGGGTCCGGCCGCTGGCGCTGCTGTCGCAGGAGCGCCGGAGCCAGGCCGCCGCGGCGCTGCGCGAGGTGCCCGACCCGCCACGTGACCTGCTGCTGGAGGCGTTGTGGTGCCTGGTCGGCCGGGCGGCGGTGGCGGTCGGCGACCGGGAGACGGCGGAACGCGTCCACGCCGGGCTGCTGCCCCCCGAAGGGGAGCTGGCCGGCGCGGGTAGTGGCGTGCTGACGCTGGGCCCGGTGGCCTGCCACCTGGCGGACCTGGCCGCGGCTCTGGGCCGCACGCGGCAGTCCGCGGAGCACCGGGCCAGGGCGTCGAGGGGCTGACTCGCCGATCGCGCTCGTCCGGCGGGCGAGCGAGCGAGACGGGCCCGACAGCCACGCCGGTGGTGAAGCGGACCAGCCCGCGTAGCGGGGCAGGACAAGCCGATTCGCCCCGAGGCGGATCGGCGTCCGGTACGCTGATCGCGTCAGGTACCGCCGGACGGGCGGGAACGGGATCGAGAGGTCCGAAAGCCTGTGGAGACCCGGTAAGACCACCTCGGTGGCGCAGGTCGGTGAAGCAGGAAGCCACGGAAGTGTCGTGCGAGCGGCACAGGCCAGAATCTTCGGCGTCTACGCCGAAGAGCGCGTCAAATGGTCGTCCCGCCTGAGACGTCGAGGCGGTGTCCGGTGATGTAGCGGCTGTCGTCGCAGGCCAGGAAGGCGACGGTGCCGGCCACGTCCTGCGGCGTGCCCAGCCGCCCGAGGGGCGTCTGCGACGACAGCCAGGCCAGGGCGTCGCCCACCAGGCGTCCCTGGTGCATGTCGGTGTCGATGACGCCGGGGGCCACGATGTTGACCGTGATGCCGCGCGGCCCGAGCTGTTTGGCCAGGGCGGTGGTCAGAACGTCGAGTGCGGCCTTGGACATGGCGTAGTCGATCGCCCTGGGCATGGCCGCTCCCCGGGTCAGCATGGTGCCCACCGTGATGATCCGCCCGCTGTCGCGCAGCCGTGGCACGGCTTGCTGGGTGATGAAGAACGGGGCGGTGGTGTTGACCGCGAACAGGTGCTCGAAACCCTCCCGGGTGACGCCGTCGATCTCGGTCTGGTCGCCGAGGATTCCCGCGTTGTTGACCAGGATGTCCAGCCCATCGGCGTGGGCGTCGAAGCCGGCCCACAGGGCCTCGGCGTCGCCGGGCGCGCCCAGCTTCGCCTGAACGGAAAAGGCCACTCCGCCGGCCGCTTCGATCGTGGCGACGGTGTCCTTGGCGGCCGCGTGGTCGCTGCCGTAGTGCACGGCGACCCGGGCGCCTTCGCGGGCCAGCCGGGTGGCGATCGCGCGGCCGATGCCCCGGCTCGCGCCGGTCACCAACGCCGTCTTTCCGGTCAATCCCATCATGATCACGCCTTTCTCTTCATGCGGTGTAGGGGTGGTGGCTCTGGCCTCGCGCAGGATCCGCGCCCACCACGTCACCTGGTCCAGGAGGGTCTTGGCGGCCGCGGCCGGGCCGACGGGGTCCTTCGGCTGCCCGCTGCCGTCGAAGCACTCCCAGACGCCGTGGAAGCTGACGGTGTCGCGGGTGGTGACGGCGTGCAGCTCGGCGAAGACGGCACGCAGGTGCTCCACCGCGCGCAGCCCTCCGGAGATGCCGCCGTAGGAGACGAACGCCACCGGCTTGGCGTGGAACTGCTGGTTGTGCCAGTCGATGGCGTTCTTCAGGGCGGCCGGATAGCTGTGGTTGTACTCGGGGGTCACCACCACGAACGCGTCGGCGGCCGCCAGCCGCGCGGTCAGCTCGCCGAGGGCTCGCAGCACCGGCTCCGGCGCGGACATCGACGGCGCCGCCGCCCCGATCGGCACGTCGGCCAGATCGATCACGTCGACGTCGAGGTCTGGGCGGGCTGCGGCCTGGCCGGCGAACCAGGTGGCCACGGTAGGGCCGAGGCGGCCGTCGCGGACGCTGCCGACGATGACGGCCAGCCGTTGCGGACTGTCGATCACTGGTGTTCTCCTGACGATCTGGGCTCTCACGCTGCGTGGCAGGCGTGCCCGCCTCATGCGGCCGCGGCGGCGGGTTCGGCGGACGGGGCCCGCTCGCGCAACGGGACCTCGCGGATGAACCAGGCCAGCGCGAAGGCGAGGACGCCCAGCCCCGCCGCGCCGAGGGCCATGGCGTGGATGCCGCTGGAGACGGCGAGGTGAACCGCCTCCTGTGCGGAGACCGGGAGGTGGGCGAGCGCGTCGGGGGTCAGCTGGCTGGAGGCGATCCGGGTGCCGGTCTCCGCGCCGAGGCGCTCGACGAGCGTGTCCTGCAGCCGGGCGGTGTACAGGGCGCCGAGGGCGGCCACGCCCAGCGAGGCGCCCATGGTGTGCCAGAGGGTGACCGAGCCGCTGGCCGCCCCCATGTCGCGCGGCTCGGCGCTGTTGAGGGTGATGATCGTGGTGGACTGCATCAGCAGGCCCACGCCGATGCCGCCGATCAGCGTCAGAGCGCAGGCGAGTGCCAGGTTGGCGCCGGGCCGCAGGAAGAGCAGCACGAGCATGCCGGCGGCCACGGTGGCGCCGCCGAGGATCGGGTAGATCCGGTAGCGGCCGGTGCGGCTGATGAGCCGGCCGGTGCCGATCAGCACGGCGACCATGCCCAGCATCGAGGGCAGGATCAGCAGGCCGCTGGCGGTCGGTGAGGCGCCCTGCACCAGCTGCATGTACTGCGGCAGGAAGGTGGCCGCGACCACCATGCCGACGCCGCCCAGGAAGCGGATGACCTGGGCGAGGGTGAAGTTGCGGTCGGCGAACAGCCGCAGCGGGACGATCGGTTCGGCCGCGCGCCGCTCCGCGAACACCAGGGCGACCAGCGCCGCCGACCCGATCAGGATCAGAGCGAGGATCGGGGTCGAAGCCCAGGCGTGCCGGGTGCCGCCCCAGCTGGCGACCAGGCTCAGCGCCACCAGCGCCACCGTCAGCAGCAGCGCCCCCAGGTAGTCGATCCGCGCCCTGATCCGGCGCGGCTCCAGCCGTACGGCGGCGCCGATGAGCAGCAGGGCGAGCGCGCCGACGGGGAGATTGACGAAGAACGCCCACCGCCAGCCCAGTCGCTCGGCGAACAGGCCACCGAGCAGCGGCCCGGCGATGAAGGCGATCGGCATCATCGTCCCGAACAGCCCCATGAGCCTGCCGCTGTGCCGGGGCGGCACCAGCTCGCCGATCAGCGCCAGAGCCCCGGTCATCAGGCCTCCCGCGCCCAGCCCCTGCACCATCCGGAAGCCGACGAGCTGGGTCATGTCGGCCGCCATCCCCGACAGCCCGGATCCCAGCAGGAAGACCACGATCGAGGCCATGTAGACCGCCTTGCGGCCGTACAGGTCGCCGAGTTTCCCCCAGATCGGTGTCGAGGCGGCCATGCAGATCAGGTAGGCCGTCGCCACCCAGGAGAAGTACTCCAGGCCGCCGAGATCCCGCACGATCGTCGGCAGCGCGGGCCCGAGCATCATGCCGTCGAGCGGGGCTGTGATCATGCCCAGCATCACGCCGATCACGCCCGTTCGAAGTGATCGATCCACGCATTCCTCCATTTCGCGTACCACGTACTCGAAATGGACCATAACCATTCAGGTACCATGTACGCAAATAGGGAGAGGGGCACAGGTGGCCGACGAGGAACCGACCAGCATCTGGATGCAGCCGGAGCGGCAAGAACGCTCCGGGCCGGGACGGCGCCCCGGCTACAGCCGCGAGCAGATCACCCGAACGGCCATCCGGATCGCCGACGCCGAGGGGGTGGAGGCCACGACCATGCGGCGGATCGCGTGCGAACTGGGCACCGGCGCCATGTCCCTCTACCGCTACGTCCCCCGGCGCCACGACCTGTTCGACCTCATGATCGACCTGGCAATGGGGGAGATCGAGCTCCCCGACAGCCCTTCCGGTGACTGGCGATCCGACCTGACGCTGCTGGCCCGGCAGACCCGCGCCGCGGGCCTACGCCACCCCTGGCTCATCGCACTGCTCGCCGGCCGGCCGACCCTGGGCCCCAACCTGCTGCGCGTGCACGAGTTCACGCTCGGCGCGTTCGACGGGATCGGACTCGACATCGACGACATCACCGGCTTTGCCGACATGCTCAACGACTACATCCACAGCGCGATCCGCCGCGAGATCGGCTGGCTGGAGGAGGCCCGCCGCACCGGCCTGGACCCCGAACGCTGGAAACGGGACTACATCGGGCCGTACGTGCGCCAAGTCGTCGCATCCGGCACCTTCCCGCTGTTCAACCGAACGGTCCTGAACTCCCGCACCGCCCACCTCGCCCCCGACAAGCGCTTCCAGCACGGGCTCGACCGCATCCTCGACGCCATCGCCGCGCTCATCACCGGCGCCACCGGAATCCGGCAGACTCCGGCCGCGAGCTCCTGACCTGCGACGTCTCTGGTTGGGGCCGGAGGCTTCGGGCACCTGATGGGGTCCCGGTAGTAATGAAGAAATTTCCAACGAAGTAGCCTCTGACCTGCGGCGACGGAGGGGTTCATCGCCTGTGGCGGGTTGGTGATCACTGCCGCTACGTTCGTTCCGGTTTGTCCGGTACGGCACGTGGGGTGGTGCGTTGCGTTGTCAGAGAAGATGTTCTCCGAGGAGCAGTTGGAGCAGCTGCGCTCGTTCCCGGAGATCAGCGCAGATGAGTTGATCCGGTACTTCACGCCGACGTCGGCTGACGTGGCGTTCGTCGATCCAGGTCGTGGGCGGCGCTCAGTGGACCAGTTGGGCATGCTGGTTCAGCTCTGTACGCTGCCGTGGCTCGGGTTCGTGCCCGACGATGTGGCCTCGGCGCCGCCGGCGGCGGTGGCCCGGGTCGCCGAGCGGCTGGGCGTGTCGCCGGCGGCGTTGTCGTTGTACGGGCACCGAGCGCAGACCCGCTCGGACCATCTGGGCCAGGTCGCCAAGTATCTGGAGTGGCAGACCGCCCCGGCGGGCAGTCGAGCTGGAACAGTTCCTGCTGGATCGGGCGATGGAGCATGACTCGCCGACGTTGCTGTTCAACCTGGCGCGCGAGTATCTGATGGCGGCCAAGGTGATCCGGCCTGGCGCGCTGGTTCTGGCCAAGATGGTCGGCACGGCCCGCAAGGGCGCCGCCGATCTGACCTCGCAGCTGGTGGGGCACCTGCTGGCCGCTGAGGTCCGCGCCGACCTGGAGCGGATGCTGCTGGTGGATGCGGGGCTGGGGATGACCCGGCTGGAGTGGCTGGTCACCCCGGCCAGGGACGCCTCGGCGACATCGGTGAAGGCCGCGATCGACAAGCTGACCTGGCTGCGCGCGATCGACGCCCACCAGATGGATGTGTCGGTGCTGCCGAACGAGCGCCGCCGGTTCCTGGCCCAGGTCGCACGCCGCTCGACCAACCAGGGCCTGGAGCGGCGCAAGGAGCGCAAGTTCCCGATCCTGCTGGCGTTCGTGGCCCAAGCCGTCATCGACCAGCTCGATGAGGTGGTGGCCCTGTTCGACCAGGCCGTCTCGGCGCGGGAGTCACGGGCGAAGTCCAAGACCGACGAGGCGCTAATCGAGCGGGCCAAGAAGGGCGAGACACGGCAGCTGCTGATGGACATGATCCTGCCCACGCTGGCCGACCCGTCGATCCCCGACGATGAGGTGGGCGGGATGCTGCGCGAGCGGATCGGCATGCAGCGACTGCGGGAGATCACCTCCGATGCGTGGAAGCCGCTGCCCAGGGATCACGGCCGGCTGTCGGAGCTGGAGTCCTCCTACACCTACCTGCGTCAGTTCACCCCGATCGTGCTGGCCGCGATCGACTTCCAGGGCGGGCCGGGCACGGGCGAGCTGATGGAGGCGGTGGCCCTGTTGAAGGAGCTGAACCGGACCAGTGGTCGCAAGGTGCCTGCAGGTGCGCCGACCGGCTTCGTGCCCGCCAAGTACGCCGACTACCTCGACAAGGCCCGCAAGTCCGGTCAGGACACCGCGTACCGGCATTACTGGGAGCTCTGCGTGATCTTGTGCCTGCGCGACGGGCTGCGCAGCGGGGATGTGTTCGTGCCCGGCTCGCGCCGCTACGCCGACCCGGCCACCTACCTGTACACCCCCGAGCAGTGGACGCCCAAACAAGCCGAGTACTGCCGCCTGGTGGGCAAACCCGCCAACGCGAGCGACGCGCTGGAGCAGGGCAAGCAGGAGTTGCACGCCGCCCTGGCGGAGCTGGAGCAGACGCTGGCCGGCGCCTCATCGGACGACGCCGGCACGGTCCGGCTGGATGAGGAGGCGCATCTGGTGGTACCGCCGCTGTCGGCCGAGGACGTGCCAGCGGAGGCCAAGGAGCTGAGGGACGAGCTGGCCGCGATGCTGCCGTTCGCGCCGATCGCCTCGCTGCTGATCGAGCTGGACGCCCGCACCGGCTTTCTGGACTGCTTCACCCACGCCGGCGGGCGCAAGCTGGCCAAGTCGGCGGAGACCAAGCGCAACATCCTCGCTGTGCTGATCGCGATGGCCACGAATCTGGGCCTGGCCCGGATGTCGGATGCCTGTGGGGTGTCGTATGACGTGCTGGCCTGGACGATGGAGTGGTACGTGCGGGAGGAGACGCTACGCGAGGCCAACACGGTCATCGTCGATCGCCACTATCAGTTGGAGCTGGCCAAGGTGTTCGGCGGCGGCACCATGAGCTCGTCGGACGGCCAGCGTTTCCCGGTCCGGGGTAAGACTCTGACCGGCCGGAACATGGTCATCCACGGCGGTCAGGTGCTGTCGACCTACACCCACGTCTCGGATCAGTGGTCGACCTACCGCACGAAGATCATCGTGCCGACGGCGCGGGAGGCGCACTTCGTCCTGGACGACTTCCTGGGCAACGCGACCGACCTTCCGATCGCCGAGCACGCGACCGACACTCACGGCGCGACCTTGATCAACTTTGCGCTGTTCGACCTGGTCGGCAAGGCCCTCACCCCGAGGATGCGGGACCTGACCCGGGTCACCCTGGTCCGTGACGACACCCCGACCGAGATCGCCAAGCGCTACCCAGCCCGCGCAACTGCGCGAGCTGAGGCTGACGCCCTGACACGCCCTGCGCCGCGCTCTATGAAGGGAGATGGCGCAGGCTCTAGGGGTGGCCCGCGCCCGGGCGCGGGCCACCCCCTCGTGCTTACGGCCCGTTCTGGGGTGAGCGCGACGATGAGTTGGAGCGTGCCGTAGGCGGCCGTCATGGTCTCGGCGTCGAACATGACGGTGCGCTCGTTCCTGGTGACGCCGGGCATGAAGCGGCCAGGTCCGCCGAGCGCGGCTGATGCCGGTCGACCTCGACCTGGAGCGGGCAGGGAACCTCCAGTGGCGGAGCGTCGGCATGAAGCCGGATCGCCTGACCGACGCCGCGCAGGCGGTGAACCATCCCTTTCGATGGTGATCGCCGGTTCGCGGGCGTGAGGATCTATCGAAAGGTGGACGACCGGCGGGATGCCTCTCGGCAAGGCTGAGGGTCATGAAGAAGACGATCATTGCCGTGCTCGGCACAATGCTGCTCCCCGTAGCAGCGGCGACGCCCGCGGTGGCGGATACCGAGCTGTCCTGGCAGGACTGCGGAGACGGCCTGCAATGCGACCGGATCACCGTGCCCGCCGACTGGGCCGCCCCCAATGGGAAGCAGATCACGCTGGGGCTCGCCAAGCTTCCCGCGCGTGACCCGGCCACCAGGATGGGCACGATTGTCCTCAACATGGGCGGTCCCGCCCAGCAGATCTCGATCCTGCGCCAGATAAAGGGCACCTTCGCCGACCTGACCCAATGGTTCGACGTGGTGCTCTTCGACCCGCGCGGGTTCGAGGCGAGCACCGAGGTGCGCTGCCCCAACCCGGCGCCGAATCCCACCAACGGGGAGTGGGTGTTCACCAACCGCGCCGCCTTCGCCCAGTACACAAAGCAGAACCACCGCTTCGGCTTGGGATGCGCCGAAGCCGCCGGCCCGCTCGCGGGCAACCTGAACACCTGGCAAGGGGCCCGCGACCTGGAGGCGGTCCGGGTGGCGCTGGGCGAGCGGAAGCTGAACTACTTCGGCAACTCCTACGGCGGCGTCCTCGGTGTGGCCTACGCCGAGTACTTCCCGTCCCGCGTCGGCCGCATGTATCTGGACAGTCCGATCGACCACACCAACCGGTCGTGGGACGAATGGGTCCTGGCCAGAGCGAAGGTCAAGGAAGACAACCTGCACCGCTTCGCCGAGTGGTGCGCCACCGACCGGAGTTGCGCGCTCCACGGCCGCGACGTGCTCAAGGTGTGGGACGAGGTCATGGCCCGCGCCACCAAGCGGCCGATCCCCGCGCCCGGTGCCGGAGCGGGCGCCACGGCCAGCGCTGCCCTCATCGCCTCCCGCGCGACTGTCTCGTTCGACGCGACGTGGCCCGAGTTGGCCAAGTCCCTGACCGAGGCGGACGCGGGCGACGCCACCCGGTTCGCCAAGCCGTTCGCCGGGGCGCCCGACCCGGACCTCAGCAGGATCACGATGTGCGCCGACTTCCCGTTCCCGACCGCATACCGTGAGGTCAAAGCCATGGAGGCACGGCTGAGAAAGACCGCGCCGCGCATCGGCTGGACCATGGCCTGGCCGATGGCCGACCTCTGCACCGGACTCCCGAAGAAGACCTCCTACCCGCCCCATCCGATTCGCCCACGCGGCCTGCCGCCGATCCTGATCGCCAACGGCGCGTACGACGACACGGCGGCGCCCGCGTACGGACGCCGGATCGCCGCGCAACTCGACGGCGCCCGTTACCTCGCGGCCAAGGGCGGTCACGCGCTCTACTGGAGCGGCAACCCCTGCGTCCGCGACCACGTGCACCGCTACCTGACCACCGGGCAACTCCCGCCCACGGGCACGACCTGCGGTCCGGCATCATCGTGACATGCACTGGCTGAGGGAGGTTCTGCTCGTCGCCGGCGCCGCGACCACCGCGGCGCTGCTGACGGCGCTGCAAGGGCCGGTCCCGGCCGACATCCCCCTTCTGATCGTCTTCAGCACCGGCATCAGTCTCCCTCTGCTCATCCGGCGGGTGCTCCCGTTGACCGCCGCGGTGGCGTCCGCGGTGATCGCGCTGGCCGGAATGGCGCAGCTGCATCGCTGGGAGGGGATGCTGGTCCCGATGGCCGTGTTCTGTACGGCTGTCTACTACCGGTCGCGGCGTCCCGCTCTGGTGCTGGCGGTCTCCACATGCTGGATGGCGGGCATCGGCATGGTGATCAACGCGGGGGTACTGGCGCTCACCAACATGGTGATCATGACTATCGCCCCCGTGGCCACCGGCTACGCGCTGCGGCTGCACCGGGACCGGGCCGACCAGACGCTGCGCGTGCAGCGTGCCGAGGCGGAGCGCGTCCTGGCCGAGGAGCGCAACTGGCTGGCCAGGAACGTGCACGACAGCGTGGGCCACCACCTGACGGCGATCCGGCTGCAGGCCGCGGCGGCCCGGCGAACACGCGGTGACACCTCCGCGACCCGGGCCCTGGAAGCGATCTCGGACCTGTCGCTGTCGGCCCTGACGGAGGTACGCGACCTACTCCGGACGCTCAGCGAGCACCCGGCTGCCCTTCAGCCCGGCACCGCCGACCTGGAGCGGCTGGCCGGGCAGCTCACCTCCGCCGGCCGCACGATCACCCTGCGCCGCTCGGGGAGGGGAGGTGTTCTGCCGCCGGCCGTCGACCACACCGCCTACCGGGTGGTCCAGGAGGCACTGACGAACGTCGTGCGCCATTCGGACGCGACTGAGGTCACCGTCCACCTACGACAGGACGACCACGGCCTGCGCGTTGAGGTCCTCGACAACGGCGCCCCGGCGCCGGCGTCCCAGGCAGAGGGCCAGGGCATCCGCGGCATGCGGGAACGGGTGCACCTGCTCCACGGCACACTGTCGGTGGGACCGGTCGAAACGGGCGGCTGGCGGGTCCGCGCCGACCTGCCCAGGGAAGGGAACGCGTGGTGACGATCCGGGTGCTGGTCGCCGACGATCAGGACGCGGCGCGGGAGGCGCTGCAGCTCATCCTCGACGGCGAACCCGACATCGACGTGATCGCGACGGCCGCCGACGGCGCCGAAGCGGTGCACCAGGCGCTGTGGCGACGGCCGGACGTGGTGGTGATGGACCTGCGGATGCCGGGCATGGACGGCATAGCCGCCATCGACCGCCTCACCGGCGCCGAATCCGCCCCCCGCGTGCTCGCCCTCACCACGTTCGACCTCGACGAGTACCTGTTCGGCGCGCTGCGCGCAGGAGCGGCCGGCTTCCTGCTCAAGGACAGCGACCCCGACGTGCTCATCGCGGCGGTCCATGAGCTGCACCAGGGCAGGGGGTTGATCGACCCGCAGGTCACCGGCCGCCTGATCAGCCGCTTCGCCGAACTGTCCCCGCGCCCCGCCACCCCCGAACTCGACTTACTGACCCCGCGCGAACACCACGTGCTACGCCTCCTGGCCCGAGGACTGAGCAATGGCGAGATCGCCGCCGCGTGCACCATCGAGGAAGGCACGGTCAAAACCCACGTCAACCGGATTCTCACCAAACTCGGCCTCCGGACCCGCGTGCACGCAGCGATCTACGCATACGAACACGGCATCGTCACCCGCGATACACCTTGACCGTCCGCCGGTCTCGGGCCCCTGTCCCGTGAGACGAACATCGACGATGAGGGCATGCCTCATCGCTATGTATGACACAGACTCAAATTATCTGTCACACTGACAGCCGGCAGGTCGCGTCAGCCCAGCTCGGCATCCAACGCCGCGACCGCGACTCGGCAACATTATGTGTCACATCGCCTCGGAGGAGGACGGCCCCATGTCCGTCGTGGCCTTCCCCGGCCAGCCGAGCCAGCCCGACCCGGCCACCGGCTCGACGACCGCGGCCGCCGTCGAGCGCTTTCTCGACTCCATCACCGCGGCCACCACCCGCGCCGGCTACGCCCAGACCCTCACCCGGCTGACCGCCGTGGTCGGCCCGCAGCATCTCGTCGCCGCGCTGGCCCCCGAGCACTACGCCGCGGTCATGAACCGCTGGCACACCGCAGCCGCCGCGACCTGGAACCGGCACCTGTCCGCCTTGTGCTCCTTCACCGCCTGGGCCCAGCGCCAGGAGCTCCTGGCCGCTAATCCCGCCCGTCGGCTGGAGCGCCGCAAGAGCGCCCGCCGCGGCGACCGCGCCATCCCGCGCACCCGGCTGGACGCGCTCTTCACCGACCCCACGCACGCTCTGCGCGAGCGGGTCCTGTGGCGGCTCCTGTACGACACGGCCGCCCGCGCCGAGGAAATCCTCACCCTCAACGTCGAGGACCTCGATCTGGAGTTCCGCCGCGCTCGCGTCGTCTCCAAGGGCGGCGCCATCGAGTACGTGCACTGGGCCACCCCCACCGCCCGGCTGCTGCCCCGCCTGCTGGGTGGCCGCACCACGGGGCCGGTGTTCCTGGCCGACCGGCGCGCCCCCGCCTCCGGCCGCCGCGCGCCAGCGGCCGACGACATCGACCCGGTCACCAAACGCGGCCGACTGTCCTACCCGCGCGCCGAATACCTGTTCAAGACCGCCTCGGCCAAGCTCGACCCGCACCACCAGGGGTGGACCCTGCACCAGCTCCGCCACTCGGCGCTGCAGCACCTCGCGCCGGCCGCACCGTGCCCGAACTGCAGGCCAAGAGCCGCCACCAGCACCTGGCCAGCCTCGGCCGCTACGTACGCCTGGGCGAAGAGACCTCCGCCCGCATCACCGCCGAAGCAGACCCCGCCCGGCGCCGCCGCATTCGCTGAACTCAAGCCCCCATCACGATGACCTCATAAGGTCACCCGGTCGGCCACGCCAGCAGCGTCTGATCATCATCGGGATCACGCTGGAGTCGGTAGCCGGCCTTGCGCAGCGCCTCCTCGTAACGGGCCAGCTCCCGCACCGCGATGTCAGCGTCGTCGGCGCAGGCGATGGCGAACGGCGCGCCGTCCTGCCCACCCTCGACGACGAACCCGCCGTGGCGCTCGCTGAACTCCCGACTGCCCGCCTTGCGCAGCACCGTGCGGATGACCTCCGCGTCCCGATCCCGCACCGTCCACAACGGCCGTCCGCCCGCGCCGCAGCCGAATTGAGGGTCGTCGTCGCTCATGGTCCACACCGTAAGCGAATCGAGACTTTAGTCATAAGGGCCCAGGATAATCGCAGGTCAGAGGCAACTTCGTTGGATATTTCTCCATTACTACCGGGACCCCACCGGGTGCGACCCGCCCAGGTGCTCGAAGAGCGAGTCCACCACCGGGTGCGACGGGCCCGTCACCGTGACGGAGCGGCGTTCGCGCACGGCGGGCAGGGGATGGCCCGTACCAGCGGGGCGTGGTGGCCGGCGTCTGGCGCAGGTCGTCGATGCCGACGCCGGCCATCACGTTGACCACCAGCTTGTCGCCCTCCCCCTCAAGCCGGCGAGCGCCTCGTGCCGGTCCTGGCGGCGTACGGCGATGATCACCACCTCGGAACGGTCCACCACCTCCTGGTTGTCGGCGCACACCTGTACACCCTCGTAGCGCACGGACAGCTCAGCGGCCGTGCGCGCCCCCCGAGGGGAGAGGAACACCTCTGGCGACGTGTCGCGGCACCCTCGCCCCGCCCCGAAGCCCGCCCCGAAGCCCGCCGCGCGTCTCGGAGCGGGGCCGTGGCTCCGGCCGGTGTCGCCGGAGGTGTCCCTGGTGAGCAGCCCGGTCAGCCCGATGCTTGCGCCGAGGCGGCGAGGGAGCCTCGGAGGAAGTCGAGGATCTCCGCCCGCGCGGCCTCGGCCTGCTGTGCCACGCCCGGCATGCTGAGGAACGCGTGCCCCGCTCCGGGGTATTCGGTGAGCCGCGCGGGTGTCCCGGCCGCTCGCAGCCGTTCGGCGTAACGGCGGCCGTGGTCGGCCACCGGGTCGTGGGTCGGCACCACCACGAGCGCCGGGGCCAGCCCGTTCAGGTTGTCGGCATACAGCGGCGAGAGCGCGCGAGGGTCGGTTCCCGGTGGAACGGCGAGCCGCTGGAACAGTTGCAACACCGGCACGGCGAGGGTCGGGCTGTGGGCGTGCTGGGTGACCGAGGCGTGCTCAAGCATCGTCCCGGTCACATCGACAGCGGGGTTGACCAGCACCTGCGCCCGCAGGCGCAGGCTGACGTCCCTGGCCCGGATCGCTGCCAGGGCGTTGATCAACGCGCCGCAGCTCTCGCCGAAGACGGCGGTCCGCGTCGGGTCGATGCCCCACTGCGCGGCGTGCCGCACCACGTGCTGGAGCACGTCCCAGCCGTCGTCGACGGCCGCCGACAGCGGGGTTCGCGCATCGAGGAGGCGGTGCTCGACCGAGACGACGACCGCGGGCAGCTGGGCGGCGAGGTGGCTGTTGACCCAGTCGCTCTGCACCGCCGTGCCCACGAAGCCGCCTCCGTGCACGTGGAGCACGAGCGGCAGGCCGGCCCGGTCGGCGCCCCTTCCGTCGCGCCCGGGACAGGGCCGGTACACCCGGACCGGGAGCTCGCGGCCGGGCAGCGCCACCTCCTGCCAACCGATCGCGGCGCCGGGATCCGGATCCCCGGTGACCGCCCGCACCGCGCTGGACGCCCGAAAGCGGTTCTCCGCCTCGCGATAGGCGACCAGTTCCTCGGCCGTCATCGCCAGCCAGTCCGGCTCCGGCGGCCGCTTCGCGGCAGTGACCTCACTCATGCCTTCTCCTCGGTTCAAACCCGTTTCGCTACCAGAGGTTTCGATACCTACAGTAGCGCAACCGGGTATCGTGTGGGGCATGACATCGACCACATCCGCCAGACCACCCGGCCGCCCGCGCACCGGCGTCAACGCTGCGGTCTTCGCCGCCACGCTCAGCACGGTCGTCGAGCTCGGCTACGCGCGGGCCACCGTCGAGCGCATCGCCGCCGCGGCCGGCGTCGCCAAGACGACGATCTACCGGCGCTGGCCGTCGAAGGGCGCGCTGATCGTGGACTGCCTCCTGGACGCGTTCGGCCCGGTGCCGCTGGAGGGCGCCAATCGAGGCGAGCTCATGTCCTCGGCCATCCACTGGATCGCTGCGAAGATCGCCGAGCCCGGCGTGGGCGACGCGTTCGCCGGCGTGTTCAGTGACGCCGTCAGCGACCCGGCCCTGCGCGAGATCCTGTCCACGCGGCTACAGGACCCCTACCGGCTCGCACTCCAGGACGCGCTCGGCGAGCCGGAGAACCGGGTCCTGTTCTTCATCGACGTCGTCGTCGGAACCCTGCTCCACCGGATGGGCATGACCGGCGAGCCGATGGCCGACGCCGACGTCGCCGCACTGATCGAGATGGTTCTGCCACACTTCGCCGACGACGCCGGTGCCGCCCCAGGCCATGCCAGCCCTGCTGACGATCATTCATAGCGGGGAACGCCAGGCGATGGAGCGACGATCACACCGCCTGCTCGCAGTGGCCGGCATGGGTCGCCGCCACACCCCGGCTTCGCCGCCGCCGCGAGCGACACGGTGACAAGCAGGGCAGCAACCTGAGCGATCGAGGCACCGGCCGGTTCGGGCTTGTTGCGGGCTGACCCCCCGCACGCTAACCGAGGGCCGCGTCACGGGCCGCGAGCCGGCCCAGGGTGCGCAGCTGACGCCGCATCATCAACAGGTCGCCCCACCCCAGCAGAGCACGGATCACTCCCACCCGCACCGGTCCGGACTCCACCGGCACCCTCATCTTGACCACCAGCCGCGAGGTCCCCGGCTCCCGGTCGCGGACCGTGTAACTGACCACGAGCGCGCCGAACAGCCAGGCGAAACGGGGCTCGGCCATCCGCAGCGTCACCTGGCGGCCAGGAGTGAAGTCCACCAGGTCGAAGATGGTCATGAACGTCTGGCCGAGCTCCAGCCGGTCGAGCCCCGCCGTGCGGGTGCGCGGACTGCGACGGCCACCGTTGTCGAGCAGGTCATAGCTGTACGGGGCCACCTTGAGCTGGCACAGCCAGGCGAAGACGACGTCCGCGCCGGCCTCGACCGTGACGGCGCGGAACCAGTCTTCCGACGGCCCGCCGACGAACCTGTCACAAGGGTAGGGCGCGGCGACCTCAGCCGGGCTCGCACCCCAGTTGCGGGGCAGGGTCACGACGCCTCCAGCAGGGCCACGGCGCAGTCGGCGACCGTGCTCTCGGCCGACTCCGGTATCGCGCGGCCGGAAACCAGGTGCCTGCGGACCACGGCGTAGGGCAGGTCGACGGTCGCGATGACGATCCGCTCCACATCGTCCCGGCCCAACCGCCCCGCCAGAGCGCGCAGGGCGCCGGCGACGCGGCCGTTGGCCCGCTCCAGCCGCTCCTGCGCCTCCGCCGGCCAGTGCCGCTCGCCGAAATCCGCCGCGCCGTACAGCAGGACACCGCACTCCCGCGGGTGGGCCCGGCTCCAGGCGACGACGTGCCGGGCCGCCGTCGGGGCGGCCTCGGTGGCGGGCATGGTCTCCAGCGCGGCCAGGAAGCCTTCCTGGAAGCGCTCGACCGTGCGCAGCCAGAGTGCGGCGAGCAGCGCGGAGCGGCCGGGGAAGCGGTGGTAGACCGAGCCGCTCGGCGCTCCCGCCTCCCTGGCGACCGCCACCGCCGTGACGGCACCGGGTCCGCCCGCGGCGGCCAGTGCGACGGCGACGTCGAGCAGGTGGTCGGCGTCGTGGCGAGATGGTCGTCCCATGACGGCCACGATACCACTTTTTAGAGACATCTCTCTAAAACAGGGATGGGACGATCACCGAGCAACACGATGGCTCTTCACCGCCCGAGGCACGCGAGGAGCATGGCCGGCCACCCCACGACTTCCGGTGCTTCATCGGACATCGGGCTCCGGCCCACTCCCACATCGGCGGAAAGCAGCAAAGAGAACGGCCCATCCGCCCGGCACGGGCCGGCGGGGTTCCGCCGGCGGTCAGTCAGGTGGGCACCGTGCGGGCGGAGACCTCCGGGACGGTGCGGACGGCGAGGCGGTCGAGGGAGACGCCGAGCACGTCGGACAGGGCCGCGATGGTGAAGAAGGCGGGCGTCGCGATGCGGCCCGTCTCGATCTTGCGGAGGGTCTCGGCGGACATGCCCGCGGCCGCGGCGACCTCGACGATGCTGCGCCCACCCCGGGCCTCGCGCAGGACCCGGCCGAGCTGTTCGCCGCGCAGGCGCTCTTCGGGGGTCAGCGGGGGTCGTACCATGCGCTCAGTCTATAGACACAATAGAAATACCGGTATAGCTATCGCCATGGGCGAACTCACGACACCCGGCGAAATCGACGCCACCCGCAGCGGGCCGCATCGTCCTCGGACCGGAGATCCGCGCGATCGAGGGGTAGTCGCCTGCCGGTCGCCCAGACGGCCGGCGCGCACGCCGCGAATCCGGCCCCGAGGAGACTCGGGAAGGTATACGCGAGGAACCGGTGTCTCACGCCTCTTGAATTCTTGCCGGCTCCAAACTCGGAGCCGGGGGAAAGCCCGGCTGGGGAAGGGCGGCAGCGTGTCGGTCAAGGACAACGGTGCAATCCACGAAGACACGCCGGTGAATGCCGGCGCCGCGAGGTGGCCGGATGCTGATTCGGCCTGTCTTGAGGTACGGAGGATGCAGATCAAGTTGCACCGGTGGGCGGTCGAAGACCCTGATCGCGGTTCGGTGACCTGTTCACCCTCGTCTATGACCCGGCGTTCCTGATGCACGCGTGGGAACGCGTGTTCTCCAACCAACAGCATTCCAGGTCGAGACCCGGATTGGGGTAAGACGTTCCTGGGGCAGCTTCACACCTCGCTGAAGCCGGGCGGGTTCGAGCCTGCCGAAGCGCGGCAGGCTCGGCGTCAGCCGCGCCACGATCTGCCGCGGAGCCGTACCACCACAAAGGCGAGCAACCCGAGGGCGGCCAGCGCGAAGACCGCGTTGCCGATGAGATCCACATTGGCGGGCGCTGGGAAACTCGGCGGCTGAGGGAAGCCGCGCCAGGCGTAGGTGACCAGGCCGGCAGCGCCCAGGGCGAACCTGTGCCTGGGCCCCCAGCCCATGCGCCGGGACCAGCGCAGGATGAGCAGCGTCATCGTGGCGTAGAGCGCGAGGTAGAAGCCGACCGTGATCCACGCGGGCACGATGGACTGCAGCTTGCCCGCCATGGTGGGGAGCCAGAACGCCAGCCCGGCCGCGATGGTGATCGCGAAGACGGTCCACGGGCCGGCCGGTGTGGCCGGAAGGAGGGGGCGGCGGAATCGAACGGACAGGAACGCGGCGATGATCAGGGCGACGGCCGTGATCAGCGTCCAGGTGACCTGAGCGGCCGACAACGGGTAGCCGGCCGGACCTGCCAGGGCGATCGGCACCGCGCCGCCCAGCAGGAACAGGACGGCTGACACGGTGAGACCGACCTTGCCGAGCCAGGGCGTGTCCGGACGGCGTGAGCCCGCCTCCACCATCGAGATCGGCACCGCGATGCTCCACACCCCATGGATGGCCAGAACGAACACGGTCCAGTAGGCGCCGATGCCCAGTGCCGGAATGAACCCATAGTCGAGCAACCGCAACCCGACATAGTCGGGATCGAACAGCGAACGGGTGAGCAGGCCCTCCTCGATCACGGCATAGGCGAGCCCGAGCAGGATGATCCCCGGCCACCCCAGCCGCCACCGGCGGGCGACCTCACGGATCAGCAGCGCGCCACCGCCATAGAGCGGAATCAGCCCGATGATCATCGGTAGGGCGTTGATGGCGATGTTGCCCAGCAGATACTCGCCGACCAGCGGCGCGAGAACCAGCAGGCCAAGCGCCGGAAGAATGCGTTTGAACACGTCTACCCTCACCGGTTGTAGAGCCTGCGTGCCGACAGATAGCCGACCAGGGCGATGCCCGCGCTCCATGCAGCCGCCTCCAGGAAGCTGGACCCGGCCGGACGCCCGGCCAGCAGCGCGCGCAGCGTCTCGATGACAGGCGTGGCCGGCTGGTGCTCGGCGAACCAGCGCAAACCGGACGGCATCGACTCGGTCGGGACGAAACCGCTGCCGAGGAACGGCAGCAGCATCAGCGGCATCGGCAGGTTGCTGGCCGTGGCCACGTTCTTGGTGACCATGGCGAGCGCGACCGACAGCCAGGTGATGGCGAAGGTGAACATGGCCAGCGCACCGACCACACCGAGCCAGTCCAGCACCGAGGCGGACGGGCGGAACCCGATCAGCAACGCCACCACGGTCACCACGGCGATCGCGAGGAACGTCTGCACCATCGCCCCGAGTACGTGCCCGGTGAGCACCGAGACGCGGGCGATGGCCATGGTCTTGAACCTGGCGATGATGCCCTCGGTCATGTCGGTCGCCACCGAGATCGCGGTCCCCTGCGCGGCCCCGACGATCGTCGTGATCATGATGCCGGGGGTGAGGTAACCGACGTAGGCGGCGCGGTCGGCGCCGATGCCCGCACCCATGGTGCCGCCGAAGACGTAGACGAACAGCAACAGGAACACCACGGGCACGGACGCGAACGTGAGGATCAGCGTGGGGTAGCGCCAGATGTGTTTGACCTGGCGCCGCAGCATCGTCGCCGAGTCGGTGATCGCTCTCATCGGGAGGGCTCCTTGGTCGAGGGCTCCTGGGTCAGGGTGAGGAAGACGTCGTCCAGGTCGGGGGTGTGCACCGACAGCTCGGCGACGTCGATGGCATGCGTGTCCAGCCACTCCAGGAGCTTCCTCAGCGTCCCGACTCCGCCGGCGTCGGGGATCTGGACGGTGAGCGCCGCGTCGTTGCTGGAGGTGGCGCCGACGTGGCCGGCCGCCCTGCGGTACCCGTCGGGGTCGGCGAAGCGCACGACGATGTGACCGCCGGGGACCATTCGCTTGAGCTCCTCAGGGGTGCCCTCGGCCACCAGCCGGCCCTGGCTGAGCAGCGCGATGCGGTCGGCGAGTTCGTCGGCCTCCTCCAGGTATTGGGTGGTCAGGAAGATGGTCACGCCGTCCTGCTGAACGAGGTCCCTGACGATCTGCCACATGGTGCGGCGGCTGCGCGGATCCAGGCCCGCGGTCGGTTCGTCGAGGAAGATGAGCTTGGGCGTGCCGACCATGGTCATGGCGAGGTCGAGCCGGCGGCGCATGCCGCCCGAGTAGGTGACCGCGGGCTTGCGCGCGGCGTCGGTGAGGTCGAAGCGCTCCAGCAGTTCGCGGACGCGTGTGCGGCCCTTGGCGCGGCCGAGGTGGAGCAGGTCGGCCATGAGCCGCAGGTTCTCCTCGCCGGTGAGGAAGCTGTCGACCGCGGAGAACTGGCCGGTGACGCCGATCGCGGCACGCACCTCGTCGGGTTCCTCGGCCAGGTCGTGCCCGGCGACCCAGATCTCGCCCGCGTCGGCCTTGATCAGGGTGGACAGGATCTGCACTGCGGTGGTCTTGCCCGCGCCGTTCGGGCCGAGCAGCGAGAAGACGGCGCCCCGCGGGATGGTGAGGTCGATACCGTCCAGGACGCGGTGGGCGCCGTAGGACTTACGCAGCCCCGTCACCGAGACGAAGGTTCGCATCGCGTTCACCCCTGACCCCAGGTGACGGGCAGGCTGTGCACGCCGTACACCTGCGAGGGGTCGGTGCGCAGCGACAGCTCTTCAGCCGGTACGGCGAGCCGCAGCGTCGGGAAGCGGCTGAGCAGCGCGGGAAACGCGACCCGCATCTCGATGCGGGCGAGCTGCTGACCGAGGCACTGATGGACGCCGTGGCCGAAGGCCAGATACCCGGCGGCCGAGCGGCGCAGATCGAGCACGTCGGGGCCTGCGAACCTGGCCGGGTCCCTGTTGGCGGCGTTGATCGCGATGACGACCGTGTCGCCCGCCTTGAGCTGCCTGCCGCCGAGCTCCACGTCCTCCAGCACGCCGCGCATACCGGTGGCGGCGACGGACAGGTAACGCAGCAGCTCCTCCTCGTCGGTCAGGTCGCCGCCGGTGGCCAGGTCGCTGAGCAGGTCGTCGGTCGGCTTGGCCCGCTTGGCGAGCGCGAGCTCGCGCAGGTAGGTGCCGAGCTCGACGAAGGCGGCGTACTGCGCCTCAGCGGTCCCGGCGTCCGGCAGGGCCCGGGTGGAGCCCTGGAACCGGTCGCGGTCCTCGTACGGCACGCCGAGCAGCTCACAGATCATCAGCGCCGGAACCGGCTGCGTGAAGACGTCGACGAGGTCGGCGGGCGGCCCCTGCCGCTCCATCGCGTCAAGCCGCTCACGGGTGATCTCGGTGACCCGCTCGGTGAGCAGGTTCATCCTGCGGACGGTGAACGCGCCCGCCAGCAGCTTGCGGAAGCGGGTGTGCCGGGGTGCGTCCATGCCGGTCAGATCGCCGACGGGGGCGGGCGGCAGGTGGCCGCCCGCCAGGGGGTGGTAGTGGGTTTCGTAGCGGGAGCTGAACCGCGGGTCGGCGAGGATCTGGCGGACCAGGTCGTATCCGGTGATCATCCAGACGCCGGGGGCGCCCTCGGGCGCGGCCAGGCGGGCGATCGGCTGCTCAGCGCGCAGGGCGGTGAGCGAGGGGGCGGGATCGAAGGGACAGGCGGGTGCGCGGTCGAGGGACGGAGCGACCGGCTCATCACGATAGTACGCATTCGACACGATTGAAAGCTACGTTGCTTTCAGAAATTCTGTCAATCAATCGATCCACATAAGCACAGGTCAAAGCCGAAATACTGATGCGTTGACGCTGGAGCTGAATGCAATGAAACATTGCATTGCGTGGCGCCGAACGCAATAGTGGTGTCATGCCAGAAGGAAGGTTGACCCGGCAGGACCGCCAGCGCATCGCGACCGGCCTCGCCGAAGGCCGCTCCTACGCCGAGATCGCCAGGCGGCTGGACCGGCCGACCTCGACGATCAGCCGTGAGGTCGGCCGCAACGGCGGCCCCGGCGACTACCGCCCCGAGCGGGCGCACCAGGCGGCGGCGCGGCGGGCACGGCGCGGCACCCCGGCCCGTTCGCCCGAGGCCGAACCCCAGGACCGCAAGGTCTTCGAGGTGGAAGAGGGAGCCGTCGAGCTGGCGGTCGGGATGGGCCTGCCGAAGATGGTGGCGCGCGTGCTCATCGGCCTGTGGCTGAGCGAGGACGGCAGGCTCACTGCGGCCGAGCTGTCGCGCGGGCTGAAAGTCAGTCCTGCCTCGATCTCCATGGCGGTGGGCTACCTGACCCAGCAGGGGTTGATCAGGCGCGAGCGTGATCCGCAGCGGCGGCGCGACATCTACGTGGTCGACGACGACGCCTGGTACCACTCGACGGTGATCAGCGCGCGGCAGACGCTCGCGGCGGCGGAGATCACGAAGGCGGCGGGGCGGACGCTCGGGCTCGACACGCCCGTGGGACGCCGCCTGGCCAGGGGCGGTGCGTTCCTGGAGCGGATCAGCCTGGACGCTCTGGCGTCGGCCGAACGCTGGCGCGACCTCCCACCGTGATCAGACCGCAGGGATTGTGCCCCGGCCATCACCGCTGTCGTCCAATCGCCCCTCAACGCCCACGAGGCCCTGTTCGACCCGTCGAGATCGGCGAGTCCTGGCGCCAGCTGGAAACCATCGAGGTGCTCGGGGCCTGGGCCATGCTCGGCCTGCTCCTCGCGCCGATCGTCCTGCGCCGGATGGCGCGCCGGGAGTCCGGTTCCAGCGTGGCCAAGCCCCTGCAGCGGATCGGGTAACGCGAACGAACGAACCCCCGTCCTGCGAACCGATCAGCCGGACGGCCTACCCCGACAGGCACGTGGGCTGGCCGGCAACCAGCCACGCGCCGGTCCACGCGATAGCGGCCGACCCTCGTTCACCAGTTGGCCCGCCACACCGGGCCACCCAGGCGTCGCTACGCCCCCCGCACCGGCTGGCGCAGCAACGTCCGCGGCTCCGGGTCGTCCAGCGCCGTCAGATACACCTCGTGATGTGGCCCGTTCACCACCAACCCCCGCTCGGCCATGAACTCCTCCATCACCTTCAACGACACATGCTCCTCACTGAACGGCCCCGCGTGCAGCACCTCCACGCACTCCCCCTCCGTGACCGTCCGCACCACCACCCGATCCACCGCCGCCCCCGACGGCCGTGTCGCCTCCCGCGCCCGCTCCAGCACCCCCGGCTCCGGAACCGCCGGCAGCGGCAACAGCAGATGCCACCGCCACAACTCCCGCGGCACCTCCAGCCCCGGCCGATCGTCCTCGACCCACCACAGCCCTTCCATCGGCCCCGCCGGACCACCCATCGCACCCGCGACCGTGTAGAGCGCCCGGATCGCCGACACGTGCTCGGCACCGCCCGGCGCACCCATCCCCGTGACGTTCAGACAGGTCACCGGGCCGTACGTGGTCAGTTGAGGGGTCATCGTTCCTCCAGACAGATCATGAGATGAGTGACAAGCTGGTCAGGCGAGGTGACGGCCGGATCCGACACGTACACCTCACGAATCGGACCGCGCGGCTCGTGACGCCGCTCAGCGCACCACGCCAGCACCGCGTGCGCGGTCAGGGAGATCTGGTCGTACGGGCCGACATGCGTCGCCGACGCGAACACACCCCCCGGCAACACCTCCACCGAAGCGTCCCCGGACACACCACGCACCGACCCCGGAGCGAGCACCAACGCGACCGCCACCTCCACCGAGTCGTCCAGGTCAGTGGGGAACAACCCCACGAACTGCACCGCCGCCCCCTGACCCGGCGCGGCGATCCCGCCACCGCCCCCGAACGCCAAAGCCGTCAACCGCGCCACCCCGGCCGAGGTGGCACGAGCGACGTCATCAGGACCCGCCGCCCGTTCGCGCACCACGAGCACCGGGCGCGCCGGCTCCGTCACCAGCCGCACCGGCGCCGACGGCAACCCCTGGGACATCACCCGCTCCAGCGACGCCAACGTACGGCGGCGCCTGGCCAGCTCGGCCTCCAGATCGTCACGCACCGACTCCAGCGCCCCGGCCGAACCCGACAACACCTCGCCGACCACGCCCAACGGCACGTCCAGCGACCGCAGCAACCCGATCGACAACGCCGCCCGAGCCTGCGAGGCCCGGTAGTAGCGGTAGCCCGAATCGGCGTCCACGTAAGCCGGCACCAACAGCCCCAGCTCGTCGTAGTAGCGCAACTGCTTGACGCTCAACCGGCTCAGCCGGGCGAACTGCCCGATCGGCAGCAGATCCTCCTCCATGCCTCCAGCATGGGGTCTCCCCCCGTGGGAGAGTCCAACCGTTGACCCTCACGCCGCGTGAGGGTGCAGGCTGGCAGCATGAGCTTCTCCGTGGGACAGGTGTCCCGCCTGGCCGGCATCACCGTCCGCACCCTGCACCACTATGACGAGATCGGCCTGCTCAGCCCCAGCGAGCGCACCCGGGCCGGCTACCGCCGCTACACCGACGACGACCTGCTGCGGCTGCAGCAGGTCCTGCTCTACCGCGAGCTCGGCTTCCCGCTGGAGGAGATCGCCGTCATCCTCGACGAGCCGCGCAGCGACGAGCTGACCCACCTGCGCCGCCAGCACGAACTGCTCCTGATCAAGTCCGAACGGCTCCGCGACATGATCGCCGCCGTCGAACGCGCCATGGAGGCCCGCACCATGAACATCGAGCTGACCCCCGAAGAGCGCTTCGAGGTGTTCGGCGACTTCCGGCCCGAGGACCACGACGCCGAGGTCGAACGCCGCTGGGGCGACACCCGGGAGTACGCCGAGAGCCGCCGCCGCGTCGCCTCCTACACCAAGGCCGACTGGCTGCAGCTCAAGGCCGAGGCCGCGGCGATCACGGAAGAGCTGGCGGCGGCGTTCAAGGCGGGCCTGCCCGCCGACGGCGAGCAGGCGATGAACCTCGCCGAGCGGCACCGCGGCCACATCAGCCGCTGGTTCTACACCTGCTCGTACGACATCCACCGGTGTCTGGGCGAGCTGTACGTGACGGACCCGCGCTTCACCGCCACCTTCGACGCGGTCGTGCCCGGCCTGGCGGCCTACTTCCGGGTGGCCATCGACGCCAACGCGGACTCCCCCGGCCGCTGAGGCCTTTCGGGTTGGGTGATGATCATTTTTACACCGAGCCCACGGCTTTACATTGTAGATTTCAAGAAGGTGGTCAGCGCCCCGGTCACCTCGGACGGGCGTTCCAGCGGCGCGAGATGTCCGGTGCGCGGCAGGTCCAGGCGGCGCGCCCCCGCGATGCCCTCGGCCAGCAGCCCCGAGACCGCCTGGATGCCCGGCACGTCCGAGCGCCCGTTGACCACCAGCGCCGGCACGGCGATCTCGGACAGGCGCCGCGCAGCGGGCGGGTCGAGATGGCGTTCGGTCGCGCGCGGGCCGGTCCACATGCGATGGAACACCAGCCGGCACATCTCCACCGCCGCCTCCCACACCTCGTCGGCCAGGTCGGCGCGGCCCCGGTCGGGGCCCGCCACCTGCCACAGAGTGTGCGCGCGGGCCATGGCCAGCACGTCGGCGGGGTCGACGTGCCGGGCGGTGCCGTCGCGGTAGCGTGCCAGCCGATCGGCCGGCACGGAGCTGTGGACGCGTTCGCGGGCCTGGGCCAGCATCTCGTCGGGCCACGGGTGGCCGGGCAGGCCCGAGCCGATCATGGGTATCGGTAAGAGTCGTGCAACCAGGTACACCCGTTTGAGTTCGCCCAGATCCGCGGTGCCCTATTGATCGGTGGGGAGGCGTCCGACGGCGTCTTCGAGGTCGGCGTGGGTGGGCAGGGTGTACCGGCGGGTGGTGTCGAGGCGGGCGTGGCCGAGTAGTTCGGCGACGACGACGATGTCGACGCCCGCGCGCAGCAGGTTGGTGGCGAGGGTGTGCCGGAGGATGTGGGCGGATAGGGCGAGGGCGTCGGCGTCGTCGAGGATGTCGGCGTCGGTGGCGAGTTCGTCGACGAGCTGGTCGACGGCCCGGGTCGACAGGCGTCCGCCGCGGCGGTTGAGGAGCAGGGCGGGGTTGTCGGCCGCGCCGGGCCAGGACGCGCGCTCGGTGCGCCACTCGGTGACCGAGGCGCGGGCGGTGCCGTCCAGCAGCGGGATCTCGCGGGAGGTCTCACCCTTGCCAGAGCGGACGATGACCTTGCCCTTGCGGGCCGAGAGCGGGATGTCGTTGTCGTCCAGGGCGACGAGCTCGGCGATTCGGACGCCGGAGTAGAACAGCAGCCGGCCGATCGCGCGGTCGCGGGCGAGGGGGCGGCGTTCGACGGCGCGCAAGTGCCGCTTCTGCTGGCGGGCGTCCAGGGCGCGGGGCGCGAGTTTGGGCGCGTCGTCACGGCGGACGATCGCGGGGCCGAGCCCGAGCTGAGAGAAGAAGTGGTCCAGCGCGGTGAGGTGGGCGTTCACGGTGTTCGACGCCCGATGCAGGACGGTCTTCATGTGGGTCTTCGGGGCTGATACTGGTGGAATCACCTATTCGACTATCGCGAGTTCTCGATGCCAAGGGCCGTGGTAGTGACTTTCCGTGATGTCGGCGGCAAGAAGCCGGACTCGCGGGCAGCAGGTGCGCGCGGAAGGGCGAAGGGGGCCTAACTATGTCGGTAGGGCCTGCCAAGATCGCGACATGACAATCGATGCGCTGGCGCCGTACCGCTGGCTGCAACCGCCGTACGGCGATCGGGGCAACCTGCTCGGCGAGATCTACTGCGTGACCTTGCTGCGCGGGCTCGACCCGGCCGAGGTACTGCGCCGGTTCGGCGCCCGCACGAGCACGCAGATGAGCTTCGCCGACCTGGAGCTGGCGGTCTCCGACTTCACGACGGTGACCGAGGGTGGTGACGGAGGGGGTTATGTCGGAGTGGTCGCAACCGGCGATGGGTGCGCGGCGGTGGAACCGTGCGGCTGGTCGGGGACGAACAACCCGACGCTGGCGCGGCTGTCGGCCGGCACCGACGTGGTGTCCGTCCTACGGCATGACTACGCCTGCGACTACTTTCATTACGCCGCGGACGGCATGGTGCTCACGGCTTTCGACCCGACTTCTCCCGAGCATCGCTCCGGTGCCGACACCGACCGGCTTGCCAGCCTCATGCGCGAGTTCGGCCTGCCTCTCGAGGAGAGCTCAGATGAGGATTGGGACCAACGCTACGACGACCTGTCCGGACACGGCCTCGCGCGGATGTTCGCGATGGCGGCGCGCCTCACCGGCGTGACGTTCACCGCCGACCTGCTGGACGGACCACTCCTGGTGGGCGCGATCGCCGACTTGCCACCGTCACAAGAGCCTCAGCGCGGGACCAGCCTCGGCGTTTTACTCGAGCAGCTGAAAGCGGTAAGCGGCCCTGAGCCTGATCACGGCGCCGCTTAACCCCCATGGGCCTCCGGTACTGACTGGTGGGCTCGCCCATTCAGCTGTCGTAAGTTGTCGTTCCTGTAAGGCTTATGGTGACGTTCCGTGTTCCCCGGCGGCGTAGCGGTTCCACCCTCCGCCACCTTCTCGAAGGAGGCGGGCGGTGGTCTTGTCGTGGTAGCTGAGCGCGTCGGCGACGACCGGGGCAGGCATCTCCAGGAGTTGTTGCCGGATGGCAGCGCCGCGGGCGGCGGCTGCTGGAATGCCGATCTCGTTGAGAAGGGCGGATAGATGGTCGGGGCGGCAGGGCTGGCCCGCTCGGCGGCCGGGGAACAGCCAGCGAGAGGCGCGGTTGGTGGCGGTGTTCATATTGTCGCGAGCCGCTATGTAGTCCAGCAGCAAGGACGCGACCGACCCGGGGACGGGCGAGGGCGGTTCCCCGAGGCGCAGGAACACGTCTTCTCCGTCGCGGAACAGGTCATCGATGGTGAGTTGGATGACCCGGGTAAGGGGTTGTGCGTAGAGGAGCACGATGATGCCAGCGGCTCGCAGGCGCTGGGGAATGTGCGTGTCGATAAGCAGACGCCGGAGGGCGGCCAGGCGCTCGTCCTCGGTCAGAGGGGCTCGGCGGGAGATCTTCATCGCGGGCAGCGATAGTGATCGTGGGCACTGACGGCTCTGCATGGCCCAGGTGAGGAAGACCCGGAGCCGGGTGCGGGCATGTTCGGTGTTCTCGGCATACCAGGCGTCGATGTCGCTCTGGCGGCAGGAGCCGAGCGTGCGGCCGCGCTTGTGGAGCCAGGTGAGGAACGTGGTCGCGTGTGTGATCTGCTCGGCCGCGTTGCGGCGAACGCTCGGCGTGATGTTGCTGCGTTCAGCGCGGGCCCGAAGAGCGGGAAGGACGTGCCAGGTCGCGAACAGCCGGATCGTCTTGACGCGCACGGCGTTGTCGACGCTGGCCAGGTGACCAGGTAGCCAGCGCTGGAAGGAGCAGATGTATTTGTCGACGGCGGGCAGGGGGCCACCGGCCATCAGGAGTTCTTCGAGGTGAGCGGCCGTTCTCCAGGGCTGGAGCTCATGGAGAGCGTCGTGGGTGAGCGGGATCTGTCCGAGAGCGAGTCGCTGCAATAGCGCCGCCGCGTTCCCGGGATGGTTGCTGTGCATCGCCAGCCAGGCCAGCCCGCGGCCGGGCTGCTCCATCGCCGCGAGCAGGTCGAACAGAGGTCTCAGCTCCGGGCGGATGCGGCCGGTTCCGGCGTCCAGCACTGCGGTGAGCCGGTCGTTGAGGGTGCAGCGTTCACAGAGTCGCCCGCCGAGGAGCTTGCCTTCGAACCCGCAGCGTGAGCAGGCGAACGTCTGAGAGAAGCCGGCGCAGGTGGTGCAGATCGCCGCACCGTCGCTGCTTCGTCGTCCGGGAAGTGCACGGTCTTGATCGCATCCGGGACAGGTGCCCCGGACGCGGATCGCGCGGTCGGCGCAGGTTCGGCAGATGTATCCGTCCGGCCAATGCCCTGCCTTGTGGCGGCGGCGGCCGCAGCGGCAGCACTCGGCTATGAACCACCGTTCGTATTGCTCGTCGGTGGCGTAGGTGCGGGTCATGCGTCAGGGAGGATGCGGGCCGGGCGTGGCCGGAACTTCTCGGCTCCGGTGGGCGGCGTGGGCAGGTCGCCGGTGGCGGTCTTGCGGACGCCAGCGTTTTCGGCGGTGGTGGTGACCAGGTCGGTCGGGGTGCAGGAGAGGATGTCGCAGAGCGCGGACATCACCTGCAGGGACAGCCGTTCGGGGGTGCCGGAGACCAGGCGGTGGACCTGGGAGGCTGACAGGTCGATGCCGCGCTCGCGCAGGAGCGGCCCCATCACGTCGACTGTCGCCGCGGAGAGCGCCCCAGACGCTCTCCGCGGTCGGTACTTGGCCCTCAACCAGCTCGCCGTGACTGTCGCAGGAGCGGTCGCTCCGGCCGCGCTCTCCGGGTTGTTGTCCACCGGGGCAGCCGCGATCTGGCTGACCCTGGTCGGCGTCAGCGTCCTCGGAGCCACGCTCGCCACTACGATCGGCAGAGTGGTGCCAGCGGCGCAGAGCCGCATCGGAGGTGTCTAGAGACGGGACTGGGTAGCGCGCAGCAGTTGATGACCTGGTCGACCGATCCCGACATGCCCACAGACAGCGGGCGCTCCCGGCAACTGAATCTGCTGGCGAAATTGTCGCCAGCGCCGCGTATCTCAGCGCTACCTTCGGATGGTTAGACGGCCTTTACCAGCACCTGGGCATGGATCTGCTGGCCATCAGCCTGACTGGCCAGAGTTCGCGATCCGGCCAGGGAGTAGCGACTGTTGCCGATCACGCTCCAGGGCCTTCAAAAAACGTTCGTTTTATGAGGGCGATCATTGCCTCGGCGCCGACCTGAGACGGGATCTTCAAAAACTCGCTTCAAAAACCGCCCGCCTTCAATAACTCCCGAGACCGTTTGTTGAGAGAATTTGGTGGTGACGACCATGCCCCCGGGTCTGCCCGACGACATCCTCGCCGCCTTCCCCGCAACCCGGTCCGAGGTCCGCATCGGATACGCCCGCGTTTCCACCCGGGGCCAGAGCCTCGATCGTCAGATCGACGCCCTGCAGGCGGCTGGCTGCCGCAAGATCTTCGCCGACAAGAAGTCGGGCAAGAACGCGCTCCGGCCGGAGCTGCAGGCCTGCCACGCGTTCTTGACGGCTGGCGACACCCTCGTGGTGCCCGAGCTCGCCCGCTACGGTCGCAGCCTGCATGACCTCATCACCATGGTCGGCGATCTCCGCAAACGCGACATCGGCTTCACCAGCCTGCATGAGAGCCTCGACACCACCACCCCCGGCGGCCGCCTCGTCTTCCACGTCTTCGCCGCCCTGGCCGAGTTCATCCGCGAACTCATCGTCGCCGGCACCCATGAGGGCCTGGCCGCTGCGAAAGCGCGAGGTCGTACCGGGGGACGTCCCACCGTCGTCACCGCCGAACTCCTCAAAGCCGCCCGTGACCTGCTGCCGGATCCTGGACGCTCCGTCACCTCGATCGCCAAGCTCCTGGGCGTATCAGTGGGGACCCTCTACAACCACATCCCCGACCTGAACGAACTACGCGCAGCCGGCACGAAGGCGATCGATGCCCAGGCCCCGTAAGTCGTCCTGGCCGCAGCGCATAAGCCCATCAGGCCTGGTCGACGTCACCCTTGACTGCCGCCACGACTACCAAGATCAATCTCACCGATAATGGCTGTACCGCTGTTCCTCAGCCCCGGTCTTGTAGTCGCGGACGGCGAAGTCGCGGTCGTGGGCGTCGGTGAGAGGGCCGCCGTCCAGACCGCTCGCGTCGAGCCAGGCGAGGAAGGTTCGCACCCGGGAGTCGTAGGCGCGTCGGGTGTCGCCATCCAGCGGGGCGCGTTCGAGTGCCGCGGCATAGGCGGCGTGGATCGTGGTGAACGCCTCGGGTACCGCTTGGTGCTGCCGCCCCACATGGCCCTCGCAATATCAGAAGTGGTTTCGCTGGGCTAAGCGTAGCCCAGTGCCGCGATATCAGAAGCTGGCTCTGTTCTATGGCTTCTGATATTGAGCAATATCAGAAGCATGAAGCCGACCCGACCCCCGAGCGGAGATCGTGATGGAGTCTTCAGCGGTGCGAATGCTTCGCATGATCAGGGAGCACAACCCCTACGCCGGCCTCGGGGAGCAATGGAACAGTGGTTGGCGTTGCGCATTGACCGACGTCATGGACGCCGTTGACGGCGGGCGTTCCCGCCGGTTACCCGTGCTTGTCCGGTTCGGCGTCGGCGAAGGCGCGGTATCCGCCGAGATCTCGGGCTGGGCGAGGACGTCGCCGCGGTTACGACTCGGACCGGACCCGGGGCCATCATCGGATGCTGATCCGCCAGCGTAGCAAGGTCGTGTCGGACATTCAGCAAGACCGCCGTCGTCATCACCGCGAAGTCCGCCAGGCGCAAGGTCTTCGGCCTCGCCACCGCAGGCGTCCGTCTCGCTTGACCTCTTGCGCGTCAGTCCGGCAGCCAGTGCAGCTCGCGCGCCAGGGTTTTGGCGACGGCACGGATGCGGCGGTGAAGCGGCGACGGCTCGCGTGGGAGGACCAGGTGGATCGTCAGGCTGGGCGCGCCCCGCAGCGGTCGCCAGGTGAGACCGGCCGGTGATGCCGTGACCGCGGCTTCTCCGGCCGGGGCGAGGGTGACCCCGTCGCGCAGGTCGCGCAGAGACATGTCGACAGAGACTGCGGGCGTGTGGAATCGAGGGTGTGGCCGGGTGTCTCGGAACAGTGCGGACAGCTGATCGTAGATCACGGGGTTGGCCGCACGGTCCGGGAGTCGCAGCGGATACGCGGCCGCGTCGGCGATCTCGATCTCCGGGTGTTCGGCCAGCGGATGGTGCTGCGCCAGCAGGACCCCGACGCGCTCACGCCGCAGCAGGAACCGGCGCACGCCACGGCCCGGCTGTTCACCGCGGGTGATCCCGGCATCGATGCGGCCGTCGGCGACCGCGGGGCAGATCTCCGGTGTCGCCATCGGGACCGCGCCGACCTCGAGCCCGCTGTTGTCGCGAATCAGCCTGTCCACCAGGGCCGGTGCCGTCTCGGCCCCGACGGTGAGGCTGTATCCCATGCGCAGCGTGCCCAGTTCACCGGCCGCCGCGCGCCGGGCGGTGTCCCATGCCCGCTCCAGCGCCGCCAGCGCGGGCGGCGCGGACTCCGCCAAAGCCGCACCGGCCGTGGTCAATACGACGCTACGCGTGTTGCGGATCAGCAGGGCCGTACCGAGTTCCGCCTCCAATCGGCGCATCCGGGCGCTGAGTGCGGGCTGTGCGATACCGATCCGTGCGGCCGCGCGGGTGAAGTTCAACTCCTGCGCCAGCACCAGGAAGTACCGCAGGCTCACCGTATCCGGCGCCACATGCTCTCCCTGCCGATTGATAACGATCCGTTCTGAGTCTATCCCGTACCGGTCTTTCCCTCGACCGCACATCACGCTCTAACCTGCGCATATGACGATTCAACTGATCGCAGTACCCGTTGCCGGGATCGATCGATCTGAGTGTCGATTCGAAGTCGGACGTGTCCGGCCGAACGCAGGAGGTTTCCATGGCTAAGGGCTACTGGGTCAGTGTCTACCCCGCCATTTCCGACCCTGAGAGGCTGACTGCCTACGACAAGCTGGCCGGTCTAGCTGTCCAGGCTGGGGGCGGGCGCAACCTGGCCCTCCTCCCGTCCCGTGGCGGTCGAGTCGTCGCCCACGAGGCCGGAATCACGCAACGCGTCGTTCTGATCGAGTTCGACAGCTTTGAACAGGCCGTCGCGGCATACGAGAGCGAGGCATACCAGAAGGCGCTGGTGGCCCTCCCCGACGGCTTCGAGCGCGACTTCCGCATCATCGAAGGCATCGACTGACCGGCGAGCCCAGCCATCGCTGAGCATCCGTCACCTGATACGCACACGGTGCTGAACGACGACTCACGAGACGAGTTCGAAGCCATGCCCCGCGTCCCAGTTTGTCGTCGACGTCCTCGACGGCCTGATCCCTGTCGGGCGGATCGAAGAAGCGACGCGACGTCCGGGCCAGCTGGACTGTCTCGCTGACCTCGTCGACGAAACTCACCCTCGCCCGAAGCGAACCGCTTCTCACACGACAGATCGGTCCAGCGAACACAAGGCTTCGATGGCCAGGGGCGCATCCCGCATCCATCTGCCGTGTGCCCCGTCGGGGCTACTCAGAGTTTGAAGAACCGCAGGTCAAGACCTCTTTCGAGGGGTTTCGATCTGCGGTTCTTCTGTTGTTGAAGTAGCCCAGGGGCGCGCCTGGCTGCGCCAGGATGGCGCACTGGAGCCGGCGACGGCGTGGTGCGGTGGGCCAGCACCCGCGCCGACCTGCCCAGGGTGCGGGTGTGGATCGGCCCCTACAAGAATCTGCATGGGGTGGTAGAGCCCACCATCCAGTTCAACGACTCCTTCGAGAACGACGGCCAGGGCAAGGACGCCCTGATCGGCGAGCTGGCCTCGAAGGGCTCCCGCGACATCCTCGCCGAATGCCTGGCCAACCGTGAGGAGGAAGGCTTCTATGACGCCGACTTCTTTGACGACGAGGAAGACATCGGCGCGCTGCGGACGTGCGGAGAGCCCCATTCGACCATCCCCCTCGGGGACTACGGATACCACGCCCACCACGTCCATCAGACCGGCTCGTGCAGGGCGAGCAGAGGGTCCTGACTCCGGGTCCGGCCCGCTACGCGGTCGGCAGGTCGGTGAGGTCGAGGCGCCGGTCCGTGCGCAGCTGGATCTCGCCGTAGGACGTCATGTTGGTGTGGAACAGCGGGGTGAGGCCGCGCCGGTCGGCGTCGGTGAGGACGTCTTCCCACTCGGGTAGCGCGAGGGTGTCCTGGATCATCAGGGTGTTGATCAGGCCGAGGGCCGACTGGAGGATGTGCAGGCACAGCATCCCCAGCTCCTGCTCTTCGCGCCGGTTGGAGGCGAGTTCGCCGCGCTTGCCGAACTTGATGTAGTCGTTGACGCCGTTGTAGCTCTCCACCACGTTCAATCCGGATTCGGTCGCCCGCTGGAGATCGCGGTCGCGGAGCCAGCGGGCGAGGAAGATCGTGCGCTGGGCGCGGCCGACCTCCAGCATCGCGGCGTAGGCCGGGTGGGTGGTCTCGGAGGTGAACCGGCGTAGCAGAGCCTCGGTAGAGGCAGTCCGCAGCCGGATCGCGGTGGCGTACTTCATCATGATGTCGTAGTTCTGGGTGATGATGTCCCACCGGATCGGCCTGGTCAGCGCGGGCGCGAGCAGCGGGTAGGAGAAGTCCTCGCCCCGGCCGGGCACATACAGCTTCATCTTGTTGATCTGCTTGAACCGGGCGACCAGGTCGAAGTCCAGCAGCCTGGTGATCCCGAACCCGACGAAGCTGGCGCCGTGGGAGTCGACGAAGTTCTGCTCGACCTCCATGTCGGTGCCGTGCCGCATCGCGCCCTCGACCATCGCGTGGACCTCGGAGGCTGAACAGCTGATGAGCTGGCTGTGTACGGCCATCGACCCACCTACCTCGACCGTCCAGTAGATCAGCACGCCGCGCTTGGCGCGCCGGTAGCGGGAGTGCCACTCGGTGAAGATGTTCTGGTCGAAGGCCGAGAAGTGGGTGGAGTCCGAGGCGACCGCGGTCGTGCCCTCGCCCCACAGGGCGGCCTGCCGGACGGCGAAGGTCGCGTTCGCGATCACCCGGGCGACCTCGCGGCAGGCCTCGACGGTCAGGAAACGGCGGCGCGCGTACCGAAGGTCGTCCTCGGTGTGGGGATGGTCGCCAGCGGCGACCGCGCGGATCCCGGTCCCCGTCCCGTAGGCGTAGATCAGCAGCAGAAGCCGTTCGAACAGCACCTGGGCGTCGAGGTGGTTCTGGGTTCCGGAGGAGGTGAAGACGTTCAGGCATCCCGTCCGCAGGGCGGTTTCGGTGAGCATGTCCATCAGCGGGACGACGCCCCATCGCTCCCGGATCGCCGCCTTCAGCCGACGCAGGTTGCGCGGCTCCGGGGCGGCGTCCAGCGGGGTCAGGTGGATCGCCCCGGCGTTGCGCCGTTCGGCGATCTTCAACCAGGTAAGGCCCTTGCCGCCCAGGGCGTCGTTCAGCGCCGACAGCTCGGCGTCCATCTCCTCGCGCAGCTGGTCGACGAACACCTGCGGGTCCAGCGGCTTGCGGAGCTTGGAGTAGTTTTCCGCGCGCCTGTCCTCGAAGTCCTTGGGCAGGTCGTCATCGGGGTTGCGCCACCGGTCCGCCCCGTGGACCCAGATCTCCTTGCAGCGCAGCTTCTCCCGCAGTGTCTGGAAGACACCGCACTCGTACACGGTGCGCAGGATCCGCTGCCGCTTGGTGCTGTCGGCCCGGTACATCAGCTCTACCAGCTCGGACGGGACGATCCCGTCGACGGGGACGTGCTCGCCGAGGGCGTAGCACTTGATCCGGTTGGACTGCTCAGCCTTGTACCGCTTGATCAAAGTCAGGGCCTGCATCATCGGCGTGTGCACAGTGTTCGTCGACCCGAACTCCAGCACCTCCAGGATCTGGATCAGGCCGGTCCGGTAGTGGTTGGTGTAGGAGGCCTTGAACACCCGCTGCTTGTGCTGTCGGTAAGAGGTGCCCCTCGCTCTGTACTCGTGCAGCAACTGGACCAGCGTCCTATAGCCGCCCGGCACCGCCGGGTAGATGACGTCCTCTACTTGCGACTCCGGCGACTCCAGGGCGGCCGCGGCCATCTTGAACAGGATTTTCTCCTTGCCCGACACCCGCTTCAGCTCCGCCACGAAGTCACCGATGACCTTCGTGTCGGCGCGGGCGTTGATCCGATGCACCGTCGCGATCAGCAGGTCGACCAGGGTGTCGGTGATCTCACGGGACCGGCAGTACAGGTAGGCCGCCAGCAACGTCACCTTGATGTCGTGCGGGTGCGAGCGCAGGTTCGACGGGGCCTCGGCCGCCACCCGGGCCCGCCTGGCCGCCAGCACCTTCGGCGCGATGTCGGCGAACAGGTCGTCGGGCAAGCCGACCTTGCCGATCGCGGTCAGCTTGAACACCTCCCGCTCGATCGTCTTCACGCTCACGTTGCCCGGCTCCTCGCGGATCACCGCGAACACGTCCACCGCAGCGGCCTCGGCGGCGCCGAACAACGCGCCGTCGTCCTCGCCCTGGTCCTCGGGTTCGTCACCGGGATCGGCGCTCTTGGCGATCAGGGCAAGCAACCGCGGGATGGCCGCTGCAGGGATCCGGCTGGAGATCCGGGAGGTCTGCGTCTGCTCGGCCTGCCTCAGCGCCGTCCCGATGATCCGGCGGATCCGGTCCCGCGCCGGCGGCTCGATCCGCTCCTGGCGCAGATGCGCCAGCAACTCGGCGCGGACACGGTCGACCTGCCGCTCCTTCGGACAGACCTCGGCCGCCAGCCAGTCCGCGGCCTTGTCGGAATCAGCGAGAGAGCACTCCCGGAACCCGAAGTACTTCCGGATGTCCTTGCGGTGATCCTTGATCGTCCGGCCGTCCCACTCATACAGCCCCAGCTCTGAGGCGGGGCACGTCGACCAGCCGGGCAACGTAGCCGACGGCCTGATCGGGAAGCTCGGCGCGGCCCGTCGGGAACCGGCCGTTCAGCGCATAGAACCGCAGCAGGAGCGCGAACCCGAGTTTCGTCGCGCCACGCCGGCCCGACAACTGATCCAGCTCGTCCCCGACCAGCGTCCAGTTCCCAACGAGCTCGTCCTCGTCCAGCACACGCGCCACGCGGCATCCGGCTCTCTCGCGAAGCGGTCGGCCACGCCGCCGCAAACCCCACGAATCCGAATCAATACTGGCCGTGCACGACCACGTACGTCCGACAATCAAAGAAGGATCCCTTTACGGTCCGTGAACACCAGCACTGACCTGGGAGGACTCAAACGGGTGTACCTGGTTGCACGAGTCTTACCGGCAACCCGATCAGCGCCAGGCCCGCCACCCGGCCCGGGGCGGCCAGCGCCGCCTCGACGCCGTAGCCGCCGCCCATCGAGCAGCCCACCAGCACCGCGCGGCGGACGTGGAGCGCGTCCAGCACGGCCAGCAGATCCTCGTGGTGGCACACCTCGGGGCCGGGGTCGCGCGACTCGCCGTGGCCGCGCCAGTCGTAGCGGATCACCCGGTGCTCACGCGCCAGGGTCCGGAACTGGTGCTCCCACATGCGCCGGTCGGCCACACCGGCGTGCACCAGCACCACCGCGTCGGCGCAGGCTCCCGTCGCGCGACCGGCTTCGTCGTAGGCGATCCCGCGAGACTCGATCATCGTCATGGCCGGACCGTAAGGCAGTCCTGGGGACCGCGCGGCCCGTTCGCCGTCGGCGCACCACGCCCGCCCCACCTGGGCGAACAGGGGCGGCACTCCCCTGCTGGGGGTTCTGTCAGGTATGCGGCGAACCCGCGTCGATTGTGTGCGGATCCTGTGACATTGACGCCTCCGCCACGATCGGGTCAGCCTCGCAGACAAGGGTGTTCCCGCAGGTCGGAGGACCCGGCAAGATCACGGATGACCTCAATGATCTACCACGCGGTGATCTTACTGTTATGTCACGCGTATTGCTGGGTGTAGCGATTTGCCGGATATTCTGCGGCGTGGTCGTCAACTCACGTCAAGTGTTCTTCAGCACGTAAGACGGCCTTTACGTTGCGGGGGCACTCCATCCGACCGGCACAACCGACCCCCGTCAACGCGAACGGAGGGTAATGGGCAAGTACCTGCTACGCAGGTTGGCGATCAACGTGGTGCTGGTCGCCATCGCAGCAAGCCTGGCTTACATGCTCGCCGCCACCACCATGAACCCCCGGGCCGCCTACGAGGGCCGCCAGCCCCCGGTCGCCGAGCACGTCATCGACGCCACGCTCGACGCCTACAACCTCAACGACAAGACGCCCGTCTTCCAGCGGTATGCCACCTGGGCCTCGGGCGTCGTCACCGGGGACTTCGGCAAGACCTGGAACGGCGGCTCGGTCAACGACGAGATGGCCCGGCGCATCTGGGTCAGCCTGCGACTGCTGTTCATCGGCACGATCCTGGGCTTCGTCATCGGGGTGGGGCTGGGCGCGCTGTCGGCGATCAAGCAATACAGGTTCACCGACCGCTTCATCGGGGTCAGCTCGTTCGTCATCATGGCGATCCCGGTGTTCCTGCTGGCCACCCTGCTCGCGATCGCGACGTACAACGTCAACCGCAGCCTGGGTTTCACGCTGATCGAGTACACCGGCGAGTACAACCCGCGCCTCAGCGGCTGGGACCAGTTCCTCAACCGGATCAACCACCTGATCCTGCCGACCATCTCGCTCACGCTCGGCTCGGTCGCGTTCTACAGCCGCATCCAGCGCAACATGATGCTCGACGTGCTCGGCCAGGACTTCGTCCGCACCGCGATGGCCAAGGGCCTGCGGCGCCGGACCGCCCTGATCAAGCACGCGCTGCGCACGGCCCTGATCCCCTCGGCCACCTACTTCGCCTTCGCCTTCGGCACGATGTTCACCGGAGCCATCTTCACCGAGAAGATCTTCGCCTGGCACGGCATGGGCGCCTGGCTGGTCGACGCGATCCACCAGAACGACGTCAACTCCGTCGCCGCGGTGACCTTCTTCACCGCCATCTGCGTCCTGACCGCCGCCTTCCTGTCCGACATGCTGGTGGCGGCCCTCGATCCTCGTGTGCGGGTGAGCTAGATGCGCTCCAAAGTCGTCATCGGGCGCCTGTTCCGCAACAGGCAGGCCCGCTATGGCTCCATCGCCCTGATCCTGCTGGTGGCGCTGGCCTACATCGGCCCCTTCCTCGGCCCCTACGAGTGGACCGACAAGGACTTCCTGGCCTTCCTGTCGCCGCCGTCGGGCGACCACTGGTGGGGCACCACCACCATCGGCCAGGACATGTACGCGGTCACGCTGCGCGGCATGCAGAAGTCCATCGTCATCGGCCTGCTCGTGGCGGTCATCGCCACCGGCCTGGCCGCCGTGGTGGGCGCGTTCGCCGGATATTTCGGCGGCTGGGTCGACAAGGCCCTCATGTGGGGCGTGGACCTGCTGCTCGTGCTGCCCAGCTTCCTCATCATCGCGATCGTCTCGCCGCGGCTGCGCGGCGCCTCGTGGCTGTGGTTCGTGGTGCTGCTGGCCGCGTTCACCTGGATGATCACCTCGCGGGTGGTGCGCAGCATGACGCTGTCGCTGCGCGAGCGGGAGTACGTGCTGGCCGCCGTCTACATGGGCATCCCCCGCTGGAAGATCATCTTCCGGCACATCGTGCCCAACCTGTCGTCCCTGCTGATCATCGACGCGACGCTGAACGTCAGCGCCGCCGTCATCGGCGAGGCCGCGCTGTCGTTCTTCGGCTTCGGCATCCAGCCGCCCGACGTGTCCCTCGGCACGCTCATCGCCGAGGGCTCGCGCAACGCCACCGGCTACCCGTGGCTGTTCGCCTTCCCCGCCGGGCTGCTCGTGCTGCTCGTGCTCAGCATCAACCTCATCGGCGACGGCCTGCGCGACGCCCTCGACCCGGGGAGCAACTCATGAGCATCCTGGAGGTCCGCGACCTCACCGTCACCTTCCCCGGCGACATCCAGGCCGTGCGGGGCGTCAGCTACGACGTCTCCCGCGGCGAGGTGCTCGGCATCGTCGGCGAGTCCGGCTCCGGCAAGTCGGTCACCTCGCTGGCCATCATGGGGCTGCTCCCACGCGACGCCCAGGTGAGCGGCTCGGTCAGGCTGCACGGCCGCGAGCTCATCGGCGTCGAGGAGGACGAGCTCACCAAGGTCCGCGGCAAGTCGATCAGCATGATCTTCCAGGACCCGCTGTCGGCGTTCACCCCCGTCTACACCATCGGCGACCAGGTCGCCGAGGCCGTCCGCGTCCACCAGAAGGTGGCCAAGGACAAGGCCGCCCGGCGGGCCGTCGAGCTGCTCGACCTGGTCGGCATCCCGCACCCGGACGTGCGGGCCAAGGCCTTCCCGCACGAGTTCTCCGGCGGCATGCGCCAGCGCGCCATGATCGCGATGGCCATCGCCAACGACCCCGACCTGCTCATCTGCGACGAGCCGACCACCGCCCTGGACGTCACCATCCAGGCGCAGGTGCTGGAGGTGCTCAAGACGGCGCAGCGCGAGACCGGCGCCGGCATCGTGATGATCACCCACGACCTCGGAGTGATCGCCGGGATGGCCGACCGGGTGCTCGTCATGTACGCGGGCCGGCCGGTCGAGCAGGGCCCGGTGGACGAGCTGTACTACCGGCCGCGCATGCCGTACACGATGGGGTTGCTGGCCTCGATCCCGCGGATCGACGGCGAGGAGGGGCCGCTGGTGCCCATCGAGGGCAACCCGCCCTCCCCGGCGGCGCTGCCGCCCGGCTGCCCGTTCGCGCCGCGCTGCCCGATGCACATCGACTCCTGCGACGAGGAGGAGCCACCGCTGACCCCGATCGGCGGCGGCCGCCACGTGGCCTGCATCCGCTCGCGCGAGATCGAGCACAAGGGCCTGACCGGCGCCGACGTCTTCCCCGTGCCGGTCATCCCGCCCAGCGACATCGTGCGGGTGCCGCGCGAGCAGCGCCCCACCGTGCTGGAGCTGGACGGCCTGGTGCGGCACTACCCGCTGATGAAGGGCGCGGTGTTCAAGCGGCGCGTCGGCACCGTGCACGCGGTCGACGGCATCAGCTTCGACATCGCCGAGGGCGAGACCCTCGCCCTGGTCGGCGAGTCCGGCTGCGGCAAGACGACCACGCTGCAGCAGATCATGCGGCTGGAACCGCCGCAGAGCGGCCGCGTCGTCGTGCTCGGCAAGGACAGCTCCCGCCTGGACCGGGCGGCGAGGAAGTCGCTGCGCGGCGACCTGCAGATCGTCTTCCAGGACCCGATGGCGGCGCTGGACCCGCGCATGCCGGTCGGCGACATCATCGCCGAGCCGCTGCGCGCCCACGGCCACAAGGACGTGGCAGCGCGCGTGACCGAGCTGCTCACGCTGGTCGGGCTGGCGCCCGAGCACGCCGAACGCTACCCCCAGCGCTTCTCCGGCGGGCAGCGCCAGCGCATCGGCATCGCCCGGGCGCTGGCCCTGGACCCGAAGCTGCTCGTCCTGGACGAGCCGGTCTCGGCGCTGGACGTGTCCATCCAGGCTGGCGTGATCAACCTGCTGGAGAAGCTGAAGAACACGCTGGGGCTGTCCTACCTGTTCGTGGCGCACGACCTGGCCGTGGTCAGACACCTGGCCGACCGGGTCGCCGTCATGTACCTCGGCAAGATCGCCGAGATCGGCGCGGTGGCGAACGTCTACGACCGCCCCGCGCACCCCTACACGCAGGCGCTGCTGTCGGCGATCCCGCTCCCCGACCCGGAGATGGAACGCACCCGCAGGCGGATCCTGCTCGAAGGGGACCTGCCCAGCCCGGCCGACCCGCCATCGGGATGCCGGTTCCGCACCCGCTGCCCCAAGTTCGCCCGGCTGGGCGAGGCCGAGCGGCGGCGCTGTGTGGACGAAGAGCCCTCAGTTGTCAGGCTCGCGAGCGCCGCCGATCATGGCGCCGCCTGCCACTACGCGGAGGAGATCGAGGTCATCACGGCCTCGGGAGACCAGGAGGAAAAGTGAAGGTTGGATACCGGGCGGCGGCGGGGATCGCGGTCCTCGCCATGGCCGTCGCGGCCTGCGGTGGCGGCGGCGGCGACGCCAAGAAGCCCAGCGCAGAGCAGTCGCAGCAGGCGCAGCAGCAGATGGCGGAGACCCCGGCCATCAGCATCAACCCGGTGCCCTACGACCAGGTCAAGGACGGCGGCACGCTGACGCTGGCGGTCGGGCAGTGGCCCAGCCAGTGGAACCCCAACCACGTCGACGGCAACCAGCGCGACACCGCCGTCATGCTCGACACGGTCCTGCCGCAGATGATGGTGGCCGACGAGAACGCCACGTTCACCCCGAACCCGGACTTCCTGACCGACGCGAAGGTGGACACCTCCTCGGGCAAGCAGGTCGTCACCTGGACGATCAACGACAAGGCCACGTGGTCGGACGGCACGCCGATCACGTGGAAGGACGTCGAGGCCATGTGGACGGCCAACAGCGGCAAGAACAAGAAGTACAAGCCGGCCTCCACCGACGGCTGGGACCGGATCGAGTCGGTCACCAAGGGCGACTCCGACAAGGTCGCCGTCATGACCTTCGCCAAGAACTACCCCGACTGGCAGGGCCTGCTGTCCCGCTCGCCGCAGCTCATCCCGGCCGCCACCAACGGCGACCCGGAGAAGTACGAGAAGGACTACCTGCAGAAGATCCCCGTCACCGCCGGCCCGTTCAAGGTCGAGAAGATCGACGAGGCGACCAAGACGCTCACCGTCGTGCGTGACGACAAGTGGTGGGGCAAGAAGGCCAAGCTCGACAAGATCATTTTCCGGACGATCGAGACGCCCGCCGCGTCGGTGAACGCCTTCGCCAACGGCGAGCTCGACGCCGTGGAGATCCCGCCGGGCAGCCCCGCCGACCTCAAGCGGGCCAAGGAGGTGCCGAACGTCGACATCCGCAAGGCGCTCAGCCCGAACTGGCGGCACATCACCGTCAACAACCAGGCCGAGTTCCTCAAGGACAAGTCGGTCCGGCACGCCGTCGCCTACGCGATCAACCGTGACGTGATCACCCAGTCCGACCTGAAGGACATGGACTGGCCGCTGCAGACGCTGGGCAACCACGTCTTCATGAACAACCACAAGGGCTACGTCGACAACTCCGGCGACCTCGGCAAGTACAACCCCGAGAAGGCCAAGCAGCTCCTCGACGCGGCCGGCTGGAAGCAGGAGGGCGAGTACCGCAAGAAGGACGGCAAGGAGTTCGCGCTGAGCTTCGTCGTCCCGGCCGGCGTCCCCTACGCCAAGACCGAGGGCGAGCTCACCCAGGCGATGCTCAAGGAGGTCGGCATCAAGCTGACCATCCGCCCGGTCCCCGATGACAAGTTCTTCACCGACTTCATCATCAAGGGCGACTTCGACCTGGTGCCGTTCTCCTGGATCGGCACGCCGCTGCCGATCAGCGCGCTGCCGCAGATCTACAAGACCGGCTCGGAGAGCAACTTCCCCAAGGGCAGCGACCCGGCCCTGGACGCGGCGATCGACGAGACGGTGGGCGAGATGGACCCGGCCAAGGCCATCGAGAAGGCCAACGCGGCCGACAAGCTCATCTGGGACCTGGTGCACACCATCCCGCTGTACCAGCGTCCCGACATCCAGGCGACGAAGAAGAACCTCGCCAACCTCGGCCCGTGGGGCTACAAGGCTCCTGACTGGACGCAGGTCGGCTTCACCGGCTGACCCTCCCGCCAGCGCGTCGAACCCCCGGCCGGTCCTCCGGCCGGGGGTTCTCCCTTTCTCCATACATCCGGCTTTGTTCATATAACCAGTCCGGTATATTTGCGGGCATGCGCTTCGACGTGCTAGCAGAACCCGCCCGCCGGCAGATCCTCGACCTGCTGCTCGAACGCCCCCGCCCGGTCGGCGAGCTGACCGAACGGCTCGGTCTCACCCAGCCGGGCACCTCCAAGCACCTGCGCGTGCTGCGCGAGGCCGGCCTCGTCACCGTGCGCAAGGACGCCCAGCGCCGCTGGTACGAGCTGCGCCCCCAGCCGCTCGCCGAGATCGACGCCTGGCTCGCCCCCTACCGGCGGTTGTGGTCCGCCGGCCTGGACCGCCTCGAACGGCACCTCGACACCATGCCGGACGCCCCGCCCGCCACCCTGCCCGCCACCCTGCCCGCCACCCCGCCGGACGCCCTGCCGGACGCCCTGCCGGACGCCCTGCCCGCAACGACGCCCGCCACCACGGAGGACCCGCATGAATGAGCGCCTGCTCACCACGCCCGACGGCCGCAACGTCCTGCACATGCAGCGCCGCCTGACCCACCCGCCGGCCAAGGTCTGGCGCGCCCTGACCGAGCCCGAGCACCTCGCCCGGTGGTTCCCCACCGAGGTGCGCATCGAGGGCGACCGCGTCCGCTTCGGGTTCGGCCCCGACGGCACCGTGATCGCACACGACCCGCCCCACCTGTTCGCCTTCACCTGGGGCGAGGACCAGCTGCGCTGGAAGCTCAGCCCCGACACCACCGGCGGCACCCTGCTCGACTTCACCCACACCTTCGCCGACCGTCACGGCGCCGCCAGCTTCGCCTCCGGCTGGCACACCTGCTTCACCGCCCTGGTCCGGCTGCTCGACGGTGCGCGCCCGCCCGCGCCCGGCGACACCGCCGCCCTGCACGAGCACTACGTCGCCATCCTCGGCCTGTCCAGCGGCGCCGTCCGCGGCGACACCGTCCGTCTCGAACGCCAGCTCACCCGGCCCGCCCCCGAGGTGTGGCAGGCCCTGCACGGCGACCAGGCCACGATCGGCACTCCCCCGCCCGCCCCGTTCGCCGCGTCCGGCGTCGAGGCCGGCCCGGTCATCCGCGTCGAGCCCGGCAAGCTCCTGGAGTGCGCGGCCGGCGCCGGCACGGTCCGCTGGGAGCTCGCCGAGGGCACCGGCCACGGCGCCCGCCTCGTCGTCACCCACACCGGCGACCCGGCCGCCCTGCCCGCCTGGCGCGCCCACGTCGAGGACCTCGCCGCTGCCCTCGCCGCCCTCGCCCGGCCCGGCGCCTGATCGAAAGTCAGGCGTCCAGGCCCAGTGCCGCCGCGGTGACCGCCCTGGCTCGCCGCGGCTCCACCAGCAGATCCACGCTGTCCGACACCTGGTCCACGCAGCCCACCAGCGGCAGCCCCTTCACCAGCGGATCCGACACCGCCCCCAGCAGCGCCTCGGCGAACCGGTCACCGCCGATCACCCGGAACGGCCGGTCGTGGAAGCCGCGCACCCGCGCGTCCAGCGGCTCGGCCAGCGCGACCCGGTTGTGCAACGCCGCCAGCCGCCCGTACGCCGCGGCCAGCGCCTCCTCACGTTCCCGCCACGACCGGGCCGCCACCGCCCTGCCCAGCGACTCCCCCAGCTCCGCCGACCCCGGCAGCCGGGCCAGGGCGCTGCCCAGCCACTTGGCGTACGGCGGGTAGCGGCGGCGCAGCAGCAGCGCCAGCCGCATCACCTCACGCACCAGCCTCGCCCCCACCACCGCCGATCCCAGCTCGTCGCCCACCTCGCCACACCGGCCGGGGAACGGCTCCTCCTGGGCGATGCGCCGCCACTGACAGGCCAGCACGTAACGCCACACGTCGTCCGGATACCAGCGCAGCGCCGCCCGGGCCGCCTCCAGCGTGCCGAGCCCGTCGTGGAAGACCTCCCCCCGCGTCACCTCGGCCAACCCCTGCCACGGCACCGACAGCCAGTCCAGCAACGACACCCCCCGGCACGGGTCGAAGCCGAGCCGCCCGCGCAGCCACGCCCCCAGCTCGGCCACCACCACCCCGGAACGCACCGCGCCGTGGTAGTCGAACACCGTGGGGAAACCGCCGAACCTCACGGGCAGCCCGGCGGCCACCCGATCCTCCACCGCAGCCACCCGGCCCGGCTCCACGAACACCAGCACCCGCGGCCCCCAGTCGTGGTCGGCGGAGCGGGCCGTGTCGAACTCCAACACCTCAGACCCCGGGCCGATCAACGCGGCACTGTGCGCGACACCGGCCAGCAGGGGCGCCACCGCGTCGGCGTAGAAAGCTCGGGACAACTCGATACCAGGCACAAAATCGGACATCACTCTGCCAACTGTGCACCACGCCCCGCCGCCGCTCACCTCAATTTCCGCACCCCCGCCACCGGGCGGCCCGCGCGGGGCCACGCCGAGGCAGCGGGTCGCGCCGCGGCGACGTCAATGCTCCGGCCGAGACGATGACCACGGCGACCGCGGCCATGAGGGTCGCGACCAGCGGCACGTCGAAATGCGATCCGTTCACGGGAAACAGCTGCCATGAGACGTTGAGCATCATGTGGAAGAGCGTCATCGCCAACACGCTGCGGCCCATGTGGTTGAACAGCCAGACCATGATCACCCGTGCGGCGACGGTGCCGAGTGACCACCAGGCGATCCAGGACACGGAACGCTGCACCTGCAGCAGCGGCACCCAGTGCCACACGGCCCAGACCGCTCCCAGGATGAGGCCGGCTTTGAGGGCTCCCCACCGTTCTTGCAAGGGTTGGGTGGCATAACCGGACCAGCCGAGCTCCTCACACAGGGCACCGACGAAGAACCCGAGGAGGAGCAGCAGCGTCAGTAGCAGGGAGAACCGCGGATCCGGTAGGGCGGCCCCCGTCAGGCGGAGCAGGAAGAACGACGCCGTCACCACGGCGGGATACAGCAGCAGGGTGGGGACGTACCAGGCCTTCACCCCGACCCGGTGGCCATCGAACGATCGCGCGAGAAGCGCTCGCACGCCCGCGAGCCCGCTCTCTCGGTACCGCAGCACGACGGCGGCGATGGCCGGGCAGACGAAGGCCAGCCCCGACAGGGGAATGCCGGGCAGGATCTGCGAGCCGCCCAGGGCGTCGAGTGCCAGGAAGGGGGCGGTGAGGGCAAAGACCAGCAGGAAGAAGGCGAGCGGCGACCTTCGAGGGGACGTTCCGGCGCCCCTCACCCACGACGGTCTCATGAGCGAGCAGGACGGCCCGGAGCGACACCCAGAAAGGAACTTGGGATACCATGTCTCATAGTCGGAAGGTACCCAACCGGGAGCGAGATGTCCATGCCGAGTGAGCCCCCTGTGCCCAGCGGCCCGAGCCGGCGGCGGCCCCGGTTGAGCGATCAGGAGACGCAGCGGCGCATGCTCGACGCCGCGCTGGCCATGGTGCACCAGAACGGGCTGACCGTCGGCCTCGATCACATCAGCTTCGAGGACGTCATCCACCAGGCCGGCGTGTCACGCACGGCGGTCTACCGCCGCTGGCCGTACAAGGACCTGTTCTTCAGCGACCTGCTGCGGGAGCTGGCACAAGGAGCCGCTCCGGCCGCCGCGGTCGCCGAGGAGGCCACCATGCGCCTGCTCGGCTCGGTGCTGGCCGGGCGGGCGGCGGAACTGGCCTCGCCGCAAGGCAGGCACGATCTCGTCACCGAGATGCTGCGGGTGAGCGCGAGCAGCGATTTCGAGGCCATCCACGACTCCGCCGAGTGGCGCACCTATCTGGCGCTGCAGGCGACGTTCATGAGCCTGCCCGACGGCCACCTGCGCGACGACGTCCAAGCCGCGCTGGCCCGTTCCGAAGCAAGGTTCGTCGACCGGGTGGCGCGCGGCTGGGAACAGATCGCCACGGCCATGGGCTACCGGCTGCGGCCGGACTCCGGCGGCAGCTTCCCCCTCATCGCGACCTTGGCCGGCGCGACGATGCGCGGACTGGTCCTGATGGCGCTGTCGGATCCCGAACTGCTGACGCGACGGGTGCCCGCCAACCCCACCGCGGCCGGCGCCGCCGCCGACTGGCCGCTGATCGGCCTGGCAGCGGCCGGCATCGCCGGCACCTTCCTCGAACCCGACCCAGACGTCGTATGGGACGGCGAGCGCGTGACGGCCCTGCGCGCCCTGCTCGGCCAGGATGCGACCGGCCACGCCACCGCCGAACCGGACCGGTGACCATCCTGACCGGCCACCTCCCCCACGAGCTCGGCGCGCCCGCCGGGACACGCTCGCGGTCTGCTACGCCGCGCCGGAGACGAGGTGGGTCGCCAGCACGCGGCGACGCCGGTAGCCGAGCCGCTCGTACACCCCGATCGCGGCCGGGTTGTCGTCGTCCACCATCAGCGCCGCCCGCCCGTGCCGCGCGACCAGCTCGTACGACACCCACCGGCACACCCGCTCGGCCAGGCCCCGCCCGCGCAGCGGCGCGGCCGTCGCGACACCTGCCAGGAACCCCACCGACGGCGCGCTCCACGCGTCGGCCGCCACCGCGGCGAGCCGGCCGCCCGCCCGCAGGCCCGCCCACCGCCTCACCCCGGGCGCGCCGGGCACCGCGTAGGAGGCGGGCGCGTGCTCGGCCAGCAGCGCCCGGACCTCCGCCTCGTCGTGCGGCCCCAGCCACCCGACGCCGCCCTCCGGCCTCCCCGCCGACCCGTCCACCCGGTCGCCTGCTCGATCATCCGCTCGGTCGCCTGCTCGTTCATCCGCGGCGCTCGCCGTCGGGCCGTTCGCCGGGGCGGGCAGGCTCATCCAGGAGAAGCCGCCCACCACCTCCAGTCCATCGATCTTCGCCGTCACCTCGGCCAGCAACCCCGCCTCACCGAACGGCCGGAACGACGGCCCGACCTCGCCCAGCGCGTGCCGTACCAGCTCCACCGCGCAGGCCGGGCCGCCCCAGACCGCCAGCCGGTCGCGGCGCGACACCTCGCGGGCGGCGGCCACCACCGCGTCGCCCAGCGCCCACGCCCGCGCGCCGCCCCGCAACCCCTGGGCCGTCCACACGGGCAGGTCGTCGTCGCCGCAGGCGGCCCGCACCTCCTGTGGCGACCGCAGCTCACGCAGCACGGACGACCACCGGCCGGACCACCCCCGCACCAGCCGCCGGTGCGCCGGTCACGCTCACAGGATGGCGCCCGGCCGGTAGGCTGCCGCCTCCGGATGGGCCGCCACGACCTCGCCGACCTGCTCCGACACCGCGCGCACCTGGTCGGCCGCCGCCCCGGTGAACGACACCCGATCGGCCAGCAGCGCCTCCAGCGCGGCCCGGTCCAGCGGGAACCGCTCGTCGGCCGCCAGCCGGTCGAGCAGCTCGTTCGACGCGCCGCGCGAGCGCATCTCCAGCGCCGACGCGACCGCGTGCTCCTTGATCAGCTCGTGTGCCTGCTCGCGGCCCACGCCCGCCCGCACGGCCGCCATGAGCATCTTGGTCGTCGCCAGGAACGGCAGGTAGCGCCCCAGCTCGGCCGCGATGACCGCGGGGAACGCGCCGAACTCGTCCAGCACCGTCAGCATCGTCTCCACCAGCCCGTCGAAGGCGAAGAACGCGTCCGGCAGCGCCACCCGGCGCACCACCGAGCACGACACGTCGCCCTCGTTCCACTGGTCGCCGGCCAGCTCGCCCACCATCGAGGCGTAGCCGCGCAGCACGACCGTCAGGCCGTTGACCCGTTCGCAGGAGCGGGTGTTCATCTTGTGCGGCATCGCCGACGAGCCGACCTGGCCCTCCTTGAAGCCCTCGGTCACCAGCTCGTGCCCGGCCATCAGCCGGATCGTCTTGGCCAGCGACGACGGCGCGGCCGCCAGCTGCACCAGCGCGGAGACCACCTCGTGGTCGAGCGAGCGCGGGTAGACCTGGCCCACGCTCGTCAGCCGCCGCTCGAACCCCAGATGCGCCGCGACCCGGCCCTCCAGCTCGGCCAGCTTGGCCTGGTCGCCGCCGAGCAGGTCGAGCATGTCCTGCGCGGTGCCCACCGGGCCCTTGATGCCGCGCAGCGGGTAGCGGGCGATGAGCTCCTCCAGCCGCCGGTATGCCACCAGCAGCTCGTCGGCCGCCGTGGCGAACCGCTTGCCCAGCGTCGTGGCCTGCGCCGCCACGTTGTGCGAACGGCCCGCGACCACCGTCGCCTCGTGCTCCTCGGCCAGCGCCGCGAGCCGGGCCAGCAGGGCCACCACCCGGTCGCGCACCAGGAGCAGGCTGTCGCGCACCTGGAGTTGCTCGACGTTCTCGGTCAGGTCGCGCGAGGTCATGCCCTTGTGGACCTGCTCGTGGCCGGCCAGCGCGTTGAACTCCTCGATCCGCGCCTTCACGTCGTGGCGGGTGACCCGCTCGCGGGCCGCGATCGACTCCAGGTCGACCTGCTCGACCACCTTCTCGTAGTCGGCCGGCGCCCCCTCGGGCACCGCCACGCCCAGCTCGGCCTGTGCCCGCAGCACCGCCAGCCACAGGCGCCGCTCGGCGATCACCTTGTACTCCGGCGACCACAATCGGGCCAGCTCAGGGGAGGCGTAACGGGCGGCCAGAACATCGGGGATACGCGGCTTGGATGTCACGTCGGACAAGTCTATGCACCCGGTCGTGCCGATCTTGCATCAGCCCGAACCAGCTAAGCGCCTTTACATTGTAGATTTCTAGCTGTCGGCCTCGCCCGGCGTCCGTGCTGATCGCGACCAGGCCACCAGCCCCCGCGCGATGAGGCTCTCGGCCGTGGCGACGACGGTCTCGGCCGCCGGGCGGGGCCGCCGGCCGAGGACCGTCCTGGCCCGCTCGTTGCTCCGTTCGATCTCCCCGGACAGCCGCTCGGCGTGCCGGCGGAACAGGTCGCGCTGCTCGGCGGCCCCCTCCCGCCCGCGGCCGAGTAGCTCCAGGTACCGGCGCATGTCCTCGATCCGCATGCCGGCCGAACGCAGGCACGCCAGCGCCTCCGGCCTGTCCACTCCCTGCCCGTCGTAGCGGCGATGGCCGCTGCCCGGATCACGCTCCACCCGGGCGATCGGCCCATCTGCTCGTAGTCGCGCAGGGTCGGCTCGCTGAGGCCGGTCCGGCGCGCGACCTCTTGGATCGTCAGCCGCCTCACGACGGACTCGGTGCCAGGTGACGTCATGCCTTCCACTGTCGGTCACCTCAAGCGCTTGAAGTCAAACCCCCGCCGCGGGACCCCGGCGCGCCGATCCGGCGGCGCGTGTGGCAGCCTGCAGGAGCCGGGAACGTGACGGAAGGACGCGCGGTGCGGATCCTGCTGGTACGCCCCTCTCACTGGTCCCCCGACGGGCACGCCAACTTCGACGCCGTCGAGGCGGCCTGCGCGGCGCGGCCCCCGCGCACCGGGCGCGACGACGTCGTCCTGCTGCCCGAACTCGTGGGCGGGCGGCTGTCGCGTCCCGACTACCTGGCCAGGCTCCGCGCTCTGGCCGCCGGCACGGGCTCGACCGTGGTCGGCGGATCCCACTACGACGAGACCGGGGCGGCGACGGTCAACCGGGGCGCGGTGGTCGACCCGGCCGGCACGCTACTGGCCGAGTACGGCAAGCGGCATCCGTACGGCGTCGAGCACCGCGCCGGCGTGCGGCCCGGAAGCGCGGGGGACGGCTTCGAGCTGGGCGGCCGGCGGTTACACGTGCTGATCTGCGCCGACCTGTGGTACTCCGCCGACCTGGTCCGGCGGCGGGCGGCGCCCATCGACGTGCTGCTCGTGCCCGCCTTCTCGGTCACCCAGTGGCCCGCCCCGGACCCGGCTCGCCTGCTGTGGCGGCACATGAGCGTCGCGCGGGCGTACGAGTTCATGATGTACGTGGCGGTGAGCGACTGGCACCACGAGGCCGCCTACGACGGGCAGCGCTGCGCCGGTGTCACCGGCGTCGCCGACCCCTGCCCCAGCGTGCCGGGCGACTACTTCACCGCCGGCCCCCAGGCGCCGCTGTGGGTGCGCGACCTCGACTTCGACCGGCTCGACGCCTTCCGCGCCGACCGGACCCGGCGCGGCTTCACCCACGACCGGCCACCGTAAGGCGTCGAAGGGCAGGAGGCCGGGGGCCCCGTCTTCACCAGGACCTCCCCGCGCCGGAGCCCGAGCCACGCCCGCCCGCCGTCGTCGTCCGGCCGTCCCGCTTTCCCGGCGAGGCCGGGGTGCGGCAGCGCGACAGCGCCGTGAAAGCGCCGTGCGACTCCGTCCGCCGAGGATCGCCTTGTGCGTGAACGCGGAGGACGAGATGCGCGATGACAGGGCCGGCACGGCGGTCCGGGAGCCGACCGCCCGCGCGCCGGAACGGGAGCGGTGCGGGTGGGCGCCGGTGGCGGCGCTGGCGATGGGCACGTTCGCGATCGGCACCGACATGTTCGTCGTCGCCGGGATACTCGGCGACATCGCGGCCGACCTCGGGGTCACGACCGGCGCCGCCGGGGTGGTGGTGACGGTGTTCGCGCTGGCGTACGCGATCGGCACGGTGCTGCTCGGCGCGCTGCTCGGGTCGTGGCCGCCGCGGCGGGTGCTGGTCGGCTCGGCGGCGCTGTTCGGGCTGCTGGCCGTGCTGTCGGCCGCCGCCCCGGCGCTGCCCGCCCTGCTGGCCGCCCGGGTGCTGGGTGCGCTCGCCGCGTCGGTGTACGTGCCCGCGGCCGGCGCGGCCGCCGTCGCCGCCGTGCCCGCCGGCCGTCGCGGGCGGGCACTGGGCGTGGTCCTGGCGGGTACGTCGGCCGCCATGGTGGCGGGCGCTCCGCTGGGGGTGCTGCTGGCCTCGGCGCTGTCGTGGCGTGCCGCGTTCGGGCTGGTCGGCGTGCTCGCGGCGGTCACCGTCGCCGGGCTGCTCCGTACCCGGGCCGGGGCCGGGCCGCTCGCGCGCGCGACGGTGGGCGAGCGGCTGCGCCCGCTGCGCTCCCCCGCCTTCGCCGGGGCGCTCGGTGTGACGTTCCTGGTGATGACCGCCTCGTTCGGCATGTACACCTATCTGCCGCTGCTCCTGCCCGCAACCGGACCGGCCGGGATCGGCCTGTTCGTCGGGGCGTTCGGGGCCGGGGGCCTGGTGGGCTCCTGGTGGGGCGGGGCCGCGGCCGACCGCGGTGGAGGCCGGACCGGCGAGCGCGGAGGACCCGGTGGGCGCGGTGGGGTCGTGGCGGCGGTGGGCCTGCTGGGCGCCGGTTTCGTGGCGCTCCCGCACCTGGCGACGACGGTGGCCGGGGCGCTCGCGGTCATGGCCGGGTGGGGCGTGGCGGCCTGGGCGTTCGTGCCCGCGCAGCAGCACCGGCTGCTCGCGCTGGCCGCGGAGCCGGGCCCGTTGCCGCTGGCCCTGAACAGCTCCGCGGTCCAGCTCGGGGCGGCGGCCGGCGCGCTGTCCGGCGGGGTCGTGGTCGACACCGCCGGAGCCGGCCGGCTGTGGCCGCTCGCCGTCGCGTGCTGCGGCGCCGGGCTGGCCGTACACGCGTTCCTCGCCCGAGACACGAACAGACCGGGACACGAACAGGCCGGACACGAACAGGCCGGACACGAGCAGGCCGGACACGAGCAGGCCGGACACGAACAGGAGGGCCGGGAGAGATGACCGAGTCCGAGTCCGACGTCGCCGAGCTGGGCACCATCCTGGGCGTCTGGGCCCACCCGGACGACGAGGCGTACCTGTCCGGCGGGCTGATGGCGATGGCCCGCGACCACGGGTCGCGGGTGGTGTGCGTGACCGCGACCCGCGGCGAGCTCGGCACACCCCACCCCGAGGAGTGGCCGCCGGACCGGCTGGCCGCCGCACGCGCCGGGGAGCTGGCGCGCTGCCTGGAGATCCTCGGGGTGGACGAGCATCACTGGCTCGGCTACCGGGACGGCGGGTGCGCGGCCGCGCCGGCGCCCGCCGCGGTCGCGCGGCTGTGCGACGTCATCGAACGGGTCCGCCCGGACACCGTGCTGACCTTCGGCCCGGACGGCATCACCGGCCACCCGGACCATCAGGCCGTCTCGGCCTGGACGACCGCGGCGTTCGAAAGTTCCGCCCCGCCCGGGGCACGGCTGCTGTACGCGACCTTCGCGGAACGGCGGACCTCGTCCTGGGGAGCGCTCAACGACAGCCTCGGCATCTTCCCGCCGGGATACCCGATCATGACGCCAGGCCACCGGCTGGCGGTCGACCTCGTGCTGGACGCCCGTACCGCGGCGCGCAAGGTGCGTGCCCTGGCGGCGCAGGAGACCCAGACGCGCGAGCTCATCGCGGTCATGGGCGTCGGCCGGTTCACGGCGTGGGTCGGCGACGAGTCGTTCGCCGAACGGCCGGTGCCCGTACCCGATCCACGCCGGTGACCGTCATGAGCCGGACAGGTTCCGCTCGATCGCCTGCCGGGCGACGTCGAGGACGGCGGCCCGGCCGGGAACGGGCGTCGCCGGGTGCGGGCGCGGCGCGACGTCGTGGGCGGGGTTCACCGCGGGAGCGTCGGGAGCCTGACCGGCCGCGGCGTCGATCAGCGCCGCCGGTCCGTCGTCGCCGAGCCGGCGCAGCAGGCCGGCGAGGTTGCGCAGGGTGACCCACAGGTGGGTCCAGTTGCCGTTGCGGGCGAAGTAGTCGATGACGTCGCGGTAGCCGCCGAGCGCCTCGGGGACGCGGCCGGCGGTGGCGCGCACCGTGAGCAGGCCGACGGTCGCGACGCCGACGAGGAAGGTCGCGCCCGAGACGCGGGCCAGGTCGATGGCGCGCAGGTAGTGCCGCTCGGCGGGTTCGCTGTGGCCGGCGGCGTTCTCGATCTCCCCGGCGACGTAGGCGCCCCACGAGCGCATCGTGGGCGACACAGCGGCGGCCAGTCCCCGGTCGTTCAGCCTGCGCGCCTGGCCGAAGTCGCCCGCGTACGCCGTCGCGAGGGCCGCGATGCCGAGGTTCTCCCGGTGCGGGCCGGCCAGGTCGGCCGCGGCCAGGGAGTGCTCGACGACGTCGCCGTAGGCGCCGCGGGCCAGGTCGGCCACCGACAGCACCGACAGGCAGTGCCACGAACCGGGCCCGCCGGCCGCCTTGGCCAGCCCGGCGCGGGCGAGCCGGTCGGCGCGGCGGTAGTCGCCGCGGTGGTAGACGGCCTCCGCCGCCGCTCCGAGCACGGCGGGCGCGCCCGGGTGGGCGGCCAGCGCCGGGTCGCCGGCCAGTTCCTCGGCCCAGTCGCGGAGCTCCACCAGGTCGCGGTAGGCGATCGCCTCGTACAGCGCCACGACCATCGCCACGGCGTCGTCCGGCTCCTCCCTGCGGCGGGCCAGGCGCCAGGCGGCTCGCAGGTTCGGCAGCTCGCGGCGCAGCACGGCGTCGGCCTCCGGCTCCCGTTCGGTGGCCATGGCGGCGTTGATCCAGCCGGCCAGCTCGACGGCCCACCGCAGCACGCACTCGGCCGCGGCCTCGTCCTCGCCCGCCGCCGCCAGCCGGTCCAGCCCGAACGCCCGCAGCGTCTCCAGCATGCGGTAGCGGGTGCCGCCCTCGAACCGGGCGTCGATCATGGAGGTGTCGACGAGCCGGGCCAGCGCGCTGCCGGGGTCGCTCCGCAGGCCCAGGCCGGCCGCGAGCCGTTCGGCGGTGTCGAGGTCGACGCCGTCGGGGAAGACCGACAGGTGCCGGAACAGCCGCCGTTCGTCCTCGTCGAGCAGCCGGTACGACCACTCGATCGTCGCGCGCAGCGTCCGGTGCCGGGTGTCGGCGCTCGGCGTGCCGCCGCCGAGCAGGTCGAGCGAGCGGTCGAGGCGGCCGCACAGGTCCGTCAGCGAGAACGTGGACAGCCGGCCGGCGGCGAGCTCGATGGCCAGCGGCATCCCGTCGAGACGGCGCACGATGTCGGCGACCGTGCGCAGCTCGGCCGGTGTCGGGGGCGGGCCGGGGCGTACCCGGCGGGCCCGGTCGAGGAAGAGCGCCACGGACGGGACCCGCGTGGGGTCCTCGCCGGAGTGCGGCAGCGGGAGCGGGGCCAGCCGTGAGACGTGTTCGGCCGCGAGGCCCAGAGGTTCGCGGCTGGTGGCCAGCACGGAGATGCGGGGGCAGCAGGAGAGGATCACCCCTGCCAGGTCGCGGACGCCGTCGAGCAGGTGCTCGCAGTTGTCGATCACCAGCAGGCCGGGCTGGTCGCCCAGCAGGGCGACGCAGGCGGACAGGACGTCGCCGTGCGTGACCCTCAGGTTCAGGGCCGCGGCCAGCGCGTGGGGGATGGCGGCGGGGTCGGTGACCGGCGCGAGCGGCAGCACCGCCGCGCCGCTCTGCCGGGCGACCTCCAGGGCGACCCGGGTCTTGCCGACGCCGCCCGGCCCGGCGAGCGTGACCAGCCGTTCGGTGGCCAGCAGCCGGTGCAGGTCCGCGACCTCCTGTTCGCGCCCGATCAGCCGCGTCGCCGGCCCCCCGCGCGCTTCGGGCCCGGCACGCGCTCGGGACGTGGGCTCTCGGGAGGTGGGCTCTCGGGATGGGGTGGGCTGCGGCGCGGCGGTTCCGTCGAGGATCTCGTGTTCGAGCTCTCCCAGGGCGGGTGACGGGTCGAGGCCGGTCTCGTCCACCAGCCGCCGCCGGTACCCGCGGGCGACGCGCAGCGCCTCGGGCGCCTGCCCGGTGGCCGCCAGCGCCCGCATGAGCAGCAGGACCGCGGGCTCCCGCAGCGGATCGGCGGCCGCCGACGCGGCCGCGCAGCTCAGCACCCGCTCGGCCTGTCCCGCGTCGACGGCGGCCGCCACCAGCGCGTCGGTCACCTCCCGGTGCAACTGCGCGTACTCCTCCACCGCGGCGGCGATCGGCTCGACCTCGGTGAGGCCCGCCAGCACCGGCCCCCGCCACAGCCCGTGCGCCTCCTCCAGCAGGGCGAACGCGCCGGCCGGGTCCCGCCGCGCCGTCGTGCGCGCCGTGGCGAGCAACGCCCGCGCCCGCGCCACGTCGAGCTCGTCGCGTCCCAGGTCTAGCCGGTAGCCGTCGGGCCGCCGCGCCAGCCGGTCCGCCGCCGGTCCGAGGTGCCCGCGCAGCCGTGACACGTGGTTGTGCAGGGCCTGACGCCCCGACTCCGGCACCTCCGACGGCCACAGCGCGTCCACGAGCCGGTCCACCGTCACGATCCGGCCCTCGGCGAGCGCGAGCAGCGCGAGGACCGCACGCCGCTTCGGACCTGGTACGTCCACCGGCGTGCCGTCGACGGACAGCCGCAGCGGCCCGAGCACCTCGACCCGGACCGGCGGCGGTCGGTTGGCTGCCATGCCCCCTCCCCTCTCCAGCATGCCCGTGACCAGGAGGAGCGCGCCCCGTCAGCACGACGATAGCCCGTGCCGGAGCCATGGACAGCGGCTCCTCCGGCGGGCAACGCCACCCCATGAGACGATTCGTCGCGACATGTACTGATCACCACCGTGGGGGAAAGATGTTCGCGGTATCCCTGGGCGATGACGGCGCGGAGCTCCGGCCCCTCGAACCGTGGCGGGACGAGGAGTTCCTGGCCCACATGGACCGGGGGCGGGAGTTCATCGGGCGGTACGTCGGGCTGGCCGACGTGGTCACCGACCTGGCGTCGAGCCGCTCGTTCCTCCAGTCGTACGCCGCGAAGGCCGCGGCCGACACCGGGCGGATCTACGGCATATGGACGGACGACAAGCTGGTCGGAGGGGTCCTGTTCCGGACCATGGACGTCGGGCAGGGCGTCGCCGAGGCGGGCTGCTGGCTGGAGCCCTCGGCCGCCGGCCGAGGGCTGGTCACCAGGGCCACCCGGGTGATCATCGACTGGGCGGTCGAGGAGCGGGGCATCCACCGCGTGGAGTGGCACGCCTCGTCGGCGAACGCCGCCAGCGTCGCCGTGGCCCGGCGGCTCGGAATGACGAGGGACGGCGTGCTGCGGCAGAGCTACGTGCACCGGGGGACGCGGCACGACATGGAGGTCTGGTCGGTGCTCGCGCCCGAGTGGCGGGCGAGCCGGCAGGCCCCCTGACCTCGACGCGGCGACGCCGAGCCGGGCGACGCCGAGCCGGGCGACGCCGAGCCGGGCGACGCCGAGCCGGGCGACGCCGAGGCGCGCGGGCCGCGCGACCCGGCCCGACCCGTCAGCACGGGCTCAGTCGGGCGCCCAGTACTTCTCGAGGATCTGCTCCAGGTGGCGGACCACCGGGCTCCAGGAGGCGGGCAGCGTGTAGCGGCTGACGCGGCGCCCGCGGTAGGCGATCGTGTATTTGATGAAGTCGGCGCCCTGCGGCTGCGCCTCCGAACGCCCGAGACGCAGTCGCCGCAGGTGCCGGCGCAGCGTCCCGGTCTCCTGCTCGGTCAGGCACTTGTCGACGGCCGGCCCCGAACGGCGGCTCAGCCGCACGCACCCGTCGGTGTGGACGATCACGCGGTCGTCGAAGCCCGCGAACCCGCCCTCCCGGTGCAGGGTGATCAGCGTCTTCGTCTCGGAGGCGACGGCCTGGGCCGGCGGCGCGAGGACGGCGCTCGACCCCAGCAACAGCACGGGGAGGATCACGCTCAACCAGATTCTCATGTCTCCTCTACGTACCGGGCGGGCGGACGGCTCACCGTGGACGGGCGGTCCGTGGACGGGCGGTCCGGGGAAGGGCTGTCCGGAGAAGGGCTGTCCGGAGAAGGGCGTCATGGCCGCCATGCTCCCAGCGACCGGGCTTCCGCGGATCGGTGGACCGTCGCGATTGCCGAAGGGTTTCCCGGCCCGTGGACATTCCTCTGCCGGGCGGCCGGCGTTCAGACGATCGGCGGGCGGCCGGCGCGCGTGAGCCGCGCCACGGTGCTCCAGGACATCGGCCGCCGCTGCCCGTGCCCGCCCTTGAGCCCCTCCCACAGCCCGGCGAACCAGACGGAGAGGTTGGCGCGCGACCGGATCCGGACGACGCTGAGCAGCGCCCAGGCCACCAGGTAGAAGGGGATCAGCGGGGCGGGCAGGCGGCGGTAGGCGAGCCAGACGCGGTTGCGGGCGACGAGCCGGTAGAAACCGGCGTGCCGGGCGGGGTCGGTCGCGGGGTGGTGGATGACGATGCCGGGCGCGTACCAGCCGGTGCGCCCCAGGTCCCACAGCCTCCAGCTCAGGTCGATGCCCTCATGGAAGAGGAAGAAGTGGCCGGGCCAGCCGCCGGCCCGCTCGTAGTCGGCGCGGCGCACGAGGACCACGCCCTCCGCCATGACGGTGATCGTGCCGGGCCGGCCGGCGTCGCCCGCGCGCAGGCGGGGAACCCAGCGGCGCAGTGTCACGCCGGTGTCCGGGTCGGCGATGCGCGGCTGGATGTAGGCCGCCTCGGGACGGCGGCGGGCCTCGGCGACGAGCCGGGCGAGCGTGTCCCGCTCGGGCAGGACGGCGTCGTTGTCGAAGAAGAAGACGAACTCGCCCGCGTCCTGGCCGGCCAGCGCGTCGGCGCCGGTGTTACGGCCCTGCGGGATGCCCACGTTGACCGGCAACGTCACGGCGCGCACGCCGAGGGGCACATGGTCGGGCTCGACCCCGTTGCCGACGATGACCACCCGCAGGTCGACGTCCTGCTGGTCCAGGAGGGAGTCCATCGCCCGCGGGAACGCGTCGGGCCGATCGTTCATGGTCAGGACCACCACATCGACGGTGGCCTTCGGGCTGGGCATCATGTCTCCTGGACGTGTGAAGCTCGACGCGGCGTGGTCGCGCGCTGTTTCCCTGCTCGCAACCGGCCCAACCTAGCGTCGCACCAGCCGAACGTCGCCCCGAACGCGCCGGAAAGGCCCCCTGCCGGCGCGGGTGCTCACCGGACTGACACGGCGACCATGGATGCGATCGTGGGCAGCAGGACCACCGCCGAACTGGCAGCCCAGTAGGGGCGTGCGGCCTGGCCGGTCCTGCGCCACACCAGCAGGTTGGTCAGCGACCAGGCGGCCAGGAACCCGCCCACCAGCGGCACGAGGATCACCAGCCAGGGGAACACTCCGTCGTTCTCCGTCGGTTCTCTCCGGGTGAGCCCCATCGCGGCGAGGGGGAAGTTGGCGGCGAAGAACCACAGCGCCCACAGCGGGATGACGGCGAAGAAGCCCAGCACGAGATTCACGGTGACCACGAGGGCCCATTTCAGGCGCTGCGTTCTGCCCGTGTCGCGCAAGGTCACTCCAGCAGTCGGACGTCTCGCCATCGAGGAACGCCACCCTAGGCCATCCACCGCCGCGTCGATGCCCGGACTTTGCGACACCGTCGTCACAGCGAAGAAGCCGCGCGAAGACGGCCAGTGCCTTTACAAAGTAGATCAGTAGTGTGCCGGCCGATGGGGACCGAGGACACGGATCAGCGAGTCGACTCACGTAGCAGGAGTTCGAAGGGGGCGGTGTACTCGCCGGGCTGACGCAGGGGAGCTCGAACGCGTCTGGTCACCAGCTCGACGGCCTTCGCGGCCATCCATCGGTGGTCCGGTGCCACCGTGGACAGCGAGGGCACCATGAACTTCGACTCCGGAATGTCATCGAAGCCGACGAGGCGGATGTCGTCGGGAACGCGGAGGCCGCGGTCGGCCAGACCGCGGAGGACCCCCTGGGCGACGGTGTCGGTCACCGCGACCACGCCGTCGACCTCGCGGCCGGAATCGGCCAGGCGGTGGGCCGCGGCACGCCCCTCGTCGAGGGTCATCGCGTCGAGGGTGAACAGCAGCGCCGGATCAGCGTCGAGTCCCCGTTCGGTGAGCGCGGCGAGATAGCCCCGATAGCGGCGCGTCACCACGTTGACGCCGTCGAGGGAGTTACCGGTGATGATCGCGATTCGGCGGCAGCCCCGGTCGATCAGGTGGGCGGTCGCCGCTTTCGTGCCTTCTTCGTTGGGCATGGCGACGTGGTCGAAGCGGCCGCCGAAGTCCTGCTCGCCGAGCATCACGATGGGATAGTCGGCGTCGGGAAGCCGCTGATCCTCAGTGCGGTCGAGCTCGACCGCACTGAGGATCAAACCGTCGAAGTGCAGCGTGCGCGAATGGGCGATCGCGTCGATCTCTCCGGCCGCCGCCGCGCCGGTCTGCTCGATCGCGACGTGGAAGCCGCGCTGCCTCGCCTGGTCGATCACGTGGGCGGCGAGCTGGCCGAAGTAGGGGCGGTCGATCTCGGGCACGGCCAGACCGATGACTCCGGTGCGCCCGGACTTGAGGGTCCGGGCGGAGACGTTGACGCGGTAGCCGGACTGCCGGATGGCCTCCAGCACGCGGTGGCGTACCTGGTCGCTGACCCCGGGACGGTTGTTGATCACGTTGGAGACCGTCATCTTCGACACCCCGGCCAGCCGGGCGACGTCGCTCATGGTCACCATGCGCGCCCCACGTTCTGTCGTCAGGTTGGATCCGCGTGACCGCGCCTGACCTGGGCCGCCGTCCGCGTCAAGCCTATCGCGGCTCATCGGTGGCGATCACTGCCGTGACGAGCGGCCAGGACGGAGCGTCGAGATCGACACCGCCGTGGGGACCGACGTCCATGGTGATGTGCTCGTGCGACGTCATGCGAGGCGTCCTTGCACGGTGACGAAGGAGTGGGCGGGCAGGTGCACCCGCAGCCCCGCGGCCGTGGCCGTGACCTGCTGATGGGTGCGCGGGGCGACCGCGTCCGGCGTCTCGGGGGTGTTGTGGGCCTGCGGCCTGTCGGCGGTGAGGATCCGGGCGTGGACGTCGGTCACGGCGCCGCCGCGCAGGTCCAGCTCGACGTCGACAGCTTCGCCCGCGTCCAGGTTGGACATCGACACGAGCACACGGCCGTCCTTACGGCTCGCCGACACCGACACGGTCCTGAGCGTCGCCGTCCCGACCTCGCGGCCGGGGACGCCCGAGGGGATGTCGACCCGCAGCGAGGCCGCGTCCTGGTGTGCCTTGTTCATCTCGAACACGTGGTAGGTGGGCGTGAGCACGAGTGCGCCGGAGTCGGGGTCGGTGAGGATCATGGCCTGGAGCACGTTCACCGTCTGGGCGATGTTGGCCATCACCAGGCGGCCGGCGTGGCGGTGGAAGATGTCGAAGTGCAGGCCGGCCACCAGCGCGTCGCGGAGGGTGTTCTGCTGGTAGAGGAAGCCGGGGTTCGTGCCCGGCTCGACGTTCCACCAGGTGCCCCACTCGTCCAGCACCAGGCCCACGTTCCTGCCCGGGTCGTAGCAGTCCATGACGGTGGAGTGGCCGGTGAGCAGTTCGTCGACGCGCGCGGCCTGGACCATCGTGCGGTAGTAGTCGTCGGTGTCGAACACCGTGGCGTCGCCCTTGTCGTCCCAGGTGCCCGGGATCGTGTAGTAGTGCAGCGAGAGCGCCTGGTAGAACGGCTGAGGCCGGTACGCGCATCCCAGGTCGCCCAGCGTCTTCATGAGCGTCTCGGTCCAGGCGTAGTCGTCGGAGTTCGCCCCGGCGGCGACGCGGTACAGCCGGTTGCCGCCGTGGTCGCGGCAGTACGTGCCGTACCGGCGCGCCTCGGCGGCGTACTGCTGGGCGGTCATGTGGCCGCCACAGCCCCACGCCTCGTTGCCCAGCCCCCAAAAACGCACCCGCCAGGGCTCGTCGCGCCCGTTGGCCTTGCGCAGGCGCACCATCGGCGAGTCGCCCTCGCGGGTGAGGTACTCGACCCAGTCGCTCATCTCCTGGACCGTGCCCGAACCGACGTTGCCGCTGATGTAGGGCTCGGCGCCGAGCAACTCGCACAGGGCCATGAACTCGTGGGTGCCGAAGTGGTTGTTCTCCTCGACGTTGCCCCAGTGCGTGTTGACCATGACGGGACGCTGGTCCTTCGGACCGATGCCGTCCTTCCAGTGGTACTCGTCGGCGAAGCAGCCGCCCGGCCAGCGCAGGTTCGGGATGTTCAGGGCGCGCAGCGCGTCCACCACGTCCAGCCGGATCCCACCGGCGTTCGGCAGGTCGCTGTCCTCGCCCACATAGAACCCGCCGTAGATGCATCGGCCCAGATGCTCGGCGAAATGACCGTAGACGTGCCGGCTGATCACCGGGCCCTTGACATCGAGGTTGATGATGGCGGGCACGACGATGTGGTTCATCTGCGAATACCTTGCTCTTGATGAAATGACTCTTACGACGGACAGCAGGCAGCCGACGACGTCGTGGCGGAGCAGAGCCCCGAGCGCGCACGCGCCGGGTCGGCGGCGGCGAGGAGCCGGCTTTCCAGTCGCCGTCGCACAGATCTGTCCCTTCAGACCCAGGGAACCGATGAAGGAGCGCTGCGCCTCCTGCGAACTTCTGCCATGGACTGGAAGGTGACCGGCTGCTGGGGCTTGGTGGCAACCAGGGAGGAGTGACTTATCTCACTTTATCGGTACACGCACCGATAAAGTGAGGCAACTTTATCGATACATCAGAGCCTGTCAACCCCTCACCGGCTCGCCCGTGGCCTCCGCACCCGGGCCGATCTCTGCGGGGGCCGGGGCCGGTCGGCCTGGTGAGGCCGGCGTGCTCAGCCGGGCTGCCCGACGGCATAGGGACCCGGTAAGGATCGACGAGCTCCTCGGCGCTGCGCTCCGGCTGGACGGGCGCGGGGACCACACGAACCGTAGGGACGGACGTGCAGCCAGAACAGGGAGGTCAGGCCGCGCCGGTCGACCGGGTTGAGCAGAGCGGCCCACTCGGGTTCGGCGAGGACCTCCGGGAGGCGGCCAGAGCGGGCGATCTGCTCATCAGAGAGACACTCCAAGGGCATGGCCCAGGGGGAGAAGCCCTGGCGGACCGCCAGGGCTTCTCCTTCCGTCACGCCGGCTGACCGGCGAGCTTGTCCTTCCCCGCCGCCGCGTCGGCGTCCTGGCGGGGCTGGGCGCCGGCGTCGGGGCGGCCGCGCAGGCGTTCCTTGGCCCGCTCCACCATCGTGTAAAGCGTCGGGACCAGGACCAGGGTCAGCAGGGTCGAGGTGATCAGGCCGCCGATGACCACGATGGCCAGCGGCTGCGAGATGAACCCGCCCGACCCCGTCACGCCCAGCGCCATCGGTGTCAGAGCGCAGATCGTGGCGATCGCGGTCATCAGGATGGGCCGCAGCCTGCGCCGGCCCCCCTCGATCACCGCCTCCACGATGCCCATGCCCTGGTCGCGGTACTGGTTGATGAGGTCGATCAGCACGATCGCGTTGGTCACCACGATGCCGATGAGCATCAGCATGCCGATCAGCGCCGGCACGCCCATGGCCGTGCCCGTCGCCAGCAGCAGCCCGACCGCGCCCGTGGCCGCGAACGGGATCGACACCAGCAGGATCAGCGGCTGCACGAAGCTGCGGAACGTCGCCACCATGATCATGAAGACGATGGCGATGGCCGCCAGCATGGCCAGGCCCAGGTCGGCGAACGCCTCCTGCTGGTCGGCCGACGCGCCGCCGATCGTGTAGCTGGCGCCTGCCGACAGCTCCAGCCCGTCGAGGCGCTGCGTCAGCGTCTGGGTGACGCTGCCCAGGTCGCTGGCGGTGACCTTGGCCGTCACCGTGGCGGAGCGGGCGCCGTCGACGCGCGTCACCTGCGTCGGCCCCGCCACCTCGTCGACGTCGGCCACCGACGACAGCTTCACCAGGCCCGTCGCGGTCTGCAGCCGCAGGTCCTCGATCTCCTCCACGTCCGCAGGCGCGTCGCCGATCCGCATCACCAGGTCGCTGGCGCGCCCGTCCAGGGTGAGCTGGCCGAGCGGCGCGCCGCGGAAGGCCTGCGCCACCGACTGGCCGACCTGCGCCTCGGTCAGGCCCTTGGCCGCCGCCTTCTCCCGGTCGACGCGCACCTCGATACGGGGCGCGCTCGCCTCCAGGTTGGAGGTCACGTCGCGCAGCCCGGACACCTGGCCCATCTCGCCCTTGACCGCGTCGGCGGCAGCCTGCAGCGACGTGGCGTCGGGGGCCTGCACGACCACCTCGACGGAGTCGGAGGAGAACCCGCCTCCGCCGCCGGCCGCGCCGACGCGTACCTCGCCGACGCCGGACAGGCCGTCCAGCCGCTCGCGCAGCGCCTGCTCCACCCGCGGCGTGTCGGCACCCTCCTTGATCGTCACCGAGTAGGAGGCCCGGTCCGCGCCGCCGCCGCCACCGAAACCGCCCTGCAGCGCGTTGCCGCCGCCGACGGTCACCTGGTAGGACTCGACGTCGTCCATGCCGGCCAGCACGTCCTCGACCTTCTTGGCCGCCGCGTCGGTCGTGGCCAGGTCGGTGCCGGCCGGCATGCGCTGGTTGACCGAGACCGTGTCCTGGCCGGAGGAGTCGAGGAAGTTCGTCTCCAGGCGGCCGGCCAGGCCCATCGTCCCGGCGAACACCACCAGGCCGATCACCAGCGTGACCACCTTGAAGCGGGTGGCGAAGCGCAGCACCGGCAGGTAGGCGCGCTGCAGGGGGCTGCGCAGCTCCTTGGCCTCGGCCTGCTCGCGCTGGGCGCGCGCCTGCTCCGGCGTAAGGTCCGGCGCCTTCAGGAACCAGTACGCCAGCACCGGCACCACGGTCAGCGACACCACCAGCGACGCCAGCAGGGCCACCGCCACCGTGATGGCGAAGGGCCCGAACAGCTCGCCCACCATGCCGCCGACCACGGCGATCGGCGCGAACACCGCCACGGTCGTCAACGTCGAGGCCGTCACGGCGCCCGACACCTCGCGCACGGCCGACAGGATCGCCGTCAGCTTGGCCTCGCCGTAGCCGAGGTGGCGTTTGATGTTCTCCAGCACCACGATCGAGTCGTCGACCACCCGGCCGACGGCGATCGTCATGGCGCCGAGGGTCAGCATGTTCAGCGAGTAGTCGCCCGCCCACAGCGCGATCAGCGCGATGACGACCGACAGCGGGATCGACACGGCGGTCACGATGGTCGAGCGCACCGACAGCAGGAACACCAGGATGACCAGCACCGCGAACGCCAGCCCCAGCAGGCCCTCGGTGGTGAGGTTCTCGATCGACTCCTCCACGTACGGGGCCTGGTCGAAGACGACCTCGATCGCCGTGTCGGAGGAGTCGCCGAGCGCTCTGGTCAGGTCGGGCAGCTTCTCGCGCACGGCGTGCGAGATCGTCACGGCGTTGCCGTCGGGCTCCATCGTCACCGACACGCCGAGGCTGGTCTTGCCGTCGGTACGGGTGATGGACGTGGCCTCGGCCAGGCCGCGCTCGACCGTGGCGACGTCACCGAGCTGGACGGGCTTCGGCGCGGTGGCCGGCGCCTGACCGGTCGGCGGCTGGCCGCCCTGCGCCTGGCCGGGCGGCTGCTGCCGTCCCTGCGGCTGGCCCTGGGCCTGAGGCTGGGCCTGGGGCTGGGCGGGCGTCAGGTAGAGGTCCTTCAGCTTGGCGACCGTGTCGACGCGCGTGCCGACCTGCACGGTCAGCGACTTGCCGTCGTCGGTCAGCGCGCCCGCCGGCACCGGCGTGCCGTTGGCCCGCAGCACGTCGGGGATCTGCGTGGGCGACACACCCGCCTTGACCATCTTCCCGAGGTCCGGCGTGATCGTCACGACCTCGTCGCGGGTGCCCGTGACCGTCGCCTCGCGCACGCCCTCGACGCCCTGCAACTCCGGCAGCATGATCTGGCGCAGCTTGTCGGCCATCGCCCGCGGGTCGCCGCCGTCGCCGACGGCCAGCACCATCACGGGGATGTCGTCGGTGTTGCCCGCGGCGACCTGCGGCTCCACGCCGTCGGGCAGCGGGACGCGGGTCAGCGCCTGCTGCATCTTGTTCAGCGACGACTCGACGTCCGTGCCGAACGCGAAGGCGACCTGGATCTGCGCCAGGCCCTCCTTCGAGGTGGACGTCATCCCCTCCATGCCGGCGAGCCCCTGGAACGCGTCCTCCAGCGGCTTGGTGACCTGGTCCTCCACGATCTCCGGGGAGGCGCCCGGGTAGGAGGCCACGACGAACGCGCCGGGGAAGGCCAGCGAGGGCAGCAACTGCTGTTTCAGCTGCGGGATCGTGAACGCGCCGAACGCGCTGAGCACGAGCGCCACCAGGATGACAAGACTGCGGTTGGCAAGGCTCAACCGGGCTAATGCGGTCATGAGGTCCCCTCCGAGAATTCGCCTCAGCCTAACACTTCGCCTTTAACGAATATTTAGGACAACCCGACCTTCCTGATAAGATTCTCAGGCGACGAGAGGTGAGTGTGATCGACGAGCGCGAAGACCTGATCCGACGAGTGACCGAGGCCCAGCGCGGACTGGGGCGGGCCTTCGCCCATCTGCGGTCACCGCTGTTCACCTCCAACCTGACGATGCGGCAGCTCAAGGTGGTCCTGCTGCTGTCGCTCAAGGGGTCCGTGTCGGGCCAGGACCTCGCCCACGACCTCGGCGTCGGCCTGGGCACGGTCACCGGCATCGTCGACCGCCTCGTCTCGCACGGCCTGGTCAGCCGGCACGAGGACCCCAACGACCGCCGCGTCCGCCGCGTCGAGCTGACCCCCGCCGGCACCCGGCTCATCGAGGAGATCAACGACGCGGGCCTCCAGCACTTCCGCCGGATCATGGAGCACCTCGACCTCGACACCCTGCGCGCCCTCGACCACGTCACCCGCCGCCTGCGCGAGGTCGCCGAGGAGCTCCACTCCCCCGACGCCTCCCACACGTGACCCGGCCGAGCGCCTTTACAAAGTAGATTCGGTACGGTCCGGCGCGGCGGGCCAGTGTTCCAGCGCGACGTGCAGGGCGTCGATCGCCCGTTCCCAGGACGCGCCGACGTCGCGGGGGTGGCCGAACCCGCCGATGGCCTCCAGGCTGGCGTAGCCGTGGAAGGTGCCGCGCAGCAGCCGCACCGCGTCGGTCAGGTCCGGCTCCTCCAGGCGGTAGCCGCTCAGCATCGCGTACGTCAGCTCGATCATCTCCCGGCCCCTGCGCAGGTCGTCGGCCGGAGCCGGGTCGCGGGGATCGGCGCACAGGGCCGCCACCACGTCCGGGTCGAGCTGGATCTGGGTGGCGGCGTAGCGGCCCGGGTGCTCGCGGGCGAAGGCGCGGTAGGCACGGGCGAAGGCGACCAGCGCCTCCTTGCCCGCCCGCCCGGCGAGCACCGGGCCGGTGCGGTCGGCGAACTCGCGCGCGGCCTGCAGCGCGACCCTGGTGCGCAGCTCGTTGAGGTTCTTGACGTGGGAGTACAGGCTCGCGTCCTTGACCCCGAACCGGCGCGCCAGCGCCGACACCGTCACGTTCTCGAAGCCGACCTCGTCGGCCAGATCCGCCGCCGCCCGCGTCAGCCGGCCCGCCGTCAGCCCCGCCCGCGCCATGCCGCCCCCTCACCCTGAAGACCCCTCAAGACCCCGGGAGAGACCCGGGGACCCCTGCGCCCTGGAGCACCCGGGAGACAGGCATGCTACTCCCGGGCGAGCGCCGACAGGACCTGCGGCAGGTCGCCATCGTGCAGCACGGCCAGCCGCCTGGTCGCCCGCGTGATCGCCACATACAGGTCCTGCCCGCCCATCGGCGAGCCGGCCAGGATGCCCGCCGGGTCCACCACCACCACCGCGTCGAACTCCAGCCCCTTGGCCTGCGTCACCGTCAGCGCCACCACCGGCGCCTCCAGGTCGTCGGCCGGGAACAGCGCCGCCACCTGCCGGTGCCGCGCACCGGAGGCGATCACCCCCACCCGGCCGTCTGCGACGGCTGCCGACTCCTCCGCCACCAGGTCGGGCAGCCGCTCGACGCCGCCGCGCACGGCCCGCGGCGGCGTGCCCTCCTCGCGTACGGACTCCGGCGGCTCCTGGCCGGGGGCGACCGCGCGCAGCACGTCGGCCGCCACCCGCATGATCTCCGCCGGCGTGCGGTAGTTGACCAGCAGCCGTTCCTCCCGCCAGCGGCCCGCCAGGTGGGGGTCCAGCACCTGCGCCCACGACCGGGCGCCCGCCGCCGAGCCGGTCTGCGCGATGTCGCCCACCACCGTCAGCGACTTGGCCGGGACCCGGCGCATGACCATCCGCCAGGCCATCGCCGACAGTTCCTGCGCCTCGTCCACGATCACGTGCCCGTAGGCCCACGTGCGGTCGGCCGCCGCGCGTTCCGCGGTGCTCAGCCCGTCGCCGGGGTCGGCGTGCCGCTCGGCCAGCACGTCGGCCCGCTGGAAGACGCCCTCCTCCTGCAGGCCGGTCGTCACCAGCACCTCCCGCGCGTAGCGCTCCTGCTCCTCCTCCGCCTCGCTCTCGCGGGCCGCGGCGCGCCGGGCGGAGTCGTCCTCGCCGAGCAGCTCGGCCGCCTCGTCCAGCAGCGGGACGTCGCCCACCGTCCACGGCGCGCCCGCCGGGCGGACCAGTGCGGCCCAGTCGAGCCCGTCGGGAGCGACCGCGCGCAGCGTGGCGGGGGACGACAGCAGCTCACCGACGAGCCGCTGGGGGGTCAGCTCCGGCCACAGCTCGTCGACGGCACGCCGGACCGGCTCCAGCGACCACAGCCGCCGGCTCGCCAGTTCGAGGTCCACCTCGTCGAGGTCGTCCTCCAGGTCGAGGGGCCCGGCCAGCTCCGGGTCCTCGAGTTCGAGCTCGGCCAGGCGCAGCGACTCCTCGACGGCGCGCGCCTCGGCCCGCGCCAGGTCCTTCAGCAACTCGGTCACGAACAGTTTGCGCGCCATGTTGTGCGGCAGCCGTACGGCCCGTGCCCGCTCGCGCAGCCGCGCGCACACCTCGTGTGGCACCCGCATCGTCAGACCGTCGGCCGCCACGAGCAGGTCGCCCTCGGGCAGCCGCTGCCGTTCGCGCACCGCGGCGGCGACGACGTCGGCCATCCGGGCGTCGCCCTTCACCTGCGCGGCGCGCGGCCCGTCCACCGCCGTGGCGCGCACGCCCGGGAACAGCTCCCCGAGCGTCGCCATCACCACCTGGGTCTCCCCCAGCGCCGGCAGCACGTGACCGATGTAGCGCAGGAACATCGCGTTCGGCCCGATCACGAGCACGCCACGCCGTTCCAGGGTGTCGCGGTGGGTGTAGAGGAGGAAGGCGGCGCGGTGCAGCGCGGCGACCGTCTTGCCGGTGCCCGGCCCGCCCTGTACGACCAGCGCCCCCTGCAGCGAGGAACGGATCACCCGGTCCTGCTCGGTCTGGATGGTGGCCACCACGTCGCCCATCCGCCCGGTGCGGCCGCGCCGCAGCGCGGCCAGCAGCGCCGCCTCCCCGACGAGGGTACGGCGGTCGCCCTCGTCCATCCGGTCCAGATCGAACACCTCGTCGTCCAGCGCGATGACCCTGCGCTCCTTCAGGTGCAGGTGGCGGCGGCGCAGCAGCCCATCGGGCGCGCCGGCCGTGGCCACGTAGAAGGGGCGCGCGGCGGGGGCGCGCCAGTCGACGAGCACCGACTCGTGCTCGTCGTCACGCAGCCCGATCCGGCCGACGTAGGTGGTGCGGCCGCTCGTGTCGTCGGTGCGGCCGAAGCACAGGCCGCGTTCGACGGCGTGCAGCCGGGCCAGCCGGCGGGCCTGCTCGGCCGCGGTCACCTCGCGTTCGACCCGGGCCTGCCGGGTGCCCAGCTCGCCGCCGCTCCCGTGCGCGGCGCGCAGGGCGGCCTCGGCGCGTGCCCGGGCGAGGTCGAGCCTGGCGTACAGCGCTGAGACAGTACGCTGCTCGCTGTCAAGGGCCTCGGCGCGTACGTCTTGACGATTTGCCATCGGCTGCTATACTCCTAACGGGAGAGTTGTAGTAGCTGACTTCGCATGTCGAGCTGATGATCTTATCCCGTCGGCGTGTTCCGAGCAAGACGCTCCGCGCCCTTTGCCTCCTTTCTCGCGTCCCGTCGGCCAGCACCATCTCGACCGCGCGCAGGCGGTCGATGGTCACGCCGTGCCCGCGTACCAGCCAGCCGATGCCGCCGGAGGTGGCCAGCCCGAGCAACGCGCCGGCGCCGTACAGCTGGTCCTCCCCCACCCAGACGACTCCGGGCCGCACCGGAACGAACGGACTGCTGCTCGTGGAGGACGGCCGCGTCAAACGCGTACCGACAGCGCTTCATGGGATGGATCTGGTGCAGGAGATCAGCCGCCTGCTTCGGGCCGAGAACGTCACGATGACAAAGCTCGGCACGGACCTGATCCTCTGGCATGTCGCGGGCGGCGGCCGGGTCGTGGAAGTTGGACAGCGGGCCGGACAGGACGCGCAGGACGACGCCGCGGGCCTGGCACCAGTTGCGGACGGAGTGGATGTCGACCAGGTCGCGGCAGAGCCGGAACAGCTCCGACACGGTGAGGGTGTCGCCAGGGTGGGCCTTGGCGGCGATCTTGCCGAATGCGGGGCGGTACAGGGCGCGAACGGTGGGGAGCCCCGTTCTATCGATAGGAGCCTGTCGGGAAACCGTCTAATCCCGACACTCCGGCGGTGCGGCCACTGGACCGGACGTACCCGGCGGCTGGAGGCACGTTCGGAGCGGAAGGCCGACACGATCCGGTCTCGACCATGTGCTGGCGGGGTTCTGATTTGTACCGTCGAGGTGTGCGCGGCTCTGCCGAGGACCAGGGCCCAGTTCGGGGAGCCTATCCGCTGTGATCGTGCATCTGTGAGGGTGTGGTCTCCATGTCCGGGGAAGCCGAGATGACCGTTAGCGAGGCCATCGTGCCCGCAGCCGAGGAGGAGCAGCCGGCCGGGCAGGTGGCTGAGCCGGACGTCAATTTGGTGGCGGTGTTCGCCAAGGCCAAGCGTTTGAACGGTACGTGGCCGCTGTTCGCGCGGGGGCTGGATCCGGCAGTCGAGACGGCGTGGTTGCGGAGCCGGTACCGGATGGTGGCGGTCTGTGCTGCTCGCCGGTCGGTGCACCGAGGGAACATTGAGGCTGTCCTGGCAGGGGTGGGGTTGCTGGCGATGTGCTTCGGTGGTCTCGCTGTCTTGATAGGGCTCTTCTGGACTGACTGGTGGGACCTCGTCAGGATGGTCGTCGCCATCGGGTTGTTCATCCCGGTCGTGGTGTGGGGGGAGAAAAGACGCGACGGTGGCCGGTTCCTTGGCGGCCTGACTGACGCACTGATCACCGCCGTGGCCGTTGGCTGCTTCCCGGCGGCGCTGTATGTCCGGTACGCCGATGGCCCGGCGTGGGTCGTGGATCTGAAGCAGGAATGGTGGATGTCCGCGGTCCAGGGCATCGGCACGTTCGCCGTGACGATCCTGATCGCGACGCTGCCGGTGATGGCGGTGAACTGGCTGGCCGACCGTGGGGGGCGCACTCCTCCGACCGAGGTGCTGTTCGAGCAGCTGACCATGATCCTCACCCATCTTGAGCCCGGCCGGCGGGGGCAGCTGGCCCCCGAGGCGCGGCGGGAGATCCTGGCCGCGTTGGGCAAGACGGCGTCCGTGCTTCGCACTGGGATGCCCGCGGCAGCGCTCGGCGGCACCCAACTGACACGAGCGGTCGTCCGCGCCCGCGCGGTCGAGGCGTCCCACGCGATCACCGATCTCCAGTTGTGGATCGCCCTGCCGTCCACGACCAGCCATGAGGACTTCCGGGCCCGGATCTGTGACCTACTCCGCACGGTCCTGACCGGCGAATACGACAAGCTCCCGGTCCGGGAGACCACTCCGGAGACCGTACGCAGGGCCTGGCACGCTCGTGTCCTGGACGGCACCCGGACCCTGGTCATCGCGGCCTTGCCGTTAACCGCGCTGTTCATCACCCACCGGCTGGGCCTGACCCTGCCAGCGCCCTACGACGCCGGCGCCTCGATCGTCGCCTCGGCGTGGGCAATCATCCTGGTCCTGGGCTGGCTGGACCCGAACTTCTCCACACACCTGTCCGCCGCCCGGGACATGACCGCCCTCAACCCGTTCTCCCGCGGCTCCAACAATAACCAGGGCGGGTGAACCAGCTGGGCATCTGTGCTTGCTACAGCCTGCTCACCGACGGCCGCGGCGACCACCCAGAGATGTGCCGCGACGAGTGGCACGCACGGTTCCGAGGGGCCCCGGTGCAGTAACGCACCGGGGCTACCCGGCGATCTGACCGCTCCTGCCGCGCCGGCGACGGCCGACGAGCCCCACACCGAGCAGGAGCCGGAACACGATGACCAGCATGCCCCCACCTCAGCGCGCTTGTTCACCCCTCCCAGAGTCGGCAAGAGGTGGTCCTGGGCGTCGACATGCACAACCGGGTCAAGAACCGTTCGCTGGCCCGCGCCGTCTCGGGTACGGCCTGGCGGGAGTTCCACTCGATGCTGGAGTACAAGGCGGCCTGGTACGGCCGCACGCTGGTGGCGGTGGACCGCTGGTTCCCCTCCTCCAAGCTGTGCTCGGCCTGCGGAACCATGCGAGCCGAGATGCCGCTGAACGTCCGCGCATGGACCTGCGACTGCGGCCAGGTGCACGACCGGGACGTCAACGCGGCACGCAACGTGCTCGCCGCCGGGCTGGCGGAGAGCTGAAACGCCTGTGGAGCTGGTGTGAGACCTCAACGAGAGTCCTCTTGGGCGGGCGACCGCGGTGAAGCATGAAGCCAACCGGCGACGGTGGGAATCCCCTCCCGTCAAGGGGGGAGGAGGTCAAGACCGGTCCGCGACGGCCTCGCGGACCGCGGGGACGATCTCCCGCGCCCAGCGTCCGATCGCGATGTCGGCGGTCGCGTCGTCGGCCGGGAAGTGGACGAAGCCGGACGCGCCGTGGTCGAGCACCGCGGCCGTCAGCTCCTCGGCCCACTGCTCGACGGAGCCACCGATCCAGCGGCCGTCGCGGTCGCGGGGCGCGGCGAGCGGGGCGGAGGTGATGACGCCGGGCAGGTTGTAGATCGTGGCGATCTCCCGGGGGTCGCGGCCGGCGTCGGCGGCCGCCTGGTCGATGACGGGGCGCGAGGTCCGGTAGCGGGGGCTCAGCCAGTCGGCGGCGTGGCCGGGGATCCAGCCGTCGGCCAGCCTGCCGGTGACCTCCAGCGACTTCGGCCCGACCGAGCCGGTCCACACGGGCGGGGCCGGGATGGGCGCCGGTTCAAGGCCGGTGACCTGGTAGAACTCGCCGTCGAAGGTCACGGGGTCACCGCCGCCGCACAGCGCCCGCACCAGGGTGATGGCCTCGCCCAGTGCCCGGACCGCCGCGCCCGGCCCGAGGCGGGGCACGCCCAGCCTGGCGATCTCGTCCCACAGGCCGCCCGCGCCGAGCCCCAGCACGACGCGGCCGCCCGACAGGGCCGACAACGAGGTGATCGTCCGCGCCAGCATCGGCGCGGGACGGCTCGGGAGGTTGGTGACGTTCACCAGCCCCGCGATCCGCGCGGTGCCACCGAGCGCCGTCCCCACGATGGAGTAGGCGTCCAACCGGCCGCCGACGTAGGGATGGTCGGAGACCGTGAACAGGTCCAGCCCGTCGCGGTCCGCCTGGGCCGCGTGGCGAAGGGTCTCCCGCGCCGCGCCGACCGCGGTCGAGAGCCCGGCGCCGAACCAGGTCTTCCGTTCCGGCATTGTCATGTCGCTCTCCGTTTCCTGAGTAGTTCGTACGGCGAACCATGCCTGGTAGGCTGGTCGGATGGGCAAGACCGAGGAGCACCTGGGGATCGTGACCGCGCTGGTGCGGTCATCCTTCCTGGTCAACGCCGTCTACGCCGAGGCGGCCCGCGAGTACGGGCTGACTCCCCAGCAGGGGCAGCTGCTCTGCGTGCTGATGGGGCGGCCGTACCGGATGCGCGAGCTCGGCGAGATGCTGCGGCTGGCCAAGTCCAGCCTCACCGAGCTGGTGGACCGTACCGCCCAGCGCGGCCTGGTACGACGCGAGCCGGACCCGACGGACGGGCGCGCGGTGCGGGTCACGCTCACCGAACGGGGCGCCGAGCTGGCCGAGGTGTTCTACACCGGGACCTGCGAGCGGATCGACGAGCTTCCGTCAGGTCTCGACGGCGCCGACCGCGCCGCGCTCGCCGAGTTGCTCAGCCGGGTGGTGCGGGACAACACCGTACCGATGATCTTCCTGGACTCGGCCGGGTCAGGCGTCCACGGGCACGCCGCCGGCGACGCCGAAGAGTGCGGCGAACCGGCTGGTGAACAGGTCTGAGCCCTTGTACTCCGCCACCGCCTGCGGGGGCAGGACGATGGGTCCGTCCGGGGACGGGAGCTGGCCCACCCCGCCCTCGGGCCCGAGCGGGAGCAGCACGAAGGGCACGGCCGACGGCCGGTAGACGGCGGTGGGCTGCTCGCCGCGCGCGTGGGCGATGATGTTCGCGGCCACGATCTCGGCGTGCTGCATGGCGTTCCCGGCCATTTTGGCCTCCGCGACGTCGGTGATGTCGCCGATCGCGTAGATGTGAAGGTGGCCCTCGACGTTGAGCGTCTCGGAGACCCGGATACGCCCTTCCGGCGTGCGCGCGGAGGCCAGGTCGGCATCGAGGTAACCGGTGTCGACGCTGACGCCGTGGGCGCGGAACCAGATGTCGGCGGAGATCTCCCCGCCGGTGGCCGGAACGGTGAACGACCCGGCCCGGCCGGGCTCGGTCGGCGGCCGCGCCCCGAGCGTGGTGCCGAGCCGCACGTCCACGCCGAGCGCGTCGAGCTGGCGGCGCAGATCTTCGCGCAGCTCGGGCTGGAAGCCGGGCAGCAGCTCCGCGACCGGGTCCACCACGGTGACGTGCTTGCCCGGCCAGACCGCTTTGATCTCGCCGGACAGCTCCAGGCCGACCGGCCCCGCGCCGACGATCAGCACCCGGGCGGCGCCCGCCAGTTCGAGGTGTGTGGCCAGCAGCCGGTCCCGCGCCTCGCTCGACAGGTCGGTGTCGAACTTGAACGGGAAGGGGTAACCGGATCCGGTGGCCAGCACGAGATAGTCGGCCTCGACCCGTTCGCCGGAGGCCAGGACGACGCCGGCCGAGTCGACCGATACCGCGCGCTCGCGGACGACCCGGCCGCGCTCGAGCAGCCGGTCGTAGGGGAAGAACAGATTGTCCGCCCAGTCCGGCCGGGCCAGCGCGCGCAGCGACACGGCGTTCTGTACGAAGGCGTCCTTGGGCTCGACGAGAACGACGTCCGTGTCCTGGTCCAGCGCCTTGGCGGCGGCGGCGCCGCCGTACCCGCCACCGATGATCGCGACCGTGGGACCCATGATGCTCACTCTCCAAACTTGTTCGGGATACGAACCATATTAGTTCGCATCCCGAACTGCAACCCGGGCGCCCTTGAGCAACCGAGGTTGACTGGGCCCCAAGTAGTCAACTAAGGTTGCTTGTATGGCCGGTGTTGATATTTCCGCTCCCCAAGATCCCGCTGACGCGCTCGCGGCCGTGGCGGCGTTGCGACGCCTGGCCGACCAGATCGAGGACGCCGCCGTCGAGCAGGCGATGCGCGACGGCTGGACCTGGCCCCAGGTCGCCGAGGCGCTCGGAGTCACCCGCCAGGCAGTCCACAAGAAACACGCCAAGCGGCTCATCGCCGCAGGGGTCAAGCTGAGGAGACGCGACGAATGACCAGCTTCGACAGATACCTTCAAAGGATCATCGATCGGGGGTCCCGCGAGGCTCACGAGGACGGGTCGGCGGCGATCGAAGCGCACCATCTGCTGCTGGCGATCGCCGCCGAGGTCGAGCCCGCCACCGGAGAGCTCCTCTCCTCTGCCGGGCTCGACCGGCAGGCGGTCCGCGCGGCGCTGGACCGGGAGTTCGAGCACAGCCTGAGCGCGGCCGGGGTGTCCGCCGGCGCCTTCGACCTGCCCCGCCCGAGCCCGGCCGCCAAGCCCCCGACCCAGCTCGCGGCGTCGTCCAAGCTGGCGCTGGAGCGGATGGCGAGGGCGTTCCGCAAGAAGGACCTGCGGCCGGCGCACCTCCTGCTCGGCATCCTGCAGGCCGAGGCCGGCACCGTGCCGCGGGCGCTCGCCCTGGCCGGCGTCGACCGCGGCGACCTGACCGTGCGCGTACGGCACCTCATCGCCTCCGAAGGCGCGTGACCGGACGGCCCGGCCGGGCAGGTCCCAGACGACGGTGGCCGCGGCGGCCACCGTCCGCGTAGTGACCGTCCGCGTCGTGACCGTCCACGCCGTCAGCACCCGCGCCGTCGAGCCGTCCGGGACGCGTTCCGGCTGCCGGACCTGGCGGGGCCGGCGCGTCTGGATGCCCGGTATCGTCGCCGGCAGCGAGGGGCCTGGACACCCGCCTGGGTCCACGCCTGAGAGAAAAGTCCGCGACGACCGGTTCCTTTCCCGGCGCGCCGCCGTCATACGGGCACAACACCGCGTACCCCGACGAGCGGCTCAAGGCACTGGACCGGCTGGTGGGCACCGGACGGTGAGCGGGCGGCACCGGTGGCGGCTACGACTCGCTGATGACCCGGATCGGCTGACCGGCTGTCGCGGTGGGCCGGGCGGCACACGGCCGTCGCCCCACCGTCGCCCGGCGCCTCAGCGCGGCGCGTCACGCAGGGCCGTGACGATCCTGCGCACGTCGGCGTCGGTCGTGCGCCAGTTGCTGAACGCCGCGCGCAGCGCGGGCACCCCGTCGTACACGGTGGGCGTGACGAACACCTCGCGTGACAGCCGGCCGGCCAGCTCCGCGAGACGGTCGGCCGTGGGGTCGCCGGCGAGGGTGAAGCAGACGACGTTCAGCCGCACCGGCGCGAGCAGGCGCAGGCCGGGCAGCTCCTCGATGGCCTCGCCGAGCGCGCGGGCGCAGGCGACGCAGCGTTCGACGATCTCGCGGTGGCCGTCACGCCCGTACGCGTACAGCGTGAACCAGGCGGCGAGGGCGCGCAGGCGGTGGGAGTTCTCCGGAGTGAGATGGACCGTGTCGGGAGTGTCGCCGAGTGGGCCGAGGTAGGCGGCCGAGTTCTGGAAGACGGCCGCCTGCAGGTCACGGCGGCGGGTGAACTGCACGGCGCTGTCGTAGGGCACGTTCAGCCACTTGTGCAGGTCGACGCAGAGGGAGTCGGCCAGGTCGAGCCCGGCGACCAGGTGGGCGTGCTCCGGCGACAGGGCGGCGAAGGCGCCGAACGCCGCGTCCACGTGCAGCCAGAAGCCGTACCGTTCGCGCAGCGCGGCGATGGCCTTCAGGTCGTCGAAGTCGACGGTGTTCACGGTGCCGGCGTTGGCCACCACGACGCACGGCCCGTCCGCCTCCCGCAGCGCCGCCTCCAGCGCGGCCGGGTCCACCGCCTCCCGGCCGGGCAGCAGCGGCACCCTCACCAGTGCCCGCCGGCCGAGCCCGAGCATGGACAGCGCCTTGGCCACGCTGGAGTGCGGGCTGCCGGACAGCACCCGCACCCGCCCCAGCGGGCCCGTCCCGTCCTCGGCCGGTGAGACGCCGAGCCGCTCCCCCAGCCATTCGCGGGCGACGGCCAGGCCGACTGTGTTGGACATGGTCGCGCCGCTGACGAACGTCCCGTGGTGCTCGACGGACAGCCCGAACAGCTCGCGCAGCCAGCCGAGCGTCTCGCGTTCGAGCTCCTGTCCCGCGCCGTCGAGGGAGGAGTTGGAGTTCTGGTCCCAGGCGCCGGTCAGCCAGTCGCCGACCAGCGCCGCCGGGGTCACGCCGCCCGTCACGAACCCGAGGTAGCGGGGGCCCGCGCTGCTCGACAGCCGGGGTTCCCAGCGCCGGGCGAACTCCTCCAGCGCCGCGCGCGCCCCCGCTCCGCCTGCAGGCAGCGCGGCGGGCGCGGGGAGCGGGGACGGCGGCGGCGGGACGACCTCGCGCTCGCCGACGGCCTTGAGCAGGGCCGCGGCGTGCGCCTGGACGTGCTCCAGCAGGCCGGGCAACTCGTCACGGTCGGCGGCAAGTCCCCTGAACACGGCGTTCTCCGTTCTCCTCCGGCACGTGCGGCGCGGATGGGCACGACAGTACGCCGGGACGCCCGCGCCCGCTCCGGCGGGCGGGGGCACCCGCTCCGGCGGCACGAGCGGCCGGAACTCACCGCACGGAACTCACCGCACCGCCCGGCGCTCGGGCCGCAGGCTGGTGAGCGTGACGGTGGCCAGGACCGCGACGATGACGCCGAGCGAGGCGAGCGTGGGGATCTCCGGCACCCACGCCCACAGGCCGTGCGCCCAGTGCAGGATCAGCTTGACCCCGATGAACGCCAGGATGACGGCCAGCCCGTGGTTGAGGTGCCGCAGCTTGGTCAGTGCGCCCTTCAGCACGAAGTACAGCGCGCGCAGGCCCAGCAGCGCGAAGGCGTTGGTGGCGAAGACGAGGAACGGGTCCTCGGTCACCCCGTACACGGCGGGCACCGAGTCGACGGCGAAGACGATGTCGGTGGCGAACACCGCCACGACGGCCGGCGCCAGCGGCGTGACGGCCAGGCGGCCGCCCTCTCGCACCACCACCCGGAAGCCGCGGTAGTCGCCGGTCACCGGGACGAAGCGGCGCAGCAGCCGGACGCTGCGCATGGAGTCGATGTCGACCTCCTGCTCGCCGCCCTTGACCGCCTCCCTGAGCACCTTGGCCGCGGTCACGACGAGGATGGCACCGAACAGCAGGAACGCCCACGTCCCGCTCTGCAGCGCCGCCGCCCCCAGCGCGATGAACACCACCCGGAGCACGAGCGCCCCGATGATCCCGTACAGCAGGACCCGCTGTGCCAGCTCGGCCGGCACCGCGAACGCCGTCAGCAGCAGCATGAACACGAACAGGTTGTCCACCGACAGCGACTTCTCCACCACGTATCCGGTGAAGAACTCCACCGCCACGGTGGTGCCGAACGCGCTCCACAGGTAGGCGCCGAACGCGAGCGGCAGCACCAGGTAGAACACCGACCAGGCCACGGCCTCGCGCATGTGCACCTCGTGCGGGCGCCGGGTCAGCACGATGTCGATCGCCAGCAGCAGGAGCAGGGCGGCGACGGTGACCGTCCACAGACCGGTCGATGCGACGGTGTCCGGACCGGACGCAGCCAGAACTGTCCCCAGGGGCATGAAACCTCCTCGAACGTACGCAGCCGTTCGAGGTCTCCTTCGCCCGGGGTCATGGGCGGCCGCCCGGGGGCGCATCGGTGCGCCCGTACTGACCGGATCGGCACTTGGGAAGTACTCCCCTCGCTCGCCCCAGGGTAGGCGAAACCGGACGGATACTCCACCCGGCTTGAAAGAATATGTAGATCGGTCTACTTTGTGAGCCATGGGACAGAAAGGCACCGAGACGCGGGACCGGCTGCTCGACGCGACGCAGGAGCTGATCGAGACCGGAGGCTACCTCGGCGCCGGGCTCAACCAGGTGATCGCCGCCAGCGGCGCGCCGCGCGGCTCGCTCTACTTCCACTTCCCCGACGGCAAGGACCAGCTGGTCGGCGAGTCCGTACGGCGGGCCGGCCAGGCGATCGGGGCCGCCATGGAGGACCTGGCCGGCTCCGGCGGGTCCACGACGGAGTTCGTCGAGGGCGTGCTGCGCCACCTGGGCGACCGGCTGGAGGAGTCGGGCTGGCGCAAGGGCTGTCCGGTGGCCACGGTGGCGCTGGAGATGGCCGCCACCAGCGATCCGCTGCAGAAGGCCTGCTCGGAGGTCTACACCGGGTGGGAGGCGGCCCTGCGCACGCGACTGGCGGACCGGCCGGATGCCGACGACCTCGCGATGACGATCCTCGCCCTCGTCGAGGGCGCCCTCCTGCTGGCCAGGACGCACCGCAGCAGGGAGCCGCTGAACAGGGTGGCCCGCCAGATCGCGGCCCTGCTGCGCTGACCCGGGACACGGAACACGGGCCCGCCGCAACCGGCGGGCCTTTTGCGCACCAGAAAATATGTAGACCGATCTATTTTAGGAGCCTCATGGACGCGATCGTCTTCGGCGCGACCGGTTTCATCGGCCGTTCCCTGGTCGCCGAGCTGCTCGCCCGCGGGCAGCGGGTCGCGGCGGCCGTACGCAACGACACACTCACCCCCTGGCTGACCTCCGAGGGCGTCGACACCGGCGGCCTGACCGTCGTCACCGCCGACATCACCCGCCCCCTCTCGGGACTGCCCGAGGCGCGCGACGTCTACAACACCGCCGCCCGCTTCGCGTTCGGCCTCGGCGTGCCGGAGGCGCGGGCGACGAACGTGACAGGGGCGCTCCACGTGCTCGAATGGGCCGCCACGCTGCCCCGGCTGCGGCGGCTCGTGCACATCAGCGGCTACCGGGTGAGCGGGGCCGGCTCCGAGCCCGACTACGCCGCGCTGGGAGCCTACGAGGCGTCGAAGATCGAGGGCGACCAGGCGGTGCGGGCCCGGGCCCGCGAACTGGAGGTCCCGCTGACCGTCGCCAACCCCAGCACCGTGATCGGGCCGGGCCAGTACATCGGCCTGGCCGCCATGGTCGACGACCTGTGGAACGGGCGGCTGCCCGCTCTCCCCGGCGGCCCCGACGTCTTCCTGCCGATCGTCACGCTCGACTACGTCGCCCGCTTCCTCGCCGAGATCCCCGCCTCGCCCGAGGGCGAGCACTACTGGGTGCTCGACGACACCACTCCCCTCCTGCCCGAGCTGATCGGCACGATCGCCGCGCACCTGGGCGTGCGGGCGCCCCGCCGTACCGTTCCCGTCGGCCTGGTCCGGCGCCTGCCCCGCAGGATCACCGGCGCGGACCCCGAGACGCTGTCGTTCCTGTCGGCCGACCGCTACCCGACGGAGGCCGCCCGCGCCTTCGCCGCGACCGCCGGACTGGAGATGCCCCCGGCCGTCGACGCCCTGCGCGCCTGGGCCGACGACCTGGTGGCCTCCCGGTTCGGCGCCGCGTCAGCCTGGCTGCGACCGTACGGCTTCCGCGCCGTGGCGGGCAGCCGGACCTGGGTGGCCGGAGAACGGCACCACCCGGCCCACGTCCTGCTGCACGGGCTGCCCATGAACGCCGACCTGTGGGCGCCTGTCACCCCGCACCTCCCCGGTCCGGTCCTGGCCCCCGACCTGCCCGGCCTGGGCCGCTCGGCCGCCACCGACCGGCCGGTGGACGCCTGGCTGGCCGACCTGCTGGGCCCCGTGCGGACCCGCCCGGTGCTGGTCGCGCACTCGCTGGCCTGCGGGCCCGCCCTCCGCTTCGCCGTCGAGCATCCGGAACGCGTCAGCCGGCTGGTCCTCGTCTCCCCGGCGTTCCTGCAGGCCCCGGGTCCGTGGCTGAACCGCTCGCGCCTGGCCGTACCGATGCTGCGCCGCATGTCCGCCGCCCGCCTGGCCGGGACGCTGCACCTTCCGGAGGGGCCGGAGGTGGCGAGCGCCGCAGCCGACCTGCGCCGTCCCGGGGTGGCCGGCCGGGTGATCACGGCGTTGCGCGCGGCGTTCGCCGACCGCGGGCGGTCGCGGGCGCTGCTGGACCGGGTGCAGGTCCCCGTCGAGATCATCACCGGCTCGGCCGACCCCCTGGTGGTGGACGTCGGCCACCCGGTGGCGGAGATCGCCGGGGCCGGGCACCACCCGCAGCTCACCCATCCGGCCGAGGTCGCCCACCTGATCAGCGGATGACGCCGCCGCCGGATCAGAACGCCCCGGGAGGGCCGGGGAGGACGATCCCGAAGAAGTCCTGCGCGGTGTAGGTGGCGACCTTGCGTGCCTGGCCGGTCCTGACATCGACGGCGTAGGCCGTCATCGTCCGGTACGGCGGGTCGTTCCGCTCCTCGGGCCCCGGCGCGTCCACCCGTGCGGGCACCGGCGGGCAGGTGGCGGGCATGACCAGGGCCGTCACCTCGTCGGCGGTGCGCCAGGTGCGCAACGAGATGTGGTGGCCGGCCCCGGGCAGACCGCGTACCGCGATCTTCCGCAGTACCTTGCCGGTCCGCGCGTCGAGGCGGACGAGATCACCCCCGCGGGTGCAGGCTTCCTCGACCGGCACCGCCACGACGCTCTCCCCGTCGGGGGCGAGCGGGCTGAACAGGTAGTTCCGGGGCAGCTTCACGCTGGTGGCGTTGCCCGCCGTGGAGGCCGTCCACAGTCTCGACATCGTCCGCAGCCGCGCGCTGGGCGCGTACCGCGCCAGCGTGATCGTCTCGCCGTCGGGCGAGAGGCCGATGGGGTTCCAGCCGTTCGGCAGCGAGCGGACCATGCGCTCGCGCATGTCGACGAGCATGGCCGGGTCCTTCAGCTCCGGGTTCTTGGTGAAGGCCAGGAAACGGCCGTCCGCGGACAGCAGCAGGTGGGAGACGCTGCCCAGCCACGCCTGCGGGATCTTGTTCGGCGCCGCCCGCCGTTTGCCTGAGGCCAGGTCGTGGACCACGAACGTGCTCTCCCGGGCGCCGTAGTAGGCGATCTTGCGACCGTCCTGGCTGATGGCCAGGGGGCTGTCCCGCAGACCCGTACCCCGGTAGGCGTTCAGGCTGGGTAGCGCCTGCGCCACGTGGTACGTCCGGCCGGACCGGGTGACCACCCGCCAGCCGCCCTCCCTGCAGCCCTCCGGGGCCTCGCCCTTGTCCGGCCGGCAGAACGTCCGGTAGGCGTGGCTCAGCGGGCCCACCCCGCGAGCCGGGAGATCGGTGACCGTCCCGGGGGCGGTGGCGGGGTCCGGCTCGGCCGGCAGCAATCGTACGGCGGCCGTCGCGCCGAGCCCGGTGACGACCACCAGGGCAGCCGCGGCGAGCGAGACGACCGTCCGCCGCCTGCGCTCGTGGATCACGATGGTGCGCTCGGCCAGGTCCACGCGAGGGGCGTCGTCGGCCACCTCGTGCAACGTCTCCTTCAGCCACGTCATCGGTGTGCCTCCTGAATGTCGTCCAGTGCGGTGAACCTCGGCGCCAGCTCGGGCGCGAGGACCCGTAAGCGGGCCAGCGCGTGATGGGCCTGGCTCTTCACCGTCCCGATCGAGCAGTTGAGCAGCTCGGCGGTCTCGCGTTCGGTGCGGTCCTCGTAGAAACGCAACACGATCACCGCCCGCTGCCGCGGCGGCAGCCGCATGAGCGCCTGGCGCATGACGAGCCGTACCACCGTGGCGTCCTCGCTCGAGTAGCTCCGCTCGGGCGGTGCGGCGCTCGGCAGCTCGGCGCCGCCCCGCAGCCGCCGCCGCCACGAGATGTGCTGGTTCAGCAACGCCTTGCGCGCGTACGCCTCCGGGTTGTCGATGCGCGAGAGCCTGCTCCAGCGGCCGAGCACCTTGAGCAGGACGGCCTGCAGCAGGTCCTCGGCACGGTGCGCGTCCCCCGCGAGCAGGTACGCCGTGCGCATCAGCGACTGTTGATGCGCGGCGACGAACTCGCGGAAGCTTTCATTGCGATCCAACGTGACTCCTCTCGCCCGTTACCGACGCCGGCGAGGAGCCGAAAGGTTGGGCGGAGCCCAGGAGAACCCCACCCGCCGTCACCGCCGACGCCGGGAACGCTGCGCCGCCGTGTCGTCCTGCCGTGTTGCGGCCGTATCCCGTGTCGGGTCCACGCGCTCGAGCCTGGTCCAGCCGGTCCAGCCTCGCTCCTTCAGCAGTTCGATCAGCCGGCGGGCCGGCGGCGCGGTGTCGAACGCCAGTGTGTCCATCAGCGTGACGAACGGTGGCTCGATGTCGGCGTCGTCGAGGTAGTCCTCGCCCCGTTCGTCGGCCGTGCGCGTGATGTAGGCGGCCATCCTGTCGGCCAGCTCGACCAGCCGTGGGTCGTCGGCGGTCCAGCCGAGAGCCTGGCTCAGGGTGAGATAGAAGTCGATGAGCGCCGCGTCGGCGAGCTGCTCGCCCTTGCGCGCCGTCCACTCCGGGACTCGCTCAGGTGCGTGCGCGGCCACCAGGATCCAGCCGTCGCGTTCGACCTCGACGATCCGCTGGTCGACCCCGAGCGCCCGAAGCCGGTCGAGCAGCTCGGCCACCTCCGGGGGCAGAGCCAGGTTGTCGCCGGAGGCGAGCCGGGCGATCCGCTCCCGGTGCCGCTGCCGCTCCCGGATCTCCGCCCGCAGCCGCCTGTCGATGTCCGCGACCGCCGCGGCGAACTCCTCCTCGCCGGCCTGGAGCAGCTCTCCCACCCGCGCCAGCGGGACCCCGGCCTCGGCGAGGGTTCGGATCCTGATCAGCTCGACCACGGCGCCGGCGTCGTATCTCCGGTAGCCGCAGTGGTCCCGCTCCGGCTCCGGCAGCAGTCCCTTGGCGTGATAGTGCCTCACCGCGCGCACCGTCACTCCCGCGTACGACGCCAGCTCGCCGATGGTCAGCATCGAACCGGTCTCCTAGGGTGTGTTCAAGTGGTCGGCCTGGTCGGCTGGGCCGTGTGCGCCCCGGATGATCTGAGCGATTTCCGGGGCGTGGGTGAAGACCAGCCGGTGGTCGGTGTCGAGCCAGGACGTGGAGACGCGTGGCTGCTCGCGGACGAGCCGCTCGACGCCGGCACGCCAGTTCTGATTGCGTCCGGGCGCACGCCCTTCGCCGCTGTCACCGGCCATCGAGGTCGACATGATCATGATGATGGGCCGGTCGATCTTCCTGTACCGGTCGAGGATTCCGGACCGAACCACATCGATCTCGAGGTTCAGATCGAGAATCTCCTGGGCGGTCAGCAACACCTGACGCGCGGTGCCCCGCTCGGCCTCGTTCCGCGTCGCCAGCTCCTCCCACATCGCGCGGAACTCCGGCAGGTCGGCCGCGGTGATGAACGGTTCGGGCACCGGGTTCGCCCCGTCGATGAGAACGAGCTCGGCGACGGTGTCAGGATGCTCGGAGGCATAGTGCACGGCCAGGTCCGCGCCCAGCGAGTAGCCCACCAGCACGGGCGCCGCGGGCAGGTCGAGGCGTCCCAGCTCCGCCAGCACGGCGACGAGATCGCTGAGGAACGCCTCGAAGGAGTACCGGTCGGCGGCCGAGGCGAGGCCGTGGCCCCTGAGGTCGAAGGTCACCACGTCGTGGTCGCGCCGCAGCAGCTCGGTCAGCTCGCGCAGGCCGGCCTGTGTCGAGTTCAGCCCGGGGCACAGGACCAGCGGTCGTCCCCGGCCGCCGCGAGAGACCGGGATCGTGACACCGTCGTGGTGGATGGTGAAGTGCCGCATCGTCCTGTCGCCTCTCTCGGCCCGCTGCCTGTCGCCGTCGTGGTCGCCGTACGGCTCGCGCGGTCCGGCGTCCTCGATCGCACGGGATTTCGTGGTCATGTCCTCCATGCTGAGAGGTTGCCCCTGCGTCAGGTCAAACCGTCGCGGCGACATGACCTCCGCAGACCCGCGGCCACCGACCCCCTGCCTCCGCACCGCCCGCTTCGACCGTCGTACGAGCCCGCCGAGTACCTGGACGCGATCCGGAATACGGCCCCTTGGTCCCGCATTCCTGCCGCCCCTCCTGGGCATGAGATTCTGATACTTCATGAATTTCGTGAAATCAGTGTAGTTTGAGGCTCATGACGAACGCGATCTCCGTGTCCGGCCTGGTCAAGACGTTCGGCCGGACACGTGCGCTCGACGGTCTCGACTTAACCGTCGGCACCGGAGAGGTGCACGGCTTCCTGGGCCCGAACGGCGCCGGGAAGTCCACGACCATCCGCATCCTGCTCGGCCTGATCCGCGCCGACTCCGGCACGGCGAGCCTCCTGGGCGGCGACCCCTGGACCGACGCCACCGACCTGCACCGCCGCCTGGCCTACGTGCCCGGCGACGTGACCCTGTGGCCCGACCTGTCCGGCGGCGAGGTGATCGACCTGCTGGGACGGCTTCGCGGCGGGATCGACGCGCAGCGCAGGTCGAGCCTGCTCGAACGGTTCGAGCTCGATCCTCGCAAGAAGGGCCGCGCCTACTCCAAGGGCAACCGGCAGAAGGTCGCCCTGGTCGCGGCGCTCGCCTCGGATGTGGAGCTGCTCATCCTCGACGAGCCGACCTCCGGTCTGGACCCGCTGATGGAGGCGGTGTTCAGGGACAGCGTGGCCGAGGAGAAGGCGCGCGGCCGCACCGTGCTGCTGTCGAGCCACATCCTGTCCGAGGTGGAGGCCCTGTGCGACCGGGTGAGCATCATCCGCGGCGGCAGGGTCGTCGAGACCGGCACCCTGGTCGAGCTCCGCCACCTCACCCGCACCTCGGTCACAGCCGAACTGGCCCACGAGCCGGACGGCCTCACCGGCCTGCCCGGCATCCACGACCTGCGCGTCGAGGGCAATCGGGTGAGCTGCCAGGTCGAGCCCGCGCACCTCGACGAATTTTTCGGCGCCCTGGCCGCCATGGGTCTGCGCAACGTGACCGCCGCCCCTCCCACGCTCGAGGACCTCTTCATGCGCCACTACCGCACGGCGCGGCCGGACCGGCACGAGCGGCAGAGCGAGGAGGCCCGATGAGCGCGCTGACCGGAGCGGGCACGATCGCCCGCCTCATCGTCCGCCGCGACCGGCTGATCCTGCCCGTCTGGGGTCTGGCGGCCGCCGTCTTCCCGATGAGCATCGCCGGCAGCACCGCCGCGCTGTACCCGACCGCCGAGTCCCTGCGGTCGGTGGCCCGGGGGGCGATGGACAATCCCACGCAGCTGGCCACCCGCGGCCCCGTCTTCGACGCGAGCGTCGGCGGGCTGACCGCGTGGACCGTGGGCTCCTCCGGCGCGATGCTGCTGGGCTTGGTGAGCATGCTGCTCGTCATCCGGCACACCCGCGTGGAGGAGGAGTCGGGCCGCCGCGAACTCCTCGGCGCCGGTGTGGTCGGCAGGCACGCGCCTCTGGCCGCGGCGCTGGGGGTGGTGCTCGCCGCCGACCTGCTGATCGCCCTCCTGATGTCGGCGGCGCTGATGAGCGGCGGGCTGCCCGCGACGGGTTCGATCGCCCTCGGTCTCTCGCTGGCCGCCGCGGGCTGGACGTTCGCCGCGGTCGGCGCCGTGGTCGCGCAGGTGACCGAGAGCGCCGTCGCCGCCAGAGGGCTCGGCCTGGCCGTCTTCGTCGTCTGCTTCCTGGTCCGCGCGGTCGGCGACGCGGGCGGGGCGCATGGGCTGTCATGGCTGTCGCCGCTGGGCTGGACGCTGCACCTGCGGCCCTTCGCGGGCGAACGCTGGTGGGTGCTGGCGCCGCTGCTCGCCCTCGTCGCCCTGCTGGCCACCGCTGCCCACCTGCTGTCGGCCCGCCGCGACCTCGCCGCCGGCCTGCTGCCGCCACGGCTCGGCCCCGCCACGGCGGGGCCCGGCCTGCGCAGCCCGCTCGCCCTGGCCTGGCGGCTGCACCGCGGCCAGCTCGTGGCGTGGTCCGCGGGCTTCGCCGTGGGCGGCCTCGCCCTCGGCGGCGCGGTCTCCGGCGGCCTGGAAGGCCAGATCGATGCTCCCCAGATCATGGACATGATCGCCAAGGTGGGCGGCGAGCACGCCGGGCCCGCCGACTTCTTCCTCAACTACCTGCTGTCCATGCTGGCCTGGATCGTCGCGGCGTACGGCATCGTGTCGGCGCTGCGGCTGCGGTCGGAGGAGTCGGCCGGGCGCGCGGACCTCGTGCTCGTGACCCCCGTGAGCCGCGCCCGCTGGGCGCTCAGCCACCTGGTCATCGCCGCCGCGGGTCCCGCGGTCGTCCTGGCCGCGCTCGGCGCGGCCACCGGACTCGGGTACGGCCTGAGCGCCGGCGACCTCGGCAGGCTCCCGCAGGTGCTCGGGGCAGCCCTGGCCTACCTGCCGGCGGTGTGGGCGATGACCGGGATCGCGGCGGCCCTGGCCGGCCTGCTGCCCCGCCTCGCGTCGGCCAGTTGGGGAGTCTGGACGGCGTTCATCCTGCTCGACGTGTTCGGCACGCTCGGCCAGGTCGACGAGACGCTGCTGACCATCATCCCGTTCGTGCACGTGCCCTGGGTCGTGCTCGGGCAGACGTCGACGGCTCCGCTGGCGGTGCTGACCGCCGTGGCGGCCGCTCTGACCGCGCTCGGCATCGTCGGCCTGCGCCGGCGCGACCTGACGTGATCAGCCGTCCTCCGACACCGCGTTCAGCTCCTGCCACTTGTGCATCAGCTTCGGAACCTCGCTGCGCAGGAAGGCGAAGAAGCGCTCGATCTCCGCCAGCCGCGCGCCGGCCGGCGTGTCGGGGCTGAACACCGCCAGCCCGTCGTGCGCGCCTTCCTCGAAGCGGCGGTACACCTCATCGCTCGACAGGGCCGCCTTGTACCAGGCGGACTGGTCGACGCGGTAGTGGTCGCGGCGCTGACCCGGATCCCGCTCGCGGGTGATCATCCCGACGCGCATCAGGTACTTCACCGCCCCGGAGATCGCCGGAGGGCCGACCCGCAGTTGTCCGGCGAGCTCGGCGGCGGTGCGCCTGCCCTCCTCGGAGACCAGGACCGCAGCGAACACGCGGGCCGCCATCCGGGGATAGCCGGACTCGGACATGATCATGGCGAAGCGCTCCAGGAACTGCGCGGCCGCGGTCTCCCGATCGCCGCCGGTGTCGGGTGTCTCCGCCATCCACGCCTCTCCGCGTCGCCTCCGCCCGGTCGGAGTGAGTTTACCCAGTCCCGATAGTTGGGAAATTTCGTGAATCAAGAAAAGGCCGCTGCGCGACCCGGCACGTATCCGCATGCCAACCGCGAGCCGCGCGTGACGGCCGCCTCCGATGCTCATCCGGAAGCCGGACCGTGAACCCCTCGCAGCCCCCATCCGTTTCAGGTGCATGAGAGTCATCTGGCTCACCACCGTGCTCGTGACGCTCGCCGCCTGCGGGACGTCCCCGCCCGCTCCCCCGACTCGGTACGAGGCCGACGGGACCGTACTGTCCGACTCGCGGCACGGCCCCCAGCTCTGCGCCAACGTCGCCACCTCCCTGCCGCCCCAGTGCGGCGGCCCGGACATCGTCGGGTGGGACTGGAACACGGTCAAGCACTCCGCCCGGAACGGCGTGCGCTGGGGCGAGTACCACGTCGTGGGCACCTGGGACGGGGCGAGGCTGACGCTCACCGAGCCGCCGCGCCCCGCCGAGCGGCGCGACGCCCCGGTCGGCCGATCCGACTTCGCCACTCCGTGCCCGGCGCCCCCCGGCGGCTGGCGCCCGGTCGCTCCGGCGAAGGCCACCCATGAGGCGATGGAGGCCGCGATCGGCAGAGCCGAGCGGCTTCCCGGGTACGCGGGCAGTTGGCTGGACCAGAGCTACCTCGACGAGATCGAGGGCTACGACCCCGACGACCCCCGATCGGTCGAGCGATACGCCAACGACCCGGAGCGGCTCGTGCTGAACCTGCGGTTCACCGGCGACGCGACCGCCCACGAGGCCGCGATCCGCGAGGTCTGGGGCGGCGCGCTGTGCCTGAGCCGAGCCCGGCACACCGAGGCGGAGCTCCGAGCGGTCCAGGAGAGGGCCTCCAAGGAGATCAAGGGCGTCCACTCGGCCTCGGTGGACGTGCAGGCGGGGCGGGTCGACATCGGGGTCTGGGTGGTCACGCCGGAGCTCCAGCGCGAGGTCGACGCGACCTACGGGAAGGGCCTGGTGGTCCTCGACGGATTCCTCAAGCCGGTGGGCTCGTAGTGCGCCCTTCGCCCCGCCTGGAGGTCTGTCATGGTTCGAGGAGCCGGCCTGCCCAGGCGGGAATTCGCGAACAGGTGTCGAGTCCGCCTGCACATGGCTGCGGTTCCGGAGACATGTCCGGTCCGGAGCGAATACGGTGGCCCATTGACGATCGGCCAAGCCTGCAAGCCTTCCGGAGTCTCTTCTTGCGTACTGCAGCCGCAATCCTCTCCTTCCTGCTCGCCATCGCCATCCTGCCCGCCCGGCCTGCCACCGCCGCGGCCTCCGCCGCGTCGCTGCCGGGCGGCAAGACCACCTATGTCATCTCACAGGGTCATCTGAAGGCCGCCTCCCAGCAGAACTGGGTACGCCTGGGCAGCTACCGCTTCGCCGCGGACGGCACGGTGAGAGCCGCCCTGTACCTGTGGTGGCAGCGTCATCCCAAGGCCAGGCAGCGCACCGGCACCGTCCCCGACCCGAGCTGCACCACCAAGGCGGGCGGTGCCGCATCGAGGCCCCGCGCCTGCGAGGTGCTCACCGCCGGGGGCTTCACCGGCGCCCCCGAGGAGAGCCGCGCCGGGACGTACACCCTCGCGGGCGACGTGCTCACCATCCGGTGGAAGATCGCCCAGACGTGGACGGAGCAGTGGTACGTGCGGCCCTCGCCTGACGGCAGGCTGGCCCGCCTGGACCTCAAGCACAGCACGCTGGCCACGCACGGGTACGGCTACGGCAGCAACGCCGCGATCAGCACCCGGCGCGCGATGAGCTCGGTGAAGGCGTTCCCCGGCTCGCTCAGGCAGGATCTGACGAGCTGGGCGAGCGGCAAGCTCGTCACCTCCGGCAATCAGCCGTTCGGCCACTCCGCCTTCCGTGCCTGCGCCGCCACCACCTCGTGCCTGACCTACCTGCAGCCGTCCTCGCGGGGCGCGTGCCAGAAGTCGGGCGGCTGCCCCAAGTACGGCGGCGGAACGCGCCCCGACATCAGCTCCATCCAGTACTACCTCACGATGATCTCCAAGTCCGACCGCCGCGACACCCTCTGGCACTGGTGCACCTGCCTGGCGATGGAGCGCGGTGAGTTCTGCTACACCGGCAACTCCCACGTCAAACCGCTCATGCAGATCATCGACGACACGGGAGCCTTCCGCGGCTGGGTCGGCGCGGAGGCATCCTTCTCCACCGGCTCCCGGGCGACGGACATGCTGGCGGTGCTGCGCATCTCCGACTTCCGCTGACCGATCCGCACCCGTATCCCCAAGGTGTCGGCCCGGGTCGTCACACGACGGCGTCAATCTCGACGAGGAACCCGGGGCTCAAGCCGGCCACGACGTGGACCGTGATGGCCGGCGGCGGGCCGGCCCGGTTCCACACCTCCTGGAAGGCGGCCACACCCTCGTCGAAGGTGTGGCCGTCCACCACGGCGATGCGCCAGTGCACGATGTTCGCCAGGCTCGCACCCTCGCTCACCAGGATGGTCGTGAGATCGCGGAACGCCTGCCTGGCCTGCTCCCCGACCGTGGGACCGACGACCTTTCCGCCGGCGCCGTCTGCCTCGACTTCGCCCACACGGGCGGCGAGGGCCAATATGCGGTATTCGAGACCCTCCACGACCCTGCCGACCTGGCCGAGTGGGCTGATCCCCGAGCTGGCCGCCGACGCCACGAGCGCGGGGTGGGCGCCGCCGGTGCGGGCAACGCAGGCGCTGTCGACGCTGACGCGGGAGATGATCGAGCTGCTGTCCGGGCCGCTCGCCGCGCGCATCCGCGAGTGCGCGAGCGACGACTGCCCGCTGGTGTCCGTCGACACGTCCCGCCCCGGCGCCCGGCGCTGGTGCGCGATGGAGAGGTGTGGCAACCGTCACAGGCTGCGGGCTCTCCGCGCCCGGCAGGCCACAGACCCGTGACGCAGCCTCAAGCACGGCGAACTCTGGCATATCCCATGCGACGGGGCCTCGGCGGCGACCCGCGCCATGCGGCGCAGGGCGATGCCGGCGAAGTCCGACAGCAGTATTGCGGCGTGCCGTCGGCACCGGCGCATGCCGTCAGAGCGAGGAGAGGACCCGGATCCGGTCGGCCATGACACGCTTGGCCACGTCGGAGGTGAAAGCGATGCCCTCGAACTCGTGCGGCACGCCCGGGTGAAGGTGGAACTCGACCGGGACACCGGCCTGGCCGAGCCGCAGGGCGTAGGTGAGGTCCTCGTCGCGGAAGATGTCCAGTTGGCCGACCTCGATGTAGGCCGGGGGCAGTCCGGCCGGATCGGCCACCCGAGCGGGTGCGGCGTGGGCCGGCACGTCGGGGCCGGCGATGGCGTCGCCGAGCAGCGCGCCCCAGCCGGTGCGGTTGTCGTCCCAGGACCACAGCGCGTACGGCGCCAGGTGCGGGTCGGGGGTGAGGGTGCGGTCGTCGAGCATCGGCATGATCAGGATCTGCTGGGCGATCGCGGGGCCTTGCCGGTCTCGCGCCAGGATCGAGACCGCCGCGGCGATCCCACCGCCGGCGCTGTCGCCGAGGACGGCGATGCGGGCCGGGTCGACGCCGAGGGCGGCGGCGTGTTCGTGCAGCCATACGAGGCCGGCGTAGGCGTCCTCGACCGGGGTCGGGTGGGGGTGCTCGGGAGCGAGCCGGTAGTCCACCGAGAGGATCGGGGTGCCGCTGGCGGAGACATAACGGGAGATCGAGCCGTCGAACAGGCCGACGTGGCCGAGGATCATGCCGCCGCCGTGGAAGTAGACGGCCGCCGGTCCGGGATCGCTGGGCGCGCCCTGCTTGGTGTACCAGCGCAGCAGGATCTTCGAGCCGTCGGAGGTGAGCAGGTGGTGGTCGGTGATCGTGACGTCGGCAGGCCTCGGCTGGGCGGCGTCGGCATGGGCGATGAGCCCTTCGAGCGCGGCGCGGCGGCCGGCGACGTCCCCGACCGGCGGGGGCGTGCTGCCGGCCATCGCCGCGGCGATCGGGGCGAGCGCCTCGGCAACCTGCGGATCAAGAGAGATGGTCATGACGATGCTCCTTCGTGGAGGTGTCGGGGGTGAGCGGAGGTCCCGAGGTCAGGGTGAGGGCGGGTCAGACGGTGATGACGGTCTTTCCGGCGAGCCGACCGGTGACGGCCAGGTCGTGAACGTCGGCGAGGTCGGTCAGGGGGCGCCGGTCGGCGACGTCGATCCGCAGTTCGCCGGCGTCGACGCGGGCGACGAGCTCGGCGAGCTGGGCGGCGTCGCTGCGGGTGAACACCCGCTCCGTCCGGACACCGCGCGCGGTGTCCTCGCTAGCGGGGGTGGTGGTGCTGACCAGGACCCCGCCGTCGCTGACGAGGCCGACCAGGGCGGCGGTCTCGTCCGCCGAGGTGGTCACCAGGTTGAGCACGACGTCGAACCGGCCGCCGGCGGCCTGGGTGACGGGGGTGACGGTGTAGTCGATGATCCGGTCGGCCCCGTACGCGCGGACCCGGTCGGCGCTGCGCGCGCTCGCGGTCGCGGTGACGGCGGCTCCGGCCCGCTTGGCGAGCTGGACGGCGTACCCGCCGACCGCGCCGCCGGCGCCGTTGATCAGGATGGTCTGCCCGGCTTCGAGCTCGGCGTGCTCGAACAGCGCCTGCCAAGCCGTCAGGGCGGTCGCGGGGAGGGCGGCGGCATCGGCCAGATCGACCGTCCGCGGAGCGGCGGCCAGCGCCTCGGACGGGGCGAGCACGAATTCGGCGGCGGCGCCGGGCGCGTGGATCGGCAGGAAGGCCACGACCGCGTCTCCGGTGTTCCAGCCGGAGACGTCCGGGCCGAGCTCGGTGACGGTGCCGGCGACGTCGATGCCGGGCACGTGCGGGAGGACCAGCGGGAACACCTGCTGCAGGTACCCGGCGCGGATCGCCGCGTCGACCGGGTTGAACGAGGTGCCGGCCACCCTCACCAGCACCTGCCCCGCGCCGGGGACGGGTCGGTCGGCCTCCTCGTAGGTCAGGACGTCGCTGTCGCCGTAGCGGTGGTATCGCACTGCCTTCATGATCTCTCCTGGCGTCGTTGCTCCGAATTCGAAGCGATTTGACGACCATAACCTGCTTCGAGTTCAAAGCAATCCCGGGAAGGGTGTGACATCCATCACCATGCTGTCGAGGCGTGTTTTGAATTTGAAACAGATAGAATGACCGGATGTCTGACGCCGACGCCCTCCATCCCGCGCAGCTCGGCACCTACTTCGCGCTCATGGAGGCCGTCAGCCTGCTCCAGCACGCCGTCGAGCAGCAGTTGCGGGCGGAAGGCGACCTGAGTTACGTGCAGTTCCAGCTCCTGGCCCACCTCGCCGACGCCAGGCAGCTGACCATGACCGAGCTGGCCGACGGCGTCGTCTACAGCCGCAGCGGCCTGACCTACCAGGCCGGCCTGCTGGAGAAGGCCGGCCTCGTCACGCGCGGCCCCAGCCCCGATGACGAGCGCGCCACACTGGTGACCATCACCGAGGGCGGCCTCGCCCTCGTCGGGCGGGTCCTGCCCGGCCACATCGAGGTCGTGCGCCGCCTGCTGTTCAACCCCCTCACTGACGAGGACCTGCACGACCTCGGCGACATCATGACCCGCGTGCGCGACCACATGCGCGCCGAGCCGCCCCGCTCCGCCGCCCCCCGCAAACCCCGCAAGTGAGTCCCACCGGCCCAAAGAACGTCGAGGACCTGCGCGGTCGCCAGGCGCCGGCCCGGCGGCAGCCGGCTGCGTGTGCTCGGCCAGCCCGAGTTCGTGCCCACCACCGGCTGAGCCGGGCACCGGGCCTCACGGGACGGCGGGCCGTCCGATCCCGGGAAGAGCCGCTTCCAGGCACGCGGCGACCTGGAAGACCGTCACGTCGTCGTAGGTGCGGCCGACGATCTGCACGCCGGTGGGCACGCCGCCGGCGGCCAGCCCCGAGGGGACGGACAGGACCGGACAGCGGCTGGCGATGTTGAAGGGGATCGTCATCACCCCGAGCATGTAGTCGCCGGGCTCGCCCTTGATCGGCAGCGGGCCGCCGTCGTGCTCGGCCGGAAAGGCCGGCACCGCCGTGGTCGGGCAGAGCAGCGCGTCGAAGCGTTCCAGCAGCTCACCGAGCGGCCGGTAGATCAGGCCCTCCAGCTCCATGCCCTGGTAGAAGCTGAGCTCGGGCTCGGTGTCGGCGAACCGCCGCGTGTAGTCCGACAGCAGGTCCGCGTGCTCGATGGCCAGCTCGCGGATCCCGGCGCCGAAGATGCCCGCGAAGTGGGCGTCGGCGGCGGCCATGATCTGCGCCCTGGTCCAGGGCAGCTCGACCTCCTCCACGATCGCCCCTGCCGCCCGCAGCGCCTCGGCGGCCGCCAGCGTGCCCGCCACCACATCCGGCTCCACCAGATAGTCGCCCAGTGTCATGGACAGCGCGATCCGCATGCCGCGCACGTCGCCGGTGAGGGGCGGCAGCTCCAGCTTCGGCCGGATGGAGGCCACGTCCCAGGGGTGCGGACCGGCGATCACGTTCTGCAGCAGGGCGACGTCGGCGACGGTGCGGGCCATGGGCCCGTCGTGGCAGTACTGGTCGAGGTTGAACGGCGGCAGCGCGGGCACCCGCCCGAAGGGCGGCTTGAACCCGACCACTCCGCAGAACGAGGCCGGGATGCGGATGGAACCGCCGATGTCGGAACCGGTGGCCAGCAGCGAGGTGCCCGCGGCCAGCGAGGCGCCGGAGCCGCCCGACGAGCCTCCGGGCGAGTAGTCGAGGTTCCACGGGTTACGCGTGACGCCCCACAACCTGCTGTGGGTGAACCCGGCGCAGCTGAACTCGGGCGTCGTCGTGCGGGCGTGGACGATGCCGCCCGCCTGCGTGATCCGGGTGACCACCGGGTGGGTCACCTCGGCGATCACGCCCTGCAGCAGGAGCGAACCCTCCTCATGGGTGCGGCCCTCGATGGGTTGTTCCTCCTTGATCGCCACCGGGATCCCCTCCAGCGGCCTGGCGGTGCCGTTCAGGTAGGCGGCCTCGGCGGCCTTGGCCTGCTCCATGGCCGACTCGTACAGGCGCTCGGTGAAGGCGTTGATCCGCGGTTCCGTCACCTCCGCCCGGTCGATGACGGCGGTCAGCAGTTCCACGGGCGACAGCTCGCGCCTGGACATGAGGGCGTGGGCCTCGGTGGCCGACAGGTAACACAGCATCTGTGCGCATCTCCTTAGAAAGCGGGCCGCGGGACGGAACTCAGCAGGAGCCGCGTGTACTCGTGCTCGGGCGCGGTCAGCACCCGCGTCGTCGGCCCCGACTCGACGATCCGGCCGCGCCGCATGACGGCCACGTGGTCGGTGACACAGCCGACCACGGCCAGGTCGTGGGTGATGAACAGGTAGGAGACGCCGCCGGCCGCGCGGATCTCGGCCAGCAGGCCGAGGATCTGCGCCTGGACCGAGACGTCCAGCGCGGCCGCGGCCTCGTCGAGCACCAGCACCCTGGGCCGCACGGCCAGCGCTCTGGCGATGGCGACGCGCTGCCGCTGCCCGCCCGACAGCTCCCTGGGCAGCGCTCGCGCCTCGCGCGGGCCGAGACCGACCTGGTCGAGCAACTCGGCCACGCGCGCCGCGGTCGGCTCGCCGGGAAAGTGCAGTCGCAGCACCTCCGCCAGCGACTCCTGTACGGCAAGGCGCGGGTCGAGCGAGCCGAGCGGATCCTGGAAGACGATCTGGATCAGCCTGGCCCTGTCCTTGCGACCGAGCGTCGCCAGCGGCCTGCCCGCCACCAGCACGCTGCCCGCGTCGGGCCGCTCCAGGCCGAGCAGCAGCCTGGCCGTCGTGGTCTTGCCCGAGCCGGACTCGCCCACCAGGCCGAGCGAGCCGCCCGCCGCCAGGTCGAAGCCGACGTCGTCCACCGCGGTCCACGCGCCGTACCGTTTGCGCAGGCCGCGCACCTCAAGGTCGATGCTCACGCTTCCGCCTTCACACAGGCCACCCCGTCCACCAGGAGCGGGGCGGCAGCCGTACAGGAGTCCATGGCGTGCGGGCAGCGCGGGGCGAACGGGCAGCCCGGCACGGCCGACAGCAGGTCGGGCGGGCGTCCCGGGATCGGCGGCGGCAGCGTGCCCAGGTCGCCGACCCGCGGGGTGGCGGCCAGCAGGCCCGTGGTGTAGGGGTGACGCGGCCCGGCGAACAGCCGCCGCGTCGGCCCGGTCTCCATGACCCGGCCCGCGTACATGACGTAGACGCGGTCGCAGATCATCGCGGCCAGTTCGAGGTCGTGGGTGATGAACAGCATCCCGGTCCGCGTCCTGGCGCGCAGGTCGCGCAGCAACCTGATGATCTCGGCCTGGGTGGTCACGTCCAGGGCGGTGGTCGGCTCGTCGGCCAGCAGCAGCCGGGGCTCTCCCGCCAGGGCCGCCGCGATCACCACCCGCTGGAGCATGCCCCCGGACAGCTCGTGCGGATGCTGGCGCACGTGCCGTTCGGGGTCCGGCAGGCCGACCAGGCCGAGCAGTTCGACGGCTCGGGCGCGGGCCGCCCTGGCGCCGGTCTCCTCCCGGAGGATCTCGGCGAGGAAGTCGCCGATCCGCCGGAACGGGCTGATCGCCGCGCGCGGGTCCTGGTAGATCATCGCGGCCGCGTGGGTCCGGTGCCGGCGCAGCTCTGCCGGAGACAGGGCGAGCACGTCGGCGCCGTCCATGCGGATCTCGCCCGAGGTCAGCGCGCCCTTCGGCAGCAGGCCGAGGACGGCCCGCGCGGTCAGGGACTTGCCGGATCCCGACTCGCCGACCAGGCCGACGGTCTCGTTCTCCGCCACGGTGAGCGAGAGGCCGTCGATCGCCGGGCGGGCGGTGCGCGGCAGCCGTACCGAAAGATCGTCGATCTCCAGCATGGTCACCTCCTGGAGACGCGGTCGGCGAGGCTCTCGCCGACGATGTTGAAGGCGATCACGCTCAGCACGATGGCCAGGCCGGGGACGAGGATCGGGCCGAGCGCGCCCTGCAGGACCGCCGACTGCCCCTCGTTGATCATGGCTCCCCAGTCGGCGGCCGGCGGCTGCACGCCCAGGCCGAGGAAGGCGAGCCCGGCCAGGTCGAGCAGCGCGTAGCCGAAGTTGACCGTGGACTGCGCGAGGATCACCGGGGCGATGTTCGGCAGCAGGTGACGCAGGCAGATGGTCAGACCGCCGAATCCCAGTGCCCGGTAGGCGGCGATGTACGGCCGGCCCATCTCCCCTCGCGCCATTCCGCGCACCATGCGGCCCACGAACGGGGTGTAGGCGACGGCCAGGGTGATGACCGGCCCCACCTGGCCGGGGCCGTACATCGCGACGACCAGCATGGCCAGCAGCAGGCCGGGGAAGGCGAAGACCAGCTCCATCGAGCGCGACAGCGCGGTGTCCACCCAGCCGCCGTGCCAGGCGGCGGCCAGCCCGATCACGACACCGAGAACCGTGGACAGGGCCACGACGCCGAGCGGGCCGAGCAGGCCGGTCCTGGCCCCGTAGATCATCCTGGAGAGCAGGTCACGGCCGGAGGCGTCGGCCCCGAGCAGGTGGTCGGCGCTCGGTCCGGCCAGCACCGCCGACAGGTCCACCGCGTCGGGGTCGGCGGGGGCCACCAGCGGCGCGAACACGGCGGCCAGGACCAGCAGCGCGATCACCACCAGCGCCGCCGTCCGCAGGCCGCCGCCTTTGAGCCGGCCGGTACGGCCGCGCAGGCCCGGTCTGATGACGAGTTGTTCCATCAGTCCCTCGCTCCCAGACGCACGCGGGGGTCGGCCAGCGGTGCCAGCAGGTCCACCGCGAGGTTGGCGACCACGAACACCGCCACGGTCAGCAGGGTCAGCGCCTGCACGACGGGGAAGTCCTTGACCGTCACCGAGTACTGCAGCAGCTGGCCCAGGCCGTTGACCCCGAAGGTGGTCTCCACCAGCACAGTCGAGACCAGCAGGCCGGGCACCAGCAGGCCGCCGTAGGTGAGGGTCACGGTCATGGCGCCGCGCAGCACGTGCCGGCGCACGATCGTCCGCTCGGGCACGCCGCGCCCGCGGGCGACCGTGACGTACTCCTGGCCCAGCTGTTCCAGCATCGCCGAGCGCGACACCCGGGCCAGCACCCCCGCGAAGGTGAGGGCCAGCGCGACGGCGGGCAGGGTGAGATGGTGCAGGCGGTCGGCCAGGCCCTGGCCCGCGCCGATGGACGGGAACCAGCCGAGGTTCACCGAGAACACCGCGATGAGCACGAACCCCAGCACGAACGACGGGGTGGCGACCGCGACCGAGCTGCCCACGAGCACGGCCTTGTCGACCACGCCGGGCCTGGTCGCGCTCCACACGCCGAACGCCAGGCCGAGCACCATCGTGAGCACGAAGGCCATGCCGATGAGGGTCAGCGTGACGGGCACGCGGGCGGCGATCAGCCCTCCGACGTCGGTGCGGAACTGCACCGAGCGGCCGAAATCGCCGGTGAGCACGCCGCCGATCCAGTGCAGGTACTGCACCGGGGCCGGGTCGTCGAACCGGTACTGCGCGCGGACGGCGGCGATGGCCTCCGGTGTGGCCGAGCGGCCGCTGAGCAGGAAGCTGGCCGGGTCGCCCGGGGCGAGCTGGAGGGCGCCGAACACCAGGAAGGAGGCCGCTCCCAGGATCGCGACCATCCCCCCCAGGCGGCGCAGCAGGAAGCGCGCCATCATCCAGCCGCGCCGATGTCCGCGGCCCACGGGTAGTAGAGGTAGGAGATGCTGGTGGGCGCGCCCGTGACGCGCTTGCCGATGAACATCACGTTGTCGAGGTCCGCCAGCGGGATCCAGGGCAGCTGCGTGGCCACGGTCGCCTGGAGCTCGGCCGTCAGCTGAGCTCGCTTGACCCGGTCGAACTCCACTTCGGCCGCCGCGACGAGCTTGTCGTAGGCGGGGTCGGAGAATCCGCCGTAGTTCTCGAACTGCCCGGTCTGGAACAGCCCGTACAGCTCCAGCGGGTCGGTCGCCGACAGGTACCAGAACGTGGGGAACAGGTCGATGCCCTTGCGCGCCTCGGGGTCGGAGAACAGCGCGGTGTAGGCGTCGGGGGCGATGGTGCGCACCTCGGCGGCCAGGCCGATCTCCTGGGCCGCCGCCTGCACGGCGTTGGAGATCACCGACATCTCGGGTCCCGTGTTGGTGGTGGCGATCACGATCTTCTTGCCCTGCGCCCCGGCCTCGGCGACGAGCTTCTTGGCCGCTTCCACGTCACGCGTGACGGCCGGCGCGGGCGGCTTGGCCGCCCCGACGTTGCGCCAGGACTCGGTCGGCCCCGGTACGAGCGAGGGGCTGCTGTAGTCGCCGAAGGCCGCTTTGGCCAGGCCCTGCCGGTCGATGGCCAGCGACAGTGCCCGCCGTACCCTGACATCGGCGAGCGTCCCGTTCTTGAGGTCGGAGACGATCAGGTTCGCGGTGGTCAGGTTGGGGCCGCCGTGGACGGTGCCGGCACCCGAGGACCGCAGCCGGGCGACGGAGGCGGCCGGGACCATCCAGCTCCCGTCGGCCTCGCCGGTCACCAGGGCGTTGGTCCTGGCCGCCGCGTCGGGCACGAAGGTGAAGGTGACCTTGCCGGACCTGGCCCGGTCACCCCAGTAGCCGTCGAAACGGTCCAGTCGGATCGACTGCCCCTTGGTCCAGGTGCCGAGCTTGAACGGGCCCGTGCAGTCGAGGCCGCCGTCGGCGGTGCCGAACGCCTTGCCCTTGGCCTGGAGCGAGGCGGCGCTGGCCACCGTACCGGGAGAGGCGCCCATCTCCAGGTTGAACAGCGCGTCGGGCTGCTTGAACGTGACCGTCACCTCCATCGGTCCGGTCTTGGTGATCGACTCGACGTTGCGGAAGGTGGAGATCCAGTAGGAGCCGACCTTCTCGTCCAGGTGCCGGTTGAGGCTGGCCACGACGTCGTCGGCGGTCATCTCGGCGCCGCTGTGGAACTTCACACCCTTGCGGATGGTGTAGACGAGCGTCTTGGGGTCGCGCTGCTCGTACTTCTCCGCCAGGCCTGGCTCCTCCTTCAGCTCCGGCGTCCAGCGCATGAGGCTCTCGCAGACGTTGGACAGCACCATGTTCTGCGGATAGTCGAAGGCGTGGACGTAGTCCAGGGTCGGGGGCTCGGCATAGGACACCCAGGTGAAGGCGTCGATGTCGCCCTTGGGCAAGGGGGTGCCGGAGCTGAGGGTCCTGCCGGGAGAGGGGGCCGCGTTCCCGCCTCCTCCGCCGCACGCGGCTGCCGTCACGGTGAGGGTGAGGACGGTCAGTGCCGCCCAGCGTCGTCTGCTCATGAGTCACGCCTTTCGCGGGGGGGTGTCAGGTCTGGTGGACGAGCCGGCCTTGGACGTAGGTCCTGACGACACGGGTGGCGCCGATCTCCTCGGGCGGCCCGGCGAAGGGATCGCGGTCCAGCACCACCAGGTCTGCGTCTTTGCCTGCCTCGACCGTGCCGGTGACGTCGTCGAGATGGTTGATCCAGGCGCTGCCCGCCGTGTAGGCGGTGAGCGCTTGCGCCAGGGTGAGCGCCTGCTCGGGCAGGAACGGCTCGTCGGGTTCGCCCTCGGGCACGGTCCTGTTCACCGCGACGTGCACCCCCCACAGCGGGTTCGGGCTGCTCACCGACCAGTCGCTGCCGGCGACCAGCCGGGCTCCGGCGCGCAGCAGGTCGCCGAAGGGGTACTGCAGGGCCGCTCGCGCGGCTCCGAGGAACGGGATGGTGAGCTCGTCCATCTGGGGTTCGTGGGCCGCCCAGAGCGGCTGGATGTTCGCGGCGGCGCCGAGCTCGGCGAACCTGGGGATGTCGGTGGGGTGGACGACCTGCAGGTGCGCGAGATGGTGACGGTTGTCGTTGGCGCCGTTGGCCGCGCGTGCTTCGGCGAGGGCGTCGAGCGCCTCCCTGACCGCGCGGTCGCCGAGGGCGTGGAAGTGGATCTGGAAGCCGAGCGCGTCCAGCTTGCGGACCGCCTCGCGCAGCAGGCCGGGGTCGACGAAGCTGATGCCGCTGTTGGTGGTCGCGCAGCCGCAGCCGTCGAGGTAGGGCTCCAGCATCGCGGCGGTGAAGTTCTCCGCGACGCCGTCCTGCATGATCTTGACGCTGGTGGCGTCGAAGCGGCCGACCCGCCCGTTCTCGCGCCGCTCCACCAGCTCGGGGATCTGCTCCAGGCCGCGCTCGCGGTCCCACCACAGCGCGCCGACGACGCGGGCCCGCAGCGTTTCCTCGCGGGCGGCGCGCAGGTACACCTGGTAGTTGTCGGGATGGCCGGGAAAGGCGCCGATCATGGCGTCCTGCCATGCCGTCACGCCCATCGAGAACAGGTGGGACTGGCCCGCCAGCAGACCGGCGTAGGCCTCCTCGGCGGTCGCCACCGGCACGTGCTCGCTGACCAGGGTCATGGCACCCTCGTGGAGGGTGCCCTGCGGGGTGCCGTCCGGCTCGCGCTCGATCCGGCCGTCCACGGGGTCGGGCGTGTCCCTGTCGAGACCGGCCACGCGCAGGGCCAGGCTGTTGGCCCAGGCGCCGTGGCCGTCGCGGTTGGTCAGCAGCACGGGCCGGTCGGGCACCACCGTGTCGAGCAGCTGCCTGGTCGGCGTGCCGCCGGGGAACACCTCCATCGACCAGCCGCCACCGTGGATCCACGCCTTGTCCGGGTGCGCCGCGGCGTAGGCGGCGATCACCCGCAGGTAGCCCTCGACATCGTGCTCGGCCGACAGGTCGCAGCGGAGCATCTGGCCGCCGCCGAAAGCGGGGTGCACGTGGGCATCCTGGAAGCCCGCCATGAGCAGCCCGCCGGCGAGGTCCACCACGTCGGTGCCGGAGCCGGCCGCGGCCAGGACCTCCGCCCGGTCGCCCACCCGCAGCACGCGCCCGCCACCGACCGCGACCGCCGCCTCGATCGGGGCGGCGGTCGTGCCGGTGAAGACCCGCCCCACGAAGATCGTTTCCATCATGCCCCGCACCTTCCGCTCACGCAGTGTTGGGGAGGAGTGAACGCGAGCGCAACATAGATGTCAACACCGTTGCGCTATCCGGAGACCCAACCGATACACTGGTGCGATCATGGCGAAGACACCTGTGAGGACCAGACGCTCGGGCAGCCAGCTCAGCCGCGAGGCCATCATCGAGGCCAGCCTGCGGATCGCCGCCAGGGGCAGCGGCGACGCGTTCACCGTGCGCCGCCTCGGAGAGGAGCTGGGCGCCGACCCCACGGCCATCTACCGGCACTTCCGCGACAAGGACGAGCTGCTGCTGTCGGTGGCCGACCGGGTCTACGGTGAGGTCCTCGAGAGCGTTCCCGACGGGCTCGGCTGGAAGGACCGGCTGCGGGCGCTGGCCGACGGGTCGCTGCGGGTCGGGCTCAAGTATCCGGCCGTCGCCTCCATCACCGCCAGCCGCACGACCAGGCGGATCAACGAGTTCAGGCTGGTCGAGCTCATCCTGGGCGCGGTCACCGAGGCGGGGCTCGACGGCGCCGACGCGGCGCTGTACTACCGGGCCGTCGCCGACGCCCTCCTGGCGCACGTCGGCCAGGCCGCCGCCTATGTGCTGTTCGCCCCCGACGTCAGGGCGGGCGACGAGTCGTCATGGCGGCGGGAGTACCGCACGGTCGACCCCGAGCGCTTTCCCCGGATCACCCGCCTCAGCACGGAGCTCGCCGACGTGAGCCCGGCGCCCGTCTACGCCGTCCAGGTGGAGGCGCTCATCGCCGCGATCGAAGCCCGGGCCGCGGCGCGCGCCGACGTGGGGCCGGCAGAGAACTGACCCGCCGAGTTGATCGTGTTTGGGTGGTCGCCGGCATCCGCGCGGCCGACGTGGATGATGTTGCCGTCGACGGTGCAGCGATCGCCCTCGCGGAGCAGGTCCCACAGCGGATCTTTCGGTGCGGATGACCTCGTGGAGGCGGTCGGCGAACTTCACGGTGGCGGGGCAGGAGTAGGAGCAGGGTATGTACGGGACCAGGCCGTACAGAGTGTGGGCTCCTGCCGTGCGCCCTCTCCGGCTGTCATCGGTCCAGCTTGCCTGCCCTTTCCCGCAGGTAGCGCTGCTCGGGAAGGCTCGTGGTGCGCCGGGCCGCCAGCCGGTAGTTCTCTCGCGCGGCAGCGTACTCGCCGGCCAGCTCCTGCAGGTGGGCGCGCACGGCGTAGAGGCGGTGGTGACGGGCGATCCGGGGGTCGCCGTCCAGGCTTTCCAGCAGTTCGAGCCCGGCCCGGGGCCCGCGGGTCATCGCGACCGCGACGGCGTGATTGAGCGTGACCATCGGGTTCGGCGCGATCCGTGTGAGGATTCCGTACAGGATGCGGATCTGTTCCCAGTCGGTGTCCCCGGCTCGTGGCGCCTGGACGTGCAGCGCGGCGATTGCCGCCTGGAGCTGGTAAGGACCGAGGGGTGAGGCGGACATGGCGTCGGTGACCAGCGCGGTGCCCTCTTCGATCATGGCGGCGTCCCACCGGTTCCGGTCCTGCTCGGCCAGTGGCACCAGGGCGCCGTCCGGGCCGGTACGGGCCGCGCGGCGGGCGTCGGTCAGCAGCATCAGCGACAACAGCCCGGCGACTTCACCGTCATCCGCCAGGGACCGGTGCACCATGCGGGTGAGCCGGATCGCCTCTGTGGTGAGCTCGCCGCGGTGCAGGTCGGGTCCGGAGCTGGCGGTGTAGCCCTCGTTGAAGATCAGGTAGAGCACGTGCAGGACGGCGTCCAGCCGTCTGGCCCACTCCTGGGCCCTCGGCATCTCGAACGAGGCGCCGACGGCTTTGATCCGTTGCTTGGCGCGGCTGATCCGCGGCGCCATGGTGGCCTCCGGCATGAGGAATGCCCGCGCCACCTCGGCGGTGGTGAGGCCGGCGACGGCGCGCAGCGTGAGCGCCACCTGAGAGGCGGGCGTCAGCGCCGGGTGGCAGCACAGGAACAGCAGCGTGAGGGTGTCGTCGTGGTCGCCCGGGCTTTCGTCGCCGGGGGCCGGCGCGAAGCCGGCGTCCGGCGCCGCCCGCACCGCCGCGGTGGCCTCCCGGCGGCGGCGGGCCTGCTCGCTGCGTACCTGGTCGATCAGGCGGCGGGAGGCGACGGTCACCAGCCAGGACCGCGGGCTTTCCGGGACGCCCTGGGTGGGCCACTGCATCGCGGCCGCGAGCAACGCCTCCTGCACCGCGTCCTCGCACTCCTCGAACCCACCGTACCGGTGCAGGAGCACGCCGAGGACCTGCGGCGCCAGTTCGCGCAGCAGGTCCCCGAGGCGTTCGGACGCGCTCACATCTCCATCCCGGCCGAGTCCATCAGCGGCCGCACCTCCACGCCGCCGGCCTGACCGCTCGGTATCAGGCCGGCCAGTTCCACGGCGCGCTCCCGGCTCTCGCAGTCGACCACGTACTGGCCGGCGACATGTTCCGAGGTCCGCAGGTACGGGCCCTCGGTCACCGTCACCATGCCGCCCCTGACCCTGATGACGGCGCTGATGGAAGGATCGGCGAACGCGTGGGCACTGATCAGTTCCCCTGCCTGCCCGGCCGCGGCCAGGAACTCCTCATGGTCGAGCCCCTCCCCCGGTAGGTCCGCCACGTTCAGGTAGAGATTCAGCAGGAACCTCACCGCGTTGCTCAGTCGTCCGCCGTGCCTGCGTAGACCACCGGCCGCACCTCGATGCCCAGGCCCTCGACGCCGGCGTCCGGAATGAGCGCGGCCAGCTCCAGGGCACGCTCCCTGCTGTCGCACTCCACCAGGTAGTAGCCGCCGAGGTACTCCTTGGCCTCAAGGTAGGGCCCGTCCGTCACCGCCGGGACGCCGCCCCGGACCTTGACCACAGCGCGCTGCGACGGGTCGGCCAGCGCGGTGGTGCTGATCGTCTCCCCGGACTTCTTGATGGTCTCCATGAACGCGCCGTGGCCCTGCATCACCTCGTTGCGCTCCTCCTCGGTCAGCGCATCCCAGATCCGCGGGTTGGTGTGCATGATCAACAAGAATTTCATGTCGTCTCCTTCGACGGTCGGGGCGGCCCTTCCGGGGCGCCGCTCACCATGGAGTCGACGCCGAGGCCGCCTTCTTGCGGTCCGGACCGCAAGAATCTCCCCATAGTTCCGACTACCTCCCCGAAGGGGCGCCCGGCCTGGGCGTTCCGCCAGAAGTCGCCTGTCAGCTCCCGGAGGAGGATGCATGTCGCAGCTGTTGAGGGTGCACTGTTTCAACGTGTCGCAGGACGGGTTCGGTGCCGGTGAGGGGCAGAGCCTGGACCGGCCCTTCGGCCACGCAGACCCCACCCCCTTGTGGTCCTGGGCGGGCGCCACCGCCAGCTGGGTGAACCGCACCGACTCCGGCGGCACTCGCGGCCTGGACGACTACCTGACCCGCGACCACACCCGCAACATAGGAGCGGAGATCATGGGGCGTAACAAGTTCGGCCCCCAGCGTGGCCCTTGGGAGAACCACGAGTGGCAGGGATGGTGGGGAGACACCCCGCCGTTCCACACACCGGTCTTCGTGCTCACCCACCACGAACGCCCGTCCTTCACCCTGGCCGACACCACCTTCCACTTCCTCGACGCGACACCGGCCGAGGCGCTGGCACGCGCGAAGCAGGCCGCCGGCGGCCGGGACGTGCGCCTCGGCGGCGGAGTCGCCACGGTCCGCGCGTTCATCGAGGCCGACCTGGTCGACACGATGCACATCGCCGTCGCGCCCGTCGACCTCGGGCGAGGCGAACGGTTGTGGGAGAGCCACACCGACCTGCTCGACCGCTTCCACCTTGAGACAGTACCGAGCCCCAGCGGAGTCACCCACCTGCTGTTCTGGAGACGATGACCACCGACCCCGCACGATCGCACGCCCCTGTCGCGGTGAGCGCGTACCTGCCCGCCGACCCCGGCACGGGCAGGTCATCTGTGGGAGTCGGGCGCGATGCCTGAGCCCGTGCGGCTGTTATGCGGGAGGTTCGTGGTCGGAGGACGGCCAGATGCTGCGGAGTGGACGCATGCCCTCCTCGACGTAGTCGGCGATAGGGCGGTTGCCGCCGTCGAGATACCACTGCTCAAGTGCGGCGAAGTAGCCGAAGACGAGGGCGTTCGCGATCACGCGAGCCTGCGTTTCGGTCAGCTCGCCGGTCGCCGCGATCAGCGGTGCGATCCGCCCGCTTGCGCGGTCGAGATTGGCGCAGACGGCCACGCGGACCGATGGCTCGGCGAAGAAGTAGCGGACCCTGCGCCACGGGCTCTTCTCGGAACCGGATGTGTCCTCCGGTGCGGATTCGTAGGCGCGGACGGCTCTGAGCAGGCTGCCGATGGGATCGCCGGGGTCCAGGAAGTCCTTGAGTGCCTCCGGGCTCATCCTGTCGAACTCGTCGGCGACCACGATCCCTTCCTTCGTGCCGAAGTAGCGGTACACCGACGACGGCGACACCTCGGCCGCGGCCGCGATCTCCTCGATCGTGACCGCGGCGAACCCTCTCTCGTCGAACAGATCGAGGGCGTGTTCCTGGATGGCGCGCATGGCCTTGAGCCGCCGGCGCTCGCGAAGCCCGCTCATGCGATCAGGGTAGCAGGAAGTCGAACGCTGAAGCCTGTGACTGTCACATGACATTGACTGTCTGAAATCAGAATATTAGAGTCGCTTCCTAGAGACAGTGACTGTCTCAATGGGTGCGGCATGTGGACGAGCTCGACCCGCCCGGGCACGCACCGTCGCAGCTGTCGCCGACCCCCTCACGTGGAAGGACTCATGCGCATGACGACGTTGAAGCAGAGATCGCGCAACCGGACCCCGCTGGCGATGATGTACATCGGGGCGGGGCTCACCGCGATCGTTGGCCTCTTTCCGTTCATCGACCAATCCACTACGACCGTCCTGGCAGACCACATCAAAGCGAGCTATCCGGCCTACGAGCCCGGTGCGATCGACGCCGCTGTCGCTGCGTATCTGGCGATTCTGTCCACGGTCGGGGTGCTGGGACTCCTCGGCTGGCTCGGCACGATCTGGGCGGTCCGAGCCGGTATGCGCGGGGCTCCCTGGCTGGCGACCGGACTGCTCGCGATCGCGATCTGCATCGCGATCGCCGGACTGACCGTCCAGGACACCTCAGGTGATGTCGGCCTCGCGCCGCTGCTGGGCTGGCTGCAGGTCCTTCCGTGTATTCCCGGTCTCGCCGCTGTCGCGCTGTGGAGAAGGGCGGACCGGGCGTGCCTCAGCTCACCGCCTGCTTGACCAGCGCGCTGATCCGCGCCTCCACCTCGGGCGTCACCTCGGTCAGCGCGAACGCGGCCGGCCACATCGCGCCCTCGTCCAGATTCGCCTGATCGCTGAACCCGAGCGTCGCGTAGCGTGTCTTGAACTTCGCCGCGCTCTGGAAGTGGCAGACGATCTTGCCGTCCAGCGTGTAGGCAGGCATCCCGTACCAGAGCCTGGGCGCCAGGGCCGGAGCGGTGGCCGTGATGACGGCATGGACGCGCTCGGCCATGATCCGGTCCGAGTCCCGCATCTCGGCGATCTTCGCGAGCACGTCCCGCGCCGCCTCCGCCGCCTTGTCCGCGCGTGAGCCGCGGCGCGCCGCCTTCTTCTGGTCCTGGGCGTGCTCCTTCATCGCGGCCCGCTCCTCGGCCGTGAATCCCTCGTACGTGCTGCTTTCGGTGCTGCTCATGGCAGAGTTCTCCCCTAGCGGATGTTGATGTACGGGTGTCTTGCTCGGGTCCGTGTCACCGGACGGCGAAGCCTCCGGATCCTGCCCAGGAGGGTGTGTCTGGCCGAGGCGTCGAGACCGGCCAGCGGCCGCCGCGCTTCAGACGGACGCGGCCTCCCAGACGAACCCGTCGAGGTCGGTGAAGGATCCGGCCCCACCGCCGAGGACGATCCGGTGTGATCCGGCGCCCTCCTGGGAGACGCCGGTGTCCTTGGCGAGGGCGCGGCGCGGGTAGAGCGCCAGCGTGACGGCCGACGACGTCTCGAACTCGACGTACTTGCCGCCGAAGCTCTTGGCCACGGCCAGGCCGCGGTCGGCGTAGAACCGCCTGCTCGCCTTGACGTCCGCCACTCCCAGCAGGAGCGCGACCTGGTCCAGATGCCGGGCGGCCGGGCCGGTGTCCTTCTTGTTCGAGGTCGCGATCTTGCAGATCGTCCCGTCCGGGGTGCGTACGACGCCGCCGTAGCCCCAGAACCCCTTCGTGGCCGGCTTCAGCGTCGTGGCGCCGGCGTCCAGGGCGGCGTCGACGAAGGCGTCGACGTTGCCCGGCTGGGACACCACGAGCGACAGCGCGAACCCGCGAAAGCCGGTCGCCGGCGCATCAGAGGCGCGCACGTTCACGACGGCTCCAAGGCCGAAGGCCTGGTAGAAGGCGTCCGCGGCCGCGGGGTCGGGAACTTCCAGAATGACGGATGCGAAGGAGGTCATGGCAAGTCCTTTGAGCGAGGGGGGTCTGTCGTCTTGTCGGCGGCCGCCACACGGCGGATAGGGCGGGGAATGTGGCGGGTCAGGTCGGCGCGCTCACCGGTCCTGCAGGAGCCCCAGGACGTTGCCGTCGGGATCGGTGACGGTGGCCACCACGCGTCCGCCGCCGACCTCGTGCGCGGCCTCCTTCACGGTGGCCCCCGCGGCGGTCAACTCGGCCAGCTTCGCCTCGATGTCCGTCACGTGCCAGTAGGCCACCGGCGAGGTCATGCCCTGCGGCCCACCGCCCGGCACCAGCCCGATGTTCTGGCCCTCGGCCTCGAAGCCGACGTAGTAGGGCGAGTCGGTCTGCGGCGGGATACCGAGCAGGGCGGCGTACACCGCCTTGGCCTTCGCCAGGTCGGACACGGGGTGCAGCACGGTCTTGATCCCCCGGGTGGCAGAGCCGGTCATGGTCACTCCTGCAGTCGTGGGTCACATCGACCCGCCGTGTGTGTAGTCACAGCTTCGCTTCCGGCCCGGCCGGTCCACATCCGTGGCGACCACGGATCGAGAACACGGATCGATGACACGGATGGCCGCACGGTGGCCACTGCGGATGGGGCACGGAGCGCTTTGCGGGAGACTGGGACAGTGGTAGCGACAGTGGATATTTCGCCTCGGGAGGCCGAGGTGCTGGAGCTGGTCGGGCAGCATCTCAGCAATGCCGAGATCGGCGCGCGGTTGTTCATCTCGGTGCGTACCGTGGAGAGTCACGTCTCCTCGCTGCTGCGCAAGCTGGAGGTGCCGGATCGGCGGGCGCTCGCCCAGCGTGCGCCCGAGCCGGCCGGCGCCGGTCCGTCTCACCCGGCACCGGTTCTGCCGGCCCCGCTGACCTCGTTCATCGGCCGGGTGAGCGAGCGGGCCGAGCTGACCGAGATGATCAAGGCTCACAGGCAGGTGACCGCGGTCGGCCCCGGTGGAGTGGGCAAGACCCGGCTCGCGTTGATGGTGGCCGCGGACGCGGCCGATGCGTACGCCGACGGGGTATGGTTCGTCGATCTGGTGCCGGTTACCGACCCGCGTATGGTCGCGGCCGCGGTCGCCGGTGCGCTCGGCCTCGGTGAGCAGCCGGGGCGTGGCATGACCGAGTCGGTGGTCGCCGCGCTGGCCGACCGTCATGCCTTGCTGGTGCTGGACAACTGCGAGCAAGTGGTGGACGGGGTGGCGCTGTTTCTCGAGCGGCTGCTCGCGGCGTGCCCTCGAGTGACGGTGCTGGCGACCAGCCGGGCCCGGCTGATGGTGCCGTTCGAGCGGGTGTATCCGGTCCCGCCGCTGTCACTGGCCGTCGACGGTGAGGCGGACGCTGTCGCGTTGTTCATGGAACGGGCGGCGGCGGTCGGCTGGCCGCTGGATCCTCCGCTGCGCGACCAGATCGCCTCGATCTGTGAGCGGCTGGATGGAATGGCGCTGGCGATCGAGCTGGCCGCCGCCCGGTATCCCACCCTGGGGCTCGATGGCATCACCGCCGCCCTGTCCCACCCGCTCCGGATGCTCACCGGCGGCTCCCGTGCCGAAGATCGGCACCGTTCGGTGCGGGCGGCGCTGGACTGGAGCCACGCCCTGCTGGAGCCGGCCGACCGGGCGCTGCTGCGCCGGGTGTCGGTGTTCGTGGCGCCGTTCACCGCTGCTGCGGCGGCGGAGGTGGCCGGGGGCGAGGAAGGCATGGTCGCCGACGGCCTGGCCCGGCTCGCCGAACAGAGCCTGCTGGTGGTGACGGCATCCCCGGGCGGTACGAAGTACCGGGCGCTGGAGACCATCCGCCAGTACGGGACGGAGCGGCTCGCCGAGGCAGATGAGCTGGTCGAGACCCGATCCCGGCACCTTCGCTGGTGCCTGGCCAAGGCCGCCGACCTGGCGGTGGTGGGAGCGGACTGGCGGGCCCGGTTCGACGCGGTCGCGGACGACCTCCGCGCCGCCCTGGCCTGGGCGGCCGACAAGGCGGAGCAGCGCGCGGATGCCTGCCGCCTCGCCCGGTGCCTGGCGGAGCTGACTTTCACCCGTCACCTGGTCGGCGAGTCCCAGGGGCGTTTCGAGCAGGCCGCCGCGCTCGCCGACGATCCCGCCACCGCCGCGTCGATGCTCCGGCATGCTGCGGCCGTGGCCGGCTGCCGGATGCACGGTGATGACATGTACCGCCTCCACCGCGCGGCCGCGGAAGCCGCCCACCGTGCCGGGGACACCGCCGGCGCCGCCTGTGACTTGGCGACCATCGCCACCAACGCGTACCGGTTCCTGGGCAAGTTCGCGCGTAAGCTGCCATCGGAGGAGACGGTCGCGCTCATCGCCCAGGCGCGGGAACTGGCTGGCGAGGATCCGGCAGCACAGGCCACGGTGGCGTTGGCCGAGGCCGGGCGGGCGCTCAACGACGCGGTCGGTGCCGTCCAGGGCCAACCCGACAACTCTGTAGCAGAGACGATCGCGCGCGCCGAACGGGCTGTCGAACTGACCCATCGTGCGGGTGATCCACTCGCCGAATCCGCCGCGCTCGATGTGCTGACCGGCGCCCTGAGCTGGGCGGGTGACACGTTCGCCGCCGCCGCCACGGCCCGGCGCCGGATCATGCTGCTGTCGTCCACACCGAATACGCCCGCCGCTACCCACGAGCTGATCGAGGCGCTCGGTGAGGCCGCCGAGGCCAGCCTCGGCACCGGCGATCTACCAGGGGCCCGCCGGTGGGCACGGCAACTCGCAGATCATCCGTTGCTGGCCGAGGTCGGCCACCGCGCGATGAGCTGGCTGCTGGTCGCCGACGCGTTGGCGGGCGACGTCGACCAGGTGCTCACCGGCAGCGTCCGGTTCCTCGACGCGTGGCGGCGGGCCGGCAGCCCTGCCAGGTCAGCCCTCGGCCCGGCGGTGGCGGCAGTGTTGATGATCCACAGTCTCCGCGACGATCACGACGCCCGGCGCGAATGGGGGACGGTCCTGGGCCAGTTCGGCACTCCACCGGAACATACCTACGGCTACGGGGCGGTCTTCGACGCGATGCTTCTGCTCCACCACGGGCAGGCAGCGGAAGCGCTGGAGCGGATGGCTTCCGAGCCCGGCGAGGTGTGGAAATGGGTCACCTGGATCTGGCTCCACTGGTACGTGGCGCTACGCGCGGAAGCCACCGTGCTCGCCGGGAGCCCCGACGCTCGCGACCGGCTGGCCGAGGCCCGGACCATCGTGGCCGGCAACCCGGTCGCCGGTGCCATCGTGGAGCGTGCCGGAGCACTGCTCGCCGGCGACCAGGAGGCGCTGCTCGCCACGGCAGATGCGTTCGACGCCGCCGGCTGCCGCTACCAGTCCGCACGGACCATGGTGCTCGCCGGCGGCGACCATGCCGTGCGCGGCATGGCAGCGCTCGCCGGCCTCGGCCTCGCCCCGATGGCACCTGCCCCGAGGACTTCAGAGCGATAGTCGCCAAGGAGGATCCGCCAGATCAAACTCGACCAGGGCGGCCAGCGGGAGAGCCGTACCGAAGTGCTGTGGTCCACCCCTCCCCTCAACGCACATGACGCCCTGTTCGACCCGGCTACTGGCCAGGGACTCCCATGGCTTAGGCGAGCCGCAAGGTAGCGGTGAGCTATCTTGCGGGTTCATCGCGTAGTGGTTGCCAGTGGATCAAACCGGGGTGGAACAGCCGGTCCTTCTTGATCGTGATCTCTGCCTGTGGCGCCGGCCGCGCTGGGTGACGAGCAGCAGCCGAACATCTGCCGCTTCAACCGGAATACCAACCAGGGCGGACAGGCGAGCACCGGCTCGCCGGCCAGTGCGATCGCGATCGAGGTGAGCAGGCTGCGCTGCGCGATGGTGCGACGGGCATGCCGCCGGGTCAGCCCATCAACCTGCTCAGCGAAGATCTGCCGCGCCCATGCGGGTTCGCCGCAGAAGAACTGGCGTGCTTCCAGCTCGACCTTGACGAGCAGGGCAGAACGAGGGAAGGCAGCACCCTCGAGGTCGCGCCTCCCTCTTCGACCGGGCGCAGGAGCGCCGCCTGCTGCTTCGGCGGCGTCGTCACCCTTGACGCCATCGAGCGACTCGACCCGATCACTGCCGTGGTTGCTTCTCTCGACCACGACGCAAACCTCACTCTGGCCCCGGATGGGGATCGACGCCGACATCTGCGCCACCAGCCGTTCTTCTCCCCCCTGGAGACGACAGCCGGCGGGCTGGCTGACCACCCCCATGTGACGCTTCGTCCCGTCACGCATGTCCATGAGGAAGCCCGCCGCCTGGCCGATCCGCTGGAGCGGCCTTTCGCGTGGCGGTCAGGTATGTGACCGCAGCCGTGAAGGTGAGCAGTGCGGTCCAGTCGTTGAGGCGCAGACCGAGGATGTGGTGGGTGGGGTCGATGCGGAGCCACTCGATCCAGGCGCGACCGGCGGTGTAGGCGGCGGCATAGAGCGCGAATGTCCGGCCACGGTCGAGCCGGAACCGCCGCTCGGCCCAGACGACGAACCCCGCCACGCCCAGGTTCCACAGCGACTCGTAGAGGAAAGCCGGATGGTAGGTGGCAGTGGATTCCATGCCGGGTGGCCGATGGGCGGGGTCGATCTCCAGCGCCCAGGGCAGGGTTGTCGGCCTGCCGTACAGCTCCTGATTGAACCAGTTGCCCCAGCGGGCGATCGCCTGTCCGAGCGCGATCCCGGGCGCGACGGCGTCGGCGAAGTCGCGCAGCGCGATGCCGCGCCGGCGGCAGGCCAGCCACGCGCCCACCGCGCCGCCCGCGACGGCGCCCCAGACGCTGATCCCGCCCTCCCAGATCGCGAACGCGCGCAGCGGGTCCTTGCCGGGGCCGAAGTACTGCTGCCAGTCGGTGGCCACGTGGTAGAGCCGGGCACCGACCAGGCCGAACGGCACGGCCCAGGTGGCGATGTCCCCGACCGCGCCGGGCTCGCCGCCGCGAGCGACCCAGCGGTGCCGGGTCACCCAGATGCCGACGAGGACGGCGAGCAACATCAGCAGGGAGTAGGCGCGGATCGGGAGTGGGCCGAGGTGCCAGACGGCTTGGGTCGGGCTGGGGATGGCGGTCACCCCGTCGAGTCTGGTTCCGGTACGGCGGCGCCCGCATCGAGCGGAATGCCGATTGCGTGATCAGTCGACTGGTTGATGCCGAACGGACGGGTGGTTGATTATCGTCGGCGGTGTGGAGTCCTGGGAGCGGTCGCGGCGCCGGTGGCAGCACGCCTTCTTCGCCTCATGGCTCGTGCTGACCTCGGCCGGACCTCTGACGGAGGCGGGCCAGGTGCTCCCGGTGGTGCTGGTGGCCGGGCTGGCCGCTTGGTATGCGGTGTGGTTCGTGCTGCGCACGCCGCCCCCGGATGACGTGCCCGCGCCATACGTGCTCGGCGGCGGGTTGCTCTGGCTGGGGCTGTTCGCCATCGACTCCTCCTTCCTGGTGGTCGCGCTGAGCGTGCTCGTGCCGTACTGCATGGACGCCGTGCGGGTCGGACTGGTCGCGGTGGTGTCGTGCGCCGGGGGCTGGCTGTGGCATCGTTTCCACGCGACCGGGTCAATCACCTGGGCCGAGATCGTCGTCGCCCCGCTGATCGCGATCAGTGGGGCGACCGCGGTCGGATACATCAGCTCGGTGTCCCGGCAGAGCGCCGAGCGCAAGCGGCTCCTCGACCGGCTGCAGGCCGCGCAGGAGGCGCGGGCGGCGGCCGAACGGCAGGCGGGCGTGGCGGCCGAGCGGCAGCGGCTGGCCCGCGACATCCACGACAGCCTGACCCAGGGGTTCGCCAGCGTGGTGATGTTGCTGGAGGCGGCCCAGGCGACCCTGCCGGACAACAAGCACCTGACTCAGGCGCTGCGGGCGGCACGGGAGAATTTGGCCGAAAGCCGCCGGGTGGTGAGAGCGCTGCGACCCGGCCAACTCGACGAGTGCGGCCTGCCGGAGGCCCTGCGGCGGCTGTCCGGCCGGCTGTCGGATGAGACCGGCATCGACGCGCACACCGTGATCACCGGCAAGCTCCGGCCGCTCGAAGCTCAGGCCCAGGCAGAGCTGCTGCGCGTGGCGCAGGAGGCGGTCGCCAACGTTCGCCGCCATGCCCGCGCCAAGCGGGTAACGCTGACCCTGTCGTATATGGAGGACCTGCTCGTGCTCGATGTCCACGACGATGGCGACGGTTTCGATCCCGGGCGGGCCGCCTTCGGACACGGCCTTTCGATCATGCGGGAGAGGATGGAGCAGCTCGGCGGCACGCTGCTGCTGGAAAGTGCCCCGGGTGCGGGCGCCACCGTGGTGGCCAGCCTCCCAGCGGCGGCTTTGAGCGGGGCGCGATGACCGTCCGGGTCCTGATCGCCGACGACCACCCGGTGGTCCGCGACGGCATACGGGCGATGCTCGGCACCCAGGACGACCTGGAGGTGGTCGGCGAAGCGGTCTCCGGCGCGGATGCGGTGCGGCTGGCGCGCGACTTGCGGCCCGACGTCACCCTGATGGACCTGCAGCTGCCCGAGATCGACGGCGCGACGGCGATCAGCCGGATCCGCGAACATGACCCGGCCGCCAAGGTGATCGTCTTGACCACCTACGACACCGATGGCGACATCTCACGTGCCATCGACGCGGGAGCCATCGGCTACTTGCTCAAGGACGCCGGCCGTGAGCAGTTGTTCGACGCGATCCGGGCGGCGGCGCGAGGGGAGAGCGCCCTGTCGCCGGTGATCGCGACCCGAGTGTTGTCGTGGGCGCGTGCCGATGCTCCTGATGCCCTCAGCGGTCGGGAGATCGAGGTCCTCGGCGCGGTCGCCCAGGGGATGAGCAACAAGGCCATCGCCGCCCACCTGTGCATCAGCGAGGCCACGGTCAAGACCCACCTGCTGCACATCTTCGCCAAGCTCGGCGTGGACGACCGCACCGCCGCGGTGACGGTCGCCGCTTCCCGCGGCATCATCCGGCTGGGTGGTTAGCTGCCTCAGCTGAGATCAGCGTGAGCCGGCCGCGCAGCCGTACCGGATCGAGCTCGCGCGACTCACGCCGAGCCTTGGATCAACGGCGATCTCCTGCTCGCCAGGGCACTCTGCGACGCCGGTCTTCCCGCCGGTCGACTCAGCGTGCTCCCCGGTGGCGCGTCCGTCGTGTCCTCGGTGATCGCCGACGCGCGGCTCGGTGCCGCCGCCGGCGTGCTCACGTGCCATGCCGTCTAGTGTGGCGGCACCGATGACCCGCGCGGGAGACGTCTGGGGCCCTGTCACTCCCCCGAACGGGCGCTCCCCGGCACAGCGCGGCCTGCCGCCTCGCGCGCCCTTCCCGCAGGCTGGATCCCAGCGAAGCCGTCACGACTTGCGAAGGATTCATGGCAACCGCGCTCAGGACCGTGCTGGTGGTCGGTGCGGCGGGCGGCATCCGACGCCTCGTCGTGGCCGAGTCGATCGCGCGCGGGCATACCACCCGTGCGCTGGTGCGTGACGCCGCGAGGGCCAGAGGCCGGCTCCCCGCAGAGGCGCAGATCGCCGTCGCCGACGTCGCGCAGCCCGGCACGCTGCCCGTAGCCGTGGCCGGTGTCGATGCCATCGTGCTGACTCACGGACCGCCGTCACCGCCGGCTCCGGGCTGGTTCGACATGAACGGCCCTGATGAGCGTCGGCTCGTCTTCTTGCAGGCAGACACCCGGCGCTCCCCCGGCGTCATCGCCCGCGACCAGATCGCCCGGGTCTCGCGTGCGCGACGACCTCGATGCCGTCCGGGCACGTGCGCCAGCGCACCGTCGCTCCCCATCCCCCACATGCACGCCTCGACGCACAACGATCGGAATACCCAATGAAGCACAACAGGCTTTCGGCCTGGGCGCGATGCCCATGAACGCCTTCTACACCGGTAGGGCCACCGACGAGGCGGAAGGCATCCGCACCATCCACCCTCATCCTCGAAGCTCTCTGTCCGGGGCGATGACGATCGTGACCTGGTAGTGGTGGGGCGGCTCGTCGACGGGGTGGCCGTCGGCCTCGATCCAGGCATGGGCACCGAACGGGTGGACCCGTATGCCCGCGCACCAGGTGGGCCAGGATCCGCGCAACCGGCACAGCAGGGCGGCGGCGATGGAGCGGGGCAGGCAGCCTTCCCCCGCGCACGACAGGCTGACCGCGATCACCGCGTCCCGTGCCGCTCTGGCCTGCTCGGCGGCGGCGGGCGCGGCGCCGCGGCGGGCGAACGTGAGCACCGCGCGGATGCGGGCCGGCGGCAGGCGGGCGATCAGGTGCGCGGCGGCCACGGCGGCCAGCGCCGGCAGGCGGCGGCGCCAGGGCAGGCCGGGCCGGTCGGCGGGCACCATGGACACGCTCATCGCGGCTGCTCCCGGTCGGCGGTCTCGACGATCAGGTTCGCAGCGCGCAACTGCGCGACGAGCGCGGCGATGTCCGCCTCGGCGGTGGGCGTCGCGCCAGGGTGGGTCCGGACGAGGTCGCGGGCGGCCTCATCCGGGCCGTGTCCCGCCAGCAGGCTGCGCAGGACGAGCGCGGCGGTGGCGTTCAGCTGGCGGTAGCGGCCGGTGCGCTCGTCCAGGAGCACGGCAACCTCGTCGATGGGGGTGAGAGTGACGCCGGGGCGAAGACTCACGCGCACGACTCCTCCTGGGCGGGGTAGGCGAGAAGGGCTCGTAGCCAGTTCTCGGCGGCGATGAAGACGTCGAGTGCCAGCACGCCCGGCCCGCCCTCGGCCGGGGTGCGCACGCAGGCCCGGCGCAGGGCGGCGGCGTCGGCCAGGCCGCGCTCCACCAGCAGCGAACCGTCGAGCAGGGTCAGGAGCTGGTCGCGGTGGCGGCGCAGCCCCTGGTAGATGTCGGCCGAGAATTCGCCCTTGGTGGTGCGTTCCAGACATTCGGCCGGCATGACCGGGCGCATCGCGGCCCGGGTGAGCGGCTTGTAGGCGCCGGGCATCGCCCGCTGGTCCAGCCGTACGGCCAGGCAGGCGGCGACGACGTGGTCGTCCAGATAGGGGGCGTGCACGGGGGCGCCCACGCGGCCCGTCAGGATCCGCACGCCGTCGACGGAGGCGGCGATGGAACGGACGCTCGACAGGCTCTGGTGCTGGGCGCGCAGGAGGGAGTACGGCTCGGCCGAGCACGTGACGAGCTGCCGGCGGACCGCGTCCGTCGCGGCCTCGGTCGTCCAGTCAGGCATGCGTAGCGGTTGCTCCCATCCGAAGTCCGGCCGGAAGCGGGACAGCGGCGCGCTGAGCGTCTCCGCCTGATCCGCCAGCCAGGCGGCATAGGGACGCCGGTCGGCCAGCGCGCGGGCGCACGCCCACAGCGGCCACCGGGCTCTGGACCGCTGCTCGCGCAGGTGGGGCCAGAGCGCCGCCGGGTGGCGATGGGCCAGGTCGTGCAAGTAGCAGTCGGGCAGCAGGGTGACCTCGTCACCGCCATGCCCGGTTAGGCGCACGGCCGCTCCTCGCCCAGCCAGCAGCGCCGAACTCGCCAGCTCGCGGGCCAGTGCGCGCAGCCACCTCGTCGGCTCGTCCAGCCCGGGAACGGCCTCGGCCGCACCGGCGAACCACTTGGGCACGTCACCGGACCGGGCCACCCCGTGCTCGCCCGGGAGGTACGCCCGCGCCCGGGCCGCCCACTCCGGGTCGTCATGCTCGGGATCATCGATGGCCAGCACGAACGTGATCAGCTTCGCCGACCGCTCCCCGGCCGCCGCGGCGGCGAGGAAGCTGACCGGCGTGGAATCCAGCCCGCCGGACAGGTCGCTGGCCACCACCGCACCCTCGCCGATCCGGGCGGCCACGGCCTCCTCAAGGGCCGCCCTCACCACGAGAGCGCCCTCCTGCAGTGGTACCTCCGGCTCCGGTGCCCGCCACCAGGCGCGCAGCCGCACCCCTTCCGCGTCGATGTGGGCCGCCTCACCGGGCGGCACCATGGCGACGCCTTCCCACAGCGGCTCGGCCAGCGCCGGCGGAACGATCATCAGCAACCGCACCGCCAGAGCCTGCTCGTCCACCGCCGCCCGCGTCAGCGCGGCCGGCACCGCCGCCCGACCGGACGCGACCACCGCCCCGCCGGCCCGCGCGTAGTACACCCGCCGCATGCCCGAAGCGGTGCCCTGCACCCGGACCTGCCCGCCCACGACGGCGACCAGATGGAAACTGCCGGGCAGCGCCGCGGCCACCGCGTCAGCGTCCGCCAGGCACCCGAGTCGCGCCGCCATCCGCCGGAGTCGGCCGGCGGTGACCGGGCACGTGCCGATCACCGCCAGCCGCGCGTGGCCCGCCTCCGCGTGGACGATCTCGCCGGGCGAGGCGGCCAGCAGACAGGGACGGCCGGACGCGTAGCTCAGCACCACCGCGCCGTGCAGCGCCTCAGCGAGAGCTTCGCCGGCGGCGCTGTCGGGCAGCACCGCGAACTCCTCGCCGCTCAGCTTGCGCACCGGATCCCTCGTCTCAGTAGCAGTAGTAGATCAGGTCCATTTGCGGCCCGGCTAGATGATTGATGCCAAGGGGTCTGGTTACGGTTAGTGGTCGTAGGCGGTCAGGGATCGCTTGATCGGCTGACCGGTCTTGTCGTTGTGCCAGATCGCTGTCGTCAGCGCGAGGATGCGGGCCAGTACGCGGATGATGACGCCGGCCGGCGTACGTCCTCCGTGACGTTCCAGGTCGAGCTGGCTCTTGAAGGTCTGGTTGATCGACTCGATGGTCTGGCGTAACGGCTTGAACAGGTGCGCGCCGGCCCGTTCCGGCTCGCCCCGGCGGGCCGGACGCAGCAGGCGCAGATCACGTTCGGTGAGTTCTTGTTCGAAGGCTCGGCCGTAGTACTGCCGGTCAGCGATGAGCGTCTGCCGTGGATGGGCGGCCACCACGTCAGGGGCGGCCTCCAGCATGCCCAGCAGCACCTCGCGCTCGTCGGCTTTGGCACCGCTCAGCGCGAACAGTACGGGCAGCCCGCCCAGGGTGCACAGCAAGTGCAGCCGTAACCCCCAGAAGTACCGTGAGTGACTGGCGCAGTAGCCGTACTCGGCCCATCCGGCAAGCTCGGAACGCTGGGTGGTATCGCGGGAGCGGCCGCATTCCACAGGGGTGGAGTCGACAACCCAGACATCGTCGCTCCAGAGTGAGGTGTCGGAGGCCAGCATCCTGGTCATGTGTGTGACCAGCCCGGACGCCTGCCGCAGCCGCCGGTTGTAGCCGGACTGGCCTGGGATGTACGGGAACATCCCGCTCAGCTCGGCACGGGCGTGACGCAGCCAGCGGCGTTCGGAGGTGAAGCCCAGCAGCGCTGACAGCACCGCCAGGGCGACCAGCTCGGCGTCACTCAGCGTGGGCGCGATGCCGATCTTCGGCCGCCACGGTGCCAGGTGCGGCTGGGCCTTCAACGCATCGTCGATCTGCACGTACAGTGCGGTTGCGAGGGTGTCTAACTCTTTCGTCACACATCGAGGATGGGCACCCTCGCCCTATCTCCGCAGCTACGCCTTTGCATCAATCATCTAGTGGCCTCACCACAGCTTGAAGTAGTAGGCGTGGTCCATGTTGAGCATGCCGTAGCCGCGGGTGAGCTGCCCGAACTCGCCGATCTCGAGCATCTGCGGGGGCTCGTACGGCTCGTTGCGCTCGTTGTCGATCATGACAGGTCCTTTCGTCCGTGCGGCGGATCGCCGCGTCACCGTCAGTGAAGACCCACGCTCCCGCTGTCCAACAGAGGTTGGGACGCACTCGGACGCACTCGGACAGGCTCGGCACCGCGGCGGAAGGCCAGGCGCCCAGTCAGGGCGAGCCCGTCCGGAAGCACGCCCACGAGCCGCTTCGCGCGTACGGGATCGGTCGGCCACGCCGGGTCTCGCCGCCGCCCGCCGTGGACCTTGATCGCGTCCGTGACGGCGTCGAGCAACCTGGAGGCCGCGCTGACACCGGCCGCCGGCGCCGCGGCGAAGCGCACCGGTTCCGCCCGGCGTAGTGTCCGCGACCAGGAACGGCTCGAACAGCAAGCCGACGCGCACATCACGTGGGTCTTGATCACCTTGATGACGCCTCGACCGGCGCGAGGGCTGCCGGAGCAAGAGCGTGTTACCTCTGGCTCGTGCTCATAGCGACCTGTTCCCCTCCGACACGGTCCTGGCCGCCCAGAACTGGCTTCTTTCGCCGACCTGGTTCAGGAGCCGGAGCGCGAGCAGGGCCTGCCAGATGCCGAGGATGATGGTGGGTATCCGCTCGAGCAGCCCCGCTGGAGAGTTCCCTCCGTCCGAGACGCTGGCGAAGAAGAGCATGAAGAACGCGATGGCAAGGATCCCGGTGACGAGCGAGTAGGGAAACCAGCCGCGCCACCTGTCGTGCGCGAAGCGCCGCGCCAGCACGAAACAGGCGACGGGGAAGGCGACGAAGACGATCAGACTCGTGAGGTTGTGGATGTTCCCGTCCAGACTCGGTACGGCAGGCGTCGCCGCCGGGTAGCCCAGGACCGGGTCCGTCACGAACGGGCCGATGACGATGAGTCCGAAGCCCACGACCACGAACAGGATGGGCCCCCACACCGATCCGGGACCGCTCCGCAGAGCGCGCCTGAGGCCTAGCGCGAAGCCCAGCGTGAGCACCCCGTAGAGCATGAAGCTGCCGATCTGTATCCATCCCTGATCGCCCAGGCTGAGCGTGCTGATGGTGTGGTGCCAGGTGCTGTAGCCGGGACGGGTGGCCCCGGCGATGACGTACACGGCGGCGAAGACCGCCGGGCCGATCGCGCCACAGAGCAGGAGGACTTTGGTGGTCAGTCTCATGGCCGGTCAGCTCCGGAAGTCGTCTGCGTGGTCGCTCGCCCATGCGCGGAACGGACGGCCCGGCCTGCCGGTCAGCTCCCGCACGGTCGAGGTGACCGGCTCCGGCTCCTCGGTGATGCGGGCCCAGTGACCGAGCGCCTGATCCACGAAGGCGGGGTCTCCCCAGGCGGCGATCATCTGCTCGCGGGCCTCCTCGGGCGTCTGCTCGTCGAAGCGCAGGCTCCGCCCGATCGCCTCGCCGATGATGCGCACCTGCTCGGCCTGGGTGACCACGTCGGGGCCGGTGAGCACGTACCGCCGGCCGTCGTGTCCGTCCTCGGTCAGCGCCAGCGCCGCCACGGCGGCGATGTCGGCCTCGTGGATCAGCGACCTGGCCGCGCCCGCGTACGGCGCCCGCACCACGCCCGTGTCGCGGATCTCGCCGGCCCAGCCCAGGGTGTTGGCGGCGAAGCCTCCGGCCCGTAGGAACGTCCATCGCACTCCGGCGCCTTCGATCAGTCGCTCCACCTCGCCCCAGACCCCGTTGTCCGCGGGCTCGCGGTCGTCGCGCACGGAGGAGGCGGAAAGGTAGACGACGTGGCGCGCGTGCTTGCCGATCGCGTCCACGACGGGCTGCGCTCCGTCCGCCGTGAAGAAGGGCCACAGCAGGAACACCGAGTCGACACCCTCCAGCGCGGCCCCCAGGGAGACGGGGTCGGTCAGGTCGCCGCGCACCACTTCCACGCTGTCCGGCAAGCCGGCTCGATGCGGGTCCCTGGCCAGCGCGCGCGGCGTGATGCCCGCCTCGAGCAGCATGGCGACCAGCTGTCTGCCCACGTTGCCGGTCGCGCCGGTCACCAGGATCTTCTTGTGCTCGTTCAGATCAGTCATGTCGACCATGCTCGGACTTAAACCAATGTTTAAGTCAAGCCCCGCCGGAAGCCGGCGCCGCTACCACCGCACGACGCTGCGCGTGGTGGCCTTCATCCGGCATCGCTCTTCCGCGCCGTTCCTCAGCGCCTGCGGGGGGCTGGGTCACGTCCCGGTTGCCGGCGGTGCGAGTGCTTCGCCGGAGACTCGGGCATGGCGGGCCAGTGAGGCGACCGAGGGGTGCCCGGAGCAGGCCGGCAGGGTGGAGGTGTCGGCACGATGTCGCCCGGTCCAGAGCACCGGCCCCGGTACCGATGTCCTCCTCGGCACCGGGCGCGTCCATGATCGCGCTCGTGCCGGCGGCCGGGGAAGTGAGACCCGCAGACCCCGGCGCGTTCCTCGGCCTGGTGCGGTGGCCGTCGCCCCACCTGTGCCGGCCGGTGCCGAGGCGATGGTGCGAACGGTGTCCGCATGGTGCGGTTCGGTGATCAGGCTCATACGCTTGGTCACGTGTTGAGTAGTAACCGGCTGCGTGTCCTGCTTGAGGTGTTCAGGACGGGCAGCATCGCCGGTGCGGCAAGGGTGTTGAAGCTGTCGCCGTCCGCCGTGTCCCACCAGCTGTCCCGCCTGGAGCAGGAGGCGGGGGTCGGCCTGGTCGAGCGCAACGCGCAGAGCCTGCGGCTGACCGAGGCGGGACGCCGCCTCGCCATCCGGGCGCAGGAGGTCGTCGACATCATCGAGGCGGCGGAGAAGGACCTGCTCGCCCAGGCCAGGGTGGACGCCGGTGAGCTGCGCATCGGCTTCTTCGCCTCTGCCGGATACCGGCTGCTGCCGCTGGCGCTGTCGCGGTTCGCCTCCAGGTATCCCAAGGTGGCGCTCGACCTGGTGGAGGGCCAGCCGTACGAGCTGCTGCCCGATCTGGAGCGCGGGGCGCTCGACGTGCTGGTGATCTTCGAGCACGCCCTCGACCCGCGGCAGGGCCCCGAAGGGGTGGAGGTGGTCCACCTGTTCGACGAACCACAACTCCTGGTCCTGCCGACCGGCCACCCCGCCGCCCAGCGGCCCAGGGTACGGCTGGCGGACCTGGCCGACGAGCCGTGGATCACCACGTTCGGCGCCGAGCACCCGGTGTCGATCCTCGAACGGGCCAGCGCGCTGGAAGGCTTCTCACCGCGGATCCGCTGCCGCAGCGACCACTACGAGGTGACGATCGGCCTGGTGCGAGCCGGACTCGGCGTCGCGCTGGTGCCGAGCCTCGGCCTGCAGGGCGCGACGGGACTGCACACCTGCCGCCTGGCCACGCCGAACCTGTTCCGCAGGATCGGCGTGGCCCGGCGGCCGACCAACCCGAACCCGGCCGCCCGGTCCTTCCTGGCCTACCTGCGCACGGCCTCGGCCCAGCTCAGGAACTCGATGGAGCCCTCGCTGCGCTGAGGCGGGCGGCGATGTCCAGCCCCGCCTGCCGTACGGCGGAGGCCAGCTCGTGCTCGCCGCCCGAGGGGCCGTGAGCGAGGACGGCGTAGGCCATCCGCCCGTCCATGATGCCGACGTCGGACCTGACGCCCTCGTCGGTGCCGGTCTTGTTGGCCAGCCAGCCGCCCTCGGGATCGTGCCTGACCAGGGCGGGGACGAGACTGTGGTCGGTGTTCTGCCGCATCCAGCCGCGCATGAGCACCTGCCAGCCGCCCGGACCCGCGACGAGGGCGGCCAGCCCGCAGAGCTCGGCAGCGGTGCCGATCGCGAACGTCGGCGGGTCCTCGGGGCCGCGCGGCTCCCTGATGCGGTCGAGCAGCCTGGTTCTCGACAGCCCGAGGGCCGCGGCCGCCGCGTTGACCCGGTCCACGCCGACCCTGCGCAGCAGTGCGTTCGTGGCGGTGTTGTCGCTGATCGCGGCGGTCAGCACGGCCAGGTCGCCGACCGTCCAGCTGCGCCCGGACAGCGACGGCAGCAGCCCCGAGCCGCCGCAGTAGTCGTCCTCGTGCAGCGTCACGCGCGTGTCGGGGTGGAGGATGCCGCCTTCGATGCTCATCGCCACCTCGGCCAGCAGGAGCAGCTTGCCGACGCTGGCCAGCGGCAGCGCGGCGTCCTCGTTGACGCCGTGGAACTCCCCCGTCACCAGATCCCGCGTCGCGACGGCGAGTGTGATGTCGTTCACCGCCCGACAATCCTTCCTGGCCTGTCTTCGGTGAGCGTGCCGCCTTCCACGGCGAGCCGTCCCGCCACGACGACGGCCTGGATGCCGGAGGGGGGCAGCAGCGGGTCGGCGTAGGTGGCGCCGTCGGCCACCGTCTCGGGGTCGAGCAGCACCAGGTCGGCGTGCGCGCCGTCGCGCACGACGCCTCTGCCGGCCAGCCCGAACCGGTCTGCCGCCATGCCGGTCATCTTGTGGACGGCGACCTCCAGCGGGAACAGGCCCTTGTCGCGGGAGTATCGGCCGAGCACCCTGGGGAAGGTGCCGGCCAGGCGGGGGTGTGGATGGCCCGGCTTGGGCACGCCGTCCGAGCCGATCATGGCGAACTCGCTGGCCAGGACCCGCTGGACGTCGTCCTCACGCATCGAGTGGCTGATGATCGTCACCTCGCCGTCTTCGGCGAGGAGCAGCTCGGCGGCCGTGTCCACGGGGTCACCGCCCAGCTCGGCGATCGTGCGGCCCTCGACCTCGGGATGGTTGGCGGCGCAGGCGACCGAGATGCGATCCCATCCGCCGTTGCCGACCGTGTTCTCCCAGCCGGGCACGCCCTCCTCGATCGCCCTGCGCATCCGGTCGCGCCGGCCGGGATCGCGAAGCCGGTCGAGCAGCGCCTCGGTGCCGCCGTCGTTGGCCCACGGGGGGAACATCGCCGACAGCGACGTGCTGCCCTCGGTGTAGGGGTAGACGTCGCAGGTGACGTCCATGCCCTGGGCCCGCAGCTCGGCGATGCGCGGGAGCGTCCGCCGGGTCCTGCCCCAGGCGTGCCTTCCCGCGGTCTTGTGGTGGCTGACGTGCAGCGCGGCCCCGCTCCCGCGGGCGATCTCGACGGCCTCCTCCAGCGCCTCCTCGACGCGGGACATCTCGTCCCTCAGGTGCGTCACGTACGGCTTGCCGTACCTCGCCGCGACGCGGGCCAGCGCGATCACCTCGGCGGTGTCGCCGTAGGTGCCGGGGGTGTAGATGAGCCCCGTGGACAGCCCGGCCGCCCCGGCGGCCAGCGCGTCGTCCAGCAGCGCGCACATGGTGTCGAGCTCGGCGGGGGTGGCCGGGCGGTCCTCGTAGCCGAGCACGCCCGCCCTGAGGGTGCCGTGGCCGACGAGGGAGGTCAGATGGTTCGACCTCGGGGCCCGCTCGTGCTCCTCCACGAACGCCCCATAGTCCAGAAATATCGGGATGTCGCCGCCGAAGCCGGCCCTGCTCGACCGGCGCAGCGCCGGCACGCGCTCGGGCAGCGCGGGAAACAGGCTCGACCCGCAGTTGCCGCAGATCTCCACGGTGACGCCCATGCGTACGGGGGCGGCGGCCAGTTCCCTGCCCGCCTCGCCCAGCAGGGTGACCGCGTCGGAGTGGGTGTGGACGTCGATGAAACCGGGGGCGACCACCAGCCCGGTGGCGTCGATCACCCGCGCTCCCCCGCTGTCGGCGGGGCCGCCCCCGGGCAGCAGGACGAGGCGGCCACCGCTGACGCCGACGTCGGCACGGCGCAGCGGCGCGCCCGTTCCGTCGGCGACGAGACCGCCGCTGATCAGCACGTCGAGCATCACGGAGCCGAACCCTTCATGAGGAGCGAGCCGTTCACAGGACCTGCCCGAGGAAGGCCCGGGTGCGCTCGTGACGCGGCTGGGACAGCACCTCGCGGGGCGGGCCCTCCTCCACGATCACGCCGTCGTCGATGAACACCAGGTGGTCGCCCGCCTCTCTGGCGAAGCCCATCTCGTGGGTGACCACGATCATCGTCATCCCGCTGGCCGCCAGGTCGCGCATGACCTGCAGCACCTCCTGCACCAGCTCGGGGTCGAGCGCGCTGGTCGGCTCGTCGAACAGCATGAGCTTGGGGTCCATGGCCAGGCTGCGCGCGATCGCGACCCGCTGCTGCTGGCCGCCCGACAACTGCCGGGGGTAGGACCCGGCCCTGTCGGCCAGGCCCACCCTGTCGAGCAGCGCCATCGCCCGCGAGGCGGCCGCCGCCTTCGGGACGCGCTTGACCGTGCACGGGCCCTCCATGACGTTCTCCAGCGCGGTCATGTGCGGGAACAGGTGGAAGCGCTGGAAGACCATGCCGATCTCCTGGCGCTGACGGCACAGCTCCTCGGGCCGCAGCAGGTGCAGCCTGCCGCCCTTCTCGGTGAAGCCCATGAGCGCGCCGTCCACCCACACCCGGCCCGCGTCGATCGTCTCCAGCCTGTTGACGCAGCGCAGCAGCGTCGACTTGCCGGAGCCGGAGGGACCCACCACGCAGGCCACCGCGCCGGCCGGCACGTCGAGACTGACGCCCTTCAGCACCTCATGCTGCCCGAAGCGCTTCCTGACCGACTCGATCTTCACCATGCTAGTGGCCACGGCTGAACCTCCTCTCCAGGAAGCGCTGGCCGACGGTGGCCACGCTGGTGAGCAGCAGGTACCACGCGGAAGCGACCACCAGCAGCGCGATCACCTCGAAGTTGTCCAGGTAGATGCGCTGGGAGACGGTCAGCAACTCGGCGCCGGCGATGACCGAGACCATCGAGGTGGTCTTCAGCATCGAGATGAACTGGTTGCCGGTCGGAGGGATGATCACCCGCATCGCCTGGGGCAGCACGACCCTGCGCAGGATCCGCCGGTGCGTCATGCCGAGCGACTCGGCCGCCTCCCGCTGGCCGGGATCGACCGAGCGGATGCCGGCGCGGACGATCTCGGCCATGTAGGCGCCCTCGTTGATGGTCAGCCCCAGCAACGCCGCCGTGAACGGCGTGATCAGCTCGTTGGCCGGCAACTGGAGGAACATGGGCCCGCCGAACGGGATGCCGATCCCGATCTCGGGGAAGACCAGGCCGATGTTGAACCAGAAGATGAGCTGCACCAGCAGCGGCGTGCCGCGGAAGAACCAGGTGTACAGGCCCGCCGCGCCGCGCAGCACGGGGCTGTCCGACAGCTGCATGACGGCGGCGACCACGCCCAGGCCGACGCCGATGACCATGGACAGCGCGGTGAGCGCGATCGTGATCCACAGGCCGCCGAGGATGCGGCCGTCCAGCAGGAACGCGGCTATCACGTCCCAGTGCAGGTTGGGGTTGACGATGACGGTGTAGACCAGCCACGCCATGGCCAGCGCCGCGAGCGCCGCCGCGACGAGCCGTCCTGGTCTGGGCGGCTTCACCGCCTCGATCGGGAGCTCCGTCATGCGCCGGTGTTGATCGTGACCTTGGCCACGGCGTTCGCCGTCGTGCCGTACTTCTCCAGGATCTTGCCGTACTCGCCGTTGTCGATCAGCTCCTGCAGTGCCTTGGCGACGGCGTCGCGCAGGCCGGTCTGTTTCTTGTCGATCGCGATGCCCCACGGTCCGGCGTCGTACTGCTCGGGCAGGACGTCGTACTTGCCGGTCTCCTTGGCGTACATGGCGGCCACGGGCGAGTCGACGATCGTGGCGACGGTGCGGCCGGAGTCGATGGTGAGCAGGCCGGTCGGCGCGTCCTCGCTCTGCATGATCTCCATCTTCTGCGCGCACCTGTCGTCCTGGCGCTTGCCGATCTCCAGGTTGGAACTGCCCTTGGCCAGGACGACCTTCTTGCCGCACAGGTCGGCGAGGGTCTTGATGCCCTCGGGGTTGCCCTTCTTGACCATGATCGAGCCGCCGGCGTTGAAGTAGTCGACGAAGTCGACGGCCTTGCGGCGCTGCTCCAGGTCGCTGAGCGCGGCCATGGCGATGTCCCACCTGCCGCCCTGCAGCCCCGGGATGAGGCCGTCGAAGGAGGCGTTGATGATGCGGGTCCGCAGCCCGAGCCGCGCCCCGATGGCGGTGGCCAGGTCGGCGTCGACGCCGGTCATCTCCTGGGTGCCCGGCTTGTACATCTCCATCGGCGGGTAGCCCTCCGAGGTCGCCATCCGCAGCTCACCCGACTTCCGTACGGTTTCGGGGACGAGGTCCTTGGCGCTCTTGCCGGTCGAGGAGGGCGGCGTGGGCGCCGCCGTACCCGAGGTGGACCTCCCACATCCCGCGCCCAGTGCGCAGATCGCCGCCAGGGCGATGACCAGGTGTTTTCGCATGGCACCTCATGGTGGCCAGGCGATCAGGCGCCACCAAGCCTCGTGAAGGCATGCGACCCTCACCAACGAATTCATCGACGCTCGGCTCAGTGAGGCGTCGAGGTTGCTTACGCTCGCGCCTCATGAGCTTGGACATCTGGCCCCAGACCGCCACATGGCACGGCGGGGAGCTGCATCTCGGCGGTATCGGCGCGGTCGAACTGGCCCGGGTGTACGGCACGCCCGCCTACGTGCTGGACGAGGCCGACTTCACCGCCCGCGCGCGGGCGTGGCTGGACGCGCTTCCCGACGGCGACGTCCACTACGGCGGCAAGGCCTTCCTCTGCCCCGAGGTGGTGCGCTGGCTCGACCGGCTCGGCCTGTCCCTCGACGTCTGCACGGGCGGCGAACTCGCCGTGGCCATGGCCGGCGGGATGCCGCCCGAGCGGGTCGTCTTCCACGGCAACAACAAGTCGCCCGCCGAGCTGCGCCGCGCCGTGGCGTGGGGCATCGGCTGCGTGGTCGTCGACTCCTTCACCGAGATCTCCAGGCTCGCCGCGATCGCCGCCTCTCTGGGGGTCCGGCAGCGGGTGATGATCAGGGTGACACCGGGCGTCGACCCGCACACCCACGCCTTCATCGCCACCGGCGGCGAGGACTCCAAGTTCGGCTTCTCGCTCAGCGCCGGCGCCGCCGCGCTCGCGGTGGAGCGGGTGACCGCCGAGCCCTCGCTGGAGCTGTACGGCCTGCACTCCCACATCGGCTCGCAGATCTTCGAGCTGGACGCCTTCGGCACCGCCGCCGCCAGGACGGCCGAGTTCGCCGCGGCCGTCGGCGTCACCAGGCTCGACCTGGGCGGCGGCCTCGGCATCGGCTACACGCCGGACGACCCCACCCCGCCGACCCCGGCCGAGCTGCTCGCGGTGCTCAGGAAGGAGACGGCGGGCCTGCGCCTGGCCGTCGAGCCGGGCAGGTCCATCGCGGGACCGTCCACGGTGGCGCTCTACGAGATCGGCACGATCAAGGGCCGGTTCGTGAGCGTGAACGGCGGCATGAGCGACAACCCCCGCCCCGGCATGTACGGCGCCGCTTACACCGCCTCGCTGGCCAACCGCGCCTCCGACGCCCCGCCCAGCCCGTTCACCGTGGTCGGCAAGCACTGCGAGAGCGGCGACGTGCTGGTCAGGGACCTCCCACTGCCCGGTGACGTCCGGCCTGGCGACCTGCTCGCCGTACCGGTGTCGGGTGCCTACCAGCGTTCCATGGCCAGCAACTACAACCACGTGCCCCGGCCCCCGGTCGTGGCGGTGCGGGACGGCGCGGCCCGGGCGATCGTCCGCCGCGAGAGCGAGGAGGACCTGCTGCGGCTCTACCTGTAAGGGGGTGCCGGTGCGCCGTGTCCGCCCGGCTCTCACGGGTGCGACGACTGCTCGCCGGCTCCGCCTGCGGGCCGGGCCTCGCGCGGACCGGACCCGCGACCCTGCCTGCGGCAGCTGCTGAGCATCTGGCTTCCGACGTCGACATAGCCGGCGAAAAGGGCGATCACGTCGTGCAGCCGGTCCTGGGCAGGGCCGGGGTTCACCAGGTCTTCGCCGTCGCGCAGGGCGGCGATCAGGATTCTGGCCCGCGCATGGCTGGCCTCCAGCAGCGACTCGATCCCCGCGGTGGCTTCGATGAGGAGCCTGCGGCTGCCGGGCTGCGGGATCACCCGGGCCAGCCCCCAGGAGTCCAGCTGCCGTACGGCCGTGCTCACCGCTCCCTTGCTCAGCTCGAGTTCGGCCGCGATCGCATCGAGAGAGACCGGCTCTTCGCGGATCAGGAGCAGCCCGTAGACGCGGCCGGTGGCGTGTGGCAGGTTCCATGAGGCCAGCAGGTCGCCCACCGACGTGATGAAGGCGCCCCGCCTGGTCACGCACACCGCCGTGCCCGCTTCGGGGCCGAGACCGTGCGCAGGAACTCCTCGATCGCCTCGTTCACCGCCTGGGGGTCGTCCTGGTTGGCGATGTGTCCGGCACCGGGGATGACGACCTCCTCGACGCCTTCGGCCTTGGCCCATGCGGGCATGGCGGTGGCGATGTTGCCGGTACGGTCCTGCTCGCCTCGGATCAGGCACAGCGGCACCGGCGTGCGATAGCCGGGATCCGGCGTGAGGAACTCGACCGTTGCCCGCCACACCTGGACGAACTCCTTCTTCGACAGCCGGGAGAAGGCCCGCCGGGCATCGGCCCGCGCGGCCTCGCTCACCGCGGAGGCCTCGGCCATCAGACGCGGAAGGTCCTTGGCCGGGATCATCGACAAGCTCGGTGCGGCCGCCTTCAGCAGCAGCCGCTCCTTCCACGACAACGGCGGGGTGTTCCACGTCGCACCGATGACGATCAGCGCCCGTGCCAGGTCCGGGTGCCGTCGGACGATCGCCTGGCCGAGGTTGCCGCCGAGTGACTGCCCCACGAGCACCGGCCGGTCCAGCGCAAGGTGGTCGATCAGCGCGCGCAGGTCCGCGATCGCCCGCTCGGCGGTGAACCGGGCACCGGCCGGGCGGGACAGGCCATGGCCGCGCATGTCCCACGTCACGACCCGATACCCGCGGGCACGGAAGTACTCGCGCTGGCCGTCGAACATCACGTGATCGGCTCCGGCACCGTGCGAGAACACCAGCGGCACGCCGTCGCCGCCGCTGTCGGCGTAGCGTAGGTCGCACCCCTGGAGCGACAGCACAGACGGCAGATTCACCATGTACTAAATATAGCGAACACATGCGCCACGGCACGACAGCGATCAACTGCTTCACAGCGAACGTGCCAATCTGCCGTGCCAGCAGCCCCGGCTGGGCCGGCAGCTCGTCCAGCCGGGGGCACAGCATCGGCCCGAGCCGGTGCATGATCTGCCGCGATCGTCCGACCACGCCAGGCGTACCTGGCAAACAGGGCCGGCTCGACCTCCACCAGCGTCCTAGCGTCGATCAGCTCGTCCGGCTCCCACTCCGTCCGCACCCGATCCCCGACGAACGGAGATCTCGGTCAAGGGACAGACGTCCCTTACCGGCAGGTACGCGCGGCCACGCAGTCATCGCCGTCCCCGGCACGCCGCAGGCCAGGGCGCAGCCTTGGTGATCACCGCTGGATCTCCCTGTCGGAGCCGGTGGCGATGATCCGCAGGGCGCACAGCGAGCTCGGCCGGGCGATCCGCACCATTACGCTGCTGCGCTATCTGTCCGAGCCGCAGTCGCGAGAGCAGATCACCCAGGTCACCAACCGGAACGAGGCCTTCCACGGTTTCGCCGATTGGCTGATGTTCGGCGGCAGGCTCATCGGCCAGAGCGACCCCGACCACCAGGAGAAGGTCATCAAGTTCAACGAGTTGCTCGCCAACTGCGTCATGTACTCAACAGCCCTGGACATCACCGGCTCCGCCAACGAGATCGCCGCCGAGGGCCAGCCTGTCGACCTGGACGACCTGGCGACCGTTTCCCCCTACATCACCCACACCGTCCGCCGATTCGGGAACTGGACCCTCAACCTCACCCCGCCGGACGACACCCCCAACACCCGGTTGGATCTGGAGCCACGAGTGTTGTTCGCCGCGCCCTGGACTGATCCCCCTCATGAGATGCCGAAAGCGACCGGTGGGGACGAGGACTCCCAGCGGGAGGCTCCACGGCGAGCAGGCCGAGCAGCCAGGCACCGATGAGCAGCAGGATCTTGGAGTCTTCGGCCAGGTCGGTGGCGTCGGCGAGGATGCTCTGCCAGGTCTGCACCGGCATGGCCCCGCCATGATCGCCGCCGGTCCGGTCGACGAATGCCTGCGCTTCGTCCGGGTCGGCCAGCTTCAGGTTCATCACATAGGACAGGGGGCCTCGGTCCGAGGCGAGGCTCCGCACATCCGCCTGGGTGAGCCAGACCAGCCCGGGATCGTGCAGCAACCCCGCCGGCAGGTCCCGGCCGTCGGGGATGGCGCCGTTGATGCAGCCGGCGGAGACGATGCAGGACGCCCCGGGATAGGGCGGCATGGCGGCGGTGACCGCGACGCCGACGACCTTGAACGACCTACCGCCCAGGCCCACCGAGTCACCGACTCCCACATCAAGCGAGTCGGCGAAGGCGGCCTCGAGCACCACGCCGCCGTCGCTGACCCAACTGCCCTGCGTCACCATGGGCTGATCCACCGCCGCGAGATCGTCGTAGTTTTCGCGAGATCGGAGGATGCATCCCCTACAGGAGGAACAGCGAAGTGATACATGTGACACAGAATGTGCATCATGACGACCTCTCGCGGGCCCCGCACTTCGACCGAGATTCGCGCTTACCTCAAAGACCGGCTCAACCAGGCGCTTCGCCGACCCGGCTCGTTCGGCGGCGAGATCGCCCTGCGCCTCCTGCTCGATCACCTGGCCTACGCGGAACACCAGGAAAAGGAATGGGGGCAGGCATTGCGGACCCTGCAATCGCGAGGTGCCTTCAACTCTCTCGGCGTGACCGGAGCGCTCAACCGCGTCCTGCCTGACCTCCGCGACGACGGCGTCGCCTCGATCTATACCGAACTCGCCCGTGATCGCGGGTGGCTACAGGCCGACAGGACCCTGACACTCGAAGAACATGGGTCCCTGCGCAGGGAGCTTATCGCTTGGGCTGCTCACGACCGCACACTCACCGAAGTGCGTGAGGAGTTCGGCCCGCCTTCCGTTCTTCTCGGCGGCACCAACCCCTTCTACGGCAAGACGCTCGCCTACCTGACCGCACGGGCGACGGAACCGATCATCTTCTTCCATCTCTGGAACGGGACCTCGCGGCCAACCGAAACGACCTGGCACCCCGTCTACGACGAACCCGTCCTCTTGGCCGTCCGCTCCGGGAGCGGAGCGTTCAAAGACACCTTCACGTTCACACCGGAAGGAAGCAGACGCCGTCCGGCCTGACGTCCAGTGGCCCTCGCCCATCTGTCAGCCACTACGCCATGTGACTTTTACAGCTCCAGAGCGCGTGAACACGCGACACTTGATTACGCGAGGTCGCCAGTTCCGCGCCCCCTTGCTGGTGACTCGGGCGCGGCGGAACTCCAGGCCGAGGCCCTCGACGTTGAGGGTGAGGATTTCCTCGGCACGGGCGGCGGTGTCGTACCGGAGCCTCCACAGGACTCGTTCGCGCAGCGCCGGGCGGGGTTGGTGGCCAGCAGTTCCTGGCGTTGGGCCCAGGTGGTGAAGGAGACCAGGGGCGGACAGGTGCCGGTTCCAGGTGGCGGCGGCCGCGGCCTTCCAGCGGTCCATCACCGCGGCGTACTGCTCGGGGGTCAGCGCGGCGACGGGATCGTCTGGGCCGGTGATCGCGGTGAGGGTCTCGGCGTAGCCGGCGCGGGTGGTGGCCGCGGTGCGGGACTCCAGGAAGCGCTCGGTGGCTGCGGCGGTCGTCGAGCCGGCCGTGCCGGGGAGAGGGGTCGGGTCGGGCTGTGCGGGGGACGCCACGACGGACATGGGTCGCCCCTCCTCCACGTCGATGGGTGCGCGCAGCCACCGTGACCGGCATGGGCTTTCCACCCCGGTGGGCAAGGACCTGGCGACGAACCTGTGGTGCGTGCTGGACGCGGTCAGGTTCGGCGGCCTGGACGAGGAGGGCGAGCCGGCTATCGAAGGGATCCCTTCCGGAACAGGGGCTGGCAGGCCCCGGCGTTTAGGCTCCGGACTCCTATCCGTGACCCATCGTGCAAAGTAGCAAGATGATCACGTACCACCGCTGTGTCGACCGGTTCGTCGTGGTCACGCAGCATTCGCATGGCCCCGATCGAGGGGCGACAGGCGCTCCATAAGAGTCAGCGCTGCTCGAAAGTGTCGGCGGGGCTGAGCATCGGGTCGCCGTCGAGGAGCGATTCGGGCAGCCAGGCTCCGACGGTGCGTTCGCGGGTGGGCTTGTGCCGAGCGGAGCCGGTCGAGGCACAGGTTGGTGACGATCTTGGTCGGCCATGGTTCCGGCACCTTGATCCGCTGCCGGTCGGCGGCGTGCCCGTGCAGGAACGCGTCCTGCACGGCGTCTTCGGCGTCGGCGGCGGAGCCCAGCAGCCGGTACGCCAGCGAGGCCAGCCGGTTCCGCCGGCCTCGAACCGGCTGGTGTCGAAGCGATCAGTGGCGGTGCCGTCCACGCGGACCACCCTATGAGGCGGCTACGCGACCGCCTTCTCGGCGGTCGCGTCCGGCGCGGCGGCCAGGCGGTGCTTGCGCCTGGGCATGCCGAAGGTCGGGTGCGAGATGCCCCACAGCGAGATCTGGAGGATGCCCGACTTGATCCGCGCGGCCTTCCGGCCGCCCACGTACTGTGGCTTTGCTTGCGCTCTGTCGTCGACCATCTGCAGGATCCCGTCCCGCCGTCCGAGGCTGATGTGGTTGCCCGGGTAGTCCAGCTTGCTCTTGGTAATCTTGCGGCCGGTCAGGCGTCCCACGATCGCGTCTGTGGCCTGCCGGCCGGTGGAGCCGGCCGAAGCGCAGGACATCGGCAGTGGCCGGCCGTTGTCGCCGATGGCGTAGGCGCTGTCGCCGACGGCGTAGACGTTCGGGTGCGAGACCGAGCGCATGGTGCCATCGACGACGATCTGGCCGTTCTCTGTGACCTCCAGCCCGCCGGCGGCGGCGATGGGGTTGATCGCGAACCCGGCCGTCCACACGGTTGCGTCGGACGCTAGGGCGGTGCCGTCGGTGCACAGCACCCGCGTCGCTTCGACGGCTTGGACGCTGGTGTGCTCCAGGACGGTGATGCCCAGCCGGTCGCAGGCCCGGCGCAGGTGGCTGCGGGCTCCGGCGGAGAGCCTGGCGCCCAGTTCGCCGCGGGCGACCAGCGTGACCGACAGGCCGGGCCGGGATTCGGCGAATTCGGTGGCGGTCTCGATGCCGGTCAACCCGTCGCCGACGACCAGCACCCTCCCGCCTTCGCCACGCCTGTCCAGGCTGTCCAGGCGCTCGCGCAGGCGCAGCGCCGCGGGCCGGGCGGTGACGTGGAAGGCGTGCTCGGCCACGCCGGGGACGCCGCAGTCGGCGACGTGGCTGCCGAGCGCGTAGACAAGCGTGTCGTAGCCGAGTTCGCCACCGCCGTCGGCGTCGGCCACGGCGACGACCTGGCGCTCGGGGTCGACGGCGGTGACACGGGCGAGGCGCAGCCGTATCCCCGTGCCCGCGAAGACGTCAGCCAGCTTTCGAGCCTCGATCTCCTGGCCGGCCGCGAGCTGGTGCATCCGCAGCCGCTCGACGAAGTCCGGCTCGGCGTTGACCACGGTGATCTCGGTGTCCGCCGGGGACAGCCGGCGGGCCACGTTCCCGGCCACGTAGGCCCCGGCATAGCCGGCGCCGAGGACGACGATGCGATGCTTCATGTGTTGCTCCTGTCGGTTCGCTTGCTCTCGGTGAGTCCGACTCGGCCCTGGGTCACCGATTCTCTTGATCGAGGTTGCCGTGAGCCTCCGCCGAAAGGTCCTGCCAGTCGGCCCAGGTCTTGAGCCGGTCGGCGTAGACCTGCTGGAGCATCGGGTAGAAGCCCTGCCCGAACAGCACCCGCAGGGGCGGGTCGTCGGAGTCGACGATCTTGAGGAGTGCCTGGGCCGCGGCGGCCGGGTCGCCGGCGGGCTGCTTGCCCGCGAACCCGGCGAGACGGCGGCGAAGGCCGTCGTAGATCGGGTCGGCCTCGGCCATGTGGCCGTTGTCGAGGGGATCGGGGTTCTTACCGGACCTGGTGGCGAAGCCGCCGGGCTCGATGACGGTCACCTTGATGCCGAAGCCGGCGACCTCCTGGGCGAGGGATTCGTTCAGGGCTTCCAGGGCCCACTTGGAGGCGCTGTAGGCGCCGCTGAGCGCGAACGCCATGAGCCCGGCCGCCGAGGACAGCTGGATGACGTGCCCTGCACCCTGCTCGCGCAGGCGGGGCAGCGCGGCCTGGATCACCCACACCGCGCCGAACACGTTGGTCTCCAGCTGGTCGCGCAACTGCTGCTCGGTCAGCTCCTCGATCGCGCCGACCTGCGCGTAGCCGGCGTTGTTCACGACGACGTCGAGCCGGCCGAAGTGCTGTCCGGCCCGCTGCACGCTCTCGAACACGGCGGCCCTGTCGGTCACGTCCAGCTCCAGCGGGAGCACCGCCTCGCCGTAGGCGGCGACCAGCTCGTCAAGGCTCGCGGCGTTCCGGGCGGTCGCGGCCACCTTGTCGCCGCGTGACAGGGCGGCCTCGACGAAGTTGCGGCCCAGACCGCGAGACGAACCGGTGACGAACCAGACCTTGCTCATGATGTCCTTCCGTTCTTTCCGCGGTGGCGGTCGCGCGGCGGTCGCCATGCGACGGCGCCAAGGCGATCACTCGTGGAGTCGCGTACCGCGCGGATCGTTCGCGCGGCGTCCTGACGACCATGAGGCGCCGGCGACCCGGGTTCTGTGACAGTGCGGTCATGTGATGTACGCCACCGAGCGTGGGGTGTCACACAGTGGCGCGGGCCGGCGTCTTGTGCGTGGAGCAGGAGTTGAGAGTGAACAGGCGGGAGGAACGAGCGCAGGGACGCAACGACGGGCACAGCCGAGCCGAGGGCTGGTGGTGACCGGACGGACTGCGTCACCGAGGCGACCGAGGCCCACCGCAACCTGCTGCCCACCGTCGCCTTTGTCGGCAGGTCGGTCAGATCCAGGCGGTGGTCAGGGCGCAGTCTGGATCTCGCCGTACGGGGTCATGGTCGAATGGAAGATCGGGATCAGGCTGGGGGCGTCGAGAGACGGTCCCCGATCCGAGCGCCCCGCAGAGGAGAACTTGATCGCCTTCTCCTGCTCCTCGGGCTCGTTTTCGGCGATCACTCCGTTGCTGCCGAATCAGGGGTGCCGTCAAGAAAGGGTACGATGATCCGCCAACCGCATCTGATCTGGGATTTCGTCGGCGTGTGCTGGTGCGGGCCAGTTGGTCGACCGTTCGCTATCGCGTTTGCGGTCTGGGGCTCAGCCCGGCGAAGAGTGCATGGAGCACGCGGTCGATGTAGGCGTGGGTCAACGGCTGCTGTGTGATCAGCAGCCGGTAGTACAAGGGGCCCGACAGGATCTCGAACGCCAGGTCCAGGTCGAAGTCGGGAGCGAGTTGACCCTGGTCCTTGGCGGCCCTGAGGCGAGCCAGGGTGTTGGCGGTCTGTGGCTCGATGAACCGCCGGTTGAGTGCGGCGGCGACCTCGGGATCGTGCTGAGCTTCGCCGATGAGGTCCTGGTACAGCGGGCCCCAGGGTGGCCGGCTTAGCAGGTCGGCGGCCCTGGTCATCACCTCGCGTAGATCGGCCACGATGTCGCCGGTGTCGGGGTGGTCCAGGCCTGCGGTGTTCAGGCTGAGGACCGCGTCGAGGAACAGCAGGCCCCGGGAGGGCCAGCGGCGGTAGACAGTGTGTTTGCCGACGCCGGCCCGGGCCGCGACCGCCTCGATGCTGAGCTTGGCGTAGCCGACCTCTCGGGCCAGATCCAGCGTGGTCCGCATGATCGTTTCGGTCCGGGCATCGGTACGAGTGGCGCGGCGGTCGGTCATGCCGTCACCCTACTGGAACGGCACGTGCCGTGTTGACACGTGCGAATCCGTTCCACCATGCTGACCTCAACGGCACGGCCCGTGCCGTGCTGGCTTGCTCACGAACACCGCTGAGATCGAGAAGGGCTGCTCATGTTCGCCGCTTATGTCACGATCACCGTCTTCGCCTCGGTATTGAACGGCAGCGCCGCCGTCGTCTACCTGATCGGACACGAATTTCCCAAGGCTCAGGCGGACATGAAGGGCCTGCCACGGTCGTGGGTACCGGTGTTGGGCATGTTGCTGGCGGCGGGCTCCTTGGGGCTGCTGGGCGGGTTCGCCGTGCCGATGCTGGGGACACTCGCCGCTGCCGGCCTCGTGCTCTACTTCATCGGCGCACTCCTTGCGCACCTGCGAGTGGGTTCTCGTAAGCTCGCGAACTGGGCCGGATTCTTCGCCACTGCGGTGGCCGCACTAGCCGTGAACCTGGGCTACCACTGGTCATGATCCGTGGAGACAGGCTCTCTCACCTGGCCAGCCGCGGCAGGACGATCGACGCGTCGCCTCACATTCCCAGCGGCTGTGTCGTCGGACCCCACATCCCGACTGCCAGTCCGTCCTGCTGGCCCTGGCCGCGCTCCTGCACCCGAATCACCTCGCGCGACCCACGCTGCCCGGTTTCGCTCCTCGGCCGTCAGCGGGTGGCGGACCTGCACCGGCGACGCGTCCGGGAACGGGTTCGCCTGCCGGGCCAGCGCCTCCACCAAGGTCTCCACGCCCAGCTCCAGGTCCGACTTGGCCAGCGTCTTCGCTCATCTGTCTCTCCGCTGTGGGATGTCTTACCAGGCGATGGGGCCGAGGCGATCGATGAAGATCCCGGTCGGCCCGTCAGAGGCGAGCGTCGCGAGCTCGATGATCGGATCACTGCCCTCGGTGACCGTCAGCTCGCCGTGTGGATGTTCATGTCGGTGGCGGTGAACCTGCCGTTGGCGACCTCGCCGGGGGTCACGGCGTTGAACTTGATGGCCGGCAGCGCCTGGGCGTATCGGACGGTGATCATGTTCAGTGCCGCCTTCGACGAGGTGTAGGCGAGTTCGTACATCGTCGAGACGGCTTGCCCGGGGTCAGTCACGACCGCGATAGACCCCCCGGCGCCGGTGACCATCACCACCCGCGGGTTATCGGCCGCCTGCAACAGCGGCAGGAACGCGTGCGTGACCCGGACCGGCCCGTACACATTGGTGTCGTAGACGGCGTGGATGTCCTTGGCCGTCGCGTCCGCCGGGTTGACACCGCCGCCCGGCGTGCCGGCGTTGTTGATCAGCACGTCCATCCGGTCGGTGTGCTCCCGGACCAGCCGCACGGCCCCGGCCACCGACTCCTCCGAGGTCACGTCCAAGGGGACCATGATGACGTGCGCGCCGTCGGCGGCCAGCTTCTGCGCGGCGGCCCTTCCCCGGCTCTCGTCGCGTGAGCCGAGGAAGACCCTCCAACCCAGCTCCCCGAGCCTACGCGCCGTCTCGTAGCCCAGGCCCTTGTTCGCTCCAGTGATCAATACTGAGGTCATGTTCTCTCCTGGCGTCGTTGTACTTCCGGCCATGTGACGGCGCCGACCCGATTCCTGTGACACCGCCGAGGTGTGATGTAGGCCACCAGCGGCGGTTGTCACCAACCGGCGTCTTGTGTGCAGGCACCGTCGAGATCAGCGTGGAGGGCCGGCAATGCGTAAGGGCCGCGACCAGACGGACCGCGCCACCGGGGTGTTCGTCGTCCATCGCAACCTGCTGTTCACCGTCGCCTACGAGATGCTCGGTCGCCGCGTCCCGCTGTTGGGCCTTGCTCGGGATCCTCTCGAGCTGCGGGGCGCGGGCCCGCCCGTCCATCCCGAGCGCCGCGGGTATGGTCTCGGTGGCGTCGGTGGTGAATCCGGTACGGGTAAGCGCGGGTTGCGGAACCCCTGTCCCCTCACACCTGCCCGACCGAGCTCTGCGCCCAGGCGCCCGCCGCCTCTCCAAGCTGTTTCGAAGCCGATTCCAAGCGCCCTCTGTCACACATGGTCACATGAGTCAGACAGTCGAGCAGCTGCAAGATCTGATCGCGGGCCCGGTGCTCGCCCCCGGAGACCCCGGATTCGACGCCGAGACGTTCACGTTCAACACGACCGTGAACGCGCGGCCCGCGCTCGTCGTCGGCGCGCTGGACCGGCATGATGTGGCCGCAGCGGTGCGGTTCGCCGCCGAGAAGGGCTTCACCGTCGCCGTCACCTCCACCGGGCACGGCGCGGTCCCCGGCGGCATGGACGGAGCCCTGGTGATCAACACCTCCCGCCTCAAGGAGATCTCCGTCGATCCTCAGGCGCGTACCGTCCGCGTCGGCGCGGGCAACCGGTGGGCCGAGGTGGTGCAGGCATGCGCCCCGTTCGCGCTGATGCCGCCGGCCGGGGCGGCGCCGTCCGTCGGAGTCACGGGCTACCTGCTCGGCGGCGGGCTCAGTCCGCTGGGCCGCGCCTTCGGGTTCGCCGCCGACCATGTGCACGCCCTGGAGCTGGTGACCGCCGACGGGGTCCACCGGCGGGTGGACGCCGACACCCACAAGGAGCTGTTCTGGGCGCTGCGCGGCGGCGGAGGCGGGTTCGGCGTCGTCACCGCTGTGGAGATCGGTCTCTTCCCCGTCTCCACCTTGTACGGCGGGACCGTCTTCTTCCCCGGGCAGCAGGCCGCCGATGTGCTCCGGGCCTTCCGGGACTGGAACGACGACCGGCTGCCCGACGAGGCGTGCGGCTCGCTCGCGCTGCAACGGCTCCCCGACCTGCCGCACCTGCCCGAGCCGCTCAGGGGACGGTTCGTCGTGGCCCTCCGGTACGCCTACCCGGGCGACCCGGCCGAGGGAGCCAGGCTGCTGGCGCCCCTGCGCGCAGCCGCCGACCCCATCCTCGACACCGTGGGCGAGCTGCCGCTGACCGAGTTCGGCGCGATCCACAACGACCCCGCCGGGCCCATGCCCGCCTGGGACCGCGGCGACCTGCTGCCCGCCCTGCCGGACGAGGCCATCGACGCCCTGCTGACAGCCGCCGGCGCCCAGGTGGCCGACGCTCCGATCCTCGTGGAACTGCGCAGGCTGGGCGGCGCGCTCGCCCGTACTCCCCGCCACGACAACGCGCTCAGCGTGCGGGACGCCGCATACACCCTGTTCGTGGTCGACGCGCCGGGCGCCCCTTCCGGGTCCCGCCTGTTCACGACCATGGCACTCTGGACGCGCGGGGCCGGACTGCCCACCATGCGCGGCGAGGCCCCGGTGGCCACCACCCCCGAGACCGCGGCGCGGCTCGCCGAGATCAAGAAGACCTGGGACCCCGCCAGGCTCCTGCGCTGACGAACTCCCGAGCCCGTCGGCTACCATCCTTGCGGCGCGCACCGCGCCGCAAGGACAGGGGTGGGATGGCCGAGGTCAGCATCGCCGTGCTCGGGCCGATGGCCGCGACGGTGGCCGGTCGGCCCGTGCCGCTGGGCGGCCCCCGTCAGCGGGCCGTGCTCGCCGTGCTGGTAGCCGCCCGCGGCAGCGCCGTCTCCGCGGACCGCATCCTGCACGACGTATGGGAACACGACACCAACGTCTCACTTGGGACATTGCACGCGTACGTCTCGACGCTCCGCCGGGCCCTGGAACCCCGACGGCCCGCCGGAGCGCCGGCCCAGGTCCTGATCACCGAGGGCAACGGCTACCGGCTGCGCGCCGACCGGGTGCGGGTGGACGCCGAGACCTTCACGGACCTGGCAAGGCAGGCCGAACAGGCTCTGCGCGAGCGCAGGCACGAAGTGGCGGCTCGCCTGCTGACCGAGGCCCTCGCCCTCTGGCGAGGGGAGGCGTACGCGGACTTCCCGGACGCGGGCTTCCCGTCGGCCGAGCGGGCCCGCATGGAGGCGCTGCGGCAGGCCGCCACCGAGAACCTGTACGAGGCCAGGCTCGCGCTCGGCGACCACGCCGCCCTGGTGGGAGATCTGGACAAGCACACCCGCACCCACCCCTTCAGCGAGCGGGCCTGGGAACTGCTCGCCCTCGCCCTCTACCGCAGCGGTAGACAGGCCGACGCGTTGGCGGCGCTCCGCCAGGTGCGCGAAACCCTCGGCCGCGAGCTCGGCCTGGACCCAGGCCCGTCGCTGCGCCGGTTGGAAACCGCGATCCTCGCCCAGCACGAGCAGATCGCACCCCGCCCGGACACCCGGCCGCGCAGCGGCAACCTGCCCAACCCCCTGTCACGCTTCGTCGGCCGGCCCGGCGAGCCCGCACGGATCGACGCGCTGCTGGCCGAGCACCGCCTCGTCACGCTCACCGGCCCGGGCGGCGTCGGCAAGACCCGTCTGGCGCTGGAGAGCGCCCGTCGGCGAAACCACGCCGACGGTCCCTGGCTGATCGAGCTGGCCGAGCTCGAAGACCCCACGTTGCTGCCCGCCGCGCTGGCGGGCGTGCTCGGCGTCCTGGGTGCCGCCACCTGCGACCGGGTCGCCGACGTCCTCGGCGACCGTGACGTTCTGCTGGTTCTGGACAACGGAGAGCACCTGCTGGAGGCCGTCAGGGAGGCCGCGCGAACCCTGCTCGCCAGGACGCCGGGCGTGCGCGTCCTCGCCACCAGCCGCGAGCCGCTGGGCCTGCCCGGCGAGGTCGTGTACGAGGTCCGGCCGCTGCCCGCCGAGCAAGGACACGAGCTGTTCCTGGCCCGCGCCGCGACCAACGTCCCGGACTGGACTCCGGACGCTTCGCAGGACCGGCTGATCCGGCGCCTGTGCCACGACCTCGACGGCCTGCCGCTCGCGATCGAGCTCGCCGCCGCCCAGTGCCGCGTGCTCTCCCTCGAACAGATCGTCAGCGGGCTCGACGACCGGTTCACCGTCCTTCACAACAGCGCCGACCCGGGTCGCCACCAGACACTCTGGCGGACCGTCTCCTGGAGCCACACCATGCTCACCCCGGCCGAGCGAGAGGTGTTCCACCGGCTCGGCGTGTTCGCCTCTTCCTTCGACCTGCAGGCCGCCGCCGCCGTGTGCGACAGGCCGGTCTACGCCGAGCTCAACGCTCTGGTGCGCAAATCGCTGGTGAGCGCGGAGGCGGGCACCGACCCGCGCCGCTACCGGCTGCTGGAGACCATCAAGCTGTTCGCGCGCGGCCATGCCGACGCCCGAGCCGGCGCGGCGCACCGCGCCTGGGTGCTCTCCGAGGCCGAGGCGGCCGCCCCGCACCTGCGCGGACACCGGGCCGGCAGCTACCTCGCACGGCTGCACGCCCAGCAGCCCGAGCACCGGCTGGCCCTCTCCTCCGCGGCCCAGCAGGGCGACGGTGACTACATGCTCCGCCTCATCGGCCTGCTCCACTGGGTCTGGTACCGGCACGGCGTCGTCGCCGAAGGGCTGAGCTGGATCGCCGCCGCTCTGGAGCTCGGCCACGACGCCGGAGCCGAACTCCTCGGACCGGTCCACCTGGCCAGATCCGGACTGTGCTACCTCGCAGGAGACTTCGGCGCCGCCACCGAGGCCGCGTGCCGGGCAGCCGAAGCGGGCGCGACCTCCGGCGACACGCACGTGGAGGTCCAGGCGCTCATCCACGGCGCCCTGTTCGACGCGCTCGGCGGTGCCCCGGACACCTTGGAGCGTTCCCGCACGGCACTCACCCGGGCCAGGAGCGCGGGCGCGCGGTGGCTGGAGGCCGAGGCGCTCATGGTCCTGGGCATGCTGCTGCGCGCGGAGGGCCGGGCCGGCACGGCACGGCAGCGGCTCACCGAAGCCGCCGCGGTCGCCCACGAGTGCGGTCACGGGTTCGTCCGCACCTCGGTGGACTGGATGATCATGAAGATCGACCTGGAGCTGGGCGCTCACCACCGCACCCTGAAACAGGGCGTCGCCATGCTGACCAGCCTGGACGACGAGGGCGACGTGACCTCTTGGCTCGTATGCGTCCACTTCCTGGCCGCCGCGTTCGCCCTGACCGGCGATCCCACCACAGGAGCCCTGCTCCTGGGCGCCGCCACCGAACACGGCTCCCGGATCGGTTTCTCTCCCGAGGAGATGGACCCCGTGGACGCCCGCCGCCAGGCCGCCCAGGTCCGGGCCGCCCTGCCCGCCGATGCCTTCGACCACTGGTTCGAGCGCGGACGCTCCTTGTCCCGATCCGACGTCCGCGACGTGGCCACCACACGCCACCACGCGCCGCCACACGTCTGAGACACGGCCATCCGGCCGAAGCCGAGGCAGCCGAAAGCAGATGGAGCCGAGACGGAGGTAAAGGAGCACCGAAAAACCGGTATGCATCACGGCAGCACCGCTATCCCGCAGTGACCACGGGAAGTGGTGAGGCGGAGAGAGGGCCCGGACAGCCTGTGCAGGGCTCGGGGCGGAGCACCGGGCGAAGGGAGTTCGCCCATGACATCTCGACCGAGCCGCTATCTCGCGATGACGTACCACCGTGGCAGACGGTGGGCCGGCCGGCGGTGGCGTCACAACCTCGCCACGCACCGGGAGTCGCACATCCGCCTTCCGGCCCTCGGCAGGAACCGGCCGCACGGCCCTTTGTGGTCGAAACGGACAGCCGTTCGCGTCGCCGGAGCGATCCTCACGCTGTGGATCACATTCTCCCTGTTCATGGTACTGAGCAAGTTCACCCGCTTCTCGGACGTCGGCGCCCAGCTGGCCGCTCACACGAGCAGGGTCTGCGGAGACGGCTACAGCATCTACTGCACCGCCGTGATCGGCCTGGCCACCACCATCCTCTACGCTGCCCTGCTCTACGCGGTCTTCCTCACGGTGTCGTACGAACGGGTCACCCGCGTCTACCGGCAGCGCGCCCGCGCGGACCCTCGACTGCTGGTCCCGACGGTCGGCAGCATCCTCGGCGACGTGGTGGGCCGCGACCAACTGTGCGACGTGCTGATCGCCAACCTGCGTACCCGCAGGATCCGGCGCCCCCAGATCCTGATCGGCCCCATCGGCTCCGGCAAGACGGCCGTACTCGTCAAGATCGTGGAAATCCTGGCCGAGCGCGGCATGATCCCCGTCGTCCTGCGCCTGCGCGACGCCGCCCCCGGCGTCAGCATCCAGACGATGGCACGCAGACGCTTCGAGGAACTGGTGGACAACGACATCAAGTCCGCCGGTGAGGCGGACCGGGTGTGGCGGCAGCTGCGCGCCGAGAACCGGATCGTCGTGCTGGGCGACGGGCTGGAGGAGGCGCTGACCAGCGGCCGCACGCGGGAGCAGGAGACCCTGCTCGACCGCGACTCCATGCTACGGCGGGCGATCCGCCGCGTCATCGACGAGGACCTCCCCCTGCTGATCACCTCCCGCCCGCACGACCCGCTACGCGGCATGGAGGCGACCATCGTCGAACTGGAGCCGCTGGGCGAGGGCCCGGCTCTGGAGTACCTGTGCTCCCCCGAGCCCGGTCGCGGCGACGGCCGGCTTCCGGCCCAGGACGTGCAACGGCTGTACCAGCTCGTGCAGTTCGCCGACGTGGTGGAAGCACCCCTGTACCTGCAGGTCATCGAGCGGCTCACCAGGGTGAACCGCCTCTGGCAGGCGTTCCCCGAGGAACTGCTCATCAGGCGCGGCTGGAGAGGGATGGACTCCGCGGGCGTGGACCGCGCCGAACTGCGCCGCCGCCTGATGGAGGGCTGGCGCGAAGCCCTGGTCCTGGGATACGACCACGAGGACTACGCGCTGGACGAGCGGTGCCGCGCGGCGACGATCGACGTCCTGTCCGCGCTGGCCTGCATCGGGCTGAAGCAGAACCGGCTGGAGGTCAGGTTCGGCGACCTCGCCGGCGCGACCTCGCCGTACCCGTTCGACTCGGCGGGCTCGAAGACGCCGCAGCCGGGCGTGCCCCCGCACCAGACGCTGTGGCAGGAACTGTGCCTGCGGCTCGACCAGGCCGGGCACTCCGAGCTGCACGAGAACCTGGGCATGGCCGCCACCCTGGGAGCGGAGCTCGGAGTCGTGGAGGCCCACGAGGACCGGGTGCGTTTCAGGCACAGCCTCATCCAGGCCTACCTCGGATCACGTTTCCTCGACGCCGCGCTCAAGGACGAGGAGTACCGGCAGGAGGCGTACTACGACCCGGGCAGGGAGTTCCTGATGGCCCTCGTCTTCCACTCGCGCGCCGTGCGCGCCGCCACGGGCGCCGGCACGGCGCACGAGAGATTCGCCCGAGAGACGGTGGAACTGCTCATGCGGAAGGCGGACCTGGACAACGCCCGGAGCCTGGCGAACATCCTCGACATCTTCAGCGCCGCGCTGGAGATCGACAGCGGCACGCGATCACCCGACCCGGCGGCGCTCATGCGGCGGTTCGCCGGGCACTGGCGCCCGCTGAAGAAGGACGCCGGCCAGTTCGACCGGGCCGTGACCGAGGCGAAGTCCCGCTTCGTCAGGGCCGCGCGGACCGCGACGCGCATCGCGGTCAGCCGCCGTCCGGGCGCGAAGGGGGCCTCCGCACCTCAAGAGGTGTTCTGGTGGCTGTACGACAGCATGCGGCGGGAACGCGACCACGCGATCACGCAGACGGCGGCCCAGCTCATCGGTACGGGCGGCGGGGAAGCCTTCGCCGTGCTGGACAAGGAGTTCGCCCACGTGCTCGACGGGATCGGCGCCCTGGCCGAACCCGACGAGCAGAGCAGGCGGGAACGAGCGATGTGCGCCTGGCTCGCCCCCATGCTGTACCGCTCGTCGCGACCGTCGGACGACAGCACCTACGACGGCGACGAGGATGGTCATGGGGACGAAACGATCAACCGGGCCGAAGCCAACCTCGACCGGTGGATCCAGGTGATCGAGAACCTCGACGACGGCCGGCCGCTGATCTCCCTGGAAATCGCCCTGGCCCAGGGCTTCAAGTACGCGGCCAACCAACGGGACCCCTACTCGGCCGCGCGTTACGGGCGCGACCGGCTGATTGAGAAGACGGAGTGGACGCTGAAGCACTCACGCTACTGGTTCACCCACCTGACGCTCATCCAGGCGCTCACGCTGTGCTCGCTCCCGAACGATCCCGAGGAACCACTCGAATACCGAGGACGCGGCTCGGATCCGCAGGAACTCGTGCGGTACTGGGTCGAAATCGCCGCCAGCCACCGCGCGGACCAGCCACGCCAGGGGCCGAGTGGCGTCCATCCCTTCGTCAAGGAGGCCGCGGACCTGTGCGTGCTCGCGCTGTCCACCCGCCGGCCCGCCGAGTACTGCTGGATCGACGAGAGCGGCGTCGCCGCGCAGGTCGGCTCATACAGCAGGTCACGCGCCAGCCAGTACGGGCAGGACCGGTGGATCATGGAGTCGGTCGGGTGGAGCACCCTGCACCCGCGCGCCCAGCGACTGGTAGCGGACGTCCTGCTCCTGCTCAACCTGGCTGAGCGCGGCAACCAGCAGTCGCAGATCGAGGAGCGCCTGGCCCGCTCCGACCGTTCCGACCTGCCGCCGTGCATCACCACGGACCGCGAGCCGCTCGACCTGGACCGCACCATCGGTGCTGCCGAGACCGCCCATCCCGGCTCCAACTGCCTCGACGGCTGCCCGTTCCGGCTCTGTCCGTACCCGCCGCAGGGCGACATCCTGCGGCACGCCGAGTTCAACGAGAGCTTCTGCACCCAGCAGGCCACCCTGGCCGGAAGGCCCGCACCCTGGCAGGAGCTCCACCACCGGGAGCTGCGCGTCTTCTGGAACCGCATGGCGCACCGCGCCCGCCCGAAGTCGCCCGACCGCGGCGACGCCTGGCCCGCTTCCCGCCTCCCCCGCTGAGCCCCCCGCGAACATGAGCCGGAAGCCGCCCGCCGTGAACGCGGTCACCGTCAGCCCCACGTCGGCCACCACGATCGCCACGCCGGCCAGCGCCCACCCCCGCCTGCCCGACGCGGCGAAGCGGCGCGCGAACACCAGGCACGCCGCGATCACGGTCGGTGTCGCCACCGCCGTAGCGAACGCGTGCAGCATCCCGTGCCAGGTCAGATCGGTCGCCTGGCCCTCCGGCGTCCCAGGAGGGAAGCCATCGGTCGGGTCGGCGACGAAGACGCCGCCCCACACCAGTGCCGCCCCGTACAGGCCCAGCAGGATGGGACCCCACGCGCGCCCATGACCCGACGTCAGCACTCGGCGCAGCCCTGCCGCGGACGCCAGCACCAGCAGTCCGGTGAACACGAACGTGGCGATCTGGATCCAGCCCAGATCCCCCAGACTGAGCAGGCTCAGCGGGTGCCGCCGAGGATCGATGCCGTCTCGGGTCGCGAACTGCACCACCACCGAGACGACGAACAACGGTCCGGCGAGGACCCCGCACGCCAGCAGGGCCGTGGCCCCGGCCGCAGCGGGCGCCTTCGCGCTCGTGGCCGTCACGACGTCGCCCCCTGCCCGTGGCCGGCGACCCGTCCCGGCCCGCCGTCGGAACAGGGTAAGGGCCAGGCACCAGGCGATCCCGTGGCACAGCCTGTCGGCAGGCGCCGACCTGTCACGATCTCACGCATCAAGCCTCCTTGTGAGGTGTCGATCACCCGCAGCTTCGCGCGGGCGCCTGACGGTCCCAGCACGGGAAGCTGACAGCTCAGCACCGTGGGCCACAATCTCGAGGTGAGGTTCGGCATTCTCGGTCCCGTGCAGGCCTGGGCCGACGGCGAGCGCGTCGTGGCCGTCGGCGGGCCAGGCGTGCGGGCGCTGGCCGCCCTGCTCCTCCTCGACGCCGGCACCGTGGTGCCCGCCGGACATCTCATCGACGGCCTGTACGGCACGGAAGTGCCCGTCGGAGCCGCCAACGCCCTGCAGTCGCGCGTGGCCAGGCTGCGTTCCCTGCTCGGCCCCGGTCTGGTGATCTCTCACCCGGGCGGGTACCGCATGGCCGCCGCGCCCGAGCAGGTCGACGCCCACCGCTTCCAGTGCCTCGCCAGGCTGGGGCACCGTCTGCTGCGTGAAGGACAGCACATGCGGGCGGCGGCCACTCTGGACGAGGCGTTGGTGTTGTGGCGGGGCCCCGCGCTGGCGGACGTGGGCGGCGCGCCGTTCGCTTACGCACAGTCGGCGCGGCTGGAGGAGACGCGCCTCGGCGCGGTCGAGGACCCTTCATCCGCTGCGCGAGTGGCTGCGCGTCCACCTCATGCGCGCGCTGTCGGCAGCGGGCCGCCAGGCGGAGGCATTGGCCGCGTTCGAGGAGGCACGCAGGACGCTGGCGACGAGCTCGGCGCCGATCCCTCTCCCGAACTGGCAGCCGTGCACACATCTCTGCTGCTCGGAAGCAGCCGCCGCGGGCAGGGTCCGACGCATGCCGAGGCGGCCGCGGCCACGCAGGGCCCCAAGCGCTCGCGAATCGGCCTGCTGCCGCGGGCCAGGCCGGTGCCGGACATGATGCCCGGCGACACCTCCGACTTCACCGGTCGCCTCGACGAGGTGACACGGATCGGCCGTGCTCTGGCAGGCGACGGCAGGGCAGGCTCGGCCGTGCCCGTGGTCGCCGTCGTCGGCAGAGCGGGGATCGGCAAGACGGCTCTGGCCGTCCATGTCGCCCACGGCATCGGCGGCTCCTTCCCCGACGGGCGGCTCTTCGCCGACCTGCACGCCGGCGCCGACCGCCGCCCCTCCCCCGCCCAGGTGCTCGAACGCTTCCTGCGCGCCCTCGGCCTGCCGGGTCCCGCCATCCCCGACGGCCTGGGCGAGCGCGCCGAGGTCTATCGCACCCTGCTGGCGGGCCGCAGGATGCTGGTGGTGCTCGACGAGGTCCACGCCGAGAGCCAGGTACGGCCGCTGCTTCCCGGCGAGCCGGGCTGGCTCCAGCACGGCGACGCGGGTGTGCGTGCCCCGCTCTCCCTCAGCCCCGCGGGTCTCGGTGAGGACGCCAAGCGGCTGCTCCGCGCGCTGGCGGTTCTCGACTCCCCCGACTGCCCCACGTGGGTCGGCGCTGCGCTGCTCGATGTGCGCGAGCCCGTGGCCCAGGACCTGTTCGACGAGCTCGCCGACGCCCAGCTGGTCGAAGTGACGGGCCTCGGGCCCTTCGCCCGCTACCGCCTGCACGACCTCGTCAGGCTCTTCGCCCGCTACCGCCTGCACGACCTCGTCAGGCTCTTCGCCCGCTACCGCCTGCACGACCTCGTCAGGCTCTTCGCCCGCGAGCTGCCCGCCCCCCAGGACCAGGTCACGGCGCTGTCCCGCATGGTCGCCTCGCTGCTGTACCTGGTGGAACAGGCCGCCTACCGGGAGTTCGGCGGCGGCCAGCCGCACCTGCGCGGGGACACGCCCAGCAGGCCGCTGCCCGGCCCACTGACCGAGCAACTGCTGGCCGACCCTCTGGCCTGGTTCGACAGCGAGCGCGCCGCCGTCCGCTCCGCCGTACGGCAGACCGGCGAGGCCGGCCTCACCAGCCTCTGCTGGGACCTGGCGCGCAAGGCTGCCAGCTTCTACAAGCTGCGCGCCTACAGAGACGACTGGAGGGAGACCCACGAGACGGCGCCGGCGGTCGCGCGACGGGCCGGAGACAAGCGAGGCGTCGCGGCCATCCACGTCTCGACGGCCGAGCTCCTGCTCGGCACCGACTCCAACGGCGAGGTGCGCCGCGAGCTGGATGCGGCGTGCGCGCTGTTCGAGGAGATCGGCCATGAGTACGGCCTGGCCCTGGCCGTGCGCGATCTGGCGCTGCTGGACAGGCTCGAGGGCCGCCACGCGGATGCGGCCGCGTGCGGCGAGCGGGCACTGGAGCTCCTCCGACGCACCGGCACCCCCGTGGACGTCGCGTACGTGCTCATGGGGTTGGCCCACCTGAAGCTGGAATGCGGCCAGGTCGACGCCGCCGCCACGCTGCTGGAGGAGTCGCTCGCGCTGAGCGTCGGACACGGCGCCAGGCGCCTGCGCGCGTAGATCCTCTACCGCAAGGGCAGGGCACTCGGCGGAAGGCTGCGGGCATCGACGCGCGCAGGGACGCATCCTGCTCGCCCTGGCCGGGCTCGCCCTCGCCGCAGCCGACCACCGAGTCGCCGCGAGCTACGCCGAGCAGGCGCTTGACCTGCTGGAGAAGATGCGCGCGCCCATGGAGGAGATCCACGCCCTCCGCCTCCTGTGCGATTCCCGCCGTGCCGCGGGGCAGGACATCGCGGCCGTCCGCGCGCTTGGCCGGGCCATGACGCTCACCGCCTCCCTGGATGACCCCATGGCGGCCGCGACCAGGAAAGCGCTGGCCGTACGGCTGGCCGACCTCGGCGCTTCCCCGCGGCCCCAGCACATCGGAGACCACGACGGCCGTTGAGCGGCCCGCTCGTGCGACCCGGGCTTGTCGGGGTGACGGTCTTCGGCCAGGGCGAGCGCGAGATCGAGGATGAGGGAGCGTTCGGTGTGCTCACCGGCCGCGATGCCCTCCAGGACCTTGACGCCGACGCCTCGCTGGGACAGGTCGTTGAGGACGATCAGTCCTTCCAGAAGGTTGCGGCCGAGCCGGTCGACCTCCTGGAAGGTCAGCAGGTCGCCGTCGCGGATGTTGGACAGCGCGTTCAGCAGCGCGGGCCGGTCGTCGGTGGCGAGCTTGCCGCTGATCTTCTCCTCGAAGACCTTCCAGCAGATGGGGTCGAGGGCGTCGTGCTGCCGTTGGGTGTTCTGCTTGTCGGTGCTGACACGGACCAGGCCGATGAGCGCCATCGAGGAGCGCCATCCGTTCATCAAACGGGCCGCGAGAGGTAGCTGACCACTAGCCAAAATGAACGGCAAGATGAACGCTTTTGACGAGGCGTGGGGCCTCGTCCGGACGTGCTCCGGCCGGTGTTCATCAGACGGGTCGCTAGTGTCCTGAGTCGGAAATTCGTCTAGTGTTCTTCTGTGACGCGTCCGGGACCGAAGCTTGAGCCTCTTGATCTGACCGCTGGGGAGCGGGCCGAGCTTGAGCGGTGGGTGCGGCGGCGCAAGGGTGCCCAGGACCTGGCGCTGCGGGCCAGGCTAATCCTGGCGTGTGAGACTGTCGGCGAGGACGGTTTCCCGGTCTCCACCAAGGTGGTCGCGGACCAGGTCGGGGTGTCGCGGGAGACGGTCTCGAAGTGGCGTCGGCGCTTCCTGGCCGACCGGCTTGGCGGCTTGTCGGACGAGCCGCGTCCGGGTCGGCCGCGTACGGTGGGCGATGAGCAGGTGGCGGAGCTGATCGCACGGACCCTGGAGAGCAAGCCCAAGAACGCCACGCACTGGTCGACGCGGTCGATGGCCCAGCAGGTCGGCCTGTCGCAGTCGACGGTGTCCCGGGTCTGGCGGGCCTTCGGCCTGCAACCGCATCGCTCGGAGACGTTCAAGCTGTCCACCGACCCGTTCTTCGTCGACAAGGTTCATGACGTGGTCGGCCTGTACCTGGATCCGCCGGAGCGGGCGCTGGTGCTGTGCGTGGACGAGAAGTCCCAGATCCAGGCTTTGGATCGCGCCCAGCCCGTGCTGCCCATGATGCCGGGCGTACCCGAGCGGGCCAGCCACGACTATGTCCGGGCCGGGACCACCACGCTGTTCGCGGCGTTGGATGTGGCCTCGGGCAAGGTGATCGGATCCTTACACCGCAGGCACCGCGCGGTGGAGTTCAAGAAGTTTCTGATCAAGGTGGACAAGGAGGTCCCGGCCGGGCTCGATGTCCACCTGATCTGCGACAACTACGCCACCCACAAGACGGCCGCCATCAAGAAGTGGCTGCTGGCGCACCCGCGTTTCCATCTTCACTTCACCCCGACCGGCTCGTCCTGGCTGAACCTGGTGGAACGCTGGTTCGCCGAGTTGACGACCAAGCAGATACGACGCGGAGTCCACAAGACGGTGCACGCGCTGGAAAAGGACATCCGCGCCTGGATCGCCTCCTGGAACGAGCATCCCAAGCCCTTCGTCTGGACGAAGACCGCTGAAGAGATCCTTGACGCTCTCGCCTCGTACTGTCGACGTATTTCCGACTCAGGACACTAGATGAACGCCCGGGGATCTTCTTTGATCACGGGAAACGCTGCCGGACAGGCCCTGCGCTCGCCCTTCATGCTGCGGCTTCACCGCCTGGCCCGCCCAGCTGATGCGCGCCGGCTTGTAGACGATGGCGTCGCAGTAGGGACCGGGTTGGCCGTCGGCGGATTCGGCGGCGGGTGGTTCCATGCGACCCCAAGCGATGAACCGGTGCTGTCACCGCGCTCTTGGCTCAGGAAGTCGCGAGCAACAAGGCCATGGTTGTTCCGGTGACCACGGCCAGCACCACGGGCGCTACAGCGTGGGAGCGGTGGCGCCGGTGCGTGAAGTCGCGGGCACGGAGGTGGAATCCCACCGCGCCGAGCAGCAGCAGTGTGAGACCGGTCGCGGCCGTGATGGCGAGCGGTTTGAACCAGATGCCGGCTGCGAGCCCGAGCGCGCCGGCGACCTCCAGGGCGCCGATCGAGCGGGTCATCGTCGGGCCGACGCCGAGCCTGAGCAGGTTGGCCGTCACGGGATCCCGCAGCAGGACCTTCTGGGCGCCGGCGAGCAGGAAGATGAGAGCGACCAGAGTGCTCAGTGTGTTGGCGACAAACGCCATGGTACGACCTTTCGCAGAAAGAACGAACATTCCTTTTTTAAGAGGGAGGCAGTAAACTTGTCAAGTACGAATGTTCGTTCTACGTTGTGATCCCATGGCACGCATGCCCAAGGAGCACCTCGAAGCCCGCCGCCGCCAGATCCTGGACGCCGCCCGGCACTGCTTCATCCGCAACGGCTTCCATGCCACGTCCATGCAGGACGTGCTGACCGAGGCCGAGCTGTCGGCCGGGGCCGTCTACCGCTACTTCAAGAGCAAGGACGACATCATCGCGGCGACCGCCGCCGAGGCTCTGGCCGAGGTCGCGTCGGCGTTCGAGGCGGACGACGGCGCGCGGCCGCCGGATCTGGACAACATCGTCGATCTCGTGCTGGGGGTCGAGCGCCCTCCGCTGTCCGGATCGCAGGAGTCGGCCCAACTGCTGGTGCAGGTCTGGTCGGAGGCGCTGCGATCGCCGTCGCTGCGCACGAAACTGAAGGAGGTCATGGCGGAGGCCCGCGGCGTGGTCGGCGGCCTCGTGGCGCGGCATCAGCAGCGCGGGTTGCTTCCCGCCGACGTCTCTGCCGAGGACGTGGCCGATGTCCTGATGGCTCTGGTCGACGGGTTCCTGGTGCGCCGCGCAGTGTACGGCCACGCGGATTCGGCGGCCTTCAGGAACGGCATGCGAGCCCTGATGTCGGCGCCGGCTCAAGCCGCCCGATAGCGAACGAACATTCGCTCTTGACGGTCAGGGCTCAGCCGTGCTCTTCTAAAAAGAACGATCATTCGTTCTATGAGGGTGGGTTTGTGACTACGAAAGCGGACGTTCTCATCGTCGGCGCGGGGCCGACCGGCCTGGTGCTGGCCATCGACCTGGCACGGCGGGGTGTGATCCCACGGATCATCGACGCCGGGCGCGCGGACCACCGGGAGAGTCGAGCGGTGTCGATCGTGGCGAGATCGCTGGAGATGCTGGACGATCTCGGGCTGGCCCAAGCCGCCATCGAACGAGGCGTCCCGCTGCACACGCTGAACTTCTACCAAGGCACCACAACACTGGCCGAGATGGACGTGACGGCCGTGGACTCCCCGTTCCCGCTGGACCTGTGCATCCCGCAGTGGCAGACGGTCACGCTGTTGCGCGAGCGCGCCGAGGAGCTCGGAGTCACCATCGAATGGGACACCCGCCTGGTCGGGCAGCAGGCTGGCGAGCACGGCGTCACCGTGGAACTCCAGCACGGGGATGGCCGCAGCCAACGGTGCGAAACCGGGTGGCTGATCGGCGCCGACGGCGCCCACAGCACCGTGCGCGAGACGGCGGGCATCACCCGGGAGAGAGCCGACCTGAAGCGGGGGTTCATCCTGGGCGACGTCGCCGTGGACTGGCCGCTCACCCGGGACCGCTTCCATGTCTACTTCGACGCCTCCGGCCTGGTGGCCGTCTTCCCCATGATCGGGGGCTACTGGCGCATCCTGGCCAGCGCGCCGGACGACCGGCCGCCGGCCACCCCAGGCCTGGACGACTTCGCCGCCTACGTCGCCGAACGCACACCCCTGGATTCTCACGTACGCGACCTGCAGTGGAGTTCGTCGTTCGTGGCCCGCGAGAGCCTGGCCGACCGCCTTCGCCACGGCCGGATCCTCCTAGCCGGCGACGCCGCGCACAGCCACAGCCCGGTGGGCGGCCAGGGCATGAACACCGGCATGCAAGACGCCTACAACCTGGGCTGGAAACTCGCGCTCGTCGTCACCGGGCGCGCCGAGGACTCCCTCCTGGACAGCTACCAGGCCGAACGCTGGCCCATCGTCAAGGCCGTGGTCGACGCCACCTCGACCACCACGAAAGTCGCCACCGGCACCGCCCTGGTCGCCCGCAGAGCCAGGCGGCACGCGCTGCGCCTGTTCGGCCGGCTCAATCCCGTGCAGCAGCGGCTGTCGAACGCCTTCGGCGAACACCTCGTCCACTACCGCGACAGTGACCTCGTCTTCGAACGCTGGCACGAGTCACAGGCCAGGGCGTGGAGTGACGTCGCCTGTACCGGACCGGAAGCCGGCGAGCTGGTACGGGACGCCTACGTCGAGAACCGTGAGGGGCCGGTGGCGCTCCGCCACATCCTCCGGACGCCGGGCCACCACCTCGTCCTGTTCGCGGCGGACACGACGGACTCCGCCACCCTGGCTGCCTGGCAGCCCTCCGCGCACGAGGCGATGGCCGGGCACGGCGAGGTCCATGTCATCACCCGCGGCCACCTGCCGCACGACCCCATGGACGGAGTCTTCGCCGACCTGCGCAGTGAGGCGCACAACCGCTACGGCGTGCGCCGCCCCAGCCTGTACCTGATCCGCCCGGACAAGTACGTCGGCTTCCGCGGCGACAGCGTCGACTTCGCACCCGTGAGCGACTACTTCCGTGCCCTGGGCGCCCGCCCGTGACACCGCCTGCCAAGAAGAGGAGCTGGACAACCCCGTGACACAAGAACCGACCGTCCCCAGGAGCCTGGCCGGAATCGGCACGACCGCCTTGGGCGTGGCTCTCCTGCGCGCCCAGGAGAGCAGCCGACCGGACCGGCTGTTCGACGACCCCTACGCGCGACACTTCCTCCAGGCCGTCGATCCGGCGTTCACCCCTTGGGCCGCAGGGCCTTCTCCGGCAACCGCACGTTTCCTGCAGGTCATGGCCGAGCAGGTCGCCGTCCGCACCCGGTTCCTCGATCGCGCGCTACTGGATGCCGCCGAACGAGGATGCGAGCAGGTGGTCCTGCTGGCGTGCGGCATGGATGCCCGCGCGTTCAGGCTCGCCTGGCCGGCCGGCACCAAGGTCTTCGAGCTGGACTTCGCCGACGTGCTCGCATTCAAGGCAGCCGTACTTGACGGCCGCGGCGCGACCGCCGCGTGCCACCGCGTCGAGGTCGCCACCGACCTGCGCCAGGACTGGCCGCGCGCGCTGGCGGAGTCCGGCTTCAACCCGGGGCGGCCGGCCGCCTGGCTGGCCGAGGGCATCCTGTACGCGCTCCCGCCCGAAGCCGCCGACCTGCTCCTCGACCGGATCACCACCCTCTCCGCCCCAGCAAGCATGCTCGCCCTGGATCACATGAAGGACTCCGAGCTGCTTCGCAGCGCCCGCGCGGACATCTCCGCCGAGCTCGTCGACCTGTGGCGCGGCGGCCCCACCGAGAACCTCAATGCCTGGCTTACCCACCGCGGCTGGCAGCCCACGGTGACAGACATCGCCGAGGCCGCGGCCGCCTGCGAACGCCCGATTCCGCCCGCGTTCGATCCCGCCCGCGCCGACGCCGGCCACGGCTGGCTGGCCACGGCGCACCTCCCGAAACCTCGCTAAGAGGCCCTCGACGTGCCAACCATCGAGACCGGGTTCGCCCCTTGCGTCATCACCAACTGCCGCCTTCGGGTTCATCGCGCATCTCAAGCATGATCCTGATCTCCTTCGATCGTCCGGCCACGATCTGAAACCTTCCGCGCCGTGGTCGCCTGCATTTTCGTCCCCGTCGGCGTCGGACGCCGCCGAGATCGGCCGACTGCCGTCGGCGGGCGAGCCGGCGCGCGGGCAGCGCATGGAGACAGCCTCGCGGGCCGATGTCCACGTACATGACCCGTGACGCAGCGTGCATTTGGACGTGTTCCTCGACGGTGGGTCGCGATGTACTTCCTGGGAGGCCAGGGGGCCCACGACACACGAGGAGACATCGTGAATCTCAACATCTCGCGCAGGATCGGCCTCCGCGCTCTGGCGACGGGGGCACTGCTCGCCGTCCCGGTGACGGCGGTCACCGCCACACCCGCGCAGGCGTTCACCAATGTGACGGCGATCAGCGGGAAGCTGTCGGTCAACGCCGGCAACGTCGGAGACCACATCACCATCAACCTGGAGAACGGGTTCCTGGTGGTGCGCAACTTCAAGGACACCATCACAGCGGGCAGCTTCACCTGCACGAACGTCGATGCCCAGACCGTCCGGTGCACCAGCACCGGCATCACCAACATCCTGGTGAACGCGCAGGGCGGCGCCGACACGGTGACCAACAACACCGCGCTGCCGTCGCGTGTGTTCCTCGGCCCCGGTGGCGACATCTTCTCGGGCGGCTCGGCCCGGGACTTCGTCAACGGCAACGGGGACAACGACCTGATCGAGGGCAAGGGTGGCAGCGACATCCTCATCGGTGATGAGGGTGGTTTCGACCAGGTCTTCGGCGGTGCGGGCACCGACTTCTGCAACGCCGAGGCGGAGAACTCCTGCGAGGGCGACGCGTAGGGGCGGCTCGACCGGACTCACCGGCCCGCGTGCCCACGGCATGACGCTGTGGGCGCGCGGGGAACCCGGGAGCGAGCGGCCGGGTCGGGGCTGCGATCAGCTCCCGCGGCAGGTCTTCGGCGGCCTGTGCCCGGCGCGGCCGAGAGTCTGCCGGCACACACCGAGCACGCGGTCGCGCAGCCACCGGTGAGCGGGGTCCGCGTCGAGCCGGACATGCCACAGGAGCGACACGGTCACCTCTGGAGCGGGGAAGGGCAGCTCGAAGGAGTGCATGCCGCGCCGGAGGTCAGTGGTGTGACGCTCCGGGACCGTGGCGACCAGGTCCGAGGCCCTCGCCAGCGCCAGGGCGGCGCCGAAGCCGTCCACGACCGTCACGACCTCCCGCCGGTTGCCTGTCGGGTGAAGCGCCTCGTCCACCAGGCCCTCGGTCAGGCCGCGCCGCGAGACGTGCACGTGGCGCGAGGAGGCGTACCGTGCCGTCGTCACCTTCCCGCCGCTCAGCGGGTGCTCGTTCCGCACCACCCCGACGAACCGGTCGGTGAACAGAGGCCGGCTCAACACGTCCGGAGGCAGGGCGAGCTCGACGACACCCGTCTCCAGATCGACGGCGCCGTCCCGCAGGAGGCCCGTGCTCTTGTCGGTCTTCTGCACGAACCGCAGTCGCACGCCGGGCGCCTCGTCGCCCACCTTGGCCACCAGCTCCGGTCCGAACCTCTCCACGAACCCGTCGCTGCTGCGCAGCGCGAACGTCCTCTCCAGCGTCGCCAGGTCCAGCTTCCCGGCCGGCCGCAGCACCTCCTCGGCCTCACGGACCAGGCCCCGTACGCGGTCACGCAGTTCAAGGGCGCGGGGCGTGGGCACCAGCCCGCGGCCGGCCCGCACGAGCAGCGGGTCACCGGTGGCCCGCCGCAGCCGCGCGAGCGCGCGACTCATCGCCGAGGGGCTGAGCGCGAGACGTTCCCCCGCCCGCGTCACACTGCCCTCCTCAAGCAGGACGTCCAGCGTGACCAGCAAGTTCAGATCGGGCCGTGCCATGCGCACACGATCTCACAGATCAGCCCGGACATGGCGTCGCATGCATGGATAGCTTGCCATCTTTGCGTCTTCCGCCAGGTCGGGAGGGCGCCTACTGTCCGTTGCGACCCCCTCTCGACTCCAGGAAGAGGCCATCGTCTTGACACCGGCAACACCTGCGGGCCCCGAACCTGTGCCGGCATCGCCCGCGCGCCGCCCACCCTTGGCCTGGGCACTGATCGCGCTGTCGCTGTCCATGCTCCTGCCCTCGCTCAGCATCAGCATCGCCAACGTCGGCCTGCCGAGCCTGGCCGAGGCATTCGACGCTCCCTTCGACGAGATCCAGTGGGTGGTGATCGCCTATCTCCTGGCCATCACGACGCTGATCGTCGGCGCCGGTCGGCTCGGCGACATCGTCGGCCGGCGCCGTCTCCTGCTGGGCGGCATCACCGTGTTCACGATCGCGACGCTGCTGTGCGGTCTCGCCCCGAACCTGCCCCTCCTGGTCGCCGCCCGGGCCCTCCAGGGAGCGGGCGCCGCGTGCATGATGGCGCTGACCATGGCCTTCGCGGGCGAGACCGTGCCCGGCGACCGCACCGGCAGCGTCATGGGGCTGCTCGGGACGATGTCGGCCATCGGCACCGCGCTGGGCCCCTCCCTCGGCGGGGTCCTCATCGCGGTCTTCGGCTGGCGGGCGATCTTCCTCGCTGGTGTGCCGCTCGGCCTTCTCACGCTCACGCTCACGACGCGGGTGCTGCCCGGCTCGCCACCGGCCGCGACCTCCGCACGCCGGCGCCTCGACATCGCGGGTACGGTGTTGCTGGCGATCACCCTGGGCGCCTACGCGCTGGCCATGACGACCGCGGCCGGCTCGTTCGGACCGCTCCCCATCGGATTGCTCATCGCGTCGGGCGCGGGTCTCGCCGCGTTCGTCATCACCGAGAAGAGGGTCTCGTCCCCGCTGCTCACCCTCTCGATGCTCCGCGACCCCGTCCTCGCCTCCGGCCTGACGACGAGCGCACTGGTCTCGACCGTCATGATGACCACTCTCGTCGTGGGCCCCTTCCACCTGGCCCGGGGCCTCGGCCTCGACCCGGCCCTCGTCGGCCTGGTGATGTCGGCCGGCCCCGTGGTGTCCGCCCTCACCGGCGTCCCGGCGGGCCGCGCCACCGATCGCTTCGGCACCGGGGCCATGGTGATCGTCGGGCTCAGCGGCATCATCGGCGGCACCGTCGCGCTCTCCCTGGTCCCCGCGTCAGCCGGTGTCCTCGGGTACGTCCTGCCCCTGGTCGCCACCACCGCAAGCTACGCGCTGTTCCAGGCGGCCAACAACACCGCCGTCATGAGGGACGTCGCGCCGTACCAGCGTGGCCTGGTCTCCGGCATGCTGAACCTCTCCCGGAACCTCGGCCTCATCACCGGCGCATCGGTCATGGGGGCGATCTTCGCTCTCGCTGCCGGGACGGGTGACGTCGCCGCGGCGGCGCCGGGGGACGTGGCTCGCGGAGCCAACGGGGCCTTCGCCGTCTCGGCCGCCCTGGTGGCCCTCGGCCTGGCCGTCGTCCTGGGGCTGCGGATGCGTTCCCGGCGCCCGCCCGGCAACCCCGGCGCGGGCGCGGTTCCCGGCCACGCCCCCTCTCGCGCTTCGACGCGGAACGGTCAGGTGCGGCCACCGTGACCCTCGCCCTCGGCTCGCTGGTCTACACGATCAACCGGGCCGGCTCGCACGGCGCCGGCGACGCGCTCACCCTGTACATGCGGGGTACATGCGGGCGACGGCAACGGGGAAGCGTGGCCTGACCTGTGCCACGTGTCAATGGTCTTCGTCGACCCCGATCTTTGGGCCCAAGGGATCGGGCGCCAGCTGCTCGACGCGGTGTCCGGCCTGGCCGCCGACCGTGGCCACCAGCTCCTCCAGCTATGGCCGGGGCAGGGCAACCAGCGTGCCCGCCGCCTTTACGAGGGTGCCGGATTCCGACCGAGTGGCCGGCGGCAGCAGTTGGGCGGCGAGAACGTGATCCATCTGGTCCGCCCCCTGCAGGCCGAGGGCCTGTATGGAGTTCGAATCTTCGGGGGGTCTTCAGCAGCGCGGCCAGTTCATCGCGCGTGATGCGCTCCATCGGCTTCTCCTACTCTTCCGGCGCTTCCGGCTGCCGCGACGGCGGGCTCGTTCACCTCTGTCGCAGATGAGCATGGGCAGTCACCGGCACCGCGGTGGGATCATCCTCCTTGTAGGCCGGTGGTCCGCAATGCAGTCACCGTGGTGCTCGTCGGCTGGTACGTGGAGGGCACCGGCGGATGGCAGACCAGGACGGACCGCAGGAAAGTCCGGCGGCGTCAGCTGCTCAGCACGTCGGCGAGCCAGTCGTAGACCAGTGTGGACGTCAGCGCGATGTTGCTGATCCCGCAGTGACTGTCGGCTCCGAGTTCGGTGGTCAGGCGGTAGAAGGTCTTGTGGGGGACATCGAGCTGCTCGTGGAAATGGCGGGCTTGGCGGTGCGCGACTTCGTTCTCGCCGTCGGAGGACAGGGTGAGGGTGGGGCAGGAGATCTGGGGCAGGAGCCCGTCGAGGGTGAAGGACCGGGACATGTTCTGGAGGTAGTCGGCGAAGGTCTCGGCGCCGGTGGTCCAGAGCATGTAGTTGTCCATGGTGGCCTGGAGGGCCCAGTCGGCGGCGCCGATCTGCTCGTAGAGGCCGTTCCAGAACTCGGCGGGGGCGTCGGCGGGTGGTGGGGTGGGTAGCGCCGAGACGAGCGCGTCGACGATCAGGGCGTGAAAGTCGGTGATCGGGGCGTTGGCGACCAGGGCGGCGACGCGCCGGTCATGGGCGGCGGCGCGCGGCGTGAGGTAGCCGCCGAAGCTCAGCCCGTACAGCGCGACGCGATCGGCCCGGACGTCGGGCCGGGCGGTCACGTAGTCCAGCACGGAGCCGAAAGGGACCTCGGCGTCGGCGCGGAAGACCTGGCCGGGGTGGTGATGCAGCAGGCCGCGCTGGCCTGGCCCGTGAAACAACAGCACGTTGAGTCCGCGGGCCAGCGCATGGGGTACACCGGCCAGGAAGTACAGCTCTTCGCCGTGGCCGTCGCCGCCACCGGAGATGACGACGGTCGGGCGCGGCCTGCCGGAGTCGTCGGCGGCGAAGAAGTAGCCGGGCAGGTCGATGCCGTCCAGGTAGGGGATGGTGACGCGTTCGGCCGCTGTGTTGAGCAAGGGCAACGCGCGGTCGAAGTGGGAGACGCTCTCGTCGTAGAGGGCGGCGAACTCCTCGGCCTGTGTGCGATCGAAGTAGAACTCGGCGGTCCGCAGGTAGTTGTAGGCACGGTGCAGGAACATGCGTGCGGTCAGTTCACGGCCGGCGGTGAGGGCGTCGTCGGCCATCTGGGCCGCGGTGCGGCCCTGCTCGGTCCAGGCTTGGATGAAGGCCTCGCGGTCGCCTCCCTCGCGGGCGATCTTCCGCGCGACGTACACGACCTCGCCTGCCGATGCGGCATCCTGGTCGGCGTAGGCCAGGGTACGCAGGTAGGCGAAATCCTGCATCTCGCTGTCGGCGAATCCGAGCCGGTTGATCGTCATTACGGCGCTGGTGGCCATGAGTTCCCCTTCGTCGATCGGGCGCTTGCGCACCTCAGCTTCGGCTGCTGATCGCGGACCCACCACCGGCAGGAAGGTATGGATGTGGCGGAAGGCAACACGAGGCGGCAAATGTCGCATCGCCCGGGCGGGCTTCAGGCGGCGCGCACCCGAAAGCTCATCCGCCAGGCGCTGATCGAGCTCGTGGAGGAGAAGGGATTCGCCGAGACCACGGTCGGGGACATCGCCGGGAGTGCAATGATCAACCGGGCCACGTTCTACCGCTACTACCAGGACAAGTACGCGCTGGTCGAGGAGATAGTCGAGGAGGTCATCGCCGAGCTGCCGTCCGGACTCGGCCCAGGTGGCCACGTGCCCGTGCCTGAACGGCTCGCCGGCTGGGAGCAGCTGTTCGAGCATGTCGGTCGACATCATCGGCTGTACGCGGCGCTGCTCGGGCGACGCGGGGACCCGTGGTTCATCGCCCGGCTGCGGGAACGCTGCGTGGAATTGGCTCGCGATCGGCTGCGCGCCGTCCGGGACCGCGATACTCCTGGCACGGGACAGGGCGGGACGGCTGAGGACCTTGTGCTCGTGCTCGCGGCCAACTTGATCCTCGGAGCCATCACCTGGTGGCTGGAACACGACCGACCTCTACCCGCACGGCAGATGGCCGAGACGATCGTCCAATTCGCTGCCCAAGGCTACTTCGGCGCCTTGAGCCTCGATGTCCTGCCGCCTGAGCTCTGAGAGCCCGACGAACGGGGGATGCCAGATGCGGAGGGGGCAGACCAAGTAAGCGCCAAAGGCGCAATCGTCAGGTCAGAGGCATCGCAGATGCCTGATATGTGACCTTCCGTGCCACTAGGGCCTGTATGGAGTTGAGATCAGTGGGATCGCCTGCGCTGCGGTTTCCGGTCCTGACAGGCCATCGCTATGGCGCGTGCAGACCTCACCGATGACGAGCGGTCCTTGATCGAGCCTCACTTGCCGCTGGGAGAACGACGCCCGATCCCCGACCTGCGACAGCAGTTCAACGCCGTGATGTGGCGGATTCGGACCGGCAGCCCGTGGCGGAGATGTGCCCGCGGAGTACGGGCCGTGGCCCACGGTCCGGTCGCGGGCGACGACGGGCGTCTTCGAGCAGTCGATGCAGACCGTGATCGCTGACGCCGCGGCTCGTGGTGAGGTCGACCTCGATCTGGTCGACGTGGACTCCACCACGGCCCGCGCGCATCACCATGCCGCGGGAATGGTGATGGACGGTGAGCTGATGACGGCGCTGGAGAAGGCCGCCGACGAGGAAAGGGGGCTGCACCAAAGGGGCGAAGGCCTCCACCTACGCGGAGCCATCTTGTGGATCCGGAGCCTGCGTTCCCGCTGAAGATCCGAACTCCGAACAGGCCCTGGATCCCATCCTTGACCGCCCTTGCGAGGGATGAACCTCAGCGGGAACGTTCAGCTCGTCGGGCGCGAGGAAGGCCCCTAGACGGTGGTACTCATCCTGTCCGTTGCGTCGCCGGGATTCTCGGTGCGAGTTACGGTAGCAAGGGCGAGGAACACGCCCCACGCGGCGACCGATACCGCGACCAATGAGTTCCACCAGTTCGGTGTCAGCCAGGGGAAAGAGCCGACGATGAATGCGGCTGCGGCAAAGATGCCGACAACTCGCCCGATCAGTCCGGCGCGTGTCGACCAGCTGAGCGCGACCGCAGCAACGGCGAAACCTAGGAACGCCAGATGCAGGGCGCCGAACGTCGAGCTGACGACCAGGGCTAGAACCTCGGCTGACAGTTGAATCTCAAACACCGGGTAGACCAGACGCCCCACCTCGAGCAGTAGGACGACGAGGGCGACGAGGGCGGTCGTGAGAGCGGTCACTCCCACGTTGATCCGCACCGACGGTTCGGGCTTGCGCGCGCCGAAGAGGCCGCGGGCACCGGCTCCCCAGCAGATGACCGCGAAGAACAGCAGTTCGTCGCTCCACGACAGTAGCGAGTGACCGCGTTCGACCCACGCCGCCATTGCGACCGCCTCGGAAGGCGCGCTTGGGAGCAGCGACAACAGCAGAAGGGCGACGGCGGTGAGGAGCGCCCCAACGATCATCAGCCAGCGGTGCACCCGTAAGTCAATCGCTTGGCGCGACGTCGTGTCTTGTACCATCGGACCGCCTATCGTACCCGTCATCCGTTTACCGTGCCCCGCGCCCTCTGCCTTCCGCAAACGGGGCGCGTCCTCGGAGCGGTGTAAATGCCTCGACGAGGTAGGTGCCGTGGGTGGATCTTAGGCGGCCTCGGTCACAGTTGCCAAGGCCGGGTCGCCGGTCGGGCGGAGCTGTGTGGGTGGGTGGAGTAGTGCGCGGCGGAGGTCCTGCAGGATGCGCAGGCCCTTGCTGGTCAGGGTGAAGCCGCGCCAACCTCGGGCGGCGCGGTCGAGCACGGCTCAGACCAGGGACACGCACGAGGTTTCGCCGCGGCCGCCCCAGACCTCGGGAAGGCGTCGATACGCCGCACGAGCCGCGGCCTCAGCGATCACGGTCTGCATCGACTGCTCGAAGACGCCCGTCGTCGCCCACGACCGGACCGTGGACCACGGCCCATGCTCCGCGGGAAGAACCCGCCACGGGCTGCCGGTCCGAAACCGCCACATCACCGCGTTGAACTGCTGTCGCAGGTCGGGGATCGGGTCTCGTTCTCCCAGCGGCAAGTGAGGCTCGATCAAGGACCATTCGTCCTCGGTGAGGTCTCCACGCGCCATCGCGATGGCCTGTCAGGACCGGAAACCGCAGCGCAGCCGATCCCACTGATGTCAACTCCATACAGGCCCTGGCCGAGACGCCTGCCTGCGGGCCGCCTCCACTGACCAACGACTACCCCGCTCGGGACTTCCTCCCCTAATCCATGGCTCTCTCGCGAGATGTGATGAAGGCAGCCGAAGCCCACAGAAGCGAGAAATGAGCCGACCATCATGCGCATGACCGTCGCGGACGTGATGACCAGCAAGGTCGTCTCCGTCACCGCCACCACCCCCTTCAAGGACATCGCCCAGGCGCTCATCGCGGGCGGCATCAGCGCCGTCCCGGTCGTCGACGACGACCAGCACGTGATCGGCATGGTGTCCGAGGCCGACCTGCTGCGTAAGGAGGAATTCCGCGAGGAGTTCTACCGCGAGGGCTACCGCCCGCCGCTGCGCGCCCGGCTGCGCCACCCCAAGGGCCGGCAGAAGGCCGACGGCGACACCGCCACCGAGCTGATGACCAGCCCCGCGATCACCATCTCTCCTGAGGCGTCGGCGGTCTCGGCCGCCCGTGTCATGGAAGCCCACGACGTCAAGCGGCTCGCCGTCGTCGACGACGACGGCCGCCTGCAGGGCATCGTCAGCCGCCGCGACCTCGTCAAACTGTTCCTGCGGGGCGACGAGGAGATCGCCGCCGAGATCCGCGACGAAATCCTCGACCGCGCCCTGTGGGTGGACACCGACGGCGTCCAGGTGGAGGTGCACCAGGGCGTTGTGACGCTGTCCGGCTGGATGGACCGCCGCACCGAGACCGGCATCGCCGCCCGTATGAGCGCCCGGGTCAACGGCGTGGTGGACGTCGTCGACAAGCTGACCTGGAAGCAGGACGACAGCACGTGGGATGCCAGGTAGCCATGCTCGTCCGTGAGGTCATGAGCAGCCCGGCCATCACCGTCCGCCGGGCCGACCCGGTGCGGCGGGCGATCCGGGTCCTGTACGCCCACGACATCACCGCCGCCCCCGTCGTCGACGATAGCGACCACTTCGTCGGCGTGGTCAGCGAGTTGGACCTGCTGCGCGGCGAGTTCGGGCCCGACCCCCGCGCCACTGTGAGGCCCGCCAGTCCCCCGGACGAACCGCCGCCGCGCCGCGTCATGGAGGTCATGACAGGCGACGTCGTCACCGTCACCGAGACCACCGACGTCACCACCGCCATCGACCTCATGGTGGACAAGCGGATCAAGAGCCTGCCCGTCGTCAGAGGTGACGCCGTGGTGGGCATGCTCAGCCGCCGCGACCTGATGGCGATGCTGGCCCGCCCCGACGAAGACCTGCGCCAGGCGGTCATCGCCGCGCTGCGCGAACAGTATCCCTCCGGCCCGAGCTGGGACGTCGCCGTGCACGACGGGGTGGCGGAGCTGACCGGGCCACCCCACGAGAACGCCGACCACATCGCCGACCACATCGCCGATCTGCTCGCCCGCACCGTGCCCGGTATCGTCCGGGTCAGGAATCTCAGGAGATCGCCATGAGAGCAACTGTCCAGGACGTGATGACCACCGACGTGGCCGCCGTCAACCAGAACGACTCCTTCCACACCGTAGCGGACCTGCTCATCAGCCGTGGCGTCAGCGGCGTGCCCGTACTGGACGACGACAACCGGGTCAAGGGCGTCGTGTCCGAGGCGGACCTGCTGGCGAAGGAGGAGTTCAAGGAGCGCTACTACGGCGACGGATACATGCCGCCCCTGCGCGCCCGCATCCGCCGCACCGTCGGCAGCGAGGGCAGCGGCTTCCACAAGGCGCTCGGCGAGTCCGCCGGCGCGCTGATGACCTCACCCGCTCACACCACCACCGCGGACGCCTCCGTCGTGCTGGCCGCACGGCTGATGGACAAGTACGGCGTCAAGCGCCTGCCCGTGGTGGACGACAGCGGCCGCCTGGTCGGCATAGTCAGCCGCCGCGACCTGATCAAGGTCTTCCTGCGCCGGGACTCCGACATCGAACGCCAGATCCACGAGGTCATCCCCGGTGAGCTGGGGGTCTCGGTGTCCGAGGGCGTGGTCACCCTGTCGGGGACGGTCGACGAGCACAGCCACGCGATCAAGGCCGTCCGCCTGGCCGAGAACATCGACGGCGTCGTCGCCGTGCACGACGACCTCAGCTGGAAGAACGACGACATCGTCCAACTGCCCGTCTGGGGCGGCGCCTGACCTCGAACCGGCCGTCCCGGACTCGCTGGGCCCGCGATCAGGGCACTGTGGTAGCGCGGGTACGCCGTCGTGGGCCCCATCGTCCCGCGACGGCGTGATCCGCTTCGCCGGACTGGACTCGGCCCGCGGTCGTGACCACCCACCACACGTGCCGGCGCGACACACCCGCCAGCCCGATGCCGGCATCCCCACTCGGTCCGGCTACCAGGACCCCGCAGCCGCGACGGCCCGCTGATCACCCTGACCTGATCGACGCGTGGCAGCGCTGGGCACCCGAGGCGCCGGACCAGGTCAACCCGGAGATCGTCGTCATCTCCGGCGACGAGCCCGGAGAACCGCCCCACGCCGGCCGGTGATGATCCGCTTCGTACGGCAGACCGATAGGGGCAAACGGCGTAAAACAATCAGAGAGCCTCAGGCGGAAACGTGCTCCGTGCTCTGACCGGCCGGCTCGCACGACAGGAGAGGCGACGGCATATCCCCCGCCTGGCTCCGAGCCGGGGTTCCATCTCCCGCGGCCCTCCAGGCATCCCCACCCGTCCGCGCCCGGTCATCCGGTTCACGCCGTACCTCTCGGCCGCCTCGCCCTGGGTGGCATGGCCGGTGAGCACCTCGACGAACACCTGGTACTTCACCGACGGCCCCAGTTGCTTACGTCTATCTGCCTGACTCGCCTGCGACGGGGACTGCTTGGGTCCTGCCACCTGCGCCAACCTCTTCCACGGGAGTGATCAACCACTCGCGGCCGATAGGTGTTTCGGACCGGATCTGGTTCATTGACTCTGACGCGGAAGGCATTCGGGGGGTGACGAGAACCTGCCGCATGGATTCCTGCCGTCGCGCCGATCTGGCGGAAATTTCCTTGATGAAACAAGAGAGAGATCTAGATCTTGATTCTGATATCTCGTATTGTCACCGCATGACGACCGTACTCTGCGTACCACAATGGCAAGGATCGGCGTCGAGCAGGGCACCGCGGCTGATGGCCGGCGCTCGCCGTGCCTCCGAGCTCGTTCCGGCAGACACGGTGGTGACCGTGCCGGTGCTTGAAACGAGCGGGGACAAGGCCGCCGGGATCCGCGCGTACGACGTGCTCGTGGAGAACCAGCGGCTGACGCAGAAGACACTGGACGGCATCGACGACCGTGTGATCACTGTCGGCGGCGATTGCGCGGTCGACATCCCGCCGATCGCCACTGCCCACGCTCGCTATGGGGATGCCTTGACGGTGTTGTGGATCGATGCCCACCCGGACGTCTACAGCCCTCACACGCTGCCATCGGGCGCCTTCCACGGGATGGTGGTGCGTGCTCTGCTAGTGCTGTGACCGGAAACGATCACCGGGTTGGGTAACAGGCTTCAGGCTGCGGAAGCCAGAGGCCGACCTCCCCAGCGGATGCCCTTCTCGCTTCGGATGCGGGCGCGTTCGCGGCGTTGAGCGGCCAGCACGTCGGGGTGACGGGCGTGGGCGTTGCGCCAGCGCAGGTAGGCGTGTAGGGCCCGGGTCTGGACGGTGTGATTCGGGTGGTTGGAGTTGGCCAAGGTGAACTGGCGCAGCGGTCCAAAATGAGCCTCGATCGGGTTGGCCCAGGACGCATACGTCGGGGTGAACAGCAGCCTGACCTTGTGCTTGTCCGCCCAGGCGCGGATGCGCCGGTTCTTGTGCGCCGACAGGTTGTCCATGATCACGTAGATCGGGGCGCCGTCCGGGCGGGCGGCGCGGATGGACTTCAAGGCTGACCAGGTGGGTTCGCTGCCCTTGCGCCGGTGGTTGATGCCCCACAGCAGGTCATCGCCGACGGAGTAGCAGCCGTGGAAGTACCTCACGCCGTGAGTGCGGTGATAGGTGGCCGGCAATCGGTCCGGCGCGCCGGCAGGTGCCCAGCCCGTCCCGGCGGTGGGGCGGATGCCGAGCGGGCCGAACTCGTCGAAGGCGAAGGTCCGTTCGGGCCGGCGGGTGAGGGCGTACTCGATCTGGTCGAGTTTGGTCTCGAAGTCCGGGTCGGGTGAGTCTTTCCAGGTCTTGGTGCGCTGGAAGGTGATGCCGTGGCGAATCAGCAGGGTGCGTAAGGTTTCGCGGCCGATGGTGATGGCGCGGCCGGGCAGGCGGCGCAGGTAGTCGTGGAGTTTGCGGATGGACCAGCGGGTGAAGGGCTGGCCGAGTTTGGCAGGTCGGGTGGTGGCCGTCGCCGTGACGAAGTCTTCGTCGTCAGGACTCAGTAGGCGGGGACGGCCTCCCGCCCACTGAGGGTCCAGGCAGGCCAGGCCGATCTCGTTGAAGCGGTGGATCACATCGCGCACGGTGTCCTCATCGGCCTGTACCAGCCGAGCGATGACCGGGACGGTGTTGCCGCCGGCCGAGGCCAGCAGGATCATCGCCCGCCGATAGCGCACCGTGCTCATCGTGCCGCGCCGTACGATGCGCTGCAGCTTCTGCCCTTCCGGGTCCGTGAGTCTGCGGACCTTGACCGGTTGCGTCACCTGGCCTCCCGAGCGCCGATTGAACGTGATCAGCACCCATCCAACCCGCAGGGACGCTCTACACGCCAACCCGGTGATCGTTTCCGGTCACAGCACTAGGAGACGGGCCGACCGGCCTCACGCCGGAGCAACCGCTGGCACCCCATCAGGTGATCATCGCCGGAGAGCGAGCGGGTGACGCGTCCGAGCACGAGTACCTCGCAAAGACCGGCCTGCGCAGATATGGCGTCGACGACCTGGAGCGCGCACTCGACGGTCTGCGCGGCCCCGTGTACGTCCACATCGACCTCGACGTCCTGGAGCCCACCGCTTTCGGCGCAACCTGCTACCCGGAGCCGAACGGCGTGCAGCCGCAGCGACTGATCGACCTCATCTCCCAGGTGGACGAGGTCATCGGGGCAGCCATCACCGAACACGCGCCATCCAGCGACGACGTCAACCCCGGCGAGGCCGATGTGATCCGCCTGCTGGGCGCCGTGCTGACGCGCTGACGGTCGACTTATCCTCGGTCCTCCATCGGCCCTTATCGCGATGGAGGTGGCCCCTGGGCATGACACCGTTCCCGTTACGTGCCGGCGCGGGCCGGCCGCACCGTTCTTCACATGTGCAAGGACACGGTCGACGCTACCCTTACACCCGTAAGACTGCGAGGGCGCTGCTGGAGGAGGCCCAGGTGAAGCGGCGTCAACCTTCTGCGGTAGTCGATGTCAGTCGAAGGTTGAACGTACGCATGCGGGGCGCGGGTTGGCACCCTCTGGTGATCGGTGGCGCCGTCCCTGTTCCGGCGGTTTCCCGCCGTGGTCAACCTGCCGCTGGCGGCCCCGTTCGCGGTGCTGGTGGTGTCTTCACTGGCCGCGCTCGCCTACCACCAGCTCGGATACCACTACGGGCAGAACAGCATGGGGCCGCTGTCGGCGCTCTACACGGTGGCCGTGCACCGTTCGGCCGCCGTCAGCATCGGAACGAAGATCCGCGCTAGTGGGCCGTGGCGGCTGACGTTGGCGTGACCTTTCGTTCCGATGCGTCTGGGGCGTTGCTGGAGCAGGGCAGGTGTCGGTTCTGGGCGAGGTCAACGCCAGTCACGGCGTCGTCGTGCCGCCCGGATCTCGGTGTCGGCGACCTTGTCGTCCAAGAGCGTGTAGAGCTGGGTGGTCTCGGCGTTGGCGTGGCCGAGGCGTCGGCGGACGGCTTCGAGGGAGACGCCGGCGTTGATGAGTTCGGTGGCGTGGGCGTGGCGGAGCTGGTGGATGTCGATCTCGACGTCGGCCTGCTGGCAGTAGCTGTTCCAGCGGTGGTGGGCGGCGTCGTAGGACAGCGGACCGCCGGTGCCGTTGATGGAGGCGCGGAACATCGGCCCCGACGTGTATCCGGCACGGGCCAGGTACAGCTTGACCAGAGCGACGTAGCCGCGATCGTCCAGCAGTACGGTGCGTACGGTGCCGCCTCTGCCGTGGATGCGGGCGTGTTCGTCGTCTTGGCGCAGGTCGAAGTCCTCCACATACAGCCCGCACGATTCGGAGGCGCGGGCGCCGCAGGTGTAGGCAGTCTCGAACAGCAGCCGGTCGAGGGGGACGTCTTTTCGGGGGCGTCGCGAGCGGATGGTGCCCAGCACCTTGGCCACGTCGGTGGCGGCGGCCGGGCGGGGCAGGGTCTTGGGGACCTTGATGGCGTCGATCTTGTCCATCGGGTTGGCGGCCAGCAGGTCGTGGCGCACCGCCCACGTGCAGAAGGAGGCGACCGCGGCGCGTTTGCGTTTGCGGCTGGCGGCCGCCAGGTCGGCGACGTCGGTCAGGTAGGCGCGGACCGTCGCGGCGGTGAGTTCGCCGATCGGTTCGCCGGCATGGGCGGCGAAATGGAGCAGGTTTCCACGGTAGGCGCGGACGGTGTACGGGGCGGCTGCGGCGTTGCGGTGGTCGGTGAGGAAGTCGTCCAGGTGCGCCGCGAGCGGGTGGTGGTGTCCGAGCCGTTCGGCGATGACTGGATCCATGTGTGCACCCGCCTCGTTCCCTTAGTTGCCAGATAACCGGGAGACGAGCCGCCCGCGCTCGGTTGCTGCCGCCCAGGTCGCGTCCCGCTCTCGGGACCTGCCTTGCCGGATGAACAGTTGTCACGCGACCTGTCGGGGAGCCGGTCTACTTTTCGGAGCTCCCGCTCACGTGCGGATCGTGGTGGTGATCAGGGTTTCGAGCTGGGCTGCGACGGCGTCGAGGGGGGCGATGTCGCGTTTGGCGCGGCACATCGCGACGGTTCCCTCCACGGCGGCGACGATCAGGGTCGCGAGCTGGGCGGCCTGCCCAGTTGGTACGCCGTGGTCGTGGAGGGAGCCAGCGAGCAGGTTCTCCCAGGCGGTGAAGACGTCAGCGCCGGCGTTGATCGCTTCGGGGTCGGTGTCGGCGGGAGGTTCCTCGACGGCGACGGCCAGGACGGGGCAGCCGGCAGTGAAGTCGCTGTCGAACACGATCTGGCGCCATAGCGCGAGGAAGGCACGCAGCCCGGCGATCGGCCCGGCCTGCAGTTCGCGGCTCAGCGAGCGTGAGACGAGGTCGCCGGCGTAGCGGACGGCTTCGGCGGCGAGTTGCTGCTTGCCGCGCGGGAAGTAGTGGTAGGTCGAGCCGAGCGGGGCGCCGGAGTGGGTGGCCAGGTCGCGGACGGTGCTTCCGGCCAGTCCGCGGCGGCGGATCAGGTCGGCGGCGCCCATGATGATCCGCTCTCGTGTCTGCGGCTCGTGCCGTGGCATCTGACGTCCCCCTTTGTTTATGACGCTCGTTATAGAGTACCGTGAACTGTGGTTATAACGATCGTTATAACCGCGGGAGGGGCATGTCTCCCGAAGATGACCGGAGGTTGCGTTATGCCGATGATCAGGCTCACCGTCCCGGCCAAAGCGTTGACGGCCGAGGGCCGCGACGGCGTTCAGGCCGAGCTGGCGCGGGTGTTGCTGTGCTGGGAGGGCGCGCCGGACACGGCGTTCTTCCGCGCCCAGGCGTGGAGCTACCTGCTGGAGCTGCCCGAGGGCGCCCAGGTCACAGCCGAGGACGGTCAGCCGCGTATTCTCGCCGAGGTCACGGTCCCGGCGGGCGCGCTGTCGGAGCGGCGCAAGAGCGGCCTGGTGGAGGACGTCACCAAGGTGATTCTGGCCGCAGCGGGGTTGGGCCAGTCCGAGGCCCTGCGGGTGTGGGTGCTGATCCACGAGCAGGCGGACGGAACCTGGGGTGCCGGCGGATCGGTGATCCGGTACGCGGACCTCAAAGCGCTGGCCGCGGGCGGGGCCGATGCGTGGGTTGACCTACGTCGAACGGCGGCGGGTCGAGTGGCGGGAGGCTCCGGATCCGCAGCTGGGCTCCGACCGGGAGGCGATCGTGGCACCGGTCGCGGCCACACCGTGCGATGTCGATTCGGCGATCCTGGCCGGGCACGGTCCGATAGAGCCGCCGTTCCCGATCGGCCACGAGTGCGTGGCCCGGGTCGTCGAGGTCGGAGACGCCGCAGGTGTGACGCCCGGTGATCTCGTCGTGGTCCCCTGGTCGATCTCCTGCGGCCGGTGCGACCACTGCTCGGCCGGGTTGACCGCGCACTGCTCGGCGGTCCCGCACATGGCGATGTACGGCGCGCCGATCGGCGGCGCGTGGGGCGGCCTGTTCTCCGACCTGGTGCGCGTTCCATACGCGGACACGATGCTGGTGCCGCTGCCGGCCGGGCTGGACCCGGTCGCGATGGCCTCGGCCAGCGACAACTGGTCCCTGGCCTACCGCCTGGTCGCACCGCATCTCCAGGCCCGCCCGCACTCCCGGGTGCTGGTGATCGCCCGCGGCAGCATCGGCCTGTACGTCTGTGACATCGCCCGCGCGCTCGGCGCCGCCGACGTCCTGTACGTCGACCCGGATCCGGCGCACCGCGAGATCGCCGAAAGCTACGGCGCCCGGACGGCCGAGGCGATCGAACCGGTCCACCACGGCTTCGAGCTGGCGGTGGAGGCCACCGGACGGGTCGACCAGCTCACGCTCGCCCTGCGCTGCCTGGTGCCGGAGGGCATGTGCGAGAGCGCAGGCAACCACTTCCGCCCCGGTGAGCTGCCCCTGCTCGACATGTACCTGACCGGTGTGACGTTGCGGATCGCCCGCGACAACGTCCGCACCCACATCCCCGACGCGCTCGGCCTGGCCGCCAGCGGCCTGGTCGCCCCGGCCCGTGTCGTGTCCACCGTCCTGGACTGGGAGCAGCTCCCCCAAGCGCTCCCCGAACGCCACCTCAAACCCGTCTTCGTCCGCGACCTTCCCCAGGAGTGAACTGTTGTCCCCGCTGGACCCCCCTTCCGCCACCGACGCGCTGCACGACCGTCGAACAGCGATCGCCGCGCTCGGCGCCGACCTGCGGGCCCTGGTGGAGGCCGCCGTCCGCACCGGCGCACCGGACGAGGTCCTGCTGCTCGCCGCAAAGGAGGCGCAGCATCTGACCGCGCTGCTGACGGTCCGGCCACGCGGCCGGGCCGAGGTGCCCGAGGTGGATGTGTTCCCCGGCGGAATCCGCATGTACAGCCCGGTCACCGGGGCCGGAAGTCCGCTCGCACCACCCCTGCAAATCGAGACGGTCGATGATGGGGCCGTTGTGGGAACCTGCACGCTCGGCGTCGCCCACGAGGGCCCACCCGGCTACGGGCACGGCGGTGTCAGCGCCCTGCTGTTGGACGAGGTCATGGGCTGGGCCTGCAGCTACGCCGGGCAGCCGGGCATGACCATCGAACTGAATCTGAGCTACAAGCGGCCGGTCGTGCTGGAGACCCCGCTGCGGGTGACCGCCCGCGTCACCGAACGCCACGGCCGCACAAATCTCGTACACGGCACGATCGCCACCACTGCGGCGCCGCGCACCGTCCTGGTGGAAGCCGAAGCGGTCTTCTTCGCCCCAGCGCCCGACCAGGCACGCGCGTTGTTCCCCAGCCTGCGGGACCCCGCATGAAAGAGTTGATTTTCGTGCGGAGCGGGCGCCTGGACTGGCGGAAACGACCCGAGCCCGTCCTGGCCGAGCACAGTGACGCGATCGTCCGGCCGTTCTTGGCCGGACGCTGCGACGGTGACACCCTGCCGATCCACCAGCCGGTCTCCCGGGCGCTCCAGGCCGGAATGGCTCTGGGGCTGGTCGACCCGGTCGTCGGCGCCATCTGCGGGAAGGTCCCCTTCCGCGGGCCGTTTGCGATCGGCCATGAATGCGTGGCCGAGGTCGTCGCCGTCGGACCCGGCGTGAGGCAGGTCCGCATCGGCCAGACGGTGGTGGTGCCGTGGGCGATCTCCTGCGGGGCCTGCCCACAGTGCCGCCGCGGCCTCACCTCCAAGTGCGCCACCATGGCCACCACCATGTCCGACGGGACGCTGGCCGCTTACGGCTTCGGGCCCTCCAGCGGCCCCTGGGGCGGCATGATCACCGACCGGATCCGCGTCCCGCACGCCGACCACATGCTCGTCCCCGTCCCCGACGACATCCCGCCCCTGCGGGTCGCCGCCGCCAGCGACAACCTCGCCGACGCCTGGCGCGCCGTGGTGGCGCCGCTGACCGAACGCGACGGCGGCTCCGTGCTCGTCCTGGGCGGCGGAGCCAAGAGCATCGGCCTGTACGCCGCCGGTCTGGCCGCCGCTCACGGGGCCGCGGCCGTCCACTACCTCGACAGTGATCCCGAACGCCGCGCGATCGCCGAATCCCTCGGCGCGACCGTCATCCAGACCGTCCGCCGCGACTACGACATCGTCGTCGAGGCCACCTCCCGTGCTCCGGGGCTACGCCGAGCGATCACCTCCCTGGCGCCCGGCGGGATCTGCACGGCCGTCGGCTACTACCTGTCCACCGGCACCCGCGTCCCCCTCATGCGCATGTATGCCACCGACGCCACCCTGCGCATCGGCGTCTCCCACGCCCGCGCCGCCCTCCCCGCCCTGCTGGACTTCCTCCAGCGCACCGCGTTCCCAGCCGAACGCGTCACCACCCTGCTGGCCGACTGGGACGACGCGCCCGCCGCCTACACCGCCCGCACCACCAAGCTCGTCCTGCAACGGCCCCGGCTCACCTGAGCCCCGCGCCGACCGGGACACCGCAGAAGGGGAACAACACCATGACAGTGATCACCGTGAATGCCACCGCCGGGCGCCTCAGCCTGGAACAGCGCCGCACCCTGGCCCGTACCCTCACCGACGCGGTCCTGGTCCCGGAGATCGGCCAGTTCGTCGAACTCGCCCGCGTCGGCTTCCAGGTCCACTTCGTCGAACGCGCCACCGACATGATCGCCATCGGCGGCGTCCTGGCCGCCGACTCCGGCCAGGACATCATGCACATCGACATCGCCGTCATGGACGCCGACTGGAATCCCAAGGTCCGCGCCGAGGTCATCGAGCGCGTCCTGGCCGCCATGGCCCAAGCCTGCGGAACTGACACCCCCGCCCCGACCTGGTGGGTGAACTTCCGCACCATCGACGAAGGCAGCTGGGGCTCCAGCGGGAGCGTGACCTCCATCCACGACATGCTCAACACCGGCGTCTTCACCCCCGAACGAGCCGCAGCGATCCGTGCCGCACTCCTGTGACACCGGCGCCTGCCCAGACCTGCCCGCTCATCGTCCCGGCCGCGTCCCGGTCGCTACGAGGTCGACCGGTCGGGAGCGCGGGAGGATTCCGATGCCCGATGAGCGGAGACCACCCGGTCACCAGAGGACGACAGCTCGCCGCCGGGCACGACGGCGACCTTTGTCAGGTAGATCTGACGGGCAGCACGATCGCCGAGAGGTGCTCGGCATCGAAGTGGATCTGTTGGTCGACGGTGCGCCGCCGCACCTTGTCCAGGTCGATCTTGCCGCGGGCGAACCGGGTCAGCGGCCCGCAGTCGGCGTCCCTGGATCCGCCAGCCCATCTGGTCGGGCAGGTCGACCAGCGCGGGCCGGGACTGCATGCCCAGCAGGTGGACCAGGCCGAACACCGCGTCCGAGTAGCACCCGGTGTCGGTGACGATGACCTCGGGACGGGGGCCGCCGTCGCGGCGGAACAGCACGTCGATCATGCGCAGCGAGTCGCGGACGGTGCCGGTGACGACCTTGGCGCCCAGCCCCACCCCCTGGTCGTTGATCATGTTGAGCCAGGTCAGGCCGCGTTTGTTCCCGAAGTACTTGCGGTTGGGCCGGGTGTAGATCGAGGGGACCGGCACCACGAACCGCATCCCGTCGATCGCGGCCACCAGGCCGCCACCGAGATGTCGAAGTCGGCCAGCTTGCTCACCCCGCCGGCCGCCGAGGTGAACGCTGCCTCGAATCCCTTCACCCGGCCCATCGTCTCCAGCAGCAGTTCGGGCAGGTCCACCAGCGGCAACATCCCGGCCACCCGCTTGCGCAGGTCGATCAACGACGCTGGATCGGGCAGCGCCACCAGCCTGGCCACGTGCAGCCGCCCCTCGGCGTCCACGCTCAGCCCGCCCTCGCCGCCCACCCGCTGCGACACGTCCCGCAGCGCCATGTGCAGCACCAGCGCGTTCTCGGCCGGCAGCGTGGCAGGGTCGGCGGGCAGCCGAAGGCCGGTCAGCACCTTGCCCTGGCCGCCATATAGGCGTCCCCGGTCAGCAATTCGGCGCGCGGGTCGCGCCGGCGTGCCGAGGCATGGGAGTGGATGTCGCGGCGCTTGAGGTGGCGGTGGAACTGGGTCAGCACGCACATGGTGCAGGCGTTCTTGTCCACGGTGCTGCCGTGCGGGCCGGGCCGGTGCACCAGCCGCTTCCACGACCCGGTCACCGGGCCGGCGTCGATGTCGGCCTCGGTGACCTTCTTCTTGCGTCCGTCCAGCAGCCGCGGCAACACCTTGGCGGCCTCGTCCAGGAGTCCCTCAACCGGCCTGCCGCGGCTGCGTGAATCGCAGCATGTTGCCAGAGGGATCGAGGAAGGCACAGTCGCGGACGCCGTCGGGCTGGTTGATCGGTTCCTGCATCACATCGGCGCCCGCGGCCTCGAGGTGCTCGAAGGTGGCGTCGCAGTTGTCGGTCACGAAGGAAAGACGACCCAGCAGGCCCGTGGCCAGCAGGTCCTCGATCGCCTGCCGGTCGGCCGGCGAGACACCCGGGTCCGCGCCGGGTGATTCGAGGAAGATCTGCACGTCCGGCTGCGACGGCGGGCCGACGCTCACCCACCTCATCCCCTCGAATTCGACGTCATCGCGTACCTCGAAGCCGAGCACGTCAAGGTAGAAGCCGAGCGCCTCGTCAACGTCGTGGACCGCGAGAGTGCAGGACGAGAGCTTGAGATTCAAGCCGGTCACGCTACGGACGACCGTTCGGGGGGTGTGGCTCATCACTGCTCCTTGTTGGCGCGAAGAAAGACGATGTCGAGGTCGCGGAGCCGGTCCGGGTCGGTGTCGATGGCGATGCGGGTGATCTTCCCGTCGCCGATGGTGAACGTGAAGACGGCCTTCGGCTGGCCGCGGTGCGACCAGACGGCCGCCGGAACGCCGTCGACCAGAGCCAGCCGGGCGGCCTGAGCTCGTCCGGCGAAGAAGGCCGCCACCTCGTGGCCGCCGCGGACCTCGCCGACCACGGCGTCCGGATCGAGCAGCTCGAGCAGGGCGGCGAAATCCCCGTTTCGGGAGGCGGCCAGGAAGGCGGCGACGATTTCCCGCTTCTGTGATCGCGCGGCGTCGGATGCCCCGGCCGCTCCTTGCACCCTGCGCCGGGCCCGGCTGGCGAGTTGCCGGGCCGCCGCCGGGGAGCGGTCCATGATGGACCCGATCTCGCCGAACGACACAGCGAAGACGTCGTGCAGGACGAACGCGAGCCGCTCGGCGGGAGTCAGCGTGTCCAGCACCACCATCAGCGCGACACCGACCGAATCGGCCAGCAGCGCCTCGTCCTCGGGGCCGGCCTGGCCGGTCGGGTGGATGCTCGTCGCGTGCGGGTCGGCCGGCTCGGGCGGCAACGCGCCGGCCGACTCCTCACGCCGGGCCCGGCGCGCCTCGAGCATGTTCAGGCAGACCCGGGCGACGACCGTGGTCAGCCACCCGGCCGGATTCTCCACCTGCCCGGTGTCGGCGCGGCTGACCCGCACCCACGCCTCCTGCACCGCGTCCTCGGCCTCGCCGGGTGAGCCGAGCATTCGGTAGGCCACCGCGTGCAAGCGGCCCTGGTGCTCGGCGAACCGCTCGCTCAGCCAGTCCTGCTCGATCATCTGTCACATTCCTCCGTCACGGCCTGTCATACCAATTGACCGGCGAACCCACGCCGATGTGACATCCGGGCCCGGCCCGGATGTCACGCCTGCCGGTTCAGGCAGCGCACACACCTCGAGAACAACGGAGACAAGGCATGAAAGCGCACGTCAGCTCGATCCTCCTCGGCGTCCGGGACCTGGACCGGGCCAAGCAGTTCTACACGGAGGGGCTCGGCTGGAAGGTCAAGGACGACTACGGCATCTCGGTCTTCTTCGAATCGGACGCAGGCTCGCTCGTCGGTTTCTACGGCCGCGACGGCCTGGCCGACCAGGTGGGCACGAGCCCGGAAGGCAGCGGTTTCAGCGGGCTGGTCCTCACCTACGTCGTCCGTAGTGAGGCGCGGGTCGACGAGATCATCGAGGAGGCCGGGAAGGCCGGCGCCACGATCCTCAAGCCCGCCGGCCCCCTGCCGTGGGGCGGGTACGGCGGCTCGTTCGCGGACCCGGACGGCTACATCTGGAGTCTCGGCTACAGCGCCCAGGGAACGGACCAGCCCTACGCGGAGTAGCCGCCGAGGAGAGGCTCTGGCGAGTGTGGGTGACGACCCACGCCGATGTGACATCCGGGCCCGGCCCGGATGTCCGGCCTGCCGGCTCAGGCAGCACATACACCGAAATCACCAGGAGAGAACCGTGTCACTGCAGGTGAGCGCCATCATGCTCGGCGTCAAGGACCTGGCCCGCGCCAAGAAGTTCTATGGCGAAGGCCTGGGCTGCAAGATCGACAAGGACACCCGCAATTTCGTCTCCTTCAGCCTGGGCGAGGGATCCCCGCGGCTGGCTCTCTACGAATGGGAGGCGGCGGCACAGGACGCCGGCGTCTCCGCTGAGGAATCCGGATTCCGCGGCGCCTCGTTCCACTTCAACCCCGACTCCAGGGAAGTGGTGGATGAGATGATGCGCAACGCGGTGGCTGCCGGCGGCAGCGTGGTCAAGGAGGCGGCCCCCGCCCAGTGGGGCGGGTACTTCGGCTACTTCAGCGACCCGGACGGCTATCTGTGGAAGGTCACCACCTACGCCGCCTCCTGACCCACTGGGTCCCCGGACACGCCACACCGGCGAGGCCGGGGACCAGCCCGGGCACGGCGATAGCCTCGGTTAGTGAACGTGGGACCGGTATTCGGCGGCAGGGCTGGCTGGATCCGCAGTTGAGCCGGCATGACAGCGGGAGCAGATCATGAAGTTTCGAGCCTACGTCGAGCCTGCGGAGCCCATGATGGGGCTGGAAGTTCCCGAAGAGGTCGTGGAGGCGCTCGGTGGAGGCAGGCGGCCGAGGGTGACCATCACGATCAACGGGCATTCGTGGAAGAGCAGGGTCGCCATCATGCGCGGCCGCTACCTGCTCGGCCTGAGCAACGCCAACCGGCAAGCCGCCGGTGTCGTGACCGGCGACGAGGTCGAGGTCGAGCTGGAAATCGATGCCGAGCCTCCTGTCGTGGTCGAGCCCGCGGACTTCGCCCGCGCCCTGGACGCCGACCCGGTCGCCCGCGCCGCCTACGACCGCCTGGCCTACAGCCGCAAGCGCGAGCACGTGATCGCCGTCGAAAGCGCGAAGAAGCCCGAGACGCGCATACGGCGGATCGAGAAGGCCTTGGCAACGCTGCGGGACCGGGAGCCGGCAAGGGGCTCCGCCACCCGCGCCGAACCAGAGGTCAGGCCCGCTCAAGGCTCTTCAGGATGAACCCGAGGGTCTTCAGCCACGCAACTGCTCACCACCGCCAGCGACAACCCTGACCGGCTGCGCTCCGAAGCCGCCCTGGCGACTGCGGCGCCAGCCACGCCCGGCCGCGTTCGCCATGGTGCTTCCGAGACTACGAAGCGGCGGCTGCGACTCTGGCTCGACGAACGCCCCAACTGGCCCCACCCCTGTTCCTCAACGCCAAGGGCGGAAGGCTGACCACCCGCGCCGCCGGCGGCATCATCGCCACGATCGCCCAGACGGCCGGGCTGGGCGACCTCACCACCGCGCACGTTTTGCGCCACACGCTCGCCACCACGCTGGTCCGCGGCAAGACCGACCTGGTCCTGGTCGCCGAGATCCTCGGCCACGCCCGCCTGGAAACCACCCGCCGCTACAGCCTGCCCTCCGACAAGGACAAGGAAGAGGTCCTCAACCTGATCACGATCGACCGCTCATCGCGGTTCTACCGCGAAACCGCACTCAAGATCGACTCATGGCCGGCTTTCCCCGGATCTCGGGACAGGCGGGACCGCAAGCTGCGAGTACCTCGCGCTGCGCCAGCGACTGCCCGGCGAAGGGTGAGCCGCTTATCGCTCGGCGGGGTGGATGTCGTACGGCTCGGAGTCGTAGACGTAGTAGACGCAGTCGGCTCCAGGGGCGCACCGGCCCGAGTGCACCGCCTTGGACGGGTAGTACAGGAAGTCGCCCGCGCCCACCCTGTAGGTCTTGTGGCCCTTGACGTTCCACAGCATCGTGCCGGAGACGCCGACGACGTGTTCGGGGCTGGTGTGCCAGTGCGGGGCGAACGGCGTACCGGCCTTGAGCGTGAACATCGCCTCCGAAGGGCCGGTCCTCGGGTTGCCCTTCAGTTGCACGAACGTGCAGCCGGGGAGTCCTTCGCAGGGTGTGCCACGCTTGCCCGCGTGCTTGAAGACGACCCGGTCCTGGGCCGACGCAGGGTCCGATACTGCCGCCGCAGGTCCCGCCGTCATGACGGCGAGCGCCGCGGCCGCGATGGCCATCCGAAACATACTCGCTCCTAACTGGACTATGGTCCGCTTGTTGGCGTACTCAAACTAACGGACCGCGGTCCGGATAGTCAACCCGCCCTGCACCGCGCCGTCGCTATCGCCCTCGGCATTGAATACGCGAGGTCGCCGGGACCCGCGCCGCCCGCCGTGACAGGTGTCCATCGGCGCGTAGGCGGGGACTTTCGACCGCAGGCGCGCGTGCGGGATGATGATGCGCTGGAGCTATGGCTACCCATCCCGTACGAGTCGAGGCCCGGCTCGAGGAACCGCTGAACCGGGGCCTCTGGATCGTCAAATGGTTCCTGGCGATCCCCCACTACATCGTGCTCGGCTTCCTGTGGATCGCCTTCGGCGTCCTCACCGTCATCGCGTTCTTCGCGATCCTGTTCACCGGCCACTACCCTCGCGTGCTGTTCGACTTCAATCTCGGCGTGCTGCGCTGGACCTGGCGGGTGGCCTACTACACCTACGGCGCCCTGGGGACCGACCGCTATCCGCCCTTCACCCTCGGCCCGGCGCCGGACTACCCGGCCACGCTGGAGATCGACTACCCCGAACGGCTCTCGCGCGGCCTGGTGCTGATCAAGTGGTGGCTGCTGGCCATCCCGCACTACCTCATCGTGGGCCTGTTCACCAGCGGCAGCGTCATCTCCTGGCGCGGCGGCCTGCCTGACGGCGGCGGCGTGCTCTACACGCTCGACTGGGGCGGGCTCATCGGACTGCTGGTTCTCATCGCCGCCCTGTCCCTGCTGTTCACCGGCCGCTACCCGCACGGCCTCTACGACCTCGTGCTCGGGATGAACCGGTGGGCGCTCAGGGTGGCCGCGTACGCGACGCTCATGACCGACGCCTACCCGCCGTTCCGGCTCGAACAGGGCGGCCACGAGCTGCCGCGCCTGGAGCCGCCGCCGCAACCGCGACACGCGCCGGTGCGGCACGGCGCCGGTTCGATCGCCGCGATCGTCGTGGGCGCGCTGCTCGCGTTCGGCGGGATCGGCACCGCCGCGGCCGGCTCGCTCTCGGCGGTGCTCGCCCAGTCCCGCGCCGGCAGCGGCTTCGTCAGCACGACCAGCGAGCGTGTCTCCACCCCGGCGTACGCGCTGACCACCGACCAGATCGCCATCAGCGGCCAGGGCGTGGAGTACCTGCGCAGCTTCACCGGCAAGGTACGCATCGAGACGTCAACCGCCGGTAACCCGCTGTTCGTCGGCATCGGTCCCCGGGCCGACGTCGACACCTACCTGAAGGGCGTCGGCCACGACCGCATCACCCGCCTGACCTTCGGCCCGGGTCCCGACGACACCGCCTACACGTGGCACCCGGGAGGGCAGCCGGCCACGCCTCCCGCCACGCAGACCTTCTGGACGGCGACGGGGTCCGGGAGCCTCGAATGGGACATCGAGCCAGGTGAGTGGGCCATCGTGATCATGAACGCGGACGCGAGCCCCACGATCTCGGCCGACCTCCGGCTGTCCGCCACGCTTCCGTGGCTGGACGGGCTGACCACCTGGTTGTTCGTCGCGACCGGCATCCTGCTGATCTCCGGCGTCGTGCTCATCCTGTTCGGCATCCGCCTGACCGGAAGCCCCGTCCCTGAGACCACGCACACCGCACCGACGCCCCGCCCCTGAAGGCCACTACGGCGGCGACGAGATGCTCCAACGCGGCCTCGCCCGGATCCGGCACGGGTCGACATGCCCTCAAGCGGCGTCGAGGGCTTCGGTGATCTTGCGGGTCATCTCGGCCATGGTGGGGCTGGGCCGGCCCTGGTGGGTGCCGGCGGCTGCTTCGATGGCGACGATGACGGTGCTGCGGAAGTTGCCGGCCTCTGCCGGAGCCTGCTGCTTGAGCAGGCTCATGGCCGCCGTCAGGGCCGGCAGCACGTGATCGGCGAGTTCGGCCACGGACTTGCCGACCAGATTGACGCCCATCGACTTGTCGGCGAGCACGTGCCCGACCAGGCCGGTGGCGGAGGCCAGGGCGATGGAACCGGTGGTGGCGATCTTGTGGGGCTTGCCGGCGGCATCGGCGGCGGCCAGCAAGGAGACGGCGCCGTAAGCGGCGGTGCGCAGGGTGAGCTTGTCCTGGTCGGTAAGGGTGATGGACATGGTGGTGTGCTCCCTTTTACAGCTGTTCTGAAAGTCAGGTGAACGGACGGATGGTGGAATGCGGTCCGGCTGGTGCCCGGGGTGTCTCGATCGCTGAGGCCAGGTGGGCGTACCGGGCGCGGGCTCGGTGTCAGTCGTCGATTGCCTGGTAGAGGGTGGTCCAGAAGTCGTGGATGAGCCGCGCCGAATCCGGGGTGGTCATGCCGACCTGGGTGAGCAGGGTTCCGGTGAGCTGGTTGTGCGGGTCGGCGTATGTCGTGGTGCCGGTTCCGCCGTCCCAGCCGAACTGGCCGATGGGGGCGTAGTCGCCGCGGTAGGTGCGCACCGCCATCCCGAAGCCCCAGCCGCCGTGCAGCCCCTGGCCGTGCGACACATGGATGTTGTTGCGGGCCAGGGCGTTTCGGGTGGCTTGCTGCTCGGGCGTGAGGCGGTTGGTGGTCATCAGCTCGACGGCGGGCCGGGACAGGATCCGCTGGTTCCCGTGCATGCCGCCATTGAGCAGCATCCGGAAGTAGGCGTGATAGTCGTCGACGGTGGAGACCAGCCCACCGCCGCCTGACTGGAACGCCGGCGGCCGGCTGTACTGTCCGCTTGCCGCCTCGTCCCACACGATGAACTGTCCGGTCTGCGGGTCGGGGGCGTAGCTGGGCGGCAGCCGGTCGATCTTGCCGACGGGCACGTGGAAACCGGTGTCCTGCATCCCCAGCGGATCGAGGATGCGTTCGCGCAGGAACGTCTCGAACGGCTGGCCGGTGACCCTGGCGACGAGCACGCCGAGTACGTCGTGGCTGATGTGGTATTGCCAGTGTTCACCGGGCTGGCGCATCAGCGGAAGCGTGCCGAGGCGGCGCATCCACTCGTCGGGCTCGGGCGCCGGCTCCGCTCCCTGGGTGAAGACGCCCCGCTCGAAAACTGCGGCCATGATCGGAAAGCTCAGCGCCGTCAGATCTATTCCGAGCCCGAACGTGGAGGTCAGCAGGTCCCGCACGGTGATCGGCCGCCGCGCCAGCACGGTGTCGTCCAGCGGGCTGTCGACCCGCGTCAGCACCCGCCGGTCGGCCAGCTCGGGCAGCCACGAATCCACCGGGTCGTCCAGCCGCAGCCTGCACTCATCCAGCAGGACCATCGCCGCCGCCATCGCGACCGGCTTGGACGTGGATGCCATCCGGAAGATCGTGTCGCGGCGCATCGGCGCGCCACCGTCATGGCGCATCGTCCCGATCGCTTCGACGTGCGTCTCCTCGCCCCGGCTGACCAGGGCGACCAGACCGGGGATCTTCCCGGACTCGACATGCCGTGCCAGCACCTCGCGCAGTCTGCGCAGCCCTGCTTCTGAGAAGCCGCTGTTGCCCTTTTCCATCATGATCTCCTTGCGCACAGTGTTCGATCTGCGAGACCCGTCCCGGCGTGGCGCTCATGGCCTCGGCGAGCTGAAGCTCGGTCACAGGACTCCCTCCGCGGCGCCACCGGCACTCAACAACGTTCGGGAATCGCTGAACGTCTGCGACGGTACATTGCATTCATAAATTCGTCAACAGACGAAGAAGGTGCATCTTGCCTGTTAAATCCGGCTTGCTGGACTAGCATTGCAATGACTATGACACTGAATGCAATGGTGGATCAGGATGGACATTGCAATGGGCTGGGTGTGAATGCATACTGTGCAGCGGAGCGTGCCGGGGCGCCGAGCTTCGCGCACGTCGACAGACAGGAGCCAAGCACCGATGCCCGGAGACAGACTGACCGGCCAGGATCGACAGCACATCGCCGCGTGGCTGGCCGAGGGTCTCGCATACGCGGAGATCGGCCGGCGCCTGGGGCGGCCCGCCTCGACCATCATGCGCGAGGTCACCCGGAACGGCGGACCCGACGGCTACGGGGCGGACCGGGCGCAGGAGGCCACACGCCATCGTGCGCGCCGGCACAAGCAGACTCAGCCTCCGGCGCCGCCGATCCCCGACAGCGGCCATGGGCGTGACCCCCAGGCGGTGCAGGACTTCACGCAGTCCTTCACCGATCTTCTCGTCCAGCAGGGCCTGCCCCGGATGGAGGCCAGGGTGCTGGCCTGCCTGTACATCACCGACTCCGGCGCTCTCACCGCCGCCGACCTGGTCCAGCGGCTTCGCGTCAGCCCGGCGTCGATCTCGCACGCCGTAGCCTTCCTCGAACAGCAGGGAATGCTCAGACGCGAACGGGTTCCCGGCGCGCGGCGCGAACGCTATGTCATCGACGATGAGATCTGGCTCCCGTCTCTCCTCGCAGCTCGGCAGATGAACGACGCCCTGGCGGCCGCATCGCAGCGCGGAGCCGAGATTCTCGGGGTCACAACCCCGGCGGGTGCCCGCTTCGAGTCCTCCGCCGCACTTCTTGTCCTCCTGAGCGAGGCCTTCCGGCAGGTCATGGAGCAGTGGCGGCAGAGCCTGGCCGCCCGGAACGCCGGGCGACAGTAATGATCTCCCGGGTGACGCCGGCCACGCGCGGCCGGCGACGGGCGAAGCCGTCGGTGCGGGCCTCGGTGCAACGGGTCCTGGACAACATGGCCGTGCCTGCTGTCGTGCTCAACGCGCAGCAGGACCTCATCGCCGCGAACCTCATGGGCCGCGCGCTGTTCGCCCCGCACTTCGAGGCCGACAAGCCGAACCTGGCCCGGTTCGTCTTCCTCGACCCCCGCGCTCGGGACTTCTACGTCGACTGGCCCCTTGCCCGCAGAATGACCGCCGCGATGCTGCGGCTCGAAGCCGGACGCGACCCGCTCAAGGACGACCTCACCGCACTCGTCGGAGAGCTCTCCACGCTCAGGAACCCGCGGACAGCGCCCCGCCCACCACGGAAAGCACCTAACCCCCCGCCCTGGACCGCCGTGCCATGAGCATCCGCCCGACGTGGCCACCACCCCTGCGAGGCGAAGGGTCCCGTGCCGGGCAGCGGCCGGCACGGGCGGGCAAGACCACCCTGATGCGGGTGCGCGCCGGAGAACTACGACCGGACGCGGGCGAGGTACGACGGACCGGCCGGGTCGGGTTCTTCCGGCAGGACGAACCCGACACCGACGACATGCGATGGGCCCTCCGGCAGGACCTGCCGATCGGCGCGGCGCACCGGCCCGTGCTGCAGGCCTACACACACGGGCGTCCGGGAAGCCTGGACGAGCACGCGGATGCGCTGCTCGCCCTGGGGCTGTCCGACCTTGGGGCTGCGATTCGGGAGCCGTCCTACGGGCAGCGGCGCCGGATCGAGCTGGCACGGCTGGTGAGCGAGCCCGTGGACCTGCTCCTGCTCGACGAGCCGACCAACCACCTGTCACCGATGCTCGCGGAGCAACTGGAGGAGGCGCTGGCCTCCTACCAGGGCGCGCCGGTCGTGGTCGCCGAAGGCGATCTTCCGGGCGAGCCGGTGCCGGGCCTCCTGCACGTTCAGCTCGGTACCCCGTGACCGGACAAGGCGGCGCCCACCTCCGGCCACCGAGGTGGCCGGAGGTGGGCGCTTGGCCGTTGGGACTACTTCAGGTAGGGGTTGCGCTGGACGATCGGCAGGTTGCCGAGTCCGAGCGTGGTGCCCGCGTTGGCGAGGGCGAGGCCGACGAGGACGATCGAGTAGATGATGTGGTCGTCCATGAAGGGGTTGTTGGGCAGGGGCAGCTCGGCCGCCCACATCAGGACCAGCATCAGACTGCCGGTGACGGCGGCGATGCGGGTGCCGACGCCGAGAACGAGCGCCAGGCCGATGCCGAGCAGGCCGGCCATGAACAGCCAGTCAACCCAGACCTGGCCGGCCAGCGAGCTGAATAAGCCGCCGAGCGCGTTCTCGCCGGTGCCCTTGAGGAAGCCGGTCGTAGGACTGCCGCCCTCGATCCAGGCGCGCTTGGCCGGAGTGGCGAAGCCCCAGCCGAAGGTCTTGTCGAGGAACGCCCACAGGAAGATCCAGCCGATCGAGATCCGGGCGATCGCCCAGACGTAGTCGACCGGGCGGCGTGCGGCGGTGGCGCTCGTCTCGTTGATGGGCCTGTTGACGGTGGCGGTCATGACGGCCCCCTTTCTGTGCTGATTCGTCGTCCTTGTTGTCGCGCCTCAAGCACACCGTCTGCGGCGTTCTGAGAGCAGTGCCGGACGCCCCCAGGGCGCAAGGACCTTCGTCCCGCCGTGATCGGACGAGCAGTCCGAAAGGGGCACCCGGTCCGGAACTTCAGCCGCCGTGGGGCAGCGCGCGTTCGTCCTGGATCGTTACCTCGGCCCGATCGCTCCCCCTTCGCGGATGTGCGTGCCGCGGGTGCCGGCGATCACGGCCGCGAGCTCGGTCAGAGAGCCGATGCTCGCCGGCCGCCCGGTGGCCCGGGTGAAGGCGCAGGCCGCCTCGATCTTCGGCCGCATGGAACCTGCCGCGAACGACATGGCGTCCAGCTCGTCCGGCGAGGCGAGCGCGAGGGGGCGCTCGCGCGGAGTGCCGTAGTCGGCGTACACGTACGGCACGTCGGTCAGGACGACCATCGAGTCGGCCCCGACCTGCTCGGCGAGCAGCGCGGTGACCAGGTCCTTGTCCACCACCCCCTCCACCCCTGTCCGGTCGGCCGTGACGGGCGCTCCGCCTCCCCCGCCGGCGATCACCACGCACCCGTCGTCCAGCAGGCGCCTGATGATGGGAAGCTCGACGACCCGGATCGGACGCGGCGAGGGGACGACGCGCCGCATGCCGAGCTCTTCCTCGGTGAACTCCCAGCCGCGTTCGTCGGCCAGCCGCTTGGCCTCCTCCGCCGGGTAGTAGGGCCCGATGGGCTTGTCCGGCCGGTCGAAGGCGGGGTCCGCAGCGGACACGACGACCTGGGTGATCAGCGCGCCGACCGGCGTGTCCGGCAGGCGGCGGCCGATGCTCTGCGCCAGCCAGTAACCGATCATGCCCTGTGTCTCGGCCACCAGCGTGTCCAGGGGGTAACCCCGCTCCAGGGTGGGGTCGTGCTCGCTCTCCTCGGCCAGCAGCCCCACCTGGGGACCGTTGCCGTGCACGATGAGGAGCTGGTGCCGCTCGGCGACCCACGCGAGCTGTTCGGCGGCGACCGCGATGTTGCGCTGCTGCGTCGCGGCGTCGGCGCGCTCGCCGCGGTGCAGCAGCGCGTTCCCGCCGACCGCGATGACGATCCTCACAGCGCCCCTGCCAGGCCGCGGGTGAGCAGTGCCTCGAGTACGGCCTGTGCCGTGGGCAGCCGGTTGGCCGCCTGGCGGAACACCTGGGACGCCGGCCCGTCGATCACCTCGGCCGTCACCTCCTCGCCTCGGTGGGCGGGCAGGCAGTGCAGGAAGATCGCGCCGGGGCGGGCGGCGGCCATCAGGCCGGCGGTGACCCGGTACGGGGCCAGCGCGGCCACGCGGGCGGCTTTCTCCTCCGGCGGGTCGCCCATGGACAGCCACACGTCGGTGTAGACGGCGTCCGCCCCGTGGACCGCCTCGCGGGGGTCGTCGGTGAGCACCAGTTCCCCTCCGGTGGAGAGCTTCCTGGCCATGGCTTCGACGGCCGGATCGGGCGCGTAGCCGGCCGGGGTGGCCACGGCCATCGAGAGCCCGGCCAGGGCGGCGGCCTCCATGAGGCTGTGCGTGACGTTGGTCGCCGCGCCGACGTAGGCGATCTTCCGCCCGCGCAGGTCGCCGAAGACCTCACGCAACGTCATCAGGTCGGCGAGCGCCTGCAGCGGATGGTGGCCGTCGGTGAGCGCGTTGATCACCGGGACGTGCGCCGCGTGGGCGAAGCTCCGCACCTCCTCGTCGTCGAAGGTGCGGATGACCACGGCGGCCGTGTACGAGCTGACGACATGGGCGGTGTCGGCGATGGTCTCGCCGCGGCCGAGCTGCAGCTCGGCGGGGCCGACGGTGAGCGGCGTCCCGCCGAGGCGTACCACGGCGGTCTCGGCGGACAGGCGGGTGCGGGTGGAGGGCTTGGCGAAGTACAGCAGCACGGTCCGGCCGCGCAGCAGCTCGCCGGAGTCGTGGGGATGCCGCTGGAAGTGGCCGGCGCGGTCGAGCAGGTGGACGAGGGCGTCCGGGGTCAGGTCGGCGATGCGCAGCAGGTCTTTCACGACGCGGTCCTTTCGATGGGGCAGCTCATGCAGCGGGGGCCGCCGCGGCCGCGGCCGAGCTCGGCGCCGGGGATGGTGATGACCTCGATGCCGTGCTTGCGGAGCATGGTGTTGGTGGTGACGTTGCGTTCGTAGGCGACGACCACGCCGGGGGCGATGGCCAGCACGTTGGTGCCGTCGTCCCACTGCTCGCGCTCGGCCGCCCACACGTCCTGCTCGGCGCGCAGGACGCGGGTCGCGCCGAGCGCCGCGAACAGGTCGTCGTTCTCGCGGACGCGCAGGCCCGGCGTGAGGGTGAACGAGCGCAGCGGCGGCAGCTCCGGGTAGACCACGAAGACGCGGCGCTCGACCATGGTCATGACGGTGTCCAGGTGCATGAAGGCCCGTTTCCGCGGCAGGGCGGCGACGATGACCCGGTCGGCGGCCTCCGCCTCGAACAGGCGGCGGGCGAGCAGCTCGATCGCCTGTGGTGTGGTGCGTTCGCTCATCCCCACCAGGACCGTGCCGTCGCCGACGACGTGGATGTCGCCACCCTCGATGCTGGCCGGCTGCTCGGCCTCCGCCGGGAACCACAACGGCGCCTGTCCGGCGAACAGGGGGTGGAAGGCGTAGACGGCGGCCACGTGCGTGGTCTCGCGGCGGCGGGCCGGTTTGGCCATCGGATGCAGGGACACCCCGCCGTAGATCCAGGCCGAGGCGTCGCGGGTGAACAGGTGGTTGGGCAGCGGCGGGAGGATGAAGTCGTCCTCGCCGAGCCCGGCCAGGCACAGGCTGTCGGCCGCCAGGCCGAGCTCGCGCTTGGTCAGCCCGCCGATGAGATGGCGGGTCAGGACGTCCGCCGGCATCGCCTCCAGCTCCCGGCGCAGCGGCGGCGCGAGCGTGGGGCCGAAGGCGGGCTCGGTGACCACCCGGTCCAGCACCCACGCCCGGGCTTCGGCCAGCTTGAGCGTCTCGGCCAGCAGCTCGTCGAACAGGTGGACGGTCACGCCACGCTCGCGCAGGGCGTCGGCGAAGGCGTCGTGCTCCTGGCGGGCCCGCTTGACCCACAGCACGTCGTCGAAGAGGAGTTCATCGCAGTTGGACGGCGTGAGCCGCATCAGCTCCAGCCCGGGGCGGTGCAGGATGACCTGCCGAAGCGTGCCCACCTCGCTGTCAACGTGAAACACGCTCATGCCGCCTTCCTGTCGATGCTGACACTGTCGTCACGGTCGCGATACTTCAGCCACACGTACACCGGGACGCCGGCGAGCATCAGCAGCGTGCCCTTGTAGACGACCTCGTAGCCGGATCCGGCGATGGTCCACAGCGCGTAGCCGAACGCCACGACGGCGATCGTGCCGTCGACCGTGAGCCGCCTGCCGGAGAAGCGCTCCCGGTCGGTGAGGGCCAGCAGGAGCTGCGCCGCCGCCGCGTAGGCGTACGGGATCAAAGTGGTGAGCGTGGCCAGCAGGATCACGAAGTTGAACTGCTCGACCAGGCCCGCGTTGTAGTTCAGCAGCATCAACCCGGTGACCAGGACACTGGAGACGACCAGCCCCACGGCCGGAGTGCCCCAGCGCGAGGTCTTGGCGAACACCCGCGGGAACAGCCCGTCGCGGGCCGCGGCCAGCGGGACCTGGCCCTGCAGCATGATCCAGCCGTTGAGCGCGCCGAACGCGCTGACGATCGCTCCGATCGCGACCGCGGTGCCGGCCCAGCCGCCGAACATCGCCTCGGCGGCGTCCGCGAACGGCGCCGTGGACTCGATCAGCAGCGCACGGGGCACGGCGGCGAACACCGCGACGGTGCCCAGGATGTAGACGGCCGCGGTGGCGATCGTGCCGATGACGGTGGCGCGCGGGATCGTTCGCTCCGGGTCCTCGACGTCCTCGGCGGGGACAGTGGCCGACTCGATGCCGATGAACGCCCACAGGGTCAGCGTGGCGGCGGCCGTGACGGCCCCGAACGTGCTCTGGCCGCTCGGGTTGAACGGGGTGAAGTCGGCGGCGTCGATGAAGAACGGCGCGGCCACGGCCAGTCCGACCAGCGGCAGGAGCTTGGCGACGGTGGTGACGGCCTGGATCCAGCCGCCAAGGCGTACTCCCCGGACGTTGACGGCGGTCAGCAGCCAGATCGCCGCCAGCGCCACGCTCGCGGCCGCCAGGGCGGTGTCGGCGAGCCCGGGCCAGAAGTAGCCGAGGTAGCTGACGAACGCCACTGCGATGGCGGCGTTGCCCACCCACACCGCGATCCAGTAGCCCCACGCGGTCTGAAAGCCGATGAAGTCACCGAAGGCGCGGCGGGCGTAGGCGTACGGGCCGCCCGTCTGGGGGTAGGCGCGGCCGAGCCGGGCGAAGACCATCGCCAGCAGCAGCGCTCCGGTCGCGGTGAGCGCCCAGGCGAGCAGGCTCGCACTGCCGAAGGTGGCCAGCGACGCGGGCAGGAGGAACACCCCTGAGCCGATCATGTTGCCGACGACCAGCGCGGTCGCCATCCACGGCCCCAGCTTGCGGCGTCGTGGTAACGCGGTGACGGACATGGTGGGATCCCCTCTCGTATGATCACCGCCAGCACATCAATCCGGGGCGGTCGGGGGATCGAGGCTTATGCCACTGATGCGCCAGGACCTTGGTCCTCTGTCCGTGCCAGGGGGCGCGCTGTCGAGGCGTCAGCTCATCGCGGCGAACTCTTCCTCCAGCGCGCGAGTGAGGCACGGCACGTCAGGCACGCGCTCCGCGTCGGCCACGATGGTGACGACCAGGCTTCCGGCGTAGGACAGCACGCTGAAGGCGACGGTCACGTTCCCCCGGACGAGCGAGATCGGAATGATCGTTTCCACCCTTGCGCCGTCGAAGAACAACGGCTCCTCAGGTCCTCGCACGTTGGTGACGACGGTATGAATCAGATTCTGGTGCTGGAGAAGCCAGCCCATGAGGTGCACGCGGGCAAGGATTGCGCCCACTCTGGCGAGCAGGTGGGACGAGGCTCCCGGGGTCGTGGACTTCCTGGCCCGGGTGATCGTCGCGGTGCGTTCGAGTCGTTGCCCCAGAGCGCCTCGGGTGGGCAGGCGGAGTGGCATGACGCCGACCTGGTTGCCGAGCCGGGCAGTGGTGGCGGATGCCCGTGCCGACACCGGCACGGAGACCACCAGATCGGGGATGCTCTCTCCACGGCGGGCCAGCAGCGTGCGCACCGCACCGGTGATCGCGGCGAGCACGGCGTCGTTGACCGTACCGCCATGGACGTGCGCGAACCGGCGGACGTCGGCCAGGCTCGCGGTGACAGTCAGCAGCCGCTGACGCACACCTGCGGGCGCGTTCAACGAACAGCGCGTCAACGGCCGCGGGGCTCCCAACTCGGCGGCGGCGCGCCTGACGGCCGGCCACGCCCGGGGCAGGCCGGTGAGCGCGCGCAGCCGGGTTCTCCACGCGTCGGCGGCGAGCCGGCGACGGGATGGCGCGGGGACGGGGAACGCTCGCGGCGCCGGCGCCGCCATCCCGTCGACCAGGCGGCCGAGCACGGCCAGACCGCCGATGCCGTCGGCGAGCACGTGGTGGAAGCAGACGATCATGCCGATCCGGCCATCGGCCAGACCTGTCACCAGGGTGATCGACCACAGGGGCCGGGACGCGTCCAGCGGCCGGCCGATCGTCGTGGCGGCAAGGTCGAGCAGTACGTCCTCGCCACCCGGTGACGGGCACACCGCGGTGTGGATGTGGTGGTCCGGGTCGAACGCCGCGTCGTCGATCCACAGCGGCCGGCCGCAGCCGAGCGGGGTGGGGACCAGCCGCTGGCGGAGCCGCGGCACCGCGCAGACCCGCTCGGCGATCGACCGTCGCACCCGCGTCAGGTCGAAGCCCGGCCCCGCGTCCAGGATCAGGCAGGCGCCGACCTGCATGGGGACGGGACCGATGTCGACGGCCAGATTGAACACGTCGCCCACGCCGGCCCGATCCTCATCGAGCCGGGCGAGCGTCTCCTCGTGCAGTTGAGCATCACTCATCGGAGCCTCCCGGCCCAGCCGCCCGCACCAGGGACGTCATCGACCGCTTCAGATCATGACCAGGTCCAGCGGGTTGTCCAGCAGGTGGATCTGCCCCACCGACAGGTGGTTCGCGGCACGCCGGTAGGCGTCGATGTGCTGCATCGTCGTCATGATGCAGATCATGTCCGCATCCGTCCCCGCGCCCTAGGGGCGTTGGTCCCGTACTTCGTGGACCACACGGTTCCGGTTCGTCGCCTCCTCGCCGAATGCCGGACCTCACGCTGGTACGAGCTTCCGGGACCTTCTGCGTTCCAAAAGTCCAGGTGCCCAAGGGCTTCCGTCCCTACGAATCGGCCCGAGACGGCGATGTGATGGAGGGGAGAACCGAAAAAGGAGGACCATGATGCGGATCACGGTGAGAGAGGTCATGACCGCGCAGGTGACCTCGGTCAAGGCGGACACTCCGTTCAAGGACGTCGCCGAGGTGCTGGTGACGAACGCGATCAGCGCCGTGCCCGTGGTGGATGAGGACGGCCGGGTCGTCGGCGTCGTCTCCGAGGGAGACCTGATGCGCAAGGAGGAGTTCCGGGAGCAGTACTGCGGCGAGAGCTACCAGCCGCCGCTGCGCGCCCGGCTGCGCCGCCGCGTCACCGGCCAAGGTGAAGCGGACGGCAGGAAGGCGGCGGGGCATACCGCCGCGGACTTGATGGCCACGCCCGCGGTGACGGTCCCCGCGTCCGCCTCCACCGTCAGGGCCGCCCGCGTCATGGACGAGAGCGGCGTCAAGCGGCTGGTCGTCGTCGACGCCGAGGGCAGGCTGCAGGGCATCGTCAGCCGGCGGGACCTGCTCAGGATGTACCTGCGCGACGACGACGAGCTCCGGCGCCGCGTCGTCGAGGGGATCCCGGCGCATGCCAGGTGGAACGATCGCGACGGGATCATCGTCGAGGTCCGCGACGGCATCGTCACGCTGTCCGGATACCCGGGTCGACGCAGCGAGGCGGCCGCCGCCGTCCACGCGGCCGAACGGCTCGACGGAGTCGTCGACGTCCAGGGGGCCTTCGACTGGCGGGAGGACGACATCCTGGAGCTGCCCTTCACGTGGGACCGTCCCTGAGTCCCCGCGCCGGATCACCCGGGGACGGCGGCGCGAACCAGCTCGGTGATGATCTCCGGGCGGATGCGGATCACCTGCCCCCTCTCCCCCGCCACCCACGGCTGGGGACGCGCTCAGAACGGTCCCCGGGTTGAAGCGGACATCAGACAGTCCACTGCGGACGGTCCTTTGAGCTTTCGGCCGTTCATGCCGCCGGAGCGCCTGTCGTACCGCACATCACCGCATCAGCATGCTGGAGGCACGGCACCGAACGGGGTCTAACGTCCTTCCTTGAGGGCGAGGACCGCGCCGCCGGCCAGCGTCCAGGCCGCCACCACGGCGAGATCCGTCCAGGGCCACGGCCGGCCCGCCGGATCCAGCACGGCCAGGAGCGTGTGGGAGATGTGCTTGAGCGGGAAGACGTCGCCGATCGTACGCAGCACCCCGGGCAGTTCCCCGCCGATGACGAACACGTCGGAGACGAAGGCCAGCGGCAGGAAGGTGCCCAGTGTGACCGCGTTCGCGGTCTGCTGCTTGGTCACGAACGCCACCACGAGAGCACCGAAGACGGCGAAGCACGCGCCCCCGAGCACGATCGCGGCGAGCATCCCGGGGATCATGGCCGGTTCGATCGTGACGTCGTACCCGAGCGCGGCGACCAGCGCCAGCACGATCGCGGTGGCCACGGTGACGAGGAGCGCGGTGGTCAGATAGCCCGCGTGGTAGGCCCAGCGCGGGAGCGGCGTGCCGGTCAGCCGCTTGAGCACGCCGCGCTCGCGGTCGCCGGCGACGGCTTCGGCGATGTTGACGTACGACGCGACCCCCACCGTGTACGTGATCATCGCGGCGAGCATGAACACCGGCAGCCGGACACCCGAGACCCGGGCCTCGCCGAAGATCAGCGAGATGAGCGCCAGGAGCAGCACCGGCAGGATCACCGTGAAGAACGCCGTGGACAGGTCACGGCGCAGCCGGATCACCGCGTGCCCCGCCTGACCGGCCAGGAGCCGCCACGGCGCCGGCCGGCCCTCCCGTCGCGCAACGCGTCCGCGCGCCGCCCGGCCGGTTGTCGTCCGAGCCGGGGGCCGTTCCCAGCGGAAGCGCCACACGGCCACGGCGGCGCCGCCGATCCCCCACGCCGCGAGCACCGCCAGGTGATCGCCGTAGAAACCGGACCCGGTCAGGAACGGGTTGAGGTCGTCGCGGACGGCGTTGCCGAGGTGCCGCAGCGGGAACACCCAGCCCACCGTGTCCAGCCAGGCCGGCAACCGGGCACCGATCAGGATGATGTCGGAGATGAACGCCAGTGCCAGCAGCAGCCCGGTGCCGATCAACTGCACCGCCGCCGCGCTGCGCACCAGCGCGACCACGGCGAAGCCGAGCGCGGTGAAGCAGAACGCTCCCAGCAGCAAAGTGACCAGCAGCGCGGGCAGCGTCCGCCACACCATCTGCAGATCGTAGAAGACCACACCCACCACCAGCAGCACGGCGACCGTCGCCGCCGCGATCACGAGCGACGCGCCCACCAGCCCGGCCAGCACGGCCCAGGCGGGCACCGGCGTGCCGCGCAGCCGCTTCAGCCAGCCGCGGTCGCGAAGGTCGGCCAGGTGAATGGCGAGGGCGCCGAAGCACCCCTGCGCCACGCCGAACACGGCCATGACCGGGATGACGAACTGCATCACCCGCACGCCCGTCCGGGGCTCGACGACCTGGTTGCCCACCGCGGCACCCACGATCACCGCCATCAGCAGCGGCATCGCGACGGTGAAGCCGGCCGCGATCGGCGTGCGGAAGAAGGATCGGGTCTCGTGCCAGACCAGCCTGCCGATCATGATGTCGCCTCGTTCACCAGGTCGAGATAGACGTCCTCCAGCGACGGCCGGGCCAGCGTCAGAGAGGTCAGCTCGGTGCCGCGCTCCAGCGCCCAGCCGGTCAGGGCATGCATGTCACGGGCGGGCTGGTCGGTCTGGACCGACACCGCCGTGCCGTGCGCCTCGATGTGACCGGTCAGCGGCGGCAGATCGGCGAGAGCCGTCCCTTCGGGCAGCCGGAAGGACAGCACGCTCGTGCGCTCGGCCGCGATGAGGGTGTCCGGCGCGCCGACCGCCACCAGGCGGCCCGCGCGCAACACCGCCACCCGGTCGGCCAGGTGCTGGGCCTCGTCCATGTAGTGGGTGGTGAGCAGGATCGTGGTGCCGGACGAGCGCAGGCCGTCGATCAGCTCCCAGGCGTGGTGCCGGGCCGAGGGGTCGAAGCCGGTGGTGGGCTCGTCCAGGAACAGCAGCTCCGGCGCGCCGACCAGGCCGAGCGCCAGGTCCAGGCGGCGCCGCTGCCCCCCGGATAACGCCCGTACCCGGGCGTCACGCTTGTCCTTCAGTCCCACCTGCTCGATGACCTCGTCCGGGTCGCGAGGCCGGGGATAGAAGCCGGCGTACAGGCGGACCAGCTCGACGACGGAGAACTCCTCCTCGAACCCGGCCTCCTGCAGCACGATCCCGATGCGCTCACGATAGGCCCGGCCGCCGGTGGCCGGATCGAAGCCGAGCACCGACACCTCTCCCCCGTCGCGGCGCCGGTGCCCTTCCAGGATCTCCACGGTCGTGGTCTTGCCCGCCCCGTTCGGGCCGAGCAGCGCGAACACCTCGCCCCGCTCGACGGTGAGACTCACTCCGTCGACGGCCTTGACCGTCCCGTACTCCTTGCGCAGTCCTGTGACCACCACTGCGGACATCTCGGGTTCCTCTCCCTCGGGCCTCCAGCGTCTTGTCCGGCAGCCGGGAGGGACAGGGTCGTAGGGTGTCAGGCGCCGGGACCTTCGTCCTGTACGAGCGGGCCGTGATGCGCGTAGGACGGCGGACGTGCGACGCGATCCGCTCGAACGCCCGCCGTTGGGCCGTGGCGCGCAGCTACGCCTCGTGAGGGAGCGCGACGGGTCAGCAGTACTTGCTCAGGGACAGGCGCTTGATCAGCGGGAACAGCTTGGGGTTGAAGCGACCAGAGGCGAACGACCGCGCGCACCGACCTGCCCGCCACCTTAACCGTCGAATCCGTGGATGTGTTCTTCGCCTTCCACGTGAACGGCTCGCTCGACGGACGTAGGTCGTCACCTCCGCGGGAACATTTGTCCAAGACTGATAGTCGACCGCCCGTGCATAGTCTCCGCATGAGTGAGTACGACATTGAGCACTCGCATGGGATGCACGTGGTCCATGACGGCCCGCGGCAGGCGCCGCCGTTGTTGCTCATCCACGGATCGGGGGCCTCGGGCGGCTTCTGGAACCCGGTGGTCCCCGCACTGGCCGGCCACCATCACGTCATCCGGGTCGACCTCCCGGGCTGCGGCAAGTCACCGCCCGCGCCGTCGTACGACGTGCCTGCGCAGGCGGGCCGGGTGGCGGCGCTGCTGGACGACCTCGGACTTCGTCACCTCGCCGCGGTCGGGCACTCCAGCGGCGGCTACGTCGCCACCGCGCTTGCCGAACAACGTCCCGACCTCGTGGGTTCGCTTGCACTGATCAGTAGTGGCCCAAGTCCGGATGCGCTCCTTCGGCAGCCGTTCATCCTTCGGGTCCTGTTGGCCCCGCCCTTGGGCCCGCTCCTGTGGTCGAGGCGTTCGGACGCGATGATCCGCAGGGGGATCAGCGCGACGGCCGCTCGCCCGGTGGACGTCCCGGACGACGTGGTCGCCGACGTACGGGGCATCACCTACCGCGTGATGAGGACGGTGCTGCGCCGGAACACCGCGTACATCGCCGAGCGGAGCGTGCCCGAGCGTCTCGCCGCCCTCGAGGTCCCCGTGCTGGCGATCTTCGGCGCCGCCGACCCCCGTTGGGAGCCGTCGTCGGCGCGCCAGTACGACGCGGTGCCGAACGCGCGGGTCGAGCTGCTGCCCGGCGTCGGGCACCTACCCATGTTGGAAGCGCCCGAGACGACCGGCAAACTGCTGCTGGGCTTCACGGCAACGGGCCGCTGACAGCCCACCCGTGATCCCTGAGGCCTAGACTGGTCACGTGTTGTCGACCGGGACGCCACCTGACTGGGCGTGGGTGGACGTCGCAGTCCCGCGCCCGTCGGTTCGGCTGCCCGGGGTCAGCATGGCCGGCTTCCGCCATCGTGCCCCGGCCGATGTGGACATCGACATGGTCGCGTACCCGTCCGTCACCCTGCTCGTCGATCTGAGCGAGGGAGAAGGCGTCGTCTACGAAAGCCATGGCCGGTACGAGCGCGGCAGTGTCGTCGTCGGGCTCCTCCCCGGCGATCTCCGGGCAACTGGCCGGGGAGTCGGCGAGTGCCTCCAGATCCGGCTGGAGGCGGTCACGGCGGCTGCGTTGTTCGGCGCATCGGCCGAGCTCAGCGGGACGGTGGTAGCCCTTGAGGATGTCTGGGGCCGCGACGCCGGGCGAGCCGAGGACAGGCTGCGCGCCGCCGCGTCGTGGGACGAACGGTTCACGATCGCGGTGGACATCCTCGCCCGACGGCTGGGCGCCCACCCACCGGTCGATCCGCAGGTCGCCTACGCCTGGCGGCGGACGCTCACCAGCCGGGGGCGGGTGCGGGTCGACGGCCTGGCGGACGAGGTCGGCTGGAGCCGCAAGCGCCTGTGGTCCCGCTTCCGGTCCCAGCTCGGCATCACACCCAAACGCGCCGCCCGACTGGTGCGCTTCGACCACGCCGCCCACCTGCTCGCGGCGGGTCACGCCGCCGCCCACGTTGCCACCGAGAGCGGCTACGTCGACCAGTCCCACCTTCACCGCGAGGTCACGACGTTTGCCGGGCTCACACCCACGGCCCTGGCCGGCGCGCCGTGGCTCGCGATCGACGACGTCGCGTGGCCAGCTTCATCGCCAACCCGGCGCTCTGCGAAGGGTGGCGAACGTATCCTCGACCTTCGTTGAACAGCTTGCCCACACGATGCGGCTGCCACGCGATGCGCAGATTGAGAAACCCGCCGAGTCAGGGCCGTTTCGTCAAAGTCCCACCGGAAGGTTCGCTGGTCGCGACCGCGTCTCGAGAACTTCCTGCCCGGCACTCGGCGCGAGGAGTGTGATGCCGACGACGGGACGCGACTCTTCCAGACGCCGGCCGCCATCTTCCCCGACGCCGCAGCCTTGCTCGCCGTCGCGGCGCTGCTGCTCGCCACCCGCGGGCTCGCCCGCGCCCAGGTAGCGCTATCGCGCCGCTGCATGGGCCGCTGTTGACAATTGAGGGCGGCGGGCCGGAGGCGGGGAGCATGAGAGGCGAAGATCGAGCCTAGGAGATCAGGGCTGGTATCCGATGTGGCGCAGGAGAACCTGCAGCCGACGCTCGACCTCCGCCGCGACCTGGTCGAGTTGGCCGCGCTGCAGGCCGCGCACGGCGAGCAGGCACTCACCGCAGCACTGGAGCGGGCGGTGACCTTTCGCCGCTGGCGGGCCGAGGACGTGCGCTCGATCCTGGCCGCCGGGTCCGGAACACCGCACCCGGCACCCGCCGGCGATGCGCTGGTTCTGGAACTGCCTCCGGTCCCGACCCGTTCGCTGGCCGAGGACACCCTGGACAAGATCGGACAGGTGTCATGACCGCGCCCGCCCCGCTGCCCGCCGATCTCGATGGCGGGTTGCGCCGCCTGAAGCTGTCGGCGATCCGCCGGCTGGCTCCCGAGCTGCTGATCACCGCCCGCACACAGCGTTGGAATCCGGAGGAGTTCCTGCGCACGCTCATCGACGCCGAACTGGCCGCGCGTGATGCCTCCAACGCCCGCGCCCGGATGAAGGCCGCCGCCTTCCCCGTGCTCAAGACCATCGAGGAGTTCGACGTCGCGGCCTCCTCGATCCCGAAAGCGACCTTCGACTACCTCGCCTCGCTGGAGTGGATTCGGGCAGCGGAGAACTACTGCGCGGTCGGCCCGGCCGGCACCGGCAAATCCCACAGCCTCATCGCGCTCGGCATCGCCGCGATCCAGGCCGGGCACAAAGTCCGCTACTTCACCGCCGCCGAACTCGTTGAAACCCTCTACCGGGGCTTGGCCGACAACTCCGTCGGCCGCGTGATCGAGAACCTGCTACGCGCAGACCTGATCGTCATCGACGAGGTCGGCTTCGCCCCGCTCGACGACACCGGCGCCCAGCTGCTGTTCCGGTTCGTCGCCGCCGCCTACGAACGCCGCGCCCTCGGCATCGGCTCGCACTGGCCCTTCGACCAATGGGGACGCTTCCTGCCCGAACACACCACCGCCGTCAGTCTGCTCGACCGGCTGCTGCACCACAGCATCGTCGTGGCCACCGAGGGCGAGTCCTTCCGGATGAAACAGGCACGAACCAGGACACCAGCACGCCTTACCAGAGCGGTGTGGTCGTCATGCGCTACCGTGACGGCACGAGCCGCCGCGGCCTATCTTGAGTCACACCTTGACATTATCGCGGCGGCTCTTCACGTCACGGCACACGACCAGCGGCAACGCCTTGGAAGTTACGATCTACGGCTGCCGTATCTGACGAGACATCGAAGAATGCAGACCGATATGCCCCAAAACCCGAGAACGACACACATGCTGGAGACGTGTGCCCTTTATAGGGGATTGACCCGTGGCTGGTAGGGGTGAGAGCCTGGCCGACGGGGAGAGCGCCACTTGACAAAAGGGGGAATGGTGAAGGCCTGCGACGTCTTCTTACCTCGCGCGAAAGGCACTGTAGCTTCTGCTATGCGTTCTCTCGTCGCCCGATGGCGGTGACGATGGCCGTACGCCTGCTCCTCGACCGCCGGCAGCCCGCCAGCATCCAGCTGAAGGTCTCGCCCATCGTCGCCGCGCTCACCGGCATGCGCTTCGCCGACAGCCCGCGGATCTTCCCCCTGGCGAGCGGCGAGAGCGCGACGCACAGGTCGTCGCTCGTTCACATCACCCTGCGCCGCCCATCAGGAGTCGCCCGCCTCGGCTGCGCCAGGCGGCTCAAGCGGCAGCGCCCGGCGCCGCCCCGCCCTCACCAGCACCACGGCAGGGTGCCGCGCCCCGACGACGTGCCCCTCTCGCCCCCTCTCTGGGACAGGCTCCGCGACCTCCTGGAAGCCGACCTGAGACACCGGATGCGGCGGCTGGCCGAGGGCGGGCTGGTTGACTTCTTCGCCGACCTGCACCCGTGGGTCCACTTCGACGGCGAGATCCTGCGGGTGGACACCCGCTGCGACGCCGAGCCGAGCGCCTGCACCAACGGCCTGATCCTGATGCCCACGCTCCTGTCGAACCGGGTCGTGCTGCTGGCCGCGGAGCCGCCCAAGCCCGCCGTCCTCCTCTATCCCGCGCGCGGGGCCGCCGGATGGGCTTCCCTGGACCACCTGCACAGGCTGGTCGGAAACTGCCGCCTCTCGCTTCTGGAGGACCTGCGCCAGCCGCGCACGGCCGACGAGCTGGCCAACCGCCACCACATGGACCCGCAGAGCACGCGCAGGCACCTGACCACTCTCACCAGCGCGGGCCTGCTTTCGATGCAGTGCCGGCCGGCGGAGCAATACGAGTGCACCCATGTGGCTTCCGCGCTGGTCGCCCCGCAGTGCGCCTCGTGTTCCTAGCAGCCCTGATGGGTTCTTGGGTATGTAGCGTTGACATAAGGCTGACGCACGCTACTATCATGATTGATGTTTGAATAGTAGCCCCACCGTGCAGTTGAGTTGAGGTTCCCCGCCACCCCTCGCAGCAGGGTCGCTGTCCAGGTTTACGCTCTGCTGCCATAGTGGAAGAGGTCGTGGTGAAGCAATACTCAGTGGCGATCACCCAGGAGACCGACGAGGGGTCGGTCCTCAAGGCCGGTCCGCAGATGACCGTCCGGATCGAGGTGGTGGACGGCCAGGCTCACGTCGTCGAGATGACCATGCGGGCCCAGGCGGGGGCCGATCTGACCAGTGGACCGTTTCCCTCGGTGGATCTGGAGTGCCTCGCGCGCGCCTTCGCCGGCGAGGCGGCGTCCCGCGCCCCTGTGCCGGTCACCGCGGCCCAGCCGACGGTCTCCACCCCGGCCGCGCCCCAGGTCCCGGCCCCTGAGGTCCCCGCCCCTGAGGTGCCTGCGCCCCAGGCGGCTGCGCCTCAGCCGGCCGTGTCCCAACCGGTTGTGCCCGAGCCGCAGGACAAGGAGGCTGAGCGCCCGCACCGCTCCAAGCGCACCGTCTCGCGGCCCAAGACACCGGTGCCCGGAGCGCGCGCCTACCGCAAGATGCCGGACCCCGACGAACTCCAGCGCGTCTACGGCGACGTCGGCAGCATCGCCGGGGTGGCCAAGCACTACAACGTCCCCGCGCACACCGCACAGGGCTGGATCGGCCGGCTCCGCAAGCGCGGCGTCGTCCCTTCCTAGCAACCGGTCTCCCCCCGCGGTGGCGATGCCTGCCCAGCGGCCGGCCGCCCGGCTCCTCACAGGCGGACGGGCAACGATTTCAGGCCGTTGACGAAGTTGGACTCCAGCCGCTCCGGCGCGCCGTCCAGCGCCAGCCCGGCGAGGTGGGGGCGCAGTTCCTCCAGCAGCGTTCTGGCCTCCAGCCTGGTCAGGCTCGCGCCCAGGCAGAAATGCGCCCCCACCCCGAAAGACAGATGCGGGTTCGGGTCGCGGCCCAGATCGAGGCGGTCAGGGTCGGCGAAGACCGCGCGGTCGCGGTTGGCGGAGACGTAGTAGAGCACCACCTTGTCGCCTTTGGCGATCTTCTGCCCGTCCAGTTCGGTGTCGCAGGTGGCGGTCCGGCGGAACTGCATGATCGGGGTGACCCAGCGCAGCAGTTCCTCCACCGCCGCCGGCACCAGCGACGGCTCCGCGCACAGGCGGGCGAGCTGGTCGGGGTGCTCGGCCAGGGCGTGCAGGCTTCCGGAGATGAGGTGGCGTGTCGTCTCGTTGCCCGCCACCACCAGCAGCATCCAGAAGTGGCAGAACTCCCGGTCGGACAGCCGCCGGCCGTCGACCTCCGCCGTGGCCAGCAGGCTCACCAGGTCCTCGCCCGGCCTGGCCCGCCGCTGGGCCGCCAGCTCCAGCGCGTACGAGAACGCCTCGACGAAGACCTGCCGGTAGGCGTCGATGTCGCCGCCGCCGTATTCGGGGTCGTCGAAGCCCACCAGGTGATTGCTCCACCGGAACAGCAGGTGCCGGTCGGCCCGCGGCATGCCCAGCAGGTCGGCCAGAACCAGCAGCGGCAGCTCGGCGGCCAGGTCGTCCACGGCGTCGAACCGGCCGCGTTCCACCACCGAGGCCACCAGACCACGGGCGTGCGCGCGAATCCCGTCGGCCAGAGCGCGCACGGCCCTGGGGGTGAACACGGACGTCACCAGGCGGCGGATGCGCGTGTGCCGCGGCGCGTCCATGTTGACCAGCAGCTCCCGCGTCCTGGCCAAGTCGGCCTTGGTCCGGGGATCGACCAGGAACGCGCCGCGCTCGCCCGAGGAGAAGACATCCGTCCGGCGCGAGGCCTCGGCCACCGCGGCGTGCCGGGTCACCGTCCAGTATCCGCTGCCGCGCTCGGCGATGCGGCCGGCCGCGCTGTGGCGCACCAGGACGGGCTCCTCCGTCCAGGCGACCGGTTCGTCCCTGCGCAGGCGGGCGAAGGTGTCGTGCGGCACGCCCGCGGCGAACGTGGCCGGATGCGCGATCCCCGTCACGTCAGCACCTCGGCGAGGACCTGCCTGCGTACCTTGCCCGTCGGTTCGCGGGGCAGCTCCGCCAGCTTGCGGTAGTCGCGCGGGACCTTGAACCCGGCCAGGCTGGTACGGCAGTGCGCGTCGAGCTCCGCCACCGGGACGTCGGCGTCCAGCTGGACGAAGGCGACGACCCGCTCGCCGTACTCCTCGTCCGGCGCGCCCACGACGACCGCGTCCCGCACGGCGGGATGGGTGAGCAGCACGGCCTCCACCTCGGCCGGATAGACGTTGACCCCGCCCGAGACGATGAGCTCCTGGTGGCGGCCGGTCAAGAAGAGGTAGCCGTCCTCGTCCAGGCGGCCCAGCTCGCCGTAGGTGAACACGCCGGGAGCCAGGTGGACGGAGGCGGTCTTGTCCGGGGCGTTGTGGTAGTGGAAGTCGTTCTTGGGCGGCCTGCGCACGAACACGCGCCCCTCGACCCCCGGCGCGACGGGCCTGCCGTCGTCGTCCACGACCAGCACCTCAGTGGGGGGCACGGCGCGGCCCACGCTGCCCGGCCTGGCGAGCCACTCGGCGGAGTCGATGAGCGTGGCCACCCCGCCCTCCGTGGCCCCGTAGTACTCGACGAGGCACGGGCCCCACCACTCGATCATCCGCCGTTTGACCTCGACGGAGCACGGGCCGCCGCCGTGCCACACGCGCCGCAGGGTGCGGCCGTCGAAGCCGTTCCTGATGTCGGCGGGCAGGCGGAGCATCCGGACGAACTGGGTGGGGACGAGGTGGGTCTCGGTCACCCCCTCCTTGTCGATCAACTCCAGGGTCCGTTCCGGGTCGAACCGGTCGGTCATCAGCAGCCTGCTGCCCCGCAGCAGCGGCAGCAGGCCGAAGAACAGCTGCGCGGAGTGGTACCACGGGCCGGCGAGCAGCATGGTGCCGTCGCCCGGGACGCCCAGCGCCCTCTCGGAGAAGGCCAGCAGGCTGTCCACCCGCCGGAACGGGGCGCCGGTGGCGAACAGCCCGTTCACCACGCCCTTGGGGTGCCCGGTCGTCCCTGAGGTGTAGAGCATGAGCGCCCCGCAGACCTGCGCGGCGGGTTCGGCGTCCGGCAGCGTGGCCAGCTCGGCGTCCACCCGGCCGAGCACCAGCATCGCCGGCGCGGCTGTCTCGGTCCGCCGGATGGCCTCCGCGACCACGGCCGCCCGCGTCTCGTCGCACACCACGACCGCGCTGCCGGAGTCGTCCAGCTGGTAGGCGATCTCGGGCGCGGTCAGGTGCCAGTTGATCGGCACGGCGGTGCGTCCCGCGTGCAGGCAGGCCAGGACCACGCCCATGGTGTCGACGCGGTTGCCGGCGACGACGGCGACCGGCGCCGTTCCCCCGGGGAGCAACCGGATCCACCGGTTCACCCTGGCGTTGAGCTCGCCTCTGGTCAGCGCGAGGTCCTCGTCGGCGATGGTGGGCCGGTCGGCGGGGCCACCGGTCAGCAGGACGGCCATGGGCTGGGCACTCCTCTGGTTCAGTCGAGCAGGTCGGGCTGGCGGCGGACGATGTCGGCGTAGAGCGGGCGGAAGTTGAGCCGGCCGATGCCGGGTGTGCCGATCTGCTCCCTGGCCGTGCGCGCCTCGGCGGGCTGAATGAGGCGCGGCTCGCCGGCGGCCTCGGCGAGGAGCTGGACCTGGCACGAGCGGTCCATCGTGACGAACCACCAGGCGGCCTCCTCCACGCTGCCGCCGACGGTGAGCAGGCCGTGGTTGCGCAGGATCACCGCCTTGGCGCCGCCCAGCCGCTGGGCGATGCGCTTGCCCTCCTCGTCGTCGAGCACCACGCCCGTGTAGTCGTCGTACAGCTCGTGGTCCTCGTAGAAGGCGCACACGTCCTGCGTGATCGGGTCAAGCCGCCGGCCGAGCGTCGACCAGGCCCTGCCGAACGTCGAGTGGGTGTGGGCGGCCGCGACCACGTCCGGCCTGGCGGCATGGACGTGGGAGTGGATGACGAACCCGGCGGGGTTGACCTTGCCGTCGCCCTGCACGACTGTGCCCGTCTCGTCGACCAGGAGCAGGTCGCTCACCCTGACATGGCCGAAGTGCATGCCGAAGGGGTTGACCCAGAAGCAGTGGGGCAGGATGGGGTCCCTCGCGGTGATGTGGCCGCCCACTCCCTCGTCGAACCCGCGGTCGGCGAAGATCCGCAGCGCCGCCGCGAGCCGCTGCCTGCGGTGCAGCCGTTCCTCCTCGGGGGTGCGCGTCCTGCGTGTCATCCGCAGCCTCCAGCCGTGTCGGTGTCGTACGGCGCGCCCTCGGCGGCGGGTGGGCGCCACGCGTCCAGGAAGTCGTCCAGGCGGTCGTAGCCCCAGAATCGGTGCCGCCCCCACTTCAGGTAGGGAATGCCGAACACGTCGTCCTCGTACGCCGTGACCAGGCACTCCACCGCCTCGGCCCGGATGTCGGGGTCCTGCGGTGCGCCGGTGGCGAGGAGCGGGTCCAGCCCGGCGTTCGCGGCGGCCGCCGCCACCACCTCGGGCGTGCAGATGTTCTCGCCGCGCTGCCAGCGCGCCCGGATGACGGCGTCGTAGAACGGCGCGGCCAGGCCCTGCCTCCTGGCGGCCAGGAACGCCAGGTGGGGCAGCTCCCACCACGGGTCCACGTCGACCGGCCAGGCCATCGCCAGGCCGAGGCGCTGCGCGAGCCGTTTGGTGTCCATGAGCAGGTAGAGGTGCTTGGCCCGGCTCATCTGCACGTAGTGGAACTCGGCCTGCCGCTCGGCCAGCGCGTCCTCGGTCCGCTTGTCCGGGTCCCAGTACGGGAACCAGTCGAGGCTGTCGAACGCGTCGGGCACGGCCGCACGCAGCCGGTGCACGGTGAGCCAGCTGTAGGGGCTGCGGAAGGAGAAGTAGAGCCGGGGCCGCCGCTTCACGCCGGGCCACCCCCGGTGAGGGCGGCGATGACGGCGTCATCCAGCTCGGCGATCTGCCCGGCCCGCGGCCCCCTGCTGAGGGCGTAGCCGTGCAGGATCTTGGCCGTGGCCACCCGCACCACCTCCTCGCCCCGCCGGACGAAGCAGTCCATCCTGCCGTCGAACACGGAGCCGCGCAGGATCTCCTCGACCGTGAACGTCGTGTGGATCTCTTCCTCCATATGGGCGGCGCCGAGCATCGTCACTCTGGCCCTGGAGACGACGGGGATCCAGCCGCGCTCGGCCAGCAGCCTGCCGACCGAGATGCCGCGATCGACCAGGAACCTGTCCACCACCTCCTCCAACGCCCTGACATATCCGGAATGCTGGACCCGGTCGGAGAAGTGGCAGTAGAAGTACGGGGCCCGCCACGACCACGCGAACCCGTCCGGCAACCGCTCCACCCGCTCCCCCGCGCCATCGAGGTTCGCGATCGGGAGGTCGCCGGAGTACGGCAGGCGCGCGGGCGGATCGGCCTCGGGCACCAGGGCGACGGTGACCTTGCCGCGTAGCACCAGCCGATCGACGTGGAGCTGCACGGCGAACCGTCCCGGCCCGGCCGGCGTCACCCGCGCCCGCACCTCGTCGTCCACCTCCATGACGGAGGGCAGCAGCACGCTGCAGTCCACGATCTCCACCCCGAGCCCGTGCTCGTGGTAGAGGCGCCGCGCGCCCGGCGTGTGCTCCCGCAACCAGTCGAGGACCGCCTCTTCCACGATGTACATGAAGTGTTTGAAGCCGATCCAGGTGCGGATGTTCGCGCCCTCGTAGCGCGGCCGGTGCATGCTCTCCGTCACCGGCGGTGCGGCGGCACTGGTCATCTCGCCCTTCCTTCATTCTTGAGCACGGGCATTCTTGAGCACGGGCTTGAGCACGGGCTTGAACGCGGGTCCGAGCACGGGCAGCGTGCCGAGGAACCCGCCCAGCAGTTCGGCCACCCGGGCCGGCTGGCGGATGTGGCAGTAGTGGTCGAAGTCCTGGTGGGTGCGCAGGGTGGCCCGCGGGATGCGCTCGGCGAGCCGTTCGGCGGTGGCGGTCGACAGGACGGGGTCCGCACCGCCCGCCAGGATCATGGTGGGCTGCTCCACTGCGTGCAGCGGCAGGTCGGCGCTGGCCACGAACTGGTCGAACGTCGCCAGCAGCCCCAGCGGGCCAACCCGGTCCACGGCTTTGGCCAGCATGCCGTCCAGCACCTCGACGTCGGTGCGCGCGGCGCGGGGGCCGAGCCGGGCGCGGACGCCTTCGCGGATGTTCTCCACGAACGTGTGGTGGGAGCGGTCGAGCATCCGCCACGTCACCTCGGCGGTCGGCGGCCGGTAGAGCGGGCAGATGAGGGCGGCCGCCGCGCCGATCGCCCGGTCACCAGCGGCCATGAGGCCCAGCGCCGCGTTGGCGCCGAAGGAGTGCGCGACGACCGCGTCGACGGGCTCGCCCAGCAGGTCGAGCCCGGCACGCAGCCACTGCGACGGGGTGGCGCTCTGCCGCCACCGGTAGTCGTTGCCCGCCCGCCATGGCAGGTCGAGTGCGGCGACGCCCCAGCCGGAGGGCAGCTGGCCGGCGAGTTCCCGCCAGCTCGCCCAGCCGTCCTCGAGGCCGTGCACGAGGAGCACCCGGGGTGCGCCGTGGCGCAGCACGTGGACGTCGATCGGGCAGTTCATCGCGGGGCCTCCCGCCGTCGCCGGACGAGCGCCGAGCGCCAGCCGTCCTCGGCGGAGCCGCAGGTGACGGTCACCGTCTCGGTGTGCCCCGCCACCACCGCGCGCGCGGCCAGCGCGACCGCCGCCACGCCGTGCGCGCCGTACAGGTCGCCGGCCGGCTCCTGCGCCACGGACCCGCTCGGGGACGGCCCGCCCGGGGACGGCTCGCCCGCAGTCGGGGCCTCGACCAGCACGTCCCCTTCCGCCTCCAGCAGCACGCAGGCCGCGCCCGCACGCAACGACGGACCGTACAGGGCGGTGGCCACCTCGTCCGCCGGCTCGGCGCCCACGAGCACCACCTGGTCGGCGCGTCCGGCGCGGAGCAGTCTGAGCGCCATGGCCAGCCCGTCCAGGCCGGCCGTCGCGCCCGAGCAGATCATGAGGTTGGGCCCGCCGAGGCGGAACCAGAGCGCGACCGTGCTCGCGATGACGTTGCTGGAGGCGTTGGGCGCGGCCATCGGGCTGACCTCCCTGACGCCGCCCGCGCGCACCGCCCTGGTCACCTCGGACACCGTCTGCACGTTTCCGAGGTTGGAACAGGCGACGACGGCGGTGCGCGGCCGCAGCGGCCAGTCCGGGCGCTCGCCCGGCTCCAGAGCCAGCGCCTGGTGTACCGCGCACAGGGCCAGCCGGGTGGCCGGCTCCTTGTAGAGCAGTCCCTTGCGGCCCAGCACCTGACGGGCGTCGAGGCCGGGATCGTGGACGGCGGTGCCCACCACCGCCGCTGCCGCCGTCATGGCCGCTCCAGCAGGGTGACGGCGTTGACGCCGCCGAAGCCGAACGCGTCGAGCTGGACGAGCCCGCCGGGCGTCGGGGCGGGCTCACCAATCAGCAGACGCAGGTCCTTGCCCTCGGGCAGCGGCGTGCGCAGGCCGGTGATCGGCGGCACCCGCCCGGTCCGCAGACAGCGCAGGGCGACGTCGAGGCTGGTCAGCGCCGCGACGCCGGACGTGTGGCCGACGGCGCCCTTGACCCCGGTGATCAACGGGTCGCCCCCGTCGGCGACGAGCACGTCGCGTAGCGCCGCGCACTCCGTGGGGTCGTTCAGTGCCGTGCCGGTGCCGTGGGCCAGCACCAGCCCCGTCTCGCGAGGCCGGCGGCCGGCCCGGTGGTAGGCGTCACGCATCGCCCTGCCGATCCCCTCGGCGGACGGGGCCGTCTCGTGGTGCGCGTCGCACGACAGGCCGGTGGCCAGCACCCTGGCCAGGGCCGCGCCACGCTGATCCGGGCGGTGCGATCCCTCGGCCACGATCACGAACGCCGCGGCGCCCTCGCCGAGCAGCACGCCCGTGCGGCCGGCGTCGAACGGCCTGACCCGGTCGGTGGGCTCGTCGGCGACCCGGCCGATCATCGCGAGCATGGACTCGGTCATCGCGTCGGTCGCCGCCACCACGACGGCGTCGGCGTCGCCCAGCTCCACCATGTCCTGGGCGAGGGCCAGCGCGTGGCCGCCCGCACTGCAGGCGTTGGAGACGGTGACCACCTCGCCGATCTCGGGGGCGGCCCGCCGTACGGCGTGCGCGAAGTGCAGCCTCTGCACCGGGACGGCGCGCGGGTCCAGCAGCTCGACGGCGGCGAGCTCGCGCAGTCCCGAGCCGACCACGCAGGCCACCCTGGTCCGTGCCGGGTCCACCGCGGAGGCGTCGAGCGCCTCCCGCACGCACCTGGTCAGCCACCCGCTCGCGCGGAAGGGCGTGTTCGGGTCGCCGTCCGGGACATGGTGGCCCCGGGTGACCCGCAGCCGTCCGGGGTCGCCGTGCGCCAGCGGGACCGGGCCGGCGTCACCCGCGAGCAGCGCCGTGAAGGTCGCCGCCCCGTCGCCCAGGCTGGTGAGCGTCGCACCGCCGAGGATCAGCGCCGTCACGAGGGTCCCCGCACGAGCGCGGCCCCGACGCCGCCGTCCCGGGTCCGGGCGGTCAGCAGGGCGACGCCGCCGAGGCGCCGCCCCAGCAGCGCGCCAAGGGAGAGCCCGCCCGTCGCGGCGTCGCACTGGCCGTACAGCTCGCTGACCGTGACCCGCTCCGGGCGGTGACCGAGGGCCCGCGCGGCCGGCTCGTACTCCTGCGCGTCCCCCGTGGCGACGGCGGTCACCTCACCGGCGGTCACTCCGGCCTCGCGCAGCACCCGCAGGACGCATCCGGCGAGCGCGTCGGCGGCCGCGTCGCCCCAGCCGAAGGCGGTCGCCACCGCGAGGACCTCGGCCTGGACGGTGCTGCCGGGGCGGCGCGCGGCGTCGGCGCGCTCGACGACGAAGACCGCCGTGCCCTCACCCGTCGGGCCGGAGCGTCGCGCCGCGGCCGTCTGCCAGGCGCGGTGCGGGCTGTACTCCTCGACGCAGCCCACCAGCATGACGTCGGCGTAACCACGCTCGAGCGCGTTGGCCGCGTAGCGCAGCGCCTGGTGGAAGGCGAGCGGCCCGCCGGCGACGGTGGAGTTGACGCCCTTCAGGCCGTGGCGGATGGCGGCCTGGCCGGCGGCGCAGTTCATCACCGTGTTGGGGAACAGCAGCGGATTCACCAGGTACGGCTTCTCCTGGACCAGGGTGTCCCTGCTGTAGTCGCTGGTCGATCTGAAGCTGCCCACGGTCGTTCCGAGGACCACGCCGATCCGGCCGCGGGTCGCGTCGTTCACCTCGACCGAGCCTGCCTTGAGGGCTTCACCGCAGGCCGTGGTGGCCAGCGCGGTCGCGCGGTCGTAGGAGCCGGTGCCCTTGCGGCCGAGGTGGGCGCGGACGTCGAAACCGGTCAGGACCGGCGCCGACTCCTCGGGCAGCGCCTCCTCGAACAGATCCGTGACCCGCGCGGCCGGGAGAGGCTCCAGCGGCGGCGCCTCCCCGACGCCCGCCGCCGTGATGGAGCTCCAGCCGGTGACGACGAGGCCGGTCATGCGAGTGCTCCGAAGAGGGTGATGGCGTTGTTGCCGCCGAAGGCGAACCCGTTGTTCTGCACCACGCGGACCCGGGCCTGCCGGGCGGTGTTGGGCACCGGGTCGAGGTCGGCGAACGCCGGGTCGGGCGTGGTCCAGTTGATGGTCGGCGGCAGGAAGCCCCGGTCGATCGCGAAGATGGCGGCGATCGCGCCGAACCCGCTCGCCGCCCCCATGGTGTGGCCGATCATGGACTTGATGGAGCTGACCGGAGGCGGCTTCGGCCCGAAGACCTCGAAGATGGCGCGAGCCTCGACGGTGTCGTTGGCGGGCGTGCCGGTGCCGTGGGCGCACACGTAGTCCACCTCCGACGGCTTCACACCGGCGTTGCGCTGGGCGGTGCGCATGCAGTCGGCGATGCTGGCGGCGTCGGGGGCCACGGGGTGGTTGGCGTCGCAGTTGAGCCCGTAGCCGAGAACCTCGGCGTAGATCCGCGCGCCCCTGCGGCGGGCGTGTTCCAGGCTCTCCAGCATGAGGATGGCCCCGCCCTCACCTGTGAGGATGCCGGACCTGTCGCGGTCGAAGGGCGTGCAGGCGTCCTTGGTCAGCGCGCCGAGCCGGAAGAAGCCCGCGTGGGCCCACCGGCAGACCGAGTCGGCGCCGCCGGCGAACATCACGTCCGCCTGGCCGGAGTGGACGAGGTCGTAGGCGTAGCCGATGGCGTAGTTGCTCGCCGAGCAGGCGGTGGCCAGCGTCAGGGACTCGCCGGTCAGCCCCAGCTCGGCGCTGACCGCGTGGGCCAGCCTGTTGGCGGGCAGCTGTTCCAGCAGGCCGGGGCTCATGCCGTCGAACCCGGTGGTGACGATCTGTTCGGTGAGCGCCTCCATGACCACCGACTCGCCGCTGGTGGTGCCGATCACCGCGCCCGCCCTGCCCGGCTCGTCCCCGGCGGGGTCGAAGCCGCCGTCGGTGGCCGCCAGGCGGGCGGCCACCGCGGCGAACTGGCTGGAGCGGCCCCACTCGGCCGGGGTCAGCCGGCGCAGGGTGGCCTCGGGCGCGAAGTCGTGCACCTCCCCGCCGCGCCGGTGCGGGAAGCCGCTCACATCGAAACCGGTGATCTCGGAGATGCCCGAACGGCCGGCGCGCAGCCCCCGGGCGAACTCCTCGATCCCCGTGCCGATGCTCGAGACCGGGCCGAGCCCGGTGACCACCACGCGGGGCACGTCAGTCCTGCCAGCCCGCATACTTGGCGACGGCTTCGTAGACGGCCTTCAGGTTGCGCATCTCCGGCAACTCGGACTGGGGGATCTCGACTCTGTACTTCTTGTCGAGCCGGGCCAGGATCTCGATGGCGCGCAGGGAGTCGGCGTCGTAGTCGTCCATGAAGTCACCGGTGTCGCTGATCTCTTCCGGCTCCATCTCCAGGACCTCGGCGACGATTTCCCTGAGCTCCTCCATCCGCTGCTCGGCCATGGTCATGGGACTGCCTCCTACTGACTGATCGTTGCTGGTTCCAGGACGGACCTCGGGCGGCGCACCGCGATGAGGGTGTCCGCGGTCGCGATCAAGGTGGAGCCTGCGTAGGTCTGCCCTGTCGCGAAGACGGTGTCGGCCTTGACCTGCGTCATCTCGACGTCGTGACGCAGGACGTCGCCGGGGTGGGCCTCGCCCAGCAGGCGGTAGCCACGCGCGCCGGCGAACATCAGCACGTGGTCCGGGCCGATCGCCCCCGCCTCGGCCAGCCATAGCAGCGCGGCCGCCTGGCCGAGGGACTCCAGCAGCAGCGAGGCGGGGTAGGCGTACGCGCTCGCGGGAGCGCCGTCGGGGACGTCGCGGTAGCAGGGCTCCGCGGCGGTGACGGCCTTGACCGCGCTGAGCGAGTGGCCCGGCCGCACGCTCACGACCCTGTCGACGAGGAGGAGCGGGTGGCGCTGCGGCAGCAGCGCCTTGATCCGGTGATGCTCGGACAGCTCGGGCGGGCGCTCAGACATCCACCACCGCCGTCAGCTGCACGGCGGTGGCGCCGTCCTGCCGGGCGCATCCGCCCTTGGCGACCTCGCCGCGGATCCTGACGTCGAGGCGCAGCTCGTCGCCGGCCAGCAGCGGGGCGAGGAAGCGGATCGAGCGCAGCTCGCGCAGCCGCGCGGGCCTGCCGTACGCCAGGGCGACGGCCTGCAGGACGCTCTCGACGACGAACACGCCGGGGTAGATGGGCAGGCCGGGGAAGTGCCCGCGCAGCGTCTCCTCATCGTGGCGGATCGCGAACCTGGCCTCCACCCGCACCTCGTCGTCCCCTTGGGTGACCCGGTAGGCGTCCACCGCCGCGAGGGGCGCGGCCCGGCCGGGCGGCGGCGCCAGGGTCCAGTCGGCGACGGACGTCACAGCCGGATGCCCCCGTCCACCTGGAACACCTGCCCGGTCACATACGAGGCCCCGTCAGAAACGAGATACGCGACCAGGTCGGCCACCTCGTCCGCGCTGCCCCACCGGCGCAGCGGTATCTGGGTCAGCGCCTGGTCGCGGACCTTGCCGGGCAGGGCGTCGGTCATGTCGGTCTCGATGAAGCCCGGCGCGACCACGTTGACCCTGACACCGTGCCCGGCGACCTCCTTGGCCAGGGACTTGGTCAGGCCGATGATGCCGGCCTTGCTGGCCGAGTAGGCGGTCTGGCCGGCGTTGCCGTACACGCCGGCGACGGACGACATATTGACGATGCAGCCGCTCCTGCGCTTCATGAAGCGGAAGGCCAGCGTGCGGCAGAGATGCCAGGTGCCGGTCAGGTTCGTCTGGATGACCAGGTGCCAGTCCTCGGGCCGCGTCAGCACCAGCGGGCTGTCGCGGGTGATCCCGGCGTTGTTGACCAGCGCGTCGATGGGGCCGATGGCCTCCTCGGCCTCGCGCACGAAACGTTCCACGGCCGCCAGGTCCGTCACGTCGCAGACGCCGAAGTAGGACGGCACGTCCAGGGCGCGTACCTCGGCCTCGGTCTTGGCCGCCGCGTCGCTCCCGGCGCTGTAGCACCCGGCGACCGCGTAACCCTGCTGCGCCAGCCGGATCGCCACCGCGCGGCCGATCCCCCGTGACGCGCCGGTCACCAGAGCTCGGCGCTGTGCTGACATTTCAGCCTCCTGGCTTCTTGTATGTCCTCAATACTGACCGAGGCTCTCGTGTCTTCGCAAGGGTGTACAAGATTCTTGTTTTTAAGCCAGTCCCCACTCGCGGAGCACGTCCTCGGTGTCGTTTCCGGCCCGCGGCGCGGCGCGCCTGATGCGGGTCGGCGTGCGGGAGAACTTCGCTGGGGGGCCGGTCAGCGGCGCCGTCGTGCCGTCGTGCAGCGTGACGTCCTGGAGCATCTCGCGCTCGGCGACCTGGGGGTCGGCCGCCACGTCCGCCAGGTCGCGCACCTGCGCGGCGGGCACCGCGCACGCGTCCAGCGCCTTCAGGACCTGCTCGACGCCGCGCTCGGCACACCAGGCCGCCACCGCCTCGTTGACCGCGGCGCGGTTGGCCAGCCGCTCCGCCGCCGTGCCGAAGCCGGGCGCCGTGGCCAGCTCCGGCCTGCCGATCGCGGCGGCCAGCGCCCGCCACTGCCGGTTGAGCGCCACCGCCAGGTAGATCGAACCGTCGGCGCAGGCGTACACGTTGGCCGGGACGACGAAGTCGGTCTCGTTGCCGTTGCGTGCCGGCGGGCGGCCCGTGGCGGCCAGGGTGAGCAGGCCCGAACTGCCCGCGAGGAGGGCGTCGAGCATGGCCACGTCCACGTGCTGCCCCTCGCCGGTACGGTCGCGGTGCCGCAGCGCGGCCAGCGCGCCGATCGCGCCGTGCAGGCCCGCCATCTCGTCCGCGATGAACGTCTGCGCCCGCACCGGCCCGCCGCCGGGCTCGCCGTTGAGCGACATCCACCCGCCGTACGCCTGCAGGACGGGGTCGTATCCGGGCAGGGACGAGCGGGGCCCGTACTGGCCGTAGCCGGAGATGGAGACGAAGACGATGTCCGCCTGGGCCGCGCGGCAGGCCGCGTAGCCGGCGCCCCAGCCGTCCAGGGTGCCCGGCCGGTAGTTCTCGACCACGACGTCGCTGACGGCGACCATCCGCAGGAAGGTCTCCCGGCCGTCCTTCTCGCGCAGGTCGAGACCGACGCTGCGCTTGTTGCGGTTGACGGTCTGCCGGAACCAGGACAGCCCGGTCCCGGGGATCTTCGGCGGTACCTCGCCGTCGAGGCCGCCGGGCAGTTCGACCCGAACGACGTCGGCGCCCAGGTCGGCGAGCACGCATGTGGCCATCGGCCCCGACCAGACCTTCGTCACGTCCAGGACGCGGACGCCGTCCAGCGGGCCGGTCAGGTCGGAACGGGCGTCGCGGAAGAACTCCTCGCGGTTCATCGGTGCCTCACAGCCGCTGCAGGATCGACGCGGTGCCCAGCGATCCGCCGCAGCACATGGTGACCAGGGCGAACTCGCCGTCCGTCCGTTCCAGCTCGTGCAGTGCGCTCACCAGCAGCCGCGCGCCGGTGGCGCCGAGCGGGTGGCCCAGGGAGATGGCGCCGCCGTTGACGTTGAGCCGGTCCTCGTCGGCGTCGTGCGCCGCCCGCCAGGCCAGGACGACCGCGGCGAACGCCTCGTTGACCTCGTACAGGTCGATATCCGAAAGGCTCATGCCCGACCGTTTGAGGATCTTCCGGGTCGCCACGATCGGGCCGTCGAGGAGGAAGTACGGGTCCGCGCCCGTCACCACCTGGTGCGCCAGCCTGGCCCGGGACCGCAGCCCCAGCGCCCTGGCCCGCTCACCCGACATCCACAGCACCGCGGCCGCCCCGTCGGAAACCTGGGAGGTGGTGCCCGCGGTGTGCAGGCCGCCCGCGACGTTGGGGCGCAGGCCCGCCAGGCCCTCCGGGGTGGTCTCGCGCAGCCCCTCGTCGCGGTCCACCAGGCGTTCCCGCCCCGTCGGCTTCCCCTCCTCGTCCAGGACGGGAGCGGTGAGCGGGGCGACCTCCCCGGCGAAGGCGCCGCGCTCCCACGCCCGGGCAGCCAGGCGCTGCGAGCGCACCCCGTAGGCGTCGAGCTCGGCCCGGGTGAAGCCCTCCCGGCTCGCGATGCGCTCGGCCCCGCCGAACTGGCTGTGCGGCGGGTCGTCCCACGGGTAGTCGCGCGTCTTGTAGTGGCCCGGCCCGTTGTAGAGGTTGACGCCGATCGGCACGCGGCTCATCGACTCGACCCCGCAGGCGATCACGCAGTCGGCCGCGCCCACCGCGATCAGCGCCGCCGCCAGGTGGTTGGCCTGCTGCGCCGACCCGCAGGAGGTGTCGACGGTCGTCGCGCCCACTTCGTGGTCCATGCCGGAGTTGAGCCAGGCGTTGCGGGTGACGTTCAGGCTCTGCTCGCCGGCCTGCGTGACGCAGCCGCCGATCACCTGGTCCACCTCGCCGGGGTCGATCCCGGCCCGCCGGATGACCTCGGCCTGCACGTGCCGGAGCAACTCCACCGCCTTCAGCCCGGCCAGCGCGCCGCCCCTGCGTCCGATCGGGGTGCGGGCCGCCGCCACGATCACCGGTTCCAGCATGTCGTCTCCGTTCCTGTCGCGCTGGTGGTCCACCGTTGGGCTCCGGCCACCAGCGGGCGCAGCCGGCGTACCCGGGCCGGGCAGTCCATGCCGGTCACGGCGCGTACCACGCCGCCCCGGACGTGCACGGCCGCGAACCGGCGCGCGGCCGGGTCGCCGTGCACCACGTGGATCTCGTCGCCCGGCTCGGGGCAGCCGAACATCTGCACGGTGTGGCCGTACTGCTCCGTCCACAGGTACGGCACCGCGTCGAAGGGTTCCGGCGCCGGCCCGCCCGAGAGCGCGGCGTGCAGCCGCCGCCCCGCGTACTCGCCCTGCTCCACCGCGTTCGTCCAGTGCTCCACACGCAGGCTCGTGCCGAACGCTCGGCTGGGCCGTCGGCACACGTCACCGGCCGCCACCACGCCCGGCGCGGCGAGGAGGGTCTCGTCGCACAGCACACCGTCGTCGAGCGCCAGTCCAGAGCCGGACAGCCAACCGGTGGCCGGGCGAGCGCCGAGCCCCGCGACCACCACGTCGGCGGCCAGCACCCGCCCGTCGGCCAGCTCGACCTCGTGCCGGCCGGCCCGTCCGCCTTCGTGCACGGCGGCCACCTTGACGCCCAGTTCCAGGCGCGCGCCGTGCTCGCGGTGGAGCGCGGCGAGCACCTCGCCCACCAGCGGCCCGCAGCTCCTGGCCAGCGGCAGGTCGAGCTCGTCGGCCACGGTGACGGCGACGCCCTGCGCCCGGCACGACGCGGCCACCTCGGCGCCGACGAACCCCGCGCCCACGACGACCACGTGCCCGGCTCCCCCGTCGAGGGCCGCCCGCAGCGCACGGCAGTCGTCCAGCGTCCGCAGCGCGACGACGTCGCGCCACGGCGGGCGGACCGCCTCCGCGCCCGTGGCGATCACCAGACCGTCGAACCCGAGCCCGGCCCCCCCGTCCAGCTCGACGACCCGGGAGGCGAGATCCACGCTCATCGCGCGCCTGCCGAGCAACCATTCGGCGTCGTCGTGAACGTCCAGGGCACGCGGCTCCGTGCCAAGCAGCGACTGCTTGGACAGAGGGGGACGGTCGTAGGGCACGTGCGGCTCCGCCCCGACGACGCTCACGCGTCCGGCGAACCCCGCGGCGCGCAGGCCGTGCACCGCGTTGACGCCGGCCAGGGACGCACCCACCACGACGACTCGCTGGCCGGCCGTCACCTCTCGAGGGTGATCGCCAGCTTGGGGCACCGCCGCGCGGCCGCCTCGACCTTGGCGTGCAGTTCGAAAGACGGCTGCTCGTCCAGCACGTAGAGCATGTCGTCGTCGCGGACCTCGAACACCTCCGGCGCCACGGTCATGCACTCTCCATGGCTGTCGCACAGGTCGTAATCGACGGATACTCGCATCCAGACCGCCCGCTATCTTGTGTCTTGGATTTAGGCTTGGCTAGAAGCAGGATAACCACGATGGCATGTGTTGACGAGACTCGTGTCCTGAAACGGAGGATCGCGCCCGTGTTGACTGGCTTCGTACCCTGGCCCGAGGGCCTGGCCGCCCGCTACCACCGCGAGGGCTACTGGCGGGGCGAGGTGCTCGGCGACCTGCTGCGCCCGTGGGCGCGCACCCATCCCGACAGGATCGCCGTGATCGCCCGCGGCCGTCGGTACGGCTACGCCGAGCTGGACGGGTGGGCCGACCGGCTGGCAGCAGGGCTCGCCGACCTCGGCATCGGACATCACGACCGGGTCGTCGTCCAGTTGCCGAACTCGGTGGAGTTCGTGGTCACCTGCGTCGCGCTCTTCCGGCTGGGCGCGCTGCCCGTCCTCGCGCTGCCCGCCCACCGCCGGGCCGAGCTCACCTACCTCAGCGAGTACGCCGGGGCCGTCGCACTCGTCGTGCCCGACGTGGTGCAGGGCACCGACCACCGGCTACTCGCGCAGGAGGTGCGCGAGCGGGTGCCCTCGGTCAAGCACATCCTGGTCGCCCCCGGCTCCGCGCGGACCGCCGAGGAGCCGCTGCCGCCCCATTCCGACCTCATCGCGCTCGCCGACGTCTCGGGAGAGGTACGCGAGCTCCCGCCGCCCGATCCCGCGGACCCGGCGTTCTTCCTGCTGTCCGGCGGCACGACCGGCCTGCCGAAGCTGATCCCCCGGACGCACGACGACTACGCCTTCCAGCTGCGGGCCACCGCCGAGGCGATGGGCTTCGACGAGCGGGGCGTCTACCTCGCGGTGCTGCCGGTCGGGCACAACGCCGCGCTCGGCTGCCCCGGGGTGCTGGGGGCCCTGCGGGCCGGAGGGAAGGCCGTCATGGCCGCCAGCCCGGCCCCGGACGAGGCGCTGCCGCTCGCCGGGCGGGAGGGCGCGACGCTCACCACGCTCATGCCCGCGTTCCTGCCGCTGTGGATGGAGACGGCCGAGCTGTTCGACGCCGACCTGTCGGGTCTGACCATCGAGGTCGGCGGCGCCCGGCTGGATCCCGAGGTGGCGCGCCAGGTGCGTCCCACGCTGGGGGCGACCCTCACCCACTGGTTCGGCATGGCCGAAGGGGTGCTGTGCTTCACTCGCCGCGACGACCCGCCCGAGGTGCCGGCGACCTCCCAGGGCACGCCCCTGTGCGCGGCGGACGAGCTGAAGATCGTGGACGACTCCGACATGGAACTGCCGGCCGGGCAGGTGGGCCACCTGATCGCGCGCGGCCCGTGCACCCTGCGCGGCTACTACGACGTGCCCGAGCACAACGCGACGGCCTTCACCGCCGACGGCTTCCTGCGCACCGGTGACCTGGCCCGCTTCGACGAGGCGGGCAGGCTCGTCGTCGAGGGCCGCGCCAAGAGCGTCATCAACCGGGGCGGCGAGAAGGTGTCGGCGGAGGAGGTCGAGTCGCATCTGACGGCGCACCCGGCGGTCCGGGCCGCCACCGTGGTCCCCGTACCGGACGCCACGCTGGGCGAGAAGACGTGCGCGTTCGTCGTCGCGGACGGCCGGGCGGCGCCCTCGCTGGCCGAGCTCAAGGAGTTCCTGAGCGAACGCGGCCTGGCGGAGTTCAAGCTGCCCGACCGCTTGGAGACGATCGACGCGCTGCCGCTCACCGGCGTCGGCAAGGTGGACCGCCGCGCACTTGCGGAGCGCGTCGCCTAGCCCCCGCCCCGCGACGCCTCCAGCGGACGCCGCGGGCGTGCGGCGGCTCAGCCGTCGAGGCGGTACAGCCGGTGGAAGCGGTCCGTGAGGTCGAAGCTCCGTACCCGGGTGAACCCGGCCGCCCGGGCCATCGCCTCGACGTGCGAGGCCCGCATGACGGTGCCGGTGGCCGCGGAGTCCTCCGCCGCGCGGCCGGCGGGCAGGCAGTGGAGCAGGCTCGTCGCGTACTGGAAACGCTCGATCTCGTCACCCGGCGCGGTGAAGGCGTCCGCGACCCTGGCGTCCATCACCAGGACGGCACCCCCCTCGGCCCGCATGCCGCGGCAGGCGGCCAGCGCCTCCACGGGGCGCGGCACCTCGTGGAGGGTGTCGAAGAGGCATACCACGTCATAGACGCGGCCCCGCGCCGCGAAGGCGTCGGCGACCTCGAAACTCACCCGCTCCGCGAGCCCTGCCTCCTTGGCGCGGGCGTTGGCCTCCGCGACGGCCTCGGCGTCGACGTCCAGGCCGACGACGCGCGCCGAGGGATAGGCCGTGGCCAGCGCGAGGCTGGCCCATCCCGCGCCCGAGCCCACGTCGACCACGCGGGCCGGCGCCGCGGACAGCCGGGCGTGCACGTCGGGCACGTGACGGCGCAGCCACGGGACGAGCTGGCGCGTGAAGACCGCCCTGTTGGCGCCGCCGTGGCCCTGCCGCCAGTCCTCGCCGTAGACGTCGTCGGGGACGCCGCCGCCGGACGCGAACGCCGCGAGCAGGTCGGGCAGGGCGCGCGCCACCCCGCCGAGCGGCAGCAGCGCCGTCGAGACCAGCGACAGCGGGTCGTCGGACGCGGTCAGCACCCGCTCGTGACCCGGCGGCAGGCGGAAGACGCGCCGCTCTCCCGTGCCCTCGGCAGCGAGCAGCCCGCACACGGCCTGCTGTTCCAGCCACTCCCGCAGGTATCTGGCGTCCAGGCCAGTGTGCTCGGCGAGCGCGTCCGCGCTGGCCTGGCCGTGTTCCCGCAGCGCGTCGTACAGTCCGAGCTTGACGCCGAGGTAGGCGGCCAGCGACTCCTGGGTGGCCAGGGTGGCGAGGAAGAGCCGCACGGACAGCGCCCGCGCGGCCGCCTCGGGGGACGTGGGAGCCGGCATGTCAGCCGGCGACGATCTCGCCGCGCTCCGTCAGCTCGCGCACGACGTGGTTCTCCACGGCCAGGATCGTGGTGATCTGCCGCGCCGTGGCCTCGTCGATCGGCGGCAGGTCGAACTCGTCCTCCAGCGTGAACGCCAGCTCCAGCAACGCCAGCGAGTGGAAGCCGAGGTCGTCGACCAGGTGGGCGTCGGGAGCGGCCGACTCGTCCCCGTTGGGCGCGAGCTCCAGCACCACGGCGCGCACGGACGCGCGGGCGTCGGCCTCGGTCATGGTGGAGGTCGTCGATTCGGTCATGACAGTCCTCTCAAGGTGTTCGTCTGGTCGCCGCTGTCGACGACCACGTCGCCCGGCAGCATGTCGTCGAGGAAGCGCCGCCACAGCAGGCGCCGTTTCGGCTTCCCGCTGGAGGTACGCGCGATGGAGCCGCGCGGCGCGTTGACCACGACCACGCGGGCGCCCTGCGTTCTCTGCGCGAGCAGGGTCCGGCAGGTCTCGAGCCATTCGGGGGCGGCCTGCTCGAAGAGGGCGACGGCGGTGGGCGTGCCGTCGCGCACCCCGAGGAGCGCGGCGACCCGCAACGGGGGGACCCCGGCCACGCCGAGCGCGGCCTCCAGGTCCTCGGCGAAGATCGCGCGCCCGCGCACCTTCATGCTGTCTCCCAGCCTGCCGAGGACGTAGAGCCGGCCGTCCATGAGGAAGCCGGCGTCTCCGGTGTGGAGGGCGCCGCCGGCGAAGCTCGACGGTGCCCCCGCGCCTTCTCCGACCGGGGCGGCGGGGGCGTCGCGCGTGACGTATCCGGCGGCGACGCTGGGCCCGGTGACCACGATCTCGCCGACCGCGCCCTCGGGCAACTCTCCCCCGTCGGGATCGTGGATGGCCACGTGGGCCCCGCCGAGTGGTCGGCCGCAGCCGATGAGCTGCTGGGCGTCCTCGCCGGGTGCCGCCAGTGCGACCTTGCGGCCCAGGGCCAGGCTGCCCGGCTCCACGGACAGGCTCGTCCACTCCTCCTCCAGGGCGAGCCCGGTGACCGCGAGCGTCGACTCGGCCAGCCCGTACGCCGGCAACACGGCGAGCCGGGTGAGCCCGCGTGGCCCGAGCAGCCCGTGGAAGCCCTCGAAGGCCACCGGGTCGAGCCGTTCGGCTCCCACGATGACCGTGCGCAGATGGCTGAAGTCCAGCCCCTCCACCTGCGCGGGCTTGACCCGCCGGGCGATGTAGGACAGCCCGAAGTTGGGCATGGCGGTCAGGCGGGCGCCGTGCGTGCCGAAACACTGCAGGTAGCGCAGCGGTGTGTGGATGAACTGCTCGGGTTTCATCAGCCAGATGTCGCTCTGGTTGACGACCGGGGTCAGCAGGCACCCGATCAGGCCCATGTCATGGTGGACGGGCAGCCATGACGCGGTGGGATCGTCGGGCGTCATCCGCAGCCAGCCGCGGATGGCGTCGATGTTGGCCTCGAGCGAGCCGTACGGCACGCGGATGCCGCGGGCCGCGCCGCTCGAGCCGGAGGTGAACTGGAGCAGCGCGAGCTCCGCCCGCGGGGCGCGGGCCCGCGGCTCGTCCGGGCCCGCCGCGAGCAGGCCCTCGACGCCGACCAGGCGCGGCGCCACGCCGCTCGTCCGTGCGATCGGCTGGAGCGTCTCGACCAGGTCCTCGTCGGCCACGACCAGGTGCGGCGCGGCGGAGCCCAGCAAACCCCTGACGTGGGCCGCGTACGCCTCCGGGTCCTGGAAGGTGAGCGGCGGGGCGACAGGCGACGGCACGCACCCGGCGACCATGGCGCCGAAGAGGGTTGCGACGAACCGGGGGCTCGACTGCTGCACGATGCTGACGACGGACCCCCGCGGAACCGCCATCTCCGCCAGCCCGGCGGCGACGCGGAGGCTGAGCGAGGCGAGGTCGGCGTACGACCAGGACTCCCACGCGTCGTCGGCGGCCGCGAAGCGGATGCCCCTGCCGGTCGCCGGGTCCTCGAGCCAGGACAGCAGCGGACGCGGGCCCATCAACGGCCACCCGTCGGCCCGCAAACCCAAGAAGCTTTCATCGTCATTGCGCTCCAACTCGACGCCGATGTGGAAAGCATAGACGAGGATCTGGCTTTTCGAGAGATACCAGATCATAGAATCGCTACACAGTCTCAAGGAGGCACGGTGACAGAGACACTCGGCCGGATCCGGAGCATGTCGGCGACGCTGAAAGCCAGGGCCGCGGAGTTCGAGTCCGCCCGCCGCCTGCCCGATGACGTGATCAAGGATCTCACCGGCGCGGGCGCCATGCGGATGCTGGTGCCGGCGAAGCACGGCGGGCCCGCCATGCACCTGCCCGACGCGCTGGCCGTGATCGAGGAGCTGGCTCGGGCGGACGGGTCCGTCGGCTGGACGGTCGGGCAGGTCACGCTCGCCCAGCTGATCTTCTCGTCCTTCCCGGAGGCGGCGCGGGAGGAGATCTACGCCTCGGGCCCCGACACACTCGGCGCCGGGGCCGTCGCGCCCAAGGGCAGGGCGGCCGACGAGGACGGCCACTGGCGCGTCACGGGCCAGTGGCCGTTCGTCACGGGCTGCCCCCACGCCGCCTGGGTCTACCTGACCTGCGTCGTCGTGGACGGCCGCGCCGTGCGGACGGGACCCGGCGGGGCGCCGGTGACGCGCATGGTGGTCCTCCCGGCCGGCGAGCTCGAGATCGTCGACACCTGGCACGTCATGGGGCTCCGCGGCACGGCGAGCCATGACGTGCGCGTGTCCGGCGTCCGCTGCCCCGACGTGCGCAGCTCCGCCCTGTCCGGCGACGCCAACCGGTTCAGGGTGGCACAGGCCGGGCTGCTCATCTCGGCGGTCAACGTCGGGCTGGCCCAGGGGGCGCTCGACGAGGTGATCGAGCTGGCCACCGACGGCAAGCGGCCCGCGTTCAGCAGGCGCAGGCTGGCCGAGTCGCCGCTGTTCCAGGACCGGCTCGGGGAGGCGCAGATGACCTGCGCCGCCGCGCGGGCGCTGCTGCGCGAGGAGGCCGGGGCGGTCGCCGCCGCGGGGACGCCGGGGCCGCTCGAACGGTCCAGGCTGCGCGCCACGTCGGCACGGGTCGCCTCGCTGACCGCCTCGGTGGTCGACACGGCGCACGCCCTCGCCGGCGGGTCGGCCGTCTACGAGAGCTCGCCGTTGCAGCGCCGGCTGCGCGACATGCGCACCTCGACCCAGCACTTCGTGAACGGCCGAGACTACTACGGAGTCCTCGGCGCGCTGCTCGTGGGCGCGGAGGTGGACCCGGCGCTGCCGTAGCGGTCCGCTCCCCCACCGCGCCCTGGCCGTGCCCCGCGGCGTAGGCGCCGTCAGGGCACCTCGCAGCGGGAGCGGCCCGCGCCGAAGTAGCGTTCGCGCAGCGTGCGCTCCTCCGCCGCGTAGGAGGTGCGGAACAGTCCGCGCCGCTGGAGCTCCGGCACCAGCAGGTCGCAGATGTCGTCAACCCCCGCGGACGGCGGGCACGGGATGAGGTTGAAGCCGTCCACCCCGGCCACCTCCAGCCACTCCTCCATGCGGTCGGCCACCTCGGACGGCGTGCCGTACAGGGTGACGGGCGCCTCCCGGCGGGGCCGGCGCGGCCGGGAGACGAGATAGCGGACATCGCCGACGGTCCAGGTGCGCTCGGGGCCGAGCCGGCGCAGGAAGCCGACGAAGGACTTGCTGCCCTCGGCCGCGATCTCGGCCACCGGCGTGTCATCCGGGCAGGCGGCCAGGTCGACGTCCATCCACCCGCACCACTTGGCCAGCTGGCCCTCGCCGCTCCACAGTTCGTTGTAGAGCCGCGCCTTCTCCTTGGCCTCGGCTCTGGTGGCGCCGACCATGACCATGCCGCCCTGCAGCACCTTCACGGCGGCCGGGTCGCGGCCGGCCGCGGCCACCTGTTCGCGCAGGCCGGAGACCTGGGGCGCGCCGGCCGCCGGATCCGACATGGTCAGGAACACCACCTCGGCGTGCCTGGCCGCGAACGCGGTGCCCCGCGGTGAGGCGCCCGCCTGGTAGAGGACGGGCGTGCGCTGCGGGGACGGCTCGCACTGGTGCGGCCCGCGCACCTCGAACCACTCCCCCTTGTGGTCGATCTGGTGGACCTTGTCCGGGTCGGTGAACATGTCGGCGTCGGCGTCGAGCACCACGGCGCCGTCCTCCCAGCTGCGTTCCCACAGCGCTCGGACCACGGCGACGTACTCGTCCGCGCGGTCGTAACGGACGTCGTGGTCCAGGTACTCGCCGAGCCCGTTGGCGGTGGCCGAGCGCAGATAGGAGGTGACGATGTTCCACGCCACCCGCCCGCCGGTGAGGTGGTCGAGCGAGGTGAACAGCCGGGCGCACTCGTAGGGCTGGTGGTAGGTCGTGGAGTAGGTGACGGCGAAGCCCAGGTTCTCGGTCGCCGCGGCCAGCGCCGGCAGCAGCAGCGCCGGGTCGATCGAGGGGATCTGCACGGCGTGCCGTACGGCGGGCCGCCAGGAGCCCTGGTAGACGTCGTAGACGCCGTGCACGTCGGCGAAGAACAGCGCGTCGATGCAGGCCGCCTCCAGCCGCCTGGCGATGTCCGTCCAGTGCGAAAGGGACCGGTAGCCGGTGGCCGTCCGGTCGCCGGGATATCGCCACAGGCCCTTGAACTGGGGAGAAGGCGAGCACTGGGTGAAGACGTTGAGGTGCATGTCGGCCGTCCTCCGGGATGAGAATCTCGTATCTTTCGACGCTAGCGCGCAAACCCGAGATATCACACCTCTTGCCTCTTCTTGTATCTGGTCAATACGCTGAGGCAATGCGCACACGGATCGACATCGCGTCGTACGTGCGGTTGACCGAGCTCGCCGACTACATCGTGCCGTTCGCGTTACGGGTGGTGTGCGACCTGGGCGTCGCCGACCACCTCGTCGACGGGCCGCTCTCCGTCGACCGGCTCGCCGAGTCGACGGGGTCCCACGCGCCGTCGCTGCGGCGCGTCATGCGGGCGCTGGCCTGCAGGGGCATCTTCACCGAGGTGAGCGAGGACCGCTTCGCGCTGACGCCGCTGGCCGAGCCGCTGCGCAGCGACCACCCCCTGTCCCTGCGTGAGGCGTACCCGCTGCTGCCCGGCGACGTGAAGGCGTGGGCCCATTTCGACCACAGCGTCAGGACGGGCGAGCCGGCCTTCGATCAGGCGCACGGGCAGAGCTACTGGGACTACCTGGCGCAGCGCCCCGACGAGCTGCGCGCCTTCAACGCCTCCCAGCAGGCGGCCACCAGGCTGGAGCTGCGCACCCTGCTGCCGGCCTACGACTGGGGGTCGCTGGAGACGGTGGTGGACGTGGGCGGAGGCAACGGGGCGTTCCTGGCCGGGCTGCTGGCCAAGTTCCCGCGCCTGCACGGCACGCTGCTCGACCAGCCGGACATGGCGGCGCAGGCCCACGAGGTGCTCGCAGCGGCCGAGGTCGCCGGCCGCTGCGAGGTCGTCGGCGGCAGCTTCTTCGACGAGGTGCCGCCGGGCGCCGACGCGTACCTGCTCAAGCGGATCCTCTACGGCTGGGACGACGAGCGCGCGGTGCAGCTGCTGCGCACGGTCGCGGCCGCCATGAAGCCGCGCAGCAGGCTCCTGGTCCTGGAGCCGGTGCGCAAGCCGGGCAACGAGTTCGACGTGGGCAAGACCTACGACCTGCTGCTGTTCGCGATGGCGGGGGGCCGGGTGCGCGGCGCCGACGAGATCGGCGCGCTGTGCGCCCGAGCCGGGCTCCGGGTCGAACGCGTGGTGGACACGATGATGCTGCCGATCGTTGAGGTAAGGACAGAGGAGACGCAGGGATGACCAGAGCTACCTCCACGGCTTTGAGCAGCAATCCCACGAAGCTGGCCATGGAGATCGTGTTCAAGGCGCCCAACGCGGTGACCGACCCCTATCCGTACTACCGCAGGCTGCGCGAGCTCGCCCCGCGGTGCCGGCTCACCTTCGACCAGGGCGTCGCCCTGATGCTGACCTCGTACGACGACTGCCATTTCGCGCTGACCAGCCCGCACATGACGCACGGCGAGCAGCGGCCGCGGCTGGGCGATCACCGGGGCCAGGGCAAGCCGCGCACGATGATGTACATGGACGGCGAGCCGCACGCCCGGCAGCGCGGCCTGGTCGCCAAGGCGCTGACGCCGCGCCGGGTCGGCGCGCTCAAGGACAGCGTGGCCGCCCTGGTCGACGAGCTGCTCGACGGGCTGGAGAAGCGGATCGGGCCGGGCGGCGGCGAGGTGGAGCTGGTCGACGCCTTCACCTTCCGGCTGCCGGTCGCCGTCATCGGCAGGCTGGTGGGCGTGCCCGACACCGACTGGGAGATGCTGCGCACGCTCACCAGGCGGGCCTCCGCCTCGCTGGAGATGCTGGCCCCTCCGGACGTGCTGCGCGCCTCCGACGAGGCGTTGCAGGAGATGGAGGACTACTTCGGCGACCTGCTGCGCAAGCGCCAGGCCGAGCCGCGCGACGATCTGATGTCCGCGCTGGCCCACGTCGAGGAGAACGGCGAGAGGCTGGCCGCGAGCGAGATCACCGCGGTCACCGTGCTGCTGTTCGGGGCGGGCTTCCAGACCGCCACCGATGCCATCGGCAACGGCGTGACCGCGCTGGCCGCCAACCCTGACCAGGAGCGGCGGCTGCGCGAGCACCCCGAGTTGCTCAAGTCGGCGACGGAGGAGCTGCTGCGCTACGAGAACCCGCCGCACCTGCTCGGCAGGTACGTCCACGACGACACCGTGTGGCCCGACGGCACCGAGCTGAAAGCGGGCCAGCACCTGCTCATCATGCTGGGCGCGGCCAACCGCGACCCGGCCAGGTTCGACGACCCGGAGCGGCTCGACCTGGGCCGCTTCGCCGTGCCGGAACCGCCGGCCCAGACGCTGTCCTTCGCCTGGGGCCCGCACCACTGCCTGGGCATCCACCTGGCCAGGATGGAGCTGCAGCTCGCCTACCAGGGGTTGCTGAGCAGGTTCAGCAAGATCGAGGTGCTGGACGAGGAGCTCAAGTGGCGGGAGAGCAACTTCCGGGGGTTGCACGAGCTGAACGTCCGACTCACTCCGGCCTGATGCCTGACCTGCTGCCGGTCGGCGTGAGCGTCCGCGACCTCGTGGGCGAGCCGGCCGGCGGCCCGCTGCTGCCGGAGGAACGCGCGGCGCTCGGCCCGGTGAGCGAGCAGCGCCGCCGGGAGTTCGCCGCCGCCCGCCGCTGCGCCCGCGAGGCGGTGCGCGCCCTCGGCCTGGTCCCCGGGCCGCTGCCGCCGGGGCCGGACCGCGCGCCGGTCTGGCCCGGCGGGCTGGTGGGCAGCCTCACGCACTGCCGCGGCTACACGGCGGCGGCGGTGGCGCCGCGCAGCGGCTTCCGGACCGTGGGCATCGACGCCGAGCCGTGCCGCCCGTTGCCGCGCGGCGTGCTGGCCAAGGTCGCCGACGCGCGGGAGCGGGCTCACCTGGCGTCCCTGCCGCCGGGCGTCCCCTGGGACACCGTGCTGTTCTCCGCCAAGGAGAGCGTCTACAAGGCCTGGCACCCCCTGGCCCGCACGTGGCTGGGCTTCGCCGACGCCGCACTGGTCATCGACCCGGCCGCGGGGGCCTTCACCGCGACCATCGGCGTCGGCGGTCCCGTCACCGGTTTCACGGGCCGCTTCGCCGTGCGCGGCGGGCTCGTTCTCACCGCGATCGCCCTGGAGGAACCATGCGCCTAGAAGACCACCGCCTGCTGACGGCCGGTGGCTCCTATCTCGACGACCTCCCGCTGCCTGGCGCGGCGCACGTGGTGTTCGTCCGCTCCGCACACGCCCACGCGCGGGTCACGGACGTGGACGCCGCCGCGGCCGCGGCCATGCCGGGCGTGCTCGCCGTACGGCGGGCGGCCGAGGTGGACCTGGCGCCGCTCGCGCCCGACCCGCCGATGCTCAACCAGGCGATGGCGCAGCCGATCCTGACCGAGGTGGCCAGGTTCGCGGGCGAGCCCGTCGCGGTGGTCGTGGCCGAGACGCGGGCGCAGGCCGGCCGGGCGGCCGCCGCCGTGAGGGTGAACTACGAGCCGCTCCCCGTGGTCACGGATCCCGCCCGGGCCGCCGGCGACGAGGTGCTGCTGCACGCCGAGGCGGGCACCAACGTCGCCTTCAAGCTCGCCTTCGCCAGGCCGGCCGGGCGCGGCGACACCTTCGACGGGTGCGAGGTCGTGGTGGCGCAGGAGATGGACAACCAGCGGCTGGCCCCCTGCCCGCTGGAGGTGCGCGCGGGGGCGGCCCGGTGGGAGGGCGGGCGGCTCACCTACTGGGGGTCGACGCAGGGGGTGCACCTGTGGCGCGCGGCCCTGGCCAAGTCCCTCGGCGTCGACGCCGCCGAGGTCCGGGTGCTTTCCCCCGACGTCGGCGGCGCCTTCGGGGCCAAGGGCCTGCCGTACCCGGAGGACGTGCTGGTGGCGTGGCTGGCGCGCGCGCTCGACCGGCCGCTGCGCTGGGCGGAGACCCGCACGGAGAGCATGGTCGGCCTCGGCCACGGACGGGCGCAGCGCCAGCTCGTGGAGATCGGCGGCACCCGCGACGGCCGGATCCTGGGCTACCGGCTGACCGTCCTGCAGGACTGCGGCGCCTACCCCCGCATCGGGGCGTTCCTGCCCTACGCCACGCGCACCATGCTCACCGGGGTCTACCGGATCGAGCGCGCCAAGTTCACCGCGTCGAGTGTGGTCACCAACACCACGCCCGTGGTCGCGTACCGGGGCGCGGGGCAGCCGGAGGCCACCGGCGCGCTGGAGCGGGCGGTCGACCTGTTCGCGGCGGAGATCGGGATGGACCCGGCGGAGGTACGGCGGCGCAACCTGATCCCGCCGGACGCCTTCCCGCACCGGACGCTCACCCGGGTCACCTATGACGCGGGCGACTACCCGGCGGCGCTGGAACGGGTGCTGCAGGCGGCGGGGTACGAGCGGCTCCGCGAGGAGCAGCGGGCACGACGCGCCGGCGGCGGGGTGCGCCAGCTCGGCGTGGGCCTGTCGGTGTTCGTCAAGGTGTCCAACGCGGACACGCGGCCCGAGCACGCCCGGGTGGAGGTGCGCGCGGACGGCACGGCCGAGGTCACGTGCGGCACGTTCGCCCACGGCCAGGGCCACGTGACCGCCTACGCGGCGCTGGCCGGGCAGCGGCTCGGCATCGCACGTGAGCTGGTCGAGGTGCGGCAGGGCGACAGCGACGAGCTGGCCGAGGGCGGCGGGACGGGCGGGTCGCGCTCGCTGCAGACCGGCGGGGTCGCGGTCAGCCGGGCGGCGCAGGCGGTCCTGGACCGGGCCCGCGAGCTGGCGGCCAAGGAGCTCGGCGTGGAAAGCGTCGAGTTCGACGGCGGGTTCGGCGGGCTGACCTGGAGCGACGTGGTGGCGGTCAACGGCGCGCCGATCAGCGCCGAGGTCTCCTATCAGGCGTCGGCGGCCACGTTCCCCTACGGCGCCTACCTCGCCGTCGTCGAGGTGGACACGGAGACGGGACGGGTGTGGCTGCGGCGCATGGTCACCGTGGACGACGCGGGCCGGATCCTCGACCCGGTGCTCGCGGAGGGCCAGGTGCACGGCGGCGTCGCGCAGGGCGTGGCCCAGGCGCTGTTCGAGCACATGCGCTACGACGAGCAGGGCCGTCCCCTCACCGGCACGCTGGCCGACTACCTGTGTGTCAGCCCGGCGGAGCTGCCGAGCCTGGAGACGATCCTGATGGAGACGCCGACCCCGGTGAACGAGCTGGGCGCCAAGGGCATCGCCGAGTCGGGCGCGGTCGGCGCCCCGGCCGCCGTGCAGAACGCCGTGGTGGACGCGCTCGCGCACCTCGGCGTCCGCCACGTGGACCTGCCCGCCACGCCCGAGCGGGTGTGGCGGGCGATCGCTCAGGCGGGGCGCACCGTGAGCGGCACGGACGCGTAGCCCCTCAGGTTGGGGTGCAGCCGCCGGACCGGTGGGCCGGCGGCCTCGATCTCGGCGAAGCGGGTGAGGAGCCGCTCGAGGACCACCTGGCCCTCGAGCCGGGCCAGCGCCACGCCCAGGCAGTGGTGCGCGCCGCCGCCGAAGGCGAGATGCGGGTTGGGCCTGCGGCCGACGTCGAAGGTCCCCGGGTCGGGGAAGACCAGCGCGTCGTGGTTGGCCGAGCCGATGAGCAGCAGCAGCGCCCGGCCCGGCTTCACGGTACGGCCGCCGAGCGAGATGGGCTCGCGCACCATCCTGGCCATCGACTGGATCGGCGCGTCGTAGCGGACGATCTCCTCCACGGCGGTGGGCAGCAGCGAGCGGTCGGCCTTGAGCCTGGCCAGCTGGCCGGGGAACCGGGTGAGCAGCGCCAGTCCCGAGGTGACCAGGTACATGGCGGTCTCGAAACCGGCGAACAGCAGGAAGATCGCGTTGTCCACGATCTCGTCGTCGGGCAGCCGTCCGGCGAGCCTGGACAGCACGTCGTCACCCGGGCGGCGCCGCCTGTCCGCCAGGAGTTCCCGCACGTACCGGTCCAGCCACCGGGCCGCCCCATCGTCGGCCATGCCCTCCTCCGAGGCCGCCATCGGGATGAAGGCCCGGCCGAGCGCCATCGCCTTGGGCCAGACCTCCTCGCGGTCGCCCTCCGGCACGCCGATCAGGTCGCAGCCGACGGCGATCTGCAGCGGCAGCGCCAGGTCGCCGACCGCGTCGAACGCCGTGCGGCCGGCGAGCAGGGAGTCGACCAGGCCGGTCAGGCGGTCGCGCAGCCCGCGCACGACCGTGGGGTTGAGCGCCCGGCCGACCTCCTTGCGGATGCGCGTGTGATCGGGAGGGTCGAGGCTCGACACGATGCGGGTCAGCAGCCGGTCGGCCGTGCCGCCCGCGGCGGCGAACGGCGTGCGGAACCCCTCGGGGAAGGTGTGCCCCGCCCGCTCGTCGCGCAGCAGCCCGGCCACCTCGGCGTGACGGGTGACGACCCAGGTGGCCGGGCCGCCCCGGCACAGCGCACCCGCCTCGCGGAGCCTGGCGTAGGTGGGGTACGGGTCGTCGAGCACCTCGGGGTCGAACGCGTCGAACTTCGGCGGCAGCGTCTGCCGTGTCATCTGGGCGGCCCCCTAGACCGGCTCGGCCTCGACCAGCGGGAAGATCCCGGTCGGGATGACCCTGCGCAGGCGGAGCCCGGCCTCGGCGAACATGCGGACCATCTCCGGCCTGGTGCGGCACCGGCCCCGCCCGAGGCCGAGCACGAACAGGTCGTGCAGTTTGCCGACGTCGTACCTGTTGTCCGAACGGGCCAGCCCGTCCAGCGTCACCACGCGGCTGTGCTCGTGCATGGCCGCGCGCACGTTGCGCAGGATCCGCACGGCCTGCTGGTCGTCGAAGTCGTAGAAGACCCTCTTGAGCAGGTACAGGTCGCCGCCCTCCGGCACGGAGACGAAGAAGTCGCCGCTGACGATCTCGCACCGGTCCGCCACGCCGTTCTCCTGGAGCAGCGGCAGGGCGTGCGGCGCGACGTGCGGCAGGTCGAAGAGCACGGCACGCATGCCGGGGTTGGCGCGCAGGATGCCGGCGAGCATCTGGCCCGTGCCGCCGCCGAGGTCGACGAGCGTCTTGACGTCGCCCCACCGGTAGGCGGGCAGGACCGCGCGCAGTTCGTGCTCGGTCATGCACCAGATCTCCGCCTCGAACTGGGCGCGGAAGGTCTCGTCGTGCTCCATCCGCTTCCAGTAGGACTCGCCGTGCACGTGGGCGAAGGTGTCCTCCCCGGTGCGCACGGCGTGGTCGAACCGGATCCACGCCTCCAGCTCGGGGCGGATGAGCTGGAACATGCGCCGCACCGTGTAGGGATGGTCGCTGCGCAGCACCTGCGACGCCTCGGTCAGCGCGAACCTGGCCTGCCGGTCCTCCACGAACAGGCCCTGGCCGCACAGCGCCCGCAGCATCCGGTGGAGCGAGTCGGCGTGCGTGCCGGTCCGCTCCGCCAGTTCCTCGGCTGTCCTGGGCTCGTCCGCGAGCAGGTCGGGGATGCCGAGGTCGCACACCACCCGCAGCGCGATGGGGGTGATGTAGTCACCCAGCCTGGTGATATGGGCGATGGCCTCCACCGGCGGGGCCTCGGTTACATCCAGCACGTCCAGCACCTCCATCGCGTTTCTTGCTTCTCTGCACACAATAGGGCTTGTATCTTGCCTGTAGAAGACCATCCCGACTCTCGCGGAGGTTCCTGTGGCGAGCCTGGCCGACGACACCGTCATCGAACCCACGGGTCCGGACTCGTTCCGCGCCAAACTGCGCGAGGAGTGGTCGGTGTGGGGCGCCAACGGGGGATATCTCGCCACCATGGCGCTGCGGGCCGCCGGGGCCGTCGCGCCGGACGGCTCCCGGCCGGCCAGCGTCAGCTGCCAGTTCGCGGGCGTGCCGGCCTTCGACGAGGTGGACATCTCCGTCGAGCGGGTGCGGGCCACCCGGCGGGCGAGCGCGCTGCGGGTGCGCATGACGCAGTACGGCAAGCCGGTGCTGGACGCGCACGTCTGGGCCGTCTCCTCCGCGCTGCCCGGGCCGGACCGGGCGTGGATGGCTCCCGCCGAGCTGGCTCCGCCCGAGGAGCTGACCGAGCTGAACGAGCTGGTGGTCCGCGACGGCATCCCGGTGCTGCCCATCTGGGTGCACTGTTACGAGGTGCGGCTGACGGAGTGGCAGCAGGGGGAGTGGACGCCGCAGCAGGGCGTTCCGACCGTGCTGGGCTGGATGCGGATGCGTGAGCCGCTGCCGTCCGGCGCCGACGCGTGGCTGGCCGCCGGACGGGTCGCCTTCGCCGCCGACATCGCCCAGTTCCCGGCCGTCGTGCAGGCCTTCGACACCGAGGAGCTGACGTTCATCGCGCCCAGCATGGACCTGTATGTGTCCTTCCACGGGGAGTCGGACGCCGAATGGCTGCTGCTGGAGGCCGAGGGGACGGGCGCGGGAGGCGGCCTGCTCGGCGCGCGGGCCCGCATCTGGTCCCCCGACGGCCGGCTCCTCGGCACCGGCGCCCAGCAGATGCTCTTCCGCGACGTCGGACGCGGCTGGCGGTGAGCCGCCGGCCGCGCCCCGCGTCGTCGGTTGTGAGCCGCCGAGGCCCGCGCCCTGGCTGAGCCGCGGCCCCCTCATGCCCCCGTCAACGAGGCGTGAGGGCGACCGGCAGGCTCCGCAGCCCGCGCACCACCGGGTTGCGGCGCACGCGCGGCCGGGCGGCCTGCGCCCGCCTGCGCACCCGGCCCTCGCGCCGGGCCGCCTCCTCGGCCTCGGTGACCGGGCAGATCCGCCGGGCCGGGCCCGCCTGCTCCAGGTGCTCGGTCACGGCCAGCAGGGTCGTGACGGCGATCCGCGCCTCCATCCTGGCCAGCGGCGCGCCGAGGCAGAAGTGGATGCCTACCCCGAAACCGAGATGCTCGCGCGCGGCGCGCCGCAGCACGAACGCGTCGGGCTCGTCGTGCAGCCCCGGATCGCGGTTGGCCGACCCCTGGAGCAGCAGCACCCTGGAGTCGGCGGGGATCAGCGTCCCGGCCGCCTCGGCCTCGCGCCGGGTGATGCGCCACACCGCCTGCACGGGCGCGTCGTAGCGCAGGGACTCCTCCACGTACGCCTCGGCCAGGGACGGGTGCTCGCGCAGGGCCCGCTGCAGGGCGGGGTCGGCCAGCAGAGCCGCCAGCCCGTTGCCGATGAGGTTCGTGGTCGTCTCCGTGCCGCCGATGAGCAGCAGCGTGCAGAACCCCCACAGCTCGTCGGGGCTCAACGGCTCGCTCCCGGTCACCAGCCGGCTGATCAGGTCCTCGCCGGGGCGTACGCGCCGCTCGGCGACGATCTCCAGGAAGTAGGCGCGCATCTCCACGAACGCCCTGGCCGCGCCCGCCGGGTCGAGCCCCACGCCGCCCACCATGGCGTCCGCCCACCGCTTGAAGTCGGCGCGCCGCTCGGCCGGGATGCCCATGAGCCGGGCTATCACGATCACCGGCAGCGGGTAGGCGACGTGCGCGACGTAGTCGGCGACCCCGCCCTCCCGGGCCGCCATCAGCTCGTCCGTGAGCTCGGCCACGATCTGCTCGATCTCCGGCTCCAGCACCCTGATCGCGCCGGGGGTGAAGCGCCTGTTGAGAATCTTGCGGAGCGCGGTGTGCTCCGGGGGGTCGGAGCCCAGCAGGAACCGCACGCCGTCCGGGGTGCCGCCGCGCGGGGCCGAGGAGTAGCTCTCCACGTCCCGGAAGGCGGCGGCGACGTCGGCGTGGCGGCTCAGCACGAAGGCGTCGAGCACGTCGGAGTAGTGCGCCGGGTCGTGCTCGCGCAGCCAGGCGTAGAAGGGGTACGGATTCTCGTTGACCACCGGGTCGAACGGGTTGAACGCCTCCACGGGAAAGCCCTCCACTCAGCGGCCCGGCGCGGCCGGGCCCGCGTCGCCCATCACGGCCTCCACCACGGCCAGCGTGGCCGTCCGAGTCACCCCGACCAGCCGCAGTCCGGCGCCCTCCAGCAGGCCGGCCAGCTCCTCATGGGTGCGGTGGCCGGTCCCCGTCATGACCAGCGTCTGCACGTCGAAGAGCTTGGCCACGTCGAACGCGTCGCCCGGCGGCGGCACGGCCTCCAGAGCGATCAGGCGGCTGTCGGGGCGCATCGCCTCGCGCACCCGGCGCAGCAGCGCGCCGGCCCGCTCGTCGTCCCACCCAGGCAGTACGGTCTTGAGCACGTAACCGCCGGCCCCGGCGGGCACACCGTCGAAGAAGCTCCCGCCGACGATCTCGCACCGGTCCGCGACGCCGGCGGCGGCCAGGACGGCCGGCGCCTGCGCCACCACGTCGGGCAGGTCGAACAGGGTCGCGCGCAGGCCTGGGAACCGGGCCAGCAGCCCGGCGACGAACGTGCCGTTGCCGCCGCCCACGTCCACGACGCTGTCCAGCGCGGCCCAGTCGTAGGCGGGGACGAGCGTGCGCAGGTGCAGCCCGGTGGCGGCGGCCTGCAGCGCGTCGACGCGCCGGCCCTGCGCGGGATGCGCACCGAAGTGATCCCAGTACGGCCGGCCGTGCACCAGTTCGAACGCCGGCCTGCCCGTCCACACGCTGTGGTCGGCGTGCGCCCAGGCCTCGACCTCGGCCGCCAGCAGCGGGAAGGCGTCCCTGAGCGAGAGCGGGTGGTCGGAGCGCAGCGGCTGGGCGAGCGGCGTCAGCTCGAAGCGGTCACCGGCCACCTCGGCGAACACGCCGCGGGAGGCCAGCGCGCGCAGCAGGCGGCGCAGCGAGTCCTCGTGCGCGCCCGTCGCCGCGGCCAACTCGCCGGTGGAGCGGGGCCCTCCGGCGAGGTGGTCGGCCACGCGCAGGTCGCACACCACCCGCAGTGCGAAGGGGACGATGTAGTCGGCCAGCTCGGTCAGCCGCACGAACGCGGCGATGTCCAACCGCCCGCCCCGCCCCTCCCTGGAGGGGGGCTCCCCGTCACCGGCGGACCGCCCCTGGCGGGCGGGGGTGCCGGGGTTCGTCACAGCTCTGGCTCCGCGCCCGCGGCGGCCACCCCCGCGAGCCACCCCATGGTCATGGCGGTGCCGAGGTGCATGCCGTTGGCGATGGCGCCGGGCCCGAAGATCGAGGCCGCGGTGTTGCCGGCGGCGAACAGCCCGGCGATCGGCTGCCCGTCCCAGCCGAGCACCCGGGCGCGCCCGTCGATGCGCGGGCCGCCCTTGCTGCCGATCGCCCCCCGGTGCGCGGCGACGGCGAAGAACGGGGGCTGCTCGACCGTGCCGAGCGTGGGGTGCGGGGCCTTGTGGTCGCCGTTGTATCGGTCGTAGGCGGCGTCGCCCCGGCCGAAGTCCTCGTCGCGACCGGCGGCGGCGAATCCGTTGAACCTGGCCACGGTCTCCTCGAGGGTGCCGGGGTCCACGTCGATCAGCTCGGCGAGCTCCGCGAGCGTGTCGGCGACCAGCACGTGCTTGGGCAGCTTCTGGCCGGGGCTCACCCCGGCGAAGACGTACGCCTCGCGGTACTGGGCGTCGCAGATGGCCCAGGCGGGCAGGTGGCGCGGCCGGTGCGTACCGGGGTCGACCTCGGCTAGGGCCAGCGCGATGTTGTGGCTGGCCTCGTTGACGAAACGCCTGCCGTGCCTGTTGACCCAGAGAGTGTGCGGCATGAAACGCTCGGCCATCAGCATGAGCGGGCGGGGCGTGGCCTCCGGGTCGTCCCAGATGCGGCCCTCGACCGGCGTGACGGGCACGGTCCAGCACTCCGACGGGTGGGCGATCTCGGCGCCCGCCCGGGCGGCCAGGCGCAGCCCGTCACCGCGGCACACGGGGGCCGACAGCGGGTCCCCCATCGGGCCGCCGACCAGGCGGGCCATGAGGCCCCGGTCGTGCTCGAACCCGCCGGCGGCCAGGATGACGCCCCGCCGGACGGTCATCGTGACGCGCTCGCCGCCGCGCTCGGCGACGACGCCGCTCACGCGGCCGTCGGTCCGCAGCAGCTCGACGACCCGGCACTCGTTGACGAGCTCGACGCCCGCCTCCCTGCAGCCGGTGATGAGGCCGAGGACCAGCCCCAGGCCGAGCGTGACCTCGTCGGCTGCGATGCGCCTGCCGATGAGCGAGACGGGGATGGTGGTGCCGCCGTGGACTGCCCCGCCGAACAGCTCGTCGTTGGTCAGCACCATCGGGAACGGCGCCGTCCACACCACGCCGTCCTGGGGACCGATGTCCCCGATGTCGAGCGGTTTGACCTCCAGGTGGCGGCCGCGCTCGCGGCCTCCGGGCGACTCGGCCAGCGTGTCCGGGTAGGCCATCGTCGCGAACTCGATGGGCGTGTGCTTCTCCACGAAACGCGCCATGGCCGGGGCCGCCCGCAGGTAGGCCTCGACCAGCTCGGGATCGCGGCCGTCGGCGTGGTCGGCGCAGTACTCGCGGGCCGCGTCGAGGCTGTCCTCGATGCCCTGCTCGGCCATCCGGTGGTTCGCGGGCACCCAGATGGCCCCGCCCGACATACCGGTCGTGCCGCCCCAGCGCTGGTGCGCCTCCAGCACGATCACCGTCGCGCCGGAACGCGCGGCGGCCAGCGCGGCTGTCAGCCCGGCACCGCCGGAGCCGACCACGATGACATCGGCCTGTCCTTCAGCTATCGACATGAGCGTCCTTCCGCACAGCCTCGACGATGGGGTGGACCGCCGTCTGATGGACCGCGGACACCCGCAGGCCTGCGGCGGCGAGCAGGTCGGTGAGCTCTGCGCGGGTGCGCACCCGCCCTCCGGTGAAGACCATGAGGAACAGGTCGTACATCCCCGGCAGGTCGGTGACGCCGTCCGGCTCCATGATCAGCAGGCGGCTCGACGGGGTCATCGCGGCGGCGACGGCCTGCAGCAGCTCGGCCGCGCGGTCGTCGGGGAAGGTGCATAGCACCCGCTTGAGCACGTAGGAGCCGGCGGGGAGCGGGACCGACGTGGCGTCGCCGGCCACGACCGTGACCCGGTCGGCCACCCCGGCCAGCGTCTCCTCGGCGCCCTCCAGGGCCGCGGGCAGGTCCACCAGCGCTCCGCGCAGCCCCGGGTGGGCGGCCAGCAGCCCGGCGAGGAAGGCGCCGCTGCCGCCGCCGACGTCCACCACGGTGCCGAGTTCGGCCCACGGATAGGCGCGCAGCGCCGCCCGCAGCTCGACCCGTCCCGCGTCGCGTTGCGCTGTGTCGTAGCGCCGCAGGTCGTCGGGGTGGGTGGCGAGGTAGTCCCAGAATTCCTGGCCGTGCACCTTGGGGAAGGCGGGCTCACCCGTGCGCATCACGTCGAAGTAGCCGGCCCAGGCGTACAGTTCGGCGGGCATGAGGGAGAGCTGTCCCCGCATCGAGTACGGGTGGTCGGAGCGCAGCAGCTCGGCCAGCGGCGTCAGGCCGAAGACCCGCTCGGACACCTCGGTGAAGATGCCGTTGCAGGCCAGCGCCCGCAGGGCGCGCAGCAGCGCCGAGGCGTCGGTGCCGGTCTCCTTGGCCAGCTCGTCCACGTGGCGCGGCCCTCCGGCCAGGTGGTCGGCGACGCGCAGCTCGGCGGCGGAGCGGATGGTGTGCGGCACGATGTAGTCGGTCAGGTCGATCAGCCGCAGCATGGCGGCGATGTCCACTCCGGAGCGCCTCATGCCCTGCCTCCCTCGGCGGCCCCTTCGGGCACTCCCTCGACGATCACCAAGGTGGGGGTGCGGATCACCCGGTTCAGCCTGATCCCTCCGGCCGCGAACAGCTCGGCGAACTCCTCCTCGGTGCGGGCGTGCCCGCCGAAGAGCACGAGCTGCTTGATGTCCATGACCTTGCCGATGTCGTAGGCGTCGCCGGGCAGGGGGACGGCCTCCAGCACCACGATGCGGCTGTGCGGGGCCATCGCCCGGCCCACGACCTCGACGATCCGCCTGGCCCTGGTGTCGTCCCAGTCGTGCAGGATCGTCTTGAGCAGGTAGGCGTCCGCGCCGGGCGGCACCCGTTCGAAGAAGTCGCCGCCCACGGTCTCCGCCCGGTCGGCCACTCCTGCCTTCGTCAGCTCCTCGCGCGCCCTGCCGATCACGTGCGGTAGGTCGAACAGCGTGGCCCTGATGTTCGGGTACCTGGCCAGCAGCTCGGCGGTGAAGGCTCCGTTGCCGCTGCCGACGTCCACGAGGGTCTCCAGCGACCCCCAGTCGTAGGCGGGCAGCAGGGTGCGCACCATCAGCACGTGGAGGGTCTGCACGGACCTGTCGAAGCGGGCGCACTCCTCCGGGAAGTCGACGAAGTAGTCGTAGTACTCGGCGCCGTGCACGTGCTCGAACCCGGTCCGGCCGGTGCGGATGCTGTGCGCGGTGTGCGCCCAGGCCTGCACGTCGTCGGGCATCAGCGGGAAGGTGCCCTGCAGGGAGTGCGGGTGGTCGCTGCGCATGAACTCGGCCATCGGGGTGAGCGCGAAGACGCCCGGCTCGACCTCGGCGAAGATCTCCTTGACCGACAGGGCGCGTAGCACGCGCTCGACCGCGCCCGAGTGGAGGCCGAGCGCCGCGGCCACGTCGGTGGCCCGCCGCGGCCCCTCCGCGAACTCGTCAGCGATCTTGAAGTCGCCGACCACCCGCACCGCGAACGGCACGATGTAGTCGGCCATCTCGGCCAGCCGCCGCATGTCGGCCAGGGGCGCGCTCACTTGATCGTGCCCGCGACGCGCAGGTGCAGCGGCCCTCTGATGCTGACGTTGGGCTTGTACTCCAGGGAGCCCGGCACCAGGTGCGGCTCGGCCAGCCGTTCGGCGAGCACCTCGATGACCACTCTGGCCTCCAGCCTGGCCAGGTCGGCTCCCATGCAGAAGTGCGGGCCCGCCGCGTACGCCAGGTGGTTGTTCGCCCCGCGGTGCAGGTCGAAGCGGTCGGCGTCGGGGAAGGCGACGCTGTCCCGGTTCGCGGCGGCGAGCAACAGCAGAACCGAGAAGCCGGCGGGGATGACGGTCCCGTTCAGCTCGATGGGCCGCGTCGCCGTGCGCCCGGTGAGCTGCGCCGGGGAGTCGTAGCGCAGGGTCTCCTCCACGGCGGCGCCGGCCAGGGACGGGTCCCGCTGGACCTGCGCGAGCTGGTCGGGGTGGCGCAGCAGGGCCAGGAAGGTGTTGCCGATCAGCCCCACCGGGTTCTCGTGGGCCGCGACCGCGAGCAGCACGCAGGTGTCGAGCAGCTCCTGCTCGCCGAGCCGGTTGTCGCCGTCGCGGACGTGGACGAGCCGGGAGACCATGTCCTCGCCCGGGCGCTTCCTGCGTTCCTCGATGAACGGGCGGAAGTAGTCCTCGAAGTCGCTGCGCGCCTTGGCGACCGCCGCGTTGAACTCGGGATCGGGGAACATCTGCGGGTCGATGTGGTGGGTCAGCAGCCGCGTCCAGTCGCGGAAGACCTCCACGTCGGAGTGCGGCAGGCCGAACAGCTCGCAGATGATGCGGCCGGTGACCTGGTAGCCGATGTGCTGCGGCAGGTCGAAGTCGTCGGCGTCGGCCACCTCGGAGAGCAGGTCGTGGGTGATCTGCCTGATGCGTGGTTCGAGCGCGTCCACGACGCGGGGCGGGAAGGCCTTGGCGGTCAGCCCGCGCAGCCGCGTGTGCTCGGGCGGGTCCAGGGAGAAGAAGGACGGCGAGTCGGGGCGCAGGCTGCTGACCGTGCGATCCCGCAATACCTTCGATGTGTCCGCGTACCTGCCCACGACGACGGTCTGCACCGCGGGCATGACGCAGGGGCTCGACTCGCGCAGCGTGGCCAGAAGCGGATAGGGGTCGGGCCGCGCCGACTGGTCGAACAACTTGCCGAGCGCGATCTGCACCTGGATGCTCATCTGCTCACCCGTCCGTATCCTCTTGTCCGGCAAAACCAAGATAGCGGATACATCTTGCCGGGCCAACGCTCGCTTCTACATACTTGTTTCTATGCAAGCCGCAGGCTCCGCGCTTCTGGCCCGATACGACGCGGTCGACCCCGAGGTGGTGGCCAACCCCTACCCGGAGTTCGCCAGGCTGCGAGCCGCCGGCCCGCTGTGCCGCATCGGCCCGGGCACGTACGGTGTCGTCCGGCACGCCGAGGTCGCCGCCCTCCAGAAGGACCCACGGCTCAGCCACTCCTTCCCCAAGGACTTCTACCGCCTGTCGGTGGGCGACGGCCCGACCGCGGAGTGGCTGCCCAGGCTCATGGCCGGGGCCGACCCGCCCGAGCACACCCGCCTGCGCCGGCTGGTCGCGGTAGCGTTCCGGCCGCACGTCATCCGCAACCTCCGGCCGCGGATCGAGCAGCTGGTCGACGGCTACATCGAGGCGGGACTCGAACGGGGCGAGTTCGACGCGGTGCGTGACCTGGCCTTCCCGCTGACCACCACGCTGCTCTGCGAGCTGATCGGCATCCCGTCGGAGCGGTGGCCCGAGATGCCCCAGGCCACCGACCTGGGGCTGGCGTTCACCGGCCGGATCTTCGACCGTCCGGACGCCGGCGCGGAGGCGGCCGACGAGGCGCTGGAGTGGATGCGGGCGCTGATCAGGGAACTGATCGAGGTGCGCCGCCGCGAGCCCGCCGAGGACCTGCTGTCCGACATGCTGGCGGCCGAGGCCGACGGTGACCGGCTCACCTACGAGGAGATCGTCGACAACACGCTGATGACGTTCGGCGCCGGGTTCGAGACCTCCATCGGGATGATCGCGACCGGTTACGACGCGCTGCTGGACCACCCCGGCGAGCTGCGCAGGCTGCGGGACGACCCGTCGCTGGTGCCGCTGGCGGTGGAGGAGTTCCTGCGCTACGACGCGCCGATCCAGGCGGGCGTGCGCCGGGTGCTGGAGCCCGTCGAGATCGGCGGCAGGGTGCTGCGGCCGGGCCGCGCCCTGGTCCTGCTCATCGGCGCGGCCAACCACGACGAGCGGGTCTTCGCCGACCCGGCGCGGCTCGATGTCGGGCGCGACCCGAACCCGCACGTCAGCTTCGGCGGCGGCTGGCACCTGTGCCTGGGGGCCGCGCTGTCCCGGCTGGAGGGCGAGATCGTCTTCGGCCGCCTGCTGGAGCGCTTCTCCTCCATCGAGCGCGCGGCTCCAGCCGTGCGCCGCCCGAGCCCGAACTTCCGCACGCTCGACAGCGTCCCCGTACGGGTCAGGCCGTGACGCGTCTCAAGGTGGACGCGCTGGCGCTCGGGCTGGCGCACGACCCCTACCCCCTGTATGCCCGGATGCGGGCCGCCGGCCCGCTCGTCCCGGCCGGGCCCGGCACGTTCGCGGTGCCGCGGCACCGCGAAGTGGAGGAGCTGCTGCGCGACCCACGGCTCTCGCATCGCTTCCCCGACTCCTTCCGCCGGTTCGCGGTGGGCGACGGGCCCACCTGTGCTCTCCTGCAGCGCATCGTGTCGAGCCAGCGGCCCCCCGGGCACGCCCCCGTGCGCGCCTGGCTGTCCGGCCTGCTCGCGACGCTCGCCTCCGAGCGGTGGTGGGCCGAGGCGGCAGCCCACGTCGACGACCGGGTGGTGGCGCTCGTGTCGGAGGGCGGCTTCGACGCGGTGGCCGACCTGGCCGCGCCACTGTCGGTCGACCTGGTCTGCGACCTGCTCGGGCTGGACGGCGATGCCCGCGCCGAGGTGGCCGTCATCGCCGGCGTACTGGGCCGCGCCCTGACCGCGCTGCGCCTGTCGGACGACGACCGGGCCGCCTCCGACGCGGCCGTCGTGCGGGCCGGTGAGCTGCTCCGGGCGAGGCTGCCGGAGCTGCCCGGCGCGCCCGCCGGGCACGCCGACGCCGCCCTGGACAACCTGGTCTTCGTCTGCTTCACCGCGATCGAGATGATCGCCGGAGCGCTGGCGACGTGCTGCGCGGTGCTGGTCCGGCATCCCGGCGAGCTGGCGTGGCTGCGCCGCACCCCGGACGGGCTCGCCACGGCGATCGCCGAGCTGCTCCGCTTCGACTCGCCGACGCAGGGCACGGCCCGGCTCGTGACCGAGCCGATCGAGGTGGACGGGCAGCCCGTCCGGCCGGGCCGGATCCTGTTCCTCCTGCTCGGCTCCGCCAACCATGACGAGCAGGTCTTCACCGACCCCGCCCGGCTCGACCTCGGCCGGCGAGACAACCCCCACCTCAGTTTCGGCGGCGGACCCTACCGATGCCTGGGCGCTTCCCTGGCGACGCGCCTGGCCGAGGCGACCGTCGGCAGCTTGCTGCGCGCCTGCGCCGCGCTCGAACCGGCGGCCGCGCCCGAGCGGCATCCGCCTTCGACGTTCTGCCGCTCCTACGCGAAGATTCCCATCCTCGCCAAAGCGGTATAGCGGTAGAGCCGACACTTCAGGGAGGTTCACATGGCAGGTCAACTCGGCTACTTCGCGCTGCCGAGCAACGATCCGCAGGCCAGCATGGTTTTCTACGGCGGGCTGTTCGGCTGGCAGTTCGACGAGGAGAGCGAACACGGCGGACACCACATCCTCAACACCGCCGAGCCGTTCGGCTGCGTCGGCGGCGCCCGCGACGGTGTGCCCACCCTCTACTTCACCGTGGATGACATCCACGAGGCCGTCAAACGGGTCCGCGAGCTCGGCGGCGAGGCGGACGAGCCCGTGCTGCGCGAGTCGGGCTGGGACGCCGCCTGCCGCGACAGCCAGGGGCTGGTCTTCAACCTGTGGCAGGCCACATGAGCGGACGGCGCCGGATGAACATGCCGGCGATGCTGCGGCTGATGGAACTGGCGGACTACGTGATCCCGTTCGCGCTGCGCGCCATGGCCGAGCACCGGGTGGCGGACCACCTGGCCGCCGGACCGCGGACCTCCGCGGAGCTGGCGGCGGCCACCGGGCTGCACCGCGACACCCTCGAACGCCTCCTGCGGGCGCTGACGTGCAAGGACGTCTTCGCGGAACCGGAGCCGGGGGTGTTCGCGCTGAGCCCGCTGGCCGAGCCGCTGCGCAGCGACCACCCGCACTCGCTGCGCGAGTCGGCGCTGCTCGAACCGGCGGAGGTGCAGGCGTGGGCCGACGTGATCCACAGCCTGCGCACCGGGTCGGCCGCGTTCGACCACGTGCACGGCCGCAGCTATCACGACTGCGGCGGCCCGGCGCCGCACGCCGACCGGGTGCAGGCCCCGCACGCCCTGCTCGCGCACACCCTGCTGCCCGCCTACGCCTGGGAGCAGATCTCCCACCTCGTGGACGTGGGGTGCGGCGTGGGAGCCTTCACCGCGGCGCTCCTGTCGGCCAACCCGGCGATGACGGCCACGCTGCTCGACCGGCCCGACGTCATCGACGCGGCGGCGGAAACCGTCCGGCGGGCCGGCGTGGCCGACCGCGCGGCCATGGTGGCGGGCGACTTCTTCGACGAGGTGCCCAAGGGCGCCGACGCCTACCTGCTCAAGGCCGTGCTCAAGGAGTGGGACGACGACGTGGCCGCCCGCATCCTGGCCTCCGTCCGCGCGGCCATGCGCCCGGACTCCCGCCTCCTGGTGCTGGAGGCGCTGCCCGACCCCGACGACGACAGAAGGCTCGGCCGCATGCTGGACGTGGAGCAGCTCGTGCTGCGCGGCTCCCCCGCCAGGGACTACGACGCCCTGTGCACGCTGCTCCGCACGGCGGGGCTGCGTCCGGTGCATCTGGTGCGCACGCCGACGCTCACCGTCATCGAGGCCCGCGGAAAGGACTGGGCATGACCGAGGGCACGATCGACGTCGACTCCCTGCGCAGACTGGCCGAGCTGGCCGACTACACGGTGCCCACCACCATCAGGGCGCTGGCCGAGCTGCGCGTCGCCGACCGGCTGGCCGACGGCGACCGTACCGTCGAGGAGCTGGCCGAGGCCGTGGGCGCCCACGCGCCTTCGCTGCTGCGGGCGATGCGCGGCCTGGCGGCGCTCGGGGTCTTCACGGAGGTGGCGCCGGGCCGGTTCGCCAACAGCGACATGTCCGACCTCATGCGGGCGGACCGGCCGCACTCGCTCCAGGGCTGCCTGCCGCTGATGCAGGCCGACCTGCAGGCGTGGGCGGCGCTCGACCACACGCTGGCGACGGGTGAGCCCGCCTTCCCCCGGGTCCACGGCGAGACCTACTACGAGTACCTGGCGCGCAGGCCGGCGGAGAGCGCCCGCTTCGACGCCTCCCAGCAGGGCGCGACCCAGCTGGAGCTGCGGGCGGCGCTGCGAGGCTACGACTGGGGCGCTCTCGGCACGCTCGTGGACGTGGGCGGCGGCAACGGCACGTTCCTCGCCGGGGTTCTGCAACGCCATCCCGGGCTCCGGGGCGTGCTGTTCGACCTGCCGTTCGTGGTCGAGCTGTCGGAGCCGGTCCTGGCCGAGCACGGCGTCGCCGACCGGTGCGAGGTGGTCGGCGGCAGCTTCTTCGATGGCGTGCCCGCCGGCCACGACGCCTACCTGCTCAAGCGCACGCTCTACAACTGGGACGCCGAGTCGGCGGTGCGCATCCTGCGGTCGGTGCGGCAGGCCATGCGGCCCGGCAGCCGCCTGCTCATCTTCGAGCCGACCAGCCGCCCCGGCGACCGTTTCGACGTCGCCCGGTTGACCGACGTCATCATGCTGGTGTTCACCGGCGGCGCCCTGCGCACCATCGAGCAGCTCGAAGCCCTGCTGGACGAGGCCGACCTGCGGCTGCTCCGCCTCGTCCCGACGCCCATGTTCCCGATCCTGGAGATCGACGGTAAATGACCATCAACAACGCATACGACATCGTCGTCGCCGGTTCGGGGGCGGCGGGGCTGACCGCCGCCCTGGCGGCCGCCGCCGGGGGCGCGTCCGTAGTGGTGCTCGAGGCCGCCGACCGGTGGGGAGGCACCAGCGGGATCTCCGGCGGCGCCGTCTGGGTGCCGGTCAACCACCGCTCCGCCGGCGACAGCGCCGACGACGCGCTCGCGTACTGCGCCCGTCACGCGCCCGGCCGCGATCCCGAGCTGGTCAGGGCGTTCGTCGAGGCCGCGCCGCGGATGGCCCGGTTCGTCGAGGAGCACAGCCCGATCACCTTCACCGCGATGCGCTATCCCGACACCTTCGCCGAGACCCCCGGCGGCCGGGCCGCGGGCCGCCACCTCGAGGTCGCCCCGCTCAAGGTCGGCGCGCTGGGGCCGTGGAACGAGCTGGTCTGGCCCATGCCCTACCCCTCGGTCCTCACCAACGACGAGGTCTTCGGCGGCGGCGTCCACGGCGGCGGCGCGCTGCCGTACGAGCTGCTGCAGCGGCGGATGGCGGCCGACGAGGTGACGATGGGCCTCGGCCTGGTCGTCGGGCTGCTGCACGGCTGCCGTGCGGCGGGCGTCGAGCTGGTGCGCGGGGCCCGGGTCCGTGAGCTCGTCCAGTCGTCCGACGGGACCGTCACCGGCGTGGTCGCCGAGGTCGGCGGCGAGCGGCGCGAGATCGCCGCCAGGCGGGGCGTGGTCCTGGCCAACGGCGGTTTCGAGGCCGACACCGGCCTGTCCCGCCGGCAGCTCGGCTCCCCCGCGCCGGTGCCGCTGGCGCCGCCGGTCAACGACGGCGACGCGCTGCGCATGGCGCTGGCCGCGGGCGCCGAGCCCGCCCACCTGGGCGAGAGCTGGTGCTGGCCGGCCGTCCAGGTGCCCGGTGAGACGTGGGAGCTCGCGCCTGGGGTACCGCGCCCCCGCATGGTCGTCAGCGAACGCACCATGCCGCACGTCCTCTGGGTCAACCAGCACGGCCGGCGCTTCGTCAACGAGGCCACGCACAACTGCTGCCTGGCCCTGGCCGAGACGGATCCGAGCACCCACCAGCCGCGCAACGGCCCGGCCTGGGCCGTCGGCGACGCGCAGTTCCGCGAGCGGTACGCCGTGGCGGGCGTGGCTCCCGGCCAGCCCGCCCCCGACTGGCTGATCACCGCCGACAGCCTCGCCGAGCTGGCCGGCCTGCTGGGCGTCGACGCCAAGGCGCTGGAGGAGACGGCCGCCAGGTTCAACGCGGGCGCGCGCGAGGGCCACGACCCGGACTTCGGCAGGGGCGAGAGCGTCTACGACCGTTACACCGGCGACCCGATGGCGCCGCATCCGACGCTCGGCACCGTCGAGGTGCCGCCATTCTTCGCTCTGCCGCTGCACCGGGGCACCATCGCCACCAAGGGCGGCGCCAGGACCGACGGGGCGGCCCGGGTGCTGCGCTGGGACGACACGCCCGTTCCCGGCTGCTTCGCGGCGGGCACGGCCGCCGCGGCGCTGTTCGGCCCCGGGGCGATCGCCAACGGCATGCATCTGAGCTTCGCGATGACGTGGGGCTGGCTGGCCGGCACGACCGCGGCCGGGCGGCGCTGATGTCCCGGCCCCCGGGCGTGCTGCCGCCGCGCTTCGACCCGCTCGATCCCGAGGTGATCGCCGACCCCTACCCATTCTACGCCCGCCTGCGGCAGGCGGGACCGGTCTGCCGGGCAGGGGTCGGCACCTGGATGGTGCTGCGCTACGCCGACGTGTCGGCGCTGCTCAACGACAAGCGGCTGGGCAACCGCAGGGCGGGCGAGGACGGCAGCACGCCGCTGTTCGGCGCCGGGCCGTCGGGCACCCTGTCGCAGCGGATCATCGCGGGCCGCGAGGGGCCGGACCACGTGACGCTGCGCGGCCTGCTCACCCGCTCGCTGGCCGCCGCCCGCTCGCGGGGGTGGCGGCCGCGGGTGGAGGAGCTGGTGGACGAGCTCCTGGAGCCCGGTCTGGACGGCGCTCCCTTCGACGTGGTCGCCGACCTCGCCTTCCCTCTGCAGGCCAGGATCGTGTGCGAGCTGCTCGGCCTGCCTCCCGCCGAGCGGGAGCGGATCTGGCCCGCCGCCGTCGACCTGGGCCGCGCCTTCATCCCCTACCGCTTGCCCACCCCCGAGGCCGCGGCGGCGGCCGACCGGGCCGTGGCCCACCTGCGCGAGTGCGTGAGCGGTTGGTTCGACGAGCGGGCCCGCGACCCGCGCGACGACCTGATCTCGCACCTGGCGTCCGGGCTGGGCCGCGACGGGCTCGACCGCGCCGACCTCGTCGACAACCTGGTGTTCCTGCTGTTCGCCGGGTTCGAGCCGACCATGAACATGGTGGCCAACGGCCTGTCCGCCCTGCTCGCCCACCCCGGGGAGCAGGCCCGGCTGGCCGCCGACCCCTCCCTGACGAGCACGGCGGTGGAGGAGTTCCTGCGCTACGACGCGCCGACCCAGTACACGATGCGGATCGTGCGCGAGCCGATCGAGCTGGGCGGCCGGGTGTTGCGGCCGGGCCGGTTGCTGCTGCTCGTGCTCGGCTCGGCCAACCGCGACGAGCGGCGCTTCGCCGAGCCGGACCGGCTGGACGTGAGCCGCCACCCCAACCCGCACGTGAGCTTCGGCGGCGGCGCCCACCACTGCACGGGCTGGGCCCTCGCCCGGGTCGAGGGCGAGGCCGTCGTGGCCCGCGTGCTGTCCCGCTGCGCCGCCATCGAACCCGCCGGCCCGGCGGTCCGCCTCGACCACCCCAACTTCCGCGCGCACGAGTCGCTGCCCGTGCGCCTGCGCGCCGCCTGACGGCCCGAGAGAGGGAAACGGACACGTGCCACGACTGGACGGCAGTACCCACATCAACCTGACGGTGACCGACCTGGAACGCAGCACCGAGTGGTACGCCAGGGTGTTCGGCTTCGTCGTGGTCAACGACGTCGCCCCGCCCGACTACGACTTCCGCTTCCGGACGCTGGTGCACCCGCAGTCGTTCGCCTCGGTGGTGCTCGGCCAGCCGGCGGGGGCCGGCCCAGACGTCTTCGACGAGCACCGGGTGGGGCTGCACCACCTCGGCTACCACGTGCCCGAGCGGGCCGACCTGGACGAGTGGGCGGCGCACCTCGACGGCATCGGCGTCGAGCACTCCGGCATCACCGTCTCCAACCACGAAGCCGGCGCCCAGGTGTGGCTGCGCGACCCCGACAACATCTGGATCGAGTTCTACTGGGTGAACCGGAGCTTCTTCGCCGATCGGCTGCGCCAGCGCTGGCGGGAGGCCCGCCGGGCCGGCAGGTCCGACTGGACCTCCTTCCTGGCCGCGCCTCCCGTGGAACGTTAGGACCGCCCGGCGTGCGGGGCGGCCCGCTAGGGCAGCGCCTCCTCGCTGCGCGCCACCACCAGGTCGCCGAGCACCAGCAGGTCCATGGCCGCGCCGCGCACGTAGGTGGAGACCGCCTCGGCCGGGGTGTTCACGATCGGCTCGCCGGCCAGGTTGAAGGAGGTGTTGACCACCAGCGGCACCCCGGTGGCCTGGCGGAAGGCGTCGATCAGCGACCAGTAGGCGGGGTTGGTGGCCCGGTCCACGTACTGCGGCCGGGCGGAGCCGTCCACGTGCGTGACGGCGGGCACGCGGGTGCGCAGGCCGGCGCGCACCTGGCCGGCCGCCAGCATGAACCGCGCGGGATGTCCGACGTGGGTGGCCATCACGTCGTCGACATGCTCGCCGAGGACGCTGGGGGCCACGGGCCGCCACATCTCCCTGCCCTTGAGCAGGTTGAGGCGTTCGAGGTTCCGGCGGTCACGCGGGTCGGCCAGGATGCTGCGGGTGCCGAGCGCCCGCTGGCCGATCTCGCCCCGGCCGCGGGCCCAGCCGACGATCCGCCCGTCGGCCAGGGCCTGGGAGACGTGCTTGGTCAGCTCCTCGTCCGACAGCCGCCGGAAGGCCAGCCCTTCGGCGCGCACGGCCTCCACGGCGGGGTCGAGCGGGGTGTCCTGGCCCCAGTAGGCGTGCTCGATGGTGATGGGCGCGAAGTGACCGCCCCTGCGCGCGGCGACCAGGGCGGCGCCAAGGGACACGCCGGCGTCGGTCGGCACGGGCGGGACGTAGACGTGCTCGAAAAGCCCGCTGCGGGCCAGCCGGCCGACCATCGTGCAGTTCATCGCCACGCCGCCGGCGAGCACCAGGGACGGCAGGCCGTACTCCTGCCTCGCCAGCTCGACCAGCCCGAACATGGCCTCCTCCAGCGCCTCCTGGACGGTGGCCGCGAAGTCGGCGTAGGCGATGGGCTCCTCCCCCTCCCGCGCCATGTAGGGGAAGTGGCCGCAGAAGGCGGGGGTGATGTTGCGTTCGAAGGTCGGGTAGTAGGCCGCCAGCGGCCCCAGCGCGGCGACGGCCCGGCTGTCGCCCAGTTCCGGCAGCTCGGCCTCGGGGAAGGCGAAGTCGTAACCGCCGGCGCTGCGGCGCAGACCGACCCCCGACGGGTTCGGGCGGCCGTAGGCGGCCAGGCCCATCAGCTTGCCGGTGCCCCAGTCGCCGAAGCCGGCCCACTTGGAGGCGGCCGTGTAGAAGAAGCCGAGCGACTGGGAGACCGGCCACTGCCTGAGGATGTCGATCTCGCCGTCCCTGCCCCTGGCGATCGTCGCGGACTGGTCCTCGCCCGCGCCGTCCACCACCAGGATCGCCACGTCGTCCCGGCCGCAGCTGTAGTAGGCGCTGGCGGCGTGGGCGACGTGGTGGGGCACCCACGTGACCGGCGGCATCCGCTCCGGCGGCGAGGCGGGAAAGAGCATGCGGCGCAGTCCGGCCTCGGTGAAGCGGCGGTTGTTGCCCAGCGGCGTGCCCCTGAAGTCCCAGCCGATCGCGATCTCGTCGATGGAGTCGATCGAGACGCCCTCCGCGTCGAGGCAGGCCTGGATGGCCATGACCGGCGGCTGGGCGAGCGCGTGCTTGCGCCGGGTGAGCCGTTCCTCCTCCACGAGGAAGACCAGTTCGCCATCGCGTACCAGCGCCGCGGAGGCGTCGTGGAAGCCGATGTTGAGCCCGAGCACGTACCGTGTCATCGACGATCCCCTTCAGCGGCGGCCAGGACGGCCTTGACGATGTTGTGATAGCCGGTGCATCGGCACAGGTTGCCCTTGAGGCCCTGCCGTACGGCCTCCTCGTCGAGCTCGGCCGACTCCTCGATGAGCGAGACGGCGGCGAGCACCATGCCGGGCGTGCAGAATCCGCACTGCACGGCGTGGTGCCGGGCGAACTCCCGCTGCACCGGGTGCAGCCCGTCGGCGCCGGCCAGCCCCTCGATGGTGACGACGTCGCGGCCCCGCGCCTGGGCGGCCAGGACCGTGCACGATTTGACCGACCTGCCGTCGAGCAGGACAGTGCACGCGCCGCACGAGGTGGTGTCGCAGCCGACGTTCGTGCCGGTGAGCCCGGCGACATCCCTGACGAGCTCCACGAGCAGGGTGTGGTCGGGCACCTCCGCCTCGTGCCGGGCGCCGTTGACGGTCAGCTCTACGCGCATGTCTCTCCCCTCAGCTCGCGCAGGGCGCGCGCGGTCAGCACCCGTGCCAGGTGCCTGCGGTAGGCGGCGGAGGCCCGATGGTCGTCCGGCGGGTCGCAGCCCTGGTCGGCCAGCAGCGCGGCGCCGTCGTCCGGCAGGGCCGCCATCACCGCCTCGGCCAGGACCGGGCGGTCCGCCATGCCGGCCAGGGCCACCCTGTCGCCGGCCGCGGCGACAGCGACGACCGCCCATTCGAGCGCGTCGCGGTGGAACTTCTGGTAGCTCCACGGGCGGCCGCGCTGGTCGGGGACTCGCACTTCGGTGATGAGCTCGCCATCGGCAGGTCCGGCGAAACGTGCCAGCGGCTCCTCCCGGCGGCCGTCCGGACCGGCCAGGACGACGCGGGCGTCGAGCGCGAGCAGCGCCACCGGAAGGTCGGCCGCGGGGTCGGCGTGGGCGATGGAACCGCCGATGGTGCCCATGTGGCGTACCTGAGGGTCGGCGATCCGGCCGGCGGCGTGCGCGAGCAGCGGGGCCTTCGCGCGTACGGCCGGCGCCGTGTGGAGCCGGTGGTGGCGGGTGAGCGCGCCGACGGCGAGTACGTCTCCCTCGTCGCGGACGCCGTCGAGCTCGGCCAGCGCGCCGATGTCGATGACGGACCCGGGCCGTACCCTACCCGTCTTGAGCTCCGGGATCAGGGACTGGCCGCCGGCCAGGGCCACGGCCCCGTCCCCCAGCAGAGCCAGCGCCTCGGCGAGGGTCGCGGGGCTGTGAAGCGTGAAACCGTTGTGGATCACGGCCCGGCCCATCCCATCCGGCGCGGCGGGGCGCCCTCCGCGAGCCGGGTGACGATCGCGTCGATGAGCCGCGGGCCCGGCGGGTTGAGGTAGAAGTGGCCGCCGGGGAACACCCGCAGAGCGAAGGAGGCGCTGGTGTACCGCTCCCAGGACCGCGCCTCGTCCTCGTCCACCTCGCTGTCCCGGTCGCCGATCACCGCGGTCACCGGGCAGTCGAGCGGCGGGCCGGGCCTGGCCCGGTAGGTCTCGGCGAGTCGGTAGTCGCTGCGCATCACGGGCAGGAACTCCTCCCGCAGCTCGGCGTTGCCGATCACCTCGGGCGACGCACCGCCGAGCCGGGAGAGCTCCTGCCACAACACCTCGTCGCCGACCAGGTGTCTGGTGCCGCCGCGGTGCCGGTCGGGCGCCGGCTGGCCGGAGACGAACAGGTGGGCGGGCGGCCTGCGCATGCGGCGTGCCGTCTCGTAGGCGACGGCCGCGCCGAGGCTGTGCCCGAACAGCGCCACCGGCACGCCGGTCAGCAGGTACGCGGCCTGCGCGACCGCGTCGGCCATGCGTTCCATGTCCTCCATGAACGGGTCGCCCAGCCGGTCGAGGCGTCCGGGGTACTGCACGGCGTACAGCTCGACGTCGGGCGGCAGCTCGGCCCGCCAGGCGTTGTAGAAGTAGGCGTTGCCGCCGGCGTGGGGAAAGCACAGCAGGCGCACCCACGGCGCCGACACGGGCCGCAACCTCCGTAACCACGTCGTGGTGTCCGCGATCACCGTCATGGCGCCTCCTGTTCCGCCTCGCGTCCGGCCTTGTCCAGCTCGGCGATCTCGGCGCCGTCCAGCAGCCGCGGCGGCGGCGCACTCAGCAGCTCAGGCGGGCCGAGCCGGGTGGTGATCTCCTGCCAGAGCTTGCACAGCGTCAGGTGGTACTGGCCGCGCCTGGCCGCGGGGTCGCCCGCCAGCGCGTCGCGGCGCAGCCGCATCAGGGCGTGCGCGACTCCGGCCGGCCACACCTCCTCGAAGATCTGGCGGTAGCTCGGCGCCTGCGCCGGCCCGAGCACGCCGGCGCTGGGCACGTCGAGGTGGCTGCGGAGCGCCTCGGCGTCCGTGTCGCTGTAGTCGAAGTGCGGCCGGGCGGCCGGGTCGCGGACGGCGCGCGGGAAGTCGGGCCGGGGGCTCCAGACGACCGGGCCGTGGGTGCCGACGAGCTCCAGGTTTCCGGCCTCCGTGCCGATGACGACCCGGTGCATGAGGTGGGCGTAGTTGTCGGGGTCGGCGGGGTCCATCTGGTTCTGGATGCGCAAGGTGACGGGCACGCCGCCGATGACCCCGTCGAGGCTGCGGAAGGGCACGTCCAGGCTGGTCGCCGCGCCGAGGCCGGTCGGCGGGGCGGCCAGGTCGCCCAGCGCCCACGGCCGCACCCCGCCGAGCGCCTGACCGAGGATGTCGAGCAACGAGTAGGCCACCTGGAAGCCGCAGGCGGCGTCGACGTAGCGCGGCCGCTGGCGGCGCAGCAGCTCGGCGACGGTGCCGACGAACCGCCTGACCGGAGCGGTGTTGGTGTAGAAGGGGTTGAGGTGGTAGGTGACCTTGTTCCTGCGCGCCTCGCGCAGGCAGTCGGCCAGCTCGTCGTGGTGGAGCGGGTGCTCCTGCAGGACGTGGATGCCGCGCGCCATGAGGGCCTTGGCGAGCTCCACCCCGGGACCGCCGAGCAGGCCGCCGCGCACGACGACGGCGGCCATCCGCACGTCGCCGGGGATCTGGTCGATGTCGGTGAACAGGGGGACGCCGTGGTGGGCGGCGACGGCGCGGGACCGGTCGCTGCCCCGGGCCAGGATCCCGGCGAGCTCCAGCGGCAGGCCGGGCAGCGCGAAGGCGCGCAGGTACACCTGACCGAAGAGCGCGCCGCAGACCACGACCCGCGTGCGCTCGCTCACGGCGCTCTCCCCTCGCCGGTGTCCGTGCAGCGGTTCACAGGACTCCCTCCTCCACGACGGCGGCCTCCCAGGCGGGCCCATCGAGCACCTCGACGCCGGCGAGCAGGCCGGCCGCCCACCGCGGGTCGAGCACGTCCGCCGCGTGGTGCACGCCCGCCGGGACGTCGCCGGACAGCACGGCCATGGCGGCCATCGCCGCCGTGGCGCCGGTGAGCTCGTTCGCGCCCGCACCCCTGACCACGAGGGTGCGGGCCGCGGACGGCCCGGCCAGCTCGGCCACGATCAGCTGGTACGGGTCGTGGCCGAACAGGTCCAGCTCGGCCGCCCTGGACAGCCGGGCCGCGCGCTCCTCCACCGTCGCTCCTCCCGGCTGCCGGGTGAGCGCCTGCCACAGGTGCTCGCCGTCGAAGACGCTGAACCAGGTCACGTCGGCCACGCCGAGGCCGCGGGCCAGGGCCTCGGTCTCGGTGCTCAGGTACGGCGTGGCCGCCACCGGGCCGGGGAAGAACGGCACCCCGGCGGCGGGGTCGACCGCGGCGGCGCGCGACACCCGGCGCCCGCCGCGCCAGGCGGCGAACGTCTCGCCGAAACGGTCGAAGGCGGCCAGGTAGTCCAGCGCGGCCGTCACGGTGAACCGGTCGCGTCCGCCCACCCAGCCGGTGAGCCGCAGCGGTCGTTCGACGCCGTCGATCAGCAGCCGGGGCAGCAGGCCGGTCAGCCCGGGCATCATCCCCGCGGAGATCACAGCCGTGCCCGGCCAGTCCAGCGCCTCCAGCCGGCGGTGGAACTCCTCGTCGCCCGCCGCGTCGACGTAGCGGGCGCCCGCATCCCTGGCCGCCCTGGCCACCAGGTCGCCGACGACGACGGCGGGGCCGGCGCAGTTGATCACGACGCGGCAGCCGCGCACGAACGCCGCCAGGCTCTCGGGGTTGGACACGTCCACCGGGCAGGCATGGGCGCCCAGCCGGGCGGCGGCCTCGGCGGTACGGCGCGTGTCGCGGCCGCCCACCCGCAGCGGTGCAACGCCCCAGGCCGACAGCCTCGCGGCGGCGACGGCGCCCACCCCTCCGTATCCGCCGACGACGCCGACCAGGCCGCCGGTCAGGTCACCCATCAGGACCTGCCCCCGGCGCCCGGCCCAACCTCCGGCCCGGCGTCGGGCCCGACGCCGGGCTCGGCGGCTGCCTCGACGGTGACCTCGCCGAGGCAGCGGTCGGTCCAGAAGTCCACCGGCGTCCCCTCGGGCACGACCAGGGTCAGGTCGCCCAGGTAGAGCTCGTCGCCGGCGTCTCCCGCCGCCAGCAGCGCGCGATGGAGACCGTCGGCGCCTGGGGGCGGCTCCTCGGCTCCGGGGGTCAGCGGGCCGACCAGGGTGAGCCGGTCGACATGGACGCCGATCTCGACCAGCCGCCTGGCGACGGCCATGGCGAGCAGGGCGGCGGCGCCGGAGCCGGTCATCCGGACCTCGGCCAGGCCGAGGTCGGCGAGCTCGGCGCAGTAGCGGTCGGCGAGACGCTCGACGAGTATCTCGGGCTCCAGCTCGTCCACCGCCAGCCCGGCTGCGCCGGTCAGGGCGAACGAGGGGACGTCCGCCGGCGGCGCGGGGAGCGGCCCGTGGCCGTCGTGGACCACGATCAGGGCCGGCCCGTCGGCCTGCCCCGCCTGCTCGCCGAGCGGTACGACCGAGGACGCCGCACCGCCGCTCGTGGCGGTCTGTCCTCCCGTTCCGCCGGACAGCGCGGCGGCCACCGCGGCGATGGTGGGCTGCTCGAGGATGAGCCGCAGCAGCTCGTCGAAGAACAGGCCGGCCTCGGGGACCTCCTCGGTGACGCGCCCGGCGAGCTGCGCGGCCAGCAGGGAGTCGCCGCCGAGGTCGTAGAAGTTCTGGTGCCGGCCGACCGCGTCGAGCTTGAGCACCTGGGCCCAGATCTCGGCGAGCCTGCGCTCCAGGTCGCTGCCGCCCTCGTCCGGCGCCGTCGCCTCCACGCCGCCCCTGGTGGGGAGCAGGGCCAGTAGCCCGGCCCGGTCGACCTTGGCGTTCCCGGTGACGGGCACCGCGTCGATCACCTCGATGACCGGTGGCACCATGTAGTCGGGCAGCCGCCGGGCGGCGAAGCGGGCCAGCTCGGCCGGTGTCACCCTGGCGCGGTCGGTCTTGAACCTGGCCAGCATGACCCGCATCCCCACCTCTTCGAGCAGATCCTCGCCGTGCGTGGCGCACACCTCGCGCGCCCCTGCGCGACTGAGCAGGTCGCGCCACTGCTCGGCTGACAGGAACGTCTGGTGCGCGCCGCGCCGCAGGTCGGCGAAGTCACCCGTGTCGTCGAGCCGGACCATCAGTTCCAGCGAGGTCATGATCTGGAAGTGGTCGCGGGTCATCTCCTGCACGAGCAGCCAGCCGCCGGGCGCGGCCAGCTCGGCCAGGCGGGTCAGCGTCGCGCTCACGTCGGTGGTGGCGTGCAGAACGTCCCCGGCGATGATGAGGTCGAAGGAGTTCGCGGACAGGCTCTGGGCCCGGTGATCGCGGTCTAGGTCGAACACGCCGAACCTGAGCCATTCGTGAACGGCGAACCGGTCCTGGGCGGCGTTGAGGAAGTACTGCGACAGGTCGGTGTAGAGGTAGTCGACGTCCACGCCCGTCGCGGTGAGGGCGTCCAGCACGCCCGCGCTGGTGCCGCCCGCGCCCGCGCCGACCTCCAGCACGCGCAGCGGTCCGTGACCGTCGTGGGCTCCGGCGATCCGCCGCACGGCCGCCGCCGTCACGGCGTTGGCCCACCGGTTGAACAGCGCCTTGGAGTAGAGGTCGTCCGACAGGTCGACCCGGCCCTCGGGGAACAGCAGCTCCAGCGGATCGGCCTCGCCTCTGACCAGTTCGCCGAGGCGGGCGCTGCAGGTGCGGAAGTAGTCGATCAACCGGACGTCGTCCACGTCCGTCCCGAGGTCGACCACCTCCTGCCAGGCCGCGGTCAGGTCGGTGTGGAGGCGGGCCGTCCCCGTGCCGGTCAGCCGGTGCACGCCCGCGCCGTCCACGGCGAGCACGCCGGCGCCGGTCAGCGCGTGCAGCCAGCGGCGGACGAGGCGGTGGTGCCGTTCGGCGACTCCCGCGACGGCCGCCACGTCCTCCGCGGTGTGCCCGCTGCCCGGCGCGAACAGCCCGGACTCGGTCAGGACGGCGAGCATGGTGGTGAGGGCGATGTCGTCCAGCCCCCGGGTGTAGGCGAGGTAGCGCTCGCGGTCGACGCCGTCGAGCACGGCGGCGCCCGACCGGGTCGCCTCCGCGAGCACGCCGCTCGCCGCCTCGGCCGGCTCGGCGCGTCCGGCCGGTTCGACGAAGCCGATCAGGCGGCGCTCCAGCCCCGTCCCGTCGGCCACGCACACGGCGACGTCCACGGCCGGGTGCTCGGCGAGGACGGTCTCGACCTCCGCCAGCTCGATCCGGTGGCCGCGCACCTTCACCTGGGCGTCTTCGCGGCCGAGGAACTCGATCTCCCCGTTGGGGAGGTACCTGCCCAGGTCGCCGGTGCGGTAGAGGCGTTCGCCGGTCTCCGGGTGCCGGACGAACCGCTCGGCGGTGCGTTGCTCGTCGTTGAGGTATCCGGCGGCCAGCCCCGCGCCGCCGATGTAAAGCTCTCCCGCGACGCCGTCGGGGCACGGCCGCATCGCGGCGTCCAGGACGTGGAAGGTCTGGTTGGTCAGCGGGCGCCCGTACGGGATGCTCCGCCAGTCGCCGGGCACCTCGCCGATGTCGTGGTAGATCGACCAGATCGCGGCCTCTGTCGCGCCGCCGAGGCTGACCGTCCGCAGGCCCGGCAGCTGCTGCCGGACCTGGTCGGGCAGCGCCACGGGGATCCAGTCGCCGGACAGCAGGGCGAGCCGCAGCGACCCGAGCGCGTCCTGCTGCCCCTGCCCGAGGTAGTCGCTCAGCATCTGCAGCTGCGCCGGGACGGAATTCCAGATCGTCACGCCGTGCTGGGCGACGAGCGCCGCCCAGTGCGAGGGGTCGCCCCGGCGCGCCGGGGCGGGCAGCACGAGGGCACCACCGGCGGCGAGCAACCCGAACAGGTCGTAGACGGACAGGTCGAAGCCGAGCGCGGCCAGGCCGAGCACACGGTCGTCCGGCCCGACCTGGAAGCGGGCGTTGATGTCGTCGATCGTGTTGCGCGCCGCGCGGTGACTGATCATGACGCCCTTGGGCGATCCGGTGGAACCGGAGGTGTAGATCACGTACGCGAGGTCGTCGGGACGGGTGGGGGGTGGGCCGGCCGCCTCGGCGGCGGGCGGGATCTCGTCGACGGCCAGCGCCTTGGCTCCGCCGAGTTCGGGCAGGAGCCACGACTGGGTGAGCGTGAGCCGCACGTCCGCGTCGGCGAGGATGCGCTCGCGGCGGGCCTGCGGCTGGTTGGTGTCGATCGGCAGGTAGACACCTCCGGCCCGGAGCACCGCGATGACCGCGACGACCTGTTCCCAGCCCTTGTCCATCACGACGGCGACCCGGTCGCCCGCCGCCAGGCCGAGCTCGGCCAGCCGTGCGGCCACCGTGGCCGAGCGGGCGGCGAGGTCCGCGTAGGTGAGGACGTCGTCGCCGGAGATGACGGCGGTCCTGCCGGGGTGGCGCGCGGCCTGCTCCAGGAAGCCGTCCTGGAGCAGGCTGTCGGGCAGCGGTCCCGCCGTGGCGTTGGCCTGCTCGCGGCGGGCGAGCTGGGCGGCCGGCAGGCCGACGGGCCGCTGTTCGGCCCAGGCCCCCGGGTCGCCGGCCAGGCGGCGCAGCAGCTCCTCGTAGGCGGCGAAGGCGTCGTCGACCATCTCGTCGGCGAGCACGCCCTCACGGACGTCCCAGTTCGTGGACAGCCCGCCGCGCCGCTCGATGTTCTGGCAGTCGATCCACACCTGCGGGGTCTGGCTGATGCCGTGGGTGAACTCGCCCCGGCCCGTCCCCTCCTCCTCGTCGGCGAGCCCGATCGCGCTGGTGAACACGACCGGCATGAGCGCCGCGTCCGGGCCGCGCCGGCGGCCGAGCTCGCGCATCACCTCCACGCCGGTGAAGAGCCGGTGGTCGAGGTCCTGCCAGAGCTGGGCCTGTACGGCGGCGGCGCGCTCGGCGAAGGTCGTGCCCGCGCCCTTGTCCACGGCGAGCAGGCTCACCGAGGTGAAGTCGCCGACGAGGTTGCCGATCTGCGGGTGGACGGGCAGGCGGTTGAGCAGGGTGATGTCGAGGCTGAACCGGGCGGCGCGGCTCCAGGAGCCGATGACCTCGGCGTACGCGGCGAGCACGGCGGTGGAGGGGCTGAGGCCGTGCCGTCCGGCCTGTTCCTTCAGCGCGGCCCACGTGGCGGGGTCGAGCCTGGTCTCCAGGCGGCGGAAGCGGGCCTGCCCGGCCGGCCGGGTGAGCAGCGGCAGATCGGGGGCGGCCGGCAGGTCGTCGATCCGGTCCAGCCAGTACGCCTTGTCGCGCTCGTAGCGGGGACCGCTGCGCATGCGCTGCTCGGCCAGGCGGTAGTCCCGGTAGGTGACCTCGAGCGGCGGGAGCGGGCGCTTCGGCTCGGCGTAGAGCCGGTGCAGCTCGTCGAGCAGGACTTCGAGGCTGACGAAGTCGGCGATGAGGAAGTCGATGGAGAAGTGCAGGGTCGCTGCCTGGTCGGAGAGGGTCACCCGCAGCTCGAACAGCGGCCACTGGTCGGTCGGGTAGACCTTGTGGCCCATCTCCTCCCGGGCGGTGCCGAGGGCCGCCGCCACCTGCTCGGGCGGGCTGCCTCGCAGGTCGGCCACGTGGATGTGGTAGTCGGGGACGGAGGGCCGTACCTGCTGGGCGCCGTCCACGGTGACGACGGCGCGCAGCATGTCGTGCCGCTCGATCAGCCGCCGCCAGGCCGCTTCGAGCCTGGCGGGGTCGAGTTCGGGATAGGTGAGCTCGCCGTACCCGTGGCAGCCGACGCCGCCGTAGGCGAAGACGTCGCGCCGGCCCAGCAGGTAGGCGGACTGCACGTCGGTCACGGGGAACGGCTCGTAGCGATCGCCGGGCGCCGGGACGAGCGCGTTCTCGGCGGTGTCGCGCAGGTAGGCGAGCACCTCGTCGCGGTGCTCGCGCAGGGCGGCGATGCGCTCCTCCGTCATCGTGCCCTTGGGGGCGCGGAAGCGGAGTCGCCCGTCGTCCTCCCAGAGGGTGACCCCCGCACTCTCCAGCTCGCCGACCAGGCGACCTGCACTCATACTTCGCCCTCCTCCACGGCGTCCGCCGTCTGTGCCTCGATCAGGGCGGCGAGCTCGGCGAGCGTCGGCACGCCGAGCAGGAGCCGCAGGGTCATCACCACGCCGAACTCCCGGCGGACGGCCTCCACGAGCCTGGTGGCGAGGAGGCTGTCTCCGCCCAGGGCGAAGAAGTTGTCCTCCCGGGAGATCACGGCCACGCTCAGCAGGTCGGCCCACAAACCGGCCAGCACGGTCTCCACCGGCCCGCGCGGCGGCGACGAACCACCACCGGCCTCGCCCGTATCCGCCTCGGCCAGCAACCGCAACGCCGCCGCCCGATCGATCTTGCCGTTGCCACTCAACGGCAACGCCTCCACCACCACCACCCGCTCAGGCACCATGTACCCCGGCAACCGCGACGCCGCGAACTCCCGCACCCGCTCGGCCTGCCCGCCCACCACCAAAGCAGCCAACCTGCGCGAACGACCCCCAGACGCCTCCACCGCAGCCGCCACCGCCCGCGACACCCCCGGGCAGGCCTCCAAAACCGCCTCCACCTCACCCAGCTCGATCCGATGCCCCCGCACCTTCACCTGGAAATCACGCCGACCCAGGAACTCCAACACCCCATCCGGCCAATACCGGCCCACATCCCCAGTCCGATACCAGCGCTCCCCACCCACCGTCACGAACTGCGCCGCCGTCCGCTCCGGATCATTGCGATACCCCAAGGCCACCCCGGCCCCACCAATCCACAACTCACCCGGCACCCAATCCGGACAATCCCGACCCCGACCATCCACCACCCGGAACCGCTGATTCCGCAGCGGCCGCCCATACGGCACCGACACCCACCCCCGCGGCACCCGCACCGGCACCGGCATGAAGTTCGACCAGATCGCCGCCTCCGTCGCCCCACCCAACGCCACCAACTCAGCCCCCGGAGCCACCGCAGCCAGCCGAGCAGACAGATCCAACCCCACCCAATCGCCCGACACCAACGCCAACCGCAACCCGCCGCCACCACCCACCGTCAACAACATGTCCAGCAACGCCGGCACCGAATTCCACACCGACACCCCGAACCGCTCACACAGCTGCGCCCACCGACCCGCCTCCCGCCGATCCTCCTCACCGATCAGCACCAGCGAACCGCCCACCGACAACAACCCGAACACATCGAACACCGACAGATCGAAATCCAGCGCCGACACCGCCAGCACCCGATCCCCACCCGACACCCCGAACCGCCCCACCACGTCCTCGACCGTGTTCACCGCCGCCGCATGCGTGATCTCCACACCCTTCGGCTCCCCCGTCGACCCCGACGTATAAATCACATACGCCAGCCCGTCAGCCCACACGGGAACGCCAACCGGCGAAGCCGCCAGCGCCTCGGCCATCACCTCATCCGTCAGCACACACGACACACCCGCCGAAGCGAAGATCCGCTCACGCCGCACCTCCGGCTGGTCCACCCCCACCGGCACATACGCCGCCCCCGCCGCCAACACCCCCAACACAGCCGCCACCTGATCCGGACCCCGCCGAACCGACACCCCCACCAACCCGCCAGGAGCCACACCACCCCCGCGCAACCACCCCGCCACCGCCAACGCCCGACCCGCCAACTCGCCATACGACAGCGAACCGCCATCCCACAGCAACGCCACCCGCCCAGGCTCCCGCCCCGCCCACTCGAAGAACCCCGCATGCAACAACCGACCCGACACCGCACCAGCCGTCGCATTCACCCCCGCACGCACCGCCAACTGACCCGCCGGAACCAGCCCCCCGACCGGCTCCGACCACTCACCCGCCACCAACTTGCGCACGATCCCGACATACGCCTCGAACATCCCATCCAACACACCCGCCGGGAACAACTCCTCCACCGCATCCCAGTTCACGAACAACCCACCACCACGCTCAGTCACCTGACAGTCCAACCACACCTGCGGGGTCTGGGAGAGTCCCCAGCCGGGCCGGCCGAACGGCAGGTCGAGCTCGACCAACTCGGCGGGCAGGCCGAGCGCGCTGGTGAAGACGACCGGCATGGAGACGTCGGCGGCTCCGGTCTGGCGTGCGCGCTCGCGCAGCACCCAGATGGCCGACACGGCGCGGTGCTCCATGTCCGCCCACATGCGTTCCTGGTAGCGGCGGGCGGCGGCGGCGAAGTCCTCGCCGGGCCCCGGTTCGTAAGCGGCGAGCAGCAACGAGGTGAAGTCGCCGAGGACCTCGTTGATCTGGGGGTGGACTTCTCGACGGTCGAACAGGGTCAGGTTGAGCGTGAGCCCGTCGCCCTGCGACCACGCGCTGAGAACCTCGGCGTAGGCGGTGGCCAGGACCGCCGCCGGGGTGAGCCCGTGTGCCCTGGCCTGCTCGACGAGCGCGGCCCACTCGTGCGGCTCCAGCTTGGCCTCACGTCTGGTGAAACGCGGGGAGGTGACTTTCGCGGGGTCCTTGGCGAGCGGGAGCCGGGGGGCGGGCGGCAGCGCCGCGGCCCGCTCGCGCCAGTAGTCCTCCGCCGCCCGCCGTTCCGCCTCGCCGGGGACGGCCTGGCACAGGTAGTCGCGGAAGGAGACCTCGAGGGCGGGCAGTTCCAGCTCGGGTTCGCGGTAGAGGGCGGCCAGCTCCTTGAAGACGGTGACGATGCTGAGTGCGTCGAGCACCATGTAGTCGAAGCTGAACGCCAGGCGGGTGCGCCCGCCCGAGCGTACGGCGCGCACCTCGACCAGCGGCCACCTGCCGGGGTCGGCGATGCGGTGGGAGAGGTCCTCGCGGAGCCGGTCGAGCTCCCGCTCGTAGTCCTGTTCCGCGGTGTCGGTGACCTGGATGACGGTGTGCGGCACCTCAGGAAGGATGCGCTGGTCACCGTCGTCGTCGAAGACGGCGCGCAGCATCTCGTGCCGGGCGACGAGCCTGTTCCACGCCGTTTCGAGCCCGGGCAGGTCGACGCCGGTGCCGTCGACCTCCCAGTACCAGTGCGAGCCGACGCCGCCGAGGGTGAAGGTGTCGGTCCGGCCGACCCAGTAGGCGCGTTGCACGTCCGTCGGCGGGAACGGCTCGTGGCGGTGCGCCGGATCGGGCCGGAGCACGACGGCGGTCTCGGCCGTGCCGGCGGTGAGGAGGGCGGCGAAGTCCTGGAGCACGGGGTTGGCGAAGAGGGAGCGCATGCTGGCGCCCTCGTACCCTGCGGCTCTGAGCTTGGCCAGCAGTCTGGTGGCGAGGAGGCTGTCTCCGCCCAGGGCGAAGAAGTTGTCCTCCCGGGAGATCACGGCCACGCTCAGCAGGTCGGCCCACAAACCGGCCAGCACGGTCTCCACCGGCCCGCGCGGCGGCGACGAACCACCACCGGCCTCGCCCGTGTCCGCCTCGGCCAGCAACCGCAACGCCGCCGCCCGATCGATCTTGCCGTTGCCACTCAACGGCAACGCCTCCACCACCACCACCCGCTCAGGCACCATGTACCCCGGCAACCGCGACGCCGCGAACTCCCGCACCCGCTCGGCCTGCCCGCCCACCACCAAAGCAGCCAACCTGCGCGAACGACCCCCAGACGCCTCCACCGCAGCCGCCACCGCCCGCGACACCCCCGGGCAGGCCTCCAAAACCGCCTCCACCTCACCCAGCTCGATCCGATGCCCCCGCACCTTCACCTGGAAATCACGCCGACCCAGGAACTCCAACACCCCATCCGGCCAATACCGGCCCACATCCCCAGTCCGATACCAGCGCTCCCCACCCACCGTCACGAACTGCGCCGCCGTCCGCTCCGGATCATTGCGATACCCCAAGGCCACCCCGGCCCCACCAATCCACAACTCACCCGGCACCCAATCCGGACAATCCCGACCCCGACCATCCACCACCCGGAACCGCTGATTCCGCAGCGGCCGCCCATACGGCACCGACACCCACCCCCGCGGCACCCGCACCGGCACCGGCATGAAGTTCGACCAGATCGCCGCCTCCGTCGCCCCACCCAACGCCACCAACTCAGCCCCCGGAGCCACCGCAGCCAGCCGAGCAGACAGATCCAACCCCACCCAATCGCCCGACACCAACGCCAACCGCAACCCGCCGCCACCACCCACCGTCAACAACATGTCCAGCAACGCCGGCACCGAATTCCACACCGACACCCCGAACCGCTCACACAGCTGCGCCCACCGACCCGCCTCCCGCCGATCCTCCTCACCGATCAGCACCAGCGAACCGCCCACCGACAACAACCCGAACACATCGAACACCGACAGATCGAAATCCAGCGCCGACACCGCCAGCACCCGATCCCCACCCGACACCCCGAACCGCCCCACCACGTCCTCGACCGTGTTCACCGCCGCCGCATGCGTGATCTCCACACCCTTCGGCTCCCCCGTCGACCCCGACGTATAAATCACATACGCCAGCCCGTCAGCCCACACGGGAACGCCAACCGGCGAAGCCGCCAGCGCCTCGGCCATCACCTCATCCGTCAGCACACACGACACACCCGCCGAAGCGAAGATCCGCTCACGCCGCACCTCCGGCTGGTCCACCCCCACCGGCACATACGCCGCCCCCGCCGCCAACACCCCCAACACAGCCGCCACCTGATCCGGACCCCGCCGAACCGACACCCCCACCAACCCGCCAGGAGCCACACCACCCCCGCGCAACCACCCCGCCACCGCCAACGCCCGACCCGCCAACTCGCCATACGACAGCGAACCGCCATCCCACAGCAACGCCACCCGCCCAGGCTCCCGCCCCGCCCACTCGAAGAACCCCGCATGCAACAACCGACCCGACACCGCACCAGCCGTCGCATTCACCCCCGCACGCACCGCCAACTGACCCGCCGGAACCAGCCCCCCGACCGGCTCCGACCACTCACCCGCCACCAACTTGCGCACGATCCCGACATACGCCTCGAACATCCCATCCAACACACCCGCCGGGAACAACTCCTCCACCGCATCCCAGTTCACGAACAACCCACCACCACGCTCAGTCACCTGACAGTCCAACCACACCTGCGGGGTGGTGGACATGGTGTAGCCGGGGGTGCCGAAGCTGTCGCGGAACTCCTGGGTGAAGAGCTCGCCGAGGTTGATCGCGGTGGTGAACACGACGGGCGCGACGGGCCCGGCGTCGGGGTCGGCCCGGGCCAGCTCCCGCATGACCTCGACGCCGGTGAACGAGGCGTGGGCGAGGTCGCGGTGGAAACGGCTCTGCACGTCGCGGACCCGCTCGATGAACGGGAGCGGCTCGGAGACGTCGACGCCCAGCAGGACGAGGTTGGTGAAGTCGCCGACGATCCGGTTGACGTCCTGGTGCACCTCGTCGCGGTCGTAGAACGGCAGGTTGAGCAGGAACCGCCGGCTGTCGCTCCACGCGCCGACGACCTCGGCGAAGGCGGTGACGAAGACCATCGAGAGCAGGACGGAGTGCTCGCGGGCGCACTCCGTCAGCCGCTTCCACTCCTCGCTGGACAGGCTGTGCGACAGCCGTACGTTGTGCCGCTGCTCGATCCGTTCGGGAGGCGTGGCGAGCGGCAGTTGCGGAGCGCCGGGCAGGTCGGGCAGGCGCTCCATCCACCACGCGCGGTCCTCGGCGCGCTTGCGCGCCCGACGCGACTCCTGGCCGGCCAGGTAGCGCGGGAAGCTGTAGCCGAGCGGCGGCAGCGGTGTGCCGGGGTCGCGGTAGAGCCTCGCCAGGTCGTCCAGCAGGATCTGGAAGCTCTGCGCGTCGGAGACGAGCATCTCGATCGCCAGGTGAAGCCTGGTCAGCCCGCCGGGGAGCAGGGACAGGTGGATGTCGAGGATTTCGCCGCGCTCCACCGCCATCTTGCGGTGCGACAGCTCGGCGCGCACCTGGTCGGCCCGCGCGGGGTCGTCGCGCAGGTCGTGCACGGTGACACCCGGCCAGGGACTGTCGTCCATGATCTGCTGGCGTCCGTCGTCGAGGAAGCGGGCGCGCAGCATGCCGTGCCTGGCGATCAGGGCACGGACCGCCTGCTCCAGCCGCGCGGGGTCGACTCCCGTCCCGTCGAACTCGCAGTAGAACTGGGCGCCCACCCCGCCGAGCACCTGTTCGCGGTCGCGGCCGACCCAGTAGGCGTGCTGCATCGTCGCCAGGTCGAACGGCTGGGACTCGTCCACCTCAGGTTCGGCCGGCACGACGGGGCCGGCGACGTTCGAGGCCACCTTCGACGACACCAGCTCGAACCACTCGGCCAGCGTGCGGTACTCGACCAGCTCGGCGAAGGTGACGTCGGCTCCGGCCCGCCGCCACCGGCTGGCCAGCCTGATCACCTGGATGGAGTCCATGCCGAGCCGCAGCAGGTCGGCGTCGTCGGCCACCGTGTCCGCGCCCAGCATGGCGGCTATGGCGGACCGCATCCCCTCCAGGCTCAGTTCGTCAGACATCAGCCCTCCTCGTACGGTGGACGCCGAAGTCGAGCAGGTCGAGCTTGGCCAGCCCGTCACGCACCCGGCCGGTCAGCAGGCCGATGTGCTGGAGCGACGAGATGACCTTGGCGAAGATCGCCTGCCGGTACTTGATCATCAGTTCGTGGGTGGCGGCGAAGTCGACGCCTTCGGCCGTCGGCACCTCGATGCGGTCCCAGACGTCCTCGAGGAGGAACCGCCGGCGCATGAGGCTGGCCGCCTCCAGGACCAGGTCCTCACGGTCGGCCAGCTCCGCCTGGGTCATCTCCGGATAGATCCCGCTCAGGGAGAGCACGCCGAAGGAGACGTGCCGCGCCTCGTCCCTGGCCACCAGCCGGGTGATCTCTTTGATCAGGTCGTCGTTGAAGGTGCTGTTGGCCAACCGGAACGCCGCCATGGCCAGCGCCTCGACCATGATCTGCATGCCGAGGGCGGTGACGTCCCACCGCTCGTCGGACAGAATGTCGGTGAGCAGCGCCCGCAGCGGCGAGCTGATGGCGTACGGCTCGGGCACCTTCTCGCGCAGGTAGCGGGAGAACGCCTCCACGTGCCTTGCCTCGTCAGCCGCCTGGCTGGCCGCGTAGTACTTGCTCTCGACGTCCGGCATCACCTCGACCAGCCGGGCGGCGACCACAAGCGCGCCCTGCTCTCCGTGGAGGAACTGCGACACCATCCACGACTGGAGCTCCCACCTGAAGGTGTCCCACATCGGGCGGCCCCTACGCGCCAGCGGGGAGGCGGCGAACGCCGACATCGCGAAGTAGGAGTCGTCGGGCAGCGGAGAGCCGAACGCCACCTCCGTCGACCAGTCGATGTCGGTGGAGGCGTTCCACTGGGCTTGCTTGGCACGCTCGTACAGGACAGCGATCCGGTCGGACTGCGGCTCGTAGTCCCAGTTGAGCCGGGCTTCGACGGGAGTGGTCACCCTCAGGTCGGCCATACCAGAAACACTACTGAACAGATACAAGGTGGGGGAAGACCCGAGATACACGGGTTTACCGGAAATACGAGTATCCCCTAGCATGCGCACGTGACCGTACGAGAGGCTCCGGCAACCGTCGGCCAGCGGCTGCTGTGGATGATGGGGCACTACCGGGCGACGGAGGAGTACGGCACGTTCAACTGCCCCGTGCTGTGCCGTCTGCGCGGCCGGCTGGACCGCGCGGCGCTCGGCGCCGCCGTCAACGGGCTCGTGCGCAGGCACGAGTCGCTGCGTACGGTCTTCGCGGGCCGGGGACGCGACCTGCTGCAGCGGGTGCTGCCCGCCGAGCCGGTCGGCGTCGACTGGCGCGACGCCCCGCAGCCACCGGCGCCGGCGGACCTCGAGGCGCAGCTGGCGGCCGAGCTGCGCACGCGGATCGACGTGGGCCTCTCCCCGATCCGCGTGACGTGCTGGCAGGTCTCCGACACCGACCACGTCCTGTGCCTGAACCTGCACCACATGGTCACCGACGCCTGGTCGACAGGCGTGCTGTTCAAGGAGCTGCAGACCCTCTACGCCCACGGAGGTGACCTGTCGGTCTTGCCTGAGATGCCGTGGCAGTATCTGGACTTCGCCCGCTGGCAGCGGCACCAGACCGACAGCGGCGCCCTCGACCGCCAGCGCGGCTACTGGCTGCGCCAGCTCGACGGCGCGCGTCTGGCCAGGCCGCCCAGGCTGCCCGGCGCGGGAAGCGCGGCCAGCGGGCCCACCGGGGTGGCGGCCGTCACGCTGCCGGCCGACGTCACCCGGGCGTTGAAGGACGTCGCCCGCGACCTGCGCGTCACGCTCTTCTCGGTGCTGCTCGCCGGATACTTCGCTCAGCTGCACCGGGCGACCGGCGACAGGGACCTCACCGTGGCCTCCCTGTTCGCCAACCGGTCCCGGCCCGAGTCGCGCGGCACGGTCGGATTCCTGGCCAACATGGCCATGCTCAGGTCCCGCCGGGCCGACGCCGATCCGCGGCTGCTCATCAAGGCCGCGCACGTCGCCGCGGTCGGGGCGTTCGCGAACGAGCAGCAGCCGTTCCAGACGCTCCCGCCCCGCCTGATCGACACCGGGGGCCTGCGGGCGGACGATGTCGTGTTCCAGGTCGTCACCGACCCCCAGTACAAGGGGCACGCCGGCGGCCTGGAGTTCGAGCTGCTCGTGCCCGACGCGATCGGCAGCAGGTTCAGTTTCGAGCTGGCGGTGGCACCCCTCGGCACCGGCCTGCGGCCGGTCCTGTTCTACCGGCGTGACTGGTTCGCCGACGCGTGGTCGCGGGAGTTCATCGCCGGGTACGGCGACCTGCTGCGCTCCTTCACGAAGGCGTGACCACCAGCGGGATGCTCGCGTAGCTGCGGAACAGGGCACTGGGCTGGCGCACGGGCCGCCCGGCGAGCTCCAGGGCGCGTACGCGGTCGAGCAGCGCGTCGAACACGACGGCACCCTCGACCCTGGCCAGCGCGGCGCCGAGACATCCGCGCACCCCCCCGCCGAACCCCACGTGCGGGTTGGGGTCGCGGCCCACGTCCAGCCTGCCCGGGTCGGCGAAGGCCCGCTCGTCGTGGTTGGCGCAGCCGAGCATGAGCAGCACCGACCGTCCCTCCTTGATGGTCTTGTCACCGATCGTGACGGGCTCGCGAGTGACCCTGGCCGTGTACTGGATGGGCGCGTCCAGCCGGACGAACTCCTCCACCGCCGTCCTGACCAGCGACCGGTCCGCGCGTAACCTGGCGAACTCCCCGGGGAACCGGGCCAGGGCCAGGCATCCGGTCGACACCATGTTCATGGTGGTCTCGAAACCGGTGAAGCAGAGGAAGGCGAGGTTGTCGACGATCTCGTCGTCCGACAGCTCGCCCAGCATACGGGAGACGAGGTCACCGGCGGGACGGCGCCTGCGCTCGTGGAGCACGTCGGTGACGTAGCCGCGCAGCCAGGCCAGCGCCTCGTCGGCGGCCGGACGGTCCGGCTCGGGCAGGAACGGCGTGAACGCCTTGGCCAGCGCCCCGGCGCGGGCCCAGATCTCCCCTCGCGCGTCGGCGGGCAGCCCCATCAGCTCGCACACCACCGTCACGGCCACGGGGAAGGCCAGCTCGCCCGGCACGTCGAGGCGGCCCGTGTCCAGCGCAGGCGCCAGGCACTCGTCGACGACGGCGCGGATGCGGTCGGTGTGACCGCGGGCCGTACGCGGGCTGAAGGCGGCCACCATCAGCCGGTGCAGGCGCGAGTGCTCCTCGACGTCCTGCGTCGGCAGGATGCGACGGAAGACCCGACCCGCCGCCCCCTCCGCCACCGCGAAGGCCGGATTGTCCTCGGGGAAGTCGTTGCCGAGCCGCCGGTCTCTCAGCAGCGGGGCCACGTGCTCCAGCCGGGTCACGCCGAAGCTGGCCGGCGAGACCCGGCACAGCGGCCCCTCGGCGCGCAGCCGCGCGTAGGTCGGGTAGGGATCGTCGAGGACCTCCGGGTCGAGGGCGTCGAACTTGGGCAGCAGCTTGGCACGCATCAGGCGACTCGCACGGGGACGGAGGCATAAGCCCTGAATGTGGTGTTGGTACGGCGGAGCGCGGGACCGGCGGGCTCGATCGCGCCGAAGCGGTCCAGGAGCCTGCCGAAGGCCACCGCGCCCTCAACCCTGGCCAGTGCCGCGCCCATGCAGTGGTGCAGCCCGCCGCCGAAGCTGACGTGCGGATTGGGGTCGCGCCCGACGTCGAGCCGGCCGGGGTCGCCGAACTGCCGCTCGTCCCGGTTGGCCGACCCGAGGAGCAACACCAGGACACGGCCCGCGCGCACGGTGTGGTCGCCGACCTCGACGGGCGAGCGGACCAGGCGCGCCGTTCCCTGGATCGGCGCGTCGTAGCGCAGGAACTCCTCCACCGCCGTCGGCAGCAGCCCGCGATCGGCGCGCAGCCGGGCCAGCTCGCCCGGATGCTCCAGCAGCGCGGCGCAGCCGCTGGCCAGCAGGTTGGCCGTGGTCTCGAAACCGGCGAAGAAGGAGAAGACCGCGTTGTCCACGATCTCCTCCTCGGTCAGCCGGTCGTCGCCCTCCCGGGCGGCCAGCAGCAGCGACAGCAGGTCACGGCTCGGTGCCTTGCTCCGCTGCGCGAGCAGCTCGGCCAGGTAGTCCCTGAGCCAGAGCACCGAGGCGTCGGCGTCGGCCCGGTCGGCCTCCGGGACCATCGCGGCGAACGCCTTGCTCAGGTTGAGCGCGTGCGGCCGCACCTCGCTGCGGTCGGCTCGCGGGATTCCCATCAGCTCGCACACCACCAGCACCGGAAGCGGGAAGGCCAGCTCCTCCACGGCGTCGAACCAGCCGCGCTCGGCGGCCGGGTCGAGCAGCTCGTCCACCAGGTCGCCGATGTGCTCGCGCAGACCGCGCACCAGGCCGGGGCTGAACGCCTTGCTCATCAGCCTGCGGAGCCTGGTGTGCGCCGGAGGGTCGCGGTACAGGATGATCCGCTGGAAGAAGGCGGCCGCGGGGCCGTCGCCCGCCGACATCTCGTGGTAGAGAGGCGGGAACTCGCTGCCGAGCCGGGGATCGCGCACCAGCGCGGCCACGTCCGCGTAGCGGGTGACGCCGAAGCTGGCCGGTCCCATCCGGCACAGCGGCCCCTGCGCACGGAGCCTCTCGTAGGTCGGATAAGGGTCCTCAATCACGGCGGGATCGAGAGCGTCGAAGCGCTCCGGCAACCGCATGCCCACACGCGCCATGCGCACACAATACTTCATCGGATATTGCTTCTTGTATTCTGAAAACCCTAGTGTTTGTCGAAGGTCGCATTCTCGACGGATGAAGGGTGCCCACGGATGCCACTGCACCTGTACTGGTTCCTTCCTTCGCACGGGGACGGCAGGGAGGTGGGCAAGACCGCGACGGACCAGGGCCGGGCCCGCACGATCCGCCGCGCACCCGACATCGACTACCTGGCCCAGGTCGCCCAGGCGGCCGACACGCTCGGCTTCACCGGCATGCTGGTCCCCACGGGGCTGTTCTGCGAGGACCCCTGGGTGGTCAGCGCGGCGCTGGCGGCCAGGACGCGCCGCGTCAAGTTCATGATCGCTCTGCGGTCCGGGCTCACGTCTCCCCTGCTGACCGCGCAGATGGCGGCGACCTTCCAGCGCGTCTCCGGTGACCGGCTGGTGTTCAACATCGTGGCCGGCGGGGACGCCGACGAGCAGCGCCGCTACGGCGACTGGCTGGCGCATGACGACCGCTACGCGCGGACGGCCGAGTTCCTGACGGTGCTGCGCGGACTGTGGCAGGGCGGGCCCGTCGACTTCGACGGCGATCACTACCGCCTCAAGGCCGGCCTGCTCACCCGCCCCGCCACCATGCCGCAGATCCACCTGGGCGGCTCGTCCGCCGCCGCCAGACGCGTCGCCGCCGAGCACGCCGACGTCTACCTCGCCTGGGGGGAGCCGCCGCCGCAGCTCGGGGAGCTCATGACCGACTTCAGGCGGCAGAGCGACGCGACGGGACGCGACGTGCGGCTCGGCACGCGCTTCCACGTCATCTCCCGCGACACCGCCGAGGAGGCGTGGGAGACCGCGAACCGGCTGATCGAGGGCATGGACCCCGCTCTGATCGCCCAGGCGCAGGAGCGCTTCCGCCGCACCGAGTCGGAGGGCCAGCGCCGGGCCTCGGCGCTGCACGGCGGCCGCACCGACGACCTGGAGATCTACCCCAACGTGTGGGCCGGATACGGGCTGGTCCGCCCCGGCGCGGGGATCGCGCTCGTCGGCAGCCACGAGGAGGTGGCCGATCGGATCGCCGAATACCACAAGAGCGGCATCGACCACCTCATCCTGTCCGGCCAGCCGCACCTGGAGGAGGCCTACTGGTTCGGCGAGGGCGTGATGCCGCTCCTGAGGGCGCGCGGCCTACTCGAAGAGACGTCCGCGGGCTCATGACGTCCCACGTGGAAGTCGCGGCGCAGCCCGGGACCGCCCGGGGCCACGCGCCTGTCGCCCTTCCGGTGTCCGTGCTGGTGGGCAACCCGCGGCGCGGCTCACGCACGCTCGACATCGCCACTAGAGTCGGCGCCATGCTCCACGGCGACCTGCTGGACAGCGGCGTCCCGCTCGGCGAGCCCGGCCTCGTCGACCTCTCGGCCATCGGCCCCGACCTGGCCCGCTGGGAATCGAGCCCGCCGGCCGCGGACGCGGCGACCGCCACCGTGTGCGCCTCTCGGCTGCTCCTGGTGGCCAGTCCGACGCTGAAGGCCAGCTACTCGGGTCTGCTGAAGCTCTTCCTCGACCGGCTCCCGCGCCGCGCGCTCACGGGTGTCGTCTGCGTGCCGGTCATGACGGCGGCCAGCCCGGCGCACACCTTCGCCGTGGACGCCTGCCTGCGGCCGCTGCTGGTCGAGCTGGGCGCGACGGTGCCCGTGCAGGGGCTCACCGTCCTGGAGGCCGACTTCGGCGCGCTCGACGAGGCGGTCGCCCGCTGGCGCGCCGCGGCCACCCCGGTCCTGTCCGCCGTCCTCGCCCTCTGACCCCGTCCGCCCGTCCGCGTCATCCCGCGATGCGGTCCGTACGGCGGGCCACGGCGAACGCGGCCGTCACCCCGCCCGTCACGTCGGCGCGCACGCAGTCGGCCGCCAGGCGCACCGCGCCCGCTATGTCGTGCGCGGTGGCCGCCCCGTGGCAGACCACGCACACGCCGCGGACCCCGAGCAGCACCCCGCCGGAGTCGGCCGCGAGCGCGTCGCGCACCGCCTGGGACACTTGCCGGGCGCGCCGGTCGGCCAGGGATCCCGAGAAGGAGCGGACGGCGCTCACCGCGGCCAGGGCGGTCAGATCGAGCGTCCGCTCGTAGGTCTTGAGCATCACATCGCCGGTGAAGCCGTCGGTGACGGCCACGTCCACGCGGTCGCTGAGCACGTCATACGCCTCGATCTGGCCCACGTAGCCGGGCAGCGTGGCCAGCATGAGGTGGGCGTCGCGTTGGGCCGGGCCGCCCTTGGTCACCTCGTGGCCGTTGGACAGCAGGCCGACCCGGGGATGCGGGACACCCAGCCGGGCCCTGGCGTACTGCACGCCCATGACGGCGAACTCGACCAGCCACTCCGGCTGGGCCACGACCGTCGCCCCGATGTCCAGCAGGACCGTCTGGCCGGCACCCGGACCGCGCAGCACCGTGGCCAGGGCCGGGTTCCGCACGCCCGGCACCCGGCGCAGCCGTACCGCGGCGGCCAGCACCGCCGCGCCGGTGTTGCCCGGGGTGACCATCGCGTCGGCGAGCCCGGTCCGCACCGCCTGCGCCGCGACGAGCAGCGACGACCCGCGCCTGCCCCACGTCACGGCCAGCGGATCGTCGGCCATCGACACCGATTCCGGCGCGTCCAGCAGCGTGATGTGGCCCGGCAGGGGGCGTGAGCCCAGATGCTCGCGCAGGACCGGTACGGACCCCACCAGCATCAGGTCCACGTCGTCGGGGAAGTCCAGCGCCGCCTCCATGACGGGGCCCGGCCCCTGGTCACCCCCCATGCCGTCCAAGGCCACGGCCGTCCGCCCGCTCTTCACCCCGCGACCTCCAGAACAACAGAACCAAGATGTGTCATGCTGACGAAATGCTTGATTACAACCGAGTTCGCGATCTCGCGGAGGACCTGCCGGGAGTCGAGCAGTCCGAGTCGTGGGGCACCCCGTCGCTGAAGGTCGGCGGCAAGATGATCCTGCGTCAGCACGAGGATCCCGAGCTCATGGTGGTGAAGGTCGCGCTGGATGAGCGCGACGCGCTCACGCGGGAGCGACCCGAGGTCTTCATCGTCACTCCTCATTACGAGAAATATCCCTACATGCTGGTCAAGACCGCGGCGCTCGCCGACGACGAGCTCCGCGAGCTGATCACTGAGGCGTGGCGCATGACCGCGCCGAAGCGGCTCCTGAAGGTCTTCGACGAACGCGGCACTAGCTGACTCGCCTGCGGTAGCGGCGCACGCTCAGCACGCCGAAGATCACCCCGGCGCCGGCCGCCCACGCCAGCGTGAAGAGCACGTACGCGCCCGCGGGCTCGCCGCCGGCCAGCCGGCGCAACGCCTCGCTGGCCGTGGACAGCGGGTTCACCCGCACCACGGGCTGGAGCCAGCCGGGGAAGGCCTCCAGCGGGACGAAACCCGAGCACAGGAAGAACACCAGCGTCGTCGGCGGTTCGAGGGCCCCACGCACCGTCTCCACGCTCGCCGCCGACAGCGCCGCGAACAGCGCGATCGCCATGCACATGGCTCCGACGGCGGCGATCAGCCCGAAGAAGGCGAGGGCCGCCAGGACGCCTCCCGAGAAGCGGAACCCGGGGACGTGGGCGACGGCGACGGCCACCACCGCCACCGCGACCATCCTCAGCACGTCCCCGAGCAGCCGGCCGGCCAGTGTGGACGCGGCGCCGACCGGCATGGTCCGCAGCCGGTCGAAGATGCCCTCCCGCAGGTCGGTGAAGAGGCCGACCGCGCTCGGCGCCATGCCGAAGGTCACCGTGGACAGCACGATGAGCGGCGCGAACCGCTGGATGTAGCCGTCGCCGACGAGTCCGCCGTAGACCGGCAGGATCGTGAACATCAGCAGGACGGGAAACGCGAAACCGGAGATGACCAGCTGGGGAGTGCGCAGGAAGCGCCGCATGGTCCTGCCGGCCAGCACGCCGACCTCCGTCATCCCGACCTCCTGAAGGCTCGTACGGCGATCCAGCCGAAGACCGCGCAGAGCCCGGCGATCCAGGCCAGCGGCGGCCCCCACGCGACCGCCTGGCCGGCGGCCAGGCCGCGCAGCGCGTCGACGACGGCGGTGTAGGGGTTGGCGTGGACGACCGGCTGCAGCCAGCCGGGGAAGACTCCGGCCGGGGCGAACACCGTCGACAGGTTCAGCACCGGCAGCGTCACCAGGAAGACCATCGAGCCGATGGCCTCGGGCTCGGAGGAGCGCAGCCCGATGACCGCGGCTCCGAGGGCGAAGCTCAGCGCGAAGGCGACCGCCACGACGACGAACGCCGCCGCGCCCAACGGATCGGCGAACCGGAACCCGACCACGTACCCCGCCGCGACGATCACCGCGATCGGCACCAGGCAGCGCACCGCGTCCGCGCCCAGCCGCGCGACGAGCACCGACAGGCCGCTGATCGGCAGCGTCCGAAACCGGTCGATCATGCCGTCGCGCCGGTCGGCGGCGATGAAGAACGCGGTGGAGATGGTGGTGAACCCCATCGCCATCATGATGATCGCGGGCGGCAGGAACTGGGCGAAGGGGACGCCGCGCGAGGTCAGCAACTGGGCGAGCACGATGCCGAACCCGGCGAAGAACACCAGCGGGGTGATGACGAGCTGGACCAGCGACCGCACGGTGAGCGAGATGCGCAGGTTGCGGCCGGTCATGACGCCGATCTCGCGAATCAATCCGGCCTCCCCGTCAGTGCCCTGAAGACGTCGTCCAGCGTGGGTCTGCGCATGGTGAGGTCGTCGGGTTCGATCCCGGCCCCCTCGAGGCTCCTGATGACTCTGGCCAGCACGCCGATCCCGTCGGCCGGGAGCACCACCGCCCCGTCGACCTCGGCCGCGTCGTCGAGCACGGCCAGCGCCTTGGCCCGCCGGTCGGGGTCGGCGATCTGCACCTCGCAGACCGCGCCTCCGCCCACCCGGTCCTTCAGTTCCTCCGGTGTCCCTTCCGCGATCACCCGGCTGTGGTCGATCATCACGATCCGGTCGGCGAGCGCGTCGGCTTCCTCCAGGTACTGCGTCGTGAGCAGGATCGTCACGCCGGCCGCGCGCAGCGCCCGCACCCTGTCCCAGAGCGCGTCACGGCTGTGCAGGTCGAGGCCGGTGGTCGGCTCGTCCAGGAAGAGCACCGGCCGTTCCACGACGAGGCTGACCGCCAGGTCGAGGCGTCTGCGCGTGCCTCCCGACAGCGTCCGCACCGGTTTGTCCGCCTGCTCCCCGAGGCCGAACTCCTCGATGAGCCGCCCCGCCCGCTCCCGTGCCCGGCTCTTGCCGAGCTTGAGCAGGCGGGCGAAGAAAACGAGATTCTCCCTCGCGGTCAGCAACTCGTCGACGGCGGCGAACTGTCCGGTGGCCGCGATGCTCCCCCGGACCCGCTCCGGCTCCGACACCAGGTCGAACCCCGCGATCCGCGCGGTCCCCGAATCGGGCCTGATCAGCGTGGTCAGGCAGTTGATCAGGGTGGTCTTGCCCGCTCCGTTCGGCCCCAGCAGGCCGAGCACGCTGCCCTGAGAGACCTCGAACGACACCCCGTCGAGCGCGGTGGTGGAACCGAACGACTTGCTGAGACGATCCAACTCAACAATGGCGGTCATAAGCATCAACCTTCTTGGCTTTCCACGCGCGTGTCAACGACCGGCATGAAAACAAGAAACACGAATCCACGCCTAGCGTCCCGCCGAGCAGCGCGCCGGTGGTCAGGTACGGCGCCGGTGGGGTGGTCATCCCGGTCCACAGGAAGAAGCCGGTGTGCGGAGGCTGGTTGTAGCCGACGTTCTGCCAGACGATCCCGGCCTGGTAGACCGGGTCGTGTGTGAGCGTCGGGAAGCGGTGGTCCGTCGCGTACGGCGTGCCGTAGCCGCAGAGTGGTGGAGTCCTCGGTCCGGACGATCAGTTCCTCACGCCAGTCGCCCAGGATGTCGGCCTGGAGTGAGGGGTTGCCCTTGGTCGTGTTGTTGGAGGAGGCGCCGGACGCGGTGAGCATGTTGACCGTGCTCTGCGTGGCCGGGTTCCACTTGCCGATGGTCGGCACGCCGGTCAGCTTGTCGGCAGTAGTCGTGGTCCAGGATCTCCCTGGACAGGTCGCCGTCCCACCAGATGGCGTCGCCGATCGCCGGGGTCTTCGTCGAGATGAGGCGGCCGGTGGCGGTCCGGAGCCCGGCCCCGTTGGAGGCCCAGGCTTCCTCGCCCGGGTCGCTGGGCACGATCTCGTCGGTGTGGCCGGTACCGGTCACGACGGCGATCCGCTTGTCGTCCCGGTAGAGGTGGTAGAGGAGGCCTTCACCGGCCAGGTGAAGATCCGCCCGTGACGTACGGGATCGTCCACCCCGCCCATCGGCGCGGGGTGGACCCTGCCGACGATCCGTGCTCCACCCACGCCGCGGCCGCCGGCCGCCCTGCCGCCGGCTGCCCTGCCGCGGGCTGGCCGCCCCGCCGCAGGCGGGCCGGATGTCAGCTGTCTAGCGTTGCTTGAGGCGGAGTGCTTCTTTGCGGGTCTCGGCCTGGATGGACCGCTCGCGCTCCAGCCACGCCGGGTTCGGCCGACCGTAGATCGGCATGTGACGGATCCCTTGACCTCGGGACGCCAGGTTCAACATGTGATCACCATTCGCCCGCGCAACCCATGCCATTCTCGCAACCCGGGTTCGACATAATTCGCGGGTTCTAGAGGTACTGCGGAGCTGAAGGCGCAGGCCATCGGGCTGAAAGAGGCAGAGAAGCTCGGAAGTCCCTAGAGACGCGATTATCTCGATTCGCCTGCACCGAACTGGCCGTATCTCGTATGATCTAGAGCCGTTTACGTGAAGACGACAAAGCGGGAGAACAAGTCCGGCACGGTCCGGTACCTGCACCTCGCCCAGCGATGGCCACCGTCACGCCGTAACCAGTAACCAGCAGCCAACCGCTGACAGGGACACCCGTAGGTCATCGGAGATGAGCTCCAAAAGGCCGACCGGCAGGTTCTCCGCGGTGTTGAAGGTTAGAGTGGCCAGCATCAGGGCCCCAAGCACCGCCAGCTTGTGCCATGGAGCCGGCTGCCGCGTGATCGTACTATCTTCTCCTGTCCTCGCGCGTTGTACCTGCTCAGTAGCACCGTCCATGCAGGTACCCCACCAGGCGCATCAGTCCCGCCGCAATCGGATTCTGTGGCTTCGCGGTCTTGCGGCCGTTTCTGCCGTATTCCGGTGATACGCGTAGTGGGCTGATCTTGGCGTCGGTTCGGTGACGGGTGCGTTGAGCGGGGCGGAACCTGGCCTGGGCCTGGGGCCGGGCGGAGAAACACGACGAAGCCCCCGCTCGCCTCTTCGGGGACGAGCGGGGCCGCGATCCCGGCGCGGCGTCGCGGACTCCGGGCGCGGTGATACGGCGGCGCCCCCGTGAAATGCCATTTCACCTTCGCGCCCGGCGGCGCTTTCTCGGAGACATAGCGCCATCTTCCACACGGTCAGCAATGCCATTGCGACACAACGCATTCATTGCCGAAATTCCACCAATTCTGTAAATTCAGTGGCGATACTCCTCACCGTTCACTTATTAACCGGCACTATTCCTGATTTGGTGTCGTCCTTGCCGCCGTTACCGCGTACCGGCAGGCGGCGGGCGTGCGCGTACACCCGAGATCACGGATGCATGGGGCAGGTGGGAATGACGACGGTCGGAGAACCGGATCGGGCCGCTCCCGGCGGGACGCGGCCGTGGCCGCACGGCGCGGCGCGGTGGTATCGCCGGGATCCGCTGGGGTTCGTCGAGCACGCAGCCCGCGAGCGGGGCCCGGTGTTCCGGCTGCCCGACGACGGGTCGCTGTGCGTGGCCGACCCGGCGGAGGCCTTGCGGGTGCTGCACGACGAGGAGGGCCACTACGACGACGTGTCCGACTTCTTCCACGTCCGCGGCGGCCGGCTGGAGCCGCGGGAGACGCAGGTCGCGATCGGGCGGGCGGCCCGCGTGACGTTACGCGCCCATCTGGCAGCGCATCGGGAGCGGCTGCCCGCCGTGGTGGCGGAGCTGGGAGAGGTCAGCGAATGGCCTTCGGCCGGGCGGGCCGCCGCGTACCAGTTCCTGGCCGAGGCGCTGCTGCGGCCGGACAGCCCGCCGCTCTTGCGGGAGCTGATGGAGCAGGTGGTGCGCAACGATGTCCTGATCCGTCCCCGCGGCCGGCTGGCGAGCGTGATGCGGCGGGCGCTGTGGGCACGCGTGGTGCGAGCGCTCACCGGCGAGGTACTCGCCCGCCGGGCCGGCCCGCGGCCCGGCGGGCGGGGCGACCTGCTGGACGCCATACTCGAGGCCGGCCCACCCGATACGCCTGCCGCGCAGCTCGCCCAGGTATATCTGCTGCTCTTCCGAACCTCGGTGGCGCCGGTGGGCCACGTGGTCGCCTGGGCGCTGCTGAAAGCCGCGACCGACGGCGTCGACCTGGCGGCCGTGCCCGCGGAGTCGGCCGTACGGGAGTCGCTGCGGCTGTGGCCGGTGGCGTGGCTGCTGGGCCGCCCCGTACTGCGCGCCCATCAGGTCGGCGGCGTGCAGCTGGCGCCAGGGGACAGCGTGTCGGTCTGCGCCTATCTGCTGCACCGCGACGAACGGCACTGGCCCGAGGCCACCCGGTTCCGGCCCGGCAGGTGGGACGGCCCTGGCCCCCGTGGGCCCTACCTGCCCTTCGGCGGCGGCCCGTTCACCTGCGCCGGCGCCGCCGTCGCCCGCAACCTGGCCTCCGAACTGCTCGCCGCCGTGACCGACAGCGCCCGTCTTGAAGTACGCGGCGGTCGCGGACAGCCCCACGTGGCGGGCATCATCACCCCTCCCCCGTTCCAACTGCACCGGACCCCCTTCGCTCGTTGAGAAAGGAGGTGAACTCCATGAAGAAGTTGCTGCGCCGCGTCACCGGCCGCCGGATCAACCGGCAGGCCTGGTTCATCTGGTAGTCCATCTCCGGCGGCCGTGCCGGGCCCGACGGCCCGGCACGGCTCCGCTCCCGACGAGGCGGGACACCCGCACCCAGGAGGCACCCATGTCGCAGGTGGATGAGACGCTGGCCGCCTACGAGAGCATCGCGGCCCGCTACGACGAGCTGAACGCGCGGATGGACACCTCCAGCCTCGTGGCCCGCTTCGTGGAGGCGGTCGATCGGTACGGGCCAGGCGGTCGGCGCCTGCTGGACGCCGGCTGCGGAACCGGCCGCAGCAGCGTGGCCTTCCGCGAGCGCGGGTTCGAGGTGACCGGCTACGACCTGTCCCCCGCGATGGTCGCGATGGCCCGCCGCCGGCCCGGGGCCGAGGAGATCGGGTTCCTGGTGGGACGGCTGCAGGAGCCCCCACCCAGGCTGACCGGCTTCGACGTGGTCACCTGCGTAGACGTGCCGATGGCGTACCTGACCGGCACGGACCAGCTGCGACAGGCGCTGACGGCCGCCCGCGACCAGCTCGCCGAGGACGGGGTACTGGTCTTCGACCTGAACACCATCGGCTACTACCGCCGCATGTTCAGCGTCCCCACTGTCGCCGACCGAGGCAACCGGTACGTGGCCTGGTTCGCAGAGTCCCCGCGGATCGAGGCCGACGCAGTCGTGGTCACGCAGTTCGACCTGTTCGAACGGAACGGCGCGGGCTGGGAGCGGCTGTCGATGCGCCACGTGCAGCAGCACCATTCCGACCGGACGGTGCGCAAGGTGGCCGAGCAGTCCGGACTGCACGTCGTGGCCGCCCACGGGCTGGTGGGGACGTCGACGCGGGACCCGGCCGACGAGACCGACCACGACCGCATCCTGTACGTCGCCCGCCGGGCCGGCTGACGTCGGCCGGGATGGCGGGCTCGCTCAGCGCGGTGTGGTCGGAGGCGTCGGTGGCGGCGAGAAAGGCGCATACGGCGACTGAGCTGGTCACGGCCGGCGGTGTCCGCGGCGGCGGGCTTCACGCGGCAGGACTTTCCGAGGCGCGCTTACACGGATACCTACTGTCGAAGGTCGGTCGTCGCGGGACCTGCCGGGACGGCGGGGGTTCGAGGCCATGTCCGGGCGGAGCGCAGGATGAAGGCCAGGAGCAGCACCTCGACTCCGATGGAGAGGCCGTAGAAGGAGGCCCAGTCCCAGGACTCCCCTACCGCGTTGACCACCGAGTAGGGGATGTAGAGCGATGCCACGACGAGGTTCGTGGCGCGGTTCACCCGGGTGGGCAGCGTCATGGAGAGCATCACCATCAGGGCCGGGATCGCCACGGACGCGAGCATCATGGTCAACAACGTCGGGCTGATGTCGAACCCGACGACGACGCCAGCCAGGATGTCGTCGATGGCGCCAGGCTTGTAGAGGTGGAAGTAGTCGACGTAGATGTAGAGGAACATGAAGCTGGTCCATGCGGCGGCGAGCTTGGCCTGCACGGGAATCGGCGGGTTGTCGAGCAGGTTCGGCGATCTTGTTCGGATGGTCATCGGTTCTTCTTTCGACAGGAGCGGTCCGTCCGCCGGAGTGGCGGCAGGTCTGGGCGTGCATACGCACGGGTTGGGTCGTTTCGTCGGTCCGGTCGTCAGACGGTGACGACGACCTTCCCTCGGGTGTGGCCGGCCGCGACGTAGCGGAGGGCGTCGGCTGCTTCGTCGAGGGGGTAGGTGCGGTCGATGACGGGCGTGACCTGCCCGCTCGTGAGCAGGTCGGCCAGAGTAAGCAGGTCCTGACGCTTCCCGACCGACGTGAAGGGCTTCAGCTGCTGACGGGTGAACCCGGACAGCACGCGCGCTTTGACGATCCGACCGAGGGGCCCGAGCCAGCGGCCGCCGCGTCCGCTGTTGGGGATGAGGGTGCCGGTGGGCGTCAGCACTCGGCGGACAGCAGCCAGGGGCTGGGCTTCCACGTTGTCGAGGATGACGTCGTAGCGCTTCTCGGTGCGGGTGAAGTCGGTCTCCGTGTAGTCAACGACATGGTCGGCCCCGAGCGACCGGACCAAGTCGACGTTGCGGGTGCTGCACACACCTGTCACCTCGGTGCCGAACGCCTTGGCGATCTGCACGGCGAAGGAACCCACGCCGCCCGACGCGCCCGTGACCAGCACCGTCTGGCCCGGTTGAACGTTCGCGATCTTGCGCAATGCCTGCAACGCCGTCATGGCCGACGTGGGCACCGCTGCCGCGTCCACGACCGACAGGTTTGCAGGCGTGGACACGAGGTTGTCCGCCGGGACGCAGGCGTACTCCGCGAGCGTTCCAGCGGTGCTCCAGCCGAACACCTCGTCGCCGGGGCGGAGAGCGGTGACATCCTTCCCGACCGCTGCCACCACGCCGGCGAGGTCCCTGCCGGGGATGCCGTGGCGGGGCCGGTGGAGCCCGAACACCAGGCGCACCACGTACGGCTCACCGGTCATGACGAAGTAGTCGCCAGGATGCACCGAGGCTGCGCCGACCTGGACGAGCACATCGCCTCGACCGGGCAGCGGTAGCCCGACGGCGGACGACTCGAGCACTGAGGGCGGCCCGTAGCGGTACTGGACGGCGGCCCGCATCGTCGCCGCCCTGGCCGGACTCGCCCCCGGCGCCAGGCGTGCTCCGGCCTTCGATCGCTGTTCGATTCCCACCGCAGCCTCCTCACGTCCGAGCTGCGACTCTCGCAGGCTCGTACACCGTACTTCGTACGCCGTACTATGATAGTACGCTGTACGATTGTCAAGCCGTTCGAGAGCGAGGAGAACCGTGTCTGCGAGGGAACAACACCAGGTCGCGTCAGACGCGGGGCTGAGCAAGCAGCGGGTGGTGGCCGAGGCGGTCCGGCTCGCCGACCGCGAGGGGGTCGACGGACTGAGCATGCGCCGGCTGGCCGGCGCGCTCGGCGCGGGCGCGATGTCGCTCTACTACTACGTGGCGAGCAAGGAGGAGCTGCTGGACGCCATGATCGACGTCGTTTTCGAGGAGATCGAGCTCCCGCCCGAAGAGACCGACTGGCAGTCGGCGATGCGACGGGAGGCGGTATCCGCCCGACAGGTTCTCGCGCGCCACCCGTGGGCGATCGGCCTGATGGAGTCGCGGACATCGCCGGGGCCCGCGAACCTCCGCCACCGCGAGGCGGTCACCGCCTGCCTGCGGAGGGCTGGCTTCTCGGTTGTGATGGCGACGCACGCCAATTGGTTGCTCAACAGCTATGTCTACGGTTTCGCCCTGCAGGAAGCCAGCCTGCAGTTCGACACCGCCGATGAGTTCGCGGACATGACCGAGGACGTCTTCCTGCCCCAGCTGCCTCCTGACGAGTTCCCCTTCCTCAACGAGTCCGCCGCCGCGCTCATCGCTGCCGGCTACGACCCGGCGGAGGAGTTCATCTTCGGCCTCGACCTCGTCCTAGCCGCCCTCGAGCCCCTGAGAGCCTCCGCATAGCGACGCTCGCGGACCGTCGCGCGGCCCCCTGCACCGCAGTTCCGATCCATAAGGGGTTTCCTGACGAACTTGCGACCAGGGGCCAAAAAGTTGAACTTGGTTGGGGATTGACACCCGCCGGCCGGGCGGCTCACATCTGCCCGTCGTCGGTGCCCGGGTCGCGCAGGGCGCGGCGACCATCGGAGTCGAGGTCGGGCGGGGTGAAGCTGCAGTGGCCGGCGACAGCGAGGGCGACTTCAGATGTGAAGAAGGCTGCCGTGCCGGTCAATTGTCATGGCGGTCGTCACGGGAGCCTGACCTCGGCGAAGATCGGCCGGTGATCGGTGTGCCTCAACCGCAGCACGCGGAAGTCTCGCACCGCCATCCGTGAGTCCACGAGCACGTGGTCGATCGTCACGCCGGGCAGTCGCCACGTTCGGCCCAGCGCCTGCGGCCAGGTCGCCGTGAATCCGCGCCCCATGACGTCGGCCGCGTCCCGATACCCCGATGCCAGCAGCTCACGCATCGGCAGGTGGTCGAGCGTGGCGTTGAAGTCCCCCGCCAGCAGCCGCAGCTGCCCACCGCCTCGCGGCAACGCGTGGAGGCCACCCTGCCAGCACGGTTGCCGGCCGACGCGTTTGGGCGCGCACGGGTGCACGGAGACGATCTCCACACGGTCCCCGCCGGGATGCGCCAACCATGCCCTGGCCTGCCCGAACGCACCCACCTTGATCATCTCCCCGGCCGTCAGCGGATACCTCGCGTACACGGCGGACCCACCGACCCCCGGCAACGGCCGCGTGACGGCGTGCGGCAACCTCTCACGCACGCCCGCGTCCTCCAGCCGCCGCATGGCCTCCGGGGTGAGTTCCTGCAGCGTCAGCACATCCGGCCGTATCTGGCCGACCAGGGCCATCAGCTGGTCCGTGTCCGCCTGGCCCACCATCAGGTTGGCCGCCAGCACCCGCAACACCGGCCCGTTCGCAGCCGGATTGCCGTCGGCGAAGGCCCGAGGCACGACGGCGCTCCCCAATGCCATCACGGCCGCGATCCCCACCACCCCCGCCGCCCGCCGCCTCAGCACCCACGCCAGCGCCACGCCGGCCACGGCACCGGCCGCCGCGTACGGCGTGTACGCCACCACCGGCACCCACGGCCAGTCCGGCTCGAACCCGCTCAGCCGCACCAGCGCCCACCCGGCGAACGGCACAACGGCGATCCAGCTCATCCATGTACGCACGTCCCTGTATCGCCGCCAAGCCCGATAGGCGTTCACGCGCGGGTGCCAAGCGCTCGCACGACGTTCGGTGTCGACGACTTCACCGGCATGCTGCACCTGAAATGAGCCTTTCCACCGGCAGCGCCTGCGGGCATCGCACGGCCCGTTTGTGGCGGCTTGGAGACCTCGCAGCAGCCGAAACGGCCGCGAACTCGATCGCGCGGGCCTCGTGGTGCGCCCACGAGGCGCGCAGGTCATGGACCAAGACTGTAGATCCATGACGGCGCTTGATCGTTTCGGTGGCGGCTCGCTAGGGTTGGGCGCCTTTGTTCGGATCCTGTCCGCTCGTGCCCGAGGGTAATTCAGTGCGCCGCTATCGTTTCGGCAGAATCGCCACGCTGTTCGCCGCCATCTATGTGGCCGCGGTCGTCGTGTCCGGCGTCCTCGCGCTGGCCACCGGCGAACCCGCGCTACTGCGCGAGATCGTCACGGGCGGGTGGGACCCGGACTTCGTGCCCTACACCTGGCGGGTGGAGCTCCTCATGGTCGCGGGCGGAGTCCTGCAGGGCTGGGCCTACTGGCAGGTGCTGCGCGGCCGGCCGGCCGGCACGCGGGCGGTCAACGACAGGCCGGTCCGGCTGTTACGGGCGGTCCTCTACCTCAGCGTCGCCTGCACGCTGCTGTACCGGCTTCCGATCCCGGTGCATTGACGCGCTCTCCGGGCTGAAGCCCGGAGATTCTGGCCTGTGCCGTCCCGTTCACGCGGCGGCACTTCCCCGGCTTCCTGTTTCGCTGATCTGTGCCCGGACGGATCCGGGTCTTACCTGATCTCCACAGGCGTTTTGTCTCTCCGCTCGTCCGGCGGCGAGAATGTTGATCGCGGCGTTCACATCCCGGTCGTGGGTGACCCCGCACGGGCAGGTCCACTCCCGCACCGACAGCGGCATCGCCTCGGCGACGACACCGCACGCCGAACACAGCTTGGAGGAGGGGAAGAACCGGCCGACCTTGGCGAAGTACCTGCCATACAGCTTCGCCTTGTACTCCAGCATGCCCACGAACGCCGACCACCCGGCATCGTGGACGCTCTTGGCCAACCGGGTGCGGGCCAGTCCCTTGACCGCCAGGTCCTCCACATACACCGCTTGGTTGTCGCGGATAATCCGCGTGGAGGTCTGGTGGTGGAACTCGCGGCGCGCGTCGGCGACCCTGGCGTGCTGGCGGGCAACCCGCAGGCGGGCCCTGGCCCGGTTGCTCGATCCTTTCTGCTTGCGCGACAGCGCCCGCTGGAGTTTCCTGAGCTTCTTCTCCGCACGGCGCAGGAATCTCGGCGAGGACACCTTGGTGCCGTCGGCCAGGACGGCGAAGTGCCCCAGCCCCAGGTCGATCCCCGTCTCAGCGCCGGTCTCAGTGCCGGTCTCAGTGCCCGTCTCGGCGCCGGTCTCGGGCAACGCCGTCTGGGTCACCTGGAGCACGAACGAGGCGAAGTATCGCCCGGCCGCGTCCTTGAAGACCGTGACCGACGACGACTCGGCGGGCAGTTCCCGTGACCAGCGCACCGCCACATCCCCGATCTTCGGCAAGCGCAGCCTGCCCTGCGCGGTGATCGAGAAGCGGGCGTTCTTGGTGAACCGGATCGCCTGCCGGTTGTCCTTGCGGGACCGGAAGCGGGGCGGCGCGAGTTTCGGCCCCTTGCGCCCGCCGGAGACAGAGGCGAAGAAGTTGCGGAACGCGGTGGTGCAGTCCGCCAGGGCCTGCTGGAGTACCACGGCGGACACCTCGCCCAGCCAGGCCCGCCGCGGGGTCTTCTTCGCCTCGGTGATCACAGCGCGGGACAGGTCGGCGTCGGTGAGGAACGGCAGTCCTTGCTCATGAGCGTGATTGCGCAGCGCGAGCGCGTCGTTGAACACCACGCGGGCGCACCCGAATGCCTTGGCCAGGTCGATCCGCTGGCCGGGGGTCGGGTCGATCCGGTAGGAGTACCGCAACTGCACTCGATCATCCTACAGTTGGTTTATGGCCGAGTACGGCGATATCAGAACCGGCAGACACTGTGTTTTCGTCCTGCACGCTCATTTGGTTTTCGTGACGAAGTTCCGGTATCGGGTGTTCACCGACACCCACCTGACCCGCCTGGAAGAGATCATGAGAGCGGTCAGCGCCTACTTCGAAACCGGCCTGGCCGAGTTCAACGGCGAGAACAACCACGTCCACCTGCTGGTCAACTTCCCGCCCAAGATCGCCTTGTCCAAGCTGGTCAACAGCCTCAAGGGCGTCTCCTCCAGGCGGATGCGGCAAGAGTTCCCCGAACTGGCCGCCCACTCCTACCGGGCGAACACGTTGTGGTCTGGCTCCTACTTCGCCGGTTCAGTGGGTGGAGCGCCGATCAGTGTCCTGCGCCAGTACATCGAGCAGCAGAACCGGCCCCTGTGAGTCAGGTGGACGCCGGTCCGCCTGGCGGCGAATCGGCTATCCCTGCCCCGCTACGCGGGACGGTCGGCTTCACCCCCGGCCTGAAGGCCGGAGCACTACCGACGATTCCGGTAGCGGTGATCAGGCGGCCTTGCCGCGGGCGATGTAGAGGTTCATGCCGGTGAAGTCGACGGTGATGTTGTAGGGCTTCCAGAAGCAGTGGGAAAACCAGCCCATCGAGTCGAACCCTGTCCCATAGGGCCAGGGCACGTTGACCGGCTGGTTTGGGTTCGTGTAGCAGTAGACCTCCTTGGCGACGGCGTTGCCGAGGCGGATTTCCTTCGGGTAGCAGGGGTAGACGACGGCCGGGTGGCTTTGGGCAAAAGTCCCGATCTGGCGGTCGTAGTCGGTGCGGATCCCCAACTGCTCGGCCGTTTTCCCGCGCACGCCCGCGGCGATCTCGCCGACTCCGCCGAAGTTCACGCCCACCACCCCTGTGCGGGAGCCGGTGGCGCCGACGAAGCTGCCCGTGCTGTGCAGGTATTGCTCACGGGCCAGCCACAGCGGCAGGGGTTCGGCGCCCGCCCGTGTGGCGGCGGCGCGTGCCTTCCTGGCCGTTTCGGCGGTGCGGCGGCGCAGGATCAGCTGCCGGCCCGCGTAGTCGAAGGTGGGCAGCAAGTGGTAGAAGACCCACATGCCGATCAGGCCGTCGCTGTCGGTGTCGACATCTTCGCCCGACTCCGTTGCCGACCAGCTCACGGGGATGTTGCGTAGTTCGATGCCGCCCAGCTTGAAGGAGTCCAGGATCCCCCAGTACGCCAACACGGTGCCGCCCCCGAAATCGGCCTCCTGACTGGCGACGGGGCGCAGCCCGGCCTCCTTGGCCACCGACGCGCGCACGCTCAGATTCGGGGCGCCGGTGTAGAACGTGAAGCGCTTCGTCGGTCCGCCGTTGACCGAGGCCTCCACCAGCGGCATCGGGTCCATCTGCTGGAACGTCACCCGCGCGGTCTCGCCGTGGACCTGATACGCCTCGCCGCGGACTGCCGCGAACCACTTGGCGTAGTTTTCTTCGCCGGCCGCTTTCCAGTGTGGTGCGGACAGGGCGAACTTGTCCTGCCGGATGTAGCAGTCGCCCAGGAGCTGGTTGGTTTCCTTGTCGTCGGGCGCCGGCTTGAGGGCCATCTTGAGGTATTTCTCGGCGTCGGGGAACCGGTTGGACAGCAGCCCGACATGGCCGCGCTGGCGGGCCGCGAGCAGGTTCTTGGGATCCTTTTTCAGAATCTCCTCATACGCGCGGCCGGCCTGCTCGAACTTCCCAGCCTTGAACAGCGCGTCCGCGTCACCGCTGCCGGCCGGCGCCGCCCCACCCGACAGCGGCGCCGTCGCGGCCGCGCCGGCCAGCACGGCGGCGCCCCGCAGCAGCGAACGCCGGTCCCACACTCCGTCATTAACCAAGGCCTTCTCCTTATTCTTGGTCATCTTCACGTGAACTGCTGCAGCTCGTACGGCAGCCTGACGCTGGACCGGGCGCTGATGGCCGCCGGCCTGGTCGACCGCGTCCAGGTGACGCTCTTCTCCGTGATCAACGCCAAGACCGGGACAGACCCGATCTTCCACGGCGGATCCGACTTCGACCTGGAACTCATCGCCTGCCTGGCCAGCTTGGCGGCGGTCGCGGTCATCACCTTGGTGACGCTGGCGATCGGCACCTGCCGCCCGCTGGAGACGTGGTCCGGCCAGCACCACGCGTAGCCGGCACCGGGGTGAGGTCGCCGTCGTGGTGGCGTGCCGCCGCAGTCCGGGCGGTATTCGAAGTGCCACCACTCGTTCTCGTACATGCGGTAGAGGTCGTAGCGGGCGCCGTGTTCCTCGAGCCAGCGCGCCCCTTCGTGCGGGCGTACGTCCAGGGCGATGCCCTTGACGTGGTTGGATTCCGCGGGCGGGAGCACGAGCATGCGGGCTGCGGCCGGGGAGCCGGAGCGGCGCACCTCCTCGTCGAACATCCGCTGCTGGATGAGGGGCTCGCGGTATCCCGAGGTGAGGCCGATGAGCTGGCGGTGACGCCACAGTGCTTCGGTGCGCGCCGCGGTGAACGCCGCCAGGGCGCCGTCGGTGAGCCCGGTGAGGTTCTCGGCGGGGAATCGCAACCGCAACGCCCAGCGGCAGGCCAGCTCGCGGGCGCGGCCGGGACGGCGGACGAACGCCGCGGGCAGTAAGAGCACCGCGAGCACCAGTGTGACCGCGGCGAACAGCCGGTCTCGGGGCCGAGAGGGGATGGTCCGTGGTTCGCTCATGACGAACCACGATCGGCGGCGAACGTGCGCGGGTTGTCCGCTGAATGTCAGCGTTTCTCGACGGCTGCGCCGCCCGGGGATACCGTGACACAACCATGACACGGCGCTGACAAGGCGAGAACGCTGCTGGCCGACAGTAGATTGGGTTGACCGGCGGGCGAGTTACGGAGCGTACGGTGAAACTCGGCGGCGTGTCGCGGGTGTTGTTGATCGAGGATGACCCGGCTGTGCGGGAGGGCCTTGAGCTGGCCCTGAGCCGGCACGGGCACCGGGTGCGCGCGGTGGAGTCCGGCGAGCAGGGGCTGGACCGGCTGCTTACAGACCTTCCCGACGTCGTCATACTCGATCTCATGCTGCCCGGGATGGACGGGTTCGAGGTCTGCCGCCGCATCCGGGCCGCCGGGGAGGTGCCGATCATCATGCTGACCGCGCGCGGCGACGACATCGACGTGGTGGTCGGGCTGGAGGCGGGCGCCGACGACTATGTGGTCAAGCCGGTGCAGCCCAGGGTGCTCGAGGCGCGCATCCGCGCGGTGCTCCGGCGCATCGGCCGGGACCAGGCGGAGCTGGAGCGGCACGGCGACCTGACCATCGACCGGGCCGGGCTGGTGGTCGCCAACCGCGGCGAGCCGGTCAGCCTCGCCCCGACCGAGCTGCGCCTGCTGCTCGAGCTGTCCGCCACGCCGGGCCGCGTGCACAGCCGCCAGCAGCTGCTGGAGTCGGTGTGGGAGCACGGGTACTTCGGCGACTCGCGCCTCGTGGACGCGTGCGTGCAGCGGTTGCGCGCAAAGATCGAGGACGACTCGGCGGCGCCCGTCTATGTGCAGACGGTGCGTGGGTTCGGGTACCGGTTCGGGCCGGTGTGAGCCGCCGGTGGCACCTCGGCCGAGCCTGGGGCTGCGCCCGCGGCTGCTGTCCGCGTTCGCGCTGCTGAGCGTGGTCACCGCGGCGGCGGTGGCCGGCGCGATCTACGTCGCGGCCCGCAACGACATCCTCCAGCGAGCCCAGGATGCCGCGGTGCTGGCGACGAAGAGCCAGTTGGAGGGGCTCTTCCCGTTGCGGAGTGCGGAGCCCGGCCCGGACGAGCTCCGCGGTATCGCCAACAAGATGACCGAAGGAAACGTCCGCGCGATGGCCATCTACCGCGGGGCGTACTCCACAGGCGACCCGGCGCCGGCCGACCCGCCGGGGGGCTCGGCGGGGCTCCGCAGGCAGGGCGGTAACACGCCGGTCGTGGATCCCGAGATGCTTCCACTGTCCCTGCGACGCGAGGTGGCCGGCGGCAATGTCGCGTGGCAACGCGTGGTGGTGTGGCCGGGCGCGCCCTACCTGCTCATCGGCGCGCCGCTGCTGATCGCCGAGCCGGACGGGACGGCGCGGATGTCCGGCATCGAGGTCTACGTCCTGCACAGCCTGCAGCCCGAACAGCGCAGCATCGGCCGGCTCGCCACCTTCGCCTGGCTCACCGGCGGGGCGGGCCTGGCGTTCGCGGTCGTGCTGGCGTTGCTGGCCACCCGTGGCGTGCTGCGCCCGGTGCGCGAGCTCGGCAGGGCGGCGCGCCTGCTGGGCGAGGGCGAGCTGCGGACTAGGATCGCGGTCACCGGCTCCGACGAGCTGGCCGACGTGGCACGCACGTTCAACAACACCGCCGCGGAGCTGGAACGGCACGTCGAGCAGCTGCGGCAGATGGAGGCCGACGCCCGCCGGTTCGTCGCCGACGTGTCCCACGAGCTGCGCACCCCGCTGGCGGCGCTCGCCGCGGTCGCCGACGTCCTCGACGAGGAGGCGGCCCACCTGCCCGAGCCCGCCGGCAGGGCCGCCCGGCTGGTCAGCCAGGAGACGCTCAACCTCACCGGGCTGGTGAACGACCTCATCGAGATCAGCAGGTTCGACTCCGGCGTCGCTGCCCTCGCGCTGAACGAGGTCGACGTGGCCGAGCTGGTGCGCGCCACCCTGCGTAGCCGGGGCTGGTCGGAGTCGGTCGAAACCGAGCTTCCCGCCGGGGTGACGGCCCGGCTGGACCCGCGCCGGGTGGACGTCATCCTCGCGAACCTGGTCGGCAATGCCCTGCGCCACGGCGAGCCTCCTGTGTCGGTACGGCTCGCCGCCGATCCGTACTGGGTCACCCTCGAGGTCCGCGACCATGGACCGGGGCTGGACGAGGCGGTGCTGCCGCGTGTGTTCGACCGGTTCTACAAGGCCAGCGCGGCCAGGGCCAGGTCCGAGGGCAGCGGCCTCGGCCTCGCCATCGCGCTCGAGAACGCCCGTCTGCACCGGGGCGACCTCACCGTCAGCAACGTCCCGGACGGCGGCGCCCGGTTCACGCTGCGCCTGCCGCGCGATCTGGACGGAGGCCCCCAGTGAGGCCCGGGCTCGCCCGCCTGGTGCTCGCCGCGGGCCTGGTATCGCTGTTCGCCGTGGCCGGCTGCGGCGTGCAACCCAGCGACGCCATCCCCGCGGGCGCCCCGCCGAGCGGATCCGTCGCACCTACCTGGAAGATCACCCTCTACCTGGTGAAGGACGGCCGGCTCAGCACGGTGACGCGGCGATCCGCTCGTGGACCATCCCAAGCGAACGCGCTCATGCTGCTGGCGGAGGGACCCACGCCGAGCGAACAGGCGGAAGGGCTCACCACCGACATCCCGCGCGATGCCGCCCCGTTCTCGGTCAGCACCGAACGGGTGGACCGCCTGGTGGTGACCGTAGCCACCCCGGCAGACGAACTGTCGGCACTGGCCGTCGACCAGATCGTCTGTACGGTCGTCGCCGCGACGCGCCCGCCGGAACGCTCCGCCCAGGTCACGGTCGTCGGCGCCGGGCAGAGCGTCGGCCCCAGGAGCTGCCCGCCATAAAGACGGAAATGATCAACGCAGGACGACCTGCCAATGCGTCCAGCTAAGTTACTCGCGGGTCCCGCCAACGGCTGGCCGCAGGTTCCCCAACCCCGGTTTTGACATCTCTTATGGCTAACCGCTAGCTATCGGCTAACCGTTAGGGGATGGAGTGCAGGACGCGGTGCTGGCGATGCTCGCCAAGGAGCCGACGCATGGATACGGTCTACGCGCTCGGCTGCGGCAGAGTCTCGGCCCGTTGGGCGAGTCGATGAACCCCGGTCAGATCTATGTGACCCTGGCCAGGCTGGAAAAGGCGGGACTCGTGGTCTGCGAGCGGGCCGATGGCCTGCCTGAACGGCCGGAGCGGAAGGTCTACGCGCTGACGCCGGCCGGGCAGCAGCGGGTGGCCGCCTGGCTGACCGAGGTGGGCTGGCCGAAACCGGATCTGGCGGAGTTTCATCTCAAGCTCGTCGCGGCAGCCGCGGCCCGGCTGGCCGACCCGGTCGAGCTGGTGGCGGCGCAGCGCCGTGAGTTGCTGCGCCGCCTGCGTGAGGCGCAGCAGGCGGCTCTGGCCGAGCCGGCGGGGTCGGGCGCCGGCCTGCTGCTGGAAGGGGTCGTGCTGCGGCTGCAGGCGGACCTGCGCTGGTTGGGGGTCTGCGAGCGGGCCTGGTCCAAGGTCGATGACGAAGTTGAGGGTGCATGAACGTGTCGGGTGCTGTGGTCCGGGTCCGCGACCTGGTGAAGCAACATGGTCAGGGGCAGACCCGGGTCCGCGCGGTGGACGCGGTCGACCTGGAGGTGCCTCAGGGGCAGACACTGGCGGTGATGGGGCCCAGCGGCTGCGGGAAATCCACTCTGCTGCACCTGCTGGGTGGCCTGGAGCGGCCCACCGGTGGGGAGGTGTGGGTGGCCGGGCGGCGCATCGACACCTTGAGCGAGCGGGCCCTGGCGCGGCTGCGGCGCCAGTCGGTGGGGTTCATCTTCCAGGCCTTCCATCTGGTGGAGGAGTTGTCGGCGGCCGAGAACGTGGAGCTGCCCGCGCTGCTGGCCGGGCGCTCGCGCCGCCAGGCCAGGCGGCGAGCGAGCCTGCTGCTGGAACGGGTTGGGCTCGCCGACCGTGGCCGGCACCTGCCCTCGCAACTGTCAGGCGGGCAGCGTCAGCGGGTCGTCGTCGCCCGCGCGCTGGCCAACGACCCGCTGGTCCTCCTGGCCGACGAGCCGACCGGCAACCTCGACACCGCCGCGACCCTCGACATGTTGAGGATCTTCCAGGAGCTGCGTTCCGCAGGGCAGACCCTCGTGATCGTCACGCACGACGAGCGGGTGGCGGCCACGGCGGATCGGCTGGTCTCGATGCGCGACGGGATGTTCGTCGACGACACCCGGCTGGCCGGCTCCCCCACGCGCGGGCTCGGCGACCTGATCAGGCTGGAGGACTGAACATCGTGGGCTCCATCGTGCTCGTCGTGCGCCTGGTGCTCGCCGACGTTCGCCGGTACCCGTCCCAGGTCGCGATGCTCTTGTTCGCGGTGACTACCGCCACCGTCACTCTGGCTCTGGGCCTGTCCCTCAGTGGGACGAGCAGGACGCTGTACGAGCAGACCCGCGCGGCCACCGCCGGGCCGGACGTGGTGGCGCTGTCCGGCGAAACGGGCCCCGCTGTGACCCCGGCCCTGGCCGAGCTGGCGGACGCTCCCGAAGTGGTCGCCCACCATGGCCTCTATCGCATCGTCTACGCCGATCTCACCACGCGCGACACCACGGCGTCCCCGGTGGTGGTGCACGGCTTCGCCGAGAAGCCCGGCGCGCTCAACCGGCCGTTGGTGACTCCGGGCAGTGGGTGCGTTCCGACGGCACTGTCCTCGAGCGCGGCTTCGCCACCGCGCTGGGCGTAGGTGTCGGCGACCACGTCACCATCGCCGGCCGGTCCTACCCCGTCGTCGGGATCGCCGTCACCGCGGCCACCTCCATCTACCCCTGGGCACAGCAGATCGGCCCGTACGGCGGCGGCAGCGACTACAGCGGCCTGGCCTGGATGACCCGCTCCGACGCCCGCTCCCTGGCCTCCTCCCACGATCTGCCGGTGACGACGGCCATGGACCTCAAGCTGCGCGACCCCGCCGCCACCGAATCCTTCCGCCACGCCCACCGCGGCTCCGACGTCAGGATCAACTTCCACTCCTGGCAGTTCGCAGCCGAGCAGGACGCCGTCATCCTCAGGGGCGCCCAGCCGATCCTGGTCCTCGGCAGCTGGCTGCTCAGCTTCCTGGCCGTCACCGGGGTGGCGGCACTGGCCGCGGGCCGCGCCGTCCAGCGGACCCGGCGGGCCGGGCTACTCAAGGCCGTCGGCGCCACCCCCGGTCTGATCGCCGCCGTCCTGCTCACCGAGTACCTGGACATGATGTGGCACACCATCCTCGGCATCGAGACGACCATCGACATCTTCTTCAGCCCGTCACACCTCGGCCTCGTCGTGACGATGATGCTCATCATCACGACACCGCTGCGCTCGGCGTGGAACGCCACCCATCTCGGCGCCCGCCCTCGCTCGCCCGCCTGCTGCCTGCGCTGCTCGGGCTCGCGTTCGCCACCACGCTGGTGTCGCTGTTCCTGTCGTACGGCGACGCCTCGCAGTACCGCCCCGAGGGCATCGTCCGGGCGTTGTCCATGCTGCAGAACGCGGGCGGCGCCCCGCGGGGCGCCGCCCGCGTGGCGGTGGGGCCGGGCACCGAGCAGCTGGCCGTGGCGATGGTCGTCACCAACGTCGTCATGCTCAGCCCGGTCCTGTTCCTGCTGCGCCGCTGGCTGTTGCCGTTCGGCTCGGTGACCGTCATGTACACGATCATGGCGCTCATGCCGGGCGCTCAGACGGCGTTCCGCAACCTGCCGATCCTGTTGTCGTTCGTGGCCGCCGGGCTCGTGAGCGACCTGCTGATCCGCCGGCTGCGGCCGTCGGGTGAGCGGCGCGCCGCCTACTGGGCGTTCGCCGGGCTGTCGGCCTTCGCCACCTGGTCGCTGTACATCGGGATCGCCTCGGCCACCGGCGGCGGCCTGCCCGCGGTGCCCGAGCTGTGGACCGGCGCGCCGGTCGTCGCCGGGCTGATCGGGCTGGCACTCGGGACGCTGTTCCTGCCCAACGCGGTCGCTGCCGAGCCGGTCCCGCCCAACGCGGCCGACGCCGAGCAGGCATGATCCGATAGATGGTACCGATCGGTTCGATCCGGTGCTAACGTATTCGGATCGTACCGATCGGTTCGACCTTGGGGAGCTTTCCCGTGTTTGACCCGCTTGCCGCCGACCCTCCGCACGACCCTGACTTCCCGGCCAGCACGCCGGCACTGACCTTCACCAGCGGGGGCGCATCCTTGCTCGGTGTGTTGCACGTGCCGGCAGGCCGGGGGCCGCATCCTGTCGTCGTGCTGCTGCACGGATTCCCCGGCGACGAACGCAACTTCGATCTCGCCCAGGTGCTGCGCCGTGCGGGCTACGCGTCCTTGGTGTTCCACTACCGCGGTTCGTGGGGCGTCGGCGGCTCGTGGTCGTGGGGGCACGTGCTGGAGGACACGGCAGCGGTCGTGGCCGGACTGCACGGCCTCGCCGCGGCTCACCGGCTCGACCCGCGGCGGTTGGTGCTGATCGGCCACAGCATGGGCGGCTTCGCCGCGCTCATGACCGCGGCGGCCGAACCGTCCGTCGCCGCGGTCGCCTCAGTGGCCGCATTCGACTTCGGCACGGTAGCGGCGCTCTGCCGTGCCGACCCGAGTGTCCGGGCAAGCTATGTCGAGGCGTTCACCGGCGAACTGGGTCCTCTCCGGGGCACCAGCGGGGAGGCGCTCGTCAGCGAGATGGAGGCGGCCGGCGACTCGTGGCGGCTGGCCGTGCTCGCACCACGACTGGCGGACCGCTCCGTGCTCCTGATCGGCACCAGCCTCGACACCGTCACCCCCAACGACGTGCATCACGACCCCGTCGTCGCGGCCTACCAGGCGCAGCCCGTCAAACACCTCGAACACCACCTCTTCGCGACCGACCACGCGTTGTCGGACCATCGCGTGACCCTGGCACGTACGATCTTGAGCTTCTTGGCACGGTGCCCATGAGGCAGGCGCGGTGTCAGGTGCCGCGGTCCCCGCACGCCGAGCCCGCTCCACCTCACCGTCCACCAGCGGACCTTGCGCCCCGACGACGTAGAAGCCCTGTGCCGGCCCAAGTGCTCTGACCCCGTGGCGACGCCGCCGCGGCTCGCAGCCGTCCCGGTCGTCGCCGCCCACGATCTCCCGAAGGCCAAAGCCACGATGTGCAGTGACCTTCGTCCCTGGCCGATGCGGCCCGTCACCGGCGAACGTGGAAGAGCGAGCGTGGAAGAGCGAGCGTGGACGAGGAAAGCCGACGAGGAGGCACGATGCGGGCACTCATCTACCACGGACCGGGTCAGCGTTCCTGGGAGGAGACTCCCGATCCCCGACTGGCCGAGGCGACGGACGCGATCGTCAGAGTGGACGCGGTCACCATCTGCGGCACCGACCTGCACATCCTGAAAGGCGATGTGCCCGCCGTGCGGCCGGGCACGATCCTCGGCCACGAGGCGGTCGGCACCGTGACGGCGACCGGGAGCTCGGTCACCACCGTCAAACCGGGCGACCGCGTCCTCGTGTCGTGCATCTCGGCGTGCGGACGCTGCCGCTACTGCCGCACCGGCATGTTCGGCCAGTGCCTGGGTGGCGGCGGATGGATCCTCGGTCACCGCGTCAACGGCACCCAGGCCGAGTACGTGCGCGTCCCCTTCGCCGACACCTCCACCCATCTGCTGCCCGAAGGCGTCTCCGACGAGGCGGCGCTCATGCTGGCCGACATCCTGCCCACCGCCTACGAGGTGGGCGTGCTCAACGGCCGTGTACGGCCGGGCGACACCGTCGCGGTCGTCGGCGCCGGCCCCATCGGCCTGGCCGCGATCACGACGGCCCAGCTCTTCACACCCAGCCACATCATCGCCGTCGACCCCGCCCCGGCCCGGCTGGAAGCCGCCAAGCGGCTCGGCGCGGACGTGGTCGTCGGCGCCGGTGACGACCCGGCCGCCGCGATCGCCGAGCTGACCGGTGGGCTGGGCGCGGACGTCACCATCGAGGCCGTCGGCATCCCGGAGACCTTCGAGCTGTGCACCCGCCTGGTGCGTCCCGGCGGCCACGTGGCCAACGTCGGCGTCCACGGCCGACCGGCCATCCTCCATCTGGAGGACCTGTGGATCCGCAACCTGACCATCACCACCGGCCTGGTCGACACCTACTCCACCCCGGCCCTGCTCGACATGATCGCCGCCGGCCGGCTGGACCCCACCGGGTTCATCACCCACCGCTTCGCCATGAACGACATGGCCGCCGCCTACGAGACCTTCGCCGACCCGAAGTCGACCGGAGCGCTCAAGGTGGTCCTGTCCCGCCCCTGACGGGCGAGACGGACCCGCACCACCACAGCTACGGCCGCAACGACGTGATCCCGCGCTCGGGCGACGAGCGTGAGATCGGACATTCACTAACAACAAGGGGTAATCATGACGGTCACCGCGGTCGAGGTCGACGCATGGCGCGGCTTCCAGGGCGCGGACTGGCGCTCAACGATCGACGTACGCGCCTTCATCCAGGCCAACTACACCCCCTACGAGGGCGATGCGAGCTTCCTGGCGGGGCCGACGGAGCGGACGCGAGCCGTGTGGACGGCGGTGTCGGCCCTGTTCCCCGAGGAGCGTGAGCGCGGGATCCATGACGTGGACGCCGCGACTCCCTCATCGATCACCTCGCACCGCCCCGGCTACATCGACCGCGACCGGGAGCTGATCGTCGGCCTCCAGACCGACGCGCCGCTGAAGCGCGCCATCATGCCCGCCGGCGGGCTGCGCATGGTGGAGAACGGCCTGGCCGCGTACGGCTTCACGCTCGACCCGCTGGTGAAGGAGATCTTCACCAAGTACCGCAAGACCCACAACGACGGCGTGTTCGACGCCTACACCCCCGAGATTCTGGCCGCCCGCCGCTCCGGCGTCATCACCGGCCTGCCCGACGCCTACGGCCGCGGCCGCATCATCGGCGACTACCGGCGCGTCGCCCTGTACGGCGTGAACCGGCTGATCGCGGACAAGCACGCCGACCTGCGCTCCCTGGACGGCTGTTCGGCCACCGACGCGGTGATCCGCGACCGCGAGGAACTGTCCGAGCAGCTGCGCGCACTGGACGAGCTGAAGCGGATGGCCGCCTCCTACGGCCACGACATCTCCGAACCGGCCACCACCGCCCGCGAGGCCGTCCAGTGGCTCTACTTCGCCTACCTGGCCGCCGTCAAGGAGCAGAACGGTGCGGCCATGTCCCTCGGCCGCACCTCCACCTTCCTCGACATCTACCTGGAGCGCGACCTCGCCGAAGGACGGATCACCGAGGAACAGGCGCAGGAGCTCATCGACGATTTCGTCATCAAGCTCCGCATCATCCGCTTCCTGCGCACCCCCGAGTACGACCAGCTCTTCTCCGGCGACCCCACCTGGGTGACCGAGTCGATCGGCGGCATCGGCGCGGACGGCCGCCCCCTGGTGACCCGCACCAGCTACCGCTACCTGCAGACGCTGCGCGACCTCGGCCCCGCACCGGAGCCCAACCTCACCGTGCTGTGGTCCCCGCAGCTCCCGGAGCCGTTCAAACGTTTCTGCGCCGGACTGTCGATCGAGACCAGCTCCCTGCAGTACGAGAGCGACGACCTCATGCGCCCCCGGCTCGGCGACGACACCGCGATCGCCTGCTGCGTGTCGGCCGCTCCGGTCGGCCGGCAGATGCAGTTCTTCGGCGCCCGCGTCAACCTGGCCAAGACGCTCCTGTACGCGATCAACGGCGGCCGCGACGAGATCACGGGCGCCCAGGTCGGCCCGGCCCACCCCGCGCTGACCGGCGACGTCCTCGACTACGAGGAGGTCAAGGCCGCCTTCGACCGGATGATGGACTGGCTCGCGCGGACCTACGTCAACGCGCTCAACATCATCCACTTCATGCACGACAAGTACGCCTACGAACGCCTCGAGATGGCCCTGCACGACTACCCCGTCAAGCGCACCCTGGCCTGCGGCATCGCCGGGCTGTCGGTCGCCGCCGACAGCCTGTCGGCCATCAAGTACGCCCACGTCAAGGTCATCCGCGACCGTAGCGGCCTCGCGGTGGACTACGAGATCGACGGCGACTACCCGGCCTACGGCAACAACGACGACCGCGCCGACGCCATCGCCGTCGACCTGGTCCGCTCGTTCCTGGCCAAGATCCGCCGCCATCCCGCCTACCGCGACGCCGAGCACACCCAGTCCGTGCTCACGATCACCTCCAACGTCGTCTACGGCAAACACACCGGCAACACCCCCGACGGCCGCCGCGCCGGCGAGCCCTTCGCCCCCGGCGCCAACCCCGGCAACGGCCGCGACCGCCACGGCATGATCGCCTCCGCCCTGTCGGTCGCCAAACTCCCCTACGACCAAGCACTCGACGGTATCTCCCTGACCAACACCGTCACCCCCGAAGCGCTCGGCCGCACCGCGGCCGAACGCGTGGACAACCTGGTCGGCGTCCTGGACGGCTACTTCGACGCAGCCGGCTTCCACATGAACGTCAACGTCCTCACCCGCGCCGTGCTCCTGGACGCCATGGAACACCCCGACCGCTACCCGCAGCTGACCATCCGCGTCTCCGGCTACGCCGTCAACTTCGTCCGCCTCACCCCCGAACAACAGCAGGACGTCGTCAACCGAACCTTCCACGGATCACTGTGAACCCCTGCCAGGCGGTACCGCCTCCGACCACCGAGCCCGCACCGGCAGCAACGGGCGTCATCAGCTCCTGGGACCTGTCCGTCGGCGTGGACGGCCCGGGCACCCGCTTCGTCGTCTTCACCAGCGGCTGCCCCCTGCGCTGCCTGTACTGCCAGAACCCCGAGACGTGGCACATGCGCGACGGCCACCCCGTAACCACCGAGGAGGTGATGACCGAGATCGGCAACTATCGGCGCTTCATCACCGTCGCGGGCGGCGGCGTGACGATCAGCGGCGGCGAACCGCTCCTGCAGCCCCGCTTCACCGCCGACCTGCTCCACCGCTGCCGCGACAGCGGCCTGCACACGGCGCTCGACACCTCCGGCCTCCTGGGCGAGCGCGCCACCGACGCCATGCTCGCCGACACCGATCTCGTCCTGCTCGACATCAAGTCCTACAGCCCGGCCACCTACCGGCGCGTGACCGGGGGCCCGCTCCAGCCCACCCTCCGTTTCGCCCGCCGCCTGGCGAACCTCGGCCGCCCCACGTGGATCAGGTTCGTCCTGGTGCCCGGGCTCACCGACGACCCGGCAGACATCGACGGCCTGGCCCGCTTCGTGTCAGGCCTGGGCAACGTCGAGCGCGTCGACGTCCTGCCCTTCCACCGCATGGCCACCGGCAAGTACCGGCGACTCGGCCTTCCCTTCCCCCTGGCCGACACCCCACCCCCCGACGAGGATCTCCTGGCCCGCGTACACGATCAGTTCCACCGCCACGGAGTGCCCACCACCTGACTCCGCCGAAGCCGTCGGGTGCGAGTGTGGGCCATGAGCCGCCTCATGATCGGCTACGCTCGGGGGTCCACCGACGAGCGGACCTGGCCACGCAGTTGGACGCCCTCGCTGAGCTCGGTGTTGGCGCCGACCGAATCTATGTCGATAAGGGATTGACCGGTACAAACCGTGACCGGCCAAGCCTCGCGCAGCTCTTGCGGCATGCAGGGCCGGCGATGAGCCGGTGGTGACGAAGCTGAATCGGCTGGCGCGCTCGGTAGCCGACGCCCACGACATCGCGAATGAATTGACCGCTCGCGCGGTGAAGCTCAACTTAGGTGGGTCGATCTACGATCCGACCAATTCGATGGGCACCTTGTTGTTCACCGTGTTGGCGATGGTCGCGGAGTTCGAGGCGGACCTGGCGCGGATGCGGACCCGCGAGGGCATGAAGATCGCCAAAGCCGAAGGGCGGTTGCGCGGTAGGAAACCGAAGCTGAACGCTCGGCAGGAGGCGCATCTGGTGGCGCTGCACAAGGCGGGCGAGCACACCAGCGCCGAGCTCCCCGGCCACGACCTCGCCCGCCGGAGACCCCACGTCACGCCGGCGTGCTGCTGGACGTGGCCAACAGCACGCCGGCCGCGCCCGTTCCTTCGCCCATCGCGCCCGTAGGAGCGCCACCGGCTCACTGTCCGTCATCGCCTCATCCTCCCAGCGTCCGGCATCGGTTCGTCGACCCGAGAGGAGCCGTCCTTTCGCGCCACCTGGGGGTCGGGACAGGGCGAACGTTGCCTGATGCGGCACTGGGGCCTGTTTCAGAAGAGCGGGGTGATGGCTTCCTGGCTAGTCTTGGTCGAGACGATCGCCAGCAGATTCGTTCTCGCTCGTCGGCAGGAGCTGTGGATGGATGTTCGCCGTGTCGTACCTAACGTGCAGTCGGAGGCTGTGGAGGAGAGCCGGGAGTTCTACGGACTTCTTGGCTTCGAGGAAGTCATGAACCATGGCTGGATCATGACGCTGGCTTCTCGGTCTGTGCCGGAAGCCCAGGTCAGCTTCATGAGCCATGACAAGACCGCACCCATTGCACCCGATCTGAGTATCGAGGTCGATGACGTGGACGCGGCCTATGCGGCGGTACGGGAGAGCGGGGCTGAGATCGTGCATCCCTTGCAGGACGAGGAGTGGGGAGTGCGCCGGTTCTTCGTCCGGGATCCCAACGGCCGAGTCGTCAACGTTCTGGGCCACCGGTAGATCGCTGTACTGCACATTCCCGTGCAGGGCGCAGGTCACCACCATTCGTTGATGGCGGCGATGGCGGCGAGCGAGAGCATCTTCTGGCCCTGTTCGGCGGACAGTGCAGCTTCGTGGTCAGCCCGCCCCGAGATCGTCCGAGCCCGTGGTCAGCCTGCTCGGGCTGTACTCCGCCGGGTGGTTCTACCTGCAGATCCCCTCTTACGCGCACCTGCGGCGTGCTGGTGCGCTCGGGTGATCGTGGAATCCACGCTCACATCCCACGTGATCAAACCCTTGGCGTCCGCTCTGGCCTGGAGATCCTTCAGGATCCGCGCCCACGTTCCGTCCCGCTGCCAATGCCGGAACAGGCCCTACACCGTCTCCCATTTGCCATACCGGGCGGGCACGTCCCGCCACGGTGCACCGGTCCGCATCCGCCACCTGATCCCGTCGACGCGCTGCCGTTTCGTCCACTTCGGAACCAGGTAGACCGCCACCCGGGAAGGCAGGTCACGTACCCGCTGCCGCACCCGGCCGGTCTGTTTCAGCGCCTCATCGACCATCTCGAAGGGCACCAGTTGCGTCAGTTCCCCGAGATGGCCGGGGGCGAAGGGGCCCGATGCCACCACCAGGTGCGATTGATGACAAACCTGGTCTCCAACGGAGCTCCCCGCTCTAACAGGTGATCTTGGTCGACACCGTTCTGGCAGGAGCTCCGTTCCTTTTTCGAGTGGCCCTTGACTACACCCGCATCACGCTTAACTACACGGCATTGGCCCTAGATCTGGGTGGCCAGTGGCAGGCGAGCACGCAGTTCGGTCATGCCGGGGCCCGACAGGCGTGTCAGGGCGGCACGTCGTCCATTCAGCAAAAGGAGGATCGCCGCGATGGAACCTTCAACTCTCTGTCCTTGTCCCACGGACCAGGCGTGGTCGGTGGCCGCGAACTCGAGTCCGGTCAACTCCTGACGGGCATGAAAGGACCATCCCATGGTGAAGGGCCATTTCATGGTCCAGATCCGAGTTGCGGAGAAGGCCGCGGCCCGCACTGGCATTGGGCGGTCTCGTCCGAGGGGGATGGCAATGTCCTGCCCGTGGACGAGGATGTCCAACAGCGGCTGCCCGCCGGGCGCTTTCCTGCGGGAGCCCACCATGCCCCGCAACAGGGCGCTGATCTGGCGCACGGGCAACTCGGCTTGCCGTACGGCGGTGTCGTGAAGCATGCAGTTGATGTCTCCGCGGACCTTCAGCAGCTCACGCGCCGCCTGCGCGACACCCATATGGGCAAGGGTCAGGTGGGCGGCAACGTCGCGCACCCGCCAGCCCGAGCACAGGGATGCGACCTCCCATTCCTGGTCGGAGAGGTCGTCAAGAAGGTCCGCGAGAGTGGACCGCTCGTGATCGATCGCCAGCCATATCTCATCCCGGTTCATCTCAGCCTCCTGTCGACGCACCCAAAAACTCAGTGTGGTTATTCAACTCCCTCGGTATGCCGCCTCTGCCTTCGGGGGTTCCGGTAGCAATCGCGGAAAATCCAACGAACCCTTCTCTAACCTGACTCTTCATACAAGGCGCGGTCAGCGCGCCCCGCCCCGGCTTGCTGTGGAGACGGTGCAGGTCAGAAATGTGCTCGTTGGGTTTTCGGCCGAAAATACCGGAACCCCGCATCTGGTGGCGCTGCACAAGGCGGGCGAGCACACCAGCGCCGAGCACGGGCCGTGGCGCCTTCGGGCAGGTCGTCATCGCCCTCGTAGGATCCAGGCAGCTTCACCGCGATCCACACGTCCTCACCCAGGAGCTTGGCGGTCCGGCTCGGCCGTACCACGGTGGGGTCGGTGGTGAGGCTGTGGGCGGGGTCGAGGTCGTCGAGGTCGATGCCGTAGTCGCTGTCCATGTCGTGGGCGCATACCAGTCCGGCGGTGCCCCGAGCTCGGCGGCCGCCCCTGAGCCGCAGCAGGGACACGATGCGGTCGGCGTCCTGGTCGGGGTCGCGCAACCGGCGCAGCTTCCTGGGGTTCAGCCAGGCCGCCACCTGCTGAACCCCAGGGAAACGGCCACCCCCCGGCGCCAGGCCCTCGATCTCCCGGCGAGCCCCGAACCCGCCACCCAACTCGGGGTCCCGGTAGCCATGCACTGCATGACGTGCACGAGGTAGCGGCCGCCGCTGTGACCGGCGGCGCCCGAAGGATGATGGCTCATCCCAGATCTGCGAGACCCACGGCATCGGCCATCGCGCGGTATCCCGCATCGCTGGGGTGCAGATGGTCGCCGCTGTCGTAGGCGGGGTCGAGTTGATCCTCGGCGGCGGGCGAGGCCAGCGCGCGGTCGAAGTCCGCCACCGCGTCGTATTCGCCGGTTCTGCGGATCCAGGCGTTGACCTCGTCGCGCTTGGCCTCGCTGAGCGGTGTGTAGTACCGCGAGCCCTTCATGGGCGGGATAGTCCCGCCGATGACGCGCAGGCCCTTGGTATGCGCCCGGCGGATCAGCTCGCGGTGCGCGGCGATGATCTCGGCGGCCGAGACTTCGGTGTGCGGTGCAGCCATGGGCTGACGTGCCACGCTCATGCCGATGTCGTTGACACCCAGCAGGACGATCACCGTGCCCACGCCGGAACGGCCGAGGACGTCGCGGTCGAACCGGGCGGTGGCCTTGTCGCCGAGCCAGGCGGAGTCGACGGTCAGACGGTTGCCGCCGATGCCCTGATTGAGAACGGCACGCGGCCGGCGGGCGGCCACCAGCCGTTCGGCGAGCTCGTCGGGGTAGCGGTTGTCGGCTCCAGGAGTGGAGCCGTAACCGTCGGTGAGCGAGTCCCCGAACAGCGCCACGCCGTCGCGGCCCCGTGAGGCGCCCAGGACATCGACCCCGGACAGGTAGTACCAGGACACGCTGGATTCGGTGAAGGCCGCGGAGCCTTGGTCGGCCACGTGGTTCCCCTCGGCGCGGAAGCTCGCGGCCATGGCTTGGGCGTGGTAGGTCGCCGGCCCGGTCGGCTTGGCGAAGTGCAGCGTGACCGTGAGCCGTTCCAGTGCCGAGACCGGCAGTGCCACCGGGTCGCTGACCAGCTCCGCGCCGGCCGGGATGGTGAAACTCGCCGCGCGTCCGGAGGTCAGGCGCCGAAGCGATCCCGTCTTCACGGCGCCGCCGGTGGAGCTGCGGGCCACTGTGGCGGCGCTGACCGTCACCGGGGCGGTGCCGTATACGTTGGTCAGCCGGATCCGGACGGCGGCGCCGGAGACGGTGGTCCGCACTACCTGCCGGAGGGTCTGGCCCGCGAAGCCCTGCTCGGACCAGTTGGGGGTGAAGTTGGTGCCCGGGCGCTGGGGCGCGGCCGACCAGGCGGCTTTCCAGCCGAGCCCCGGCTCCGCCGAGGCGGGCTGCTGGGCGGCCAGTGTCGTGGTGAGGACCAGCGCCACGAGGATCCTGACGAAACGCACTAGTGATCTCCTCGCTGAGCTCGAACGGTGAGGGTGATGATCAGGACGAAGGCGACGAAGGCCGTAAGCGTGCGGAGGACGTTGAACATCTCCCACCGCTGGAGGATCTCGGCGTAGTCGGCCGGGGGCGTACCGACGGCCCACACCTTGATCTGGCCGTTGATCGGCACGTTGCCGAACCGGGTGATCAGGAACGAGAGCACGGCCAGCACGCCCGCCACCCCGGCCAGATAGCGCCGAGTAAGCAAGGCCAGGGCCAGCGAGCTCAAGGCGGCCAGCGCCATGATGGTCTGCATGACGGGGCCGTTCATGCGCATGAGGGCGGAGTGGAAGGTCAGCCGCACGTCGAGCGGCACCGCGTTGAAGGTGGTCGCGACGTTGACGGCGCCGTAGCCGAAGGCGCCCGCGAGCAGACCGGTGGACAGCACGCTGAGTGCGGTGACGAGGCGGATCACCATGTCCGGGGCCCTCACGCGGCTGCCGCGCTTTCGATCTTGGCTAGCATCCGGGCCCGCTGCTCCGTGGAGATGACGCGGCCACGGGTCACCACTGTGTGGATGCGGGTGGAGTTGCGGATGTCGGCCAGCGGGTCGGCGTCCAGGACCACCAGATCGGCGGCCTTGCCGGGCGCGATGGTGCCGATCGAGTCGTCCAGCCCGAGCAGCCGCGCGGGTTCCAGAGTGGCGGCCCGCAGCGCGCGCAGAGGCGACAGGCCGGAGCTCACGAGGTTGGCCAGCTCGTCGTGCAGGCTGAAGCCGGGCACCACGAACGGCACGTCGCCGCCGTCCGTCCCCGCCACCACCGGCACTCCGGCCGCCTCCAGTTCGTTCACGAAGGCCTTACGGCGGTCGAACAGCGCGTGCCGCTGGGCGGTGACCTCGGGCGTGCGGCCCGCCTTGATGATGTTGTCCAGCGCCCACCGCCAGCCGTCGGCCACGGCGGCAGGCACGTACTTGAGCCGCCCGTCGTCCAGCAGCTCATCCGGCCGGTCCAGTACCTGGTAGACCGTCAGAGTCGGCACGACCCGGGTCCGGTTGCGCGCCAGCGTGGCGAAGACCGACGCCGCCTTGCGGGCGCTGTAGCCGGCGACCGCCTCCCACTCCAGCCGGTGGATCTCACGCATCCAGCTGACGTAGTCGCTCTGGGCGAACTCCAGGTCGGCGATCCGGGAGCGCACTTCCCGCTCCCGTGTGGAGGTGTCGTACCAGGTGGAGTAGAGGTGCTCGACGCTGCACTGGCCGAGGCTGCTGGCTGTGCTCAGCGCAACCCCGTCGGGGCAGTGCCCGGCCAGCGGCATTCGGTGCCTGCGCGCCTCGTCGGCGACCACGCGGTACAGCTCGGGCGAGAGCCTGGAGTACACCTTGACGAAATCCGCGCCGTCCCGCTTCGCCTGGCGGACCGCTTCGCGGGCCTGGGCTTCGGTCGCGACCTCGGCGAAGACCGACGGGTCGCCGATGGTCGGCGCGCCGTCGATGATCCTGCTGGCGATGACCGAGCGCGGCCCGAGCAACTCGCCCCGGTCGATCCGCTTGCGCCACGCGTGAAGCAGCGGGGTTCCGGACATCTCGCGCACGGTGGTTACGCCGTTGACGAGGTACAGCGGAGGGGAGATGCGCTCGGCGGGAATGCTGTGCACGTGGGCATCGCACAAGCCTGGGATCACGAATTTGCCGGGCAAGTCGATGACTTGTGTGCCCTCTGGAATCTCAGGGCGCGGTCCCACAGAGACGATCCACTGTCCGCGGATGAGCACGGTGCTGTTGCGCCGGTGCGGGCGCCCGGTGACGTCGACAACGGTCACGCCGGTGAGCGCGATCCAGGGCGCCGCCGATGCCGCTGCGGCTTGACCCGTGCCCACTGCGGTCCCGGCCATCACCATGATCGCTCCCGCCCTCAGCGCATCACGCCTGGTTATTAACTCTGACATGCTGTCAAACATAGTGCGGGATGTTAAACTTGACAACATGTCGGAGATAACACCCCCCCGGCGCAGACGCCGCCGCGCCGACGCCGACCGCAGCGCCAGCGAGATCCTCAGGGCGACCAAGGATCTCCTCGCCGTGCAGCCGCACGCGAGCGTCGAGGAGATCGCCGTCGCGGCCGGCGTGAGCCGCCAGACCGTCTACGCCCACTTCAAGACCAGGGAGGCGCTGATCGGCGCGGTGTTCGACGAGATCGCCGCAGAGGCGGCGGCCCAGATGGAGGCAGCCCAGCTGGACCGGGAACCCGCCGTGGACGCGCTCCTGCGCCTGCTCGACATCAGCTGGCGGACCTTCCAGCGATATCCGCTCCTGCTGACGGTCTCCACCCCGGCCGGCGACTCCGCCGCCGACGGCAAGCGGCACGAGTCGGCCTTCGACCACCTCGAACGGGTGCTCAGCCGAGGCCGGCAGTCCGGCGAGTTCGCCTCCGACCTTCCCATACCCTGGCTCGTCACCGCCGTCGCCACCCTCGGCCACGCCGCCGGAGACGAGGTGCGGGCAGGACGGATGACGGCCAAGCAGGCCAGCGACGCCCTGGCCAGAAGCGTCCTGCTGCTCTGCGGGGCCGATTGATCGTTCCGACCCGGGATGGGCAAGCCTGAGGAGAGGCACAATCGAGCCTGCGCCTGGGCGCCACCCAGGCGATGCGGTTTCACGCCGCCGGCCCGCGGCCCCGGTGTCCGAGCCGCTCCGCCTCGAGGTCGACCCTGCATCATCCGCGCGCGGCGGATCTGGCCGCTCTCATGCCCGACATCACCAGGAGCGGGCGCACCGTCGTGTTCGATGCCGACGCCATGACGGCCGCCTACGGCATGCTCCAACTCATCGTCACACTCACCCGGACCGGGCCTACGCCTCCTCGTGGCGCGGCGCAGGAACCGCGCATGGCGGCTGCCCATCAGGCGGCAGTACTCGCTTCGCCGGGGCGCCCGCTGCTCGGGCGTGTGCAGGTAGGGGGAGGGTCGGCGCAGCGGCGCGAGCCTGGCACGGACACATCGCCGCTGCGCAGTCCGTCCCGCACGCACAAGATCACGCAGAGCTTCCAGAAGGGCCGGAACGCTGTGTCCTCGCCGGGCTTGCGGGCCTTGTCCACGTGGTCGGCGTACTTGGCGGGTATGAACCCCGTTGGTGCGCCGGGGGGACCGGCGGCCGCGGGTCCAGTTCAGCTCCTTGGCCTCGTCGCCGTGCTCACAGGTCAGCTTCGGGCATGACCGCGTTCTCTAGTCGGGCTCGGAGAGGGTGGCGAGGATCGCGGCGATACTGTCCCAGTCGGCCACCTCGACGTGGTCGGCCATCAGGCGCAGCCGTCCCGCTATCCCGGCGTGGCCCTCCCGCAGCGACTCGAAGTCCCGCGCGATCTGGCTGGAGACGGCCTCGTACCCCATGCTGCCGCCCTCTCCCTTGAAGAAGGTGGTCGCGAGCTTGTCCTGGCCCCAGAAGTCGCCGATGGCGTTCAGGTCGTCACCCGCCTGCCTGACGAAGTCCGCGAGGTCGCCGCCCTCGGTGGCGAAGACGCCGGCGACGGCCCTGAGGTGGCGGGGGTAGATCTCCATGGGCAGGCGCAGCACCATGCCAGGCCGGACCGCCGTGGGGTCGGTGAGGACGTCGCGGTTGGCCTCGTAGATGGCGTTCCACCGCGAACTGTCCTCGAAGTACTCCTCGGCGAGACTCCACAGCGTGTCGTCCGGCGTCACCGTGACGCTCTGCGGCCGCTCCGGCGCTTCGGTCATGGGCCTGCCTCTCCTCAGCCGGCGGGTTTGTGGGCCATGGTGTAGTAGAGCAGGATCCGGCCCAGGGTCTCCTTCCAGGTGGGGATGAGCTCCGTGCCGCTCTGCCCGTTCATCAGGTCGTACGCGGGGCCGTAGCCGATCGAGCCGCCGGCCAGGCGGCCGAGGAAGTACTGCACGTCGACGTTCTTGGTGACGGCCCGGGCAGCGGGCATCGCCGCGTCGAACACCCCGTAGAAGGCGACCGAGGCGGCGAACTCCTTCAGCGCCTGCCTGGTGTTGTCGCCGAGCGAGCCCGGGTCCTCACCGCGCGCCGCCCGGACGCCGGCCACCACCGCCACGTCGCCGACGGCGAAGAACGTGCTGCCGATCGTGTACTCGGTGAGTTTGCCGGCCACGATCCTGGCGACGGTGTGTTCGAGCAGCTTGGAGAGGATCTTCGCCTGGAGCCGCCGGATGAGGAACTGCGACAGCTGGTAGGCCACCCCCGCCTGCCAAGGGAAGGTGGTGATGAAGACGAAGCTCGCGAAGTTCGCCAGGGCGGCCGTCCAGTAGGCGCGCTGCGCCGTCTCGATGGCCTCCGCGTACTCCTCGCACGCCTGGCTGTTGCGGCGGCAGACCCGGGCGAGGAGGCCGGGGTATCCCACGTCGGGAGGCGGTGGGTAGAGCCCGGCGGTCACGGCCTCCTTGAACGCCTCCACGCCGGCGCCGCCGTTCCTCTTCCACACCGCCTCGGCGGCGGGATAGGTGTGGTTCGGGCTCTGTTCGAGGCGGTCGGCGAGCCGCGACCAGACGTCTCGGGCCTGCCGGGCGCGCGCCGGATCGCCGTCGGGATACTCGACCGCGAGCATCTTGAAGACGAACGCCGCGATCCCGAACGTGCCGGTGGTGTAGATCGCGGCCCGTCCGGGCCGGACGCTCAACCGCCTGTGTCCAGCGGGGTGCCGGCGAGGAACGGCCCGACCAGCTCCTGGGCCTGCCTCTCGGCGTCGGCGGTCGCCTGGCCGGCCGCCCGGAGCACCGCCTCGGCCAGCTCGGCCGAGCCCAGCCGCATGGCACGCGGGTCGATCGTGAGACCGACCAGCGCACCCGTCAGCGACGTCTCGGCGATGACGCGTCCCTGGTCGTCCGCGCCGCGGCCGCGGACCCCGGCGATCCGTCCCTGGAGCTCCTCCAGAGCCGTGATCTCGCCGCTGAACTGCTCCAGCAGCCGGTCAAGCTCCTCGTCACCGCTTCCCCGAAGCGCGTCCGCAGGCGATGTCATCGTGCTCCTGAGCCCTGATACGCTCGGCCGCGTGCGGGCGGGTTCGAATACATGATCGCCTCAAAGTAGCATAAGCGGTAGGTAAACTAGGCAATCTCGAGGCCATGACGGCGCTCGCGGGCCGGCAGCCCGTGCACACCCGCGGCCGGCGCGTTGCGCGGGACGCCCGCGTCCACCACCACCACCGGCCGCAGGGCCCGCGCGAGCATCAGCGCCCCGCTCAACCCCACGGCGCCCCCGCCGACCACCACCACGTCATAGCCGTCGTTCAACTGATCGGCCATCCTGTCCACCTCCACGACAATCCTGCGAATCCACAGACGTATACGGCAAGTGTCTTTGCTGATCTGGCAAACTGATAGGTATGGAAGACGACCTCGACCGGGCCCTCGACACGGTCGGACCCCGGCTACGCGCGCTGCGCCGGCAGCGGGAGACCACCCTGACCGACCTGTCGGCGGCGACCGGCATCTCGGTGAGCACCCTGTCCCGGCTGGAGTCCGGCGCCCGCAGACCGACCCTCGAACTCCTGCTCCCCCTGGCCAGGGTCCACGGCGTCACCCTCGATGAGCTCGTCGACGCCCCGCCCACCGGCGACCCGCGCATCCACCTGCGCCCGATCACCCGCGACGGCATGACCATGCTGCCCCTGACGCGCCGAACCGGCGGCATCCAGGCGTACAAACTCGTGATCCCATCCGGCAGCCGCCGGTGCGAACCCGACCCGCGGACCCATGAGGGTTACGAATGGCTCTACGTCCTCAACGGCCGGCTGCGACTCGTCCTCGGCGAACACGACCTCGTGCTCGCCCCCGGCGAAGCGGCCGAGTTCGACACCCGGGTCCCCCACTGGTTCGGCTCGGCCGACGACGCGCCGGTCGAGTTCCTCAGCCTGTTCGGCAGGCAGGGCGAACGCGCCCACCTCCGCGCCCGCCCCAAGACGGCAGGCCCGACCGGGGGTGACCCGGCGACGCGATGAGGCTCGGTGACCGCGCGGGTTCGTCAGCAGCCGGTCGCGTTCCTTCCAGATCTTGCGCACGCCGTACACCTCGAAGCTCTCGCTCCAGACCAGCGCGGTCCGCGGCGACCACGAGCGGCGCGCCACCCTGCCCGATCCCGCGAGCAGATCGGCGTCGGCGATCCGGTCCAGGCCGTGCTCCACCGGCAGAGGCGGGCCGGGTCGGTGCGCACCATGCCGGGCCGCTCGACGCAGGCGGCGATCCGACCGGGACTTTGGCACGAAACCCACGGTAGGGGGTGCTCGTGCCACTGTTGACCGGAGCGCGCCCGACAACATCCTCAGCGTCGGCCTGTTCGGCCGGGCGCGGATCCACGATCACAAGGCGATCTACCAGGGCCACGACTGGACGGACCGGGACGCGGAGGGCTACGAACTGTCTCCGTCGATCAAGCTCATCACCACCCCCGGCGCGGCGCCCCCTTCACCCCGACAGCGGCCACTCCACGCTGACGCTCGGGGGTGCCAGGACCATCGGCTGGACCAGGCCCCTCACGACCCCGCCGCTGCGCCGCCGTCGTCGACCGGCTCACCCCCGGCGGCGACGTCATCGACGGCCTTCCGCCCGGGTTGGCGTCATGGGACGCAAAGTACAGATCCCGAGGTCAGGGCGTCGCACCGAGGCCTGCCGGAATCCACGCATCCGGGACCGGCGGGTGTGGTCGCGCCGAGGATCTGGGCGCTTTGGCGGGAGAAGTCGCCGGCATGGTGTTCGGCCTTCGAGGAGGCTTAGTGCAGAAATGAGCGGTAGCGACCTGTGGCTTCTTCGCCTGGTAGCGGTCCGTGATGAGAGTGTCCAGGGCGGCGGCTTAGCCGGCTGTGGCTCTTCTTTCCCGTGATCTCACCCAGGCGGTGAAGCCTTCGATCGCATCGATGACGGCCTCGAAGCGGAGCGAGTGGTACAGGTCGAAGGCGTGGTTCCCGCCGCGCAGCTCGGCGTAGACGACGGGGGCGGCCGAGGCCTGGCGTAGCCGGTCGGCGAAGTGCCGGGCATCCTCCACGGGCACCAGCGGGTCCAGATCGCCGTGGGCCACGAGGAACGGCGGTGCGTCCGGTGCGATGTGGGCCAGCGGCGAGGACTCGGGGCCCTGGCCGAAGTAGGTGCCGTACCAGCCGTTCAAGTAGATGGCGCCGGTCACGGAGGTGTCGGCGTCCTCGAAGCCCGGCTGGAAGGCGGGGTTGTTCTGGGTGAGTGCGGCCAGTGCCGCCATATGCCCGCCCGCCGAACTGCCCGCGACGAACAGCGTCGACGGGTCGGCGCCGTACTCATGGGCGTGCTCGCGTACCCAGGCGATGATCTTCTTGAGGTCGATCAGGTGGTCCGGATGCTGGGCCTGCGGCCGTAGCCGGTAGTTGGCGCTGATGCACACCCAGCCCTGGCCGGCGAGATGGTGGAGCAGGGGAAGTGACTGGCTGTTCTTGTGGCCCCCGGAGTAGCCGCCTCCGTGCAGGTGGATCATCACGGGCGAGCCGGAGGGGCGCGAGCGGTGGTGGTAGAGGTCGAGCAGGTTGCGGCGGCCCGCGTCGCCGTAGGCGAGGTTGGCCACACGCCGGACGTCCAGGCGGCGCCGGAAGATGGGCAGGAACAGGATGCGCCCCCACGGAGGACGGCGCCGCAGCCCAACTCTGAGGTCGGCGTCGATGGCGACGCGCCACCCCGCGCCCAGCCCGAAGTCCATCGCGCGCTCGATCCTGGCCCGCTCGCCCAGCGCGCGGTAGGCGATGACCGCGAGCCCGATCGCGGTCACGGCGGCCAGGGCGACGACCGCCCAACCGCCCGCCGAGTCGATGTCACCGTCGGCGAACGCCAGCGCAGTAGGAAGCAGCAGCATCCAGCAGAACGCCGCGAACGGCAGTTCATTGGCGGCCAGGCCGAAGTAGTAGCTCGGGCGGCCGAGCGGGCGTGAGAACGCCACCGGCCGCAGCGCGAACAGCGTGCCGATCGCCACGAGCGCTACAGCGAACAGATACCCGAAGGGCACAGAAGCTCCAAAGATCGAAATCTGACAGGGCATGACCGCCCAGGTGTGGTCATGAGTAGCCGGGATCCTCGGCCCGGCCGCGGAAGACCCACCAGCTGAAGGCCTGGTAGCCAAGCTTGATCGCGATGAGAACCAGAGTGATCAGGTACCCATTGGGCAGGTTCATCGCCTTGCCAGCCCCAGGACGAGGACGGCACCGACGACCAGGTGCAGCAGGATCAGCACAAGCGTCGCGGCGGCGCCGACAGCGCTGCCCAGCGGGCCGAGAAGCGACAGCGCGCACACGGCCACGGCAATGATCGCCCAGATGCGGCCGGGACTGGACAGCCATCGTTCCAGGACGGCCAGGAACGCCCAGCCCGCGAGCCCGGCCAGCAGGCTGACCATGGCGACCAGCGCCGGTCCCACCGTTTGGGTGCCGCCGCTCATCCGCACGGTCAACGTCGCTCCGGCCACCGGTACCGCCAGGGCCCACACGGCCAGGGCGGCCGTGGGGCCGCCGATCACGGTGAGGATGAGTCTTCTGGTGGAGGTGTTCACGCTGATCAGCCTTGCCCCGCTGGGCGGGTTGCCGCATCAGGCTCGTGGTCGCGCTTTGTCCTTCCCCGGTGGGGTTCGGGTCCTCCTTTGGTAGGTGACGCCCGCGCCGTAGCGGCCACTAGCCTGAGCCGGTGAGTGAGAGGCGACCCCCGGGGCCCACGAGCATGGTGAGTGTGATGCTCGGAGTGAGCGCGCCGACCACCATGATGCTGTGGGGGCAGGTCGACGGATCCTTCGTGGGATTGGACGTCGTCGTCGCGGTGGTGAGCCTCGTCGCGGCGCTCGCCCAGCTGTGGTGGCCGGTCTCCGGGGCGCTCGTCGCCACGCTCCTCGCGGCGATCTCCCCGGTGGCGACGCCGGCGGCGACGCTGGGGGCGCTGCAGGCGGCTCAGTGCGGGCGGTTCGGCGTCGCTGGGGCGGTGGCGGCGGCGGGCATCGCGGCTCACCTGGTCCAGGCGCTGTGGCGGCCGAACTCCGGCATCTCCTTCGGATGGTGGCTGCTGCTGATCTGTGCCGCGTACGGCGCCCTGCTCGGCTGGGGCGCGCTGGCCCGTTCCCGCCGAGCCCTGCTCATCTCGTTGCGCGAGCGCGCCCGCCGCGCCGAGACCGAGCAGGGCCGGCGGATCGCCGAGGCGCGCATGGCCGAGCGCCGCAAGCTCGCCCGGGAGATGCACGACGTGCTGGCCCACCGCCTGTCGCTGGTAGCCACCCACGCCGGGGCACTGGAATACCGCCCGGATTCCTCCCCCGACCAGCTCGCCCGGGCCGCCGGAGTGGTCCGCTCCGGAGTGCACCAGGCGCTGGAAGAACTCCGCCAGGTGATCGGCTTGCTCCGTGAGGAGAACGACCTCCTGGACGAGCGGGAACCTTGGCCCACGCTGGCCGACCTGCCGGACCTGATCGCCGAGGCATGCCAGGCCGGCCAGGACGTACGCATCAGCGACGAGCTCCCCGGCGCCGTCCCGCCCGCCACCGGGCGGACCGGCTACCGCGTCGTTCAAGAAGGGCTCACCAACGCCCGCAAGCACGCCCCCGGCCAACCAGTGGAAGTGCAACTGCGCGGTACTCCCGGCACGCCCCTGCTGATCACCATCACCAACCCGATGCCGCCGCTGGGCGCGGCACCAACCGCTCCCAGCAGCGGCATCGGGCTGGTCGGGCTCACCGAGCGAGTTCGGCTGGACGGGGGACAACTGGACCACCACAGCACCGACGGACGGTTCCGGCTCCATGCCCGGCTACCATGGCCGGCGTGATCCGCGTGCTCCTGGTGGACGATGACGCCCTGGTCCGTGCCGGGCTGTCCATGATGCTCGACGGCGCCGCCGGCATCACCGTCGTCGCCGAGGCGGCCGACGGCCAGGAGGCCATCACCGCCACCGATGCCCACGCCCCGGACATCGTCCTGATGGACCTGCGCATGCCCCGCGTGGACGGCATCACCGCCACCCGTCGGCTGCGTGCCCGCACCCACCCGCCGGAGGTGATCATGCTGACCACCTTCGACGCCGACGAGAACATCGTGCACGCACTACGCGCCGGCGCCAGCGGGTTCCTGCTCAAGGACACCTCGCCGACGCGGATCGTCGAAGCCATCACCCGGGTCGCCGCGGGTGACCCGATTCTGTCCCCGCGCATCACCCGGCGGTTGATGGAGCGCACAGTCACCCAGGCCGGGGCCTATGAGAGGGCCCGTGCCGCGCTGGCCATCCTCACGCCGCGCGAACACGAGGTTGCCCTGGCGATCGCTCAGGGCAGGACGAACGCGGACATCGCCGCGGAGCTGGCCATGGGCATCACGACTGCGAAAGCTCACGTCTCCAGCATCCTGACCAAGCTCGGCCTGGACAACCGCACTCAGATCGCGCTCCTCGTCCACGACGCAGGCCTTTCCTGACCGGCCTGTGCCCACGGGAACTGGGTGACAGCAGCGACGTTCGCTGGTTTTGGCCGGGACAGCATCTCCGGCCGGCGCGCACCAGAAATGGTGCTGCCACCGCGCCGCCGGGCAGCACCGGCAGCCAGTTCATCGCGCTGTCTGCCGTCCGCGGCAGTGTACGACCCCGACCTCCTCCAGGACGCCCAGGCCTCGATGTCCAGCCCGTCCAACTGTGACAGGAGGGCGCGGGCCTCTCCTCGGTGTCGACGATGACCACGGCCACGGGCAGCTCCACGGGCAGCTCGTCGGCCATCGACAGCGGCCGGGCCCGCGGGGCGCTCCACCGCTCGGAGCCTTCGGCGAACACGTTTACAGCGCGGAGCGCGAAGGGCATGGCCCAGGAACGTAGGCCCCGTATCCAGTCCAAACGGGCGCCGTCATCGAACCGGTATGAAGATCAACTCCCTGCCGCCATTTTCTGCACTCAGCCTCCTCGAAGGCCGTTTCTGGCGGGCGCCGGCCGTCCAACCGCGAAACCAGGCGCCGGCGGTGTGGCGAGTATTGCGTTCGCCGACACTCCATTGCAAACGAGTCGAGGCCGGACTTGCGTTCACCTTCATCATCATTGCAAGTCCTGACGCCCTCATCCTGCATTGCAGCCGCTTTTGTTGCTTTCTGGATTGACGAATCGATGAAAGCAAGTTAGCTTTTAGCTATTCGCAAACAAGCGACGTGATCGCAGCCGCCCGGGCGAGGGCTGCTCGTCGCCATGATCGGAGCCCCTCATGACTTCCTTCCTCACCCCTGCGCGCCCCTGGCACCGTCCACTGGTGGTCTGCGCGTTCCTCATGCTGAGCCTGGTGCCGGCCGCCGGCGTCGGGCTCGTGGTGGACGACCGGACGCTGCTGGATGAGTCGGTGTGGGTCAAGCCGTTGAAGTTCGGCTTCGCCTTCGCCCTGTATGCCGCCACGCTGGCCTGGCTGCTCACCAAGCTGAGCAGGGGAAGGCGTCTGGGCTGGTGGGTCGGCACCGTCTTCGCGCTGGCCTCGATCATCGAGGTCGCCGCCATCACCGTCCAGGCGGCCCGCGGCACCATCAGTCACTTCAACGCCAACCAGAACGATCCGGTCACCCTGGCCCTGGTCCCCATCCTCACCTACGGCGTGATGATCATCCTCATCGCGCAGCTGATCATCGCGATCGTGGTACTGATCCAGCGCACCGGCGGACCAGCCCTGAACCGGGCGATCCGCGCCGGGCTCGGGCTGGCCACCTTCGGCATGCTGGTGCCGATCTACTGGATGGTCGCCGAGATCCACCCGCGTACGGTGACCGACGCCAACGGCGAGCCCGTGCAGATGTACCAGGGGCACGGCATCGGCGACCCCGACGGCCACGGCATGCCCCTCACCGGCTGGAGCGTGACCGGGGGCGACTTCCGGGTCCCCCACTTCTTCGCCCTGCACGGCATCCAGGTGCTCCTCGTGCTCACCGCGGCCCTGGCCGTCCTCGCCGGCAGGCACGCCTGGCTGCGCGACGAGAAGGTACGCGCCCGCCTGGTCGGCACCGCAGCCCTCGGCTACTCCGGGCTGGTCGCGATCGTGACCTGGCAGGCAGGGCGTGGGCAGTCCCTCATCCACCCGGACATGGCGACCCTGACCGCCGCTGGCGCAGTGCTGCTGGTCACGGCGACGGCCACCACATGGGTGATCGTCACCGCCAAACGCGCCATCACCGCACCGATCCCGGCCGGGCAACCCGCCGTGCCGTGAGCCGTGCCGTGAAGCGCCGGCAGGGTACGTACGGTCTCGTATCCCTCGATCATGATGGTCTGTCTGCCGGTGTTCATGCCGTCGCCTCTCCTGATGTGGGGTGCCGGGCCGTGCGGGGCAGCAGGGCCATCAGCGCCACCAGGACGGCGGCAGCCGGGGCGCCCCAGAACAGGACGTCCGGGAGGGCGGCGGCCGTCGCCACCGGGCTCGGGGCCCGGCCCTGGAGTTCCCGGGCGAGGAGGGTGCCGAAGACCGCCACGCCGAGCGACAGGCCCAGGCCGCGGACGGACACCGCGGCGGAGGTGGTGGCGGCCAGATCCGCGGGCGAGGCCGCGTTCTGCGCGACGACCACCAGGTTCTGCATCAGGAGCCCGAACCCGACTCCCAGCACCGCGATCTCCACGGCCAGCAGGGCGTATGGGGTGTCGGGGGTGAGCCGGCTCAGCAGCGCGAATCCCAGCACCGCGATCGCCGCGCCGGCGATCAGGTAGGGCTTGAACCGGCCGCTCGCGCCGATGCGGGCACCGGCGAGCGAGGAGACCGCCATGAACGTCAGCACGTACGGGTTGAGCGCCAGGCCCGCCTGGGTGGCTCCCATGCCGTACGCGGCCTGCAGATAGGTGGGCAGGTACACGATCGAGCCGCCGAGCAGCGCGCCGAGCAGCGCGGTGGCGGGGAGCGCGACGCGCAGGGTGGGGTCGGCGAACAGCCGCAGCGGCAGCAGCGGGTTGGCCGCGCGGCGTTCCCGCCACCCGAACAGAGCCGCCAGAACCGCCACCGCGCCGATCAGCGCCAGGATCACGCCGGACGTCCAGGCGTACGTGCGGCCGCCCCATTCGGCCACCAGGAGCAGGCTCACCGTCGCGCCCGCGATCAGCACGGCCCCGGCCAGGTCGACCTTGCCGTCCCCGCCTGGCTTGGGCAGTCGCAGCGCGAACGCGGTGAGCGCCATGGCGAGCAGGCCGAGGGGCAGGTTGATGTAGAAGATCCAGCGCCAGCCCCAGGCGTCGGTGATCGCGCCACCGGCGAGCGGGCCGCCCACGCTGGCCAGCGCGAAGACGCCGCCGGTGAAGCCCTGGACCCTGCTGCGTAGATGCTGCGGGTACAGCTCCGACAACGCGATCGTCGGCAACACGAACAGCGCTCCGGCCCCGAAGCCCTGGGTGGTCCTGGCGGCGATCAGTTGGGGCGTCGTCTGGGCCAGGCCGCACAGCGCGGAGCCCACGACGAAGACGGCGACCGCCGTGACGAACACCTGGCGCCGGCCGAACCGGTCGCTGATCCGGCCGTAGAGCGCGCCGGTCGCGGTCGAGGCCAGCATGTAGGAGGTGACGATCCAGCCGATCGCGTCCATGCCGCCCAGGTCGGCGGCGATGTCGGGCAGGGCGATGGCCACCACTGTCTGGTCCAGGACCGACAGCAGCATGCCGATCAGCAGACCGGCCGTGGCGAGCGGCACATTGCTGCCCTTCGAGGGGGCGGCGGTCTGCGCGAGGTCTGCGGACACCATGATCAGCCCCTAGCCTGCGCGAGCGGGTTGGGCAGGCCGAAGTCAGCGCACAGCAGGTCTTGGTCGATGACCGCCGCGGCGACGGTGCCACTGGCCGCCGCAGCGATGACCGCGGCCATGGGCATCGGCACGGTGACCCGCCGTGCCATGTCACCGGCCGCGTACACGCCGGGCACGCTGGTCTGGCCGAACTCGTTCACCTCCACGCACCCGTCGGCGAAGACCGTGCAGCCGAGACGATCAGCCAGATCGGAGCGCCGGCGCGGCACGTTGACGACGAACACCGCGTCCCTGGCCAGGGACGGGCCCTTTTCGAACACGATCTGTTCCAGCCGGCCGTCCGTCCCCTCCAGCCGGGCGATGGCCTCGCAGCGCACGGCGACACCATGCGATTCCAGCGTGGCCCGCGCCGCCGGGTCGAGCGGCTGACCGCCGGTGCAGAGCGCGACGTCGGCGGCGAAGCGGCTCAGCTGCAGCGCCAGCCGTACCCGGGCCGGATCCGCGCCGAGCACGGCGACCTGCTTGCCGGTGCATTCGTAGCCGTGGCAGTAGGGGCAGTGGAAGGCGGAACGGCCCCACAGCGCTTCTACTCCGCGCGGGCCGGGAAGCTCGTCGGCCAGCCCGGTAGCCAGCAGGAGGCGCCGCGCGGCTGCAGTCCCACCTCCGGACAGGTCCAGGTGGAAGCCGCCACCGTCCAGCGCGCGGGCATCGGTGACCGTCCCCGCCGTTGTCTGGACCGTTCGATACGCGGCCAGTTCCTCACGGCCGAGCTTGCGCAACTCGGCGGGAGGCGTGCCGTCCCGGGTGAGGAAGTTGTGCACGTTGCCGGCGGTGGCGTTACGGCCCTCCCCGGCGTCGATCAACACCACCGGCCGATGGACCCGTCCGAAGGTCAGAGCAGCGGCCATGCCGGCCGGACCTCCGCCGACGATGACGACGTCGAACATTTCTTGCCTCCAAAGAGCGGTCATCGCTTGACGTGAAGGCAAGTCTGCAAGTTAATGTCAACATGAAGTCAAGCGATTCCATGCGGATCGGGGAACTCGCGGAGCGGTTCGACCTGGCCCCGCATGTCCTGCGCCACTGGGAGGCCATGGGCCTGCTGGCCCCCGCCTCCAGGGTCAACGGCCGCCGCCGCTTCACCCGCGACCACGTCATCCGCGTCATGACGATCATCCGCGCCAAAGCGGCGGGCATGAGCTTGGAGCAGATCCGCGAGGTTCTCACCGTCTCCGGCCAGGCCGAGCGCCAGGCACTCCTCCAGCGGCACCACGCGGAACTGGAACGCCGGCTGTACGAGATATCGGCCTCCAAGGCGCTCATCGAGCACCTTATGCAGTGCACAGCGGACGACTTCACCCAGTGCCCCGACTACCGGCGGATTGCGGAGACCGCGGCTGGACCCCAGAACCTCCACAACGACGGGTGCGTGATCTGAACCACCGCCAGAGGTCCTGTGGGACATCCAGCGCCAGGTCACAGCCCTGCCCGGCAGAGGCAACGCGGCAGCGCTGCAACGGGCGGATGGCCGAAGGCGACCGGCTGACGAGCACCGGCTGACGGCCAGGCCACCCCGGCCGGCCCGTCATGCAGCCGGCCGAAGTCGATGTCCAGGCGGGAGCCGTAGGCCTCGGGGGTGAAGCCCCTTGTCTGCCAGGAGGCCGCCGAAGATCGGCGGAACGTCGTCACGACGGTTCGAACGATCAACCGCCAAACAGGACATGGACCTGAGAGAGCGCGATTGCCCGCCGCCACGTCTCAGGCCGAAGTATGCGTCAGGTCGCAAGAGCCGGATGCGGCTCAGGAACTGGAGCGCTCGATCCGGACGGCGACGCCGTCGAGGATCACCTCCAGTCCGAGCGAGAAGTCCATGTCGGCGATCGTCGCGTCTGGGGTGTCCGACGGCAGCGCCTCGAACAGCGCCGAGGAGAACAGCCGGGCCGTCTCGGGGAAGTGCTCGGAATCGACGAGCCGGACCAGCGCGCGACCGTAGTCGCGCTCGGCGTCGGCCTGCCCCTGGCCTTCGGCCCTGCCCTCGGCGAGCTCGCTGTACTGCCGCACCGACTGGACCACGTAGCCGTTGATCAGCGTCAGGATGCCGACCTTGTGCGCCCAGTCGAGGCGGGTGCGGGACATGATTGCGAGCGCGGCCTCCATCCAGGCGATCTGGTTAGGGCCAGAGGGCGGTCCGGAGGCGGGCACGCGCGTCAGCCACGGTCGACGCCGGAACACCGCGCGCAGCGCGAAGGCCCAGGTGCGCAGCCCTTCGCGCCAGTCGTCGGTGTCCAGGTCCGGCGGCGTGCCCGCAGCGGCGTCGGCCATGAGCGTGAGCAACTCGTCCTTGGATCCGACGTGCCGGTAGAGGGACATCCCCGTGAAGCCGAGGCTCTTGGCGACCTTGGGAATCGTCACGCCGCCGAGCCCGTCACGGTCGGCGATCTCCACCGCGGCGGTGACGACCAGGTCGACGTCGAGGGCCGCGGGCCGCCCGAGACGCGAGGAGTCCGGCATCCGCCACAGCCGGCGCAGCGCCGCCGGAACGAAGTCCTCGCTGGTCATGGCTCCCTCGTTCGCCCCGGAAAGTTAGCCCTCATCATGCCAGAACCTTATTTGTATATCCGTGATAGTTTCTCTCGTACACTAAATCTGGATCTTGAGAGGGACGAACATGAGCGTTCATGCCGCACCGCGGCTGTCGAGAGGACCGGTCCAACGGGCCGAACGTGCTCTCGCGCCGGACCTCGCCCGGGGCGCGATGCTGCTGATCATCGCGCTGGCCAACGTCGCCGGAGTCGTCTTCGCCAGCCAGCCCGGACTCGACGCCACCCCGGAAGGAGTCGACCGCGGCCTCAACTTCCTGCTCTTCGAACTCGTCCACGCCCGCGGGTACCCGGTCTTCGCCGTCATGTTCGGCTACGGACTCGTCCAACTCGCCCACCGCCAGGACGCCTCCGGCGCCACGCCGAAGCAGGTCCGCTCCGTGCTGATCCACCGCAATCTCTGGCTCGTCGCCTTCGGGTTCGCGCACGCCGCCTTGCTGTTCTACGGCGACTTCCTCGGCGCCTACGGGATCGTCGGGATCGTGATGACCCTGGTGCTGCTGCGCCGCAGCGAGAGGTTCCACCGGATAGTACTGGTGCTCTGGGCGCTGTCGGCGGTCCAGATCCTGGTCATCGGCGCCCTCGTGGCGAGTCGCGTCCTCGAGGGTCTGGGCGGGTCGGCCCCGCTGCCGGCGGGCCACATCGACTCCCTCGCCGCGCCCGGGTACCTGGAGTCCATGCTGGACCGCCTCGGCGAATGGCCGATGCACACCCTGACCGTCCTGCCCTTCATCATGATCGCCTGGCTCGGCATGTGGGCCGCCCGCCGCCGCGTCCTCGAAGAGCCCGCCCGCCACAAGACCCTGCTCGCGTGGACCGCCGTCCTCGGACTCGGCGTCGCCATCGCCGGAGGGCTCCCGGCCGCCTTGGTCAGTGCCGGATGGCTGCACGTCGAGGAGTCGGCCGCCGGTCTGACGCTGATGCTCCACGGCGCCAGCGGCATGTTCGCCGGCCCGGGTTACGTGGCCGTCTTCGGCCTGATCGCCATGCGGGTGACCCGGCCCGGCTCCGTCGTCGGTGCCCTCTCGGCCCTGGGCCGGCGCTCGCTGTCGGGATACCTGTTCCAATCGGTGGCCTGGCTCGTCCTCCTGGCGCCCTTCACGCTCGCCCTCGGCAACCGTTTCGGCAGTCCCACGGTGACCGGTCTGATCATCGCGGTGACCGTCTGGCTCACGACCGTTCTGGTGGCCCGTCTGCTCGACAAGCGCAAGCAGGCCGGTCCCGCCGAGTTCGTCCTGCGCCGCCTGACCTACGGGCCTCGGGCGTAGTCGCTGCGCACACCACCCTGACCGGGGCCGGGGAGAGCCGCTCGACCTGCGTCTCACCGACCGCTGAGCAACGATGTGCCATCCAGTGCCGCATCAGGCGACCTTCGCCCTGTTGTGACGCGCCGTCCGGACTCGAGTTCGGGCGGCGTGTGTCCGCCCAGGGCAATGGACGTCGCCAAGATCGCGACGGTGACGTCCACCTGCCCGGACCGGGTCCGGGACGTGCTCCACACGCCGACGGCTTCAACTCGCTCTACCCCAAGTGCAAGGATGGCCGCCCGAAGACGTTCCCGCTGCCCGAGCGCCGGGAGATCAAGAAGATCGTGTAGTCCAGACCTGCCGAGCACGGCCTGCCGTTCTCGACGGTGGAGTCTGGTCAAGCCGGCCGACCTCCTGGTCACCGAGAGGTGGTCGACGACATCAGCCACGAGGGGCCTGCGCGCAAGTGCCTCATCGCGGAGATACCGGAAGCGTCGGGCGGTATGTCCCAGGCAGAGGCCCGCCAGTCCGAGCAGGCGGCTACCCGCCATGGCCCGTGTCCCGACTTCCATGCACCAGTGCTCGACGAACGCCTGGTCATTGTCGTACAACGCGATCCCGACCAGCACGTTCGCCGCCTCGCCCTCCTGGGAGCGGTCGCGCAGGGCCCGCTCCAACGTCTCGACCACCACCTCATGAGGGATGGCCGGCAGGTTCTGGAAGCGCGGATGCGGATGCATGCCGCGAGACCACGCGGGCCCGCGACAGTGTCCGCCCACTCAGCTCTCACCCGATCGGCGACCTCGGGAGACGAATGCCCTGGACCGGCTGCTCGGCCGGCTCGCTGACATTTCCACCCCCGCCGGTCCCACGCCCCGGCAAATCAGCGCCCCGGCCCAGCCGGTGCCGCACGAAATCCGGATGGGCATCGCCGACATCGATGCTGTTCTCATCAAGAGCGTTGGCGAGGTGGAATCGACCTGCGCCGAAGACGAACTCCACAGCGAGGGTGCCGTCCGCCAGGTCGTGACGTGAAGATGGCCGCCACTCGAGCAGAGCAACCTCGCGGAGTTCCTGGCCGACGAACGACTCGAGCCGCTCGTCGGCGTCGGACCACGCTGGTGTCTGCTCGACGTACTCCCAGCCGCTGATCGCGGCCGTCGTGTCGATGCTGTTCCAGCTGATCGACAGCTCATCGAACTTCCAGTGGCAGATCTCCGCCTGGACGCCGTCGAAGTCCAAGACGACGGGGCAGTCAGCGAACCAGTCTCCGTCCTCGACAAAACGCACGAGCGCGAACCCAGTCAGACGCCGGCCACCAAGCGCGGCCAGGCCCGCCCCGTGTTCCTCGCGGACGGCTTCAAGCCCCTCGCGGGTCGAGGCGTCCATGGCCCGTATGATCCTGGTTTCCCTGCTCAGCGGTGTCGACCACGCGATCGACCTCGAAAGGGCTCTGGCGATACGGGCCGCCAACCCGACCCTGAGCCGGGACGAGAGACAACTCCTCGACGAGGCCGTGGCTCTGGTGAACAGTTCTACGTCACAGGGAGGCTCGCCGGTGACGCCGTAGGGCGAATCGAGGCGGGCATGTGCACGGGCGCCGAGAACTTCAGGTAAACGCACACGAGAGTCGACATACACGGACACGAATCTTCTGGGTGGGTGACCGCCAGGCCCGCAGCGCTGGCATGGTGATCATGTCTGCGGGTCGCTCTGCCCGTGGAAGCAGCCCGTATCCGCAATCACGCGAGCGCCTCCCGGATCAGCACCGCGTCGTGGTCGAGAAGCTCACGCGAGCACTTCTTCCAGTCAGTGGTGACCACAACGCCGTCCCCCGGATAACGCGGCACCACGTGGGAAGACATCCTGTCCTGCGGCTTCCCCGTCGGCCAATGACAGCCGCACCCCGTCGCAGCGGAGCCCCGACGCCCGCAACGCGACCGCCCCCGCGTCTCGTCATAGTCGGGTGTTCAAGCGCGGCCGTTGATCCGCGTCAGGCCCTCCCCTGGAGCAGCCGCACTCATGACCCCATGCTTGCCACCCTCATGCGCTGAGAGACGCCGCAGCTTGTAGCCTGACCAAAAGGGACAAGCATCCGAAAGTGGCGCCTGTGCCTGCCCACTTCGCCGGTTCCGCAGAGAGGAGCTTGCGACCATGCTGCTCCAACCGCTGCGTGACGAGCACGCGCACCTGTTGCCGCACATCGAAACACTGTGCACAGTGGCCGACACGCTGGATCACACGACACCCGAGGCGCTCGACACTGCGCTTACCGAGCTCGAACTGTTCTTGCGCGATCATCTCATCCCGCACGCCGAAGCCGAGGACCGGGTGCTGTATCCCGTGATCGACCGGGTGATGGGAGCTGCGGAGGCCACCGCGACGATGTCCAGGGACCACGTCGAGGTCGGTCGGCTCGCGCACGAGCTCGGCACGCTGCACGACGCGCTGGACAGAGAAGGGCTCAGCGACGAACGGCGGGCCGCTCTACGCCGCGTCCTCTACGGCCTGTACACGTTGGTCAAGGTCCATTTCGCGAAAGAAGAGGAGCTCTACCTGCCGCTCCTCGAACAGCGGCTTCAGGCGTCCGAGGCAGAGCAGCTCTTCGTCGAGTTGGCGCACGCCGAACACCGCCACTGACCGCACCGCGTTCGCTGAAGCTGTGCCAGCGGCCGTCCCGCACCCAGCCAAGCCACTGCGGCCGCTGATATCTGCCGGCGTGGGACGTCGAGCCGAGCGAGTGGCCTGCCTTCCGCGTCGACCGGATACGACCTCGCGCCCCGACCGGCCCCCGCTTCCGACCGCGCGACCTGCCCACGACGACCTCGCCGCGTACGCGCCACGCCGGGTTTCCGCCGCCTGGCGCTATCGGGCGCAGGTCACCGTGCGCGCGCCGGCCGAGGTCGTCGCCGATCGGATCAGCCCGGCAGCCGGAACGGACGAGCGCGTCGACGAACGCACCTGTGTCCTGCACACCGGCGCGGACACGGTCGAGCCCCTCGCCGTCCACCTGGGCCTGCTCGGCGAGGACTTCGGCGTCACCGGGCCGCCACAACCCTCATGCACCTGCGCCGTCTCGCCGAGCGCCACACACGCGCGACCACCTCATCCTCACCCGTTGATCCGACCTGATGAACGCCCGCTGCCCGCATAACCACAACGCCGCCGGCCTCCTGCCCGGATCCAGAACCAGCGGGAAAACCAGCCACAAGTTGATCTTGCTGTGATGACGAGTCACGATCCCATCGCCGTGCAGGCACGCGCCTGCCGGGAACGGTGGGGCAGCCCCCGTTCGGCAACTGCCTCGGGTTGCGGTCCTCATCGAAGGACTGCGACCCGCAATTACACAACTGACCTAGCGGAGGTGCTCGCTGGAGGACTCCACCGTCTGCTTGAAGATGCTCAGGCCGTGGTCCATTACGGCGCCCATCGGGATGGTGAGGTCGTCCGGTTGCACGTCATGGATCCATACGAACCGGCTGCGGCCGTCCCCGTGCGCAACGACCTGCATCGACGCGTTGTCGTGTGTCGGTTGCATGGTGTCGCCGATGACAGAGAAGACGAGCCGACGCGTCTCCTCGTCGAGCGTGATGAGCCGCTCACGCGCCACAGTTCCGTCGGCGAACGTGACGACCCTGACGTCCGGCTCGTCGAGCCGGCTGTCGGTTACCAAACCCGGTGCCATCCGGGTGGGCCCGTCGGTGAAGTCGCCGATGATCGCCCACACGGCCGCGGGGTCGGCATCGATGATGATCTCTTTATGCACGGTGGCCATGTCTTGTCTCTCCTGTAGTGGTTGGAAACCGACGTTGCGCGTCCGGGAGCGCGTCTATGCGGCGACGACGGGCAGAACTGGTTGCCCTCGGGGTCGGCCAGCACAGCCCAGCCATCGAAGCGCTGCACTTCGGTCGCGCCGAGCGCTTGGATCCGGTCGACCTCGCCCACCAGGTCATCAGCGAACAGGTCCAGGTGCAGCCGGCTCCTGCCCTCCCGGCCTTCGGGCACGGCCTGCGGGGACAGGCCCACGCCGCTCTTGTTCGAGTCCTCCAGACAGGTGGTGCCCTCATCCGAGGAAGCGACCTGGTACCCAGTGACCGCCTGCCAGGTCGATGCAGATGTTGCCGATGCTGACGCTCAACAGCGAGCCTTTCTGATCTAACTGACGTAGGCATTACGACGGTTAGATACCCTACCATCGCTGATAGCTGGTTAGGCTGTGCGGTATGGCGAATGAGCGTGCTGCCGAGCCGGTGCCGGACAACCTCACGGCCGGGACGGCGCCGATGCCGCTGCGCGTGATCGAGGAGTTCGTCAACACTCGCCGCCGGGACGGCGACGAGATCGGAACACCACAGCAGCTGGCGCAGTGGCTGCACACCCGCGGCCTGATGCCTGGCGACGCCGATGTGAACGCGGAGCAGCGCGACCGTGCCGAACGGGTACGCGAGGGACTGCGCGCGCTGATCGCCGAGAACAACGCCGAGCCCATCGCGAGCCCGCGTCCGGACGGCCTCAATCCCGCTGCCCGCGCCGAACTCGCCGACCTCGCTCGCGACCTCCCGCTGACGCTCGACGTGACCGTCCTTCCGCCCCGGCTGGTGGCCCGGGCCCGGGTGCCGGTGGATGCCGCGCTGGCCCGACTGCTCGCCGTCGTCGCCGAAGCCGTGGCGGCCGACACGTGGACACGGCTCAAGGCCTGCCGGGAGCCTAGCTGCCGATGGGCCTTCTACGACTACTCCCGCAATCGGCGCCGGACCTGGTGCTCAATGGACATTTGCGGGAACCGCGCCAAAGCCCGCGCCTCTCACCATCGCAAGTCCACCGCGCGCCCTTGATCGCGGGCCAGCCCGCGCGCGGATCAGGCGAGATCGGGATCGACACCCTGCCGACGGGCTCGCATGGCGTCTCTGTCGTACTGGCCGGCGGAGACGACGCGGCGTACGACGAGTTCGGCTTCTTCCGGCCTTCGGAGACGACCTCGCGCAGCTTGCTCATCCCGATCGTGTTGCGCGGCATGCCGCCGATCTGCTCGTCGGGGATGGCTGGGTCGGCGAGCACCGACGCGTTCAGGGTGTGGGCGTCCCGCGTCAGCGTTGTTCGCATGGCCGATCGCGGGATCGGCCGTGACCCGGCCTGCTTGTTCGCGGGACATTGGTGCGACGGCGATCCTCGGCTGGAGGATAGGGTCACGCGCTCGCCAAGGCGAGGCTGCGCGCCATCTGCGCCGGAGCCGCCCTCCGTGCGCCGCTGGACCTCGACGGCTACGCCTCGTTCAAGGTCGGATGGGTGCAGCATGAGCTGCCCTCCACTGCCGACATGGGTACCGTTCGCGAGTGGCGGAGCAGCACCGCGTGGAATCAGCGATGGGCGGCCGTTCGCAGGGTCGCCCAGTGTGGGAACCGGGTGGCGGGCTCCGGCCGTTGGACACGGCGGAGTTTCTCACCGAAGTCGAGGCGTTCCGCGCCGCCTGCCTCGAGGAAGCTGCCGGCAACGAGTCGGGCGAACTCGTCCCTCATCTCCTGGATGAGCTCCTCGACGGCCCCATCCGCCGCGTGGGCGGACCGGAACGCCGGCTGCGCGTGTGGGCCGATGCCGACGCGGACGGCCGCCTCTGGCGGGATCCGTTTGGCGGTATCGATCAGTATGACCATGCGCGCAGACTCTTGGTCCTGGGGCCCAACGAGGCGATGTACATCGTGTTCAAGGGCGAGAAGAACTGCTGAGAAGCCATCGAACGGGTATCCGATCGCCGGCGTGAGCTGCACCGCTGTAGCGCTTCGAGGCGGTGGAAGAGGCAACGGCCACCGCTGTGATCATTCAGGTGTGATGGAACTGAAGATCATGCGGTGGCCGCGGCCAGAGTAGAACATCTCAGCGCCGTGTCCCTGGCCGAGTGCGCGGGCGAAACCTGGGATGCAGCGCCTGTTCAACGCCGCCGAATGGGACGTCGGCGGCGTGCGCGACGACATTCGCGCCTACCTGATGGAGCGCCTGGACGAGGCCGACGGGGTGCTGGTCGGTGACGACACCGGCTTCGCCAGAGTGAAGTACCGGATCAGACCGTCGCGGCCGATCTCCTGCTGGTCCTCGGAGAACATCCGGGTCGACACCGACCGCCCCCGCACCGCAACCCGATCAGGATCGTACGAAGGGCAACGGAGGCGATCAACGACCGGAACTTGCCTGCATCAGTGCAGGTCAGGCACATCCGACCACAATTCCCCCCGGACCACAGGAACCTCGTACGGACAGGCGGTCTGTCGACGGCGACCCGGGTGATCAATGAGCAGGAGCTGGGCTCCGGCCGTCGATGAGGTCGGCGGGAACCTCGCGCTCGATGTCAGGCCGCTGACCAGCGGGCCGCACTCTCAGTTGTCATCGGCCGAGGCGAACGCCGCGGCGTGGTCGCGGACGAAGTCGGCGATGTCGCGCGGGGGGTGGCCGAGCAGGCCGGCCACCGTATCGGTGGTGAAGTCTCCCCAGCCGGCGGCATACGCCTGCGCGTACTCCTCGAGCATGTCGACGATCCATTTCGGAACGCCGTAGCCGAGCAGTGTCTTGCGCTTGGCGTCGTCGCTGACCGGCAGGTACGTGATGGACCTGCCGAGAGCGAGACTCAGGGGGTCGGCGACCTCGTCGAACGTCAGCGAGCGCGGGCCGGTGAGCGTGTACGTCTCGCCGTGGTGACGGTCCGGGTCGTCGAGGAGCACGCGGGCAGCGCACTCGGCGATGTCGCGTACGTCGATCATGCCGATCCGCGCCGAGGCCATGTTCAGCGAGAAGGTGCCGGTGGCGGCGATGTCGCCAGCCTCGTTCAGCAGGTTCTGCATGAACCAGTGGGGACGCAGGATCGTCCAGCGCATGCCGCACCGTTCGGTCTCCCGGTCGGACAGCGCGTGCAGCCTGCCGCTGCGCGTCGGCGCGTCGTGCGCCGCGCCGACGACGGACAGGCGCACGATGCGCTCCACACCGGCCTGGCGTGCGGCCCACACGGCGTTCATGTTGTTCTCCGGAGCGCGCGGGCCGTTCGGGGTGAGCAGCCACACGTCCTGCACGCCCTCGAAGGCGGGCGGCAGCGACCGAGCGTCATCGAGGTCACCGACGAAGACCTCGGCGCCCCGCCCGCGCGGGCCGTCCGCCTTGGACGCTTCGTGGACGAGAGCACGAAGGTGCACATCGGCTCCTTCCAGCGCATTCATCAGTGCGGTGGACACGGTTCCGGTGGCTCCGGTGACCAGCACGGTGCGTGACACGCTCATTCTCCTTCGGTGGTGACGGGGATACGGACCAGGGTGCGGACGACGTCGGGGGTCAGCTGCGCGGCGGCGATGGCGGTCAGCGCGAGCACGAACCCGACACCCTGCCACGGCGTCAGGGATTCACCGACGAACAGCCAGCCCAGGATCGTGGCAACCATGGGTGAGAGCAGGGCCAGGAACGAAACGGCGACCACGGGCAGCTTGCCGATGCCGTGGAACCAGATCAGGAAGGAAAGCAGGGCCCCCACAACAGACAGCCACGCGTAGCCGCCGATCGCACGAAGATCCAGCGCGGGCGGAAGCCCCTCGAACGCAAGCGCGAGCGGGACGAGCACGAGACCACCCGCGGTGAGCTGCCAGCCGGCGATGGTCGCTGCGCCGACGCCCTCCGGACGTCCCCAACGTTTGGTCAGGACGATCCCGGCGGCCATCACACCGGCGGCTGCGATGCCGGCCAGGATGCCGAGCAGGTCGAAGGCGAGCCGGCCGCGCAGGACGATCAAGCCGACGCCCACCACGCCGACCAGGCCCCAGCCGAGCCGCCAGCCTGTGGGCTTCTCCCCCAGCAGCAGGAACGCCAGGCCGACGACGAGCAGCGGCTGGACGGCGGTAAGGGTAGCCGCGACGCCCCCCGGCAATCGATAGGCGGCGACGAACAGCAGCGCGAAGAGCGCGCCGATGTTGAGGGTGCCGAGCAGCAACGAGCGCCACAGCCACGTGCCATGGGGCAGCTTGCGCGTGATGGCGAGCAGGATCAGCCCCGCCGGCAGCGCGCGGATCACCCCGGACACCAGCGGGTGGCCGGGCGGGAGGAACTCGGTGGTGACCAGGTACGTGGTGCCCCAGCTGACCGGCGCGGCCGCGGTCAGCGCGGTCAGTCCCAGGGTGTTGCCGGGCGGAGACACGCTGCCCGTGGCCGACCGGCTCAGGGTCTGCATGATCCAATCTCCTTAACGTTGAAATGTTTAACGTTGGCGAATGTAGCCGTCTGTTAGGGTGGCGTCAAACAGTTTCACGTTGAGATGTTCTGGAGGCGGCAAGCTCTCGTGGAGGACAACGTCGACTGGCGGATGGACCAGTGGCGGACCGAGCGGCCCGATATCGACCCCACGCCGATGGGCGTGGTGGCCCGGATCCAACGCGCCTGCCGGCTACTCGAACGCGAGCTTCGTGACCACTTCGCCACGCATGACCTGCAGCTCTGGGAATTCGACATCCTGGGGACGCTGCGCCGGTCCGGGCATCCGTATCAGCTCACCGCGGGGCAGTTGGTCGAGTCGTCGATGGTCACCTCCGGAGCGATCACCAACCGGATCGACCGTCTCGTCGCCAGAGAACTGGTGACCCGCGAGGTCGATCCCCTCAATCGGCGCAGCGTGTTGATCACGTTGACCGAGCGCGGCCGGGAGCTCATCGACCGTGTCGTCGTCAATCATGTCGACCTGGAGGCGAAGCTCCTCAGCAAGCTGAGCCGCCATGACCAGGAACATCTGGCCGGACTACTGCGTAAGCTGCTCACCAGTCTCGGCGACTACTCGCCCGGCAATCCCCTGAATCCGTAGAGACCGGCTTGGGCTGGGCCGAGAATTCAGCCTGTCGAGGTTGCCCGGGCGCTCACCGACTGACCCCGTATCGGCCAGAGCCCCTGGCGATTGTTCATCCCGAGGCCATGGCCGTCGGTCTGCGTTTCCGACCACGACATCTGCAGCAGCATGTGCCCCGGTTCTCGTGCCGCCTCCGGGTCTTACGCCGCATCCGCACGCAGCGTCCTGTCAGTGGTGGTGGCCGTGCCGGCCGAGGGTCTCCACGGGGGTCGCGCCGGGGCGGGTCCACTGCGGTACGGGGCGGCTGGTCGGGCCCCAGGTGGCGACGCCGTCGGCGTCCGAGCGCCAGTACCAGCAGATCGGCGAGCCATGCCCACCGACCGGCGAGCCGGCCTGAGGAGCCTCGGGCCAGCCCTCGGGGTTGTCCTCCCACGCCTCGCGGCGGCCGTAGGGCGTCATGTCGAGCAGGCCCAAGGACCCGTTGACCGGCTCGTTGCCACGGCCCGTCGTGGAGTAGGTGAGGAACACACGGTCGCCGTCGCGCAGAAAACAGATGATGTGCCCCATTGCTCCGCCGACCGGCGCTTCCACGTCGCGCACCGAGTACCAGGGCTGGGGGTAGCCCATGAACTCGATGTAGGAGGCCACCTCGTCCCACCGGCCCGTGGTCAGGATGGCGAACGAGACGCCGCGGGCGTTGAGGTAGACGGCGTCCTTCAGGTGCCAGGCCGTGGTGGTGCAGCCCTCGCACTGCCCCTGGTGCGGCGCGCCGTCGTACCACATGTGCTTGTAGACCACGAGCTCGTCGCGACCCTGGAACAGGTCCAGGAACGGGACCGGGCCGTCAGGTCCGACGATCTCGACCGCCCCGTCGAGCTCCACCATCGGCAGCCGGCGGCGGGCCGCGGCGATGGCGTCGCCCTCGCGGGTGTGGGCCTTCTCGCGGACCAGAAGCTCGTCACGGGCGGCCTGCCAGGTGGCCAGGTCGACGATGGGCGGGCGGCCGGGCAGCGCGGGGGTCGGGTCACTCGGCGTGGTCGTCATAGTGTCCTCCGTGGTGTCCGGTGCCGGGCAGCGTCGTACGACGGTCACCAGAACAGACCCGCGACCCGGCCGGAACTCATCGCGGCAGGGGCGCCCTCGGCCGAGCACGTCGGGCCTGCAAGTTCACAGACGCGCTCTCACTGACCGGCGGGGACATGCAGGTCGGCCATGGGCGGGCCCGCCACGGCGGCGGCGAGACGCGCGGCGAGCGTCGCGACCGCGGCGCGCAGTTCCGGCCCGCCCTCGACGCGGAAGGGGCACGGCACGTTCGGCAGCCACTCCTGGGCGTACATCGTCGGATTGCTCGTGCTGCCGACGAGCACGCACCCCTCCCCCGCCGGTTCGAGCCGTCCCATGGGCGGCCGGATCCAGGGCGCCACCTCGGTGAGGGGAGCGTCGAACACGACGCGCGTGGCGAACTCCCACCCTGTGCCCAGGTTCTCCTCCAGCGTCGCCACCGGGTCGAGGCCCTCGGGCAGCTCGAACGCGTGCGTGCTGCGCTGGACCTGGCGGACGCGGTCGACCCGGTAGGTGCGGACGGCGTCCGCGCGGTGGGAGTAGCACAGCAGGTACCAGCGCCCGTGGCGGACGACGACCGCCCAGGGGTCGACTTCGGTCTCCCACTCGTTGCCGGACTCGCTCCGGTAGGCGACCACCACGCGCCGCCGGTCCGCGATGGCGGCCACGAGCGCGCTCGCGGTGGCGGGATCCGGACGGGCCGAGAACCGGTCGGGCGCCGCCGACGCATGCTCGCGCAGCGCCGCCGCCTGCCGTCCGACGCCCTCGGGCAGGACACGGATGACCTTGCCCAGGGCGGCGCCGACGAGATCGCCGGCGTCGGCGGCCGCCGGCCGGCCGTCGAGCACCGACATGACCAGGCCAAGCGCCTCGGGTTCCGTGAAGGCCACCGGAGGCAGCCGCGTCCCGCGGCCGAGCCGGTACCCGCCGTAGGGGCCACGGGCCGACTCGACGGGGATGCCCGCCTCGCGGAGGATTCCGACGTACCGGCGCGCGGCCCGCTCCGTGACGCCCAGGCAGGCGGCGAGCTCGCCGGCGGTCACGCCGGGGCGGGTCCGCAGGATCTCCATGGCGCGCAGAGCCCGTGCGGTGGGGCTGAGATCGGTCGGCACACGAGCACATTAGGAGGTCACGGGATGAATAGGAAGTAGAACGTCCGGAATCGGTCCTAGCCTGACGTCCTGACCGACTTCCGCGGGCAGGGCCTCGCCGGAACACTCTGGAGAAAGAGAACTGATCATGGATATCCTGCTCGTCGCCGGCCTGTGGCTCGACGGATCGGCGTGGGACGACGTCGTGCCCGAGCTCGAGGCGCTCGGCCACCGCCCCGTGCCGATCACCCTGCCCGGTCAGGGCGACGGATCCGCCTCGGCCAGTCTCGACGACCAGGTGGCGGCCGTGCTCGCCGCCGTGGACGCGGCGTCAGGAAAGCCCATGGTGGTGGGGCATTCCGCCGCCTGTACCCTGGCCTGGCTGGCCGCCGACGCGCGCCCGGAGCGGATCGCCAAGGTCGCGCTCATCGGCGGCTTCCCGTCCGCCGACGGGCAGCCCTACGCCGACTTCTTCGAGCTGAAGGACGGCGTCATGCCCTTCCCCGGCTGGGGTCCGTTCGAGGGCCCGGACTCCGCCGACCTCGGCGAGGAGGCCAGGCGGGACTTCGCGTCCGTGGCGATCCCCGTCCCCGAGGGGGTTACGAAGGGCGTGGTGCGCCTGACGGACGAGCGACGGTTCGACGTCCCCGTCCTCGTCGTGTGCCCCGAGTTCACCCCCGCCCAGGCTCAGGAGTGGATCGCCGCCGGTGACGCGGCCGAACTGGCCAAGGTCAGGAACCTTGACCTCGTGGACATCGACTCGGGCCACTGGCCCATGATCACCAGGCCGGTCGAGCTGGCCCGGCTCCTGGCCGCGGCGGCCCCCGGCGTCTGACCCGTTGCCGGCCATCCTGCGGCACCCGCTTCGACCACATCGGGCCGTTATGCTGCACCCGCGCTGAGGTCGGCGCCGGGTTTCGGCCCTTCCATCTTGGTGAGCAGGAGACCTGAGGTGTCGTACGGGAGCCGGCCCCGATCGTCGTGCTGGTGGAGGGGCCGGTTTCCGGCAGGCCAGCACTCGGCACGGTCCGGGCGCTACTGGCCGAAGGGGTGGCGCTGGTGGCCGTCCGGCCTACTTGTCGCGGCACGTATGTACGAGACTCACCTGTACGAGACTCACCCCAAGGAGCGCCGATGAGCAGCCCCGCCTTTCAGCCGCAGCCGGGCGGCGGGCCGCATCCCGCCCTGGCCGGTGGGCCGATCTACCTGGACTACAACGCCACCACCCCGGTCGACCCCGGCGTGCTGGAGGCGGCGCTGCCGTACCTGAGCACGCATTTCGGCAACCCCTCCAGCGGACACCGCTACGCCGATGCCCCGCACCGGGCGCTCGCCGTCGCCCGCGCCCAGGTCGCCGCGTTGATCGGTGCCAGGGCGCCGGAGATCGTGTTCACCGCGTCCGGGTCGGAGGCGAACCTGCTGGCCCTGCGCGGCGTGGTCCTCGCCTCCGGCCATCCGCGCCCACACGTGATCACCCAGGTCACCGAGCACCCGGCCGTGCTGGAAACCTGCCGCGCCCTCCAGCGCCTGCACGGCGTGCGCCTCACGGTGCTGCCGGTCGACGGCGACGGGCTTGTCGCGCCCGCCGCGCTCGCCGAAGCGCTGCGGCCCGACACCGTCCTGGTGTCGGTGATGGCGGCCAACAACGAGACCGGCGCCCTGCAGCCGGTCGCCCGCCTCGCCGCACTCGCCCGCCGGCAGGGCGCCCTGTTCCACTGCGACGCCGCCCAGGCGGCCGGGAAGATCCCCCTGGACATCACCGAGCTGGGAGCGGACCTGCTCACCGTGGTGGGCCACAAGATGTACGCGCCCAAGGGCATCGCCGCGCTGTACGTGCGCGAGGGCGTGACGCTGGAGCCGGTCGTCTACGGCGGTGGGCAGGAGCGCGGCCTGCGTGCCGGGACGGAGAACGTGGCCCTCGCCGTCGCGCTCGGCACGGCCGCCCGGCTCGCCGCCGAGCACCTCGCCGACGGCGCAGCGACCCGTCTCGCGGCGCTTCGGGACAGCCTGCACCGGCGCCTGGCCGGCGCCCTGCCCGGCCGCGTCCACCTCAACGGACCCGGAACGGGGCGCCTGCCCAACACGCTGAACGTCAGCATCGACGGTGTGCTCGGGCACGAGCTGCTCGCCGCCGCCCCCGGTCTTGCGGCCTCCACGGGCTCGGCCTGCCACAGCGGCGCCCACACGCCCTCACCTGTCCTGACCGCCATGGGCCTGGTCCGAAGCCGCGCGCTGGGGGCGGTGCGGCTGTCGCTGGGCCGCTGGAGCACACCCGCCGACATCGAAACGGCGGCAACCACGCTGATCGAGGCGGCCGCCACGCTGGGTAAGGGGACATCGGCCTCTTCACACGAGTGACGAGGAGCAGGCGAGGCATGACCGACACCACCGCGCTCGTGCCCGCCGGCGAACAGCGCGACCCGCAGGTCGAGACCGGCTAGGGGCGGCGGGCGGTCCCGCGGACGTGGAAGGAGAACGGGGTAAGCGCCTGCGGGAACAGGAACCGCTCGATCTCGACGACGTCGAACCCGGCCCGCTCGATCGCCGCGACGGTGTCGCGGCCGGTGCGGCACCCGCCCAGCAGCCGAGGCCACACGGTCGCGTCCAGCAGCCGCTGCACCCGCACCAGCCCAGAGCTGTCGGCCCGTACGTGCTCCAGGAACCGCACCTGCCCACCGGGCTTGAGCACCCGCCCGGCCTCGCCCAGTGCGGACGCCTGGTCCGGGATCGAGCACAACACCATGGCGAACACCACCGCATCGACGCTCTGGCCGACGGCGGGCAGATGTTCGGCCACCCCGGCCGTCACCTCGATCGGGACCGGAGCATGGGCGGCGGCCGCTTCGGCCAGGGCGCGCAGCCGTGGTTCTGGCTCCACCGCGACCACCCGGCTCACTTCGGGCGGGTAGTGAGCGAAGGTGGTGCCGTCACCGGCACCGACCTCGATCACCTGACCGCTCAATCCGGTCACCAGCGCTTGGCGCTGCTCGGTCATGCCGCCGTCGTTCATGGCCCGGCTCATCCGCGGATACAGCCGGGCGAAGATCGGACGGGGCAGGCTCGCCTGCTGGTCGGTCCTGCTATTTGCTCTGCCGCTCATCGCGTTCACCATTCCACCGGCAGCGCGAGCAGTCCGCCGGTCAGCACGTCGGAGCGCACCCGTAGCTCCTCGACGGGCACGGCCAGCCGTATCGCCGGGAAGCGGGCCAGCAGTTGGGCGAAGACGGCCTGCAGTTCGATGCGCGCCAGCGGGGCGCCGATGCAGTAGTGGCCGCCGTGCCCGAACGACAGGTGCGGCGCCGCCCGGCGGGTGACGTCGAACCGGTCCGGGTCGGGGAAGATGCCCGCGTCGTGGTTGGCGGCTCCGTTGTCGAGCAGCACCAGCTCCCCCGCCGCCACCCGCACGCCGGCGATGTCCAGGTCAGTGCGGGCGTAGCGGGGAACGCCGCCGCCGCCCTTGCCCGGCGCGCGCAGCATCTCCTCCACCGCTGAGGTGACCAGCTCAGGGTTGTCGACCAGGGCCTGCTGTTGGCCGGGGTTGGTCAGCAGACACAGCGCGCCCATGCCGATCGCCACCACGGTGGTCTCGTGTCCGGCGAACAGCATGAACATCGACATCATGGCGATCTCGTCGTCGCCGATGCCGCCGACGGCGCACATGCGGGAGATGAAGTCGTCACCCGGCCGCTCGCGCTTGCGGGCGACCAGCCGCCGGCCGTAGCTGAACAGCTCGCCGAGCCCGGCCTCGGAGCGGGCCCGGTCGCGGATGTCGCCGGCGGCCTCGGACCAGGCGCGAAACTGCTCGCGCTCGGCGTACGGCACACCGAGCAGCTCGCAGATGACCAGGATCGGCAGCGGCAGCGCCAGCGCGGTGTGCAGGTCGGCGGGCGAGCCCTGGGCGGCCAGGTCGTCCAGGAGACGGGCGGTCAGCTCTTCCACCCGGGGGCGGAAGGCGCGCATCCGCTTGGGAGAGAACTGCGGCTGCAGCAGCGTGCGCACCCTGGCGCTGTCGGCCGCCTCGGTGTCGTAGTTGCCCAGCGGTCCGCCGAAGATCGCCGACTCGCCGGTCCGGGCGGCCTTGTCCGGCTCGGGGTGGGAGCGGCCCAACCGGCCGTCGGCCAGCAGTGCCTTCACCTGCTCGTAGCCGGTGACGAGCCAGGCTTCGTGACCCACCGCGGTGCGGATGCGATGGATGTCGCCCTCGCGCTGAAGCCGGCGCAGCAGCGGCGCGACCTGGAGCGGGTGGGTGCGTTCGAACGGGAGCTGCACGGTCACGCCGCGCCTCCTAAGCTGAAGTCATCTTGTATAAGCTGTCTTTAACAAAAGTACTTGTATAGAATGGCTTTAACAAGTGGGAGGGTGCAGACGATGACCGCAGCAGAGCCGACCCGGCGGATGCCCCGCGCCCAGCGACGCGAGCAGATCCTCAACGCCGCCACCCGCGCCTTCGCCCGCGCTGGATACTCCGGGACCGGCCTGGACGACGTGGCGGCCGAGGCGGCCATCAGCCACGTCATCCTGTACCGGCACTTCGACTCCAAGGCCGGCCTGTACCGGGCCGTGCTCGACCGCGCCTGCGAGCGCCTGGCCGCCGCGACCGGCGGCGACGACTTCGACGACGACGCCATCCCCGGCCTGCTACGCGCCGCCGCCGCCGACCCCGACGGCTTCCGGCTGCTGTTCTGCCACGCCGCCCGCGAGCCCGAGTTCCGCGACCTGATCGACACCATCACGGCCGCATCCACCGAGATCGCCGAAAAGAACCTCGCCAGCCGCATCCCGCAAGGCCCGTGGCTGGACTGGGCATCCCGGCTGATCCCCACCCTGACCATCGAGGCCGTCATCGCCTGGCTGGAGGCCGGACAACCCGACCCCGAACAGGCCGCCGACCGCATCGGCCAGATCGTGCACGGCGCCATCGACGCCGCTCAGCCCGCGCCGGCGAAGCCGGCAGACAGGCGAGCAGAACGCGCACCCTGAGTTCGGCAACCCGGATGGGCCGGCCCTCGTCCGTCCGCACCCCCAACGGACCGAGCACCCCGAAAGGCACCCGGTCCCGTCAACGGCACTGTCACCGCGCTCACCGCGGTGGACCCGGCCGAGCCGCCGTGCCTGCCCTTCAGGTGCGCGATGAGCCGCGTTCCTGTCAGCCGGCCAGGAGTTGCAGGTCGAGCCGTTCGAGGTGTTCGGGGTCGGCGAGGATGTCGATCGCGGCGATCTTCCCGTCGGCGATGGTGAAGGCGAACACGACGCGGACTCGTCCGGCCGAGGCCCAGACGAGTCCGGGAGCGCCGTCGATGAGAGCCGGTCGCGCGGCCTTGGCGCGTCCGGCGAAGCTGCGGGCCACGGCGTGGGCGCCGCGGGCTGCGCTCGCGCCCGACTGGGCGGCCGTGGGGTCGCTGCGCAGCACGGCATCGGAGGCCAGCAGCGTGAGCAGTGCGTCGAAGTCACCGCCGCGTGAGGCGGCCAGGAAGGCCGCGACGAGCTGGCGGTGGCGGGCGGCGTCGGGTTCGCCGGCGGTGGCCTGGTCGACCTGGTGGCTCTCCCAAGACGCGCTGCCGGACAAGCGCTACAGGTTCCTGGGGTCCTCGACCCTGGTAACTGGTCCTGACCGGCGCGGTCACCACGCACGTCGTCAACCACGACCCGATCTACGAGAGCATCTCCGCTCCCATCCACCTGACCATCATGGCGATCATCGCCCTCGCCACCTGGCCCGCCGACTGGCGGGACCTGTTCCGCGCGCGCACGGCGGTCACCGGACGACCCGGGCGCGGCGGAACTCCAGGTCGACGTCCTCGACCTTGAGCGCGAGCAGCCGTGTCGTGAGCGACCACGGCGAGCGGCGGCGCAAGCGTGTGTACCCGGTAGCGCCGGCCTGCTCGCGCCGGCTGGCCGGTCGCCTCTTCACGGCCTTCAGATGAGATCCCGGCGGTTGAGGGCAGTGAGACCCACGGTGGTGAGGGCGATCGTGACAGCGGTCATGATCGCGATGGCGTGAGCGGTGAACGGCTCGCCGGACAGCACCATCGGCAGATTGGGGAAGGGCACGAAGTACTTGGCGATCCAGTAGTCGATCCCGATGACGGGGCCGAGCACCTCCCCGAAGAGGTTGACGAACAGGAAGGTCGCCCAACTGATCCCGGCCGCCGTCCTGGGCAGGAGGCCGAAGGCCACGGTGCCGATTCCGGCGAGGACCCAGACGGCCGGGATCTGAACCAGCGTGCCGGCCAGTACGCCGGTCGGCTCACCCGCGGAGATCCCCAGCGCCAGGCCGGCGACCACGAGGATCGAGGTGCTGCCCGCGAAAGCGATGAGCAGATGGCCACCCGCCCAGCGCAGTCGGCTGACGGGCGTGCTGAGCAGCAGTTCGGCGCGGCCTTCGACCTCTTCCTTGCGCAGCCGCAACAGGACCAGCAGCGGGTAGAGCGCGGCGACGTAGCCGAGGCTGAGGGCGATCAACCACAGGTAGGCATCGGTCATGGAGGCCTCGGGCGAGGCGGTGTAGCGGCGCAGGAACTCCTGGACGGAGGCACCTTGCCTGGACACTTCCGGGATGGACCGGGCCAGCACGCCCAGTACCAGTCCCGCCACGGTGAAGCCGATGATCCAGCTGGACAACAGACCCTTCTGCAGCGCCAGGCCAGCGACAGAGGGCTGCGCAGCCGCGCCGATCCGGCGGGACCGGGGCGTTGCGGGACGAGTCCGTGCCCGAGGTCGCGGCGGGCGACGAGCCGGTACGCGACGGCCACGACCACGGCGGACAGCGCCAGGCCGAGCAGCAGCGGTGCGCAGTCCGCCCTGCTCCACTACGCCGCCGAGCAAGCCACCCCGATGAGGGTTCTGCGCGGGAGCGGCATCGAGAGCGCGTCAGAACTGCCGTTCGCGGCGCTCCAGATGCTCCTGAGGCCACTGCTCGACGACCTCGACACGCTGCCGAAGCCGCAGGCCGAAGCGCTGCGCGGCGCGCTGGGCCTGACGGCGCGGACCACGGAGCCGGATCGGTTCCTGATCGGCCTGGCCACCCTGACGCTGCTGGCCGAGCACAGCCCGCTGCTATGCCTGGTGGATGACGCGCATTGGATCGACCACGCCTCTTCGCAGGCGCTGCTGTTCGCCGCCCGGCGGCTGGACGTGGAAGGCGTCGTGCTGCTCTTCGCGACCCGGGGCAGCGGCGGCGACGTCTTCGCGGCTGCCGGTCTGCCGGACCTCATGCTGGCGGGCCTGGACCGGGAGTCGGCCCTTCAGGTGCTGGCCGAGCACGCCCCGGGCCTGCCAGGACACGTGCGGGATCGGATCGTGGCGGAAGCGGGCGGCAACCCGCTCGCGCTGATCGAGTTGCCGGGGATGGACACGGACTCCCTTGCCGCCGGACCGCTGCCGCTACCGCACCGGCTCCAAGAGGCCTACCAGGAACGAATCACCGCCCTTCCCTCGGACACCCGGACCCTGCTCCTCGCGCTGGCGGTCGAGGACCTGCCCGCCGCGCTCCAGGCCACTGGCCTGCCGGTCGACGCGCTCGCCCCGGCGGAGAGGGAGGGGCTGATCACCGTGACGGGCGCAGGCGCCGCCTTCCGGCATCCGCTGGTGCGGGCCGCCGCCTACCAGGGCGCGCCGTTCGCCGAACGTGCCGCCATACACCGTGCCCTGGCAAGGGCCGTGGGAGACGACCGGAGGGCCTGGCACCTGGCCGCGGCTGCCACCGGGCCGGACGAGCCGGTCGCGGCAGCTCTGGAGCATGCGGCCCGACAGGCCCGTAGGCTGTCCGGGCACGCCGAGGCGTCGGCCGCACTCGAACGCGCCGCCCGGCTCACCGCTACCGCGCCGGACCGCGCACGCAGGCTCACCGCGGCCGCCGAACTCGCAGCCGACTCAGGCCGGCTGGACCGTGCTCGTGCACTGATCGACCAGGCCGTTCATCTCGGCGGAACCTCCGCCGAGAGGGTTCGGCTCCGCGCGCGCATCGAGTTCGGGCACGGCTCACCGGAAGCGGCCTGGCGGCTGCTCCTCGACGCCGCACCGGACAACGAGGATCTACTCGTCGAGGCGGCGCGGGTCGCGTGGTCGGTCGGGGACACGGCGGGCCTGCGCGCCGTCAAGGAGCGGCTCGCCAGGGACGACGGACTCGCGGCACTGATCGCCGGCACCATCGAGCTCCTGTCCGGCGACCCCGGCGCGGGCCTCGATCTGCTCAGACGGCACACGGCCGACGCCCCTGAGCGGCGCGTTGGAGCGGACGGACTGCGGATCGGCGCCACCTCGCTGGCCCTGCTCTCCGGGGATCTGCGGGACGCCCGCGAGAATCTGCTGCGACTCTCCGACGGGCTTCGCTCCGGCGGCGCCATCGGCCTCCTTCCCGGCGCCCTGGCCGTGCTGGCTGAGAGCGAGACCTTGCTGGGTCTCACCAGGCAGGCCGCGAGCACCGCCGCCGAGGCGCTGCGCATCGCCCAGGACACCGGCCAGCACCGGCACGCCTCCCACGCCGGTGGCCTGCTGGCCTTCCTCGCCGCGCTCCGCGGCGAGGAGCCCAGCGGAGAAGGCGATTGGGCGGGCCGGGCACGCGCGATGCTCGACCTCGGCCGGGGCCGATTCGAGGCGGCGCTCGATCGGTTCGAGGCTCTGGCGTGCCGCCCGCAGGGCGTGTACTTCACGCCCGACCAGGTGGAGGCCGCGGTGAGGTCCGGCCGTCCGGAACGTGCCCCGATCGCACGATGGGAAAGCTGGGCTGAGGCATCGGGCCGGCAGTGGGCGCAAGCCGTGCGGCATCGCTGCCTCGCCCTGCTCGCCGATGACCCCGAGGAGCACTTCGAGCAGGCGGTGGTCTGCCCCGATCTTCCTTTTCAGGAGGCGAGAAGCCGGCTCCTGAACGGGGAATGGCTACGCAGATCCCGGCGGAAGAACGAGGCGCGGAGGCAGTTGCGGGCGGCGCTGGAGCTCTTCGAGCAGGCGGGAGCCGTCCCATGGGCCGATCACGCGCGCACCGAGCTACGAGCGGCGGGCGAGTCGGCCGCCTCCCCATCCGAGGACCTGCTGGCCCGGCTCACCTCGCAGGAGCTCCAGATCGTACGACTGGCGGCTACGGGCGCCACGAACAAGGAGATCGGAGCACAGCTGTTTCTCAGCCCCAAGACGGTCGGCCATCACCTCTACCGCGCGTTTCCCAAGCTCGGCGTCTCCAACCGAACGGAATTGGCTCGTCTCAACCTGCTCACCCAGATGATGTGACCGACTCTCCCCGCACCCCGTGCAGGGAGCGGCCCATCCGGGAGCACACCTCGCGCCGCAGCCGGCCGCGGACGGCATCGAGCACTCCGGCCTTCGCCCAGCGTGCGAAGAACCCGAAGACCGTGGTGAAGCGCGGGAAGCCCGCGGCCAGGGCTCACCACTTGCGGCCGGTGTCGCATCCGCACACCTCCCTCCCCGGCCCGGCCGGCCAGGTAACCGTCTGGCCGGCCGGCGCTCTCCTCACACCAAAAGCGTCTTCGTGATGGCGACCGGGCAGCGGCCACCGCCGCCATCCAGCTTGGCCGATTTCGCCTCAACCTCCACGAGGATCAAGCCGAAGAAGCCGGCGTTCTGGCTGCGCGCCGGATGGATGTGCGCCAGCAGCTCGTCCGTACAGGTAGGCGTCTCCGCCCGGGGGCCGAGGGGTGGTGTGCAGGTTCGCATGACGCCCGGACGGGTTCAGCAACGGGCGGGAAGGCGCGAGCCCGGGCGCCGGTTACGGGAGCCAGGCTCATCACGCGCACCGCCCAGGCCCGAGCCATTCGGAGGATGTCGAAAGGCTCGGCTCGCCACGCCGGACGGGAATAGGGGGAAGAGCGCTACGTGCTGCCGGGCTTTCACTTTTCGCGGATATCGAGCGACAAGGAGACTCGCGTGGCCGGAGGCGCATTATCACTGGGTTCACTGGACGAGGTGCACGTCGACGTACGCCGCTCGCCCGGTGCGACGCTCTTCTCTGTGGTGCGGAACGTGCTCGGCGGCACCAGCAGTGGCGTCCCCGCCTCGTGGAGCCGCGCCGTGCGTGGCGCGCTGCCCGCCGGCGCGGCGGTCGTCCGCCCGCTGCTGGATGACGACTGGCAGTTGGTGGCCGACAAGACCGGCGCGACGCGGCTGGGCTTCTGCCTGTTGCTGATGTTCTTCGAGCTGGACGCGCGGTTCCCCCGGCACGCTGGTGAGATCCCCAAGGCCGCGGTGGAGTACGTGGCCGGGCAGGTCAAGGTCGATCCGGCTGTGTTCGCCGACTATCAGTGGTCGGGCAGCACGATCAAGTATCACCGCAAGCAGATCCGGGAGGCGCGCCGATCCAGGCCAGCCAGATCCGCAAGATCCTCAAAGGCAAGGAACGCGTCGCCGGGCGCACCTATACCTACCCCCTGGGCGAGGCGGCGGCCGCAGTACTTCTCCGCAAAGCCAGACACGGAACGGACGCCCGCCGCGGTTCTCCCAAGCCCAGGGATGCCCTCAGCCCGTGATCGAAAGCAACGTCTCTTCACGACCATCAAGGCGGCCCGCTCCGCGGCCGCGGGGCAGTTGTCGAAAGAAGCCACGCCCAGGCGGGCTCGCCATTCCCCCCTGCCCGGGGCTGAGCGCCTGCGGTGAGCATCGCCGGGTGCCCTCGAACAGTCCGCACTCGTCGGCGAGTGACGCAAGCAGAGCACGGCGATGTGCGATTAATTTACTCGTAAGCGTCGACCATGGTTGCTCGCCGGGCCCGACCGCGGTCCTGTTCCGGTGAAGTCGTTGTTCGTGTTCCTTGGGTGAGCCGGACCTTCCGGCCCGACGGAGAGGAGATCCGACAGTGACAGTGGGGATCTTCGCGGGCATCCCTGTCCGCGACTGTAAGAGCGCCGTGGAGTGGTACACCAGGCTCCTTGGTAAGGATCCGGCGTTCTGGCCCAACGACGTCGAAGCGGTGTGGCAGCTGGCCGAGGACCGGTACGTGTACGTCGTCGAGGACGCCGCTCGCGCCGGAGGCGGCGTTGGCATGATCTGGGTGGACGATCCGGTGTCCGAGGTGGACCGGATCGCAGCCCGCGGGCTGCAGCCGGTGGACAAGGAGCAGCACGGCAACGTCTGCAAGTGGATCTTCCATGACGCCGACGGCAACGAGATGGGCATAGGTGGCGAGACTGCGCCTGCGCCCTGAATCGGAGAAATTCAGGCCCTTGATGGCACACACTCAATGTTCGCGGGCACAGGACACCGGCGCACCGACACACGCCCGCGCCAGGGGCGGAAGGTTGGCCTGGGTGGCAGCCAGGGAGGCAGTGTTGCAACGACTCCTTGAACCCGAGCAGTACACTTCGATCACCGCCCTCTGAGGGTCCCTGGTGCAGCAATGCGCCGGGGCTACCCGGCGAGAACACCGCCAAGTCCGCCAAGTCCGCCAAAAAATGTCGCGGTGGGATGTCGAGAACCCGCGCACGGCTTCGTCCCCGGAGTGAACACGGCCACAATGGGCCGGACCACACCGAGGAGAACATGATGGCCAAGTACCTGCTGCTCAAGCACTACCGGGGCGCGCCGGCATCGGTCAACGACGTGCCGATGGACCAGTGGACGCCGGAGGAGCTCTCGGCCCACGTGCGGTACATGCAGGACTTCGCCGCTCGGCTGGAGGGCACCGGCGAGCTCGTCGACTGTCAGGCGCTCTCCCCGGAGGGCACGTTCGTCCGCTACGACGGCGAGGGGCGACCGCCGGTCACCGACGGCCCGTTCGCGGAGACCAAGGACGTCATCGCCGGCTGGATGGTGATCGACGTCGAGACCTACGAGCGGGCGCTGGAGCTGGCCGGTGAGTTGTCCGCGGCTCCGGGTGCGGGTGGCAAGCCGATCCACGAGTGGCTCGAGGTACGCCCGTTCCTGACCGCGCACTCGACCATCACGGAGTGACGCACGGTGGACGAGGCCCTGCTGCGGACCCTCACCCCCACCGTGATCAGCATCCTCGTCCGTCGCGGAGCCGACTTCGCGGCGGCCGAGGATGCCGTACAGGACGCCCTGGTCGAGGCCGTGCGCGGGTGGCCGGACGACCCGCCGCGGGACCCCAAGGGCTGGCTGGTCACCGTGGCCTGGCGTAAGTTCCTCGACGCCGCCCGAGCCGATGCCTCCCGGCGGCACCGCGAGGTACGCGTCGAGGGCGAGCGCATACCCGGTCCGGGCGAGGTGGGGGACGACACGCTCCAGCTGTACTTCCTGTGCGCGCACCCGTCCCTGCCACCGGCTTCGGCCATCGCGCTCACACTGCGCGCGGTCGGCGGCCTGACCACGCGTCAGATCGCGCAGGCCTACCTCGTGCCGGAGACGACCATGGCCCAGCGGATCAGCAGGGCCAAGCGGACCGTCTCGGGCGTCCGGTTCAACCAGCCCGGTGACGTGGCCACGGTGCTGCGGGTGCTCTATCTGGTCTTCAACGAGGGCTACTCCGGCGACGTCGACCTCGCCGGCGAGGCGATCCGGCTCACTCGCCGGCTGGCGGTCACGACCAATCATGAGGAGGTCGCGGGCCTGCTCGCGCTCATGCTGCTTCACCACGCACGGCGCCCGGCACGGACCGGCCCCGACGGCAGGCTCGTGCCTCTTGCCGAGCAGGACCGCAGCCTGTGGAACACCCGCCTGATCGCCGAGGGCGTCGACGTGCTCCAGGCAGCCCTCACCCGCGACCGCCTGGGCGAGTTCCAGGCCCAAGCCGCCATCGCCGCGCTCCACGCCGACGCCCGGACGGCCGAGGAGACCGACTGGGTGCAGATCGTCGAGTGGTACGACGAGCTGGTGCGCCTCACCGACAGCCCGGTGGCCCGCCTCAACAGGGCCGTCGCGGTCGGCGAGGCCGACGGCCCGCGGGCCGGCCTGGCCGCCCTGGCGCAGCTCGACCCCGCCCTGCCCCGCCACGCCGCCGTCGCGGCGTACCTGCACGAGCGTGACGGTGACCCAATGACCGCAGCACGGCTCTACGCCGAAGCCGCCCGATCGGCGCCCAGCCTCCCCGAACGCGACCACCTCATGCGGCAGGCCGCACGGCTCAACGCGAAGCTGCGCAGTTGAGCGGCGGGCGGCAGGCATTCACCGATCCGGCAGGGACGGCCGGCTCACCCTGTTGGCCGGCCGGACCGCGTCACCTGCCGTTCAGGAGGGCGCCGCCCCAGGTCTGGTCACGCTATCGGGGGGTCAGCACACAGAACTCATTGCCATCGGGATCGGCCATCACGACCTGACTGACCTCGCCCTGGCCGATGTCGATTCGAGTCGCTCCGAGAGAGATGAGACGGTCGACCTCCGCTTGCTGATCACCGTGCGCAGGCGGAGCAAGGTCGAAGTGCAGTCTGTTCTTCCCGGTCTTCGGCGCCACTGGCGGACCGCCCCACGTGATCTTCGGGCCGCCGTGCGGCGACCGGATCGCGGTCTCCTGGTCCTGGTCCCAGACCAACGGCCAGCCCAGCGCTTCGCTCCAGAAGTAACCGACCTCCTGCGAGCCGTCGGACGCAAGTGCTCCGATGAATCCGCAGTCAGCGAGGAACTTGTTGCCCGGCCCGATGACGCAGAACTCATTGCCTTCGGGGTCGGCGAGCACCACATGACCCTCCTCGGGGCGTTGCCCGATGTCGATGTGCCGCGCACCGAGTTCGAGCGACCTCGCCACCGTCTGCTGCTGGTCCTCGAGGGACGTGCTCGTCAGATCGAAGTGCATCTGGTTCGGGCCGGTCTTCTTCTCCTGGGACGGAAGACATCGGATCCGGAACCCGGTGTCATCGCTGGGTAGGAGCGTGATGCCATCGTGGGGGTCGTCGGCCATCTCCCAGCCCAGGACTCCGGCCCAGAAACGCGCGAGACGGAGAGGGTCGTTCGCATCGAAGCAGAGCGCGACGAGCTGAGACGTCATCCCGCATCTCCAATCTGCTGACTCCTAGGCGCAGACAGGGCATGCCCTCCTGCGCGTGACGGAGGCCAACGCTAGCCCGCTCGATGACTGCGACGCCAACGCTTTTGAGCGCCGCCCGCTCTCGATCGACAGAGGCGCGTTGGCGTGAGTCATCGAGTCGTGCTTTCCGCTCGACCTGTCGTGTCCTCGGATCGGGTATCAGAGTTGGCCGGTGCCGTCACTGATCTGGGGAGCCGGCGAAGGGCGAGGATGCCGAGTGCCACGTGCAGGACGCCGGCCACTGCGGCGGCCAGGTGCAGGCCGGTGACGGCGCACCGGTCACGCGCTCATTGCCGAGCACATCGCATTCGACGCACCACAGGAGCCAACGCGCCGCCCGTCCCTCTCCCGGATGTTCTTCCTTGATCCGCTCACCCGCGACCTGCACCGTAACTGGGACGAGCTCGCCCGGGTCCACGTCGCCTACCTCCGACTCACCGCGGGTCGATTCCCCACGGGCGCACGCCTGGCGGAATTGACGGGACACCGAGCCGGACTTCATCCGAAGGCATTGAGGGGACTGCACGGTTTTCACTGGACAGACCCGATTCCGGCTGCCCCCCAAGGTGAGCCACCCACCTCCCCACGACAGGCCCGGCATGAACCGGATCAGCCAGGTGAACGTAGCCACTGCCCCAACTCCAGGCGACACACCCCGGGTCTCCCTCTGAAAGGGATCGGGATGCGGTGTGTACGAAAGGGGCGACTACGGGGTGCATGACCCCTTGCTGTCGGCGACCCGCAGGTCCAGCGTCGTGCCGTAGTGCAGGCGCATGCTCTGGCCGGCGGGTGGGTCCTGGGTGCAGACGGTGCGTTCGAGGTGGGAACTGTCGTCGTATCCCTCGGTCACGAGGGGCTGGCTGCTGACGAGCGGGAAGCCAAACTGCAAGGCGGCCTGTTTCGCCTCATTGCCGGTCGTGCCGACGAAGTTCGGCACGACGGGCCACGTGGTGACGCGGCCGTCGGGCGGGCAGGGCACCTGCGGGGGCAGGAAACCGAACTCCACCTTCCTCGCCTGAGAGTCCTCGACCTGCGTGCAGACGATCCAGGTACCGGAGTAGGACTCACCGTCGAACAGATGACCGTCGGGCAGGGCCCTGTACGCGGTGGTGTAGGCGGGCCAGGAGCGCCTCAGCTCGCCGCTGACGGCGTCGTAGGTCTTTCCTTTGAAGGAGGGCAACGCAGGTGACGGACGTTGCGATCCTGCGCCGCTCCCCCGGCTCGCCTCGGTGGAGGCGTTGTCCTCGCCCCCGCCCGAGCAGGCCGCCAGGCCGAACACGGGCACCGTCAACAGACCGAGAACAAGGGGCCTGATCCCCACCATTCGCCGCTCCCGAGCGTGATCGGACATGACGCGACGATCATGGCCGTCTTCGCGCCGCAGGGCAACCGTGCTGGTGATCGTTCCGTAGCAGTGTGCGAGGGCGACGATTTCGGTCACGGTCGTGAGCGGGAGCAGGAGAGCGATATCTGGACGAGGATGCCGCTCGGGCAGTCGGCCTGCTGGCACTGATCTGCGGCCAGGACGTCGAACCCGCAGTCCGATGGCACCGACCGGCGATGGCAGATCGCCCGCCGCACCGGAGCGGATCACCTCCACCGTCGACCCCGAGGCCCGCCACATTCACAAGAGCCGGCAGCAGCGCGACGACGGCTACCAGGCCTACCCGGGGTTCCGGTAGCAATGCAGAAATTTCCAACAAAGTAGTCCCTGAACTGCTGTTACTCCGGACCCATGGCTAAGGTCTCGATTCGCTTACGGTGTGGACCATGAGCGATGAGAGGGCCGCAGACCAAGCACGAGAGAAAGGGCGGTCATGGGCGCCGAGTTGTGTAGACAACACCTCACCTATCAGGAGCTCTCTCTTGCCCGCGGGCCTATCAGGGGAAGATGGCCTGATCCCGGGCCAACCCGGGCTCCGACCTCAGCGACCACACCCTTTGTCAGCAGGCTCTCAGAGACGGTCCGTGGTGGGGTGGCTGGTCAGCTTCGCCTGATCGATGACGTCGTGGAGGTACTGCACGGCGAGCTTCTCGGCGTGGCGACGGGGTTCGATCACCGTTTCGGGGTCGTCGAGCCACTGCCGGTAGAGCTCGACGCAGGCGAGCAGAGCCCGACCGGCGTCGTGCCGGTCGTAACCGCACAGAGTTGCCTGAAGGGCGCGCGCCTCGTCCGGTGCGATGGATTCGAGGTGGCGGACGCCGCGCGGTGGCGCACCCACCCGCCGAGCGGCCAGAGGACCCAGCACGGCCTCGCGCAGGTAACCGAGGAAGCCGATGACCTCGAACAGTTCGCCGCGGCCGAGCTTCGTCGCGCCGTAGTGCACCCAGACCCAGAACCGGTCCTCGATCCACTGGAGGTCGAGCGACGGGTCCGCCGGCGGATGCTCCGCCAGACAGGCGGCCAGGGAGCCGTCCCGGTCCCACAAGATCTCCGGGTCCTCAGCGCGCTCGGCGAAGTCGAAGGCCCGCACGAACTTGAAGTCCACATGGAGGAGGGGCGGCCCGACGAGCGTGATGATCAGGCGGGGTTCGCCGACGTGCTCCCCGGTGAACCCCGTCACCAGGGCGGCCCACGAGCCGATCAGCTCAAGACGTTCCTTCATGACCCTGTCGAACGCCTCGTCGTCGATGACCACGATGAGATCGACATCGGAGTAGACATCGGGGTGTCCCTTCGCGATCGATCCCGCGATGGCGACACCGGCCACTCTCGGATCTTGCCGAATCCGAGGAAGCGCGTCGGTGAGGAACCGGTCGTGCAGGGAGAGAGCGTCCATGGCAGGCCTTTCGCTACGAACAAAGTCTTCGAACGTAGCATGCGGTCCGACCGGCCGGGCCAGCTTGAGGAATGCTTCGTGGATCTCTGCTCAGACTTCCCAACTGGACTATCCGTGCAAAGCCTGCAGCACCACCACAGTCTGCCTGAACGTCGAAGCGCTGGACCTCGCCATGGAGCAGTTCACGGCGGTGTTCATCCGTCTGGCGTCGGTAGAGCAAATGAGCTTCACCACCTTGGGTGTCCTGCACACTCTGGCGGGCAGCGGGCCGATGCGGCTGTCTGAGCTGACGGCGAGCGAGCGGGTCACACAACCGGCGATGACCCCGCTCGTCACCCGGCTCGAGAGGGACGGCCTGGCCGTGCGGTCCCCGGACCCCTCGGACCGCCGGGCGGTGCTGGTGCAGGTCACGCCCGCCGGTGCCAAGGTGGTCGAGTCGCGGCGCAAGGAGCGCATCGATCGCCTGGCCGCCCTTGCCGGCCGGCTCGACCCGCACCACCGGCAGGCACTGGCCGCGTCGCTGCCCGCACTCCTCGAAATGGCTCGGCTCGCCGCCCAGCCACACGACAGGCCCACGGCGCCGCTTCCCCCTGCCCAGTAAGGAACCACGCGATGAGCACCCCGCACGTCTTCCCCCTGAAGCCCGTTCCGATCCATGTGTCCGACGAGGTCCTCGATGACCTGCGCGCCCGCCTCGCATCGACCCGTCCGCCGCCGGACGAGGGGAATGGGGACTGGTCCTACGGCGTCCCCGGCAGCTATCTCCGTGAGCTGGTCGCCTACTGGCGGGACGGCTACGACTGGCGCAAGGCCGAGGCCGCCATCAACGCCTACGAGCACTACCAGGTGAGCGTCGCCGGTGTCCCGGTGCACTTCATGCGCAAGCCCGGCCGCGGACCCCGCCCGATCCCGTTGATCCTCACCCACGGCTGGCCGTGGACGTTCTGGCACTGGTCGAAGGTGATCGACCCGCTCGCCGACCCGGCCGCGTTCGGCGGTGACCCCGCCGACGCGTTCGACGTCATCGTGCCGTCCCTGCCCGGCTTCGGCTTCCCCGCCCCCTCACCGGTTTTCCGGACGTCAACTTCTGGAAGGTCTCCGACCTCTGGCACACCCTGATGACCGAGACCCTGGGATACGAGAAGTACGCCGCCGGGGGCTGCGACATCGGCGGGATCGTCTCCAGCCAGCTCGGCCACAAGTACGCCGACGAGCTGTACGGCATCCACATCGGCTCCGGGTTGCCGCTCGACTTCTTCACCGGCCCCCGGGCCTGGGACTTCGCCCGGAATCGGCCCCTCACCGATGACCAGCCCGTCGACGTCCGCGCCCGGATCATCGAGCTGGACCACCGCTGGGCGTCCCACCTTGCCGTGCAGATGCTCGACGGCGCCACCCTGGCCCACGGGCTGAGCGACTCTCCCGCTGGACTGCTGGCCTGGCTGCTGGAGCGCTGGAACGCCTGGAGCGCCAACGGCGGCGACGTCGAGTCCGTCTTCACCAAGGACGACCTGCTCACCCACGCCGTGATCTACTGGGTGAACAACTCCATCGCCACGTCGATGCGTTACTACGCCAACGCCAACCGCTACCCCTGGGCCCCCGCCCACGATCGCACCCCGGTCGTGCAGGCCCCGGTCGGCCTCACCTTCGCCACATACGAGAACCCGCCCGGGATCCACACCGCCACCGGGCGCGTCCAGGCGTTCAGGACCGGCCCGCAGGCCGACTGGTTCAACCACGTCAACGTCAACGCCCACGACCACGGTGGCCACTTCATCCCCTGGGAGAACCCCGACGCCTGGGTGAACGACCTGCGCCGCACCTTCCACGGCCGCAGGCCCTGAAATGCCCTGCGGGCGGCGTCTGTCCCGTTAAGGTCCTGGGCTTACGTCGACCTTCGCAGCGTCAGCCTACGCAGCGTTCGAGACATCCTGCGCGGCACCGGGCTGGTGGAGTTCAGCGACACCCGGCCCGGGTTCGTAGTGGAGGGTGGCCGGGCGTGCACCCCCTTCCGTGTGGCCTGCGCCGGTCTGGGCCGGAACGCGGCCGAGTAGGTGGCCGCCTACCGCCGAGTTCTGGCTGGAGCGGGGCTGTGGGTCAAGACTGACGCTGATGACGATCAGACGCTGCGGGTGCGGTTGCCTTCGTGAGCGGTGGTCACCGGTCGGTGTGATGATCAGCGGAGACGGGGTCGGTCTAGGTGGTTGTTCGCGACCGGGCCTCGGCGGCCCAGTGGGGTGCGTTCCACCGGTCGGCGATGGTGGCGGCCTGGGTGAAGTGGGCGGCGGCCTCGGTGCGGCCCAGGAGGACGGCCAGTTCGCCGAGGGTGTGGGCTACCGGGCGCAGCGCCACCGACAGGCTCGCGGCGCCCGCCGGGGGGCCGTTGCGGTGCGGAAGCAGCGTCGCGTAGATCTCCTCGGCGGCGTCGCGGTCGTTCAAGGCGACGATGGCCATCGCGCGCAACGTGGTGAGGAAGGTGAAGAAGAAGTCGGGGCGGATCGGGCTGGGTGACGCGCGGACCTCGCGGGCTTCGGCGTCCAGGCCGTTGGCGTGGAGGGCGAGCGCGAGCAGGTCGGAGGTCATGGAGCCGAGCGCGGCGTGGAGGGCGCGCACGTCGTCCAGGTGCGCGCCGAGCGTGCCCTCGTTCAGCCAGATCGTGGCCAGGGCGAGTTCGAGAAAGCCCGTGGCGTGCACCGATCCGATGCGCCGCATGCCCTCGTCGGCCTTGATGTAGAGGAGTTCGGCGTCGGCGAATCGGCCTTCGATGAGCGCCAGGCTCGCCAGCGTGATCTCGGCGACGGCGATCGCCTCGCGCATGCGGTAGGTGCGCGCGAGTTCCAGGGCCTCGGTGATCACCTGGTGCATGGTCACCGGGTCGTTGGCGGCGGCGGCGACGCCGGCATGGTTGAGCAGCCCGGTGACGCGGTAGACCGGCAGGTCGTGCTCGGTGCCGATCTCCACGAGCTCCCGGCAGAGCTCGGCGTCGCCGTGGACTTCCGCCAGGATCTCGAGTGCCGCGGCCCGCAACCGGGGTTCGGTGGCGAGGTCGAGTGCCTCCTGCGCTGCCTCCACAACCGTCGGGTCGTCCTCGCCGACCAGTTCGTGCGCGTACGCCGTCAGGAGCCGGGACCGCACCGAAGGGGTCAGGTCACGCTTCAGCAGGCGGCTCAGGCGGTCGACGATGGGCCGGTCCACTGTGCCGTACGTCCGGGCCTGCCAGGCGGTCGGCTCTGTCCACGCGGTGAATGCGGCGATCATCAGGTCGTCGCGGCCCAGGGACTCTGCGTACTCCACGGCTTCACGGCGTGTCTCGCGGGCGGCTGCGACGGCTCCCGCCCGGATCTGCGCGCGCAGCAGCCTGCCGAGCAATTCGACGCGTTCGTCCGGTCCGGTCGAGTTGGTGACGGCGTCGGTGAGGAGGTCGGCCGCAACGTCGTGGGCGTAGCGGGCCTCGGCAAGCTCGGCGGCCTGGACGCAGTAGCCGACGGCCTTCGGTGAGCCGGCGCGCGCGTAGTGGTGGGCCAGCGCCGCGATGTCGTCGGTGCCTTCAAGAGCGGCGGCGATCCGGGCGTGCATCCGGGTAGCACGCAATCTGCTGACGTCGGCGATGAGCGTGTCCCTGACGAGGGCGTGGACGAAGCGGATGAGGCCTGGGCCGGGTTCGTCGAGGAGCCCGGCGATGACGCCCGCGTCCAGGGCGTCCATCACCCCGTCCTCGTCGGTGTCGGCGGCCTTGACGAGGACGTCCACTGAGCTTTCCCGGCCTGCGACCGCGGCGAGCCGGAGGACGGACACGCCTCCCTCGGGCAGGCGCGCGAGCCGGCGGCGCAGGACGTCCCGTACGCCTTCGGGGACCTCGGAGAGGGCGACCAGCGCGCCTTCGCCGTTCAGCAGCCGGGCGCTTTCGCGCACGTAGAACGGGTTGCCGCCGGTGCGCTCGGCGATCCCTGCGATGGTCTCCTCGTCGGCCTCGCATTCGGCCCGTACGAGCTCCGCGACGGCCTCGTCGTTCAGCCCCGGCAGCGCCAGGCGGAGGGGCGTGGCGCGCGCGAGGGAGGCCAGCGTTTCGGTGAGGTGCCCGCTCTCGTCCGCGCGGTACGCGGCGACGACCAGGATCGGGGCCCGCACGCCGAGGCCGCCGCCGAGCAGTTCCAGCGTGGTGGCGTCCGCCCAGTGCAGGTCGTCCAGCACGACGGCGACCGGGCGTTCCGTGGCGACCGCCGCGAGCCACTTCCACACGGCTTGGCGCAGGCGGAACCGTCCAGCGGTGGCGTCGGCGTTCACCGGCTCGGTGTCGGTGAGCAGCGGCGCGAGGTCGTTCGCGAACTCGCCCGGGGACGTGGTCGCGGCGGCGGCTCTGAGCGCCTCAGTCCAGGCCCACGCGGGCGGCGCGCTGTCGACCTCGGGGCAGCGGCCGACGGCGACCAGCCACCCGTCATGTTCGAGCCGCCTGCCGAGGTGTTCCAGCAGCGTCGACTTGCCGAGCCCGGCCTCGCCGGTGACAAGGGCGATGCGGGCGCCGTCGGTGGCGGCCCCGGTGGCGGCCGTGACCAGTGCCGACAGCTGCGCCTCGCGTCCGACGAACGGCGCCTCGACGATCGGAGCCGCCCCCGGGAGAGGGGCCACCTGCGGCAGCGGGGCGGTCAGCGGGGGCGGGGGCACGGTCGCGCGCAGGACGTCTGTGCGCTGGGTGAGGATCGCCTCCTCCAACGCCGTCAGGTCCGGGCCAGGGTCGAGCCCGAGCTCCTCGGCGAGGATGCCGCGGGCGCGGCGGAGCGTCGCCAGCGCGTCGGCTTGGCGGCCGCTGCTCCACAGTGCCAGGGCGTGCAGCCGCCAGCCTTCCTCGCGGAGGGGCTCGTCGCGGGTGAGCCGCTCGGCCTCGGGAACCACCGCGGCGGGGTCGCCGATGCGCAGGCCCGCCGCGACGTGCAGCTCGGTGGCGACCAAGCGTAGCTCGTTCAGCCGGGCCGTCTCGGCGGCGGCCCACGGCTCGTCGGCGACCTCGGCGAACGCCGGTCCCTGCCACAGCCCCAGCGCCTCGGCGAGCCGAGCCTGCGCGGCGCGTAGGTCGGTGTCCGTACGCGCCTGGCCCAGCAGGCCCTCGAACCGCCACGCGTCCACCGCCTCCGGTGGCAGCCGCAGCGCATAACCCGGCGCCGCGCTCACCAGCAGCCGGGCCGGCGTGCGCGGCGGACGTCCGGGCTCCAGCAACCGACGCAGGTTGGACACATACGCCTGCAGGGACATCAGCGCCCGCGCGGGCGGCTCCCCGCGCCACAGATCCTCGATCATCCGGTCGACCGGCACGACCTGCCCACGCGCCGCCACCAGCAACGCCAGCACGCCCCGCTGCCGCGGCCCGCCGAGGTGAACGGCCGCACCGTCCACCTCCGCTGCGAACGCGCCCAGCACCCGGATGAAGACCATGATCTGCACATCGTATGTGGACGTTCCAAATCGGCTCCAAGCCCCCTCCAAATACCCGGGAGCAGCCTGAACACATCGCAACCGACCGAGGGCAGGAACAGATGAGCGTCGACACCCAGGACATGGAGATCGTCCACCGCGTGCTCCGCCGTGAGTCACGGCTGCTGATGGAGCTCGTCGCGGCCGTCACCCCGGGTGACACCGCTCGCGCCAAGGTGATCGCCGACCACTTCCGCGTCTACCGGCTGGGCCTGCGCAACCATCACGAGGGCGAGGACGAGCTGCTGTGGCCGCCGCTGCTTTCCCGGGTGGACCTGGAGGCCGACATCGTCCTGCGCATGCAGGCCCAGCACGAACGCATCGCGGCCACCCTGACCAGGCTGGACGCCGCGGTCCCCGCCTGGGAGGCCACCGCGGGCGCCGACGAACGCGACACCCTCGTGGCCGCCCTGTCCGAGCACCGCTCGGTCCTGCTGGAACACCTCGACGACGAGGAGGCCACCCTCCTCCCGCTCGCGGCCAAGCACATCACACAACAGGAGTGGGCCTCCCTGGGCGACCACCTGGTGAACAACACTCCCAAGCTCACCCTGCTCACGCTCTTCGGCGCCGTCCTGGAAGACGCGAACCCGGCCGAGCGCGCCATCGTCCTCGGCGGCCTGCCCGCCCCGGTCCGCGTCATCTGGCACGTCGTCGGCCGCCACCGCTACGCCCGCCACATCCGCCGTGTCCGCGGCTGAACCCTGCCCAGTCCGAACGTCAAAGGAGAACAACCATGTCGCTGAAGAAGCTCAACACCGTCCTGGCCACCGCCGTCGTCCTGTTCACCCTCTACCTCGGGTTGTCGTTCGTCCTGCCCCTCGAGACGTCCTTCCCGGGCCTGCCGAACTGGCCCTCTGGCGACAGCGGCTTCCCTATCGTTAAGGGCAGCCGCGAAATCGCGATGGGCCTGGCCATGGGCGTCCTGCTGGTGACGGGTCACCGCCGCGCCCTGGGCTGGGTCCTGCTGATGGTGGCCGTCGCCCCGTTCGGCGACATGGTCAACGTCCTGGCTCACCATGGCTCCACGGCCGCCGCGTTCGGCATCCACGGCCTGACCTCGGCGTTGATCGCGGTCACGGGAGTGCTGATCGTCCGCGAGACCAGCAAGGCGCGCAAGGCCCAGGAGGCCGCCGCGCAGCCCGCCTGACGTCCCCGTAGTGCAGCACGGTATTCCTTCGCATTTTCTGACAACTCGAAAAAGGGAGACGACGATGACGATCAACGATCTGCGCGGTGTCCTCAAGGGGCGCGTGCTCCTGCCCGATGACGACGGCTTCGAACAGGCGGCCACCGCGTGGAATCTGACCGTCAGGCAGCCGGTGGCGGCCGTGGCGGAGGCCGCGGATGCCGATGACGTGGCGGCGCTCGTGCGTTATGCGCGGCGGGCGGGTATGACGGTGACCGCGCAGCCGAGCGGGCATGGCGCCTCGGGTGATGTGCAGGGCCTGATCCTGCTGCGTACCGGCCTGCTGAACGAGGTGGAGGTACGCGCGCAGGAGCGCGTGGTCCGGGTGGGCGCGGGCGTGAAGTGGGGGCAGGTGCTGGCGGCGGCCGGTCCGCTGGGTCTGACCGGCCTGGCCGGCAGCGCGCCGGGAGTCAGCGTGACCGGCTACACCCTGGGCGGTGGGGTCGGCTGGTTCAGCCGCAAGTACGGCTTCGCCTCCGACAGCGTGCGGGCTGTCGACATCGTGGACGCCGATGGCGAGCCGGGCCGGGTGACCGCCGAATCCGATCCCGAGCTGTTCTGGGCGCTGCGCGGCGGTGGCGGGGACTTCGCGGTGGTGACCGCCCTCGAACTCGAGCTGTATCCCGCGCCAGTCCTGTACGGCGGGCGCGTGATCTGGCCGGAGCACCGGACCAGGGAGGTGTACGACGCGTTCCTGGAGATCACCGCCGAGGCGCCGCGTGAACTCAGTGTCTGGATCAACCGGCTCCAGCCACCCGGCGCGCCGCCGATGGTCACGCTGGATCTGGCCTACCTGGGTGAGGCGGCTCAGGGGGAGGACCTGCTGGCGCGCATCGACAAGATCGAGGGCGCGATCTCCGACAGCCGCGGCGTCGTCCCGGTTGCCGACCTGGGTGACATCACCGCCGAGCCCACCGATCCGGCCCCATCCATCGCTCGTGCGGAGCTGCTCACCGGCCTGGACGCGGACGCGGTGGAGCTCCTGCTGGCCAAGCCGGTCGAACCACTCATCAACGTGCAGATCAGGCACCTGGGCGGGGCGCTCGCCGAGCCGGGCGGCGGGGCCGGTGCGAGCGGCGCGGTGGCTGAGCCGTACCTGCTCGGCCTGCTGGGTCTCGGCCTGCCGCACGCGGCCGATGCGACGCGCGCCAAGCAGGCCGAGGTCGTGGCCGACCTGGAGGCCTACATCAGCGGCCGCAAGCCGTACACCCTGCTGTCTCCCGGGGACACGGCGGCGACGTCCTTCTCCGGCAGCGCGCTCGCGCGGCTGCGGGAGATCAAGCGGGCCCGTGACCCGCACAACGTGTTCCGCGCGAACTACCCGGTGCTCGGATAGATCGGTCCCAGCAGGTCACGGCCCCTCCGCCCACCGGGCGGCGGGGCCGCGCCGAACCCGCGTGATCGCCGCGAGCACTGTGAAGGGCACACCCATACACGAAGGACTCGCGCATGAGGGGTTTCCGGTGCACCGTGGCGATCAGCAGATCCCCCGGCGCATCGGTGACCTCCCGCTCCCGCTCCCGCTCCACCAACAGCGCGGCCAGCAACGTCACCGCGGACGCCTGCGAACTGCGCGCACGGCGCCGCAGATGCGACGGCGTCGTGCCCGGCGGGTTCGCCCTGGATGACTTCCTCATCGACACCACCGCGCCGCATGTCCCCTCCACGACCGCTGCACCACCACCAAGACCGGCCGCATCCCCACCAAGGGCGGCTACGAGCTGGACGCCGTCCTGCGCGTGAAACTGCCCGACACTCTCACCGCGGACCAGGCACGAACCCTCCTGGACACCACCCACCAGGTGTGCCCCTACTCCAACGCCACCCGCGGCAACATGCCCGTCGAACTGCTCCTCGACTGACGAGTACGAGGCCGCCGGGCTGATGCCTGACGAAAGTGAGGGTGCGATCGTCATTGCGCACCTGTTGTGCCGGAGCTCACGGAAGTGCGGCTTGACCTTGACCTTAGGGCAGGGCCGACGCTGGTGGCATGACGAACGCAAACGCGGCCCACTCGGGCTGGAGTGGCATGTTGCCGGTGGAAGACACCGCACTGGCCGTGACCGACACCGGCGGGACAGCTACCCCCGTGGTCTACCTGAACGGTTCCTACGCCAGCCAGCGGCACTGGCGACCCGTCATCGACGACCTGGGGCCGGGGTGGCGGCACATCACCTACGACGAGCGGGCTCGCGGCAAATCGAAGAAGTCAGCTGACTACTCCTTCGAGGCCTGCGTCCGGGACCTCGACGCCGTCCTGAGAGCCAGGAAGGTGGAGCGGCCGATCCTGGTGGGCTGGTCCTATGGCGCGCTGCTCGGGGTGCACTGGGCCGCCCGGTACCCGGACCGCGTCGCCGGCGTGGTCGGGGTCGACGGCCCGTTCCCGTCCGGCTGGACCGACGATGCCGGCCACGAACGCATCCGGCGGCTGTTCCACAAGGTCCGGTGGGCGTTGCCGATGGCGCGCCTCGTCGGCAACGCCGCGCGGATGAGCGCCGAACAGCATGCCGACATCAACATCGAGGCCCACATCCTCCACGCCGCTCTCGAACCTGTCCTCAACAGCCTGACCGTCCCGGTCCGCTACGTGGTCGGCTCGGGAGAGGCCCTGGGAAGCAAGAATGATGAACAGGAGCAGATGCGCACTACCCTCAACCCTGTGCTAGCCCGTAACCCGAACCTCGCGATCAGTGCGAAGGTCGCCAGCAACCACGGCACGATCGTGCGCAAGGATTTCCGCGCCATCGCCGAGGCCACCCGCGAGGTCGCCGCCCTCACCCGCGAAAGGCGCTGACGACCATGGTCGGCGGCGTCACCATCGGCCAGGCGGCGGCCTTCGCCAACATCACGATCAAGACCATACGCCACTACCACCAGCTCGGCTTGGTCGACGAACCGCACCGCGACAGTTCTGGCTATCGCCGCTACAGCTCGTCCGACCTGCTGCGGCTGGTCCAGGTCCGGACCCTGGCCGAGTCCGGCGTACCACTGTCCGAGATCAGCGCCCTGCTCGACGCCGACCCGCAGCGGTTCGCCGCCGACCTGGCCGAGGTCAAGCGGCGGCTGACCGAGCGGATCGAGGAGCTGATCACGCGCCGCGACCTGCTGGACCGGCTGGCCAACGGTGACCGGACCCTGCTGCCCGACCGGGCCTGCGCGCTGCTGGACCGGGCCGCCGGCCTCGGCTTCACCTCCGACGAGGTGGCCGCCTACCGCGAGGGCATGGTGCTGACCAGGGCCCTGATCCCCGACGGCTTCGACGACTACCTCACCAAGGCCGAGCACGCCCTCGACGACACCCGGTTCGTCGACTTGAACAAGCAATGCTGGGCCGCCAAGGACCTGGATCCCGACGACCCCCGCATCAAGGAACTCGCGACCGCCCTGGCCGACCGCTTCCTGGCCAACCCCGCGTTGCTCGCGATCCCGAACGGCCTGCAGGCCCGCACCGACGCCACCCGCTACGGCCTGCTCAACCACCACGGCGAAGACCAGGCACCGGCCATGGCCCGGCTGACCACGCTGGTCGAGGCGAAACTGCGCTCCGCCGGCGTGGACATCCCCCACCAATGATCGCGGCCCGGGTGACCGTAATCGGATCCGAACCACCGTTCACGATCCGGTCCGGGTATCGGCTGCCCGCATCACATCCGCACGCGCGCCTGGGACTTCCAGGTCCGCCAGCTGATGGGCGCGCAGCCGCACCGCCCGCACCCTCAAAATCGGCCGCTTCACCGCCTACGCAGCGCTGACCAGCAGCTATTCCGCGGCCACCCACGAGCGCCGAGTGGCCATCAGGCGGTGCGGGTCGACGAACTGCTGGTTCTGCCACCGCTGATTCCTGCGCGCTTCCTCCTCGACCCCCTACGCGCTCGGCGACGTGAGCACGCGCCGGAGACCCCATACGGCCAGCAGGGACGCCGCGCCCGCCGCGCCGACGACCAGGCCGGGCGCTGACACCTCGCCCAACGCCCCGCCGCCGGCCGCGAACAGCCCCTGCAACGTCATGGTCCCGGTCAGCGCCAGCCCGAAGGCCTGGCCTCGGTTCGCCTCCGGCACCGCCTCCAGGAAGCGCCGAGCCAGCCCCAACTGGTACGCGACCCCGAACCCGGACACGGCGAGCAGCAGGGCCGCGGTGACCGGCCCGGGCGAGAGCACGAACCCGAGCAGCGGCGCGCCGAGCAGCAGTGCCAGCGGCCCGGCCAGCCGTTCCCTTCGTGCCGGGGTGACCAGCCGGCCGATCGCGAGGTCGCCGGTGAACATGCCGAGCGCCACGGCGGTGAACAGCAGCCCGGCCGAGTCCGGCATGCCGATCTGGACGGCGTACGGGACGAGCACGCCCTCGGCGCCGACCATGAGCGCGGGCGGCAGCCACTGGGCCAGCAGCAGCGAACGGATCGCCGGCCGGCGCAGCAGTTCGCGATTGACGCGCCAGGTCTCGCGTACCGCGTACCCTGCGGCCGTGCCGCGGCGCGGCCGCTCGGCCAGCCGCAGGCGTAGCAGCGCGGCGGACAGCAGGCAGCTCGCCACGGTGATCCAGAGCGCACCGTACGGGCCGAGCGCCGCGATCAGCATTGCGCCCACGGCGAAGCCGAGCACCTGCGTGCCGCCGGCGGCCATGGAGAATACGGCCCGGCCGAGCACGTACCGGTCGCCGTCGAGCAGTTCGGGCAGCAGCGCGCTGCGCGCCGCGGAGGCGACCGCGCTGGGGATGCCGGTGACGAACACCAGCACCAGCATCGCGGTGGGAGAGAGCAGCCCGGCGGCGAGCACAGCGGCGACCGCGGCGCGGACCAGGTCGTAGCCGACCATCACGGCCCGCGGCGGCCACCGGTCGGCGTACGCCAGCAGCAGCGTGCCGCCGAGGGCGTAGGGCAGGAAGCCGGCGACGTAGGCCAGCGCGGCCAGCAGGGGCGAGCCGGTGCCGGCGTAGACGGTCACCGAGAGCGCGAGCATCTTCACCGTCTCGCCGCCGAGGAAGAGCGTGTAGCCGGTGAACAGCACGCGGAACTGGCCTACCGCGAACACCTCGCGGTAGGTGGCCCGCGCCGGTGCGGCCTGGAGTGTCGTCATGCGGGCCAGTCTCGGGGCGGTGCGGGCGGAGGCGTTAAGCTTTCGCGTGGAGGCGAAAGATGCTTGCCATCGAAGTCGGGCCGGTCGACGTGGCGCACACCCGCTACGCGATCTCGCCGCTGGGTGAAGCGATGAACGCGCTGCGGGTCGCGGCGGGCAAGCAGCCGGCCGGGCCGCTGCGGCCCTGGGCGGAGCGCATCGCGCCGCGGTACGCGCGGCTGCTCTGCGAGACGCCCGCGGTCGGGGCGCTGACAACGCTGTTCCGCCGCGGCGGCTACAACGCCGACTTCATCCATCCTCCGCCTTCGGGCCTCGGCGACGACTTCGCCGTCGAACTCGCCGCGGTGCGGGCGACCCCGCTGCGCCAGGTTCGCGCGGAGATCGCCCGCAACCTGGTCGGGCTGCGTACGCCGCCGCGCCACGTCCAGCGGATCCTGGCCGCCCCGGACGTGCTCACCCGGCTTTCGGACGCGATCGAGGCGACCTGGCACGCGCTGGTCGAGCCCGACTGGCCGCGGCTGCGTACGGTGCTGGAGCGCGACCTGGTGCACCGCGCCGGGAACCTCGCCATGCACGGCTGGGCCGCGGCGCTGTCCGACCTGGATCCGCGGGTGGGCTGGCGCTCCGAGGGGGACGACGGTGTGATCGAGGTGCGCACCGGCCCCCGGAACGAGTGGGAGCGGCACCGGCTGGGCGGCAAGGGACTGCTGCTGATGCCGACCGTCTTCGGCACCCTCATCAGCTACGTCGAGCCGCCCTGGCCGTACGCCCTGGTGTATCCGGCGCGTGGCGTCGCGAACCTGCTCGGGCCGCCGCCCCCGCAGGGCGGTGCGGCGGCGCTGGCGCGGCTGGTCGGCCCGTACCGCGCGCAGGTGCTGCGGGCGCTCGCGGTGCCGGCGACGACCACGCAGTTGGTCCGCCAGCTGGGTCTCAGCCTCGGCGCAGTCGGCGGCCACCTGGCCGTGCTGCGCGAATCTGGCCTGGTCACGCGGACGCGGACCGGCCGATCCGTGCGCTACGAGCGCACCCCTCTGGGCGGGATCCTGGCCGGCGACTGAGCGCGGCCACCGGTGCCGGGCTGGATCCCAGCAGCGGCTGATTGGGAGCGCGGACGCCAGATGTGCAGATCACCGGTCATGCCGGTCGGGTCCGAGTCCCTTGCCGATTCGGGTGCGCAGGGAGTGCAGGGCTTGCCTGAGTTCGGCCGGTTCGATGTCTGTGATGTCGGCGTCGAAGGTGAGGAGCAGTCCTGCCAGTCCTGGCCATGACCATGCGCCGAGCGTGAGTCGGCAAGTGTTTTCGGTGTCGTACCCGACTGTTGATCCGCCGGGGGCGAACCGGGCGACGGTGGAGGCGGGCAGGGCGACGATGGCCGAGCCGCGGCATTGCCATTCGGCGGCGGCGTCTCCGCGGTCGTGTGCGGTCATGACGAAGGCGACGGGATCGCCGTGGGGGATGTCACGTCGGTCGAAGGGGGTGTGCGTGGGCATGTGTGGCTTGATGCGGTCCACGCGCATCGCGCGCCATCGATCCGCATCCGGGTCGAAGGCGACCAGGTACCAGCGTGCGGCCCAGACCACGAGGCCGTGCGGTTCCAGCGTGAGCGTGACAGGTTCGCCGTCACCGGTGTAGTCCACGCGAAGGAGGTGCTGCCGGTTGATCGCGCTGCCAACGGCGCGGACGACCTCGGCGTCGATCGGTGGCGCGGGGAACTCCCAGTAGTTGCGGGCTGAAGAGACGGTGAACGCTTCGGCATGCAGGCGGCTGCGCGCGGGCATCGCCTGGTGCAGAGTGGCGAGAGCACGGGCCGCGTTCTCGCGGATGCCGGACAGGACCGTCGGCACGGTCTGGAGTGCGACGGCCGTGGCGACGGCCTGGTCTTCATCGAATACGACCGGCGGCAAGCGGGTGGCGCGACCGAGCCGATATCCTCCACCGGCTCCGCGGACGGCCTCGATCTCGTACCCGAGGTCCCGGAGCGTATCGATATCGCGACGCACGGTTCTCACCGACGCTCCGAGTCGGGTGGCGAGTTCCTCGGCGGTCAGGGTCGCACCGATCCCGAAGATCGACAGCAGCTTGAGCGTCCGCGCGGAGGTAGCAGCCATGATTGTCCGATTCTCTCACCGATAGCGGTCACTCGATGGCAACTATGCCGGCGATGGTGGCCGACATGACCGATTCACCGAGCCCACGAGAGGGCACCCGCACAGCTGAGGCTTCCCAGGCACTCACCGCCAGCGCCGGCGCGACCACGGCGCTGTTGGTGGTGCTCTTCGGTTCCTTCATGGACCTTCTCGACGCGACGATCGTCACCGTCGCGGCCCCGGCGATAGCCCAAGACCTGGGCGCCGGCGACGCTCAGATCCAGTGGACGATCGCGGCCTACACCCTCGCCCTGGGCGCGGGCCTGATCACCGGTGGACGGCTCGGTGATCAGTACGGCCGCAAGCGGCTGTTCATGATCGGGCTAGCCGGGTTCATGGTCACCTCGGCGCTGTGCGCGCTGGCCGTCGATCCGGGGATGCTCATCGGCATGCGGGCCGGGCAGGGACTGACCGCCGGAATCATGGTCCCGCAGGTGTTCGGGATCATCCGGGCATCATTCGCTCCGGGCGAGCGCGCCAAGGCGTTCGGCGCCTACGGAGCGGTTCAGGGCCTCGCCTCGGTCGCCGGCCCGTTGCTGGGCGGGCTGCTCGTCGACGCCAACCTGTTCGACCTGGGCTGGCGCACGATCTTCTGGATCAACGTGCCGGTCTCGATCCTGGCGCTCATCATCGGCGCGAAAGCCCTGCCGGAGTCCCGCTCCGCCTCGACCGCGCGACTGGACCTCCCAGGCGCGCTCCTCGCGGCCACGGGCATCCTTCTCCTGCTGCTGCCGATCATCCAGACCGAGACATGGGGATGGACCTGGGCCGGCTACGCCCTCCTCGCAGCCGGAATCACCGTGCTCGCGATCTTCCTCGCCTACGAGCGCCGCCTCACCGAACGCGGAGACGAACCTGTCTTTGACCCGGCTCTGCTGAGAATCCGCGCCTTCGCAGTCGGCCTGAGCGCTTCGGTGCTCTTCTTCGGCGGCATCGGGTCGTACTTCCTCACCCTCTCGATCTACCTCCAGAACGGAACCGGCCGAACCGCATGGGAGACCGGCCTGGTGATCCTCCCGTACGCGCTCGGCTCGATCATCACCTCCGGCCTCGGCGTCGCTCTCGCCGCCAAGGCGGGCAGGACGCTCCTGATCACCGGCTCGCTCACCATCGCGGCATCTCAGCTCGTCCTGTGGTTCATCGTCAAGGATGGCACCGATCCCGGATACTGGCTCCTCGCCCTCGCACTCTTCATCGGTGGCCTCGGGCTCGGTCTCGCCGCACCCATTCTCGTCAACGTCGTCCTCGCAGGCGTCCCCGGACGCAACGCAGGCGCCGCAGGCGGGGTGCTCTCCACCGTCAACCAGATCGGCGGCGCCGTCGGCATCGCCGTTCTCGGCACCTTCTTCTTCACCGCCGTCACCGATTCAGCCACCGGAGCACCGGTGCTGCCCGACTACAGTCACGCGCTCAGCATCGTGCTGATCGTCTCCGCCGCGCTCTACCTGATCACGGCACTCGTGATGCTCGCACTCCCGAAAGCCGCAGTCGAGCACGCCGAGTAGAGAACCCATGCCGGGGCGAACGTATCGCCCCGGCATGGCACTACAGGCAAGCAGCGGCCTACGGCAGCTCGGCGAGATCCCCAACCTCCCCGACGGCGGCGGCGTGGATGAGGAGGGGGTGTCGGCCCCAGGGCCGCAGATGCGGCGGGTGTACTTGGTGACAGGAGCGTTTACCGCGTCCGCGCGAGAATCGGCGCGTAGCCGTGAGACTTGCGCCTGTCCCGTCCTGCCGGCCTTCGGCCAGTGCGGAGGAGGAGATGGAGTAGCGGCCCACGGCCGCTCCGCCTACCTCTTCACCTGCGAGGGATCGCCGACCCCCGACTGCTCGGCCAGATGGTCCACCACCGGCCACGGCACCGCCAAAGGATCTTCCAGGAACAGCCCCTTGTAACGGACCGTCCCGATCTGGACGGCTACGCCCAGGCGGTGCGAGTCCTGGCGTGACCTCGCGATCACGTCCCGGTCGGACGCGTCCAGGAAGAAGAACATCTCCAGATCCGACAGCGACGGCGCACCCCGAACGCCGTATACGCCCTGACCTGGCCATACGATAAAAGCCCCACAGGCATGGGCGACGACGGCGACATGTCACTGATCACCGTCAGAGCGACGATCACGCCAGATGTCTGGATCTCGAACCTAGATCAATCGCAGTGAAGCCGGACCGTCGCACTTCGCCCAAGATCATTATCGGCTGCCAATCGCTGTTCCTGGGTTCCTCAACCCCGGTCATCCCCTGCGCGGAGTGGCCTCCGGGGAGGATCGGACCGGATTTTGGCGCTGGAAAGTCGATCGTGACGACGATTCGGTGACGACGGCTGTTTGCCCTGGTTGGGGGCCGGAGGGTGCCGATGGCCACGCCTGCCTCCTGAATCCCGGTTCAGCGGTCCAGCCCGCCGAGGCGGCGTTCAGCGCGGGATTGCCCAGTCCGGCACCCAGGTCCCGGCGGCGCCGTGGCCGGCCGCTGTGGCGGCGAGGTGGGCGCGGAGGGTGGCCAGCGCGGGGTGGGGGTTGTCGCGGTGCCACAGGAGCGAGTGCGGGTAGACGGGCGTGGGGTCGGTCACCGGGATGCGGCGCAGGCCGTGGCCGGCGGGCCAGACCAGGCGGGTCTGCCCGCCCATCAAGGTGGCCAGGGCCGGGGTGTCGGCGATGGTGTCCAGCAGTGCGTCGGAGCCGAAGTTGGGGCCGGTCGCCTCGATGGTGAGGCCGAACTCGGCGACGAGGTCGTCGTAGTAGGCGGCCCACTCGGTACCGGGGACGATGCCGGGCATCCAGATCCGGTGTCCGGCGAGCTGGGCCAGCGTCACCGACCGGGCGGACGCCAGCGTGTGGGCGGGCCCGGTGAGGAGCTGGTGCGCCTCGTCAAGCACCCGGACGGACTCGATGTCCTCGGGAAGGGGCCGGCCCGGCATGCCGACGGCGCGGAAGGACACGTCGATCGCACCGGACCGGATGGCGGCCACGGCCGCCTCGATGTCGAACAGCATCACCACGTCGAGCTCGATCTCGGGGTGCGCGCGGTGGAAGCCGCGCATCAGGCCCGACTGCGCGCTGCGCGAGGCGATCACGTCGACGCGCAGCGGACGGCTGCCGGTGCGGACGGACGCGACCGCGCGCTCGGCGACCCGGAGCAGTTCGCGGGCGTGGGGCAGGAACGCCTGCCCGTCGATGGTGAGCTCGGCGCCGCGCGGGGTGCGGGCGAACAGCCGCACGCCGAGGTTGCGCTCCAGCGCGGCGATGCGCTTGGAGACGGCCTGCTGGGTGACCGCCAGGTCGGCGGCGGCCTCCTGGAACTGCCCCGCGTCGGCGGCGGCGACGAAGGTTCGGACGGTGTTGAGGTCCATGCGGACACACCTTAGGGGTACAACTGTTCGTTGTGGCGAACGGCCCCGCAGTTGTTTGATCCCCTGGTACAGCGCGCGCTTTGATGCTTCCGATCGCGTATCGGTTGTGCAAGTGAGTGGCGAGGAGCGTTGGGCATGCGAAGCGGGCACCGGTTGGGACGGCAGTTCGGGTGGCTCTGGGGGGCGTACGGGACCAGCGCGCTCGGCACGTGGCTCGCCTTCGGCGCGTTCCCGCTGATCGCCATCCAGGTGCTGCACGCCGGACCGGCTGAGGTCGCGGCGTTGTCCTCGGTGGGGGCTTTGGCGGGCGCGGCCGTGGCGGTGCCGCTCGGCCCGTGGGTGGAGTTCCGCCGCAAGCGACCGGTGCTGATCGGGATGGACCTGGTGCGGTTCGCGGCGCTGCTGACGATCCCCGCCGCGTTCGCACTCGGCGTGCTGTCCTTCGTCCAGCTCCTGCTGGTCTCGGTCGTCGTCGCGGCGGCCGACATCACCTTCCGCGCCGCCTCCGGCGCGTACCTGAAGACGCTGCTGCCGGCCGAGCACCTGCTCGTCGCCAACGCCCGATTCGAGTCCACGGCCTGGACGACCACGGTCATCGGGCCGCCGCTGGGCGGTGCCGCGATCGGGCTCCTCGGTCCGGTGGCGACGGTGGTGGCCGACGCGGTCAGCTACCTGCTCTCGGCCTTGGGCATCCGCGCGATGGGCGGCCAGGAGCCGCGGCCCGAGCGCCGGCAGGCCGCGCGCATGCGGGCCGGGGACCTGCTCGACGGCTGGCGGTACATCCTTGCCGACGCGACGCTGCGTCCGCTGTTCTTCAACACCGCCGTGTTCAACGGTCTGGTGATGGCCACCGACGCGCTGCTGGCCGTCTTGATGCTCGGCCAACTCGGGTTCGCGCCATGGCAGTACGGCCTCGCCTTCGCCGCGCCCGCGATCGGCGGGCTGCTCGGTTCGCGGCTGGCCAGGCCACTCGTCTCCCGGTTCGGGCAGCACCGGGTCCTGGTCGTGGCCGGGACGTTGCGCGCGATCTGGGCCGTCGGGCTGGTCTTCCTGGGACCGGGGACCGGAGGGCTGCTGCTGGTGATGGGCGTCGAGCTCGGGCTGATCTTCTGCTGCGGGGTCTTCAACCCCGTCTGCGCCACCTATCGCCTCGAGCGCACCGCGACCGACCGGGTCGCCCGCACGCTGTCCGCCTGGGCGGTGACGACCAAAGCCTCGACCGCGCTCCTGACGGCCGTCTGGGGCGTGCTGGGCAGCGTGCTCGGCCCGCGCACGGCCATCGGCCTGGCGGGCGTGCTCCTGCTGGCGACTCCCCTGCTGCTCCCCCGACGCGCGGCGGCGACCCTCGCCGAGACGGAGCCGGTACCGAGCCGCACCTGACGGGCCGCCATGGCCGTCACCGCGATCCGGCTGCGCCGCCCCTCTTGAGAGCGGTTCGCCCTTCCGCATCAGAGCTCGGAGATAGGCGCGACGGCCTCCGCCGCGGCCGGTGGGAGTCGCGGCGCGGCACATCGTGGCTCGCGTGCCCCATGTGTAGTCGGCCCCGGCGCGCGATCTCGCGTGTCAGGGCACCCTCATCACCCAAGGAGAGAAAATGATTGTCACGCCCCCGGCGCTGGACCCCCGGACGACCGCACTGCTCGTCATGGATTTCCAGCAGGGAATCCTGGCTTCGCTCCCTGGCCTGGCCGACGTGGAAGCGCTGCTGTCACGGGTGGCTGGCGCCATCGCCGACTTGCGAGCGCATGGTGCTGCCATCGCCTACGTGCGGGTCGGATTCACCGAAGCCGACTGGGCAGCGATCCCGCCGGCCAACAAGACGTTCTCCTTCATCGGCGGGCACCGCCTCATGCACCACGAGGAGCCCGACAGCGCCTTTCACGATCAGCTCGTCCCGGAGCCTGGCGACATCACCGTCCGCAAGACCCGCTACGGCGCGCTGTCCACGACCGACCTGGACCGGCAACTGCGGGATCGCGGAATCACCACCCTGGTCATCGCCGGCCTCACCACCAGCGGCGTCGTCCTGTCCACCGTCACCGACGCCGCCGACCGCGACTACCAGCTCTACGTCCTCTCCGACGGCGTCGCCGACCCGGACCCGCAAGCCCACCACACCCTGATGACCAGCGTTTTCCCGAGACTGGCCCACATCATCGACACCGCCGAACTGCGCTCGCTCCTGCACGAGAGCCATCCCGATCGGGCAAAGACCGGCAGGGCATAACGGTCAATGATGATCAGCGACCGCTGCCGATGCTGATGCCCTCAGGATTCGGGCGCGTGTTCCCGGCGGCGTTGCAGCACGTGGATGGCGGCTCTGGGATCGTCAGCGAAGAAGCGGATCATGCGGACCTCGGCGCGGCGGCCGAGGGGACGGATGGCGGTGATCGGTTCGGTCAGTTCGAGGATCAGGTTGGTCTGGGAGGCCACCGCCACGGCGAGCCGGTCGCCCTCCACCTTGACCGTGCTGTTCTCGTTGAAGTTGCGGACGTGTCGCAACTGGGCGATCTGCTCGCGCGGGACGCGCAGGTCGAAGAACGCACCGTAGCGGATGCGCACCTCGTCGGCCGAGACGACGTGGGGCCGCGTGATGCAGGCCGCGATGACCGCGAGCACGATGAGGACCGTATAGGCGTCAGCCACCAAGATCACGGTGCGCAGGCCGACCGGTGCGCCGAACGCTCGCAGCAGGACCTCTGCGCCCACCAGCTCCACGATCATCGCAAACAGAAATATCATCATCGTGGAGGTCTGTGCGCCGGAGTAAGAGACAGCCGTGGCGCCATGCGGCACGCCGTGGCGGCGTCGTGCGACCCACAAGGCCAGGCTGACCATGCCCTGCAGATCGAACCCCACGATCCGTCGAACCTGATCGGGGACCAACCGGCCGAAGGCCGCCCGCAACGCCGTTCGTCGGTTCGCGCCGCCCCTGCGCTCGGCTCCGAACAGCCGGTACAGGGTCGTCGCCTCCAGGGTGAGCACCGCGACGACGGCCGCCTCGGCTATCACGATCAGCGGGCGGGGCAGTGACACGCCGGACACGAGCAGGACCGCGACCAGCAGCTCCACGGGGACCATGGCAAACAGCGCGGCGCGCGCGACCTTCACCATCACCCTCGCTCCTTCAACATGATCATGAGCAGCCGGAACACCTCGGCCTGGGCGGCGGACACCTCGGCGTACATCGACGTCAGCCACTGCCCGCCACCCGCGTTCTCCACCGAGTCGGTGCCTGGCGGGCGCATGTGATCGGGAGCCGAGCCCAGGTTCGCGACCATCGCCGTCGCCATCTCGTCGGGAACGTAAGCGGCGAGGTCGGCGGCGAGCGTGCTGACGCGGGAGTCGCCGGGGTCGGCGTCGGCGAGCTCGTCCAACCGCGCGTAGAGGGCGTGTCCCCGCGCGACCGCCTCGGGCTTGGTGAGCGGGCGGAACAGATCGATGAATTCGGCCCGGTCGGCAGGGTCAGCCACGGTGTCCATCAGAGCCAGCAGCTCCCGGTCGATTTCAGCGGACTTCGAGTCCTCGGCGGGGAGATCGCGCAGCACCGCCGCCATCTCGGGCGATACCGTCGAGTCGGGATGCAAGTCCGGCTCCGCCAGCAGCGCGGCCAGCCGGGCCCGTCTGACGCCGATCGTCTCCTGCTGCCGGGCCAGGTCGGCGTCCAGCTCCAGGAGCATTTCCCGCAGCTCCCGGCCCTGGGCGTCGGCTAGAACGTCGCGGATCTCGTCCAGGGAGAGGCCCAGCTCGGCGAGCCGGCGCACGCGGGCGAGAGCCACCGCGTCCCGCAGCCGGTACTCCCGGTAGCCGTTGGCCAGCCGTTCGGGCTCGGGGAGAAGTTCCAGGTGGTGGTAGTGGCGCACGGTCCGGGTGGACACCCCGACCAGCGTGGCAAGCTCGCTGATCCTCATGCCCCTTATTGGACACGTTGACGCTACGACAAGGTCAAGTGCATGGAGCTACACCCATTCTGCGATAGCCACCCAGTCGCGCCATGGACAACGGTGCGTGGCTCTGCGGTTCGGCCCTCGGAGCGGGCAGCGGGCGTCCAAGATCCGTGTGAGGGTGATGGGTCCGGGCGCAAGGGCGCAACCGTACGGCGGCGCGGGCGATCGCGCCGGACAGCAGCCGGACGCGGTAGTCGCCAGCATCGCGCGCCTGCGTCCTCCCGCAGGTGGGGGGCGGCAGCAGGTGTGCGGTGCCGCTGTCCCAGTAGGGGGGCAGACCAAGTACGCCGGAAAGGGCTAATAGAGCTGGTCAGAGGCCGGCCGACGGTCTGGGCATGTCGTGTGGTGGCGCTGCTGGTCGCCGTTGGGCGGGTTGCCGGGGACGTGGCGGGCATGTCGTCGTCGGCGGACGATGTGGAGGTCCGCGCAAGCGCGGTTCCCGCTGGTGAACCGCTCCGGGGTGTCGGCCGGTGGGCCTTGGAGCTTCCTGCCCGAGCAGTTCCTTCAGGGCGGTCGGCGCGCGGTGCCGCTCTCCTTTCGCGTCTTCTGCGCCTGGGCGAGCTGTGGTCAACATCCCCCGGTGGCTTCAGGGAGCGTTTCGGGCATCAGGATTGACCGCAATTTTCCGGGCAGAGCCTGACCTCCGGGTACTGCGTTGACAGCTTGTCCAGGAGTGGCTGCCGTCGCGCCTTCAGGTGCTGGTCGAGGAAGGCTGCCACGTATGTGCGGGCGATCTCGGAGCTGCGCTTCGCAGGCAGGACGCCGTAGCCGGGCTTGATGCCGAGGGAGGGCCCCACCAGCGGAATGTCGGTGAACGCCTGGTGGTCTGTATCCGTCACCACGATCCAGCGCTTCCACCCGGTCAGCAGCTTCCAGTCACGGTCCCACGAGGAGTCGCTGCCGCCGGGGACGTGCTGCTCCGAACCGATGAACATGAACGGCCGGGAGAATCCACTCTTGGGGATCCGGGCGTAGGTGCTGCCGTCCATGTCGATCCCGGCGCGTACGCGGGGGTCCTTCACCATGGCCGCCATGGCGCCGGCCCCGCCCATCGACTGGCCGACCATCGCGATCCTGGACCTGTCGATCAGGCCGGAGCCGTCCCACTTCGCCGGCAGCTGGTCGAGCACGAAGGAGACGTCGGCCGCCCGGCCCTGGACCACCCTCGTGCCGAAGCCCGGGTCGGTGTCGCCGTCGCACGCGAGGCACTCGGCGACCCTCCCATCGGACAAGGTCGTGACGTAGCTCTCGTAGGTGTGGTCGATCCCGGCCACGACGTACCCCCGGCTGGCCAGCTCCTCCGCCAGGGACGTGAGTGAGCTCAACGGCTTGGTGAAGCCGGGAGAGAGCACCACCAGCGGAAGCTTCTCCCCCGCGGGTGCGGCGTCCTCGACGGCGTTCGTCCGCGTCCTGCTCAGCGTGTCAGACGGCACGCCCGCGATCTCGGAGCCCTTCAGGAAGAGCTCCGACTCCTTCGGCGTCATGTACGGCGCACGCTCCCCGTCCTCCTGCTCGGTCGGATACCACAGGGTGACCTTGAGCTCCCTGGTCTCGACGTCGAGGTTCCAGGGATCGGGGCGGGAGGTGTCGTTCACATACAGGATGGTGGTGCCGACCGGATGGGCGCCGGTAGGCGCGGGCAGGACGGCCGGACCGGTGGGCGTGGCCGACGGGCTGGTAGCCGACCGGGGCGGCGTGGGCGCGGAGCAGGCGGACGCGGCCAGGACGGCCAGTCCGGCAGCGGCTGCCAGGAGGAGTCTCATCGAGAGTCCCTTCACTTGTGCAGCAGGGTCAGGGCCTTGGCCAGGGCGGGGTCGCGCCCGGCGGCCGCGTCCTGCGGGGTCAGGGGCACGTGGTGGTCGGGAGCCACGCCGATCCGGTCGAGCGTCTCGCGGTTCGGCCCCAGGTGGTGTCTGGTGGGGAAGGCCAGCATGGTGTTGTTGCTGAGCTGGAACGGCTCCGAGGGGCCGGAGATGACACCGGCGGTCCTGGTGCCGACCAGCCGGCCGATGTCCAGGTCCTTGACCGCGGAGCTGAAGTGCTCACACGCCGAGGCGCAACTGCGGTCGGTGAGCACCGCAAGCGGCAGGTTGAGCAGCTCGACGGTGTCGTCGGTCCGCAAGGCTTCGCACTTGGCGTCCACAGTGCACAGGTAGGCGGTGACCTTGCCATGGACGAAAGCGCTCACCAGCCGGATCGCTTCAGGGGCGCTGCCGCCGCCGTTGCCCCGCAGGTCCAGCACGACACCAGTGAGCGTCCGGCCGGCGCGCAGCCGGGAGATCGCCTTGAACACCCTGTCGCCGGCGTCGGGAGCGAACCCGCGCAACCGCACATAGGCGATGCCGTCTTCCAGCAGCTTCGACGTCACCCCTTGCAGGGCGGCCAGATCCCGCTCGTAAACGCCGGGCTTGAGCGTCACACTCCAGCGGCGGCCGGTGCTCTGCCGCAAAAGCCGCAGCTTGACCGGGCCGGCTTCGGGGTACTGCGGGTAGAGGGCGGCGATCGCGGGGGTGGGCTTGCCGTCGATGAAGGGCGCCGATCCGTCGATCGATTCGATGATGTCACCCGGACGCACTCCCGTGGCCTGCGCCGCGCCGCCCTCCACGGTGGTGACGAACAGCGGGGGGATCGCGGCGCCGGGGTTGCCGCTCACCTGAGGTCCGTTGACGCTCGCCTGAAGACCCAGACCGTAACCGTCACCGTCATGGTAGTCGGGGGGCGCCCCTCCGACGTCGTGCACCCACCTGGCGTGATTGTCGCCGAGGGCGGCCACGATGGCGTCGAGGGTGACGACGGCCAGCGTGTCGCTCAGGTCGGGGACCCGAGCGGTGACCTTCCGATAGACGGCCTCTAAAGCGGTCCAGTCGGCTTCCCGGTCACCGGTCAACGCCGGCATGGTCGCCTCGGACACATCACGCCCGCTGAGGTTGAGTTCCCGCGTCAACGCGATGAACCCGGCGGTCAGCAGCGAGCGGGCGTCCAGCGTGGCGCCGCTGTAGTAGTTGCCCAGGATGCAGAAGTACGCCTGCTCGACGACGTCGATCGTGGTGGGCGTCTGCGCCGGGATGCGGCCCTGAGGCTGTGCGCAGACCGTGCTGCCTGCCGCGCTCGTCTCGCTGCGCGGCGCCGTCGGCGCCGTACAGGCCGCAGCCAGCAGGAGGGCGAGCCCGGCGGTGGCGGTCCTGATGGCGGTCATGACAGGCGCCTCCGGATCCACCAGAACGACAACCACGTCAGGCCGACGGTGAGCAGGGCGTAGATCCCCGTTTCGATCCACTGGAACAGCCAGAAGCGCTCAAGGGGCTGGTAGGTCACCTGCTGCCGGTAGCCGAGGCGGTTGACCTCGCCCAAGCAGCCGTCCCCGGCGCCCGCCGCCGCACTCCCCGGTGCGCAGGGCCCCGACGTCGAGGAGACATTGATGACGGCTCCGGCGCCGCCGTCGCCGCCGGAGATCACCTGTCCGGATGGGGCGAGCAGTTCGTTGGCCAGGACCCAGGAACCCGGGTGGCCGGGAACAGCCTCCCTCAGGAACAGCCGCGGGGATTCGCCTCCCTCCCGGGGGATGCTGAGGCTCTCCATGTTCTCCATGCCGAGCTCGAAGGTCGCGGTCACCGGGGCCACCAGATGGGGACGGACCATCGTCGGCAGATTGAGCTGGATCGCGGCGAAAACGGCCAGCGTGAGGGCCATGGCGGGCAGCGTGCGGCGCACCACCATACCCACGGTCACGCCGAGCACGAAGGCGAAGGCCGCATACCCCATCGGGGCGATGCCGCGGGCGCTGAACACCAGGGGAGCCATCAGGGCCATGCCCTCGGCGGCCGACTTGTCCAGGGGGTCGGACCACCAGGTCACCATGAGGCCGCACAGGCCGGCGGCTGCCATGGCGGTCAGGCCGGTGAGCCCGAGCTTGACCGCCAGCCAGCGGCCGCGGGTGATGCTCTGGTTCCACACCAGCAGGTGCGTGCCCGCCTCCAGCTCGCGGGTGATCAACGGTGCTCCCCAGAAGAGCCCGATGAGGGCGGGCAGGATCAGCACGACGAGGGTCAGGGCCAGGAACGGGAGGTCGTACTCGCCGAAGAAGCGGTTGTAGAAGCCGGCGCAGGTGTCGTCCGTGGTGCAGTCGGCGATCCCCGCCGAGTAGGCGGAGGCCAGTCCAGGGCCGGTCACGGCCAGGGCGACGGCGAGTACGCCGAGTACGGCGGCCATCATCGCGGCCGAGCCGCGGAACTGGCGCCAGGTCAGCCAGATCATCGCTGCACCTCCAGGGCGACGCGCCGGTCCTCGGCGGTGGACTTGTCCATGTAGGCCAGGACGAGGTCCTCGAGGCTGAGCTGGGTGACCGTCCAGGCGGGGTCGTGGATCGGGGCGTCGGTACGGACCACGAATGTGCTCTGCTGCTCGGTGTGGCACGCGGAGATCACGTGCTGGTCGGCGGGGAGCCGGTCGGGATCGCGGCGCGGGCCGGTGAGCCGGTGATGGGTGGCCAGCAGCTTGTCGACCTCCCCGGCCACCTGCACGCGCGATTCGACGAGCACGATCAGGTAGTCGCACGTCCTTTCCAGGTCGGAGACCAGGTGGGAGGAGAGCACGACGCTGAGCTGGTGCTCGACTGTTGCCTCTAGCAGCCCCTGCATGAACTCGTGGCGGGCCAGCGGGTCGAGCGAGGCGACCGGCTCGTCCAGGATCAGCAGCTCGGGCCGTTTGGCCAGGCCCAGGGTGAGGGCGAGTTGGGCACGCTGGCCGCCGGACAGCTTGCCCGCCCGGTGGGTGGGATCGAGGCCGAGCCGCGCGATGCGCTCCCGCGCCATGGCGTCGTCCCAGCGGGGGTTGAGCCGTGCCCCCAGTCGCAGGTGATCGGCGACGGTCAGTGCCGCGTAGACGGGGGTGTCCTGGGCGACGAACCCGACCTTGGCCAGCTGCGCCGGGCCGTCGGCAGGCCGGCCGCCGAGCACGGTGATGGCGCCCGCCGTCGGTTGGAGCTGGCCGCCGGCCAGCTTCAGCAGCGTGGTCTTGCCGGCCCCGTTGGGGCCTACCAACCCGACGACGTGGCCCGCCGGGATGTCGACGGTGCACTCGCGCAGCGCCCAGCGCTTGCCGTACTTCTTGCCCAGTGCCTGGGCCCGCAGGACAGAAGTCACGAGAGCTCCTTCGGAGCGTTCATGACTTGAGTGCTGTGCTGATTGGTGCCCTCGCTTCGCTCGGTCACGCTATGTCCTCCTGAGCGGTGGTCCGAAAGGTGGTCATGAACAGGGCCTCGGTGATTTCGTCGTCCAGGCCGGCCCGGCCGGCCTTGCCAGCGATCACATCTACCGGCCGGCGCCTATCGGTGGGCGATCGGCGGACCATATGTGTTCCATATGCGGGCGTTGCGATACTGCCCGGATGCGTGTGCTCCTGGTCGAAGACGAGCAGCCCCTCGCCGGGTACATCGAGGCCGGGCTGCGCAAGCACGGCTTCACCGTCGATGTCGCCCTCGACGGCCAAAGCGCGCTGGACAAGTGCGAGATCACGCCGTACGAGGTGGTGGTCCTGGACCGGGACCTGCCGGTCGTGCACGGCGACGCGGTGTGCCGCCGGCTCGTCCAGCGGGGGGTGTCGCGGGTGCTGATGCTGACCGCGTCCAACGCCGTTGAGGACAGAGTGGGCGGGCTGATGCTGGGCGCGGACGACTACCTGGGCAAGCCGTTCGCGTTCTCCGAGCTGGTCGCCAGGGTGCACGCCCTGGTACGGCGCAGTGCACCGGCCCGCCCGCCGGTGCTGCGCGCCGCCGGCGTGACCCTGGATCCGGCCCGGCGGAGCGCCGAGCGGGACGGGCGGTTGCTGCGTCTGACGCCCAAGGAGTTCGGCGTGCTCGAGCGGCTGATCGCCGCCGGCGGCGATGTGGTCAGCGCGGAAACCCTGCTGGACAAGGTGTGGGACGAGTACGCGGACCCGTTCACCAACGCGGTCCGGATCACCGTCGGCACGTTGCGCCGCAAGCTCGGCGACCCGCCGCTGATCGAGACCGTCACCGGCGCCGGCTACCGAATGGGAGGGTGAGGCGTGGTCCGGCTCAGGACGGCCCGGTTGACTGCCCGGGCCCGGCTCACTCTGCTGCAGACCGCTCTGGTGCTGGCCGCCGGCGCCGCGCTGACCGGGCTGACCTACCTGCTGATGCGCCGCAACACCTTCTTCACCCGCCTGGACCGGAGCGGCACCGGCCCATCGGGCACTCCTCCGCCGATGCCGACAGCCGTGGACCTGCAAGGTTTCGCCGACCGGGTGCAGACCGCCACTTTGTCCGCGCTGCTGCCCCAGGCCGTTCTGGCGCTCATCGTGGTGACCGCCCTGGCCGCCGTACTGGGCTGGTTGGTGGCCGGCCGGGTGCTGCGGCCGATCCGCGTCATCTCGTCCACCGCCCGGCGCCTGTCGGCCGAGAACCTCACCGAGCGGGTGCCGGTCACCGCTCCCGCCGACGAGCTGTCCGCTTTGGCGGGCACAGTGAACGGGATGCTGGACCGCATCCAGCGCGGCGTCTTCGAGCGGGACCGGATCCTGGACAGTCAGCGGCTGTTCACCGCCAACGCCGCCCACGAGCTGCGTACGCCGCTGACCACCGCGCGCACGGCGATCGACGTCACCCTGGACGGGAACCCCAGCCGGGCCGAGCTGCTCGCGATGGCCGGCGACGTACGCGGCGCCGTCGAGCACATGCAGCGCGTCCTGGACGGGCTGCTGCTGCTGGCGCGCAGCCAGGCCGGGCTCACCGCGCGGGAGACAGTCGACCTGGCCGCTGTCGCGGACGCCGCCCTCAACGCCGCCGGAACGCGGGCGGCAGCCGCCGGCGTCGCCGTACGACGCGAGCTCCGGCCGGCACCGGTCACCGGCGAACCGGTCCTGCTGGAACGGATGATCGGCAACCTGGTCGACAACGCCGTCCGCTACAACCGGGCAGGCGGCCACCTGGTCGTCGATACGGGTACGGCGGGTGGGCGCGCCGTCCTGCGGATCTCCAACACCGGGCGACAGATCCCGCCCGACGAGGCGAAGACGTTGCTGGAGCCGTTCGTGCACGGGGAGGGCACCCGCGTCCGCACCGACGGGCTGGGGCTGGGACTGTCGATCGTGCGCGCGGTCACCCTCGCCCACCGGGGACGGATCGCGGTCGCCGCCCGGACCGGCGGCGGCCTCGACATCACCGTCGACTTCCCGCAGAACCCGGTGACGAAGGACGCGAGATCGCAGGACCACCGATTCGCTTCAGGAAATAGCCCTTCCGTGAAGTGATCCGGCTCAAGCTCGGGGTCCGCACCCGCCGGGCAGGATCACGCCGAAATCACTTCACGAAAGAGGTCGGGCTTCCCGAACGCCTCGATCCGGCCGACGACAGCCTCCCCGCGTGGATGGAGCGCTACCTCGATCTGGCCGCGCACGCCCCCGCCGGCCTGCTGCGCCACGGCGACCCGGCCAAGAAGGTCGCCCCGCTGCCGCTGCCTGCCCCTGCCGTGAGCGCTGGCCGCCGCCCAGGTGCGCACCGTCAAGAACGTCGTGGACCAGATCGAGACCTTCCACGAACTCAAGAGTCTCCGGCACCGGGGCGCAAGTTTCCGTCCGGCGGTCGTGACTCCCATGATGCACTGTGGCTCAGTTGTCCAACGCCCTCCACCTGCGCGAGAAGAACCTCAGCCTGCGCAAGATCGCGGCCGAACTCGTCATCACCAAGGGCAAGAAGAAGGGCCGACACCCCTCACCCGCAACCGTCCTGCGGATGCTCCGCGAACACGACGAGGCCAAAAGATCATTCTCAGCGCTAACGGCTGTACCGGACCAGTTTGAGGCCTTCGTCGGCGAAGAGGGATCCCGCCTGCTCTGCTTCCGCTCGCGTTTCCAGCAGCACCTGGCGGGAGGAGCCGTCCGGTCCGGGGGCGACGCGGATCTGCCGCACCTCGCCGAAGCCGCTGCCCTGCAGGTCGGGATGGATCGCCGTCGGAGTCCAGCGGACTCTCCAGGCCGGTCGACATCGATGATCTGCAGGCGCCCGTCGTAGGAGTAGGGACAGGGCCGTCGAGGGTGACGGAGAACATGGCGTTGTAGGTGGCGGTCTGTCCGAAGTCCCGGTCGCTCTCGGGCCGGACGCGGATATCGCTGACAGTGATCTTCTTGGCCCGGGACCCCTCGCCTCGGTGAAGGCGTCGTGGACGCCGTCGAAGTCCCGGGGCGGTTCGAGTACCTGGGCCTTCAAGCCGTGCTGAGTCCCGGCCGGACTCGGCGTCGTCCGCCGCGGCCGCCGGCACCCTGGGCCCACCTGCGGCGAAGGGGGCGGGCGGGGGCCACGACAATGGGAACATGACACGTGCGGTGTACGTCGCGGCGGGCGAGGCGGAAAGCAACAAGGGAACCGTCGCCCTGGGCCTGGTCGAGCTGCTCTCCCGGCAGGTGGAGAGCGTGGGGGTGTTCCGTCCGGTGGTGCGGGAGGGGCGCGAGGACGCCCTGATCAACACCATCCGCAGCAGATTTCAGCTCGCCCTGCCCTACGACGCGTGCGCGGGTGTCACCTATGGCGAGGTGCACGCTGACGTGGAACGCGCGGCTGGCGACGTCGTGGCCCGCTATCGTGCTCTGGCCAGGCAGTGTGACGCGGTGGTGGTGATCGGCACCGACTACACCGACGTGGGCGCGCCGACGGAGTTCGGCTTCAACGCCAGGCTGGCCGCTGACCTGGGCACGCCGGTGATCAACGTGGTGAACGCCAGGGGCAGGACGCCTGCGCAGGTCGCCGCCGCGGTCGAGCTGTCGTCCAGGGAACTGGCGCACCATCACGCCCGCGAGCTCGCGGTCGTGGTCACCCGTGCGGCGGAGGGGTTGGCGGCGACCTCGCATCCGACTCCGGTGTTCGTGCTGCCGGAGACCTCCTCTTTGCGCGCGCCCACGGTCGCCGACCTGCTGAATGCCTGCGACGGCCGGCTGTTCCTGGGCGAACGCGACGGGCTCGGCCGGGAGGTGAGCGCGTTGATGGTGGGCGCCATGTCACTGCCCGGCATCCTGGACCGCCTCACCGAAGGCGCCGCGGTGATCATCCCCTCCGATCGGGCCGCCGCGCTGCTGCCCGGGCTGATCGCGGCGCACACGGCGCCGGGCTTCCCCGCCCTGTCGGCGGTGGTGATGACCGGCGGCACGGATCTGCCGGCCCCGGTGGACCGGTTGTTGAGCGGCATGGCGACCCCGCTGCCGGTGATCACCACCGAGCACGACACCTTCGACACCGCGGCCCGCCTGTCGGCGGTGGAGGGCCGGTTCACGCCCGAGGCCGGCGGGAAGATCGACACGGCACTGCGGCTGTTCTCCGAGCACGTGGACGGCAGGCTGCTGCTGGAGCGGCTGGCGATCGCCAAGACCGACGTCGTGACGCCGCTGATGTTCGAGTACGAGCTGCTGGACCGGGCGCGCGCCCGGCGTCGCCACATCGTGCTGCCGGAGGGCGAGGAGCCGCGCATCCTACGCGCTGCCGACATCCTGCTGCGCCGGGGAGTGGCCGAGCTGACCCTGCTCGGCGACGAGGAACGCATCAGGGTCCAGGCCGCCCAGCTCGGCCTCGACCTGGCAGGGGCCGGCGTGATCAGCCCGTTCGACAAGGAGCTGCGCGAGCGGTTCGCCCGCGAGTACGCCGCCGTCCGGGCGCACCGAGGGATGACCGTCGAGCTGGCCCGCGACACCGTGACCGACGTCTCCTACTTCGGCACCCTGATGGTGCACACCGGCATGGCCGACGGCATGGTCTCAGGCTCGACGCACACCACCGCGCACACGATCAGGCCGGCGTTCGAGATCCTGCGCCTGGGCCTGGTCTCCAGCGTGTTCTTCATGTGCCTGGCCGATCGGGTGCTGGTGTACGGCGACTGCGCGGTGAACCCCCATCCGACCGCCGAGCAGCTCGCCGACATCGCGATCTCCTCAGCTCGTACCGCGGCGCTGTTCGGCGTCGAGCCGAGAATCGCGATGTTGTCGTACTCGACGGGCACCTCGGGCGCCGGCGCCGACGTCGACAAGGTCCGCGCCGCCACCGAGCTGGTCCGCGAGCGCCGCCCCGACCTTCAGGTGGAGGGGCCGATCCAGTACGACGCCGCGGTGGATCCCGCCGTGGCGCGGACCAAGATGCCCGAGAGCCAGGTGGCCGGACGCGCCACCGTCTTCGTGGTGCCCGACCTCAACACCGGCAACAACCTGTACAAGGCCGTCCAGCGCAGCGCGGGGGCAGTCGCGGTGGGACCGGTGCTGCAGGGGCTGCGCAAGCCGGTCAACGACCTGTCCCGCGGCGCCACCGTCGCCGACATCGTCACCACCGTCGCCGTCACGGCCGCGCAGGCGCGCGACGAGCGGGCTCGGCATGAGGACGAGCTGCCAGAGGCGGCGACACGCCGGTGAGAGGGCGGACCCGCCGGCTCGAGGACGGCCTGTTGACCGGGGTCAGGACGCCAGTCGCGCGAGGGTCTGGCTGGCGATCTCCCACTCCTCGTCGGTGGGGATGACCAGGACGGGCACCTCGGCTCCGGGAAGGGACACTTCGCGCTCCTCGCCCGACTCCGTCTGGTTCAGCGCGGCGTCGACGGCGATGCCGAGCCGGTCGAGCCCCGCCAGGCATGCGGCGCGGGTGGCGGCATCGTGCTCGCCCACCCCGCCGGTGAACACGATCCCGTCGACCCGCCCGAGCAGCGCGTAGTAGGCGCCGACGTACTTGCGGATCCGCCGCGTGTAGATCTGCAGGGCCAGCCTGGCCTCGTCGTCGTTGCGGGCGCGCACCTCACGCATGTCCCGGGACCCGGTCAGCGCGAGCAGACCGGCCCGGTGGCTGAGCGCGTGCTCCACCTGCTGGGCGTCCAGATCGCTCGCCCGGGCGAGGTAACCGGCGAGAGCGGGGTCCACGTCGCCGGACCGGGTGCCCATGACCAGCCCTTCCAGCGGTGTCATGCCCATGGAGGTGTCCACGCTTCGTCCGCCGGAGATCGCGGTGGCGCTGGCGCCGTTGCCCAGGTGCAGCACGATCAGGTTCAGCCCCGCAAGGTCGCGGCCGAGCAGCGCGGCCGCGCGGCGGGTGACGTAGGCGCAGGAGGTGCCGTGGAAGCCGAAGCGCCGCACGCCCAGCTCACGCCACTCGCGCGGCACCGCGTACGTGTACGCCTCGGGCGGCAGCGTCCGGTGGAACGCGGTGTCGAACACGGCCACCTGCGGCACCTCGGGAAACACCTTGCGCGCCAGCCGGATGCCGGTCAGGTTGACCGGATTGTGCAGGGGCGCGAGCGGGGCCAGCTCCTCGATGGCGGCGATGACCTCGTCGTCGATGAGCACGGCCTCGGCGAACCTCGTGCCGCCGTGCACCACCCGGTGCCCGACCGCGACCGGAGCCAACTCCGGCCCCGCGGCGGTGAACGCCTCCATCATCGCGTCCAGCCCCTCGGCGTGGCCGGGGAAGCGACGGTCGCTGACGTACGGCGGCCGATCCGCGCCGCGGTGCGTCAGCCGTCCCTGCTCCTGTCCGATGCGCTCGATGAGGCCCTTGGCCGATCGCGTGCGGGTGCGCGGGTCGATGAGCTCGTACTTGATGGAGGAGGATCCCGTGTTCAGGACGAGGATGGGACTGTTCATGCCCACGAGCCTATTTCCGTGCGGCGATCAGCCATGAGCGGGCCGACCGTTCCGGATGTCGGTTCGGTCGCTCATGCCCGGCCTGAAATTCTGCCGTCGGCCGCGGACACGTAGGAGGTGAAAGCCCGCAGCGTTCGGAAGGCCTGACGAGGATGACGCGTGAGTGAACAAGATGACCGGTCCCGGTTCGAGGCGGTGTACCGGCGAACCTATGAGCAGATCCTCGGATACGCCGTGCGGCGGTGCTCCTCTCCTGAGGACGCCGCCGACGTCGTGGCCGAGACCTATGTGGTCGCCTGGCGGCGGATGACCGAGCTCCCCGACGGCGAGGCCGGCAGGCTCTGGCTGTACGGGGTGGCCCGCCGGGTCCTGGCCAACCACCGGCGTAGCGAGCGGCGCAGGCTCACCCGGCACACCGAACTCACCGCCGAGATCGAACAGCTCTACGCCGCCCCTTCCCACCACAGTGAGCAGCACGGCGTGGATGAGGCCATGAACATGCTCGCCGACAGCGATCGTGAGCTGCTGGCCCTGACTCTCTGGGAGGGGCTCGACCCCGGCGAGATCGCGACCGTGCTGGACTGCTCCCGCAACGCCGCCCGTATCCGCCTGCACCGGGCCCGCAAACGCTTCGCCAAGGCCCTGGAGAAGACCCGCCCATCGGCCGCTGGTTTCGCATCACGGCCGCTCGTCGAGAAGGAGTCAGGGTGAACAGCGACCAGATCTTCAAGAACCGGGCGAGAGCGCTGGACGAGGACCTGACCGGCCGGGCGTCCACCGCGGGGGCGGACGCGCTGCTGGCGGAGATCGTCTCGCTGGAGCGCACCCCCGCCAGGCGGCGGCGCATGCCCTCTTCTGGCCGCGCTCTGCTCGGCCTGGCCGCGACCGCCGCCGCGGTGGCGGTCATCGCCCCCGGGATGCTGCCTGACGGTACGCCCCCCGCCGGGCCTCAGCCCACCACGTCGCTGTCCGTGGCAGCCGAGCCGACCGCCCGGCAGATCCTGCTCGCGGCTGCCGTCGCCGTGGAGCAGGCCCGTGCGGATGGCGACTACTGGCGCGTCAGGACGGTCTCCCAGGCGATGTTGACCGACCCCACCCGCAGCTATGTGCTCGAGGAGAAGCGGTCCACGGAGCAGTGGCTGGCGAAGCAGCCGGACCTGCGGAGCTGGCGCATCCGTCAGGATCTCGGCGTCAAGCCCGCGACCGCGCGGGACGAGGCGGCCTGGCGGGCCGCGGGGGCGCCCACCAGCTGGCGATACCCCGAGAACATGAAGACGGAGAACCTGTTCGCCGTCCCGTTCGGGCCGCTGGAGGCGGCGGCAGGTGAGCGAACCGCCGAACAGCTTCGCGGCACCTGGAAGGGCCAGGCCGGTGACCTGGCAGGGAAATCGTTGACCTGGAAGGAGACGCGCGCGATCCCGGGCGAGCCCGAGACGCTCCGGAGCTACCTGGAAGAGCGCATCGGCCGGCTGGATCTGACCGGATCCGGGATGGACGTGGAGGAGGCGAGGGCACACATCCTTCTCCGAGACTGTGTGGACATCATCAGTACCCTGCCCGCCTCGCCCGAGACCCGGGCATCCGCGTACCGAATCCTTGCGTCTCTGCCCGCAATACGGGCCGAGGGGGAGATGACAGACCCGCTGGGCCGGCGAGGGCAGACGCTCAGCTATCAGGAGGAAATAGAGCCGGGCCTGTTCTCCAAGGTCCGACTCGTGGTCGATCCCAGCGCCGGCCTGCTTCTCGCCGAGGTGAGGACGAACACCACCGAGCTCGCGGACGGGCGGCGGGCGGAGCTCCGTGTCACCACCTCGTTCCAGGCGGTCGGCTGGACCGACGAACGCCCGGACCTGCCCACCCGTCGGAACTGAGCCGCTCACCGTGACCTCGCCCTGTGGCCCGCGCCCGCGGAGGCCGGGCCTCAGCGGCGGGTGAGCCCGGCGTCGTGGGCGACGAGCGCGGCCTGGGTACGGTTGGCGCAGCCGAGCTTGGTCAGGACCTGGGAGACATATCCCTTGACCGTGGTCTCCCCCAGGTACAGCCGGCCCGCGATCTCGGCGTTGGACAGGCCCTCGCCGAGACCGGCGAGCACGTCCCGCTCCCGGCCGGTGAGTCCCGCGACGGCCCGGCGGGCCCGCTCACGCGCGCGCTCGGTGATCGACACGGCAGCTGATCTAGCTCCATCTCGTGGACGGTCGGTTCGCTGCAGCGGCAACTTGCCGGTGCCCGCCGTTACCGTGGGGGAATGCCCGCACGGTCCAACGACTTTCAGGCGGTCGCGCGCAAAGCGGTCCAAGCCTCAGTAGGCCGTGACCCGGTCGGGTTCCGGGGCAGGTTCGGTCACACGGTCCTGCCTGTGGCCGCCTGCGGTGGGCCGCGGGCGGATCGGCCACCACATGGCCCGGCCGAGGAGCGCGGCAAGGGCGGGGACCAGCACCAGCGACACGACGAGCGCTGAGAGCGTGATGCCGAGCGTCATCGCGAAGGCCATCTGCTCGTTGCCCGGGGAGGTGATGAGGCTGGCGAAGGAGGCGGCCAGTACCACGCCGGCCGTCGCGATGGCCGGTGTCGTGTGCTGGACGGCGCGGGCCACGGCGGCGCGAGCCGTACCCGGTCGCCGCATCTCCTCCCGGATCCGGTCGGTGATCAGGATGTTGTAGTCGGTGCCCAGCGCCACGACGAACAGGAACAGCACCAGCGGGAGGGCGAAGCTGACGCCCGGCTTGCCGAGAACGTGCTGGAACAGCAGCGTGGCGGCGCCGAGGGTCGCGGCAAAGGCGAGCCCGACGGAGAGCATCAGGATCACCGGTGCGAGCAGGCTGCGCAGGAGCAGCAGGAGAATCAGCGCGATCAGCGCGGCCGCGACCGGGAACACGATCGTGAGGTCGCGGTCGACGGCGGCCGACATGTCGGCGATGATCGCCGGCGTCCCGCCCACGTGTGCCGTCGTCCCGGCGGGCGTGTGCTGGGCGACCGCTGCCCGGATCGGTCCGGAGGCCAGGTCGCGGGCCTGCTGGCTCTGCGGGTCCGCGGTCGGGTAGAGATCGATCCGGGCAGCACGGTGGTCCTTGTTCAGGACGGTCCTTGCGACCTGGCCCACGCCCTTGACCTGGGTGAGCGCACGGGAGAGGCCGTCGAGCCTGTCGGCTGTGAGGGTGCCGCCGTCGGTGGCGGTGACGAAGACGCTCGTCGGATCCGACACGCCGGCCGGCAGCGTGCGGGAGATCTCGGCCGCGGTGGCCGCGGCGGGGGTCCGGGCACCGGAGCCGCCCTGACCGTAGTCCATGCTGATGCCGATCAGCCCGGCGGCCAGCGCGGCAAGCAGGGCGACGGAGGCGGTCAGCATCATCAGCGGTCGTCGCGTGACCAGCGCGCCCAGGCGGGCGGCACGACCCCCGCGTGGCTCGCCGCGCAAGGCCGCCCGGGAGGGCCAGAACATCTTGCGCCCGGCGGCCGCGAGCAGTGCCGGCAGCAGGGTGAGGCTGCCGAGCAGCATCACCAGGACCGCGACGGCGATCGCGGGGCCCATCGAGCGGAACTGCCCGAAGGTCGCCACGCCCAGTGTGGCGAACGCGGCCACGATGGTCAGCGCCGCCGAGGTGATCGCGGTGCCCACCCTGCCGGAGACCTGCGCGGCCACCTCGCGGGCGGACTGCTCGGGCCTGGCCCGCAACTGCTCGCGGAAGCGGAACAGCAGGAACAGCAGGTAGTCGATGCCGATGCCGAACAGAACCACGTTGATCAGCCCCGGGGTGCTCGCGTCGAGCTTGAGCCCGGTGAGCATCGCGGCACCCGCGACGGCTCCCGCCGCCACGAAGCCGATCACGGCGACCGCGAGCAGCGGCAGCAGGGCCGCCAGCACGCTGCGAAACACCAGCACGTTGAGCAGGATGATGAGCCCCATGATGAGGCCGCTCCCGACCGTCGTGGCGGTCTTGCGGGAATCGACGGTGTCGACGGTGTCGGCGAGCGCACCGGTGAAACCGGTACGCATCCCCGCCTCGGAGAAGCGCGTCCGGGCGGCCTCCCGGAAGGTCCGGTAGACGCCCTGGACCCCCTTGTCCGCACGATTCCCGATCAGCTCGAAGGAGAGCAGTTCGAAACTCCGGTCGGGCGCCGTCATCGCCGGGGCGATCCGGGGCGTCTGGGAGCGGTCCGGGATCAGGAACTGCTGCGGGCCGTCGTCTTCCCTGGGCATGATCACCCGGCGCTTGCCCAGCTTCGCCGCCTCGGCCTCGACCCGCTTCTGGTCGGCGGCGCTGAGAGCCTTGCCGTCGGACCGCGCGACGAGCACCGTCACCGTGGTGGCGTCGGGGTTCACCCCGAACCGCTCCTTGGCGATGTGCAGCGCGGCGGCCGAGTCGTAGCTCCGGGGCAGGAAGTCCCCTGCCCGGTTCTGGGTGACGCGGTCGAACAGCGTCGGGGTCAGGGCGCTCAGTGCGACACCCAGCACCGCCCAGAGGGCGATGACCTTCCACGGGCGTCTGGTGGAGTATCCGGTCAGGGCGCGGATCACGATGTCCTCCGGCGGACGGACTTGAATGCGGACGTCTGCCGGGGCTCCCGGCCGGTATCCAGACCATCAGTCCGAGAGGCGGCAAACCTCCTGGCAGCGGATGATCCGGACCGGGGCCCTGGATCCTTCCCCCGGCCCGCGACCAGGACCCTGGTCCTGGTCCCCCGGTCCGGATACGGGTTCGCCGACTGCCGCCGCCGGTGCTGCCACTGCGGCTGCTGTGCAACCCTGGTCCGGGGCCAGGAGGCCGGATACAGGGGGAACAGACATGCCCAGGAGCCGACACGTCGGGCCTGGCGATGCCCGGGAGCTGCCGCACATCGACAGCGCCGAGCCGCCGTGGACCCGTAACGACGCGCTCGTGACCGGCGGGGCGTGCGTGATGAACCTGCTCAGCTACGCGTTCTTCAACGCCCCCGACGGCCGGCACGCCGTGAGCGTGGCAGGGTTCCTCCTCGTCGCGCTGGCAGCCCTGCCGCTGCTCGCCCGTCGCCGCCACCCGGTGGCGGCGCTCGTGGCCATCCTGGTACTCGATGCGACGGCCACCCTGACCGTGCCGCTGCCCAGGCACTTCGGTGCCGTCCTGGTGGTCGCCCTGTACTCGGTCGCCAGGGCCTGCCCCGGCAGGGTGACGGCGGTCGCGGCCGCCGCGACGGTGTCGCTGACGCTGCTGAGCCAGAGCAACGGCCGCATTCCGCCCTGGCAGGACGCCGTTATCCCGCCCCTCACCACCCTGATCGTCGTCGGCACCGCCATGGCGGTCAACCGCTGGCAGCAGGAGGTGGCGGCCAACCGCAGGCTCCTCGCCGACCGTGCGGTGGCCGACGAACGCCGCCGCATCGCACGCGAGTTGCACGACATCGTGGCCCACCACATCACCACCATGCAGCTGATGGCCGGCGGTGCCCGGGCCAACATCGCCGAACCTGAGGTGGTCCAGGACGCCCTGGTCACTCTGGAGTCCTCCGGGCGGCTCGCGCTGCGCGAGATGCGGCAACTCCTCGACGTACTGCGGGACGGCGACGAACCGGAGGCCGTGCCGTCGCAGCCCCAGCCAGGCGCCGACGACCTCGACCGCCTGGTGGCCGAGTCCCGCCTCGCCGGACTGCCGACCGAGTTCAGCGTCCACGGGCCGCGGCACCCGCTGTCGCCGACCGTCGGCCTCACGGTGTTCAGGATCGCCCAGGAGGCCCTCACCAACGCCCGCAAGCACGCGGGGCCCGCCCGCGCGTTCCTACAGCTGACGTACCGTCAGGATCGGGTCACCGTCGAGGTGCGGGACGACGGCGGGGGCACACCGCCGCAGGAGGGGCCGCCGGCGGTGGGCCCCGGCGGATACGGTCTGATCGGCATGCGCGAGCGCGTCGCCCTGCACGGCGGCACTCTCACCGCCGGCCCGCAGGCCGACGGGGGGTTCGCCGTAGTGGCCGACCTGCCGCTGACCACGGACGGGGCGGCCGTCCAGCACGAGGGGGCACGCCGATGACCGGGACCGGACCGACGCCGCCGATCAGGGTGCTGCTCGTGGACGACCAGCTGCTGGTACGGCGCGGCCTGTCGCTGATCCTCTCCCCTGACCCGTCCTTCGAGGTGGTGGGAGAGGCCGAGAACGGCGCGCAGGCCGTCACCCTCGCCCGCCGGCTGCGCCCCGACGTCGTGGTGATGGACATCCGGATGCCCGTCCTCGACGGGGTCGGCGCGACCAGGGAACTCGCCGCCACCGTGCCCGGCTCCCGGGTCCTGGCCCTCAGCACCTTCGACATGGACGAGTACGTCGTGGGCGCCCTTCGCGCCGGAGCCTACGGGTTCCTGCCCAAGGACAGCTCTCCGGAGGACCTGAGCGCGGCGATCCGCACCGTCCACGCCGGCGAGGCCGCCGTCGCCCCGCGCCTGCTCACCCGGCTGATCTCCACTTACGTACGCACACCCCACGGTGCGCCACCGACCCCCACGGGCCTGGGTGAACTCACGCCCCGCGAGGTGGAGGTGTGGCGTCTGATGGCCACCGGCCTCGACAACACCGAGATCTCCCGCGTCCTTGACATCAGCCTCTCCACCGTCAAGAACTACATCACCAGTATCTTCGACAAGCTCGCCGTCCGCGACCGCGCCCAGGCGGTCATCGTGGCCTACGAATCGGGCCTGGTCACCGCCCGCGTGGCAGCCGGGGACCCGCCCGGCGACCGGCACCCCGGATAGCCCGGGCCAGGACACGCGTGTCGGCGCGTACGTGCTCCAGGGACCGGATCTGCCCGTCGGCTTTCAGCACCCACCGGGCCTCGGCCAGCGCCACCCCGACGTCGGGCAGCGAGCAAAGCACCATGCGGACCACCGGTCCTGCCGCACGGGATGATCAATCGGTCGGTGAGGTGCCGCAGAGCGCGTTGTCGATCAGGCGGGCAGTGGCTTGGCCCTGCTCTCGCGTGCCAGGGTAGGTGGTGCGTGAGACGATCACGCTGGTGCGGCCGTCCTGGGTGACGGCGTTGTCGGTGATGAACCCGGGTGTGCCGCCGGGGTGCGACCAGGCCGTGACCCCGCAGCTCAGTTGCTGCTTGGCCAGGCCCAGGCCGAACTCCCTGCCGGGCGCGCCGATGGGAACCGTGGTCGTCATCTTCTTCAACTGTTGCGGCGCCAGCAGCTTCCCGCCCAGCAGCGCACGCCAGAACCTGCTCAGGTCGCCGGTGGTGGTGACGGCCTCGCCCGCCGCACCGGCCCAGCCGAGACTGAGCAGGGTGACGCGAAACGGCCTGGAGGTCTCGGCGTCCTGGGTGTAGCTCTGCACGTGCGGCGTGGGCAGGAGCGGGGAGTCGCCGGGCAACGTCGTGTTCCGCAGCCGCAGCGGCGTGATGATCCGGCGCTTCACCTCCTTGCGCCAGGAGTTCCCAGTGGCCCGCTCGATGACCAGTCCGGCCAAGAGGTAGTTGATGTTCGAGTAGCTCCAGCGGGAGCCGGGGGCGAAGAGCGGGCGGTGGGCGACGCTGAGAGCCACCAGTCGCCGCGGGTTCATGCGCAGGAACCGGTAGGTGCGGTAACCCCGCTCGGTGCGCATCTTCTTCTCGATGTCGCCCACGGAGTCATACAGGCCGCTGGTGTGCTGGAGCAGGTGTCTGATGGTGATCGCGCGCCCATTGTTGCCGTTGCCGCGCACCAGCCCGGGAAGCCACCGTTCGACGCTGTCGTCAAGGGACAGGCGGCCCTCCGCCTCCAACTGCAACATCACAGCAGCGACGAAGGTCTTGGTGTTGCTGCCCATCCGGAAGTGCCCGTCGAGCGGGATCGGCACGCTGCGGCCCCGCACCGCCGTACCGCTCGCCGCGGCCAGGTCACCGCCGGGTGAGACCACCCGCGCCTGCACTCCCAGCGTGCCGGCGTCGCGGATCGCATCCAGATCCGCCTGCAAGGCCGCCCGATCGTATCCGGACGACGATGCGTGAGCCGGACCCACCGCCAGCGCGCCGACGGACGCGGCCACGGCCGCTGACGCCACGACCGCATGGAAACGACGCCAGCCCACACTCTTCATAATCATTCCTTGCCTCCCGGCAGATTCGATGCTGCCCACCATGGGTGTCCGGTGGAGTGTCCGGTCAGGGCGGATCACGCTGTCCTCCGGCGGTCGGACTTGAAGACGAACGCCCGCCGGGGGCTCCCTCCCGATATCCAGACCATCACCCCGAGAGGCGGCAAACCTCCTGGCAGCGGATGATCCGGACCGGGGCCCTGGATCCTTCCCCCGGCCCGCGACCAGGACCCTGGTCCTGGTCCCCCGGTCCGGATACGGCTCCGCTGACTGCCGCCGCCGGTGCTGCCACCCGGTGGCGGCGCCGGTGTTCGCCTGCGTCAGGCCACGGGCGCCGACCTGGACAGCGTCGCGGCTCTGGCGCCGATGGCCGGCGTCAGGCTGGATGAGGTGGTGGCCACCGCGGTGTGGTCCGGCCTCAGCGGCGCGGCCCTGCAGGCCGGGCTACGCGGCGGCGGTGACGGCTTCCGCCACATGCTCCTGCTGTCCGGAGCGACGGACCTCACCAAGATCAAGGCGATCGCCGTCACCGAGACAGCCCGCCGCCACGGCGTCGGCTCCGCCCTGCTGAAGGCATGCACGCAGATCCATGACCGGTGCGGCTACGCCGGAACGCATCCTGCGGTCTCGACCAGCGCGGCGTACTCCTCGTTGGGCGTCGCCGGCTGTCCCGGCGTCAGCGGGCGACGCAGCCCGTCGTGCGGCCGGTTCTGCCACTTCGCAATCAGCCATTCATCCAGAAGCTCTTGGAGCTCGACCAGCGATCAGTCCGGCGAAGCAGCCAGCCCCTCGGAAGGCGTCAGGTCATGGCTGCCGCCATCGCACCGCGAACGCGCGGGCGGGATTCTCGGTGAAGATCGCGGACGCGAGTTCGGGGCCGAGTTCCCGCTCGATCCGCGGGCGCAGGCCGCTGAGCAGGAACGGCATTCCCGGTCCGTCGGCGCTGGACCGGGCGGTCGGGGTGACCGTGTCGGCTCCGAGCAGGATCTGGTGGGCGTGGCCGGCCTCGGCGAGGACCGCGAGGCTGTCCAGCATGCGCCAGTCGGTGCCGTGGTGCACACGGGAGGGGCCGTCGAATGCGAGAAACGCGCCGGCTTCGGCGGCCTGCCGGTGGATTCTGGTGTCCGGGAATCGGTGCAGGTGCCCGAGGACCACGCGGTGCGGAGCGACCCCGTGGGTCCCGCACAGCAGGTCGAGCACGTCCAAGGCGGCGGTTCCGGCCTCCAGGTGGACGCCGATGGGCGCGTCGGTGGCGTGGTGCGCCTCAGCGGCGGCCGCCATGACGTGACGGGTGTGGTCGTCGAGGCGGTGATAGGCGCCGGCGACTTTGATCATTCCCGCCTTCACGGGAGCGTTGGTCAGTTCGCGGATGAACAGGTCGGCCAGCCCTCCGTGGAGGCGTTCCAGCTCACCTGGGTCATAGTGCTTGGCCTGGTGCATTCCGGTGGCGGAGATGATGTGGACGCCGGACTGCCGGGACAGACCGGGTAGTTCTTCCGTTCGTGGTCCCATTCCCCACGGCGTCCATTGCACCACGGCGCGACCGCCGAGGGCGGCGAAGATGTCGAGTTCGGCGAGCGCGGCCTGGGCGTCGTCCAGTTCCTGGCCCGGCAGTGTCGGCGAGCTGATGAACAGATGGTCGTGGGCGTCGCAGGTACCGAACTCCTCGGGCGGGATGTCCCCGAGCACGGTCCGGATCGTCGCGCTCATCGTCCGGCCTCCTGCTCCGCGTCGGCTAGCGCGGCCGAGGCGACGCGCAGCCCGGCCAGCGCTTGGGGCACGCCGATGTAGGGCGTCGGGTGCACGAAGACCTGCCGCACGCGAATACTGAAATTTCTCGCCGAGCTCACAGCTGCCTCCCGCCGTGTGACGGCCGATGCGGGTCGGCGTGTATGTGCGTACGCATCCCTTGCGGGTCGAACAGGATGAGAAGCTCGACCACGCCGCCGTCGGCGCTGCCCAGCCAGTGCGGCAAGGACGTGTCGAACTCGGCTGCCTCGCCGGACGGCAACGTCAGGTCGCGCTCACCGAGGATGAGCCGCAGGCGTCCGTTGAGCACGTACAACCATTCGAAGCCGTCATGGGTCTGCGGGGTCGGTACGAGCGGTTCCGGCTGCGCGGGGATGATCATTTTGAACGCTTGCACCCCGCCCGGCCGCCGGGACAGCGGCACGAAGGTCATCCCGAACCTCCGGATCGGCGTGAGGTGGATCCGGGGGTCGCCGGTGCGCGGGGCGCCTACAAGGTCGTCCAGCGGAACGTTGTACGTACGGGCCAGCGGCAACAGCAACTCCAGGGTCGCCCGGCGCTGCCCGCTCTCCAGCCGGGACAGGGTGCTCTCCGACACGCCGGTTGTCGTCGCGAGGTCGGCGAGGGTGATGCCCCGGTGACGACGCAGCGCACGAAGCCGCGGCCCCACCGCGCCGAGCACCTCGTCCATTTCATGGTCCACGAGGCCATCTTGCCAGAACCGCAAGATTTCGTGCCAGATCGGTGCGCGCCTGGCGAGACTGAGCGGACACCGACGGAAGGAGTCTTGATGAATACCACCGATGCCGTCATGTTCTGGGACGACGTGTACGCGGCACGACCGGCGGCCACCGATCCGCGGCCGAACGCCCGCCTCACCGAAGTGGTCGCGAGCCTGCCGCCCGGTGACGCGTTGGACCTCGGCTGCGGCGCCGGCGGCGACGCGCTGTGGCTCGCCCGCCAGGGGTGGCACGTCACCGCCGCCGACATCTCGGCCGTGGCGGTCGAGCGGCTCGCGGCACTCGCCCGCGCACACGGCTTGGGCGGTCGCGTCACCGCCGTGCGGCACGACCTGCGCGACTCGTTCCCGCAGGGCGGGTTCGAGCTGATCTGCGCCCACTATCTGCACACCCCCTTCGACCTGGACAGAGCCGCCGTCCTGCGCTCGGCCGCGCACGCGTTGCGCCCGGATGGGCGGCTGCTGATCGTCGACCACGGCTCGACCGCGCCGTGGTCGTGGAACCAGGATCCCGACGTCCGGTACCCGACCCCGCACGAGGTCGCCGCGGGCATCGATCTGGACCCGGCGACGTGGACGGTCGAGCGGGCCGACGCACCCCGCAGGATCGCGACCGGGCCGGGCGGGCGCACCGCCGAGGTCACCGACCACGTGCTGCTCATCCGCCGCGGTGCCTGACACCGTGCGCCGCCGCCGCGACACTCCGCCGCCCCGGACCGGGAGCAGCGAGGCCGAGGTCCTGTGCGGATTCCTCGACCACCTCCGGGTCTCGATCGCCGCGAAGGTCGACGGTGCCCCCGAACCTCAGGTCCGGACAGCCGCAGTGCCATCGGGCACGAACCTGCTCGGCCTGCTCAATCACCTGACTTTCGTCGAACGCGCAACGTTCCTCGGAGACGACGTCACCGACTGGCAGGCGACGTTCCAGGCCGCACCGGCGCACAGCGTGGCCTACGTCGTCGCCCGCTACCGGGAGACGGTCGAGCGCGCGAACGACGTTCTCGACACGTGCACCGACCCCGGCGCACCGGTCCCCCGGCCGCGGCCGGACCGCCCCGCTCCCAGCATCCGCTGGGCACTCACCCACATGATCGAGGAGACCGGCCGCCACGCCGGCCACGCCGACCTCCTCCGCGAACTGATCGACGGCACGACCGGACGCTGACCTCACCAGTTTCTCCAGGACAGGAACACATGATCACTGCAATCCGGCCGTTGTCGCGCCGGTTCCTCCGATCCGCGCGCACGCTGGCGACCGTCACGCTCACTCTCCTGCTCACGATCGGCACCGCAGCCTGTTCCACGCCGGAAGCCGGCGACGTTCCCCCATACGCCGTCGCCACCCAGGACGACCCGGAGTTCGAGAACACCTTCCGGCACGAGTTCGCCGATGTCGACGGCGTCCGCATGCACTACGTGACCGGCGGCAGCGGCACACCGGTGGTACTGATCCACGGCTGGCCCCAGACCTGGTACGGCTGGTGGCCGATCATGCCGGCGCTCGCCGAACACCACACCGTCTACGCTGTCGACCTTCCGGGACTGGGCGACAGTATCGGCTCACCGACCGGCTTCGACAAGGCCACCCTGGCGCGGTACGTGCACACGTTGATCGCCGACCGGCTCAAGGTCCGGGACGCCGCCGTCGTCGGCCACGACTTCGGCGCCGCGGTGGCATTCCAGTACGCCAGCCGATTTCCCGACGACACCGCACGCCTCGGCTACTTCGACCTGCCGCTGCCCGGCCCCACGGTCGATGCGGCCACGTACCGCTCACTGAGCTGGCACATCGCCTTCCACTCCCAACGACGGGTCCCCGAGGCGGTCGTGGGCGACGACGTCCGCGAGTACCTGGCTCTGTTCTATCCCCAGGTCTCGTTCGGCGGGACGGCGTTCGGTGGCACCTCAGACCGGTCCCCGTTCACCGACACCGAGATCAACGAGTACGCGCGGACCTACAGCCGGCCAGAAACCCTGTCGGGCGGCTTCGAGCTCTACCGCGCCCTCGACAAAGACGTCCGCGACACCGCGGCAGCGGCACCGGTACATGTCCCCACCCTGCTCATGACCGCCCAGGGTCAGCTCGACGCCATCCGAGCCACAGTGACCCCGCGCATGACCAAGATCGTGCGCGCCGTGGACGTGCCGCACGCGGGGCACTGGCTCGTCGAGGAGAACCCTCGGTTCGTCACTGCGGAGCTCCTACGTTTCCTCGGCGGATGAGTCCGGTCGCTGATGGCGTTGACACCCGCCGCTCCCGGGTGCCCACTGTGTTGCGGCCCTGGCCCGTTCAAGGATTGGCGGTTGACGCCCCATAGGATGCCGCTCATGGCGTGTCGCATTTCCGAACTGATAATTCCTTGCCGGGATCCGCAACGGCTGGCGGCGTTCTGGTGCGAGGTGCTGGGCTTCATCGTGCTCGACACCGAGGACGAAGGCGCGGTGGAGATCGGACCACGGGAAGGATTCGGCGGCTTGCAGCCGACTCTGGTCTTCAGCCCCACTACCGAGCCCAAGGCGGGCAGGCTGCGGCTGCACTTCGACGTCAACGCCACCGACCGCGATCAGGACGCCGAACTCGAACGCCTCCTGAAGCTCGGGGCGCGCCCGGCCGACATCGGCCAGAGCGGTGAGGAGCCCTGGCACGTCCTGGCCGACCCCGAAGGCAACGAATTCTGCCTTCTGCGAGCCCGCCTGAGCTGAGCTGCTCGGTGGGCCTCATCGCGTTCGTGGCGGGTTGGAGCCAGGGTTCGGTATTTCAACGGTCGTGGTCGAGGTGGTCGAGGATCCCGGTCAGGCGGGTGATGAAGGATGTGGCTCCGATGAGCCTGCTCGCAGGGGTGAGAGCTGTGTAGCCGACGACGGGCATGCCAGCGGCTTTCGCGGCGCGCACGCCGTTGGGGCTGTCCTCGACGACCAGGCAGTCGCGCGGCTCGGTGCCGAACGAGGCGGCGGCATGGAGGAAGAGGTCGGGGGCGGGTTTGCCGACGCCGCCGACGTCCTGGGCGCTGAAGACCACGCCGGGCGGCAGCAGGGGGCGCAGCCCCGTCCGGTCAAGGGTGAGGTCGATCCAGGCGTGGTCGGAGGAGGATGCCAGACAGTAGGGGATGCCACGGCGCCGTAGCTCTGTCAGGACCGTGTCAGCGCCCTGAACGGCGTCCAGTCCCTGCTTGAAGGCGGTGAAGACCCGCTCGTGGCAGCGTGCGGTGAAGTCGGCGGGGAGCGTGCCGCCGTATCGGTCGGCGACGACCGTGTGGATGTTGCGGGCGGCGTTGCCGAGGAAGTGCCGGTAGGACTCTTCAAGGGTGAAGGGGAAGCCCAGTTCCGTCAGGTATTCGGACAGCACGCGGTGTGCGGTGGGTTCGCTGTCGACGAGGACGCCGTCGTTGTCGAAGATGACCAGCTGGGGTTTCATGGGTTCTCCGTTCGGGTGAACGTCAGGACGAGGGCGGTCGCGAGGAATGCGGCGCCGAGGAGGCCGGCCGCGCTCCAGCCGCCGACCGCGTAGGCGGAGGGTCCGGCGGCCGCGCCGGTGACGCCGCCGAGGGTGTAGACGGTCATGTAGACCGAGGCGAGGCGGGCGCGGGCGTCGTCGATGCCGTAGACGACGCTCATGTTGAGCAGATGGGTGGCGTTGATGGCGGTGTCCATGGCCAGGAGCCCGATGAGTAGCCAGGCGACATGGTGTCCGCCAGCCCACACGGCGGCGAAGGACGCGGCGGCGCCGACCAGGGCCAGCAATCCGATCTGGGCGGGGCCGTACTCGTGGGGCGGCTCGGTGAGGCGGAGAGCGACTGCGGACCAGAACACGCCGAAGGCGGCGAAGGAGCAGGCCCCGATGAAGGAGCGCCGTCGCAGCAGGCGGTGGGTGGCGGCCAGTCGGACGGTGGCGCGCAACTGGGCCCGGTAAGGGAGAGCCAGATCGGGTGGGGCGGGCGGCATGACACGGGTGAGGACGACGGCCAGGAGCAGGGTGACGACCGCCGCCGCCGCGAACAGGGCCCTCCAACCGGCGACCTGCGCGACCAGACCCGCGACCGTACGGGACAGCAGGATGCCGGTGAGGCCACCGGTGAGCATCGTCCCTATGGCGCGACCGCGTTCATCGGGTGCGGCCAGGGCGGCGGCGTAGGGAATGAGGGTGTTGACGACGGCGGCGGCGGTGAGCCCGATGAGTGCCCCGGCTGCCAGGAGGAGGCCGGCGGTGCGGGCGGCGGCGTGCGGGCCGAGGGATCGGGATGTCTCCGTCAGGAGGGGCTGGCAATGGTAGAGGTTCGCGATCGTCAGCCCATACGCCGCCGCGAGCAGCCGGATGGTCTTGCGGGAGACGGCCCGCGAAGGTCGAACCGTGGTCACCCGGACGACCCTAAGGACACGATTGGGCCGCCGGTAAGATCCAATTCCATGGTGGATGAGTGGCCCAATCCTGGGATGGATCTGCATCTGGAACTGGACGCCGCCGAGGGGCTGCGGACGGGGCTGGAGCGGGCGCTGCGGGAGGCGGTGCGGTCGGGGCGCCTGGCGACCGGGACGCGGCTGCCGGCGACCCGCAGGCTCGCGGAGGATCTGGGGCTGGCGCGGGGCACGGTGCGAGCGGCCTACGACCAGCTGATCGCCGAGGGGTACCTGGCCGCGCGGCAGGGTTCGGGCACCGTGGTGGCGCTACCGCCGCAGGTCGCGTCGGCGCCCTCAGCCGCGCCGGCGGCGGTGGAGCAGCCGCGGCACGATCTGCGTCCGGGGAGCGCGGACGCGTCGGCGTTCCCGGTGGCGGCGTGGCTCGAGTCGTCGCGGCGCGCCCTGGGGTCGGCTCCAGCCGGAGCCTTCGGCTACGGCGATCCGCGGGGCCGCCCGGAGCTGCGGGCCGCGCTGGCCGGATACCTGGGACGGGCCCGGGGCGTGTCGGCCCACCCGGACTCGATCCTGGTCACCAACGGGTACCTACAGGGACTGACGCTGCTCGCCGCGGTCATCGGCGGGACGTTCGCGATGGAGGACCCGGGTGTCCCGATGCACCGCGAGGCGGTCCGCCGCACCGGCGCACGGGTGATCCCGCTACCAGTCGACGATCTCGGCGCCCGTACCGACCTCCTCGGCGGCCTGGGCGCCGACGCGGTGGAGGTCACCCCGGCCCACCAGTACCCCACCGGCCGGACCCTCCACCCCGACCGGCGGCGCGCCCTGCTGGACTGGGCGCGCTCGTCCGGCGGCCTGATCGTCGAGAACGACTACGACGCCGAATTCCGCTACGACCGCAAGCCTGTGGGCGCGCTGCAAGGCGCCGACCCCGACCACGTGGCCTACTTGGGCACGACGTCCAAGACGCTCGGTGCGGCGCTGCGGATCGGCTGGATGGTCCTGCCGCCCCGCCTGGTCGCCCCGGTCGCCGACGCCAGACTGCACACCGACCACCACACCGAGCACCTCGGTCAACTGACCCTGACCGACCTGATCACCCGCCACGGCTACGACCGCCACATCCGCACGTCCCGCCAGCGGTACCTCCGCCGCCGGGACCAACTCCGACACCATCTCGCAGGCTTTCCGATTGCGCTGACCGGCATCGCCGCCGGCCTGCACGCCCTGGCCCTCCTCCCCCCGGACGGCCCCACCGAGACCGACATCCGAACCGCCGCGCGGGCCCACGGACTCGCCCTCGGCTACCTGTCGGAGCGCAGCGAACTGCCTTCCACCCGCCAGGGTGTCATCATCGGCTACGGCCGTCCCCCCGACCACGCCTACACCTCGGCCTTGGACGCTCTGACCGCGACCTTCGCCGCCTGCTTCGCCCAGCCAGGGCCGAACTCCCAGCTACAGGGGGTCTCGCCGGGATTCCTGCGATCGGCGGTCAGGCGCGCGGAGGTCTCCTCGCCACGGCGGACGTAGCGTCCGAGGCCGGCCCCCTGGCCGTAGCCGTAGGGGTCCTGGACCTTTGCCCGGTGGTGGAGTCCTGACCCATGACGAAGGATCCGCGTACGGCGAGTACGCGGAGGTGCCGTCGCAGGCAGACCTGGAACGGGTGTTCTTCCTCGATGACGAGGACCGGAGGCTGATCGAGCGCCGCCGCGGCGCGCACATGAAGCTCGGCTTCAGCCTCCAGCCCGTCACCGCCGATGCTTGAGGGGATCACGCGCCGCGGCTACGTCCCCGCTGATCCCCCGGCCATCACGGTAAAGGTGAACCCGGCACTTGTCGGACGGCGCAGCGGAATGTCGCACTTGATCCGGCGCAGCACCTCGTTCCTGCTGAGGCCGAGTCCCTGCGCGATGAGCCGATCCGGGCGCAGCGGCACCGGATCCTCGAAGACGACCTCCACCTGGACCGGCCACGCCTCGTCGAGCCAGGCCGACGGGGTGTCCAGCCGCCAGGCATCCTTCCAGTCCAGGATGAAGCGGTTGCGCCGGGCGAGCAGCGGATCCAGCAGCCTGGACGCCACCAGCTTCGGATCGTTGGCGTGGTAGCCGTCGAGCTCGGTCGGATCGAAGGATCTGACAGGCGCTCGCTCGTGCACGGTGAGCTTGCTCGTCCGATCGCAGGACACGCAGTGGACCAGCAGCCACACGTCCAGCAGTTTGCCGTTGGCGTTGACGCGGAACCTGCCCTCGCCGGTGGTGGCCGACTCCGACCGGCAGTCCACGCACCGCAACGACAGCAGGGGCAGCCTGGTCCGACGGACGACCCAGGGCAGCACAGTATGAGGTTGTGAAGACATGATCTCTCTAGACCTGACACGAGGCCGATTGCGCGCGGCCTCAAACGCTGTATGACCGGGCGCACACGGGCAGCCCGGCAGAGCCGACGGGAGGGTCGGCTTGAAGGTGAGCGGAAGAAGGTGTCAGGTCTAAAGAGCAGGCGGGGTCACGCGGTTTTGTCCTCTGTCCTCACTGCGACGGGCCGCAGACAACGTACGGGAACACGAAAGGAAGGCTCAAACGGTTTTCCGGCGGCGGTGGTCCCCTGTCGCTCGCGTTCACCCAGCAAGTCCGCCATCCGCCTCCCGCATCGGAGCGTGGATGGCGGTAACGCACCACAGGAGACGCAGACGACGGCTCCTCACCTGCCGATCAATATGGTGAAATAGCGATCAAGCGACATCCCGCGTAGTGACACGCTGGCCAGGCACAGGCACTGTGCGGGGACGATGGGTGACAGCCGGAAAGACAGCCTCCGGGATGACCTCGCATCCGGTCGGTGGGCCGAACGCAACCGAGACCTCGTCGACCTCGACGCGGCAGAGCTTGGCCTTCGCATGCTGATCGCCTGAACCCGCCACCGGCTCGCACCGGTGAACGGCCCCTGAGCTCCGACGCCCGGTAATTGATCTAGGTTCGCCGAAGCGTGAAGGCAGTCGGTTGCCGCCGGCGGGAAGGTGTCGGGCTCGCCGTCGCGATGCCGTCGGCGGGGGGACGTTTCCACAGGTCGCGTTGCTCGCCAACCGCTTCATGTCACGCCCTCCGGGAGTCCACGGTGCCCCCTTCTCCAGGCGGTCGATCATGTGTGTGACCGCGCCGGTGGCGCGCCCGAGCTGTGCTGCGATTCGCGGCCGAAGGCCCTCCTGTCTGCCGTGCCGAGCACCGGTGGTGGCGCTTCCACGCCGCACATGCCACACTCACTGTTATAGAACTCATTGCAGAGTTATAGAACGATGGAGCATGGCATGCAAGACGTGTTGCCTTGGCGTGAGCCAGTCCCGCTGGACGGGACGATGGGCGAGCCCCGAGCGCGGGGCCGATTCGGCGAGTACGGCGGCCGGTACGCGCCGGAGTCCCTGGTGGAGGCGTGCCGCGAGGTGGACGGGGCGTTCCGGGAGGCCTGGGCGGATCCGGGGTTCCGCGGCGCCCTGGCGCGGCTGCTCGCCGAGCACGTCGGGCGGCCGACCCCGCTCACACCGGCCCGCCGGCTGTCGGAGGCCCTGGGCGTGCAGCTGTACCTCAAGCGCGAGGATCTCACCCACACCGGATCGCACAAGATCAACAACGTGCTGGGCCAGGCCCTGCTGGCCACCCGGATGGGACGGCGCAGGCTGATCGCCGAGACGGGAGCGGGCCAGCACGGGGTGGCCACCGCGACCGCCGCCGCGCTGCTCGGGCTGGAGGCCACGGTGTTCATGGGCGAGCGCGACATCGAGCGGCAGGCGCTGAACGTCTTCCGGATGCGCATGCTGGGCGCCGAGGTGGTCCCGGTGACCACGGGCAGCCGTACCCTCAAGGACGCGACCAGCGAGGCCATGCGGCACTGGGTGGGCGCGACCGGCGACTCCCACTACTGCATCGGCTCGGTCGTCGGGCCGGATCCGTACCCATGGATGGTCAGGGAGTTCCAGCGGATCATCGGCGACGAGGCCCGCGGGCAGTGCGCCGCCGAGCTGCGGACCGGCGTCCCGGACTACGTGGTCGCATGCGTCGGCGGCGGCTCCAACGCGGCCGGCACGTTCGCCGGATTCGCCGACACCCCGGCGCGCCTGGTCGGTGTCGAGGCGGAGGGCGGCGCCGGCGCGGCCCGCGGCCGGCTCGGCGTCCTGCACGGCTGCCGCTCGCTGTTCCTGCAGGACGACGACGGGCAGATCACCCAGGCGCACTCCATCGCCGCAGGGCTCGACTACCCGGGAGTGGGCCCGGAGCACGCCCACCTGCGCGACCTGGGCCGGGCCCGCTACGTCACGGTGACCGACGACGAGGCGGTCGGCGCGGCGGTACGGCTGGCGCGTACCGAAGGCATCGTCCCGGCGCTCGAATCGGCGCACGCCCTCGCCTGGGTGATCCGCGAGGCGGGCGGCGGAGACCTGCCCGCAGGATCGACGGTGCTGATGACGTTGTCCGGCCGGGGTGACAAGGACGTCTCAACCCTGAAGGAGCTGCTGTGACGAACCCCACCCTGGCCGCGGGCGCGGTCGAACGCCACCTGCGAGCCCGCCGGGACACCGGCCGCGGCCTGCTCATGCCGTACGTCACCGGGGGGATCACGCCCGGCTGGACGGACTACCTGCGGGCGTTCGCCGCCGCCGGCGCGGACGCGATCGAGGTCGGCCTGCCCTTCTCCGACCCCACGCTGGACGGCGTCACCATCCAGCAGGCCGGCCACACGGCACTGGCCCGGGGGGCGAGCACCCGCCGGATCCTCGCCGACCTGTCCGGCATGCCGGACCTGGACGTGCCTCTGGTCGCCAGCACCTACTACAACCTGGTGCTGCACGACGGCCCCGAGGCGTTCTGCGCCGCGCTGCGCCGGGCCGGCGTCGACGGCTTGATCGTTCCCGACCTGCCGGTGCACGAGGCGGACGAGCTGACGGAGGTGGCCGCCGCCGCCGGGATCGAGCTGGCCCTGCTGGCGTCGCCGGCGACGCCGGAGCCGCGGCTGGCAGAGATCTCGAGCCGCAGCCGCGGATTCGTCTACGCGGTGTCGCTGATGGGCACCACCGGCGAGCGGGCCGCCCTCGCCGCCTCGGCGGCGGAGCTCACCGCGCGGATCAGACGGGGCACCGACCGGCCGGTCTTGCTAGGATTTGGCATTTCCACGCCCGACCAGGCGCGGGAGGCCGGCCGGCACGCCGATGGCGTGGTGGTCGGCGCCGCGGTCGTGCGCCGGGTGCTCGACGGGGCGGGGCCGGACGACCTGCGGGCCTTCGTCGCGACCCTGCGGCGGGCCCTCGACCAGGAGGTGTGACCGACCACGATGACCCCCGACGCCGGGCACGAGGCGAGATACCGCGCCATCGCCGCCGACCTCGCCGCGAAGATCCGGTCGGGACACTACGCCCCCGGTGAGGCCCTGCCTCCACAACGGGAGCTGAGCGCCTCCTACGGGGTGACCCTCATGACGCTGCGCCAGGCGTTGCGGGAGCTCAGCGACGAGAGGCTGATCGTGCAGCAGCCCGGCAGGGGCACGTTCGTCGCCCCGCCCCACCTGGCCTACCAGCTCGACTCGCTCCGCAGTCTGGTCGACGACCTGCGTAAACAGGGCCACGACGTGCGCACCGCGGTGGCCGGGCGGGCGGTGCGCCGGGCCCCCGCCCAGATCGCCGTGGAGTTGCGGCTGCGTCCCGGCGACACCGCCCTGCGACTGGAGCGGGTCCGCGAGTTCGCGGGACGTCCCGCCGTACACCAGGTGTCCTGGGTCCGCCGGCCGGTGGCCGACCAGATCCGCGACCGCGACTTCACCGCCGTCTCCCTCTACACGGCCCTCGCTGACGCGGGAGTGGCGGTCGCCCGGGCGTCCGAGGTGGTCCGGCCCGGTTTGCTCGACCCCGCCGCCGCCCGCCACCTCCACGAGCCGCAGGGCAGCCCGGTGCTCGTCAGCACCCGGATCACCTACACGCTCGACGCCACGCCCGTGGTGTCCGACCACGCCACCATCCTCGGCAGCATGATGGAGATCCGCACCGAACGCGCCGCCACCGGCCTGTCTCTCACCTGGGGCGCCACCAGCTGAGAACCTGTGCGCGGTATGTCCCACCGTGACGACGAGCAGGTTCTCGCGGACCTTGCCCGTCGCGTTCGCGGGCGGAGCGCGGCACGAAGGGTTTGGGGAAAGCGACCGCAGCGCCAGGGGCGGGCGGCGCCCATGCAGGCCCGCCCCGGCTGAGGGTGCCTACTTCGTCCAGACCTTGTAGTTTCTGGCGTCGTTGAACATGAACGTCGGAGTCCAGAAGGTCCGCGCGGGGCTGCCGCCGGTGGTGAGCCCATAGGCCTTGCCCCCATAGTAGAACGGGCCGCCGCTGTCGCCTCCCTTGGCGATGCCCGTGTTCATCTGCACGAGGCCTTTGCGGGCCTTGCCATCGGACCAGGTTCCGCCTGTGACGTTCCGGTACTTCACTGTTGCGCAGTTGGCCCCGGTGTTCCAGCCGTACTTGCAGATCATGGTGCCGACGGCCGGTCGGCTCATCGCCGCGGAGGTGGCGTAGCGCGCCAGGTTCTTCGCGTAGTAGAACGTGCGCGTCGGCGTCCCTCCGCCGTGGGTGTAGTAGCCGATGTCGCCATATTTGCCGATGTGCGTCCACACCTTCTTGACGGTACGGGTGCCGCCCTGTCCGGGGTGGTTGCGGTAGACCCAGGTCGCCGGGTCGCAGTGCCCTGCCGTGGCCAGCCGCTTGGTGTCCGACGTGGCGTACTTCAAGTTGAATCCAGCGGTGCAGTTGCCGGCATCGGTGAGATAGCCGCCGCCGCGAACGTACTTGTCGTAGGGCTCGTTCGGCTTGTCGATGATCGTCACGTTGACGCCGACGCCCTCGATCCCGGAAGAGGGAGCGAGAACGCTCTTCAGCGTCTGCTGGGCGGCCGGGGTCGGTATCGCTTCGACCTCGATCGTGCCGGACCGGATGTTGTAGGCCGTTGACGTGCTCGCGATCTGGGGATCGGCGCTGAGCTGCGCGTTCACGCTCTCGCTTGCCGCCGCGAGCTCGGCCTCGGAGTAGCCGCGGTTGCTCTGCAGGTGCACCTCCACGGGCAGCGTCCTGGCCAGGGCCAGCGCTGCCTCCGGCGTCTCGCCCTTGAAAGCGAACCAGGCCGACGAGCCGTCCTCGGCCATGGCGGCGCCGGAGAACTCGGCCCCGAAGTCCGCCTCCAGCTTCTCGGCGACGTCGGAGAACTTGGTCTGCCAGCCGCGCCGGTCGATCGTCTGTGCGAGGTCGAGCCCTTGATCCTTGGCGTATTGCGTGAGATCGGTGAGCTCGGCGGCAGTCAGGTCGTCCACGTTCAGCTCAGGTACGGCGACAGGCCCATCCGGCTCGTCGGCCACGGTCAGGGACGTCCTGGCCTGCGCGAAGTAGTCGGTCAGCGCCTGCGCCAGCGGGACGCCCCCGGCAGCGGCGTCGGCCTTGATCTTGTCGAGCTGGGGCCTGTCGATCTTCGGCTGGGTGCTGGCGGCCAGTACCCGGATCTCGGCACCCGGCGTGGCGGACGCCGGGACGGTCAGCAGGGGGACGCCGAGTAACGCGAGTACCGCAACGGAGGCGGACTTCTTCACGGGCTCACCTTTCAGCGGGGTTGACGAAGCGAGATGATCATAATGGGAAAGATCCACTTGATCCCGGCGAAGTCGTAGGTGCACGCGATGCCCGGGAGCAACCGACCGAGAGGGACAACGCCAAGGGCGAGACCATCACCCTCGACCCTGACGGCCCCCGCGCAGCCTGCGCGAGCGCGGGAAGGCGGTGCCGGATCACGTCACCGCCTGCTCCTGGACGGCGGGCTCATGGCCGGTGGGGTCGGCATGGCAGGCGCCGGAGGCGCGGAAGGGTTCGGCGAGCTGGGCCAGGTAGGCGGTGGGGTAGTCGGGTTTGGCGGCCATGCCGAGTTGGTCGGAGGTGAAGCGGCGCATCGGGTCGTAGGAGAAGGTGCCGAGCAGATGGTCCCAGGCCAGGGTGAACAGGCCGAAGTTGACGTCGCCGACGCCGGCCCATTTGAGGTGGTGGAAGCGGTGGCCCTCGTTGAGGGCGAGCACGGACTTCAGGGCGCCGATGCGGTAGTCGGCGTTGGAGTGCTGCAGCAGCAGTTGCACGGCGACGGTGACGGCCAGGGCCGAGGCGACATCGACGGGCAGGCCGATGAGAACGAGCGGGGCGACACCGGCGCTCATCTCCAGGGTTTGGTGCAGGGGGTGTTTCATCAGGCCGTTGAAGCCGTAGAAGCGCTTGACGCTGTGGTGGACGGCGTGGAAGCGCCACAGCAGACCGATCTTGTGGCTGGCGTAGTGGGTCAGCGTGATGCCGAGGTCGGCGATCAAGATGGCGACCAGCACCTGCAGCACGAACGGCCACGCATGCGGCCACACGTCGGCGACGGTGACAGCGGCGGCCAGCACCGGGATGATGCCCACGCTGATGAGCAGCAGCAGCTCGTTGACGCCGGCATGAGCGACATCACGGCCGCCATCACCGGCCGGGCTGTTCCACTCCGCCTCGTACGGCAGGACGCGTTCGGCGGCGAACGAGCAGCCGATCGCCGCCAGCAGCAGCCCGATCAGCAAAAGCTTGGAGGCGCCGGAGGCCGCCAGGGCCATGGCGGCGCCGTTGACGCCGAGCAGCATGAACGGCACGTAGCCGTAGCGGACAACGGATTTCAACATGCGCATCAGCATCGTGGCCGCCGGCCATCCCAGGCTTGGACGAATCCGCTGAGCCGCAGGCGCGTCAGGCGTAGGTGTCAGGCGCAGCTGTCAGGCGGTGGGGCGTACGAGGTGGACCAGGTGGGAGGGGGCCAGGCCGAACATCTGGTGGCAGACGCGGGTCAGGTGGGAGCTGTCGGCGAAGCCGGCCGCGTGCGCGGCCTCGGTGAGCGTGGCGCCGCCGCGTACCGTCTCGATGGCGTGCAGCAGGCGGGCCCAGCGCCGCCAAGCCGGATACGGCAACCTCAGGTGCTCGGCGAACAGATGCCCCAGCCGGCTGGCCGACACCCCGGCCCGGGCAGCGAGCTCGCCCAGCAGCAGCGGCCCCTCGATGAGCTGCGGGATCGCCTCCAGCGCGCGGGACAAGGCAGGGGGAAATCCCTTGCTGCCGGCAGCCGACCCGGTCGCGCAGAGCACTCCGGGCAGAGCCGCCGCGCCGGTGACCGGGTCGGTGAATGCGGCGGCCAGCCAGGTGCCGACGACGTCCAGGGCACCGCTCGTGGCGACGCGGGCGCCGGCCGCGCGCCCGGCCGGACCGGCCGGATCAAGGTAGGCCAGCAGACCATGAGCGCCAGGGACGGCGTGAAGCTCGTGCCGGACACCGGCCGGAATGATCGCGGCCACCGCGCGGCGCTGGTGGCCGTGCCGGTCGGTCAGGATCACCTCGCCGTCGAGCACCAGCAGGACCTGCACCGCGGCGTGCGCATGCGGCTCGGCCGACCCGATCGCACCGGTGAAGGCGAGCAGGCCCGGGGCGGCCGTGGCCGTCCCCGCCCAGTGCCCTCCCTGAGCCTGCTGCTTACGCGGCACTCCTGCCGGGGCCGCCAGGCCGGCAGGAGTGGTCGTGACGCTCACGTTGCCTCCCATGCAAAACCATCACGAATCGTGGCACAGACCCGAGTGGTTTCACGCGGCGCACCGTGCCGGGCACGACCAGCCCGCCGACCCCCATCACCTGGTCGTTGACCTGCACTGCCCACGCCAGCTTCGGCGCCGGACCTTCGCCGCCCTGTCGGGCACCTGCGCCCCCGGCATGGCGCCGGCCAAGCTGCCCTACGACCGCGGGCCCCGTACGACCTCGACGCGATGCTGACCACCCCGGCTCATCGGCGTCGAGCGGGGACGAAGAAGTGCCGGACAGGTGGTCCTGGTGCCGGATGGGGCCTCAACGCCGCGCGTGGCGGATCTTCAACCGTCCCAGCCGACACGAGCTCGCTGTGTGTCCTGGCAGTGAGCACCTGGTGGAGGCGTTCGTCCATCTCCTCGTGCGAGATGCGCCCTTCGGTGTACGCCTCCTGCACGCGCCGCACGGCCATGTCGCGGTCGTCTTCGCTGATCAGGGGCGGCCGGTGGTCCGACCCGCCGGCCCGGCCCTTCACCGTCCCCTGCGCGTGTAGGCACGCAGCGACAGCGGGACGAACACCACCAGCAGCGCGGCCGACCAGAGCAGGACGGCGGCCACCGGATGTGCGAGCGGCCAGGCCACGTCCCCGGACGGGGCGCCCGGGTTGCCGAACAGCTCCCGTGAGGCGGCCGTCAGCGCGCTCACCGGGTTCCAGTCGGCCAGGAACCGCAGCCATCCCGGCATGCCGCCGGTCGGGACGAACGCGTTCGACAGCATCGTGAACGGCAGGAACAGCGGCACCATCGCATCGGCGACCTGGTCGTTCTTCACCGCCAGGCCCACATAGACGCCCACCCAGCCCAGCGCGTACCGCAGCACGATCATCAGCAGGAACGCCTGGACCGTGGGGATCAGGCCGCGGTGCGGCTGCCAGCCCACCAGCAGGCCCGCGCTCACCATGATGGCCAGCATCAGCAGGCCGGTCAGCAGGTCGGCGCCGGTCTGCCCGAACGGCACCGCCAAGCGCGCCATCGGCATGGAGCGGAACCGGTCCATCACACCGCGGGAGGCGTCGGCGGCCATCCGCGTCATGACCCCCATCACCGCGGAGAAGGTCACCATCGCGAACAGGCCGGGCATGAGGTACTCGCGGTAGTCGCCGCCGTCCGGCACCTGGATCGCGCTGCCGAAGACGTACCCGAACAGCACCACCATGACGGCCGGGAAGACCAGCGCGGCGACGAGTTCTCCGGGATCCTGCCGCAGCCGTCCCAGCTCGCGGCCGACCAGGGTCAGCCCGTCGATGAACGTCCAGCGCAGGCGGTGGCCGAGCGGCGGGGCGAGGTCGGTCATGAGACGGTCTCCTTGCGGTCGGTGAGGCGCAGGAACACCTCGTCGAGGGTGGGGCGGCGCAACCTCACGTCGGCCGCGGCGACCCCGGCGCGGTCGAGCTCGCGCACGATGTCCGCCAGCCGGAAACCGCCGCCGGGCAGGGCCACGCTGAGCTGGTCGGCGCCCGTCATCGTGGGATCGGTTCTGGTCAGGGCGTTCAGCACGGTCGCCGCCGGACGCAGCGCGGCGGGGTCTTCGACGACGACGTCGAGGCGGTCCCCGATCGTGGCCTTCAGCTCGTCGGGAGTACCCGTGGCGATCAGCTGCCCGTGGTCGATGACGGCGATGTCGTCGGCCAGGTGGTCGGCCTCGTCCAGATACTGCGTGGTGAGCAGCACCGTGGTGCCCTCCGCCACCAGCTCGCGAACGCTGTCCCAGATCTCTCCGCGGCTGCGTGGGTCCAGGCCGGTGGTCGGCTCGTCCAGGAAGAGCACCTCGGGGCGCAGGATGAGGCTGGTGATCAGGTCCAGGCGGCGCCGCATGCCGCCGGAGTAGCCGGTGACCTGACGGTCGGCGGCGTCCATCAGGCCGAAGCGTTCGAGCAGCTCGTCGGCCCGCCGGTGCGCCTCGCGCCGGGGCAGGTGGGACAGGCGCCCGAACATGCGCAGGTTGCCACGGCCGGTGAGCTTGTCGTCCACGGCGGCGTACTGGCCGGCGAGCCCGATCCTGGCCCGCACCTTGTGGGCCTCGCGGACGACGTCGTGTCCGGCGATGCGGGCGTGCCCGGCGTCGGGGTCGGACAGGGTCGCCAGGATGCGCACCGCGGTCGTCTTCCCCGCGCCGTTCGGTCCCAGCACGCCGCAGACCGTTCCCGCGGGGACGCTCAGGTCCAGCCCCCGCAGCGCATGGTTGTCGCCGAAGGACTTGTGCAGCCCCTCGGCGACCACGATCGGATCCGTCATTACCCCTCCACTGGGTACGTTGTACGCGGTTACAGCGGCCAGACTAGGTCACTGGGTACCATGTACGCAACAAGGAGGTGGAACGGTGACCGACGCCGAGTACGTGAACATCTGGATGCGGCCCGAGCGCCCGGCCCGCGGGCCGAAGCCGACCTACAGCCGCGCGCAGATCACCGAGGCGGCCGTCCGGATCGCCGACGCCGAAGGGCTGGAGGCCGCCACCATGCGGCGGATCGCCGCCGAGATCGGCGCGGGTGCGATGTCCCTCTACCGGTACGTCCCGAGCCGCGACGACCTCATCGAGCTCATGGCCGACCGGCTGCAGGGCGAGATCGACGTCGCGGGCATGCCCTCCGGCGACTGGCGCGCGGACCTGACGCGCTACGCCGACGGGCTGCGGGCGATGTGGCTGCGGCACCCGTGGATCGCCACCGTGCACCGGTCACTCCCCAGCTTCGGCCCCAACCAGCTGCTCTTGATCGAACGGGTGATCGGAGTCCTCGACGCCCACGTCCCCATCGACGAGAACCTCGGCCTCATGGCCATGCTGAACGGCTACGTCGAGGGCGCCGTCCGCGAGGAGGTCAGCGTGGCCGAGGAAGTCCGGCGCAGCGGGCTCAGCGAGTCGGAGTGGATGGCGCGAAGCTCCCCGCGCGTCAACCAGCTGCTGGAGAGCCGCGAGTACCCGATCTTCACCAAGATCGTGACAGAGGCGCGCCAGCCGCACCTGAGCCGCGACGACCAGTTCCGGTACGGGCTGGAGCGCGTCCTCGACTGCATCGCCGCGGCCCTCCCGTCAACGGTCGAGCCTCCGGCGGCGGCGCCCCGAAAGGGGCAGGAAGACCGCGACGATTAGCACCGGCCGGGCGATGGCCGGCGGCAGCGCGTGCTGCGGTCCGAGTACGGCTCAGTCAGGGGGCGGCCGGAGTGTGGCCGTCGGTCCGAAGAGGCGGTCGAGGTGGTAGCCGATGATCGCGGTGGCGGCCTCGTGGCTGCGCTGCCGGCCCAGGACGCTGGCGGTCAGGCCGTTGGCGAGAGCCAGAAGTGTGGCGACCTCGGTGCGCGGGTCGCGATCGGAGGCGAGGGCCCCGGCCTGCTGCGCGGTGGTGAGCCGGGTGGTGAGGAACTCTTCCAGCGCGTCGGGTCGGGTGAGCGCGGCCGCGGCGAGCGCCGGGTCGGTGAGGGCGGCGGTGTAGTAGGCGGTCCAGGCCAGCGAGTCCAGCCGGCTCTGCTCGTCGGAGGGCAGGATCGCGCCGAGGACGGCTTCGAAGACGCTCCGCGTGGACAGCCCGCCCGTGGCGGCGGCGGCCCGCTGCCGGACTCGGCGGTCCAGACGGGCGGTCAGCTCGGCGAGGCCGGAGTCGAGCAGGGCCTGCTTGTCGGTGAAGTAGTACTGGACGACGCGCAGCGAGACTCCGGCCTCGGCGGCGATCTCACGCATCGACACCGCCTGCAAGCCGCGGGTGCCGGCGATGCGCAGCAGCGCCTCGGTCAACTGGCGTCTGCGCTCATCATGGTTCACCTGTTTGGGCATGGCGGTTGCCTAGCTGCGGTCCGTGCTGTGCTCCGGCGTCGCGATCTCAGCCCGGGCTCGGCCGGGGAAGGCGAGGATCCGCTCGATGACCAGGTCTGGAGCCTCGACGGGCAGCGCATGTCCGGTATCGGGCACGATCTCCACCCGCCACGACGGGGCGATCTCGGCCAGCCGCGCGGCCACCGCCTGCGCGTCGTGCAGCGCGCTGCGGGCGCCGAGCAGCACCTGCACGGGTACGGACAGCTCACGCACCTGCTCGTCGGTGTAGGCGGGCGGGATGGGCAGCCGCCGGCGAAAGGACCGGCCGGCCGCCATCAGCTTCATCAGCGCGTCCTCGCGCAGCGTGCCGTTGCCGACGGCGCCGGCGACGCGGCGCCGCAGCGCCCGCGGGAGCAGGGCGGCCGTACCGCCGACGATGAGCCACCGGTAGAACCGGCCGGTCAACGGCGCGAAGCCGGCCGGATCCACCAGCGTCAGCGCCGCGACCCGGCCGCCCCCGCCAAGCTGCTGTTCCACCGCCGTCCAGCCGCCGTAAGAGGAACCCACCACGTGCGCGCGCTCGGCGCTGACCGCGGCCAGGACGTCGGTGAGCCAGCCGCCGACCTCGGCACCGGTGGTAAGCGGCTGCGTCTGAACCGAGCGACCGGGCTCGCCGAGCGGGTCGACGGCAAAGACCGGACGCATGCGTGCCAGCGGCTCGATGTAGCGGTACCAGGCCAACGCGTTCCCACCGGCACCGGCCAGGAGGATCACCGGATCCCCTTCGGCGGGCCCGGCCCGGAGGATCCGCACACTGCCGGCGCGGGTCTCGACGTCGATGGCCCCCACCGGCACGCGCCATAGCTCGTCGACCGCTCGGCCATAGACGGCGAAGTACTTGTCACGGGCAGAATCGCTGGTGAAGGTCGACGGCCGGTCGGGTGCGCGCATGGCGACCTCATCTCCTCCGAAAGGATACAGTTGTATCCTAACAGCTGACTGCCCATCCTGCGGATCTTGCCCGGCCTTCATGGGAGGGCGGACCGGGCCAGGGTGTGGATGGTTTCCGCCAAGCGCCGGCCTCGTTCCGGTTCAAGGACGTGACTCGGCCTCAGGGTTCGCGTGCGCAGAGGTACGCGTCCAGGTCGGCGGCGCCCTTGAGCATGGCGCGACCCCGGGCGGACAGGCGGGCCTGCCAGTCGCGCAGGGTCGACTCCAGCGGGGTGACGCCTCCGGCGGAGCGGACCTGAGCGATCAGCGGGGCGATCTGCTCCAGCAGGTAGCCGCCACGCCTGAGCTGGTGGGCCAGCCGGACGTCCCGTACGTCGGCCGCGCTGTATATCCGGTAGCCCGTCTGCGGATCGCGGCGCGGCCGGACCACCCCGGCGTTCTCCCATTTGCGCAGGGTGGCGGGGCGGATGCCGAGCCTCCTGGCCAGGGGGCCGATGAACGTGTCGCCGCGCTCCTGCGGCACGGGCGCCAGATCGCCGAGCGCGGCTTCGACGGCCTGGAGGGTGCGGCGGTCGTCGAGGAGTTGGCCGTGACTCTCGTCGATGAGCCGCAGCGCGTCCTGGGCGGCACCCCGGTTGACCGCCTGCATGATCGACGTGGCCGTCTGGTGACCGTGCCCGGGCACGAGGGCGAGGAACGCGCGCAGGGCTTGCGCGTGCAGCGGCGTATAGGTGCGATAGCCGTGGACGGTGCGTTCGGCGGCGGGCAGGATGCCGGCGTCCTCGTAGTTCCTGATCGCCTGGGTGGACAGGCCGTGCTCGCGCGCCAGGTCCACTGGCCTCATGGGTGCATCACCGATTGAAGGTCCATCGCGATAGGAGCAGGGATTTATCGGCAAAGTCTACACCGAAAGTTCAACGATACCGTTGAAGGCATGGATATCAAGGACACAGCCCGCCCACTCGACGGCACGGGCGTCTCGGCGTTCCTCCGGTCGCTTCCCGCCAAGCCCCTGCTGCTCGGCCTGGGCGAGGCCAGGCACTTCGTGGAGGAACTGGGCGACCTGCGCAACGAGATCTTCCGGCATCTGGTCGAGCACGAGGGCTACCGGTCGTTCGCCATCGAGAGCGACTGTCTCATGGGCCTCGTGGTCGACGACTACATCACGACGGGTACGGGCACGCTCGACGACGTCATGGAACGCGGCTTCAGCCACGACTTCGGCACGTCCCCGGCCAACCGCGACCTCGTACGCTGGATGCGGACGTACAACGAGGAGCATGACGAAAAGCTCCGGTTCTTCGGCGTCGACAGCCCTCTGGAGTACTGGGCGGCGAGCCCGCGCCAGGCGCTCGCCGCGCTCTACGCCCTCCTCGACGGCCCGCTCCCCTGCACCAGGGAAACCCTCGACACGCTGCTGGGCCCCGACGACCGGTGGGCGAACGAGGCCACGGCCATGGATCCGTCCCAGTCGATCGGCCAGTCCGCCGACGCCCAGCGGCTGCGACTGATCGCCGACGACCTGGTGGCGCTGCTCGACACGCAGGCGCCGCGGCTGAGCGCGGAGGACAGGCAGCGGGCGGAGCTGTACGGGCGCACCGCCACCGGCCTGCTCCGCTACCACTACTGGATGGCCGATGCGTCCCCGGCGCGGTGGGCCCGGCTGTCGGCCCTGCGGGACGCGATGATGGCCGCCAACCTGCGTGCCGTCGCCGAACAAGGGCCGGCCCTGGTCTACTCCAGCAACCTCCACCTGCAGCGGAACAAGACCTTCATGTCGTTCGGCGACCAGACGCTGGAGTGGTGGAGCGCGGGGGCGATCACGGGGACGCACCTGGGCGACCGGTACGCCTTCCTGGCCTCAGCCCTCGGCACGGTCGGCGACAACACCCCGTCCCCGGACACCGTCGAGGGCATCCTGTCCACGCTCCCATGGGACCACGCTCTCATCGACGCCCGCCGCCTGGCCGAGGCCACCACGAAGCCCGCCCAGCGCATCTCCCACGATTTCGCCTATTTCCCGCTGGACCCGGCCCAGCTCGACCTGATCGACGGCATCGTCTTCCTCAAGCAGGCTGTCAGGCTGAAAAAGCTGGGTTGACAGGCGCCTGCGGGTCAGGCTCTGCCGACACGCACGCGACCACACCAGAAACCGCGAACGATCCGGAAGAACCTCCGATGACCAGGGCAGACGCGATCCCATGTTCCTGGTGACGAGGAGACACCCGCACGCAACCCGACGAGCAGCCTGGAGGCCGGCGCATGGCGGGGTCGGGGACGCCGGCCGAGCTGCCGGCCAGGGACGGCAGGTCGGCCGCGCCGACTGGATCCTCATCGCACCCTGATCAGCTATCGCGGGCGTAGGCGAAGAGCCTCACGGCGGTGATGAACGCCACCTCGATCCCCAGCAGCTTGTCCAGCAAGGTGAAGCCTGAAATGTCCGACGGAACCAGGACCTGGCGGAGGGGGATGACCGCGAGCAGAGCCGCCGCCAGCTCCAGAGGACTGGTGTTCTTGTTGCGCAGCCGCCGCAGCGCGAGGGCGAAGACGAGCAGGACCGGCGTCGCCAGGATGGCGTACACGAAGGCGAGCGTGTTCGGGCGGGCGGGCGAGGTCGACCTGGATGGCCTCGTCCAGGCGCAGCCGATGGACGACGTCGCTGCCGGGCCTGGTGCCTTCGACCTTGCCTCCGGTGTCCACGTAGTAGCTGTGCGAGTTGTCGCCGAGGGGTGGAAGTGTCCAGTCGCCCAGGTTGTCGTCGAGGCCGACGGTGAAGACAAAGAGCGTGAGGGTCCGTTCCGACATCCGCTCGGTCCCGTCGGACAGCGGTGGCAGTTCGACGCCGTCGGCGACGGTGATCTCGATCTAGATGATTGATGCGAAGGCATAGCTGCGGAGACAGGGCGAGGGTGCCCATCCTCGATGTGTGACGAAAGAGTTGGACACCCTCGCAACCGCACTGTACGTGCAAATCGACGATGCGTTGAAGGCCCAGCCGCACCTGGCGCGGTGGCGGCCGAAGGTCGGCATCGCGCCGACGCTGAGTGATGCCGAGCTGGTCACCCTGGCGGTGCTGTCAGCGCTGCTGGGCTTCACCTCCGAACGCCGCCGGCTGCGTCACGCCCGCGCCGAGCTGAGCGGGATGCTCCCCTGCATCCCAGGCCAGCCTGGATACAACCGGCAGAGCGATTGTCAAGACCTGTGGATGGGAGCCGCACCGACCCAGCGGTGATAGGCGTCTACGTCGACGTTGCTGCCGCACACGATGGTGACCACGTGTCGGCCGGCGAAGCGGTCACGGTCCTCGAGGATCGCCGCGATGCCGAGCGCGGCCGACGGTTCGACGACGAGGCCGGCGTGGTCGAGGAGCATCCGCATCCCGGCGATGATCGACGTCTCCCGGACCAGGACGGCATCGTCGGCGACCAGGAGGAGGTCGTCCAGGACGGCCGGGATGGGACACCGGCCGGCGACGCCGTCAGCGATGGTGTCGGTCGAGTCGGTGGTCACGACGCGCCGTCGGCGCCACGAGTGTGTCATCGCCGGTGCGCCCAGCGGCTGGACGCAGATCACCTCGACTCCGGGTGCCAAGGACTTCACCACATGACCCACACCGGTGGCCAGCGCCCCGCCGCCGAGAGCGATCAGGACGGCGTCGAACGACGGCACGGTGTCCACCAGTTCCAGGCCGATGGTCGCCGCGCCCTCGCAGGTCTCGATGTCCAGGCTGTCTTCGACCAGCCGGATGCCGTCGTGCCGCGCGATGGTCGCCGCCCGTTCGCGAGCCAGGTCGAAGTCGCCGTCCACCAGCTCCAGCCTGGCGCCCAATGCGCGGATGCGATCAAGCTTGGCCACGGGCGCAAAGCGGGATGCCACGACGGTGACGTCGAGCCCCCGGCCGCGACCGGACCACGCGAGGGCCTGGCCAAGGTTGCCCGCGCTGGCGCACACCACGGCCCGCGAGCCGTTGTCGGCGAGCAGGCTGGCGACCAACTCGGTGCCGCGGGCCTTGAAGCTGCGGACCGGGTTCGCCGTTTCGAGCTTGATGCTCACCGTGCAACCGAGGTCGGGCTCCAACGCCTCGCAGCGGTACATCGGAGTGTCGAGAAAAATCGGGTCGATTACCTGGCGAGCCGCCCGGATCCGAGCAGTGTCGAGGCGCGTCTCCTGCACGGCACGACAGCGTAGCGCCTCCGGCGCTGTTCCCTTGGGGTGAACGCCCGGCGACCGGGTGTCTGACGATCCCCTGAAAGCAACGCAGACGGACGGCGGCTCACCGATCCAACCCGACCCGGCACCCGGGCCGTCACACCGCCGGGGCGCGGGTGAGCGGTCGCTCGCCGAGTTTGGCCGCCTGCATGGCGGTCAGCCGGCGAACATAGAGAGCCGCCACGACCGTTGTCGGCACAACCAGCACGTGCAGGGCCAGACTGATCCAGGCCAGCGGCTCGAACTCGTACCAGGAGGGCTGGTCCCCTTCCGGATGTATCACCTTGCCCATCTCCGTCCATGGGGTCCAGTAGAGAGGCCAGGTCAGGAAGGTGGCCAGCCAGACGAACCACCATGTGTGCAGCAGACCGGCGGGGTCCATGCCGCCGCCCCGGCGGGGCGGGCTGGAGGCATGCCAGACGTCATTGGCGATTTGCTTGGGAAGAAAGAGGTTCCCCACCGGGATGAACCAGCCGACCACCGCCATGAACTCGCGGTACCGCAGTTGCCCGGGCGCGAACCGCTCAGCGACGGCGCGCACCCGGACGAACCAGATCAACCAGCCCACCACCAGGCCGACGCCGGAGAGGATCTGGGCGCCCAGCAGGACATAGGCGATCTCCTCGATTTCTGTCCGCGAATCCCACAAGGTGGATAACCCGTCCTGGTCCGCTCCGTCGACGGCGACAATGAGCTGCTGGACGGCCGTGAGGACAGAGACCAGGGCGAAGAGGGCGAGGAGCCAGTAGACAGCGGCCCGGTACCCGTCGGCCGGAAGCGCCCGACCGCGCGCGCGGCGGCGTTCGTCGACCAGCCGGAACTGTGGCGCCTCCGACTTCCCGGTCCGGGCAGCCTGCTGATGCGGCTGATTGCCGGCGACAGGGTCCTCAGGGTCAGCGAAAGACATGGTGAGCCGGGCAGTGAGCGGTTGCGGTGAGGCGGCCGGGACCACGGTCATTGCTTCGGCGACCGGGTCCGCGCCAGGCGCGGCGCCCGCGGCGAGGATCATCCGGGTGCGCGGATCCTCCTGGTCCAGAAGCTGCACCGCTTCCTGGCCCAGCCGGGCCAGCACCTCCGACGGCAACCACGGCCCCAGCGAGCAGTACTGCGTCTCTTCCCGCGCCAGAAGCTCCTCCAGGGTCGGCCGGTCAGCCGGGTCCTTGGTCAGGCAGTCCTTGATCAGCCCCAGCAGCGGCTCTGGCACACCGGTGAGGTCCGGCGGCTCGTGCACCACCCGGTACATCAGAGCGTGTAACTGGCTGTCCTGCGCGTCGAACGGCAGCCGCCCGGCGGCGGCGAAGGCCAGCACCGTGCCCAGCGAGAAGATGTCGCTCGCCCCGGTCAGTTTCTCGCCCCGGATCTGTTCCGGCGACATGAAGCCGGGAGAGCCGATCACTGCCCCCGCGGAGGTGAGACCCCCGGTGGTGGAGGCATCCAAGGCGCGGACGATGCCGAAGTCGATCACCTTCGGTCCGTCGATGGTCAGCATCACGTTCGACGGCTTCAAATCACGGTGGATGAGCCCTGCGGCGTGGATGTCGCCCAGCGCCCGGCACAACCCGGAGGCCAAACCGCGCACCGAGTTCTCTGGCAGCGGCCCGCCCTGCTCCGCTACCACCTGATGCAGAGTCGGCCCGGCAACGTACGCCGTGGCCACCCAGGGCAATGCCGCATCGGGGTCGGCGGCCAGCACGGCGGCCGTCCACTGCCCGCCGACCTGCTGCGCCACAGCGATCTCCTGGGCGAACCGACGGCGGAAATCCGGGGCCGCCGCCAGTTCAGCGCGGATGGTCTTCACCGCCACCATCCGGCCACGCGGCGAGCGGGCGAGGTAGACCACGCCCATGCCGCCTTCCCCCAGCCTGCCGATGAGCCGGTAGTCGGCGATCCGGTCCGGGTCCTGTCCTTGCAGAGACTGCACCGCTGGTGGCTCCCTTCCCTTGAGTATCATGCGGCTGATCAAGACTAGCCTTGGCTCGTCAGGAGAATTGGGTGGTCTGCAGTCCAGGCAGGCCTGGCCCTTAGGGAAAGGCGGGTTCCTTCCGAGTGCGATCGTGATGCAGGCCCGTGTCGCCATCAGCCTTTCTCGTCTGGAGTGCCGGCGCCACGAGACACGTGGTCACTCGACCAGCCGTCTCGTCATCTTCCGGCCGTCCAGCGGTACGGCCAGGCAGTACACGGTCCTGTAACGGGGCCAGTCGTCCGGCGCCGGCGCGAGGCCCCACAGGCCGATCACATCCCACCACACCCGTCACAACCAGGAGCTGCGGGTGCTGTTCGATCGCGCTGCCGTCGACTTGTCGCGCTCGACCCTGAACTACGTGGCCGGACTGATCCGCCGGCACCGCAAAGCGATCAGGTCGGCCTGGCGGCTGCTCAACCCAGGGCAGCAGGCTCTGCTGGTGCTGGTCTACCTGCGCAAGGGCGAGACGTTCGACGAGCTCGGAGCCGGTTTCGGCGTGTCCACGGCGCCGGCGTGGCGGTATGTGGAGGAGACGGTGATGTTGTTGTCGGCCCGCTCACCCAAGCTAATCAGGCGCTGAGGAAGGCCAAGCGGCACGGACTGCACTACCTGGCGCTGGACGGCACGGCGTTCCGCACCGACCGGATCAAGGCCGACCGGCCGTACTTCTCTGGCAAGCACCGCGTGCATGGGATGAACGTCCGGGTCATCGCCTCGCTGGACGGGACGATTCCTGTGGACCTCGGGCGTGTTGCCGGGCAAGACGCACGACCTGAGCGCCGCCCGGATCTGGGGCATCCTGCGTGCGCTGGAGCGGGCCGGAATCATCGTCTTGGCCGACAAGGGCTGTCAGGGTGCCGAAGACCCGGTTATCACTCCCTACAAGGGCAAGACAAGCCCCAGTCTCAGAAGCGGGCCAACCGATCACACGCCCGTCTTCGTGGTCCGGGCGAAAGCGCGAACGCCCAGCACGAGACCTGGCGCATCCTGCGCAAGCTCCGCTGCTGCCCCCTCAAGACCGGGCGCCTGGGCAAGGCCATCGCCGTCCTGCAGAACTACGAAGTCGCCCGAGGATGAAAAGAGGTCACTAAAGCCGTAATCCGCGTAATGGAATACGCCTAAATTGCGCCCTTGTCGGGGTTCAATGGCATATGTACGATCACTTCCGTACCTGGGATTTCATAATCGGAGGTAAACCATGGCTTCAAGGAACTGGGCAACGAAAATACTCATCACCGCGGCAGTTGTCGCTGCGGGTATGGCGCTCGCGAGCCCGGCTCACGCCGTGGACGAGCCGCCCACCGGAGGCCAGGTTTCCACCAACGGCTACACCTGGTCCAACTAAAGAGGCAGCCGGACGGGCGGCGGGAGTGGCACCGGGACGGGGCCGGCCCGGAACGACTGGATCATCAGGGCCGCGAAGCGGCGCGACGCCGCCACCCTCATCCGGGGTGACCCGGTGCGGAGGCCTTCGTTCGCCATCAGCGCCAGGCTGACGTCCTCCAGCACGAAATCCTGCCGCAAGCTTCTCGATCACCAGGCAGAACCCGCGCCACGGGTCATCCGCCGCCAGGCCCTCCGCCACGACCTCCGAACAGAAGGCCAACTGCTCGACAGCGCTGGACCACGCCGGCCGCCCACATCGGCCGGGTCGTCGCCCGCCCGGCTGAGCTGGGCGGGCGGCGCATCGAGGCGGGCGACGTGGTGGCGTTGTGAACGGTGTCGGCCAACCGCGACGAGGCGGTCTTCCACGACCCCGACCGCTTCGATGTGGCCAGGCGGCCGAACAGGCACCCGACCTTCGGTCACGCCCGCACTTCCGCCTGGCCGCGCAGCTCACCCGCGCCGAGATCGCGGCCCGGCTGGCGGAACTGCGCACGACGCGAACAGGGTCGAGGTGACGGGCCCGGTGACATGGCTGCCGTCGGACTTCGTCAACGGCGTCGCGACGCTCCCGGTGGCGCTGGCGTAGCCTGCAAGCATGTCCGTGCATCTCAACCACACCATCATGCCGGCCAGGGACAGGGACGCGACCGCCGCCTTCCTCGTCGAGATCCTCGGCCTGGAGCCGGCGTCGGAGTACGGCCCGTTTCGGGTCGTCTCGCTCGGCAACGACGTGTCGATCGACGTCGTGCAGGCGGGCGACGACCTGCCGTCGCTGCACTACGCGTTCCTGGTCGGCGAGGACGAGTTCGACCAGATCTGGGGCCGGATCAAGGAGCGCGGGCTGACGTACTGGGCCGATCCGTTCCACCGGCGGGCGGGGCAGATCAACACCAACGACGGCGGGCGCGGCCTCTACTGGTCCGACCCCAACGGGCACAACCTGGAGATCATCACGGTGCCGTACGGCGGCTAGGCCGTGTCCCGTGATCATGTGACGGGGTCGCGGAGCCAGATGCGGATCGAGGCGACGTCGATGGTGCCCTGGTAGATGCGTTGTCGTTTGTCGTAGCGGGTGGCCACGGCACGATGCTGGCGGAGTTTATTCACGCAGCGCTCGACGGTGTTGCGTTCTTTGTAGGCCTCCCGGTCGAAGACCGGGGGCCGGCCGCCTTTGGAGCCGAGTCTCGTGCGGTTGGCGGCCTGGTCCTTCTTCATCGGGATGACGGCCTTGATGTTGCGTTTGCGCAGGTAGCGGCGGTTGGCGCGAGAGGAGTAGGCCTTGTCGGCCATCGCCCTGGCCGGCCGGTTGCGGGGTCGTCCAGGGCCACGGCGCGGGATGCGGATGGACTTCAGCAGCGGGATGAACTTCGGGCAGTCCGCGTGCTGGCCCGGGGTGAGGATCCGGCTGATCGGTCGGCACCGCCGATCGGCCACCAGATGAATCTTCGTGGACAACCCGCCCCGTGACCGTCCCAGGGCCTCCCGACCCGCCGACGTCACTTCGTGATCTTTGCAAGCCCCTTTGAAGGCAGGTCGACGGCCGGAGCGTGCCGTGCCCCGGCCGCGTGCTGGTGCGCGCGGACCACAGTCGAGTCCGCGCTGACCGTCCAATCCTCGCCCTCGACCTCGTCGCAGCCCGCCCGCAGCCCGTCCAGGATCCGCTCCCACGTCCCATCCAGCGACCACCGGCGATGCCGGTTGTAGACCGTCTTCCACCTGCCATAACAGGGCGGCAGGTCACGCCACGGCGTGGCCGTACGCGTCCGATGGAAGATCCCGTTCATCACCGTCCGATGATCACTCCACCGAGCTCCATGCACGGTCTGCGACGGCAGCAGCGGCTCCAACAGCAGCCACTCCGCATCCGTCAGATCATGACGCTTCAGACGTTCCTCATCCACATGGATGATCTACACCAAAACGCCCCCAAAGGCCACGGGCACGATCTAGGGGAGGCGGGCCAGCAAGTGGGCGTCGAGGAAGCCCCGCTCTGAGGCCGGGTCGTGGAGCAGCCGGGCGAACGGGACGAGCCCGGCCCCGGCCAGCAACTCGACGAACCGGTCCGCTGGCCAGCTATAGGCGGGCGTCACCTTGTGGTCGAAGCGGACCGGCTCCGATCCGTCGGTCGCGAAGAACGAGACCAGGAGCAGGCCGCCCGGTGCCAGCACACGCACCTGCTCGGCGAGCAGCGCGGGCAAATCCCCAGGAGGGGTGTGGATCATCGAGTAGTGGGCCAGCACGCCGCCGAGCGCGCCGTCCTCGACCGGCAGGGCCTCCATCCGCGCCTCATCAAACCGCAGCGCCGGATAGGCCCGCCGGGCGTGGTCGACCATGCCCGGGGAGAGGTCGAGCCCGAAGGCGTCCAGCCCCAGATCGTGCAGCATGGCCGTCAGATGTCCAGGCCCGCACCCGACGTCGACTGCCCGCAGGTTCCCCGTCCCGCGCACCAGCTCAGCGAAGGTACCGATCATGTTCCGCGAGAACGGCTGCGTCTCCAACTGATTAGCAAACATCGACGCATACAGCTCGACGACCCCGTCGTAGGCCGCCCTGGTGTCGTCCTGATGTTTCATCACGGGGAAAGAAACTAGCATCCGCGCACGTTCGCAGTTTCTCGGCCCCGTGTCCCCCAACCCCTTAAGGTCTGACTGTCCGATCACATGATCACGGGACAGGCCCTAGGGTGCCAGCGCCTCCTCCGCCCGGCGCATCGCCTCCTGTTCATCGGGCCAGGCGTCGCCGGTGAAGGTCGCCCCGTCGAACCGAGCCTCGCCGATCCGGCAGTCGCGCAGGTTGAGGTCGACAAGAGCGGCGCCGGTGAGGTCGAGCCGGGTGTCGGGCCAGTGGCGGAGATTGGGGTCGGCGCGGCGTGATTGCCGCCAGCGCCGTGGGGTCGGGGGGCGGTGGTGCAGGTGGTCGGCCAGGATGCGCTGGGCGGTGAGACGGGCCTGGCGTTCCTCCTGCGGATCGCGCCCGCTGCCTGCCTCGCCGAGCGCGGCCACGTCCTGTCCGGCCCTTTCGGGATCCGCTCGGTGCGGCCGGCGACCCAGCTCAGGAGCGTCCAGACGTCGGCGGTCACGGGCTCGCCGGAGTCGTCCCGGAAGGCGACCACGTCGTAACCGAGTCGTTCGCCCAGCCGGGCCGGCTCGACGGGCGCCTGCGGAGCGGAACTCGCGGGGGTGAGCTGCGACGCCGAACGCCGGCGGATGCCCGTAGTCCATGGGTCAACGCCGCGTTCCCGGCGTGCCGGTGGCGGCCCGATCCCGCCGGCCATGAGGGTGCCACATATCATCTGCCGGGCAGAAGGTCGTCGCGCGGCCGGGACCAGGCCCGCTGGATCGTCCGGTAGTCGATCACGACGATGTTCTCCCGGCGGACGAGTTCGCGAGCCTCGGGCGAGGTCAGGAAGTCGCGATCCGTCCGGCGCACGCCCCGGCCGCCGTCGGTCTCCCCCGGCCCGTCGCCGCCGGCGCAGGCGTGCGCCGCGGGATGCACCGCCCATTCGCTCAGCCCGGCCGGCAGGTCGCGCAGCAGCCGGGCGTACCGGGCCGCCTTGCCGTCGAGGTCGAGGGAGAAGCTGTCCAGGAACGCGTTGTCGACGACCGGCAGGCCGTGCCGGCGCATCCTGCGGCGTCCGGGTTCGAGCCAGACCCGCACGGCCAGCCCGTACTCGGCGGCCAGCGCCGCGGTCAGGTCGAGGATGTCGTCGCGCCCGCCGTCGGCCAGGCAGTGGAAGTCCAGATGCGTCGGCGTGAGCCCGGCTTCGGCCACGGCGTCGATCTGCGCGCGGAACTCGGTCTCCACCTCGTCCAGCCGGGCCCGCGAGAGTAGCGCAGCACGCCCGGCGGGCGTGGGCGCGAACAGCTCGCCCGAGCCGTCGAGCAGTGAGGGCACCTCCTCCCTCGCGCTCAGCGGCCCCCACCGGTGCCCGACCGTCTCGCAGACGAGGGTGAGGTGGATCCCGAACGGTATCCCCGGCCGCCCGCGAAGCAGCCGCATCGCCTGCGGCGCCGCCGGACACGGCACCATCAGGCTGCACGAACTCGCGATCCCCTCCTCGATCGACTCGATCACCCCGGCGTTGATCGCGTCGTCCATCCCGAAGTCGTCGCAGTTGACGATGAGCACCCGGGCGTCGGGCGGGAACCCCAGCAGCTCACTCGACCGGACCCGGGGCGCGGCATGTCCGTCCATGCCCGCAAGTGTGAACCACCGGCGACGGACGTGAAGCCGACGAATCCTTCGCGGACTCTTGGCAGTCGGCTGTCGGACCCCTAAGGTTCAGTGCAATGCCACAGTGCAATGCCACACTGCAATAGCACACCTTACTGGGAGCAATGGATGACCTCAGTGCCCGTCCAGCCACGCACCGGCGTACGCCCGGGAGCCGTACGGACCGCGGAGGGGGCCGTCACGCCGGCGGCCGGGCACGTCACCGGCGGGCTGCTCCAGGCGTGGCAGGAGCGGAACCGGCGGGCCACCATCCCGCACACCGTCGAGCGGCTGCGCGCCGCGGGCAACGTCACCAACCTGAGCCGCCTGCTCGCCGCCGACCCCCCGCCCTACCGCGGCCGCTACCCGTTCCTCGACACCGACCTGTACAAGACGCTCGAGGGCCTGGCCTACGAGATCGGCGCCGGCCGTGACGGCAAGGGCGTCCGGGAGTTCTTCGACGAGGTCGTCGAGTTGCTGGAGCGGGTGCAGGCCGACGACGGCTACCTCAACTCGTTCTTCCAGGACCCGGCCGCGACCAAGAGGCCGTGGGAGGACCTCGCCTGGGGCCACGAGCTCTACAACCTGGGCCACCTGATCCAGGCCGCCGTGGCGGCCACCCGGCGGATGGGCGACGACCGGCTGCTCGGCGTGGCCGTCAGATTCGCCGACCTGGTCGTGCGGCGCTTCGGCGAGGGCGGCGAGGAGGCCGTCTGCGGCCATCCCGAGGTGGAGATGGCACTGGTCGAGCTCTACCGGGAGACCGGTGACCGCGACTACCTGCGGCAGGCCGAGCTGTTCGTGGAGCGGCGCGGCCGGGGCGGGCTCACGCACAGCATCTTCCCGCCTGACTACTTCCAGGACCACCTCCCGCTGCGCGAGCTGCCGTCGGTCACCGGCCACGCGGTGCGGATGGCGTACCTGGCGGCCGGGGCGGCCGACGTCTGCCTGGAGACCGGCGACCGGACCCTCCTCGACGCGCTCGACCGGCTGTGGGAGGACATGGTCGCCGGCAAGCTCTACATCACCGGCGGGCTCGGCAGCCGCCACTCCGACGAGGCGATCGGCGACCGGTACGAGCTGCCGCCCGAGCGCTCCTACAGCGAGACCTGCGCCGCCGTGGGCGTCATGCAGTGGGCCTGGCGCATGTTCCTGGCCACCGGCGGGGCGAAGTACCTCGACGTCTTCGAACGGGTCCTGTTCAACGCCTACGCCGTGGGCCTGTCGGCCGACGGGACGGCGTTCTTCTACGACAACCCGCTCCAGCGCCGCCCCGACCACGAGCAGCGCAGCGGCGCGGAGACCGGCGGCGACCCGCTGCGCCGGCCCTGGTTCGGCTGCCCGTGCTGCCCGCCGAACGTCGTGCGCTGGATGGCGCAGCTCGGCGACTACCTGGCCGCCGAGCGGGGCGACACGCTGTACGTCGCCCAGTACGCCGACAGCAGGATCGAGACCGGCGACCTCGCGCTGCGGCTGGAGACGGACTACCCGTGGGACGGCGCGGTGCGGCTGACCGTCGAACGCGCCCCCGGCCGCCCGTACGCGATCAGACTGCGCATCCCCGCCTGGGCACGGGACGTCACGCTGGACGGCGAGCCGGTTGCGGCCCAGGACGGCTGGCTGACGGTGGAGCGGCACTGGGCCGACGGCGACCGGCTGCGGGTGGAGCTGCCGATGCCGGTGCGCGGCCACGTCTCCCACCCCCACCTGGACGCGACCCGCGGCACGGTCGCCGTCGCCCGGGGCCCGCTGGTCTACTGCGTCGAGCAGCAGGACACGCCGGTCCCCGTGGACGACCTCGTCCTGTCCGCGGACGCGCTCGCGCAGGCGAGCGTGTCCGCGGGCACCTCAACGTCGGAGTGCGGGCTGCCGGGGGCGGTCGTGCTCCGGATGCCGGCGGGCGTCGCGCCCCCACCGCCGGCGGAGCTCTATCCGGAGCTCACCCCCGCCCCTCCCGCCGCCCGGGAAGCGGAGGTCCCCCTGACCCTCGTCCCCTACTTCCTGTGGGGCAACCGCACGGCCGCGGCCATGCGCGTGTGGGTCAGGGCGCAGTAACGGCACACCCGGCCGTCGAGCAATTCTGAAAGAAGGCAACATGAGGAGATCGGCCGCTCTGGCCAGCATCGCGGTGTTCACCACGCTGGCGGTGACCGCGTGCGGCGGTGGCAAGCCCGCGTCCACCGCCGCTTCCCCGGCGACGGCGTCCGCCTCCGGCGGCACCGTCCAGGTCCTGCTCACCGCCGACTACTCCCACCTGGACCCCGTCAGGGGCTGGGACGGCGGGGTCAACAACTTCTACCGGCTCATCTACCGCGGCCTGACCACCTTCGGCGCCGGCAAGGGCGCGGAGGGCACGAAGATCGTCCCCGACCTGGCGACCACCACCGGCACCCCGTCCGACGACAACAAGACCTGGACGTTCACCCTCAAGGACGACATCTTCTTCGAAGATGGCAAGCCGATCACCAGCGAGGACGTCAAGTTCGGCGTCCAGCGCGCCTGGGACCCGGAGGCGGGCATCGGCTCGCCGTACGCCAAGCTGCTCATCGAGGCGCCCAAGGACTACAAGGGCCCGTACCTGTCCGGTGACCTGGACACGATCGAGACACCGGACGCCAAGACGGTCGTCTTCCACCTGAAGAAGCCGTTCGCCGACTTCCCCAGCGCCCTCACCCAGCCGAACTTCGTGCCGTTCCCGAAAGGCACGGGCGCCGCCGCGGCGTTCGACAGCAAGCCGATCGCCTCGGGCCCGTACAAGGTGGAGAGCTACCAGCGCGGCTCGAAGCTGAAGCTGGTGCGCAACCCGCACTGGAAGGCCGCCACCGACACCGTGCGCGCGGCCAGGCCGGACGCCTTCGAGTTCACCTTCGGCCTCGACGGCGCGACGATCGACGAGCGCATGCTCGCCGGGCAGGGCACGGACGCGAACGCCATCGCGAGCGCGATCCAGCCGGCCACCGTGGCCCGGATCCAGGACCCGCGCTACAAGGAGCGCACGCTGTCGGGCTACATGGGCTGCACGACGTACATGAGCCTGAACACCACCAAGAAGAACCTCGGCGACGTGCGGGTCCGGCAGGCCGTCAACCACGCGATCAACAAGGACAACGTGGTGTCGGGCGACGGCGGCACCGCGCTGGCGACCAGGGCCACCGCCATCCAGCCGCCGACCATCGTCGGGCGGGTGGACTACGACCTGTACCCGACGGACCTGGACAAGGCGCGGCGGCTGCTGGCCGAGGCGGGGCTCGCGAACGGCTTCGACCTGACCCTCGACGTCCGCCCGGTACCCCGGCAGCAGGGCATGGCGGTGGCGATCCAGGAGTCGCTGAAGCCGCTGAACATCAACGTGAAGATCAACAACATCGACACGTCCACCTTCTACGAGGTGATCGGCACCCCCTCCCGGCAGCACGACGCCGCCATCACCGGCTGGTGCCCGGACTGGGCGTCCGGTGCGACGTTCCTGCCGCCGCTGTTCGACGGCCGCAACATCTTCGACAAGGGCAACACGAACCTCGCCCAGATCGACGACCCGGAGATCAACAAGAGGATCGACGAGATCGCCGCGATGGCCGACGTCGACGCCGCGAACGCGGCCTACGCCGAACTGGACAAGCAGATCATGGCGAAGGCGCCGCTCGTGCCCCTGCTGTACGAGAAGAACGTGACGGTCACCGGCGCCAACATCGCCGGCGCCTACCTGCACGACTCGTACTCCGGCGGCATCGACCTGGTCTCCGTCGGCCTCAAGGACGCGAGCAAGTAGGCATGGCCATCGCCACACCCTCGCACGAGGCGAAGGCGGCGGCCTCGGTGGGGGACGCGCCCGGCGCGCCCCCCACCGAGGGGCGGCGGATCGTCCGCGCCCTGCTGCGCGACCGGGGCGCCGTGCTCAGCGCGGGGTTCCTCGCCCTGGTCGTGCTGATGGCGATCTGCGCGCCGCTGATCACCGCGCTCACCGGTCACGGCCCGAACACCTTCGACCCGGCCGCCGTGAACTCCGACCTCGGCGGCCTGCCGCGCGGCTCGTTCGGCGGGATCAGCGCCGAGCACCTGCTCGGCGTGGAGCCGCAGAACGGCCGCGACATCCTCGCCCGCATCGCCTACGGCGCCCGCGTGTCGTTCCTCATCGCGCTGTCGGCGACCGTGCTGACGACTCTGCTCGGCGTGGTCTTCGGCATGCTGGCCGGGTTCTACCAGGGGTGGGTCGACCAGGTCATCTGCCGGATCATGGACTTCCTGATGGCCTTCCCGGCGCTGATCTTCATGATCGCGATCCTGTCGTCGCTGCCTTCGGGTGACCGGTCGGTCCTGCTGGTCGCGGTGATCTCCCTGTTCGGCTGGCCGTACCTGGCGCGGCTGGTGCGCGGGCAGACGCTGACGCTGGCGAACCGGGAGTTCGTCGAGGCGGCCCGCGCGTCGGGCGCCTCCACCGGGGCGCTGGTGTTCAAGGAGATCCTGCCCAACCTGCGCAACTCCGTCATCGTCATGACCACCCTGGCCGTGCCCGGCTACATCGGCACCGAGGCCGGACTGTCGTTCCTCGGGGTGGGCGTCAGCCCGCCCACGCCCTCCTGGGGGCAGATGATCGCCAGTTCGGTGAGCTGGTACGCCATGGACCCCATGTACTTCGCGGTGCCCGGCACCTTCCTCTTCCTCACGGTGCTGTCCCTGACCGTGCTCGGGGACCGGGTCCGCGCCGCCGCCGACGCCGGGGAGGCGTCCTGATGGCCCGCTACCTCGCCGGCCGGCTGGCCGGGCTGGCGATGATCCTGTTCCTGGTCTGCCTGTTCACGTACCTGATCTTCTTCAAGCTGTCGCCGGACCCGGCGCTGATGATCTGCGGCAAGACCTGCACGCCGGAGCGGATCGAGCAGATCCGCACCGTCCTGGGGCTGGACGAGCCGTTCGTCGCGCAGTTCGGCGGCTACCTGCTCGGGCTGTTCGCCGGGCGGGACTACGGAACCGGCGTCAACCTCGTGCACTGCCCGGCGCCCTGCCTCGGCTACTCCTTCCAGACCAGCCAGTCGGTGTGGGAGATGATCCTCGACCGGCTCCCGGTCAGCGCCACCGTGGCGGTCGGCGCGGCCGTGCTGTGGCTGCTCATCGGCCTGACCGCCGGCCTGGTCAGCGCCGTCAAGGAGGGCTCCTGGTGGGACCGCGCGGCCATGGGCCTGGCCCTCGGCGGCGCCAGTGTCCCCAACTACGTGCTCGCGCTGGCCCTGCAGTACGTGCTGGTGGTGCAGCTGGAGATCCTGCCGTTCCCCTCGGCCGTGCCCTTCTCCGACGATCCGGTGCTGTGGTTCCAGTCGTACCTGATGCCGTGGCTGGTCCTGGCGACCGGGTACGCCTGCCTCTACGCCCGGCTCACCCGGTCGAACGTCATCGACACACTGGCCGAGAACTTCATGCGCACGGCCCGCGCCAAGGGCCTGAGTCCCGCGCTCACCCTGCGGCGGCACGCGCTGCGGCCCGCGCTCACCCCCATCGCCACGATCTTCGGCATGGACTTCGCGGCGCTCCTGGGCGGCGCGCTGATCACCGAGACCGTCTTCGGCCTCAACGGCGTCGGCAAGATGGCCGCCGACTCGATCGCCAAGAACGACCAGCCGGTCATCATGGCGGTCACCCTGCTGGCGGCGTTCTTCGTGGTGGTCGGCAACGTCGTGGTCGACCTGCTCTACACCGGCCTCGACCCGAGAGTGAGGGTCCGATGAGCGAGCTGCTCGAGGTGGAGAACCTCACCATCACCTTCCCCACCAGCCGCGGCCCGGTGGACGTGGTCAAGGACGTGTCGTTCACGGTGGGCCGCGACGAGACCGTCGGCATCGTCGGCGAGTCCGGCTCCGGCAAGTCGATGACCAGCCTGGCCGTCATGGGACTGCTGCCACGCGGCGCGACGACCAAGGGCAGCGTCCGGCTGGACGGCACCGAGCTGCTGGGCCGGACGGACCGGGAGATGCGCCGGATCCGCGGCGAGCGGGTCTCGATGATCTTCCAGGACCCGCTGTCGTCGCTGAACCCGTACTACACCGTCGGGCTGCAGGTCGAGGAGATGTACCGGGCCCACCGCGGCGGCTCCGCGAAGGCGGCCAGGAAGGTCGTCGTCGAGGCGCTGGCCCAGGTCGGCATCCCCGAGCCGGAGCGGCGGGCAGGTCACTACCCGCACCAGTTCTCCGGCGGGCAGCGGCAGCGCATCATGATCGCCATGGCGCTGGTCTGCTCCCCCGCGCTGCTCATCGCCGACGAGCCGACCACCGCCCTGGACGTGACCGTGCAGGCCCAGATCCTGCGCCTGCTGGCCGGCCTGCAGCGGGAGACCGGCACCGGGATGATCTTCGTGACGCACGACCTGGCCGTGATCGGCTCGATCGCCACCCGGGTGTTGGTGATGCGGCGCGGCGAGCAGGTCGAGTACGGCACCGCCGAGCAGGTCTTCGCCGCTCCCCGGCACGACTACACACGGATGCTGCTGGAGAGCATCCCGCGCATCGACGACGACCTTCCGGCCGACGAGGTGATCCTGTGAGTGAGGTGCTGCTGCGCGCCCGCGGCCTGACCAAGCGGTTCGCCGTGCGCGGCCCGTACGGGCGCAAGGCCGAGTTCACCGCCGTGGACGACGTGGGCTTCGACGTGCTGCCGGGCGAGACGTTCGCCGTCGTCGGCGAGTCCGGCAGCGGCAAGTCCACCACTGCGCGGATCGTCGCCAAGCTGGTGCAGCCCACCTCCGGCACGCTGGAGTTCGAGGGCGAGGACGTCACCGGCGCCACCCGGGCGAGCCTGGCCCGCTACCGCGCGAACGTGCAGGTCGTCTTCCAGGACCCGTTCTCCTCGCTCAACCCCCGGCACACGGTCGAGCGCATCCTCATGGCGCCGCTCGACTACCAGGGCATCGCGCCCCGAGGCGGGCGCCGGGCGTACACCAGGGAGCTGATGGAGCGGGTCGGCCTGAACCCCGACCACGCGCAGCGCTATCCGGCGCAGTTCTCCGGCGGCCAGGCGCAGCGGATCGGCATCGCCCGCGCGCTCGCCGTCGATCCCAGGCTGGTGATCTGCGACGAGGCCGTGTCCGCACTGGACGTGTCGGTGCAGGCGCAGGTCCTGGAGCTGCTGGGCCGGCTGCAGCGGGAGAGCGGGTTCAGCTACATCTTCATCGCCCACGATCTTGCGGTGGTACGGCGGATCGCGCACCGGGTAGCGGTCATGAGCAAGGGCCGGATCGTCGAGCAGGGGCCCTGCCGCCAGGTCTTCGCCGAGCCGCAGGACGCCTACACCCGGACACTGCTGGCCGCGATCCCGCGGATCGACCCCGAGTGGGACCGCCGCAGGAGGGCGGCCCGCGACCACGACACGACAGGAGCCACCGGTGCCTGACGGCAAGCCGCCCAAGCTGTCCGAGATCCCCGCCTTCGTCGACCACATGAACACCGGCTGGGGCACCCCCGACCGCACGCCGCCGGTCGTCCCCGGCGCCGCCGAGGCCGCCGCCGCCCACCGGGCCCGGCTCGCCGCCGCGCTGCCCGGCCGCACGATCGTGCTGGCCGCGGGGCGGGCCCCCGTCCGCAGCAACGACACGGACTACGACTTCCGCCCGGACAGCGACTTCGCGTGGGTGACGGGCTGCGGCATCGAGCACGCGGTCGTGGTGCTGCGCGGCGCCGACGCCACGCTGTACGTGCCGCCGCCGGTCTACCCGGGCGATCCGGGGTTCTGGACGGACGCCAGGTACGGCGAGCTGTGGGTCGGTGCCGCGCCGGGGCCGGACGACTGGGCGCGGGCGCTGGGCGTCGAGGTCCGGCCGCTCTCGGAGCTGCCGGCCGACCTGGTCCCGGGCGCTGACTCGGGCGCTGCTTCAGGCCCGGACGAGGAGGTCCGGCGGACCCTGGCCGAGTTGCGCATGTACAAGGACGACTGGGAGGTCGACCAGCTCCGCCAGGCCGTGGACCGCACCGTCGAGGGCTTCGCCGCGGTCCTGCGGGAGATCCCGGCCGCCGTGGCCGGGCCCGGTGAGCGGTGGCTGCAGGGCACCTTCGACCGCCACGCCCGCGCGTACGGCAACGGCCCCGGCTACGCGTCCATCGTCGGCAGCGGCAAGCACGCGCCCACGCTGCACTGGGTGCGCTGCGACGGGCCGGTGCTGCCGGACGAGCTGCTGCTGCTCGACCTGGGCGTCGAGGTGAACAGCTACTACACCGCGGACGTCACCCGGACGTTCCCGGCGTCGGGCAGCTTCTCCCCGGTGCAGCGGCAGGTGCACGACCTGGTGGAGAAGGCACACCGGGCCGGGCTGGCCGCGGTGGCCCCCGGCCGCCGGTTCTCCGACTTCCACCACGCCGCCATGGAGGTGATCGCGCGCGGACTGGACGACTGGGGGATGCTGCCGGTCTCCGTGGACGAGGCGCTGTCCGACAAGGGTCAGCAGCACCGCCGCTACCTCGTCTGCGGCATCGGCCACCACCTGGGCCTGGACGTGCACGACTGCGCCCGGGCCGCCGAGGACGCCTACCAGGGCGGCGTGATGGGTCCCGGCATGGTGCTCACGGTGGAGCCGGGACTGTACTTCCACGCGCACGACCTGACCGTGCCGCCGGAGCTGCGCGGGATCGGCGTACGCATCGAGGACGACCTCCTGGTCACCGGCGAGGGCATGCGGGTGCTGTCCGGGGCACTGCCGCTGGACGCGGGCGGCCTGGAAAGGTGGATGGCCGCCGCCTGCGCGGGGTAGGATCCGCCCGCGCCCGCCACCCGCGTCCCGAGCCGGCCGCCCGATCGCGGCCGGCACCGGACTCCTGGCGGCATCGGGCGACACCTCGCGACACCGACACACCGAAACCGTCCTCAGCAGGGGTCCGTCATGACGTCTTCCCGTACCTCCCGCGCCGCGGGCTCGCGCGCCGAGCCCGCGGCCGCCCCGGCGACCGCCAACGCTCCCGGCGGCACGTTCGGTGCGAGCGCGGTCGGCGCGGGGGCGTTCGGTGCGGGCGTGGGCGGTGCGGGGGCGTTCGGCCCGGAGGCGCGGGGCATCGGCCGGCGGGAGCACCTGCGCGACCGCATCCGGGACGCCCTGCGCGCCGCCATCATCTCCGGCAGGCTCGAACCCGGCGTGATCTACTCGGCTCCCACCCTCGGAGCGCAGTTCGGGGTCTCCTCCACCCCCGTACGTGAGGCCATGCTCGACCTGGTCAAGGAGGGCCTGGTCGTACCACATCCGAACAAGGGCTTCCGGATCACCGAGGTGTCGGAGCAGGACCTCGACAACCTGGCGGCCGTGCGCCTGCTCATCGAGCCGCCGACCGTGCGGGACGCGGTGGCCGTGATCCCGGCGGACGACTTCCCCCGGTTGCGGACGCTCGCCCAGGACATCGTCGAGGCGGTCGAGCGGGCCGACCTGGTCGGCTACATCGAGGCCGACCACGTCTTCCACCTGACGCTGCTCGGCTACAGCGGCAACCGGTTCCTGGTGGACGTGGTCTCGGGGCTGCGCACGCAGACCCGGCTGCCCGGCCTGGTGCCGCTGCTGGAGAGCGGCAGGCTCGGCCGCTCGGCCGCCGAGCACCACGAGCTGCTGGACCTCGTCGAGGCCCGCGACCCGGCCGGAGCCGAGCTGCTGATGCGCCGCCACATCGGCCACGTGCGCGGCCTGTGGGCCGGCGGACCCGAACCTGCGCCCACCGGACCCGCCCCCGCCTGACGTGCCCGCCGGTGAGCACGATCCCGTTCGGCTCCTCATGCGTCGCGGCCACCCCTCCGGACCGGATCGCCCCCGGGTCCTGAGCGTGCCCTGACCGCGCACTCGTGTGATCAGCGCGCCGGCCCCACAGGTATGCGCGGACGTGAGCGCCGTACTCCTGCAGCGGGCGGAGACGCCCTTGAGGCTGTTGACCAGGGTGAACAGCTGCTCAAGACGCTTCTTCTCCCCGTGGCTCCGGGTCTGTTGCTGAGCCACGGGGAAGTCGGGCGCTATTTCGAGCATGTGTTCGAAGTCATGGGAGCGCAAGCCGCGTGAGCGGGTTCGCGCCGATCGAGTTGCGGATGCTGAAGGCCACGCTGCCTGCCCTGTAGCGGTCGTCGGACCACTCGACGGGGCGACCCTCCTGCGTGGTGGTGATCCTGCGCTGGCGCAGGAGCGGGCTGCCGCGCCGGACCCCGAGCAGGCGGGCGTCCTCGGTGCCGGCCGCGACCGCGTCGATGAGGTGTTCGCCGTAGGCGAAGACCAGGCCGACCCTGTCGTAGAGCGCCTGGGTGACCGACTCGCAGTCGGGCGGCAGCTCCTCGACGGCGGGGGCGATCCACGAGGCGTAGACGGTCCGCTCCAGCAGCACCGGCTCGCCCTCCAGCGTGCGCAGCCGGAGCACCTCGAGCACCTCGGCCGTGCCGAGCCTGACCGACTCGGCGGGACCCGCCCTGCGGCGCCGCTGGCCGAGCACCTCGCCGCCCACCGCGTGCCCCTTGGACCTGGCCCACTGGGCGAAACTGTGCAACTCGGCGAAGCTCTGGCTGCGCTCCCCGCCCAGCACGATGCGCCGCGCGCCCTGGCGCGAGCCGACCAGGCCCTCCGCGGCCAGTACGGCCACGGCCTGCCGCACGGTGCCCCTGGCCGCCGAATAGCGCGCAGCGAGCTCCGCCTCCGAAGGCAACTGCGACCCTACAGGGTGAACACCTGTCAGGATCTCGTCACGCAGCTCAGCGGCGATGTGTTCATAGCGCGCGGCCATTCACGACCCCTCCTGTTCATAAAAAAGCAACGTATATGCGACTAACTGGGTCTGGCCTTGTTTGTACAAGTTCCCCTAGGTTCTAGCCACACCCCAGAGAGTGGAGGCGACGTGTCCGCACCTCGCATCGCAGGCTTGATCGCAGCTCTAACGGTAGTGACCGCGGCGTGCGGCGCCGCCCCGACCACCCAGACGCAGACGACGACGGGTGGGGTGAACGCCGCGACGGCGACCTCTGCCGCCGACTTCGGCGGCCTCGACAAGCTTGTCGAGGCGGCCAAGAAGGAGGGCAACCTGCACGTCATCGCCCTTCCGCCCGACTGGGCGAATTACGGCGAGATCATCAAGAAGTTCGAAGAGAAGTACGGCATCAAGATCGAGAGTGAGAATCCGGACGCCTCCAGCGCCGACGAGATCAACGCGGTGAAGACCCGCAAGGGCCAGGACCGCGCGCCGGACGTGCTGGACGTCGGCCAGGCCTTCGGCTTCAGCGGCGCCAAGGAGGGCCTGTACGCGGCCTACAAGGTGCAGAGCTGGGACAAGATCCCCGACGGCCAGAAAGACCCGAACGGCCTGTGGGTCAACGACTACGGCGGCTACGTCTCCATCGGCTGCGACGCCAAGAAGATCGGCACCTGCCCCAAGACCTTCGCCGACCTGCTCAAGCCCGAGTACAAGGGCAAGGTCGCGCTGAACGGCAACCCGAACAAGTCGGGCTCGGCCTTCGCCGGCGTGTGGGCGGCCTCGCTGGGCCAGGGCGGCTCGCTCGACGACATCGCCCCAGGCGTGCAGTTCTTCAAGAAGTTGAAGGACGTCGGCAACTTCAACCCGGTCGAGTCCACGCCCGCCACGGTCGAGAAGGGCGAGACGCCCATCAGCATCGACTGGGACTACCTCAACGCCGGCTACCGCGAGCAGTTCCTGCCCAAGGGCCTCGACTTCCAGGTGGCGGTGCCGTCCGACGGCGTCTACGCCCAGTACTACGTGCAGGCGATCAACAAGGACGCTCCGCACCCCGCCGCCGCGCGGCTGTGGATGGAGTTCCTCTACAGCGCCGAGGGCCAGAACCTGTGGCTCAAGGGCGGCGCCCGCCCGGTGCTGATGCCCTCGATGACCGCCGACGGCACCATCGACAAGGCGCTGGCCGACAAGCTGCCGCCGGTCGAGGGTGAGGCCAAGTTCCCGACCGAGGACCAGGTCACCAAGGCCAAGGACGACCTGGCCAAGACCTGGGACGCGGCTGTCGCGGGCTGATGAGGCGCACTCTCGGCGCGCTGCCGCTGCTCGCCTTCGTCACGCTGGCCTTCGGGATCCCCGCCATCGCCATGGTGGCGGGGGCCTTCACCGTGGAGGGCTCGCCGGGGTTCGGCAACCTGGCGCTCACCCTGCAGGGCGGCTACCTGCTCGCGCTCGGCAACAGTGTGAAGCTGTCGGCCATGGTGGCGGTGCTGGGCGCGGTGCTGGGCACGTTCCTCGCCCAGGCCGTGGTCACCTCGCGCTCCACGGCGCTGCGGGAGGCCGTGCTGACCGCTTCGGGCGTGCTGGCCAACTTCGGCGGCGTTCCGCTGGCCTTCTTCTGGGTGGCCACGCTCGGCAACTCGGGCGTGATCAGCGGGCTGCTGGGCCTGCCCTCGGGCTCGCTGTTCACCTTCTGGGGCCTGGCGCTGGTCTACCTGTACTTCTCCGTGCCGCTCATGGTGCTGGTCATCGCGCCGGCCCTGGACGGCCTGCGCCCGCAGTGGCGCGAGGCCGCCGCCAACAACGGCGCCACGACCTGGCAGTACTGGCGGTACGTGGCCCTGCCGGTGCTGACCCCCGGGCTGCTCGGCGGCGTGGTGCTGCTGTTCGGCTCGGCGTTCGCCGCGTACGCCACCGCCTCGGCGATGGGCGCGGGCACCGTGCTGCCGCTGGTCACCCTGAAGATCGCCGCCGCGCTCTCCGGCGACGTGCAGACCGGCTTCGAGAACATCGGCCTCGCGCTCAGCCTGGACATGGTCCTGGTCGCCGCGCTGGTCATGGCGATCTACCTGCCACTGCAGAGGAGGAGCACCCGATGGCTCCAGTGAGGTCCACGGCATGACCACGCTCGCGCCCGTCGCGCCGGTCCCCGAGGCCCCCCCTGCCGCGCCGCCCCGTCCGGGCAGGCGCCGCCTCTGGCGCGGGTTCGTCTTCGCGTCGGCGGCCCTGTACTTCCTCGTCCCGCTCGCCGCGTCCTTCTGGTTCACGATCTACAACGAGACCACGGGCGTGTCGTTCGCCCCCTACGTGGAGCTGTGGACGGCCGAGGGCTTCCTGCCCAGCCTGCTGCTCTCCCTCGGGCTGGCCGCGGCCACGATCGTGCTGGTGCTGCTGCTCACGCTGCCCGCGATGATCGCGGTACGGCTGGCGGTGCCGGGGCTGCGGCCCGTCATGGAGGTGATCTGCACGCTGCCGCTGGTGGTGCCGCCGATCACGTTCGTCGCGGGGGTGAGCAGGTCGCTCCAGGTCGGCGGCGAGGTGCTCGCGCCGACGCCGTTCTGGGCCACGCTCAACGCGGTCCAGAACCAGGACTTCCCGCTCGTGCTCGTGTTCGTCTACGTCATGCTCGTGCTGCCCTTCGTCTACCGTTCGCTGGACGCGGGGTTGCGCACGATGGACGTGCGGACGCTGGTCGAGGCGGCCCGCAACCTGGGCGCGTCGTGGCCGCACGTGATGTTCAGGGTGATCGTCCCCAACCTGCGTTCCGCGCTGGCCAGCGCCGCCTTCCTGACCCTGGCCCTGGTGCTGGGCGAGTACACGGTGGCCAGCATCCTCGGCTACCAGCCGTTCGCCGTCTGGATCGTCACGATCTCAGGATCCAAGGGGCAGTTGTCGGTCGCCGTCTCCGTGCTCAGCCTCCTGCTGACCTGGCTGCTGCTGCTCACCGTGTCCGGTGTTTCACGAAAGAAGGGCCAATGACCGCCCGGTTGGAGTTCAAGGGCCTGCGCCGCGTGTTCAGCAAGACGGTCGCGCTCGACGGATTCGACCTCACGATCGAGCCCGGCGAGCTGGTCGCCCTGCTCGGCCCCTCGGGCTGCGGCAAGACGACGGCGCTGCGCTGCGTGGCGGGGTTCGAGCGTCCCGACGAGGGCGCGGTGCTGATGGACGGCAAGGACATCACGGGCGTGCCCGCCAACAAGCGTGACGCGGGCATGGTGTTCCAGTCCTACTCGCTGTTCCCCAATCTCAGCGCGGCCGAGAACGTCGCCTTCGGCCTGCGGGTCCGCAAGAGCCCGCAGGCCGCTCGCCGGGCGCGGGCGCAGGAACTGCTGGAGCTGGTCGGCCTGCCCTCGCACGCCGACCGCTATCCGCATCAGCTGTCGGGCGGCCAGCAGCAGCGCGTCGCCCTGGCTCGCGCGCTCGCGCTGTCGCCGCGGGTGCTGCTGCTCGACGAGCCGCTTTCTGCTCTGGACGCCAAGGTCCGCGTCGCCCTCAGGGAGGAGATCCGGCGCCTGCAGCTCGACCTGGGGATCACCACGATCTTCGTGACGCACGACCAGGAGGAGGCGCTGTCGGTCGCGGACCGCGTCGCCGTCCTGAGAAGCGGGCGCCTCGAGCAGTGCGGCACGCCCGCCGAGGTCTACGACCGGCCCGCCACGCCGTTCGTGGCCGAGTTCGTCGGCACGATGAACCACCTGCCGGGACGCGTCTCCGGCGACCAGGTGACGGTGTTCGGCCAGCTCCTGCCGATCGACGGGACCGCGGAGGGCCTGGACGTCGACGTCCTCATCAGGCCGGAGGCCGTGCTCGTCACCCCCTCGGACGACGGGCGGGCAGAGGTGATCGCCGCCTCCTTCCGTGGCGCCTCGGTCAGGCTGCGGCTGTCCATGGAGGGCGGCGAGGTCCTCGCCGACGTCCCCGGGCACGAGGCGGTACGGCTGGCGCCGGGCACGCGTGTGTCCGTCCGCCTGGTCGAACGGCCCGTCCTGGTCGCGCCGCGCAGCACCGCCACGCCGGTGCCCACCCCGGCGAAGGACCCCGCGGGTGCCGCCTGACTCCGTCTCGCCCCCCTCGGCCCCGCCTGGCCCCCCGCCTGACTCCACGCCGCCCGGCGCCGTTCCCGACGCCGTCCTGTTCGACATGGACGGGACGCTGGTGGACACCGAGGGCCTGTGGTGGGAGGCCACGGCCGATGTGGCCGCCTCGCTCGGGCGCACCCTCGGCCGCGCCGACGAGCCGTACGTCCTCGGCCGCACGGTCGAGGACACGGCCGCCCACCTGCTCACGCCCCCGGCCCCCGACGCGGTCGAGGCGGTCGAGGCGGTCGCCGAGCGGCTCACCGAGTCGTTCGCCGACCGCATCAGGCAGGGGGTGCGCGTCGTCCCCGGCGCCGCCGAGCTCCTGCGGGCACTCACGACTGAGGCCATCCCCACCGCCCTGGTCAGCGCCTCCCCCCGCTCGATCGTGGAGCTGGTGCTGCCCTCGCTCGACCACAGCTTCGCGGTCGTCCTCGCCGCCGAGGACACCCCGCGCGGCAAGCCGCACCCCGACCCGTACCTGGAGGCGGCCCGGCTGCTGGAGGCCGACCCGCGCCGCTGCGTGGCCGTCGAGGACAGCCCCACGGGCATCGCCGCCGCCACCGCCGCGGGCTGCAAGGTGCTGGTCGTCTCCCCCTCCACGGGACTGCCCGATCTGCACTCGATGTCGCTTGGCTGACCCGTCGTGAACCAGATCGGACGCTACAGGCTGTTGAACATGCTCGGCAGAGGAGGCATGGGCACGGTCCTCCTGGCCACGGACGGCCGTACGGCGGCGAGGGCTTCGGATGTCGGGGCACCGTTGCCGCGGGTCGGAGGCGGATCTAGGGTTGGGAGCCTTGCATCCGTGCTGTTCAGGAGGACTTGTGCGCTACATGTTGATCATCTGTGACGACGAGTCCGCCCCCCTCGGCCCAGCGGAGATCGCCCGCCTCCCCGGTCACATCGACTGGATCGAGCACATGGAACGCAGCGGGGTCGTCCTCCTGGGCGGCGAGCGGCTGCGATCGAGCGACGACGCCACCAGCGTGCGGACCCGCGACGGCGAAGTGCTGATCAGCGATGGGCCGTTCATGGAGACAAAGGAGCAGATCGGCGGGTTCGCCCTGATCGAGTGCGCCGACCTCGACGCGGCGGTCGAGGCCGCGTCCCGGCACCCGTTCGCCGCGCACGGCGTGATCGAGATCAGGCCTGTGTGGCAAGAGTAAGTGACCGGGAATGAGCGAGGAGGTCGAACGGGCAGCCGCCGAGGCGTTCCGGCGGCACTGGGGGCAGATCGTCGCGACCCTGATCGGGGCGACCGGCGACTGGGATCTCGCCGAGGAGTGCGCCCAGGACGCCTTCGAGCTCGCGCTGGCGAACTGGCGGCGCGACGGCGTCCCGAACAGCCCCGGAGCCTGGCTCACCACCACGGCCCGCAATCGCGCCACCGACCGGCTGCGCCGCCGGTCCGTCGCCGCGGCGAAGCTGCGGCAGGTGGCGGTGATGGCGCGCGGCGAGCCCGGGCCTGCCGAGCTCGCCGAGGAGATGTTCGATGGCGATGACGCCTCTCGCAGCGGGGTGCAGGACGATCGGCTGCGGCTGATCTTCACCTGCTGTCATCCCGCGCTGGCGCTGGATGCGCGGGTGGCGCTCACCCTGCGCACCCTGGCCGGGCTCGGCACGCCCGAGATCGCCAGGGCGTTCCTGGTGCCGGAGCCGACGATGGCGCAGCGCCTGGTGCGTGCCAAACGCAAGATCCGCAACGCCGGCATCCCGTACCGGGTGCCGCCGGCCCCTCTGCTGCCGGAGCGCACGCAGGCCGTCCTGGGCGTGCTCTACTTGCTGTTCAACGAGGGGTATGCGGCCACCGGCGGCGCCGAGTTGATCCGTGCGAGCCTGACCGCCGAGGCGATCCGCCTAGCCCGCCTGCTGGTCCGCCTCATGTCCGGCGAAAGCGAGGTCGTCGGCCTGCTGGCGCTGATGCTCCTGCACGACGCACGGGGCGCCGCCCGGCTGGACGACGCAGGCGACCTGGTGCCCCTGGAAGAGCAGGACCGCGCCCGCTGGGACACCCGTCAGATCGCCGAAGGCGTCCGCCTGCTGGAGGCTGCCCTTCGCCGCGGGCGACCGGGCCCGTACCAGGTCCAGGCGGCCATCGCGGCCTGCCATGCCACCGCGGCAGACGCCGCCGACACCGACTGGGAGCAGATCGCCCTGCTGTACGAGCGGCTGACCGGCCTGGTGCCGTCACCGGTGGTCGAACTGAACCGGGCCGTCGCGGTCGCGATGGCCCACGGCCCGCAGGCCGGCCTGGACCTCGTCGAGTCACTCGAGGCGTCCGGAGCCCTGCCCGGCTACCATCTGCTGCCCGCCACTCGCGCCGACCTCCTGCGCCGCCTGCACCGCTGCGATGAGGCCGCGGCCGCCTACCGCCAGGCGCTGGAACTCGTCACCACCGACAGCGAACGCCGTTTCCTCCTGCGGCGGCTGGCGGCTCTCACGCTCGGCGGCTGATCCGAAAAACGCTCGGAAGATTCTTTGCGGGAGCTGTCGATTTGCGCGCGCTCGTTCGTCAGTCGGGCAAAACCACCAGCCGGGGCAAGCCACCCCGGCCCACGACTCCTTCAGGAGACGGACATGCGCAAACTGATCGCCGGACTGAAGATCTCCCTCGACGGGAAGGTGGAGGGACCAGAAGGCTACGCCGACTGGGTCCCCGCCTGGTCGGAGGACTACGGCCTGACCCAGCAGGTGGACGCGGTCGTGCTCGGAGGAGGCATGTACCCCGGCTACGAGCAGTACTGGACCGCGCTCAAGGCCCAGCCGGACCAGCCTCACCCGCTCACCGGCAAGACCCCGGCACAGGGCGAGATCGAGTGGTCCGACTTCGCCGCTCAGACCCCGCACTACGTGCTGTCGACCAGCCTGCGGTCGGCCGCGTGGCCGCAGACGCGCTTCCTCCGCAAGTCCGACGAGGTCGCCGAACTGAAGGAGCAGCCCGGCAAGGACATCTACCTCATGGGCGGCGCTCGTGTCACCGCGAGCCTGATCGACGCAGGCTTGGTGGACGAGTTGCGGCTCATCGTCTACCCGCTGATCGCCGGTGACACCAAGGCTCTTTTCGGCACGGCACAACGACGTCACGCGCTCGAACTGCGCGATGTCCGGCAACTGCCGGACGGCCTGGTGAAGGTGGTCTACGCCTTGACCTGACAGGTCGACCCATAGGCGGCAACGGCGGCAGGAGAAGCGTGGTTCTCTGCCGAAGCGCGGCCTCGCACGCGTCGAGGCGCGGGGAGCGCCGCGGAACCTGTCGCCGTCTGCTGTGATGCTGCTCCGGAGTGGACCACGCGAACGGCCGCAAGCAATCGGCCGCGGCGCCTCCACTCCGGGCCGGTATGTCCAGCGGACCGACGTCCGGGCCTTCGTGGCAGGGCGATGGATTCAGGCGCCCGGCGGGTCGGCGCGGCCGGACGGGAGGAGGTCGAGCGAGCGGGCCTTCTGCACCGCCATCACCCGGTCGTGCACGCCGAGCTTGCGGTAGAGGTTCTCTTTGTGCTTGTTCACCGTCGCCTCCTTGATGCTGAGCCGGCGGCCGATGGCGTATGCGGTCAGCCCTTCGCTGAGGAGCATCAGGACCGCCATCTCGCGCAGGGTGATCCTGTACTCGGCCGGGTCCGCGAGCGCGGGCAGGCGGAACACGACCTTCTCGTGCGCTTCGACCGTGTCGAGGAGCGAACGCGCGAGAGCGGCGTATTCGAGATCCCGGCCGCTGTAGCCGGTGCCATCGCGGCTCAGGATGACGCCGCGGATCTGACCGGGTAGGGAGTTCAGAGGCAGGGCGAGCTGGCGGTCGATGCCGATCGCCTCCCTGCCTGCGCGGTATGCCTCGCTCCTCCACCAGTCGCCGTCGGCGACGTCGTCCATGGCCAGAGGTGTTCGGTCTCCGGTTCGAGCGTAGTGGCCGAGCAGCGGGTGCGCGCGCATGTGGGAGTGGATGAGGGCGTCCAGCGGTGCTTGGTGCAGCCAGTCGGGCGATCCGGTCAGCGCGTGCCCGGTGCCCGCCGCCCAATCCAGGTCGATGAGCACCGCCAGATCTCCCGGCAGGTCCTTCGTCAGCCGCTCCATCAGCAGGGGCCAGACGCGTACGGGCTCCCTCGTCGTGAGGATGTCCATCGCCAGGTCGTGAATGCGTCTGCCATCCTCCCTGAACAATGACGTCATGAGCGCATTGTGCATGAACGGCTACCATCTGGCACGGCGAATCGGAAGTACGCACTTCTGCGTATTCATCGGCACGGCCGACCGGCGGGACAGTGGGGGCGTCATCCCATGAAAGGAGCCCGCATGAAGCGAGGAGCTGTCCGTCTCGGATCACGCCTGGCGGGAGCCGCGCTGCTCGTCACCACCACGCTGACGGCGGTGGCGGCGGTGCCCGCCCACGCCGGCACCCCGGACGCGATGCGCCGGTGTGCCGAGGGCCAGGTCGCGAACCACGACATCCCGCACCTGCTCGTCTGGGGCAACGGCGGCGGCGGGGTTCCCGTGGGCCGCAACCCGGGCAACATCATCGAGCCGGGTGACGTGTTCCAGATCATCCCGGACATGAGTTCGCGAGTGGATCCCGATGACTGGGAGGGCGGCAGCCTCGGCCCCGACGGCAACGGGCAGGCCGCGCCGCAGGGATGGCCCTTCCCTGGTCTGGCCCAGTACTCGGCTGTGCTGCGCTTCAACAACAACCCCGGAGGCTGGACGAGCGACGCGCAGCAGGCGACTGCGTTCAACCGGTGCACGGTCTTCCGGGACAACGCCCCGGCCAGGTTCTCCTTCGGCGTGAACGACCCCGGGCCGGGCGACAACCACGGCGCCTGGACCTTCCGTGTGCTGATCTGGAAGGCGTCCGCCCCGACCACCGGTCCCATGGACCGGTGCAGCCGCAACCTGCCGGCGACCGGGCCGCAGGACCGGGCCGACACCTCCTTGGGAGTCGCCGGCAACGGCAGTTTCGGCAGCTTCCCCCTGGGGGCCACGCCGGGCAACTTCCTGCGGCAAGGGGACGTCCTGCGCCTCGAACCCGACTACGCGAGCAGGGCCCGCATGGACTACTTCTTCGCCGACCACGGTCCCAACGGCACCAACAGACCGGCGGCCGCCTCCGGCTGGCCGTACCCCGACCTGTTCGAGTTGTCGCCCGTCCTGCGCTTCAACAACAACCCGGCCGGCTGGGTGGGCGATCCCGTGCAGGCGACGGCTCTCGGAGGATGCGTGCTCTGGACCGACGCCCTGCCCGTCCGGCTGCTGTTCGGTGTCAACGACCCCGATCTGTCCGACAACTCCGGACAGTGGAACTTCCGTCTCCGGATTTACGGCCGCGATTAGGTGCGTCTCTGAGGCCGGGGCAGCCGGTCGTTTGTGGACGGTCGCTTCGCGTCGAAGGGCGAGTCCGTCGAATCGGGGCTGCACCTCGGCGACTTTCAGCCCTAACGTTACCGCGTGATGACGTTCCGTGTCAGTCCGGCTCCAGGCGGTGCGACTCAGAAGGAGTGAGCAGATGCCTTTCGATGACTACCAGCGGGAAAGCTCGCGGCGGATAGACCACCAGCGTGAGATGGTCCGGCGCTCCACCGACGAGTCGTCGCGCAGACGCGATCGCGACGAATGGCGTGCCCGCCGCAACGGCGACGAGGACGACCTGAGCCTCGGGACGCAGGTCATCCTCGCCGTCGTGGCTCTCGTCGTCTTCTTCCTCGTGGTGTACCCGCAGTTGCCCCACCGCTGAGGGGCGGACAATCCAGCCAGCCGGCCGACTGGCTCAGCGGTGCCGGTAGCACCGCCTCGCGGCAACGCGTGGAGGCCGCCCAGCCAGCACGGTTGCCGGCCGGTGCGCTTGGCGCGCACGGGTGCACGGACCGATGCGCAGCGCTCGTACGACGCCGAATGACAGGCGTGATCACCACACAGCCCCCGGGACCCAGCGGCGCCTGCCTGCCGGCCGCAGGCGCGGCTCCCGGAGCGGGGCCGGCATGGTTGACCGCCAAAGGTGCTCAACGAACGGCATGGGCTCGGACGAGGGTGAGGAGGCGGCACGCCTCCTCACCGGCCGTTGCGGAGTTCTGGTCAGCGGACGCGGAAGACGGTCAGGACGGCCGCGTGATCGGAGGTCCAGGCGTTGTCCTGGTGGCCGGGGATCGGCTGGGGCGTGCCCTCGACGACCGCGTCCGACGCCAGTACGCTCAGCCGGCCCTTGACGTGGATGAAGTCGATGCGGTCCTGCGGCTCGGGCTTGCCGGCGTGGGAGTCGTGGCCGTAGCCGCCGGTGAACGTCTTGTAGATGGGTGACCAGGTGATGCCCGGCTCGGCGGCGGGGTTGGGGTTGGCCACGCGGAAGGTATCGCGCATGCCGGCCTTGGCGGGCATACGAGACGTGGGCCAGGGGACGTAGCCGTAGCCGCAGTGGGGGTTGGCGTCGGTCCAGTCGAGGTGCGACGGCGCGTTGAAGTCGCCCATGAGCAGAACGGGGGTCCGGCTGGCGGCCTTCAGGTCGGCGGACATGGCCGTCATGATGCTCTCGATCTGGCGGGCACGCCCCGATTCGGCCTCGCGGGCGAGCAGCCGATCCACCGGCATCTTGCCGAAGCAGGCGTCGTACGGGCCGTAGGGCGTGTAGCCGAGGTGGACGTTCCACAGCGCGACCTCGGAGCCACGGCGCTCGTCGATGCGGATGCGGACGTTCGACATGGGCAGCCCGGACTCCGACGGCAGCGGCCCGCGCGCGGTGATCGGGTACCTGCTCAGCACGCCGAGGTCAGGGCCGGCCTGGAAATAGTCCCAGCCGAGCGCCTCACCGAGCGCCTTGGTGCCGGTGCCGCTGCTCTCCTGCACGCCGACCACGTCGATGTCGCGGTCCAGCAGGAACTTGAGCTGCTTCTCACGGCTGTCCCGGACCTGGCTGCCGCCGTGCCACAGGTTCCAGCTCAGCGCCTTGAGCTCTGGCACCAGCGGGGCGCCAGCTGGCCGGATCCGGACGCGCACGGTGGCGGTGGCCGGCTCGCCGTTCGCGGCGCGGGCCTCCACCTCGAACGTGGCTGTCTTCGCCGAGGCGGAGGCCGGAGGGGTACCGGTGATCGAACCGTCGGCGGCCACCTCGACCCAGGCGGGGCCGGAGACCTTGGCGAAGCGGTCCACGCTCCCCCGGACCAGCCCCTTGACAGTGGCGGTGTAGGGGCTGCCGGCGCGGGCGTTGCGCAGCGTGAAGGCGCCGGTGACGAAGCGCGGCGGTTCGTTGCTCACGATCCTCAGTTTCGCGGGTGCGGCCAGCCAGGCATAGCCGTCGGCGGCAAGTGCGTAGACGACGTAGTCGCCGGGCTCCAGGCCATCCGTCGGCAGCGTCGCGGTACCGGTGGCGTCGGGGATGTAGACCCACTTCAACGAGGGGCCGACGTACTTCTCCTCGACCGGCCCGTTGCCGGGGTCGGTGTAGAGGCCGATCCAGTTCTTCGGGTGCGGCCTGGGCGTGGAGTACGAGACCTTGATCGGCTCACCGGCTCCGACGGTGGCGGAGGTCAGGCTCAGCGTACCGTCCGGGGCGGTGGCGGTGGCGGGGATGGGCGTGGCCGAGAGGGAGACGGCCCCGGCGGGCGCCGCCGCGAGCGCGAGCGCGGTAAGGGCCACGGTCGCGGCCGGGAGGATGAGTCGCATGTGTGCTCCTGATCGTAAGAGTCAGGAGCAGCATCGTGTGTGCGGGTAAAGGACGCGTGTACACAGATCGACTATTGATATTCCTGTTGAGACGCTTTTGTGGAGCGGATTTGTCTGTACAGGTGCGCACAGCGTTAGCTCAAACGGGGCGACTCCCGGCAGCCCGGCCAGCATGCGCGAGGAGTGGTGCGCCGCGGAACGGATGGTCGTCGTGCCGCGGCGTCATGACATGCGTTCCCGCATGTGCTTGTCAGCCGCTCATCACCTGCCCTCCGCGGCGCGTTCCAGGTTGTCGGCCATGTGCCGCAGGACGTGAACGGTCCGGTCGTAGTCCTCTTCGGTGAGGCCGGCGAGGAGTGCGGACCGGACGCCGTTCACCTTCTCCCGAACCGCGGCGTGTCCTGCCCGGCCGTCCGGCGTGAGCGTGTAGCGGCCCGCGCCGTCCTGGCTGAGCTGACCGCGCCGGACCAGTTCGCCGGTGACGTCCTCCTGGGTGATCGCACCGGGACCCCAGAAGGGGCGCAACTCCTCGGCGAGGTTCGCCGCGGTCTTCGGGGACCGGTGCAGCACGTTCATGACCTGCCAGTGCCTGCGGCTGAGCCGCTCCTCGGCGAAGACGCGTTCGGCCGCGGCCTCGATGAGCCGGTCGAGGTGCTTCAGCCAGTAGCCGATGGGTCGCTCCATTCGCATAACCTCTCGCATCTAGATGTCTTTTAGCAAGTAGTGTCCGGGAGCATATACTTCTGGATCGTGGAGCACAACGGTGACGAGCACGTCGAGACGGTCGAACGCGCCATGGTGACCATCCGCCGCAGTCAGAGCCGGCGGACCCTGGCCCGGCTTGCCGCGGTCCGCCGGCCGACCGGCAAGGGCGACGGCCGGGAGGCGGCGACCGCCGCGCCGGGGGCCGGCGCCGAGGTGCTGGACGTCATCGAGGAGGCCGAGGAAGCAGGCGACGCCGCGACCGTCACCAGCGTGGCCGCGGCGCTGAACATCGACCAGCCGCGCGCCAGCAAACTGGTCGCCGCGGCCGTGGCGGCAGGCCTGGTGCGGCGTGAGGCCGACCAGGCGGACGGCCGCAGGGCCCTGCTGGTGCGCACGCCGGCCGGGCGGCGCCTGTCGGCCGAGATGCACGCCTTCCGGCAGCAGATCTACGCCGAGGCCATGAGCGACTGGCCGGCCGCCGACCGTGCCGCGTTCTCGCGCCTGCTCGCCCGGTTCGTGGAGTCCCTGACAGCGGTCACCCGCTGAGATTTGAAGCGCTCCCCACGGATGAATCCGGGGGATTCCAGCCGCCCCAACCGTGCGGCCACGCGCATGGTCGCGACGCTGTCGCTTGGCGATTCACCTTCCGGCCCCGCTCGCACGGGTTTCCACGCCCCAGCCCGCGCCGCCCCCGGCGGGACGGCTTCCACTACGCTCGTCACCGGCCGGTCTCCGGGGAAAGGACGGACGCGGATGCCCCATGCGGCCAGGCCCACGGTCACGCTGCACAACGTAGCCGCGGCGGCCGGAGTCTCGATCTCCACCGCGTCCCGGGTGCTGGGCGGCAGCGCGCGCAAGGTGGCGCCCGAGTACGAGGCGCGCGTCCTGGCGGCCGCCGCCGCGCTGCGCTACACGGCCGACGCCTCGGCCAGGGCGATGAAGCGGGCGGGCGACGCGATCACCCTCGTGGCCGACGACCTCACCACGCCGTCGATGGGCATGATCGTCGCGGCCATGGAGCGTGAGGCGCGCACCGTCGGCGCGTTCGTCACCGTCTCGTCCACCATGGGCGCACCCGAGCGGCAGATCGAGACCGTCCGCCTGCTCCGCGCGCTGCGTCCGCGCGCGCTCGTCCTCACCTCCAACCGGTTTCGCGCCGACCCCCTGGAGGAGCGCCTGTCCAAAGAACTCCGCGCCTACGAACGCGAGGGCGGGCGAGTGGTCATCGTCGGCGAAACGGACGGGGCATTCGACTCCATCGGGTTCGACAACCACGGCGCGGGGCGGCTCGCGGGGGCCCACATCGCCGCAACCGGGCACCGGCGGGTGGCGATATTCGGCGGCCGGCGGGAATTCGGCAACATGTCGGCCCGCGTCGCCGGTTTCGTCGAAGGGCTGCAGGCCGGCGGGGTCGACGAGCGCGATATCCGGATCCTGTGGTGCGAGATCAG